>NZ_JBVJIF010000006.1:0-621828 GCF_055586425.1 Streptomyces sp. NPDC050806 | reverse complement strand
TGAAGGACTCACCCCGCCACGGTAACCCTTAATGTCCAATTTGCCCGCAATGTCAGGCGCATTGCCGCGCTCGTGTCCCGCTGGCCTTCGGGGGGGGGGGGGGGGGGCGGGGGGGGGGGGGGGGGGGGGGGGGGGGGGGGGGGGGGGGGGGGGGGGGGGGGGGGGGGCGGCCTCCCCTCCCTCCCCCTCCCCCACCCCGCCCCCTCAGTCGCCAGTCGTCGTCAGTAGTCCTCAGTCGTTCTCGGTAGTCGTCAGCAGCCCTCAGTCGTCATCGTCGTCGTCATCGTCGCTGTCGTGGTCGGCCACCGGTATTGCCTTTGGGTGGCCGTCGGTGCAGCGGATCGCGTACGTACGGTCGTCGCCGTCGTCGATCGGTTCGAACTCGATCGTGGCGACGTCGGAGGGGCCGCGTTTCACGGTGTCCATGTGGTAGCCGGAGGCCGGGCTCCAGACGGTGAGGTACACCCGGCCGTCGGGACGGCATTCGGCGGTGGCGCTGCCTCCGGTGACATTGACCGTGCCCACCTGCGCGGCGGAGCCGGAGGAGGTCCCGCCGGGAGTCTGCTCGGCGCCCCCGGTGGGGGTGCCGGATCCGCTCGCGTCCGGGGAGGCGGGGCCGGAGGCGCTGCCGCCGGGGCCCGGGGAGCCGTCGGGCCGGGCGGAGGTGCGGGCGGCCGCGAGCTTCTGGCGGACCCCGTCGTCGTCCAGCGGCTCGGCCCGGCTGTTCCGCGACCCCATGTCGGTGTTGGCCAGAGACCATGCGCCCAGGCCGCCCGCTCCCGCGAACGCGCAGACCCATACGGCGGTCACCACCGCGCCTCGCCACTTCATCGCGCGTCCTCCTTTCCCGTTCCTCTGTCCTGTGTTTCCTGGTGTTGCTGGTGTTATCTGATGTTTCTGGTGTTCCATATGTTGCTGATTCGCCGGGGCCTCGTCCGGTCCTGGCGGCTGCCTGGTCCTGTGTGGTCTCGGTGGTTTCACTCTGCCTGCTCGGGCCGGTGCCGGGCGGTTTTCCACAGGGCGGATTCGCCGGTGGCCGGACTCGATCGGGTGAGCCGGTTGTCCACAGCGTCCGCGCCCCGGCGGCGAAACCCTCCGCGACGTACGCGTGGAGCCCATCGGACCAGGCACGATCCAGACTCCCGCACCGTTCCCTAACGTCCGGTTAAGGCGGCCACAAAGCCTGTGGTCGATCGCCCGGGCGAGATCATCGCTGGTTACCGTGGCGTCATGTCCCACCTGCTCGTCGTCGAGGACGACCCCCAATTGCGCAGCGCGCTGGTGCGGGCGCTGCGGGACCGCGGTCATGCCGTGGCCACTGCCGCGACCGGGATGTCCGGCCTCGATGCCGCGGTCACCGACCGGCCCGACCTGATCGTGCTGGATCTCGGGCTGCCCGACGTGGACGGCGCCCAGGTTCTGCGGATGCTGCGGGCGGTCAGCGACGTACCGATCATCGTGGCCACCGCGCGCGACGAGGAGGGCGACATGGTCGCGGTGCTCGACGACGGCGCGGACGACTACATCGTGAAGCCGTTCGGTGCCGCGCAGCTGGACGCGCGGATCAAGGCGGTGCTGCGCCGGCTGGGTACCGCCGAGCCGGAGGCGCCGCTTCGGGTCGGCGGGCTGGTCCTGGACACGGCCGCGCGCGAGGTCGTGCTGGACGGCGCGCCGCTGGATCTGACGCCGCGGGAGTTCGACCTGCTGGTCTATCTCGCCCGCCGCACCGGTCAGGTGGTGTCGCGCCGGGAGCTGCTCGCGGAGGTGTGGCAGCAGCCGCTCGGCGGCGCGGACAAGACGGTGGACGTGCATCTGTCGTGGTTGCGCCGGAAGCTCGGGGAGACCGCGCAGAAGCCGCGGTACTTGCACACCGTCCGTACGGTGGGCGTCAAGCTCGCGGCCCCCGAGGGCGACGACGGGGGCGGCGACGGTGAGGGCAGTGGCGGCGGCGCGTCGCGGCGTGCGGAGTAGTTGCGATGCGTCTTCGGATCCTGCTGGTCACGGCTCTGACCACCGCGCTCGTCCTCGCGGCCCTTCTGGTGCCGCTCGCGATCCTCACCCGTAGTCATGCCGCGGACCGGGCCACCGCCGATGCGACGGCCCGTGCGCAGTCGCTGGCGGCCGGTATCGGTACGGCGCTGGCCCATCCCGGCCCTGAGGGCAGTCGGTCGACTGCCGCTTCGCTGGTCACGGCCGCCAACGGACCGGATCTCCCGCAGACGTCGGTGATCCTCGCCGACGGGACGGTGCTGGGCCCGCCGTCGCGCGTCACGGATGCCGTGCGCCTGGCGCGTTACGGGCGTGCGTTCGCGTACGCGCCTCCCGGGGGCGGCCAGGTCGTGCTGGTTCCCGTGCAGGGCGCCTCGGGCGGTACCGCCGTCGTTCATGTCGCGCTGTCCGACGAGCAGCTGTACGCGGGGACGCTGCCGTCCTGGCTGGCGTTCGCCGGTCTCGGTGTCGGACTGGTGCTGCTGGGGCTGCTGGTCGCGGACCGGCTGGGGGCCCGGCTGGTCGGTTCGACGCAGCGGCTGGCGAAGGTCGCCGACCGGCTGGCGGCCGGTGATCTGACGGCCCGCGCGGAGCCGGAGGGGCCGCCGGAGCTGCGTCTGGTGGCCGGCGAGCTGAACAATCTCGCGGGCCGCATCGAGGGCTTCCTCACCGCAGAGCGGGAAAACGCGGCGGATCTGGCGCACCGCCTCCGTACGCCGGTCGCCGCGCTGCGTCTGGATGCGGAGGGGTTGCGTGATCCGGGGGAGGCGGAGCGGATCGCCGCGGACGTGGCGGCGTTGGAGCGGAGTGTGGACGAGGTCATCCGTACGGCGCGCAAGCCGTTGCGGGAGGCCGCGGGGTACGGAGGTGCGGGTGGTCCGGGTCGTGCGGGGGCCGGTGCGCCGTGTGCCGATCTGGTGGCGGTGGCCCGTGAGCGGGCGGATTTCTGGCGGCCGCTGGCCGAGGACCAGGGGCGCACGCTGGACTTTCACGCTCCTGATGCGCCGGTGTCCGTACGGGCGGACGAAGCGGAGCTCGCGGCGGCGGTCGACGCACTCATCGGGAACGTCTTCGACCACACGCCGGAGGGTGTCGGTATGCGCCTCTCCGTGGCCGCTGCCGAGCACGGGCACGAGGGCGGGGCGGCGAGTGGCGGTATCGGGGGCGGCGGTGTGCTGGTCATAGAGGACGACGGGCCCGGCTTCCCCGAGGGGCACGTCCCGCAGCGGGGCAAGAGCGGCGGTGGTTCGACGGGGCTCGGCCTGGACATCGTGCGCCGTGTCGCGGAGGAGTCCGGGGGCCGCACGGTGTTGACCGCGGCGCGTCGGGCCGGCGGCCGGGACGCGGCCTCCGGCGACGGGGACGAGGGCCGTGGTGCCCGGGTGGAGGCGCACCTCGGCGGTCCGTCGGCGTGATGCCCGCCCGGGCCGTCCTCCCGCCGGGCCGTTGCCGTCACGCGGTCCCCGTCACGCCGCGTGCGGCTGGGCCGGGGTGAAGACCGTGCGGGTGGCGCGGCGCCAGGCGTTGGCGGTGAGGTCGGGGCGGAGCGCGGAGAGCGCGCCGCAGTACTTCGTGAACTCGGCCGGGCGGACTCCATAAGCGTGCAGCAGCCGGTCGGCTTCGGTCAGATGGCCGTCGGTCTTGGACTCGACCAGGACAAGTCCGCTGTCGGCGCGGACGGAGCGGCCCGTGCGCGGATCACGGCAGACCATGCCGGCGTCGCAGGTGATGCGCTGGCCGTCGGCCACGAAGGTGGCCCGCTGGTAGTCGGTGACCAGCGAGGTGGCGAGGTCGGTGGGGGCCGCCAGGTTGTAGTTGCGGTGCAGCACCGAGGAGAGGAAGTCGCGCGGTGCCCGGTCCAGCGCGGTGTCGCCGGGGAGCATCGGCTGCCGGAACTTGACCGTTTCGCCGCGTCCGCTCTTCAGCTTGATCTCGAACTGCCGCTCGCCGGTGTCCTCGTAGAGCCGCTCGCGGATCTTGTAGCGGAGCCGCCGTCCCTGCCGGTGGTCGTGGAAGGCCCGCAGGTCGGGGGTGTCGTAGTAGAGGGAGTTGTACCGGAACCAGCGCCGGCCGTTGATGCACAGCGACTTGAAGGGGCCGCCGGGGCGCTTGGGGTCGGTGAGCCGGGCGGCGAAGTCGGCGAAGGTCTCGACCGGCACGAGGTAGCTGTTGTCGTGCCGGGCCAGCAGTTCGGCGCGGGCCTGGACCTCGGCGAGGGTGATGGGGTGGGCGGCCAGTGCGGCACGGGCGATGGCGCGTACGGCGGGGTTCACACGGTCTCCTTCGAGGCGTTGGCGGTACGTCCGGAGGGGAGTTCGGTGGTGCGGTCGGGGTGGTGCGCGGTGGTGCCGTGGTCGGGTACGTGGGGCGAGCGGTCGGCGCGGTACTGAGTTGCCGGTTCCCCGGGCGCCTGGTGTTCGGTCGCCTTGTGAGGCGTACGAGCGACGGCGAGCGAACGTTCCATCTCGCGGTAGCGGACGTCGACGACCGTCACGTCCCGGACGAAGTCGACCTGCTTGATGGTCCAGTTGAGCGGCTCGCCCACCCGGCGGGCCAGGTCGGCGCGGAGTGCGGCCGGGTCGGTGTGGACGACGTCGAGCGTGACGACCGTGCGGCGGCTCCGCGTGAGCAGCTTGGGGTGGTCGGCGCACCAGATGACGAAGAGCAGCAGCACGGTGAAGATCGCGGCGAAGCCCAGGTTCAGCTGCGGGAGCCCGCACAGCAGGCCGAGGACGAGGGTCGTGAAGTAGTACGCGACCTCTTCGTGCTGGATGGAGTCCGAGCGGAGCCGGATGATCGACAGCACGCCGAAAAGGCCGAAAGCCAGCGCTGTGCCGCCGCTGCCGTTGACTTCCGCGAGCGCCGCGACGACCGAGAAGAGCGCGACGTTCAGGGCCAGGTAGGCCGGTACCAGGTCGCGGCGCCGGTGCCGTGGGTAGTACACGGCGAAGGTGAGCACGCACACCGCGGCGAGATCGAGCCCGAGATGGGCGGCCAGCTGTCCGAGAGTAGTCATCGCTTTCCTCGTCCGGTCACGGGTGGCCGACCCGTCCGGCGGCCACGTCTCCTGCGATTCGCTCCCGGGGCGCGGCGGGGAGCCGCGCCTCGGGAGGCACAGGAAAAACGTAGGAACCGGCGGGTTAAAGGCGCCCCCCATCGGCGTTAAGGAAGTCGAGCCGCGGGTCGACTGCGGCAATGAGCCGCCCCACGGGTTTCTTCAGTCCCGCCCGTCCCTGCTGTCGCTGCGGCTACTCTCCTGTTCACCACACGCAGCTCCGCCGCCGAGGCTCGTGCCGTGTGGTGCCGGGCCGCATGCCACTGGGAGGGGTTCCGCATGCCCATCAGCCGTCGAGGGTTCGTCGCCGCGGCCATGGCCGGCTCCGCCACCGCCCTGCTCGCCGGTGCGCCCGCCCGCGCGCTCACGGCCCCGGCCGCCCCCGCGGCCGGCCGCTCCGCCGCGGCGGCCGACCCCGCCCGGTGGATGTCCGCGCTGCCGGACGGCGTCGCGCTGACCCGGCTGACCATCCCGGGGACGCACGACACCTGCGCCACGGACCCGATGAACGGTACGGAGTGGTCGCACACCCAGAACATGGGCATACCGGAGCAACTGCGGCGCGGCATACGGTTCTTCGACATCCGCCTCGGTACGCCGCCGCCCGACGTGCCCGGTGAACTCGGCGTCTATCACGGGTCGTACTACCAGGACATCACGTTCAACACCGTCCTCGATCAGTGCCGGGACTTCCTGCGGTCCACGCCGGGCGAAACCGTGCTGATGCGCGTCAAGAACGAGCACGGGCTGACCGACGCCCAGCTCAGCGACAAGTTCGCCGAGTACCTCGGGCCGAAGGGGTACGGGGACCTCTTCGCCATCCGGCCCACGCTGCCGGCGCTCGGCACCGCACGTGGCAAGGTCGTGCTGATCACCCAGTTCGCCTCCGGGCTGAGCGCGCCCGCCTGGCCCGCGGGCGACAACGGCACCTTCTCCAACGAGTGGTTCGAGCTGCAGGACCACTACGCGACATCGGTCGACACCAAGCGGCAGGACATCCTGCGGCACTTCGACGCCGCGACGGCCCATCAGGACTCCGACCGGCTCTACCTGAACTTCACCAGCCTCGCCCCGGACGCGGCCAATGGCTTCCGCTGGCCCAAGCACCTCGCCGACGCGGTCATGCCCGCCGTCCTGGACTACTTGGCCGCACCTCGGCCGGGCGTCCACCTCGGCGTCGTCATCATGGACTTTCCCGAATTCCACCCCCCTGCCGTCGAGTCGCTCATCGCCCGCAACTTCCCCCCGAGCACGACTGCCTGACAACGAACCCGCCGGACCGATCGTTCCCGCCTCGTGACGCCCCGGCTGCCCACGTGCGATCCCCGGCCGCCTACGCTCGGCTGACGATGCCGTAACGCCACAGGACGCGACGGCAACGGCAGAGCGAACGGGGAGGGTGCCGGGCATGGACGGTCTCAAGGGGCTGACGGCCGAGGACCCGCGGACGATCGGCGCCTACCGCCTCCTCGGCCGGCTGGGCACCGGCGGCATGGGGCGGGTGTACCTGGCGCGCTCCGAGGGCGGCAGGACCGTGGCCGTGAAGCTGGTCAGGGCCGAGCTGGCGGTCGAGCAGGAGTTCCGGGACCGGTTCCGGGCCGAGGTGGCGGCGGCGCGGCGAGTGGGCGGCCGGTGGACCGCTCCCGTGCTGGACGCGGACACCGAGGCGGACGTCCCGTGGGTGGCGACCGGGTACATCGCGGGCCCGGCGCTGAGCGAGGTCGTGGAGGGCACGTACGGGCCGCTCCCGGAGGACTCGATCAACCGGCTCGCCTACGGGCTGTCCAGCGCGCTGCTCGACATCCACGGCGTCGGCCTGGTGCACCGCGACCTCAAGCCGTCCAACGTCCTGCTGACCATCGACGGCCCGCGTGTCATCGACTTCGGTATCGCGCGGGCGCTGGACGCGGTGAGCGAGCACACCCAGACGCGCGCGGGCATGGTCGTGGGCTCGCCGAGCTTCATGTCGCCCGAGCAGGTGCGCGGTGAGCGGATCACGCCCGCCAGCGACGTCTTCTGCCTGGGCTCGGTGCTCGCGTACGCGGCGTCCGGGCGGATGCCCTTCGGGTCGCTCGTCTCGGGCGTGCATTCGGTGCTGTTCCGGGTCGCCGAGTCCGACCCCGACCTGGACGCCGTTCCGGAGTCGCTGCGGGAACTGATCAGCGGCTGTCTGGCGAAGAGCCCGGAGGGGCGGCCGGCGCCGGAGGAGATCATCGCGTCCATCGGGCCGGTGAGCAGCGGCAGCGCGGCCTCGCCCTGGCTGCCGGCCGAACTGATCGCGCGGCTGGGGCAGCACGCCGTACGGCTGCTGGACACGGACACGCCGCCTTCGGGGCAGCCGGCGCGCACCCGCACGGTGGAGGCGGTCGGCGCGTCCCCTTCGGAGCATGCGGAGTCCCGCACGACGGTGCTGCCGGCCGGTTCGGGATCGGGATCGGCATCGGCATCGGCATCGGCATCGGGCGGCGCGTACGGGCCTGACGGCGGGCACGGGCCGGGTGCCCCGCACAGTGGCTCGCACGGCGGCCCGGACAGCTCCGGGAGCGGCGCTGCGGCCCCCGCTCCGGCCGCGTCCCGGCGGCGCCGCTGGCCCCTGGCGCTCGGTGCGGTCGCCGTGGTGATCGCGGCCGCCGGTGTGGCGACGTTCACCGTGCCCGCGCTGGGCGGCGGCGGTCGGAGCGGCGGCGGCTCCGACATCCCGGCGGCCTACGTGGGCACCTGGACCGGTGCCGTGGAGCGGGACGGCGTGCCCACGGGGCAGCAGCGGCGGTTCGTGATCTCGCACGGTTCGATGGGCGAGGTGGTCGCCAACAGCATCAGCCTCGGCGCCACGTACGAGTGCAAGAGCGACGGGAAGCTCGTCTCCGTGTCGGACGCGGACGGGCTGCGGCTGGACACCACCGTGGTGCACTCCGCGCCCGAGGGGCGCTGCTCGGCGCTGGGTGAGCACAGCCTGAAGCGCGGGCCTCGCGGCACCCTCATGTGGAGCGCGGCGGGGCGTACGGCGACGCTGCGTCCCGCGGGCCACGAGGTGGTGCCGACGGCGTATCTGGGCACGTGGGAGCGGCCGAACGCCGACGGTGTGGGCACGCAGCGGGTGACGATCGAGCGCGCCCCCGTGGGCAGCGCCGCCGTGACGATCGAGGTGCGGGGCAGTGGCGGGCACTGCACGGCCCGTGCGGACTTCTACTCGGCCGACGGGAAGCTGACGGTCGGCCCCTCCGTGGTGCAGCGGCGCGCCCCCGGGTGCACGGCCAGCAGTTCCTCGTACTTCAGGATCGCGGGCGACGGCTCTCTGGTGCGCGAGTTCCGCGGCAACGACAAGCAGCCGCGTTCCTACACGAAGGTGCAGTGAACGCGGCTGCCGGCCGTCACTCCGAGGGCGGCCCGCCACAGGGCGCGCGGCCCCGTGGGGCAGGGGCCACGGGCCCCTTCGGGTGCCTCAGTCCAGGAACGAGTTGATCTGGATCGTCTCGTCGCGGCCGGGGCCGACGCCGATGGCGGAGATCGGGGCGCCCGACATGTCCTCCAGCGCCTTCACGTACGCCTGGGCGTTCTTCGGGAGCTCGGCGAAGGTCTTGGCCTTGGTGATGTCCTCGGACCAGCCCGGGAGCATCTCGTAGACCGGCTTCGCGTGGTGGAAGTCGCTCTGGTTGTGCGGCAGCTCCTCGACCCGCTTGCCGTCGATCTCGTACGCGACACAGACCGGGATCTGCTCCCAGCCGGTCAGCACGTCGAGCTTGGTCAGGAAGAAGTCGGTGAGGCCGTTGACGCGGGTCGCGTAGCGCGCGATGACCGCGTCGAACCAGCCGCAGCGGCGGTCACGGCCGGTGGTCACACCGCGCTCGCCACCGATGGTGCGCAGCGCCTCGCCGTCCTTGTCGAACAGCTCGGTCGGGAACGGGCCGGCGCCGACCCGCGTGGTGTACGCCTTCAGGATGCCGATGACCCGGTTGATCTTCGTCGGGCCGACGCCGGCACCGGTGCAGGCACCGCCGGCGGTCGGGTTCGACGAGGTCACGAAGGGGTACGTGCCGTGGTCGACATCCAGCAGGGTGCCCTGGCCGCCCTCGAAGAGGACGACCTTGCCGTCGTCGATGGCGTCGTTGAGGATCAGGGTGGTGTCGGCGACGTAGCCCTTGATCTGGTCGGCGTAGCCGAGCATCTCCTCGACGACCTGCTCGGCGACCACCGCACGGTGGTTGTAGAGCTTGGCGAGCACCTGGTTCTTGAAGTCGAGGGCCGCCTCGACCTTCTGGAGCAGGATCGACTCGTCGAAGAGGTCCTGCACCCGGATGCCGGTGCGGTTGATCTTGTCGGCGTAGGTCGGGCCGATGCCGCGTCCCGTGGTGCCGATCTTGCGCTTGCCGAGGAAGCGCTCCGTCACCTTGTCGACGGTGATGTTGTACGGCGTGATCAGGTGCGCGTTACCGCTGACCAGCAGCTTGGACGTGTCGACGCCGCGCTCGTTCAGTCCGCTCAGCTCGGAGAGCAGGACCGCCGGGTCGACGACGACACCGTTACCGATGACCGGGGTGCACCCCGGCGAGAGGATCCCGGAAGGGAGCAGGTGCAGTGCGTACTTCTGGTCGCCCACAACGACCGTGTGGCCGGCATTGTTGCCGCCCTGGTAGCGCACTACATAGTCGACGGACCCACCGAGCAGGTCGGTGGCCTTTCCCTTGCCCTCGTCACCCCACTGAGCACCGAGCAGCACAAGTGCGGGCACAGGCGTACACCCCTTCCGGGCGGGGCATGTCCAACGTGCGAGCGGCTCACTGCCTGGTGCAGCCGCCGCGCGAGCCGTCGAACCGGTGCCCCGGATAGACGAAGCCCCTGGCGCAACAACGACAGGGGCTCTTGCACCGAGAGATTACCCAACATTTCTCTCGGGCGACGAACAGGACAGTCCCGGGGCGCCCGGCCGGCGCCGGGGCACGGGGGCCCGCGGCGGTCGCGACGACCGTTTTGCCCCCTTCCCGTCCGAGTCCGTTCCCCGAGAGAACGCAAGCCCTAGGAAGGACCGAGGTGTCGGCTCCAGACCTTGCCGGGCGCTCCCTGCTCGTGGTCATCGACCCGGTCGCCCGCCGTGTGGACGGCGAGTCCGTACGCATCGCCAAGGACGTCCTGTGTGCGGCCGCGACCACGAAGATCTGCTTCCCGGACGACCCCGGAGAATTCGCCCGGGTGCTCGCCCGAAGGGGGCATCGCCGCCCCGTGGTGATCGGCGACGACCGCGCCCTGATGCGCACGGTCGAGCTGCTCCACAAGGAGCGTGAGCTGGCCCGGGTGGCGCTGTCGCTGGTGCCTGTCGGGGCGCCGGCCGGGGTGGCGCTGTGCCGGGCGCTGGGCGTCCCCACCGACACCGTGACCGCGGCGCGCGCCGTCCTGGACGGCCAGGAACGCGCCCTCGACCTGCTGTCCGACGACAGCGACGGGATCGTGCTCGGCGGGCTGCGCATCCCGGGCGGCGATCTGGCCGAGCAGCCCGCGCCGGAGCCGTGTGCGGCCGCCGAGGAGCCGACTGTGCCCTCGCAGCGGTCCTGGTGGATGCCGGCCGCGCGGACCGCGCGAGCGGCCCTCTCGCTGCTGGCGGCGCCCGTCCCGGGCGGCGGCGGGGGCCGCGGCCGACGCGGCGAGCGGGTGCTGCCGCGGCTGCGGGTGGAGGCGGACGGCGTGGTGCTGGCGGATCTGGACCGTCCGGTGCACCGGGTGTCGGTCGCGCCGGTGGGGTGCACGGCGGCGCACGGCGCTGAGCCGAGTGTCGGGACGGCGTGCGCGTCGCAGGAGCCGCAGGGGCTGGCCGAGGTGGTCGTGCAGTGGCAGGCGGCGGAGGCGCCGGTACGGGTACGGGCGCGGGCCGTGACGGTGTCCGGGCCGGATTTCCGGTACCGGGCCGACGCGATGATCGGCGGGCCGGTCAGGACGCGGACATGGACGGTCCAGCCGTCCGCGTGGCGGCTGACGCTGCCCCGGACGTGATCTTGCCGCGGAGGTGACGCTTCTCACGCCCCGGACGGTGGATGCGCAGAGACCCGCGCGCCCGCTCGCGGGCGCGCGCCCTCACCGGGGGAGGCGGCCCTCGTCCTCGGCATCCTGCTGGGCGCGCAGCTGATCGCGGTGCGCCCGCCAGCGCTCCATCATCACGGTCAGCTCCTGCTGCATGAACTCGAAGAACGCGAGGGTCTCGCCGACCCGGCGGCCCGCCGGTGAGCTCTCGCCGAGGCTGTCCACGCCCTCGCGCAGCGCGGTCTCCAGGCGGGTCATGTTGCTGTCCTTGCGGGTCAGCGCCTCGTGCCACTGCTCGCTGTGCACCCGGTACCGGTCGCGTCGGGAGCCGGGCTCGCGCTCCCGGCCGACCATGCCGACCTGCGAGAGGTAACGGATCGCCCCGGAGACGGCGGCGGGGCTGATGTGCAGCCGCTCGCTGATCTCCGCGGAGGTCAGCACGCCGGAGTCCGAGGCGAGCAGGCAGGAGAACACCCGGGCGGGCATCCGCTGCATCCCCGCGTCCACGAGCTGCGCGGCGAAACGCTCCACGAACTGGGAAATGGCCTCGTCGTCCCGCCGTTCCACCCTCTGCTCCTCGCTCATCCGCTCATCCTCTCCCGAACCCCCGGCGACCGGGGTCGCGTGCTCCGGCTCCGCCGCGCGTCCCTCAATTTTATACGCTTCCTTAACTTCACAAATTTGTGAAAGTAGCGTATGTTCAAAATCATGACCACAGCAACCGACCCAGCAGCGGCGGTCCACGTCGCCGGTCTCCACAAGTCGTTCGGGCGCACCCGCGCGCTCGACGGTCTCGACCTCACCGTCACCCCCGGCGAGGTACACGGCTTCCTCGGCCCCAACGGCTCCGGGAAGTCCACCACCATCCGCGTCCTGCTGGGCCTGCTGCGCGCCGACCGCGGAGACGCCCGCCTGCTGGGCAAGGACCCCTGGCGCGACGCGGTCGCGCTGCACCGCCGCATCGCGTACGTGCCCGGGGACGTGACGCTGTGGCGCAACCTCTCCGGCGGCGAGGTCATAGACCTGTACGGCAGGCTCCGCGGCGGACTCGACAACGCCCGCCGGGCGAAGCTGCTGGAACGGTTCGAGCTCGACCCCACCAAGAAGGGGCGCACCTACTCCAAGGGGAACCGGCAGAAGGTCGCCCTGGTCGCCGCCTTCGCCTCCGACGCCGACCTGCTGATCCTCGACGAGCCGACCTCCGGTCTCGACCCGCTGATGGAGGAGGTCTTCCAGGAGTGCGTCCTGGAGGCACGGGACCGCGGGCGCACGGTCCTGCTCTCCAGTCACCTCCTGTCCGAGGTCGAGGCGTTGTGCGACCGGGTCAGCATCATCCGCAAGGGCCGGACCGTGGAGAGCGGCTCCCTCACCGACCTCCGCCACCTCACCCGTACCTCCGTCTCCGCCGAACTGGCCGGCCCGCCCGACGGACTCTCCCGCCTCCCCGGGGTGCACGACCTCGATGTCCAGGGCAGCCGGGTCCGGCTCCAGGTCGACACCGACAAGCTCGACGCGGTGCTGCGCTCCCTCACCACCGCCGGAGTGCGGAGCCTGACGAGTACGCCGCCGACGCTGGAGGAGCTGTTCCTGCGGCACTACCAGGACGAGTTGGGCGGCGAGCCGGGCGATGGGGACCGCCGCGCCGCCGACGGCAATGGCGCTGCCGCCGAGGCTCCCGGCACCACCCCGTCCGAAGCCGAAGGGGTGACCTCGCGATGACCGCCGTGCTCGCCGGGCCCGCCGCCCGGAGCGGGAGCCGCGACCTGGCCGGCACCGGCACCCTGCTGCGTCTCGCGCTGCGCCGCGACCGGCTGATGATCCCGCTGTGGGTGCTGCTCCTCGGACTGACGGTGGCCAGCCTGGGCGGTTCCTTCGAAGCGCTCTACGACACGGCGGCCCAGCGCGCCGGGCTGGCGCAGTCGATGAACGCCAACGCCTCGATGCGTGCGCTGTACGGGCCGGTGTTCGGCGATTCGATCGGCGGGCTGGTCGCCTGGCGGATGGCCGGCTTCGGGGCGGTGCTCGCCGCCGTCATGAGCCTGCTGATCGTCGTACGGCACACCAGGGAAGAGGAGGAGACGGGCCGTCAGGAACTGCTGTCGGCCGCCATGGTCGGCCGGCGCGCGCCGATCACCGCCGCACTGCTGACCGCGCTGCTCGCCAACGCCGCGCTGGCCCTGGTCATCGCCGCCGGGCTCACCGCGTCCGGCCAGCCGGCAGCGGGATCGCTGGCGCTGGGCCTGGCCGTCGGCGGCTGCGGAATCTTCTTCGCGGGCGTCGCCACCATCGCCGCCCAGCTCACCGAGAGCGCGCGGCTCGCCAAGGGGCTGACGGGCGCGGTCGTGGGCCTCGCCTTCGTCCTGCGGGCCGCGGGCGACGCCGCGACCGCCGACGGCTCCTCGCCGCTGACCTGGATATCGCCGATCGGCTGGCCCCAGCATCTGCGTGCCTACGCCGGCGAACGCTGGTGGGTGCTGCTGCTGTTGGCCGCCGGCACCGTCCTCACGGCCTGCGCGGGTTACGCGCTGACCGCTCGGCGCGACATCGGGATGAGCTTCCTGCCCGCCCGGCCGGGACCGGCCCGCGCACCGGCGTCGCTGAACGGCGCGTTCGGCCTCGCCTGGCGGCTGCAGCGCATGACACTGCTCGGCTGGGCGGCCGGATTCGCGGTGGCCGGAGGGGTGTTCGGCGGCATCGCCGACGGTGCCTCCGACATGGTCGGCGACAACGAACAGACCCGCCGGATCCTGGAAAGGATGGGCGGCGCCCAGGCGCTGACCGACACGTTCCTGGCCACGATGGTCGGCATGCTCGGGATGGTCGCGGCCCTCTACGCGACGGGCGCGGTGCTGCGGCTGCGCGCTGAGGAGACCGGCGACCGGGCCGAGCCGGTACTGGCCTGCGCGGTCGGGCGGTTGCGCTGGACGTCGAGCCACCTGCTGATCGCGTTCCTCGGCACGGGCGTGGTGCTGGCGGCCGGCGGAGCGGGCCTGGCGATCGGGTACGGGAGCACCGTCGGCGACATGGGCGGACGGTTCGGCCCGATCATGGGCGCGGCGCTGGCACAGATACCGGCGGTCTGGGTCCTGACCGGACTCGCCACGTTCCTGTTCGGCGTCCTCCCGAAGTGGGCGACGGCGGCCTGGGGACTGGTCGGCGCGTCCTTGGCCCTCGGCTGGATCGGCCCCGCGCTCGACCTCCCGCAGTGGGCGATGGACCTCTCCCCCTTCAGCCACCTCCCGAAGCTCCCGGGCGGCGACGTGACGGCGGCCCCCTTCCTGTGGCTGCTGCTGATCGCCGCCGCGAGCACGGCCACCGGCCTGATGGGGGTGAGGCGCCGGGACATGGGGTGACGCCGGGAACGGGGTGAGCCGGGGAGTGGGGTGACGGCGAGGGGCGGCCCACCGGGGGGAGGGCGCCAGGGGGGAGAGCACCGGGGGGCAGCGCGCCGAGGGAGGGCGCCCGGGCGGGCCCGGAAACGGGGGTGGGACCCGCCTTCCCCGCCGGCCCCTCCCTGCCGGTTCCTTCCCGCCGGCCCCTCCCTGCCGGTTCCTTCCCGCCGGCCCATCCCCGCCGGTTCCTTCCGTCGGCCCCTTGCTGTCGGCCCACTCCGTTCCCTTCCGGGGATGCTCGATTCCATCCCAGGGGTGTTCGGTTCCCTTTCTGGGGGCTCGGTCGCTGACCCCACAGCGATATCCACACCCTGTGGATATCGTTCGGATTTTGCCGGCCGACGGTCCCCGGGGCTGCGGCTGGCGATTGGGGGGTGGGGGGGGGCTCGGGGGCTCGGGGAGGATTGGGGGCTCGGGGCGGGGTGGTGGCTCAGGCGCCCGGGGTCACCAGGCCGGTTTCGTAGGCGAAGACGGCGGCCTGGGTGCGGTCGCGGAGGCCCAGCTTCACCAGGATGCGGCTCACATGCGTCTTGATCGTGGATTCGGCGATGACGAGATGGGCGGCGATCTCACCGTTCGAGAGGCCCTGGGCGACCAGGACCAGGACCTCCGTCTCCCGCTCCGTGAGGTCGCCGACGCGGTCCTGGGCTGGCGGCCGGGGCGTGCCCAGCCGGGAGAACTCCGAAATCAGCCGCTTGGTGACGGTCGGCGCGAGCAGCGCTTCGCCCGACGCGACGATCCGTACGCCCTCGGCCAGCTGGCCGGCGGAGGCGTCCTTGAGGAGGAAGCCGCTGGCTCCCGCGCGGAGCGCTTGGTAGACGTACTCGTCCAGGTCGAACGTGGTCAGGACCAGCACCTTGGCGTCCGCGTCGGCGGCGACGATCTCGCGGGTGGCGTCGAGGCCGTTGACCTCCGGCATGCGGATGTCCATCAGGACGACGTCCGGGCGGAGCGCGGCGACCTGTTCGACCGCGTCGCGTCCGTTCACCGCCTCGCCGACGACCTCGATGTCCGGCATCGCGTTGAGGAGCACCGAGAAGCCCTCGCGGACCATCACCTGGTCGTCGACGATCAGGACTCTGATCATTCCTGCGGCCTCTCCGGTCATTCCTGCGGCCTCTCCGGCGAGGTGTCCGGCTTGTTCAGCGACACGGTGGACTGGGCGTCAGTGGTGGGGTTCCGCGTAGTGGGGTACTCCGCAGTGGGGTACTCCGCAGTGGGGCGCCGCCCCGTGGTGGGTTGCCGCATCGGGCGGGTGGACGACAGCGACGGCGAGGGCGACGGCTCCTTCGTACCAGAAGAAGCGGGTGTCCCGGCCGCACCGAGCCCGACCGGTCCCCCTCCCTGCTCGCGAGTCGCGCCGGGCCCCGTCGGTCCCCGCTCCTGCTCGCGAGTCGCTCCGGCCTCTCTCGGTGCCCCGGTCGTCCCCGGCGAGTCGGGGGTTTCCGGTGTGGGGGCTGCCGGGAGGAAGACCGTGACTTCGTAGCCGCCGTCCGCCGTCGGGCCGTTGGTCATCTCGCCGTTGAGCATGCCGACGCGTTCGTGCATCCCGAGGACGCCGTGGCCCGCACCGGGCGAGGGCTTGGCCAGGCGGTTCGCGGGGCCGTTGACGATACGGAGGCCGAGACCGCCGAGGACGTACGCGACTTCCACCCGGGCCTCGGCGCCCGGCGCGTGCCGCAGGGCGTTGCTCAGCGCCTCCTGGATGATCCGGTACGCCGACAGTTCGACGCCCTGCGGCAGTTGCCGTACCGCGCCGGTGACGACGGCCGTGACGCTGAGCCCCGCCCCGCGCACGCTGTCCAGCAGTCCGTCCAGGTCGGCGAGGGTGGGCTGCGGGGCCTCGGGGCCGGCGAAGGCGTCCGGGTCCTCGGAGCGCACGACGCCGAGGATGCGCCGCAGTTCGGTGAGCGCGGCCACGGCGTTCTCGCGGATCGTCGAGAAGGCGGTGGCCAGTTCGGGAGGCGTGTCGCTCACCCGGTACGGCGCGGCCTCCGCCTGGATGGCGATCACCGACATGTGGTGCGCGACGACGTCGTGCAGCTCGCGGGCGATGGTCGCGCGCTCCTCCAGCGTGGTGCGCCGCGACCGCTCCACCGCCGTGACCGTACGCGTCTCCTCGACCTGCTGCCGTTCCTCGCGCCACGCGCGCACGGCCGCGGCCGCCAGCAGCACGACCCCGCTCGCCACCGCCACCTGCGGCAGCAGGGAGGTGTCGGAACCGAGGACGGTGGTGCCGGGCACGAGCGCGGCGAACGTCACCGCCCACATCGCCGCCGCCAGGCGGGGCCGGGTACGCAGGACGACCAGGGTCATCGTCGCGAGGTGCCCCATGACGGAGAGCAGCCAGGCGCCTCCGCCGCCGCCCAGCAACCCGAAGCACACGGCCGGCAGCGACACCCAGAACGCCCCCACCGGGCGGACGAGTGTCATCGCCGTCGGGCCCGCCACGAGCACGCCGAAGATCAGCGTGAACAGTGCAGGCCCGACGGAGCTCACCTGCACGGCGGCCATCAGCAGCACGAAGGCGTAGCCGAGAACCACCGCGTGCGGGAACCAGCGCAGACAGCGGCCCACCCGGGGCGGCAGCCACGGCACCAGGGCCGCCACCCGGTCGGCGTCCAGCGGGGGCAGCGGGCGGAAGGCGAAGGGGTGGGAGAACAGGTCGCGGCGGAGGCCGCTCAGCACGCCGCTCACGATGCGTGCTTCGGGGTTCGGGCCGGTCCGGGCGTACCCGGCATCGCCCTGCTTCCGGCGGGTGCCGTCCACAAACTGAGGAGTCTCGTTCACGCACACCACCGTATGTACGGGGGCGGTCGGCGGCGTCCGGCCCGGTGGGGATCTGCGCGGGTCCGTCTCAAGTACTACACGGCATGATCGGCTACTGCACGGCGCGATCGGCGCCCCGGCCCGCCGCCGGTATTCCCACCCGGCACGCCGCCGGGGTTCCCACGCGGCACGCCCGCCGCCGGTACCCCCACCGGTGCGCCGCCGGCCGGTACTCCCCCGGCCCACGGCGCCCCCGGCGCTCCCCTCAGACCTCCACCAGGAGTTCCCGCACCCCCCTGATCACGAAGTTCGGCTTCCAGGAGGGCTCCGAGGTGAGGCGGAGGGTGGGGGCGGCGCGGAGCAGGGCGGCGAAGGAGGCGGCCAGTTCGAGGCGCGCGAGCGGGGCGCCCAGGCAGTAGTGGATGCCGGCACCGAGGGCGACGTGCGGGTTGTCCGGGCGGGAGAGGTCCAGCTCCTCCGGCCGGTCGAAGCGCGCCGGGTCGCGGTTGGCCGCGCCGAAGAGGAGGGCGACCTCCGCGCCGCGCGGGATGACCGTGCCGTCGAGGTCGATGTCGTCGAGCACCCAGCGTTCGAAGAGCTGGAGCGGGGTGGCGTACCGCAGCAGTTCCTCGATGGCGGTGGGGAGCAGCGCGTCCGGGGCCGCGCGGAGTGCGGCGAGCTGCCCTGGGTTCCGGAAGAGGGCGAGCCAGCCGTTGGTGGTGGTGTTGACGGTGGCTTCGTGGCCGGCGTTGAGGAGCAGCGCGCAGGTGGAGATCATTTCCTGTTCGGTCAGCCGGTCGCCCTCGTCGTGGGCGGCGATCAGGCCGCTGATCAGGTCTTCGCCCGGCTCCTTGCGCCGGGCGGCGATGAGTTCGCGGAGGTAGGCGGAGAATTCGAGGGACGCCTCCACCGCGCGGCGTGCCGTCTCCTCCGGCGGATTCAGCTCGTACATGCCGCAGATGGCGCCGGACCAGGGGCGCAGCAGGTGGCGGTCGGCCTCGGGGATGCCGAGCATTTCGGCGATGACCGCGACCGGGAGGGGTTCGGCGACCGCGGTCAGCAGGTCACCGCCGCCCGCCGCGACGAAGTCGTCGACCAGTCCGTCGGCGAGGGCGCGGACGACGGGGGCCAGCTGCTCGACGGTGCGGGGCGTGAACGCCTTGGAGACCAGGCGGCGCAGCCGGGTGTGGTCGGGGACTTCCGTGTCGAGCAGGGAGTTGCTGTTGAGGGCGTGGAAGGGCTCGTGCGCGGGTGGGGGCGGGGTGCGGCCGAACTCCTCGTGGGTGAAGCGGTGCAGGTAGGTGCGGCCGAGGCGGCGGTCCCGCAGGAGTGCGCCGACGTCGGCGTGGTGCGGTACGAGCCACTGGTCGGAGGGCGGGAAGTAGTGCACGCGGCCGGCGGTGCGCAGTTCGGCGAGGCCGGGGTAGGGGTCGGCGACGAACTCGGGCGACCAGGGGGCAAATGCGGCTACGTCTGCCATGGGTGGACGGTACCGCCGGGGACGGCCCGCCGGTCAGGGGCGGTGCGGCCGAATTGCCCGCCGGTCAGGGGCGGTACGGACGGATCGCCCGCCGGTCAGGGGCGGTACGGACGGATCGCCCGTCGCCCGGGTCGGCTTCCGGGGCGACCTACGGGGCGGCTTCCGGCGCACCCGATCGGGATTCCGGTGCGGATTCCGGTACGGATTCCGGTACGGATTCCGGTACGGATTCCGGTACGGATTCCGGTACGGCTCCCCGTGCGGCTCCCGCGGCGGTGAACAGCGCCTCGCGCAGCGCCGCGAAGGCGTCCGTACCCGGGGTGACGGCGGCGTAGTGCCCCACGCCGGGCTGTTCACGCAGCACGACGGGGGCCGTGCCGCCGCCGTGCGCCGCCACGTACCGCCGCGACAGTTCCACCGGTACGTCGGGGTCGTCCGTGCCGTGCAGGAGCGTCACCGGTACGCGGGGCGTCAGCCGTACGGGGTCGGTCTCGGCGATGCGTGCCGTCAGCGCCGCCGACGTGAGCGGCGCGGGCGTGTGCGGCGCGCGCGTGCGGGGTGCGCGTGTGTCGGTGCTCAAAGACTCCGCCACCACGCCGCTGCTCAGGAACTCCGCCACCGCGCCGTTGCTCAGGCCGAGGTCGTGGGCGCGGGCGAGGTCGGCGACCGGGGCGAGGGCGACGGCCGCGGTGATGGGGCCGGGGCGCGCGGCGGCCCAGAGGGCGAGGTGGCCGCCGGCGGAGTGGCCGGCGACAAGCACAGGCGTGCCCGCGGGAACCTCGGCGGCCGCCGCCCGCACCGCGTGGGTCACGTCGTCGAACGTCTCCGGAAGGCCGCCGCCTCCGCCCGCGCGGCGGTACTCGGCGAGCGCGACGTACAGGCCGTGCCGGGCCAGCGCGGCGGCCGCCGGGGACAGGTGCGTACGGTCGTAGGCCACGCGCCAGAAGCCGCCGTGCAGCAGCACGACCAACGGCGCGATCCGGCCGCCGGCCGACGGGACGGGTGCCGCGGCCGACGAGGCAGGTGCCATGGCGGATGGGACGGGTGCCGTGGCCGGTGGTCGGTACAGGTCGACGACCTGGTCCGGGTGGCCGCCGTAGACGAGGCGGTCGTCCGGCGCTGCGGGCGGGAGACCCAGCAACGCGGCCTCCTCGGTCTCCTCATCCCCCGCCGAGCCCGCCGAGCCCGCCGCGGCTCCCCCGCCCACCACCACGGCCTCGTCCTGCGCCGGACCGCTCATGTCGTGAGCCGGACCGCTCATGTCGTGACCGGTCCCTGTTCCGGGCCGCCCGCGGCGACCGCTGAGGCGCTGCCGTCGCCGGGGACGTACGCCACGATCTCGGCGAGGGTCCGGGCGGCGTGTTCCGCGTCGGCGAAGGAAGTGTAGAGCGGGGTGAAGCCAAAGCGCAGCACGTCGGGGTGGCGGAAGTCGCCGATCACGCCGTGCCGGATCAGTTCGCCCATCACCTCGGCGGCCCCGGCGCACTCCAGCGCGACCTGGCTGCCGCGCTCGTCGTGCCGTTCCGGGGTCACCGAACGCACCCGGCCGTGGGGCACGTAGGCCCGTACGCAGGCGAGGAAGAAGTCGGTGAGCGCGAGGCTCTTGGCGCGTACGTCCTCGATGGCGACGCCCTCCCAGACCTCCAGCGCGGCTTCCAGAGCGAGCAGCGAGAGGATGTCCGGGGTGCCGACGCGGCCGCGTTCGACACCCGGTGCGGGGGTGTACTCGGGGTCCATGCCGAAGGGATCGGCGTGGGAGTTCCAGCCGGGGAGCGGTGAGTCGAAGCGCGGCTGGTGCTCGGCCCGGATGTACAGGTAGGCGGGGGCGCCGGGGCCGCCGTTGAGGTACTTGTACGTGCAGCCGACCGCGAGGTCCACGCCGTGCGCGTCCAGGTCGACGGGCAGGGCACCCGCGCTGTGGCACAGGTCCCAGACGGCGAGGGCGCCCGCTTCGTGCAGGGCGGCGGTGATGCCGGGCAGGTCGTTGAGCCGCCCGCTGCGGTAGTCGACGTGGTTGACCAGCGCGGCGGCGGTACGGTCGGACGCTTCGGCGGGCATCAGCGCGGCTTCGACGGGGCGCAGCGTGCAGCCGGTGAGGCGGGCGGCGGACTGTGCGATGTAGCCGTCGGTCGGGAAGGTCGCGGCGTCGACGAGGATCTCGTCCCGCCGGACGCCGTTGGCCGCCGTACCGGCCTCGTCCGCCATGCCTCCGGTCTCGTCCGCCATGCGCCCGGCCCCGTCCGCCATGCGTACGGCGGCGACCAGGGCCTTGAAGACGTTGATGCTGGTGGAGTCGCCGACCACGACCTGTCCTGGGGCGGCGCCGAGGAGCGGGGCGATACGGTCGCCGATCCGCTCGGGCGCGGTCCACCAGCCGGATTCCGACCAGGAGCGGATGCGCAGCTCGCCCCATTCGCGGGAGATGACCTCGCGGACCCTCTCGGGGACCGCGTGCGGCAGCGCGCCGAGGGAGTTGCCGTCGAGGTAGACGGCCTCGTCGAGCACGAACTCCGTGCGCTTGCCGCGCAGCGGGTCGTCGGCGTCCATGCGCGCGGCGTGGGCGGCGAAGTCGTCGCGGACGGCTGCCGCGGCGACGGCGTGGCCGGACAGGGTGTCGGCCATGTCCGCCACGTCAGCCGCCTCGGCCGCCTCGGCCGTGTCGAGCGGATCGATTCTGTCGGTGGTCGCGCCACCCTCGGTGCTCTGGTTCTGCTGCACGTCGTCACCCTCCGCCGCTGCCCGGCCGTATCGCTGTGTGGTGCGGGGCCGCTCGTTCCCGGTCATGGTGCGGGGTCGCTCGTCTCCGGTCTCCTCGCGCTGTCCTGCGGGGTCCGGCCGCGTCGCCGTGTCCCGGGGGCCGGGGCCGTTCGGGCCCCCTCCGCCCGGGCCGTTCGCGACCGGCCCGCCCGGCTCCTCACCGGTCGTGCCGGGCCGGCCGGTGGCGACCGGCCCGTCAAGAGTGAACGGACCACCGGTGACGACCGGCCTGTCCTCGACGGCCGGCCCCTCAGCGGTGAACGGCCCGTCGTTGGCGGCCGACTCCTCCATGGCGGCCGGCCGCCCCGTCACGGGTGCCCCGTCCGGCGGGGTCGAGTACCGCTGACGGGCGGTCGGCCCGTCAGACATGGCTCCGGGCCGTCCACAGCTCCGGGAAAACGTTCTTGCGGGCCCTCTTCTCCAGCCAGGCCACACCGGACGAACCGCCGGTGCCCATCTTCGCGCCCATCGCCCGGCGGGTGGCGACCAGATGGTCGTTGCGCCATCGCCAGACCAGTTCGGCGACGTCGGTGAGGACCTCGCCGAGCCCGATCAGCTCACTCCGCGGGTCCCCGGCGTAGACCTCCGCCCAGGCGGCTTCGACGGCGGGGTTCGGCTCGTACTTGAGCGTGGGGTCGCGGTGCAGGACGGACACCGGGACGGCGTATCCGCGGCGGTCCAGCAGCCGCAGGACCTCGTCCCACAGGCTCGGCTCGTGCAGCGCCTTCTCCAGCTCGGCGTACTCGCGGGGCGCGCCGCGGTGCGGGACGAGCATGGAGGCGGATTTCTCGCCGAGCAGGAACTCCAGCCGCCGGTACATCGCGGACTGGAAGCCGGAGCCGTCGCCGAGGGCGCCGCGGTAGGCGTTGAACTGGGCGGGCGTCAGCCGGGCCAGCGGTTTCCACGCGGCGTTGAGCGCTTCCAGCTCGTAGGTGGAGCGGCGCAGCGCGTCGATCGCGGTGGGCAGGTCGTCGCCGCGCAGGGCCTGGGCCGCGGTGTGCCACTCGTGGACGATGACGGTGAACCACAGCTCCATGACCTGGGTGGTCACCAGAAAAGCCATCTCTCCGGGGTCGTCGGAGAGCAGGTGCTGGGAGTGCGTGAGCAGCTCCGCCTGGACGTAGTCCTCGTACGGCGTGGTGCCCGCGAAGTCGAGATTCGGGTCCGCCTCGGCCCGGCCGCCGACCGGGCAGCGCGGGGCCGGCTCCGGGGACGGGGACGCCTGGGACGCTGATGACGAGTACGACATCAGGAACTCCTCGTGATGCATGCCTCCGGGTAGCGGTCCGCCCCTTCCTGTCGGCATCGGAGCCCCGGTCCCCTCGTCAGGTCCGGCTCACCGGACCTGTTGCGCATCTTCCGCAACTCTCCGGGGTTTGGCAAGGGCAGCCCCGGCCGACTCGCGGGGCCCGAACCGGCTCAGGACCGGCCGGAAAATGTCGCGGGCCGGTCCTGAGCGGGTGATCTCCCGGGTGGGTACCTCAGGAGAGCGTGTCGGCGGCGGTCGGCGAGGACTCGCGCAGGAAGGACGTGCAGCGCTCGTACTCCTCCTGCTCGCCGATCGCCTGGGCGGCGCGGGCGAGCGCGTGCAGCGCCCGCAGGAAGCCGCGGTTCGGCTCGTGCTCGAACGGGACCGGGCCATGGCCCTTCCAGCCGGCCCGGCGCAGCGAGTCCAGGCCGCGGTGGTAGCCCGTGCGGGCGTACGCGTAGGACTCGACGGTCCGGCCGGCCTGGAAGGCGTCGTCCGCCAGCTGTGCCCAGACCAGCGAGGACGCCGGGTACTTCGCGGCGACGTCGGCCGGAGCGGCGCCCGCGGCGAGCAGCTCGCGGGGCTCCGGGTCGTCGGGCAGATGGGTCGGGGGCGGTCCCCCGAGCAGGTTCTCGTGAATGGCCATGAGTCCAAGTCTGCCTGGTCCGTGCGGCGGGCGACGCCTCGGAGGTGGCCGTTCGGCCGGGCGCACGGAGGATCGTCCACGCGCGCAGCGGCCCCGGCCGCACCACCGTGTGCGGCCGCACCGTATGCGGCCGCCGAACCGATCCCCCGCCACCGGGCCCACCGAATGCGCCGCCCGGCCCACCGCATCCGGCCGTGCCCGGCTCACCGAATGCGGACCGGGCACGGCCGGACGCGGGCCAGACCTGAGCCCGGCCCACCCGAGCACGGTCCCGGCATGCCGAAGGGCCCCGTACGCATGACCTTCTGCGTACGGGGCCCTTCGGCATGCTCCACGGCAGCGCCGGTGCTGTGCCGCAGGCGCCGGTGCTCTGCCACAGACGCCGGTGCTGTGCGGCGCCGCGCCAGAGTTACTTGATCTTGGTGCCGGTGGAGCGCAGGTTGGCGCAGGCCTCGGTGACGCGCTTGGCCATGCCGGCCTCGGCCAGCTTGCCCCAGCTGCGCGGGTCGTAGACCTTCTTGTTGCCGACCTCGCCGTCGACCTTCAGGACGCCGTCGTAGTTGCGGAACATGTGGTCCGCGACCGGGCGGGTGAAGGCGTACTGGGTGTCGGTGTCGAGGTTCATCTTCACGACGCCGTTCTCCAGCGCGGTGGCGATCTCCTGCTCGGTGGAGCCGGAGCCGCCGTGGAAGACGAAGTCGAACGGGGACTGCTTGCCGTACTTGGCGCCGACGCCCTCCTGGAGGTCCTTGAGGAGCTCGGGGCGGAGGACGACGTTGCCCGGCTTGTAGACGCCGTGCACGTTGCCGAAGGAGGCGGCGAGCAGGTAGCGGCCCTTCTCGCCCAGGCCCAGCGCCTCGGCGGTGCGGATCGCGTCGTCGACGGTGGTGTACAGCTCGTCGTTGATCTCGTGGGTGACGCCGTCCTCCTCGCCACCGGTCGGGGTGATCTCGACCTCAAGAATGATCTTGGCGGCGGCGGCCTTGGCCAGCAGCTCCTGGCCGATGGAGAGGTTGTCGGCGAGGTTCTCGGCCGAGCCGTCCCACATGTGGGACTGGAAGAGCGGGTTCTCGCCCTTGGCCACGCGCTCGGCGGAGATGTCGATCAGCGGGCGGACGTAGCCGTCCAGCTTGTCCTTGGGGCAGTGGTCGGTGTGCAGCGCGACGGTGATGCCGTACTTCGCGGCCACGACGTGCGCGAACTCGGCCAGGGCGACGGCGCCGGTCACCATGTCCTTGCTGTACTGGCCGCCCAGGAACTCCGCACCGCCCGTGGAGATCTGGATGATGCCGTCACTCTCGGCCTCGGCGAAACCGCGCAGCGCCGCGTGCAGCGTCTGGGTCGAGGTCACGTTGATGGCCGGGTAGGCGAACTTGCCTGCCTTCGCCCGGTCGAGCATCTCGTTGTAGATCTCGGGGGTTGCGATGGGCATCTGTCCGCTCCTTGTGTGTGCGGGTACCGGGTACGTTCTGGGCCCTGACCAGGGGGCGACGTCATCGTCGCGGCCCATCTTCCCAGACTTGCCGGATACCTCCACATCGCGCCGCCACCCGGACGGCGCAAAGGGCGGGCTGTTTCACGTGAAACAGCCCGCCCCGTGGCGAAACCGCAGGTCAACGCGCGCACCACCGAAAAACTCGGTCGGTGCCGACCTCGCCGGCGTGACCGCCGCGGATCTCTCAGGCGAGATCCAGGTCGGTGAGCTCGTAGCCGGTGATGTACTTCAGGCCGGCCCCGGCGATGGCCGACTCGGCGCCGCGGTCGACGATCGTCGCGACGGCGACGACCTCGGCGCCCGCCTCACGGGCCGCCTCGACGGCGGTCAGCGGGGAGCCGCCGGTGGTGGAGGTGTCCTCGACCACCAGGACGCGGCGGCCCTTGATGTCCGGGCCCTCGATACGGCGCTGCATGCCATGGGTCTTCTGGGACTTGCGGACCACGAAGGCGTCCAGCTTCTGCCCGCGCGCGGCGGCGGCGTGCAGCATCGACGTCGCGACCGGGTCGGCGCCGAGCGTGAGCCCGCCGACCGCGTCGTAGTCGAGGTCGGCGGTGATGTCCAGCATCACCTGGCCGACCAGCGGCGCCGCCTCGGCGTCCAGGGTGATCCGGCGCAGGTCGATGTAGTAATCGGCTTCCTTGCCGGAGGAAAGCGTCACCTTGCCGTGCACCACGGCCTTGTCCTTGATCTGCCGCAGCAGCTCGCCACGTACGTCGTCGGTCATGCGCACGAGCTTAGGACAGCGCGGGGACCGGTTCCGGACACGGCTCCGGCGCGGAGCCCGACCGCGGGTCAGGCCAGCGAACGCCAGGTCCAGGTCGTGGAGATCTCCAGCGGGTCGATGGGTGTGACCAGGCGCGGCAGGGTGTTCAGCCCGTTGGGCGGGCCGGACTGCGGCTCCACGCACACGGCCGCCTCCTGCTCGTCGTACACCACCACCCACTCGGCACGGCTGGTGACCTTCAGCTCCAGGCGGCCCGGCCAGGTGAGGGTGACAGCCACGCCCTGCGGCATCCCGAAGCAGTCGTCCCAAGGGCCGGGGCGGGGGTCGACGCGCTGCCCGGTCGGGAGGTGGTCGGGCCCGCGCTCCTCCTGCCACTCGGGGTCGAAGTCGATGCGGACGCCGTCGCCGCCCTCGCCGCCCTCGCCGCCGTCGCCGAGGTCGCGGAGGAACCAGGGGTGCCAGCCGGCCTGCGCCGGGAAGGAGTCGCCGTACGTCTCGACGCCCATGCTCAGCGTCAGCGAACCGCCGTCCTCGGCCAGCTCCACCAGCTGGGTGACCTTGCCGGGGTACGGCCAGGGCGCGGCCGGGTCGTCCAGGTCGTACGTGAAGGCCCCGGTGGTCCCGGTCGTGCGCGCGGTGCGCCAGGAGAGGTTGCGGCCGTTGCCGTGGATGGCGTGCGGCGGGGAGTTCACCGGCATCTGGTGCGTCTCGCCGCCGTTGCGGAACCGGCCGTTCTCGATCCGGCCGCACCACGGCACCATCGGGAAGCAGCCGTACTTGTCGCCCTGCCTGAGCAGCTCCGTGCCGCCGATCCGCAGACTCTCGATGCGGCAGCCGTTGTCCGGACGGACGGCCACCTCGGTGTCCCCGGCGGCCAGCCGTACGGTGCGCGCCACGCGCGGCTTGCGGGCGGGCTCTGTGCGGTTCTCAGTGCTCACGGCTCGACCTTAACGGTGCGGCGGACGAGCGGCGGGCCGGGCACGCGGGCCCCGGGGCCACGGTCAGCGCCGGGCCGGGCACACGGACCCCCGACCACCATCAACGCCAGACCAGGCACACGGGCCACCGGGCCCCCGTCACCGGCGGCGGCGCAGGACCCGGCCGACCACCACGGCGGAGGCCAGGACGACGGCGGCCGCGGGGGCCGCCCAGCGGAGGGTCGCCGAGGCGGTGGAGGCGTCGGGGGCGGGCACGGGGGCGTAGCGGCCGCGCGGCGGGGCGTGGTCGACCTCCTCTGCGCTGCGGCCGATCATCGTCCGGCGGGCGTGCGCGGCCTCGGCGGGCGGCTCGGCCGGGATGCCCAGCTCCTCCTCGGCGAGCGGGTCCAGCGAGGAGGGCGGGATCTCGGTCTCGAAGACGCCGGACCGCGGCGGCGCGTCCACCAGGTCGCCCGCCTCGTCCACGTCCTCCGCGTCGGAGTCGTCCACTCCGGTGATGTCGTCGGGGTCGTCCTCGGCGCCCGGTTCCCTGCCCCCGTCCACCCCGCCGAGGGCGTCGGCGGCGTCGTCCTCGGCGAGCACGTCGTCCTCGTCGCCTGCCGGGTCCGCACCGGTCGCGCCGGACTCCTCGGGTACGTCCGCCGGCTCGCCCCCGAAGACCGCCACCCCGTCGGCGGCCGTGGTGACCCCGGCCGCCGGCCCCGCACCCGGGGCGGCCTGCGCGTCGGACCCGTCCGGCTCCCCCGCGGCGACCGGCCGGAGCGACAGGTCCTCGGTGAGAGTGGTGGCGAAACGCTCCAGGAGGCGGCGCCCGGCCGAGCGGACGGCGTCGTCAGCGGCGCCCGCGAGACGCCCCCCGGACCGCAGGGCCGCGGTGCAGGAGAGCGTCGTGCCCTTGCCGCCCTCGTCGGACGCCACCCGGACGGTGACGTCCAGCTCGGCGAAGCCGTCGCCGCGCACCTCCGTACCGCGCACCGCGGCGTCGAACGCGTCCGGCTCGCCGTCGCGCGGGGTCACCCGCAGCGAACCGCGGTAGGTGATGGTGGAGCCGCCGACCCGCAGCCGCAGCCGGCCCTCCGGAACTCCGGGCGCGTGGTCCGCGTCGAGCTGGGCGCCCGGGACACAACGGGCCAGGCGTCCCGGCTCGGTGAGCGCCTGCCGCACCGTGCCGACGGGAAACGGAACGTACACCTCATGCTCCATGACATCGGAGCCTACCCAGCACGCCCCGCACCGTGCCTGCTCCCGCGCAACTTTCTCGGCATGCCGTCGCCGCCGTCGCCGTCCGGGACGCGGTCATCCGCCGTACCGCGGGTGCACCAGGGTCGACGGCGGCAGGCCCGGCGGGCGGGCCCGGTCCGGGGCGAGGCGGCCGGAGCGCAGTACGGCCGGCGTCAGCGCGCGCAGCGGCGGCGCGGCGGGCGAGAGTGCCGGTACCGGGGTGGCGCGGCCCGACAGGACGAAGCCCCAGTCCCGGGCGGATCCGGCGGCCGTGCCGCCGGATCCGGACTGGCCCCGGTCGGGTCCGCCCGAGAACGCGTGGCGGCGGCCCGGCATCCGGTACGCGGCGGTGCGCAGACCCGCGGCGCGCACGGTCGCCTCGACGGTCCAGAAGTTGCGCGGCCGGGCGCCGGGCGGGCCCGCGTGCACCGCCAGCCGGCCGTCCGGGGCCAGCACCCGGGCCGCGAGCCCGTAGAACTCCTGGGAGTACAGCTTGGTGCCGGCGGTGATGGCGGGGTCGGGCAGGTCGGAGAGGATCACGTCGTACGGGCCGTCCCGGCGCACCTCGTGCCGTGCGCCCCAGCGCAGCCAGTCGAAGACGTCGGCGGTCACCACGCGCACCCGTGGGTCGTCGAGCGCGTGGCGGTTCAACCGGGCGAGGCCGGGGTCGGTGCGGGCCAGCCGGACCAGGGCGCCGTCACGTTCGACGACGGTGACGGACTCGACGTCGGCGTAGCGGAGCAGTTCGCGCGCGGCGAGGCCGTCGCCGCCGCCGAGGACCAGCACCCGGCCGTGCGGGCCGCCCGCCATCGCCGGGTGGACGAGCGCTTCGCGGTACCGGAACTCGTCGATGGCGCTGGCCCGCAGCCGGCCGTCGAGGTAGAGCGCGAGGGGCGTACGGGCGGCCTCGCCGCCGCTCCGGCCCGCGCGCCCGCCGCCCGTGCCGCCGGTCAGCACGACTTCCTGCACCTCCGTCTGGAGGGCGACCCGCGGCTCGGTGGCGTACACCGCTTCGCGCGCGGCCCGTTCGAAGGAGCCGGCCAGCACCGTGCACGTGGCGAGCAGCGTAAGCACCAGGACGTTGGCGGCCAGCAACGACCGGCGGGCCCGCGGGGAGAGGTCGCGGCCGAAGAGGCCGAGGACGAGCGCCCCGCCCGCGACGGCGTTCACCCCGCCGGTGACCAGGGCGCCCGTCAGCTGGCCGAGCACCGGCAGCAGCAGGAAGGGGAAGGCGAGCCCGCCGACCAGCGCGCCCACGTAGTCCGCCGCGAAGAGGTCGGCGACCGCTCCGCCCGCGTCCTGATTGCGGATGCGCTGGATGAGCGTCATCAGCAGGGGCACCTCGGCGCCGATGAGCACGCCGATCAGCAGCGAGAAGCCGACGAGCACGGGCCGGGACTGGCCGAACCAGGCGAAGGAGGCGTACAGCGCCATCGCCGAGACGCCGCCGACCAGGGCCAGCGCCGCCTCGACCGCGCCGAAGCCGACCGCGGCCCGGCAGCGCAGCCGTTTGGCCAGCAGTGAGCCGACGCCCATCGCGAAGACCATCACGGAGAGCACGACGGAGGCCTGGGTCACGGAGTCGCCGACCAGGTAGGAGGAGAGGGCGACCAGCTCCAGTTCGTACACCAGGCCGCAGGCGGCGCAGAGGAAGACCACGGCGAGGACGAGGAGGCGGCCGATTCCGGCCGGTACCGGCAGCCGCGGTGGCCTGACGATCTCCGGCGGCTTGCGGGCGCCGGAGGTGAGGGCCGCTGGCGGATCGATCATGTTGCGAACGCTACGTGACGCCCCTGTCGCGCCTCGTCACCCACAGGAGTGCATTGGATTCGCGCGGAACGGACGCCGCGCCACCGCCGCGCTCCCGCTCACAGCGCCGCCACCGCCCGTACGCCCACGCGCGTACGGGTCGCCACCAGCCGCCCCTCCTGGGGGTAGGCGTGCCAGGTCCGCCAGCGCACCTGGCCGCCCTCGCGTTGCGCAAGCATCGCGGTGAAGGCGTGCGGCGCACCGGGGAACGTCCCTGCGAGCCCGTACGGATGCTCGGCCACCAGTGCGAGCAACTCCTGTGCCCTGCCCGCGAACGATCCGCGGGAGAGTGTCTCCACATGCGCGGCGAATTCGTACTCCCAGTCGCCGATGCGCTTCGCCACACCGAGCGGGAGCGGGGTGCTGCTGCCGGGCATGCACGCCACCGTCTCCGAACAACTGCCGTGCTCCTCCTGGAGGAGCACCTGGTGCGAGGCGCCGAGCAGCCTCAACTGCACACTGGAGTCGCCCAACTGCAGGTCGAGGACGGCGAGGGCGGGCAACGGCTCCCGGCCGAGTGCCCAGGCGAGGTCGGCTGCACGGGTGTCGGTGTAGGCGGTCTTGATGGTGGTGAGCATGGGTCGGCTCCGCAAGCACGCAGTGGATGGTGGGCCGGCCCGCCCCGGAGGAGGACCAGGGATACGACTTACCGGCTGCCGGCTCGTGACCACGTGGGGTCCGAGAACTGGTGGATTCTCACAAGAGAGGGAATCATGAAACTCGCGGGGCCCACAGCCTTTTTACCCATCTTCGCCGGGTTTCCATCCCTCAGAGGGCCTCTCAGTTCAGTTGTTCAACAGGCTTGCGCCCGGCGGTTGTTGAGAACCACCGGGCGCATATGCTGTGGGGCATGAGCCGGTTGCATGTTCCATACCGGCCAACCGTGCGACCGCTTCAGGACGCGCGGGGGAACCGCTCAGGAACCGCCGCCTCCGCCTCCACCACAGCCGCCGCCACCGCCGCCGCCCCCGCAGGACGAGCTGCCCCCGCAGGACGAGCCCCCGCCGCAGGACGAGCCACCGTGGTGACCGTGGTGGCCGCCGCCGGACCCGTTGTCACCGGCCCACCAGGACCCGGACGAGGAGCCGCCGCCCCCCGCGGCCCACCCCCGCCTCTTGTTGCGGCCCCGCGGCGACTCGTTGGCCGCGGCCGTCCGCGCCATCCAGACCACGGCCGCCACAAAGACGCAGATCACCAGGAAAATCACAAAGCCTGCCATGTGCCTCACCCCCGTACATCGGTTCTTGCGTGCGGATCACATGCCCGGCCTGGCCGATCCCAAAAGCGGAGTTGAGGAACTCCAGAGGTTCGGCGGAGGATGACGCCCATGGGACGACCGCTGCTCAACCGCCGCCTGGCCGAATTCGGCACGACGATCTTCGCCGAGATGTCCGCGCTCGCCGTGCGGACCGGCTCCATCAACCTCGGCCAGGGTTTCCCCGACACCGACGGGCCCGAAGAGGTCCGCGAAGCGGCGGTACGCGCGCTGCGCGACGGCCGCGGGAACCAGTACCCGCCGGGCCCCGGCATCCCCGAGCTGCGCACCGCCGTCACCGCCCACCAGCAGCGCTGGTACGGCCTGACGTACGACCCCGACACCGAGGTGCTGGTCACCGCTGGCGCCACCGAGGCCATCGCCGCGTCCCTGCTGGCGCTGCTGGAGCCCGGCGACGAGGTGATCGCGCTGGAGCCGTACTACGACTCCTACGCCGCGTGCATCGCGATGGCCGGCGGCACCCGCGTGCCCGTCACCCTGCGCCCCTCCCCCGAGGACGCCACCTACCGCCTCGACCTGGACGAGCTGCGCGACGCGGTCACCGACCGCACCCGCCTGATCCTCCTGAACACCCCGCACAACCCCACCGGCACCGTCCTCAGCCGCGACGAGCTGGCCGCCGTCGCCGAGCTGGCGTGCGAGCGCGACCTCCTGGTCGTCACGGACGAGGTCTACGAGCACCTGGTGTTCGAGGGCGAGCACGTGCCGCTGGCGTCCTTCCCCGGGATGCGCGACCGCACGGTCTCCATCGGCAGCGCGGGCAAGACCTTCTCCTTCACCGGCTGGAAGGTCGGCTGGATCACCGGCTCGCCCGAGCTGGTGAGCGCGGTCCGCTCCGCCAAGCAGTTCCTCACCTACGTCTCGGCCGGCCCCTTCCAGTACGCCGTCGCCGAGGCGCTCGCGCTGCCGGACTCCTACTTCCACGGGCTGCGCGAGGACCTGCGCCGCAAGCGGGACATTCTGGCCGACGGGCTGGCGGAGGCCGGCTTCCGGGTGTTCCGGCCGAGCGGCACGTACTTCATCACCACCGACATCACCGCGCTGGGCGAGCAGGACGGCCTGGCGTTCTGCCTGGGCCTGCCCGAGCGCTGCGGCGTGGTCGCGGTGCCGAACGCCGTCTTCTACGACGACAAGGCGGCGGGGCGCAGCCTCGTACGGTTCGCCTTCTGCAAGAAGGACGAGGTGCTGCGCGAGGCGGCAACCCGGCTCAAGCAGCTGTCGGCCGGCTGACCCCGCATGCGCGAGGGCCCCGGAGCACTGACTGCTCCGGGGCCCTCGCGCTGCCGTACGAGAAGCCTCAGGCCTCGTCGTCCGGCTTGGCGTCGTCGACGTCGGCCTCCAGGCCGAGCTGCTCGACGAGCCACTTGTCGAACTCGATGGACGCGCGGATCCAGCTGACCGTGCTGGAGACGAAGTGCTCCAGCGAGACGCCGGTGCCGACCAGCATCGACGCCTCACCGATCAGACGGACCGTGCCGTCGTCATGGGTGTGGGTGTAGGCCTTGGGCCACAGGGTGCGGCGGTTCCAGTCGTCGATCGCCTCCAGCAGCTTGGGCTTGAGCTCGATCGCGTGGGGCCGGTCGTAGAAGGTGCGGACGGAGAAGATCTGCTGCTCCTCCTCGCCCCGGAACATGAAGTACGTGCGGAACTGCTCCCACGGGGCGGCGAGGTCGCCCTCGTCGTCGACGACGTACTTCAGCTCCATCTGGTCCAGAAGCTGCTTGACCAGTTCCTGGTCAGGCACGATGGGACCCTCCGGCCCCGTCGGCTGCGGTTCGGGCTGGCCCCCGAAATTAGGAATCGAGGACGGGTCGATAGTCACCGTGGAAGTCCCTTCGTATGGTCCCGGCCATCCTCCCCCACACCCGCCCCGTCCTGGCAAGCGGACGGGGCGGGTCGGGTAGCGGGCGCCGCGGCGCGGTACGGGCGTACGCAGGTCAGGCCGCCGCCACCGGCTCCCGCTCCGCCGTCACCGACAGATGGTCGCCGTCGACGTCCACCCGTACGGTGTCGCCGTCGTGCACGTCGCCCGCCAGGATCGCCCGCGCGAGCTGGTCGCCGATGGCGGTCTGGACGAGGCGGCGCAGCGGCCGGGCGCCGTAGGAGAGGTCGGGCCCCGGAGAACCGGCCCGGTCCGGCCTGTCGATGACCGGCTCCTGGCCGAGCCAGGCCAGCCAGGTCAGCGCCGCGTCCGAGACGTCCAGCGTCAGCCGCCGGTCGGCGAGGCGCCTCTGCAGGTGGTCGATCTGGATCTGCGCGATCCGCTGGAGCTGGTCGGTGCCGAGCGGGTGGAAGACCACCGTGTCGTCCAGCCGGTTCAGGAACTCCGGGCGGAAGGCGGAGCGGACCGTCTCCAGCACCTTCTCCGTCTTCTGCTCCTCCTTGAGCAGCGGGTCCATCAGGAAGTTGGAGCCGAGGTTGGAGGTCAGGATCAGGATGGTGTTCCGGAAGTCGACCGTGCGGCCCTGGCCGTCGGTGAGCCGGCCGTCGTCCAGCACCTGGAGCAGGATGTCGAAGACCTCGTGGTGGGCCTTCTCCACCTCGTCCAGCAGCACGACGCTGTACGGGCGGCGGCGTACGGCCTCGGTGAGCTGGCCGCCCTCCTCGTAGCCGACGTAGCCGGGAGGCGCGCCGACCAGGCGGGCGACGGAGTGCTTCTCGCCGTACTCGCTCATGTCGATGCGGACCATCGCCCGCTCGTCGTCGAACAGGAAGTCCGCGAGCGCCTTGGCCAGCTCGGTCTTGCCGACGCCGGTCGGGCCGAGGAAGAGGAACGAGCCGGTGGGCCGGTCCGGGTCGGCGATCCCGGCGCGCGTACGGCGTACCGCGTCGGAGACCGCACGCACGGCCTCGGTCTGCCCGATCAGCCGCTTGCCCAGCTCGTCCTCCATGCGCAGCAGCTTCTGGGTCTCACCCTCCAGCAGACGCCCGGCCGGGATGCCGGTCCAGGCGGCGACCACGTCGGCGATGTCGTCCGGACCGACCTCCTCCTTGACCATGGATTCCTTGGAGCCGCCGGCCCCCTTGGCGGCCTCCTGCTCGGCCTCGGCAGCGGCCGCCTCCTCCAGCTCCCGCTCCAGGCCGGGGATCTCGCCGTACAGCAGCTTGGAGGCGGTGTCGAAGTCGCCGTCGCGCTGGGCGCGCTCGGCCTGCCCGCGCAGCTCGTCGAGCTTCTCCTTCAGCTCGCCGAGGCGGTTCAGGCCCTGCTTCTCCTTCTCCCAGCGGGCGGTGAGGCCGCGCAGCTCCTCCTCCTTGTCGGCGAGGTCCTTGCGCAGCTTCTCCAGGCGCTGGACGGAACCGGCGTCCGTCTCGTTCTTCAGCGCCAGCTCCTCCATGCGCAGCCGGTCCACGGAACGCTGCAGCTCGTCGATCTCCACCGGGGAGGAGTCGATCTCCATGCGCAGCCGGGACGCCGACTCGTCGACCAGGTCGATGGCCTTGTCGGGGAGGAAGCGGGAGGTGATGTACCGGTCGGAGAGCGTGGCGGCGGCGACCAGCGCGGAGTCCGCGATCTGCACCTTGTGGTGCGCCTCGTACCGGCCCTTCAGGCCACGCAGGATCGCGACGGTGTCCTCGACCGTCGGCTCGGCGACCAGCACCTGCTGGAAACGCCGCTCCAGCGCCGGGTCCTTCTCGATCCGCTCGCGGTACTCGTCCAGCGTGGTCGCGCCGACCATCCGCAGCTCGCCGCGGGCCAGCATGGGCTTGAGCATGTTGCCCGCGTCCATGGCGGAGTCGCCGCCGGCGCCCGCGCCGACGACCGTGTGCAGCTCGTCGATGAACGTGATGATCTGGCCGTCGCTGGACTTGATCTCCGCCAGGACGGTCTTCAGCCGCTCCTCGAACTCACCGCGGTACTTCGCGCCCGCGACCATCGCGCCCAGGTCCAGCGCCACCAGCCGCTTGTCGCGCAGCGACTCGGGCACGTCGCCCTTCACGATGCGCTGGGCCAGGCCCTCCACGACGGCGGTCTTGCCGACGCCGGGCTCGCCGATCAGCACGGGGTTGTTCTTCGTACGCCGCGACAGCACCTGCACGACGCGGCGGATCTCCTGGTCCCGGCCGATGACCGGGTCGAGCTTGCCCTCGCGCGCGGCCGCGGTGAAGTCCGTACCGAACTTCTCCAGCGCCTTGTACGTGCCCTCCGGGTCGGCGTTGGTCACCCGCTGGCCGCCGCGCGCCTTCTCGAAGGCGTCCAGCAGCTTCTTGGCGGAGGCGCCCTGCTGGTCCAGCAGCTCGCCGGTGGCACCGCCCTTGGCGGCGATACCGATCAGCAGGTGCTCGGTGGAGATGTAGTCGTCGCCCAGCTCCTTGGCGCGCTGCGCCGCGTCCGCTATCACCGCGAGCATCTCGCGGTCGGGCTGCGGCGGGGCGACGGTCGAGCCCTGGATGCTGGGCAGTGCGGCGATCCGGCGCTCGGCCCCGGAGCGCAGCGCGGCGGCGTCCGCGCCGACGGCGGCCAGCAGGTCGGTGATGTTCTCGTTGTCCTGCCCGGCGAGCAGCGCGAGCAGCAGGTGGGCGGACGTCATGTCCGCGTTGCCCCCGGTCACGGCCCGCTCATTGGCGGCGCTCAGCGCCTCCCGGCTCTTGTTGGTCAGCTCGGCGTCCACGTGCTCGCGCTCCTCCTCTTGTCCGGCCTGCACGTCTGCGGCCCTGCGACCGCCCTTGCCCAGCACAACGTGCGATAAGTTGAGTCTATTCCACTCAAGGCTACAACGCCGACCTTTCCCGGCCGCCGGGGCCTGGGTTCCCGCCGGTGACGGGCCCCACTCGTACGGATGATCCGTTCCGATCATCGGCCCGGCCGGGGATCCGGTCCGCCATGCTGGCCTTCCGCGACAAGGAGGTGCAGCATGACGGCTATGGCGTACGAGCCGACGGCCAGTGACGAAGAAACCCTCCTGGACTACTTCCTCAAGCTGGAGACCCCCGTGGGGTTCCGGCCTGAGTTCATCGAGGGGGAGATCGTTGTGTCACCACCGACGGATGGCGATCACGAGGACTGCCTGAGCATCATCCAAGGGCAGGTGACCCGGGAGTCCGAGACCGACATGCAGGTCTCCGGCTACAAGGGGCTCGTCCTCCCCGGTGAGGGAGACCACCCCGAGGATCATGTGATCCCCGATGCCACCATCGCTCCGTGCGCGCTACGCCTTTTCCGGGGCGCTCCGCCGTGGATGCCCAGCGACGGCGTCGCGATGGTCATCGAGGTGACATCGAGCAAGCCGAACAAGGACCGCGGCCCCAAGCGCCGGGGCTATGCCCGCGCCGGCATCCCGCTCTACCTCCTCGTCGATCGGGACAAGTCCACGGTCACGCTTTTCAGCGAGCCGAATGACGGGGACTACGGCGGGATCCAAGCAGTGTCCTTCGGCAAACCCCTCCCCCTCCCCACCCCCTTCTCCTTCGACCTGGAGACGTCCGACTTCCTCTGACGGCGTGGCCGCCGCGCCGCCGGGGCTCACCACACACCCCCGTAAGGTGCAGGCATGGCCCAAGACCTGCGGAATCCCGACCCCGAGTACCTCGCCTTCTGGCGCGAGCGGCATGTGTGCACCCTGACCACCATGCGGCCGGACGGAACACCGCACGTCGTGCCGGTGGGGGTGACGTACGACCACGAGCAGGGACTGGCCCGCGTGATCACGAGCAAGGGCGGCACCAAGGTCCGCAACGTCCTGGCGGCGGGCGACGGCGGTGCGCGCGCCGCGGTGTGCCAGATGCAGGGGCGGCGCTGGGCGACCCTGGAGGGCCTGGCCACGGTACGTACGGACGAGGCGAGCGTGCGGGACGCGGAGGCCCGGTACGCCGTGCGGTACGAGCGACAGCCGCGGCCCAACCCCGAGCGCGTGGTCATCGAGATCCGGGTGACGAAAATGCTGGGGCGGGGCTGAGGGTCCGAGCCCGCGCGCCGGCCGTGCGTGGCCGAAATCGGATCGCGTTCTTCCGAATCTTCAGTTCAGCCTGCTAGTGAATATGTGACCAGGCCCGCGCGCTATTCGATCCATTCCGGGCCGAATACGTCAGCTGGAGGCCAGATGAGGTCAGCAACGCGCACCAGCACGACAGACGAGAAAGCCTCCCCCACCCCGGGCCGACGCCCCCGTGCCGAATCGTGTCCGCGCTGCGGCGGCCAACTGGCCGTCAACCAGGACGGATGGAAGATCTGCCACGCCTGCGGCTACGCCTCGCCGCCCGGCACAGCGCCGCAGCCGCGCTCCGCTCACAGCGGTATCGTCACTCCCACAGACGCCGGGTCCCGGGGGGGCAGGATGAATGCGGTGCGAGTGACGGCGATCGCGTGCTTGATGCCGCTCGCCGAGCTGGACGACGATCCGTTCCTGGTGGACGACCGCAGCCAGCACGAGATGTGCGCCCGCTGGGCCGAGGACCACGACTACCGCCTCACCTGCCGGCTGAGCCTGCACCACCTGCGCGTCGACCACTGCGCCCTGTGGCAGGACGTGGAGGCGGGCCTGGTCGACGTCTTCGTCGTACCGAACCGCCGCGCCCTGGAGAACGCCGTCGACTCCGCCGAAGAGTTCACCGCCCGCTGCGCCGCGGCAGGTATCCGCCTGGAGACCGCCGACGGCACCGAGCCGGTCTACACCTCGGAGATGAAGTCCCGGGTGCACCGGCGGCTGTCGATGCCGACGGCCGGGTACAACGGCTGCTGACCCGGCCGCCCACCCGGCGTACGGACACGTCGTAGGGACAGGTCGTACGGACACGTCGTACGGCGGGAAAGGCGAACGGGCCGGGTCCAGAAGAACCCGGCCCGCCCCCTCGGAGCACAGCGGCTACTCGGACGTCCGCTTCGGCCGCCACACGACCAGCGCGCTGGTCTGCTGCACGTCCTGGTACGGCACCAGGTCCCGGCGGTAGCTGGCGTGCACCGCCGCCTCCCGCTGCTGGATCGCCGCGGCGGCACCCTCCACGGCGCTCTGCAGCTCGGCGACGCGCTGCTGCAGCGCCGTGACCTGGTTCTCCAGTTCGATGATGCGCTTGATGCCCGCGAGGTTGATGCCCTCGTTCTGCGACAGCTGCTGCACCTGGCGGAGCAGCTCGATGTCACGGGCGGAGTACCGCCGGCCGCGCCCGGCCGTACGGTCCGGGGAGACCAGACCGAGCCGGTCGTACTGGCGCAGCGTCTGCGGGTGCAGGCCGGAGAGCTGAGCCGCGACGGAGATGACGTACACCGGCGACTCATCGGTCAGTTCATATGGATTACGACTCCGACGCCCGCCCCGGCTGTCCATCATCAAGCTCCCTTCGCGGCCTGGAAGAGCTCCGACCGTGGGTCCTCACCCGCGGTCGCCTCGCGATAGGACTCCAACGCGTCCTTCGCCTTGTCGCTGAGGTCCTTGGGCACGACCACCTCGATGGTGACCAGGAGGTCGCCCCGTGTGCCGTCCTTGCGCGCCGCACCCTTCCCGCGCGCACGCATCGTCCGGCCGTTCGGTGTCCCGGCCGGTATCTTCAGCGTGACCGGCGGACCGCCCAGGGTCGGCACCTTCACCTCGCCGCCGAGCGTGGCCTCCGGGAAGGTGACCGGCACGGTGACGGTGAGGTTGTCGCCCTTGCGTCCGAACACCGGGTGCGCGTCGACGTGCACGACGACGTACAAGTCGCCGTTGGGCCCGCCGCGCTCGCCCGGAGCGCCCTTGCCGCGCAGCCGGATCCGCTGCCCGTCGGTGACGCCCGCGGGGATGCGCACCTGCATCGTGCGCGCGCTGGTCGCGCGGCCGCTGCCCTTGCACACGTCGCAGGGGTGCTCCGCGATCAGGCCGCGGCCCTTGCAGTCGGCGCACGGGTCGGTGAGCGAGAAGCCACCGCCCGCGCCCCGGCTGACCTGGCCGGTGCCCACGCAGGTCGGGCAGACCCGCGGGGTGCCGTTCTTGTCACCCGTGCCGGAACAGGCCTTGCAGGGGGCCTGGCTGGACATCCGCAGCGGGACCGTGGCCCCGTCCACCGCCTCGGTGAAGCTGAGCGTCACCTCGGACTCGACGTCCTGGCCGCGACGGGGCTGCGTACGCGTACCCGCGCCACCGCCCCTGTTGAACAGGCCGCCGAAGACGTCCCCGAGGCCGCCGCCGAAGCCGCCGGCACCGCCGGCGGCACCGCCCTGGGCACCCCCGAAGAGGTCACCCAGGTCGAAGTTGAAGCTGCCGCCGCCGGCGCCGCCGGGACCGGCCCGGAAGCCGCCGTTGCCGAACAGCGCCCGCGCCTCGTCGTACTCCTTGCGGCGCTTGGGGTCGCCCAGGACGTCGTTCGCCTCGGAGACCTCCTTGAAGCGCTCCTCGGCCTTGGGGTCGCCCTTGTTGGCGTCCGGGTGGTTCTCCCGGGCCAGCTTGCGGTACGCCTTCTTGATCTCGGCGTCGGTGGCGTCCTTCGGGACGCCGAGGACCTTGTAGTAGTCCTTCTCGACGAAGTCCTTGGTGCTCATCCCCGACGTCCCTCCTCCCGTACTGTCCTGCTTCTCACGTCAGCCCTCGTCCGGGCCACCGCTCTCCTCGTCCGACGTCTCCTCGGACTTGGCGGGCTGGGCTCCCGGCTGCGGCTCGGCGACGGCGACCCGCGCAGGGCGAATCGTTCGCTCGCCGATCCGATACCCCGGCTGCAGGATCGCGACGCACGTCGTCTCCGTGACGTCCGGTGCGTACGAGTGCATCAGCGCCTCGTGGATCGTCGGGTCGAAGGGCTCGCCCTCCTTGCCGAACTGCTGCAGACCGAGCTTGGCGACGACCGTCTCCACCGACTCGCCGACCGACTTGAAGCCGCCGACCAGCTCGCCGTGCTCGCGGGCCCGGCCGATGTCGTCCAGCACCGGAAGGAGCTCGGACAGGAGGTTCGCCGCGGCGATCTCCTTGACCGTCACCCGGTCCCGCTCGACCCGCCGGCGGTAGTTCTGGTACTCGGCCTGGAGTCGCTGGAGGTCCGCGGTGCGCTCGTTCAGCGCGGTGCGCACCTGGTCCAGCTGGGCCACCAGACCGGCGTCCTGGTTCGCGTCCCCGGCCGGGGCCGGGCCCGCCTTGTCGGCGGACCCGGCGCCCTGCGCCGCATCGTCAGGGGCTGCGGCGTCAGAGGGGACGTCAGGCTTCTCGTCAAAGCCCGGGGTCTCCTCCGTCACGCGGCACCGTCCTTCTTGGGCTTCTCGTCGTCCACGATCTCGGCGTCGACGACATCGTCGTCGGCCTTGGCCTGCTCACCGGCGTCGGCACCCTCGGCACCACCGGCGGCCTGCGCACCCTGGGCGTCGGCGTACATGGCCTGGCCCAGCTTCTGCGAGACGGCCGCGACCTTCTCCGTGGCAGTACGGATCTCGGCCGTGTCCTCGCCCTTGAGCTTCTCCTTCAGCTCGCCGACGGCGGTCTCGACCTCGGTCTTCACCTCGGCGGGGACCTTCTCCTCGTTGTCCTTGAGGAACTTCTCCGTCTGGTAGACGAGCTGCTCGCCCTGGTTGCGGGTCTCGGCGGCCTCGCGGCGCTTGTGGTCCTCGTCCGCGTAGCGCTCGGCCTCCTCGCGCATGCGGTCGACCTCGTCCTTCGGCAGCGAGGAGCCGCCGGTGACGGTCATCTTCTGCTCCTTGCCCGTGCCCAGGTCCTTCGCGGTCACGTGCATGATGCCGTTGGCGTCGATGTCGAAGGAGACCTCGATCTGCGGGACGCCACGCGGGGCCGGCGGCAGACCGGTCAGCTCGAACATGCCGAGCTTCTTGTTGTACGCCGCGATCTCGCGCTCGCCCTGGTAGACCTGGATCTGCACGGAGGGCTGGTTGTCCTCGGCGGTGGTGAAGATCTCCGAACGCTTGGTCGGGATCGTCGTGTTCCGCTCGATGAGCTTGGTCATGATGCCGCCCTTGGTCTCGATACCGAGGGACAGCGGGGTGACGTCCAGCAGGAGGACGTCCTTGACCTCACCCTTGAGGACACCGGCCTGGAGGGACGCGCCGATGGCGACGACCTCGTCCGGGTTGACGCCCTTGTTGGCGTCCTTGCCGCCGGTCAGCTCCTTGACGAGCTCGGCGACGGCCGGCATACGGGTCGAACCGCCGACCAGGACCACGTGGTCGATCTCGGACAGCTGGATGCCGGCGTCCTTGATGACGTTGTGGAACGGGGTCTTGCAGCGGTCGAGCAGGTCGCTGGTGAGCTGCTGGAACTGCGAGCGCGTGAGCTTCTCGTCCAGGTGCAGCGGGCCCTCGGCCGAGGCGGTGATGTAAGGCAGGTTGATCGTCGTCTCCGTGGAGGAGGACAGCTCGATCTTCGCCTTCTCAGCGGCCTCGCGCAGGCGCTGGAGCGCCATCTTGTCCTTGGACAGGTCGACGCCGTGGCCGTTCTGGAACTGCTTGACCAGGTAGTCGACGACGCGCTGGTCCCAGTCGTCACCACCGAGCTGGTTGTCACCGTTGGTGGCCTTCACCTCGACGACACCGTCGCCGATCTCCAGCAGCGAGACGTCGAAGGTACCGCCACCGAGGTCGAAGACCAGAATGGTCTGGTCGTCCTTCTCCAGGCCGTACGCCAGGGCCGCGGAGGTGGGCTCGTTGACGATGCGCAGGACGTTCAGGCCCGCGATCTCGCCGGCCTCCTTGGTGGCCTGCCGCTCGGAGTCGTTGAAGTACGCCGGAACGGTGATGACCGCGTCCGCGACCTTCTCGCCGAGGTAGGACTCCGCGTCGCGCTTCAGCTTCTGAAGGATGAACGCCGAGATCTGCTGCGGGTTGAAGCTCTTGTCGTCGATGTCCACCTTCCAGTCGGTGCCCATGTGGCGCTTGACCGACCGGATGGTCCTGTCGACGTTCGTGACCGCCTGACGCTTGGCGACCTCGCCGACGAGCACCTCACCGTTCTTGGCGAAAGCGACGACGGACGGCGTGGTCCTGGCGCCCTCGGCGTTGGTGATGACGGTGGGCTCACCGCCTTCGAGAACACTGACGACGGAGTTCGTCGTGCCCAGGTCGATGCCGACCGCACGTGCCATTTCGATTCCTCCAGCTGACATTGAGTGGAACTGGCTCAAGGGTGCACCAGAGATCCGGCGCTGTCAAAGGACCTGAGTCGCACGCACTCAAGTCTTCTGCCGGATAGCTGCGCACGGCCACATACGTGCAGGTCAGCGAGGTATCGATGAGAGAAGAGGGGGACTCTCGGCCGGCGGCGGGCGCGGCGCCGGCACCCCCACCCTCCCCCGTACGGATGTCCGGCGCATCTCCGGCGTGTCGCGCTCGCGCCGCCGCGGCGACGCTTACGGCACCCTTAGGTCACCCTCAGCGACACAGATCACCGCCGCAGCTGCTACAGGACGGCATGAATAGTGGGTACCCTCAGCACGGATTGACTAAGTTACTGCTTAGTAGTTGCCCACCCTGTCCCTCACAGAGACCTTCTGGATTCCCCGCTCACGCAGGCCCGAGGAGCCCCCATGCAACTCGCCGCGATCATCGTGTCGCTGGTCCTAATCGCGGTCGGCGTCGCACTGTTCGGCCGCGCAATCGTGCAGCTCTTCCGCTTCATGCGGCTGGGCCAGTCCGTACCCGCCGGCCTCCGGACCAACGACCCGACGCAACGCACCGTCACGGTGGTCAAGGAGTTCCTCGGCCACACCCGCATGAACAAGTGGGGCATCGTCGGCGCGGCGCACTGGTTCGTGGCGGTGGGCTTCTTCTCGCTGCTGCTGACGATCGTCAACGCCATCGGCCAGCTCTTCAAGGCCGACTGGCTGCTGCCCGTCATCGGCGAGTGGGCGCCGTACAACGTCTTCGTCGAGTTCATCGGCACGATGACGGTCCTCGGCATCCTGGTCCTGATCGGCATCCGGCAGCTGAACCGGCCGGGCGGCGCGGGCCGCAAGTCCCGCTTCGCCGGCTCCAACTTCGGCCAGGCGTACTTCGTCGAGGCCGTCATCCTCATCGTCGGCGTCTGCATCTTCATGCTGCACGCGCTGGAGGGCGCCCAGCACCACGTGGACGGCTACGAGGCCTCGTTCTTCATCTCGTACCCGGTGGTCTCCTGGCTGGAGGGCATGGACGTCTCGACGCTCCAGAACCTCACCTATTTCTTCGCCGGCCTGAAGATCGCGACCTCCTTCATCTGGATGATCACGGTCGCCCTGAAGACCGACATGGGTGTCGCCTGGCACCGCTTCCTGGCCTTCCCCAACATCTGGTTCAAGCGCGAGTCCGACGGCGACGTCGCGCTCGGCGCGCTGCAGCCGATGACCTCCGAGGGCAAGGAGATCGACTTCGAGGACCCGGGCGAGGACGACCAGTTCGGCGTCTCCCAGATCGAGCACTTCTCCTGGAAGGGCCTGCTGGACTTCTCCACCTGCACCGAGTGCGGCCGCTGCCAGTCGCAGTGCCCCGCGTGGAACACCGGCAAGCCGCTCTCCCCGAAGCTGCTCATCATGGCGCTGCGCGACCACAGCCACGCCAAGGCCCCGTACCTGCTCGCCGGCGGCGGCAAGGACATGGAGGGCAACGAGCAGGCCACCGAGGAGCAGCTGAAGGACGTGCCCGCGGCTGCGCTGGCCGAGGCCGAGCGCCCGCTGATCGGCACCCTCGAAGAGAACGGCGTCATCGACCCGGACGTCCTGTGGTCCTGCACCACCTGCGGCGCCTGCGTGGAGCAGTGCCCCGTCGACATCGAGCACATCGACCACATCGTCGACATGCGCCGCTACCAGGTGATGATCGAGTCCAGCTTCCCCTCGGAGGCGGGCACGATGCTGAAGAACCTGGAGAAGAAGGGCAACCCCTGGGGCCTGGCCAAGAAGCAGCGCCTGGCGTGGACCAAGGAGGTCGACTTCGAGGTCCCGGTCGTCGGCAAGGACGTCGAGGACCTCACCGAGGTCGACTACCTGTACTGGGTCGGCTGCGCCGGCGCCCTGGAGGACCGGGCCAAGAAGACCACCAAGGCCTTCGCCGAGCTGCTGCACATCGCGGGCGTCAACTTCGCCATCATGGGCGGCGACGAGAAGTGCACCGGTGACTCCCCCCGCCGCCTGGGGAACGAGTTCCTCTTCCAGCAGCTGGGCGCGGAGAACGTCGCGAGCCTGAACGCCGCCTTCGGCGAGGACGACGAGGACCCGGAGACCAAGAAGCCGAAGTCCAAGAAGAAGATCGTCGCGACCTGCCCGCACTGCTTCAACACGATCGCGAACGAGTACCCGCAGCTGGGCGGCGAGTACGAGGTCATCCACCACACCCAGCTGCTGCAGCACCTCATCGACGAGGGCAAGCTGACCCCCGTCACCCCGGTCGAGGGTCTGATCACCTACCACGACCCGTGCTACCTGGGCCGCCACAACAAGGTCTACACGCCGCCGCGCGAGATCATCGCCAAGGTGCCTGGCCTGCGCAACGAGGAGATGCACCGCCACAAGGAGCGCGGCTTCTGCTGCGGCGCCGGCGGCGCCCGGATGTGGATGGAAGAGCGCATCGGCAAGCGCATCAACAACGAGCGCGTGGACGAGGCCCTGTCCCTCAACCCGGACATCGTCTCCACCGCCTGCCCGTTCTGCCTGGTCATGCTCACCGACTCCGTCAACGGCAAGAAGGCTGCTGCCGAAGGCGGCTCCGCCGCGGGCGGCAAGGACATCTCGAACGTCCAGGTCGTCGACGTGGCCCAGCTCCTGCTGGACTCGGTGAAGACCCCGGCCGACCCGGCCGGCGAGGCCGAGACCGCCGACGAGCCGGAGCCCGAGCCGGTCAAGTAACCGCCTCGTACGCTCTTCTGACGGCCGGTCCCGCATCCCGCGGGGCCGGCCGTCGCCGTTCGCCCGGCCCTCCGCGCGCCGGTGTCCAAAACCGGATGAACGTACGGCCGCACGCCGTATGTCCGTGCGACCATGAGGCGCCGGATACGGGTGGGGCGCTGGGGGGCGAAGTGCGGTACCGAGGGTCACGAGCGGCACGGGCGGCGGGAGCCGGACTGTGCTGCGCACTGCTGGCGGCGGGCTGCGGCCTGATTTCGGCGGGCGGCGCCGACGGCCGGCCGGCCGCCCGGCACACCGCATCCGGCCCGCCGCCCCGGCCCGTCCCGCACGGCAAGGGCAGCGAGACCGCCGACGACTTCAACGGCGACGGCCACCCCGACCTGGTGCTGGACACCCTGCTCAACCCCGACGACAGCCACGACGACGATCCCGGCATCGGCATCGTCCACGGCTCGGAGCAAGGCCTCGACCCCGCGGTACGCCGGCTCCTCACCCCCGCCCGGCACGCCGCCGCCACGAAGGGCGTGGCGCCGGCCGTCTTCGACGCCGAGGCCGCCTGCGACCTGGACGGCGACGGCTTCACCGACCTGGTGGTCAGCACGGACCCGCCGTACGACGGCCAGGGCCGGCCGCCGGTCCCCGTACAGATCCTGTTCGGGTCCCCGGCCGGGCTGACCGCGCGTGCCGTGAAGCTGCGCATCCCGGACCGGGCCCGGTTCGGCAACGAGTGGCCCGACCAGCCCGTCTGCGGCGACTTCGACGGCGACGGCGCGCAGGACCTGGCCGTGACCGCGTCCGGGCCGCGGGCGAGCTTCCTGCGCGGCCCGTTCACGCGGCAGGGTGCGCCCAAGGGAGCCGGCGGGCCGCTGGACATCCCCGGGACGGTGCTCGCCGGACTGCCGGCCCCCGTCGACGTGGACCGGGACGGCGCCGACGACCTGCTCGTACGGTCGGGGGCCGCGGGCCGCAACGCGAAGGGCCGGCTGGCGCTGGGTGGCGCACGGGGGCCGGACACGGCGGGCGCCGCGCTGCCGGCGGGGTTCGGGACGGCGTTCGGCCGGTTCGACGGCGGCGCCTCGGTCGACGCGGTGGTCGCCACGGGCGACCGGCTCGCCGTGCGCTACGGCATCGGCACGGCGGCACCGCGGAGCGCGTCCGTCGCGGTGGCGGGACGGTCGGTCGCCGCCGGGGACGTGACCGGCGACGGCCGCACGGACCTGGTCGTCTCGGGCGGCACGGCGCGCCCCGTGTTCCTCCCGGGCTCGGCCACCGGCCTCCGCCCGGACCGCGAGCAGCCCGTACCGAAGCCCCCCGGCATGCCCGCCGACGCCCGCCCGGCAGTGGTCCGGCTGGCCGACTTCGACCACGACGGCCACGCCGACCTGGTCCTCCGCACCGTCCACGGCACCCGCGACGCCATCACCGTCCACCGGGGCACGGCCACCGGCTTCGCGGCCGACCCGACGGTGACCTTCAGCACGGCTGCCTTCACGGAGTGAGCGGGGCGCCGCGTATGCGGCGTGCAACCCCTCGCGGCCCTTCGTGGATCTTGTGATCGCCAACTGCCGTCGAACTCCCGGGAAATGGCCGGTGATGCACGACGGCGGACGGCCCTCATCCGGACGGGACGCGGCTGCGTCCCGCATGCAGCAGGAGAACAGCGTGCCCAAGCACCTTCGTACGGCTCTGGCCGCCGCGACCGCCGCGGCCCTGGCCGGCGGTCTGCTCACCCTCTCCACCGGCCCCGCGGCGGCCGCCGGCAGCGGCCTGCAGGGCGCCTTCAACGGCGATGGCTACCGTGACCTCGCCGTCGCGGCGCCCGCCGCCACCGTCGGCGGCCACAAGAACGCCGGCGCGATAACCGTCCTGTACGGCTCGGCCGACGGCGTGTCCACCGGCCGGCACGCCACCTTCACCCAGGACACCGCGGGGGTACAGGGGGCGGCGGAGACCGACGATTGGTTCGGGCTGAACCTCTCGGCAGGCGACTTCAACTCCGACGGCTACGCGGACCTCGCCGTCGGTGCCCCCGGCGAGGACGTCTCGAGTGACGTCGACGGCGGCACAGTGCAGATCCTGTGGGGCTCGGCGTCCGGCATATCGCGTACCGCCACGGTCCCGGACCCGGCCCCGACGAAGCACGACTCCTTCGGCTCCGCACTGGCCGCGGGCGACTTCGACGGTGACAAGAAGGCGGATCTGGCCGTCGGCACCACGGCGGCGACCCTCCGTGTCCTCAAGGTCGGATTCAGCACGTCGGGCGTCCCGGCCGCCCAGTCAGCGGTCACCCTCCCGGTCCTCAGCGGCTCCGATGCCGGGATCTTCCGCCTCACCGCAGGTCAGGTCAACGGTGATGGACGTACGGACCTCGTCGTCGACGGCTTCCAGGACACCCCGGAGGGCGAGAACTACTACAACGCCAACTACTTCCTGCCCGGCTCGGCCACCGGCCCCTCCACCACCGGCATGCGCAAGCTGCCGGCCGGCCTGATCACCGCCATCGGGGATACGGACGGCGACGGCTACGGCGATCTGGTCACCGGTGTGCACTGGGACGACACAGTGCTTGGGAGCACGAAGGGCGGCAAGGTCAACGTCATCTATGGCTCGGCGAGCGGCCCCACCAGCCGGATCGACTCCATCACCCAGGAGTCCGGCGCGGTGCCGGGCAACTCCGAACGCGGTGACGTCTTCGGGTACGGGGTCTCACTGGGCGACATCGACGGCGACGGCAGGGCGGACCTGACCGTCGGCGCGGGGTACGAGAACGATGGCAACGGATCGGTGATCTCGCTCCCGTCCGACGGAACCCGCATCGGCACTGCGGGTGCCCGCTCGGTCTCCCCGAGCGCGGTCGGCGTACCCACCACGGGCCGGCCGCAGTTCGGCGCCTTCGTGACGGGCTGAGTCCGGAACTGCCCCTCGCCCGCCCCCAGCGGATGCGCCCCGCCGGGAACCCCCTAGGGGATGTCACAGGTCGGCAGCAATGCCCGTCCTGTCCGCTCTCTCCCGCCTGCGAGCCGTCGGGACCAGGTACGTTCGAACCGTGGCTGGATTCAGGATGGGTCGCGGGCGGAACTCCGGCACCGCGCAGCAGGGGCAGCAGGGCCAGGCCCCGTACGGTCAGCAGGCTCCTTACGGTCAGCCTGCTCCGTACGGCCAGGCGCCGTACGGTCAGCAGCAGGCACCGTACGGCCGGCAGGCGCCGCCCCCCGCTCAGGGACAGTGGCAGCAGCACGGCGCGCACGGTGGCGGCCAGGGCACCGGGCAGCACGGCGAGCCCGAGTACTTCGGCGACCCGGGGCACGCCCCGCAGCAGTCGCCCTACGGCAGCGCTCCCCGCCCGGACGCGCCGGGTCACACCCAGCAGTTCAGCGTGGGTGAGGCGCCGGACGCGTACGGCGACCAGTACGACAACGACGCGTACGGCGACGGCCAGTACAGCGGCGGCCACACCTACCAGGCCGGGCAGACGGCGGCGCCGCCGGCCGGTCCGCGCCTGCCGTGGAAGGAGCTGCTGACCGGCATCGTGCGCCGGCCCGACGCGACCTTCTGGCAGATGCGCGACTACGCGGTGTGGGTCCCGGCCCTCATCGTGACCTTCGTCTACGGCCTGCTGGCGGTCTTCGGCTTCGACACCGCCCGCGAGGACGTGCTCAACGCCACGCTCTCCCAGAGCATCCCGTGGGTGCTGATCACCGGCGTGATGTTCGTCATCGGCGGGCTGATCCTGGGTGCCGTGACGCACACCCTCGCGCGGCAGCTCGGCGGCGACGGCGCCTGGCAGCCGACCATCGGCCTGTCCATGCTGATCATGTCGATCACGGACGCGCCGCGTCTGCTCTTCGCGATGTTCCTGGGCGGCGACAGCACGTTCGTGCAGGTCATCGGCTGGCTGACCTGGCTCGCCGCCGCGTACCTCTTCACCACGATGATCCGCCGGTCGCACGACCTGCCCTGGCCGAAGGCGCTCGGCGCCTCCGCGATCCAGCTGGTCGCGCTGCTGGCCCTGGTGAAGCTCGGCACGCTGTAGCGGCAGCGGCGCTCGCCGCCCGCGTCGGCGACTCATCCTGAGGAAGGGCCCCGTTCCCGAGGGAACGGGGCCCTGTCGCGTACCGGCCGGCGCTCAACCGCGCTGAACTCCCGCTCGGTCCGCGTTGTTTCACGTGAAACGCTGCGTAGCCGCGCCCTCACACTTCTGCAATCGCAGCGCGTCCTTCGCCGAGGCCAGCGTCAGACACAGATCGCGGGCAGCCTCCGGACGGAGGGTCTGCCCGTCCTTCACGAACCGCTGGTTGGCCGCGCCGGAGCAGTTCCACAGCACCAGACCGGTCCCGGCCTGGTACTTCGCTCCCGGCACGTCCAGGCACCGGTCCTGGGTCAGCTCCACGTACATCGACTGCCGGTCGCTGTCGTACCACCAGCCCTGGTTCCGCTGGCCGTTGCAGTCCCAGCCGCCAACGCTCGTACCGTTGCGTGAGCTGCCGCCGGCCGCGTCGACACAGCTCCCCGTGCCGGCGTTCTTCAGCGGTCCGAAGGCGTCGTCCCACGCCCCGGCGTACAGCTCGGGCTTCCCCGTGCCCGTCGGGTCGGCGCAGGACGCCTCACGCAGACCGGAGGCATGGAGCTGGGTCAGGCAGGAGGCGAAGGCGGCGTGCCCGCGCGCGTTCGGGTGGAAGGACTGCCGTACGGAGTTGGCGTCCGGCGGGAACGGGTGGGAGAGGTCGACGTACAGACCGCGCGCCCACGGGTTCTCCATGCACACCTCGTGCCCGTGGAAGAGCCGCGAGTTGTCGAGATAGACGGCGCCCGACGCCTGGGCGGCCTTGCGCATGCCCTTCTCGAAGGCGGGGACGGCGGCGTTCCGCCCCCACGCCGAGTCGGAGGTGTACCCCGTGCACCCGCCCGGCAGCTTCCCCGGGTAATCCGGGTTGTCCTCGATATCAGGACCGATCGGGCTCGGGTAGCCCATCACCACGAGCTGGTAGTCACCGTCCGCGTACCCGGCGTCCCGCATCACCGTCCGCAGGTCGCCGACCGTCTGCTCGACCTTGGGCACCAGCCCGTCCACCCGCGCCTGCCACCCCGGCGCGTACTTCGGCTCACAGGTCCCCTGCAGCGTCAGCCACCGGGTGACGCAGTCCGTCATCACCGGCCCGAACTGCAGGTCGTCGTTGGCCCCGGCCACCAGCACGACCATCTTCAGCCGGGTGTTCCGGGCCTTGATCGCCAGGCTGTCGCTCTGCACCAGCTCATCGGCGTACTGCTTGCTGCCACCGGCCTTGATGTTCCCGGTGTACGCACCCGAGCAGGAGACGTTGTACGTCACGTCCGCGGCGATGCCGGTCCGGTGGATGGCCGCGTCCGGCGACCGGTGGCACCAGTTGTCCGGCCCGTCGGTCCCCGGCTCGTACGTCCCGACGCCCTCGCCCGAGATCTCACTGTCGCCCAGCGAGATCAGCGAGGTCTTGCGCTGGTCCAGCGGCCGTTCGGCCGGATCACCGTAGAGTTCGGCGGCCTCCTGGGCCCGGATCTTCTCCAGCTCGGGCGGCAGCGGCTTGCTCTCCGCGACGGCCCGCGCCCCGTACGGCGGCTGCGCCGCCACGCTCGTCCCCGTACCGGCGACGGCCGTACCACCGGTCAGCACCATCACGGCGGCGGCTGCGGTCACCAGCCGCCGCCCTCGTCTCGCACGCACCATTGGGCCTCCCCTCCGGTCTGCTGTTACCGCCGGTTTCTACTCGTAGGTAGACCCCGGCGGAACATCCGGCGCAGGATTGGCCCGAATTCGCCATACACCTCAACCGGCGCACGGAAAGCGGCAGTTGACCCTCACAGCAAGCAACAGGAAGCCGACCGTCACAGCACGGGAACGGCCTCCGGGCGCGGCCCCTCAGGCGTCGAGGACCTGGCCCTCGCGCCGGACGACCGGCGGCTCGACGCTCCACGGGAAGTTGATCCAGTCGTCCGTGCGCTGCCAGACGTACTCGCACTTCACCAGCGACTGCGACTTCTCGTAGATCACCGCGCTGCGCACCTCGGCCACGTTCCCCTGGCAGAAGTCGTGCACCAGCTTCAGCGTCTTCCCGGTGTCGGCGACGTCATCGGCGATGAGCACCTTCTTGTCGGAGAAGTCGATCGCGTTCGGCACCGGAGCCAGCATGACCGGCATCTCCAGCGTCTCGCCGACGCCCGTGTAGAACTCCACGTTCACCAGGTGGATGTTCTTGCAGTCCAGCGCGTACGCCAGACCGCCGGCGACGAACACGCCACCGCGCGCGATGCTCAGCACGATGTCGGGCTCGTACCCGTCGTCGGCGATCGTCTGCGCCAGCTCGCGGATGGCGACACCGAAGCGCTCGTACGTCAGATTTTCCCGGACGTCAGTCACGTATCTCTCTCAGCCCTCTAGCGATCCCGCCCCGCGGCGCGGCTCCCCTGCGAGCGCACCGCCGGGCCACTGCTCTCCCCCGCCGCCGTACGGTCATCAGACCTGCGTACGGTGGAAATTCTTGTACGACCGCGAGGGCGTCGGCCCGCGCTGCCCCTGATAGCGGGAGCCGTAGCGCTCCGACCCGTACGGGAACTCGGCCGGCGACGTCAGCCGGAACATGCACAGCTGCCCGATCTTCATGCCCGGCCACAGCTTCATCGGCAGCGTCGCGACATTGCTCAGTTCCAGCGTGACGTGGCCGCTGAAACCGGGGTCGATGAAGCCGGCCGTCGAGTGCGTCAGCAGCCCCAGCCGCCCCAGCGAGCTCTTGCCCTCCAGCCGGGACGCGATGTCCTCGGGCAGCGTGATGACCTCGTACGTCGAGGCCAGCACGAACTCGCCCGGGTGCAGGATGAAGCACTCGCCCTCTTCGGGCACGACCTCCCGCGTCAGGTCGGGCTGCTCGACGGCGGGGTCGATGTGCGGGTACCGGTGGTTCTCGAACACTCGGAAGTACCGATCGAGGCGCACATCAATACTCGACGGCTGGACCATCGACTCGTCGTAGGGATCGATACGCACCCGGCCCGCGTCGATCTCGGCCCGGATGTCCTTGTCTGAGAGAAGCACGCCACGAGGATACGCGTCCGGTACCCGGGGCTCCGCATCCCGCTTCCGCCCCGCCTCCCCGCCCCGTGCCGCCCCGGCCCGTCCCGCCCCGGGACAGCTCCCCGACAGCCCCTGGACGCTCCCGGACAGCCGTGAGGGCCCGGCCCCCCTGGGGGGCCGGGCCCTCACGTCCTCTTCAGCGCTTCTCCATCTGCACAGGGACCGCGTGACGCAGCCGCGCACAGCGCGGGCACCGCAGCAGCCGACCGGGACCGAGCCGGTCGGTGGTCTGCATGGGGAACGAAGCGGTGCTGAACACGTGCCCCTCGGCACAACGGACGACGGTGCGCTCCATCAGGTCCCTCTCCCAAACGCGTGGACAACAAAAGCCACATTAGGGGATGAACTGGGCGCACTCCCAAGCGGCACTCCGAACGCGGGAAGAGTCCCCACCGTACGCCTCAACTCCCGCGGCCCGCACCCCGCATACGACCCCCGCGCCGCCCCCGGACATGACAAAAGCCTCACGGCCAAATGCACCGGAGGCGAGGGATGGGGTACAGTGTGCGACGATGCACCGCCCTGCAAGATCAGGCGGTCACGCGGGTGTAGTTTAATGGTAGAACATGAGCTTCCCAAGCTCAGAGCGCGGGTTCGATTCCCGTCACCCGCTCCAGAGTTGAGGCCCAGGTCAGCGACCTGGGCCTTGTTCGTTGCCTGGACCGCGTCAGGCGTCGCGCACCAGATCCGCACCAGAAGGTCCGTCGGCGGCCTGCTCAGTACGGGGACTGGCACCCTTCCGGCGCTCGGCCCGCACCAGATCGTCCAGCCCGCCGGCGACCTCCTGCTGTCGCTCGACATCCGAGTGCTGAGAGATCAGCGCGGCTCTGGTCGAGGACTGCCCGGCGCGAACCATCGTGTCCTTGAGCGTCGCCCCGGACCGCGTCGCCAAGGTGTGCCCGGTGTGACGAAGGTCGTAGAACCGGAAGCCCTCCGGCATCCCGACCCGCTCACGCGCCTTCCGCCATTTCCGGCCGAAGCTGGACCGCCGGAACGGCTTCCCCTTCTCACCCACAAAGAGCAGCCCTTCCGCTGCCTTGTCCTTCTCGGCGTACCAGTGCAGGTGACGCCGCAGATCGGTACGGAGAAAGGCCGGCAGGACGACGATCAACAGCAGGCTTGGAAGGCCTCGCTCATTGCTGGGCTCATGCCAGAGCTGGGCCACTGTGTTTCCTTGATCGAACTTGTAGACGGTGGTCCATCTGCCCCTCGTCCGTCGCTGAGGGGTCAGAGGGGTCAACTGTCGGGTGAGGCAACGGCGAGGGCGTGGGCGACGCACTCTTCGGGTCTGGTGTTCAGCCCAGTCTTGTAGGCCGCATCGTAGGCCGCGTCACCTATGGATTCGCGGATCTGTTGTGCGCAGGCTTGCCGAGCGGCGATGAGTCCAGGCGTTCCCATCTGGGTCAGGCCGAAGGAGCGCCAGAGGGTGTCGGCGATGCCGAGCAGCCGCGCGGCTGTGTGCGGATCGATGGCAGCGACGGCCGGGGCCAGTGCGTCCAGGGCCAGTGCGGCTCCCAGGATGTCGTGCAGCCTCCACTTGATCTTGAGGGAGGCGCGGGCGTGCCGGACGGCCGTGGGCGGATCGCCGTTGGTCAGCGCGGCCATGGACAGGAAGTACAGGGCGTAGCCCCGCATCCACTCCTCGCCGCGTGACTCGCTCTCCTGGTGCAGGACGGTGGCCGTCGTCTCGGCCTGGTCGAACTGGCCCAGCTGGAGGTGGGCGAACCACATGGAGCAGCGGATCAGGGACCTGGCGGCAAGGGAGCCGCCACCGCAGTCGGGCGAGCGGTTCGCCTCGTCGAGAAGGGCAATCGTGCGGGCCGGCCGGCCGGTCATCGCCGGTTGCGTCCCTTTGAGGTAGAGCGCGGCTGCGGCCGCGGCCGGGTCACCGAGTTGTTCGGCCATGGGCGTGCAGAAGCCCTGCAGCGCGGTGACAGCTTCGAAGTCGCCTTGGCCGAGGGCCACCAGCCCACGGGCCCACAGAGCCCAGAACCGTTCCGGGCCGGGCCCGCCGTCCGGCTTCTTGCCGAGGGCCCGGTCCAGGTAGTGGCTCCCTTCGCGCAGGAAGCCACAGCCGAACCAGAAGAACCACAGGTTGCCCGACATCTCCAGTGCGACGCGCGGGTCCGGATGTGCGAGGCAGTGCTCCAGTGCAACGCGAAGGTTCGCGTGTTCGGCAGTCAGGCGCTCGGACCAGACCACCTGGTCGGGGCCGAACCACTCCCGCTCGCCGGTGCGGGCCAGGAACCGGTAGTAGTCCCGGTGCCGCCCCTGAAGCCTGGTCTGTTCACCGAGCCTTGTCAGCCACTCCTGTCCGTACTCGCGCACGGTGTCCAGCATCGAATACCGGGGCCCGCGGGTGGTGCCCACCCGCTGGAGAATCGACTTGTCCACCAGAGCGGACAGCACCCCGGCCACCTCCCCGGCTTTCAGTGGCCCACCGGCGCAAACCCACGCCGCCGCTTCCTGTTCGAAGCCGCCGGCGAACACCGACAGGCGTGCCCAGGCAAGCCGCTCAGGTGACGCGCACAGCTCATGGCTCCAGCCGATCGTGGTCCGCAACGTCCGGTGCCGCGACAACGCCAGATGCGGCAGCATGCCCAGGTCGCCGGCGAGCGCATCGAAGCGTGACTGCAACCGATACAGCAACCCCGGTACGGAAAGTTCGGTCAGCCTGACTGCGGCCAGCTCCAAGGCGAGCGGGATACCGTCCAGCCGACGGCAGATCTCCTCCACATCCGCCCGGTTGTGCTCGGTCAGCTCAAACCCCGGCACTACGGCAGCGGCCCGCCCAACGAACAGGGCCACCGCCTCACTCGGCTCTTCCAGTCCGGCGACTGCCGCGTCGGTAGCAGGCGGTGGCAGACGCAGCGGGGGCACCCGCAGCAGCCGCTCGCCACGGATGGTCAACGGTTGCCGGCTGGTGGCCAGGGCACGCACGCCGGGCGCAGCCGCCAGCAATACCTCCACCGCCTGCGCACAGGGCGGAAGCAGTTGCTCGCACCCGTCGAAGAGCAGCAGCAGTCGACGGCACGCCAGCCACTCACACAGCACCTCGTGCAGGGGGCGGGTGGTCTGATCGGCCAGTGGCAGCGCCTCGGCCACCACGCCGTACATCAGCTCCGGCTGTTGCAGGCCACCCAGCTCGACCAGCCAGGCCCCATCCGGGTACTCCGCGCCCGCGCCTTCGCACGCCTGCCGGGCCAAGCGGGACTTGCCCACTCCGCCCACGCCCGTCAGCGTCGTCAGCCGGGAGTCAGCCAACAGCAGCTTCAGGGCATCCAGCTCGGCCTGGCGTCCCACGAACTCCGTCGGCTCGGGCGGCATGTTTCCCCTCGGCCCCTCCACGATGGCCGCACCCACGGGAGCCCTCCTCGACACGTCGCCTGGTCTCAGGAACAGCCAGTCTGACCGCCACCGACCCGACCATGAGACTCTGGCGAAAGTCTCCCCAACGAGATCAAGAAATGATCGCTCGAGACCGTTCCCTGACCGGCTTCGAGAATCGGCTCCCGGGCCACGTGCGCCCGAGGCCAGTCGGGATTCAGGGAGAAGCAGAGCTTGCTGACTGTGGCGGAGGCGAGCCGGTGGGGCGATCGTACGGCGGGCCCCTGCATGAGGACGCCGCAGTTTGTGCACGACAGGCGCACCAGAAGCGCACCGGTCGGGGCGGGGAACATTCGATTCCCGTCACCCGCTCCAGTGGTCAAGGCCCAGTCCAGGGGATTTCCTCGGCTGGGCCTTTGTGTTGTTCGGGATGAGCTCGGTCAGTCGGTTTTGGTCGGCTTCCAGTCCGGGTGGGCGGGCATGGGGGGTGTGGTGGTTCCGTAGAGCCAGGCCTTGAAGTACGGGGTGAGGTCCTGGCCTGAGACGCGGTTGGCTACGTCGATGTAGTCCTGGGTGCCGGCCGAACGGCCCTGGTACGTGCGGAAGAAGGTGGTCTCGATCTTTCGGAAGGTCGGCTCGCCCACCTTGTTCCGGAGGCCGTAGAGCATCAGGGCGCCGGGCGCGTCCGTGTTGAAGAGCAGGCTTGTGGCCTTCTTCAGGCGGGCGGGCCGTCCGAGGCGCGCTGCTTCGCGTCTCCCGCGTACTCCTTCTTCATCGCGGCGTCGACGGCGTCACCGTCGTGGGAGGCGGCGTAGAGCATCTGGTAGTAGGTCGCGTGGCCCTCGCCGAGCCATGGGGGTGGAGTCAGACGAATCTGCGGGCCACCTGGGGGAGGGCTGTGCGGACACTCGTGTTGTGGTCGGCGTTGCCGAGGTCGGTGAGGTGGTGGGTCGCGCCGTGGGATGTCAACTGCGCTTGGCAGTGGCGGGCGTTGGTGTACGCGACGTCCTTGTCGCCCGTGGCGTGGTAGAGGTGCACGGGTACGTCCGGGCGCCAGTCGCAGGTGGTGTCCAGGGCGTTCAGGCGGCGGCGCAGTTCCCCCTCGGGGCGCCGGACCTTCTCCAGGAACGCCTCGGTGAAGAGGTCCTTGGAGGCCGGCGGGAGCGCGGCGGCGATCTCCGATGAGGTGTGGTCGCCGTCGAAGAGCGTCTCCACGGTCTTGTCGTACGGGGCCCGGAAGGCTGCGGACGGTACGTCGTACAGGTCGTACAGGCGGTCCCAGGCGACCGTGAAGTAGGCGAGGTAGAGCGCGGACCGGACGATGTCGTCGTTGGCGGCGGCGGCCTCGAAGGTGCTGAGGTCGAAGGGGCCGGCGATGGGCGCGAGCGCGCCCAGCCGGAAGTAGGGGTCGGCGCGCTCCTGGAGCGCCCGGCCGACCATCATCGTGGCGGGCCCGCCCTGGGAGAAGCCGCTGATCTGTACGCGCCGGGACACGGTGCGGCCGTCGGCGCGCACGACCGCACGGGTGGCCCGGAGCGCGTCGAGCGCGGCGCCGACGGTGGCCCGTGGATCGCCGTACGGGTGGGTGCCCGGCCCCTCCCCCAGGCCGAGGTAGTCCGGCGCCGACACCGCCTTGCCCGTCGCGGCGAACAGCAGCGCGGCGGCCCGGTCGGTGGAGTTGTCGTTCACCGAGGCCACGTCGCCGCGGTACACGGTGGTGCCGTGCAGCCAGGAGACCGGCCGGAGGCGGCGCCGGCCGTTGTCGGGCACGGCCACCAGCGCGCTGGCGGTGGTGGGCGCGCCCCGGGCGTCGAGGGTCCGGTGGACGACGCGGTGCGCCCGTACGCCGTACCGCACCCGGGCCGCGTCGATGCCCGCCTTCTGAAGCCGCGCGGCGACCTCCCGTGCCGTCAGGTCGGCCACTTCGGTGACGGAGACGACGGAGCCGCGCGCGGCCGGTCGCTGGTGGACGGCGGAGGCGGCCACCGAAGGGCGAATGCCGGGGCTGTCGGCGGTGGTGGCGAAAGCGGTGGCGGTGGTGGCGGTGGCCGGTAAGGACGGTGCCAGGAACGTCGCGGCGCATGCGGTGGCGAGCACCGCGGTGGCGGCGAACCGCCGTCCACGGCGTCCTGCGCGCAGCCGGGAGCGGGTCGAGGTCATGCCCGTACTCTGTCGCTCCCGCCCCACCCGGCACATTGGGGCAAGTCCCCGGAGCTGCATGGGGAATGCGCGAGGAGCCACATGGGGCATGTGCCAGGAGCCGCCGGGGGTTTACCCCCGACACGCGGCGAGGCCGGGCCGGTCAGCCCCGCTCACCGTCCCGCCCTGCGGGCGACATCGCGGGCCCACAGGATGAGCGGGGCCTGCAGCGGGAGACGCGCGAAGGCCGCGTTCCGCAGCGGGGCGGGGCGGTGGCGCCAGTCGACGGCCATCTGGACGTTCGCGGGGAAGACGCCGACGAAGAAGGCGGCCGTGGCCAGCGCCGCCACCCGCCGGGTCCGGGGGTGGGCCACGCCGGCCGCGAGGGCCAGCTCGGCCACGCCGCTCGCGTACGTCCAGCCGCGCGCCGAGCCGGGCAGGGCGCGCGGCACGGTCGTGTCGAACGGCTTCGGCGCGGCGAAGTGCAGCACCCCCGCACCGGCCAGCAGGCCCGCGAGCAGCTTGGGTGAACGGGCGGTGCGGTCGGCGGTGCGGGACATGACGCCTCCTGTGCGGGCCGGGGTGCGGCCGGACGTGCCGGCCGGGGTACGGCCCGGGGAACGGGCCGGGAGACGCGACATTACTCCGGAGTAAGTTGGCTCGTAAGGGACTCGGGCCCCGCCGTGACCGGTGTCACCGTTCGTGGATGTGCTGGTCCCGGCCCGCCTGGTAGACCCGGGCCGAGCCGGACGCGGTGGCGTGCTGAGTGATCACCGGCGCCGCCGGGGCCGCGCCGGGGGAGGCCTCGTCGAGCAGTGCGCGCAGGTCGTCGGCGACGTCCGGACGGGCGGCGAGGAGCCGGCGGATGCGGCCCTGCCAGTCCCGGCGCAGCTCTTCCTCGGTCTCCTCGTCGGCGGAGTCGCGGGCCGCGAGCAGGTCCTCGCGGGCGGCCTCCAGCTCGGCCGAGACGGCGTCGGCGCGGTCCGGGCGGGCCCGCCGCCACAGGCCGACGACGCCGTCGCGTACACCCTGCCAGGCCTCGGTGGCCATCAGCGTGACGAGCGTCGTGCCGGCGGTGCCCGCCAGCGTCGCGATCTCCGGATCCATCCGCGCTCCCCCTTCGCGTACGGCGGCCGTCCGCCGCCTTCCCTGCCCGCACGGTACGTGACGTGTTCCCCTTCCGCAGGGCGTCCGTGGGTGCCTTTCGTCCGGCCCCCTCCCGCAGGGCGCCCGCGGGCATCTCTCTTCCCGCCCACCTTCCGCAGCACGCCCGCGGGCATCTCTCTCCCGGTCACGGGTACCGCGTACCCCGGCCGATCCTGCGTTGCCGGGTGGCGCCCCCGCTCCCAGCATGGAAAGGGTCGGTTCGACGGGTAGGCCGGAGAAGGGTTGATTCATGCGGGATGCACCGGGGACCGGGACGGCGGTGGACGGCGGCGAGCGGGGCGCCGGCACGCTGTCCGACGAGGACGTACGGGCACTGGACGCCCACTGGCGGGCGGCGAACTACCTCGCCGCGGGCCAGATCTACCTGCTGGACAACCCCCTCCTGCGCGAGCCGCTGGCGCCCGAGCACATCAAGCCCCGGCTGCTGGGCCACTGGGGCACCTCGCCCGGCCTCAACCTCGTCTATACCCATCTCAACCGGGTGATCGTCGAGCGCGACCTGGACGCGATGTGCATCTGGGGTCCCGGGCACGGCGGGCCCGCGGTGGTCGCCGGGTCCTGGCTGGAGGGCAGCTACTCGGAGATCTATCCGGACGTCGCGCAGGACGAGCCGGGCATGGCGCGCCTGTTCAAGCAGTTCTCGTTCCCGGGCGGGGTGCCGAGCCATGTCGCGCCCGAGACGCCGGGCTCGATCCACGAGGGCGGCGAGCTGGGGTACTCGCTGGCGCACGCGTACGGAGCCGCCTTCGACAACCCCGGTCTGGTAGTGGCCTGCGTCATCGGCGACGGCGAGGCGGAGACCGGCCCGCTGGCCACCTCATGGCACTCGAACAAGTTCCTGGACCCGCGGCACGACGGCGCCGTGCTGCCGATCCTGCACCTGAACGGCTACAAGATCGCCAATCCGACGGTGCTCGCCCGGCTGCCCGAGGAGGAGCTGGACGCGCTCCTGCGCGGGTACGGACACGACCCCGTTTACGTCACCGGCGACGATCCGGAGACCGTGCACCGCGAGCTGGCCGCCGCCATGGACCGTTCGCTGGACCGCATCGGCACCATCCAGCGCGCCGCGCGGGAGGGCTCCGCCACCGCCCCGCCCGCGCGGCAGCCCTGGCCGGTGATCGTGCTCCGTACGCCGAAGGGCTGGACCGGGCCGCGCGAGGTCGACGGCAAGCCCGTCGAGGGCACCTGGCGCGCCCACCAGGTACCGCTGGCCGCCACCCGCGAGAACCCCGACCATCTGCGCCAACTTGACCGCTGGCTGCGTTCCTACCGGCCCGAGGAGCTGTTCGACGAGCGGGGCGCGCCGCGCGAGCAGGTACTGCGCTGGGTGCCGGAGGGCGCGCGCCGGCTGGGCGCCAATCCGCACGCCAACGGCGGGCAGCTGACCCGCTCGCTGCCGATGCCGCCGCTGACCGAGTACGCGGTGCCGGTCGAGCGCCCCGGCACGGAGCTGCGCGAACCGACCAAGGTGCTCGGCAAGCTGCTGCAGCGGGTCATGGCCGACACCGCTGAGAGCCGCAACTTCCGGCTGGTGGGCCCGGACGAGACGGCCTCGAACCGGCTGCAGGCGGTGTACGAGGCCTCCGGCAAGACCTGGCAGGACAGGCTGCTGGACACCGACGAGGACCTGGACCGGCACGGCCGGGTGCTGGAGATCCTCTCCGAACACACCTGCCAGGGCTGGCTGGAAGGCTATCTGCTCACCGGCCGGCACGGCCTCTTCTCCTGCTACGAGGCCTTCGTGCACATCGTCGACTCGATGGTGAACCAGCACATCAAGTGGCTGAAGGTCACCCGCGACCTGGACTGGCGGCGTCCCGTACCGTCCTTGAACTACCTGCTCAGCTCGCACGTCTGGCGCCAGGACCACAACGGCTTCTCGCACCAGGACCCGGGCTTCGTCGACCACGTGCTCAGCAAGTACCCGCCGGCCGTCCGGGTCTATCTGCCGCCGGACACCAACACCCTGCTCTCCGTGGCCGACCACGCGCTGCGCAGCCGGGACTACGTCAACGTCATCGTCGCGGGCAAGCAGCCCACCTTCGACTGGCTGGACATGGACCAGGCCATCGCGCACTGCGCGCGGGGCGCGGGCGTGTGGGACTGGGCGGGCACCGAGCGCGGCGGCGCCTCCCCGGACGTGGTGCTGGCCTGCGCGGGCGACGTGCCGACCCAGGAGGTGCTGGCGGCGGCCGCGCTGCTCCGCGAGCACCTGCCCGAGCTGGCCGTACGGGTGGTCAACGTGGTGGACATCGCGCGGCTGCTGCCCAGCGAGGACCATCCGCACGGGATGAAGGACGCCGAGTACGACGCGCTGTCCACCCCCGACAAGCCGGTGATCTTCGCGTACCACGGCTACCCGTGGCTGATCCACCGGCTGGCGTACCGCCGCACCGGCCACGAGAACCTGCACGTACGCGGCTACCAGGAGCGGGGCACCACGACCACCCCGTTCGACATGGTGGTCATCAACGACCTGGACCGGTTCCGGCTGGTCATGGACGTCATCGACCGGGTGCCGGGGCTCGCCGTACGGGCCACGGCGCTGCGCCAGGAGATGCAGGACGCGCGCACCCGGCACCACGCCTACATCCGTGAGCGCGGCACGGACATGCCCGAGGTCGCGGACTGGACGTGGCCGTACCACTGACCACCGGAAGCCGGTCGTCAGAAGGCGGGCGCGTCAGAAGGTGACGCGCTCGCCCGACGCCGCGGACCGCTGGATCCCGGCGAGCAGCCGCTGGCGCCGGGCGGCGTGCGCGAAGTCCGGTACGGAAGCGGTGCCTTCGGCGAGGTCGGCGCGGATCTCGGCGTACTGGGCGCCGACGTTGTACGGGGTGCGGTCGACCACGTCGCCGAGGGACGGGACGTCGTAGTAGCGGCGGGGAACGGGGAGTTCGGCCAGGTCGGAGGCGGTGCCGCGGGCGCCGCGCACGGTGAGGACGGCCTGCTGGAGGTGGCCCGAGTCGCCGGTGACGACCAGGTCGCCGTCGGTGCCGTTGATCTCCCAGTGGAAATCGGTGCCGCGCGACAGGCCACCGCGGAAGTGCACGGACGCCACCGCTCCCGTGTCGAGCACGCCGCTCACCGCGACCTGGTCCTCGGCGGTCATCGGCGCGGAGCGCCCCGTGCCCTGCTCGCGCACCGTGCGGCGCCGGGTCGCGGTCACCGCCGCCAGTTCGGCGAACTCGCCCAGCACCATGGTGAACGCGTCGATGGTGTGCCCGAAGGGGATGGTCAGCATGGTGGCGCCGTTCTCCCGGTCCAGGAGGTAGTCGACGCCCCGCGGGAACTCCGCCCCCCAGCTCCGGCCCGAGGCCACCAGGCCGGTGGAGAGCACCTCGCCCACGTAGCCGTCGGCGACCAGGTCACGGAGGTACCGGACCGCCGGCGAGGTACGGGCCTGCAGCCCGGTGAAGGTCCGTACGCCCGCCCTCGCGGCGGCCGCGGCCAGCTCCTCGGCCTCGGCCACGCCGTTGCCCAGCGGCCATTCCGAGAGCACGGCCTTGCCGGCCCCGACCGCCGCCAGTACCGCCTCGCGGTGCCGCGGCACCTTCACGCTGACCACCACGAGGTCCACCTCGCCGCTGCGGACCAGCTCACCGGCGCTCCCGAAGGCGAGCGGGACGCCGTACTTCTCGCCGGCAGCGCGCGCCGATGCGGTGCTGCTCGCCGACAGGGCGCGGACCTCGAAGCCGGGCAGCCGGGTCAGCGCGGGCAGATGGGCCCGAGCGGCCCAGCCGCCGCGGGCGGAGAGGCCGATGATGCCGATACGGACGGGTGCGGTGGAGTGCGTCATGGCCGGGACGCTAGGCCCAGCGGCCTGATAACCCGCAAGGACCCTTGCTACCTTTTGGAAACCATGACTGCTCAGCGAGGACCTCACCCCCGTACGGAGCCGGCTTCCCGGCACGACATCTATGCGCTGCTCTGCCCGGGCCGGGCCGTTTTCGAGCTGCTGGCCAACAAGTGGACGGGGCTGGCGATCACCGCGCTGGAGGACGGCCCGCGCCGCTTCGGCGAGCTGCGCCGCAAGCTGGAGGGCGTGAGTCCGAAGGTGCTCACCCGGACCCTGCGCCGGCTGGAGGACCACGGCCTGGTCGACCGGACCGTGTACGCGGAGGTCCCGCCCCGCGTCGAGTACGAGCTCACAGCACTGGGGCGCGGCGCGCTGGAGCCGCTCGCGCACCTGCGGACGTGGGTGCGCGCCAACACCGGCAGCTTCGTCGCGGAGCCGCCGGTGCCGGGCGCATGACCGGCAGGACAGGGGCCGGTCGGGCGCCGGGCGGGGCGGGCGCCGGACCGCAGTCCTCCGGCACCCGCCACCGCCCGGTCGACGGGAATGCCCGACGAGGGCTGCCGGCCCGCTGGGCATTCCCGAGTCCGGGCCGTCCGGGGCGTGCGACCCCGGGCGGGGCCGGACACCGGACGGCGCGCGGCGCATACCGGAACCGTAGCAGTTGATAATCATGTTCAACAAGGGCGGGCGGCGAACTTCGCAGATCCGGTGGAAGCGCACGTGAGGGAAGAGCGGCGCTCCGGGTCCGGACACACATTCAAAAGTTCGTCCCTACGCGGAAGTTGCTCGCCGGTAGGAAGCGGATAGGGTGCAGTCGATCTTCGCTTGTCCTGCGCCCGCAGGGCTGTTTGCGACCCCGCGACCGCCCGAGGACCCGTTTGATGTCAGCTCAGACACCCACCCGTCCGCAGCCGGCACGCTCGCCCCTGGCGGCGGCGCTCTACGCGCTCCTCGCCGCCCTCGTCGTGACCGGCGCCCTGGCGCTGTGGCCGGTGCTCGCCGGCCCGGCGGAGTCGCGGACCTGGCTGGCGTGGTGCTGCGGCACGGCGGCGGTGGCGCTGAGCGTGCTGGTGGCGGCCACGGTGTACGCGTTCCGTACCGCCGCCCGGCACCGTGCGCGGCTCGCCGGGGTGGAGGCCGCGGCGGAGCAGCTCGCGTCCGAGACGCTGCCCGCGCTGGTGACCCGGCTGCGGGACGGTGCCTCGGTCGGCACCGCGCTCGGGCACACCCCGATGCCGGAGTCCGCCGCGCACCGCCGCATCGTGGAGACGCTGGCCACCGAGGTCGGCCGGGGTGAGCGGATGCGGGCCGCCGCGATGTCCGCCTGCGCCAGCGCCGCCGGCCGGGTCCAGGCCCTGGCCACCAGCATGCTCGCCGACCTGCGCGAGATGGAGCACCGGCACGGCGAAGAGGTCCTGGGCGACCTGCTGAAGCTGGACCACAGCACCGCGCAGGCGGGCCGGCTGGCGGACAGCATCGCCGTACTGACCGGCTCCCGCTCCGGCCGCCGCTGGAACAAGCCGATCACCATGGAGAGCATCCTGCGCGGCGCGATGGGCCGGATCAGCGCCTACCGCCGCATCCGGCTGCACAGCAGCAGCACCGCGGCGGTCGCCGGGCACGCGGCCGAGGGCGTGATGCACGCGCTCGCCGAGATCATGGACAACGCCACCTCCTTCTCGCCGCCCACCTCGACGGTGCACGTGTACGTCGAGGAGGCGCAGGCCGGCGTCGTGATCAGTGTCGAGGACAGCGGCCTGGTGATGACCGAGACGGCGCTGCGCCGCGCCGAGGCTGCGGTCTCCGCGAAGACGCTGGACCTGATGTCGCTGTCCGGCACCCGGCTCGGCCTCGCCGTCGTCGGCTGCCTGGCCGGCAAGCACGGCCTGACCGTCTCCTTCCGGCCCTCGGCACGCGGCGGCACGAGCGTCGTCGTGCTGGTCCCGCAGCACCTCATCTCCCAGCAGCCCGCGCACCGGCCGGACGACGCCCGGACCGCGGCCGGCGAGACGCCCGCCACGCGCCTGCGCACCGCGCACGACCTGCAGGACCGCGAGGTGCACGAGCGTGACGTGCCCGAGCTGCCCGCCACCCGCGAGCGCGGCGACGCCACCGCGGCGCGCGCCGTACGGGAGGCCACCGACGATCGCTTCACCGTCCCCGACCGGGACGCGGGCACCGCGCGCGACGGGGGCGCGCCGCGGAGCCCGGACGACCCGCACGACCGGAGCACGCCCCACCGGGACGCGCCGGACGTGCCCGCGCCGCGCGGAGCCGGCCCGGCGCCCGCGACGGAGTACGGGCCGAGCGGGCTGCCCAAGCGGCGCCGCGGCCAGACCCTGGCCGGCGCGCCCATCCCGCAGAACCCGTCGGCCACCGGACGCACCCGCAGCCGCTCCCACGAGGAGTCGGCGGCGCGCCTGCGCTCCTTCCGCCGGGCCGTGCAGGGCGAGGCCCCGCCCGCCCGGCCCACCACCCCCGAAGAAGCCCCGAAGGACGATCCCCGATGAACACCACCGACAACCGCCTGGACTGGATGCTGGAGAACCTCCTGCAGAAGACGCCGGGCGCGCGGCACGCGCTGGTGCTGTCCCGCGACGGCCTGAAGCTGTGCCACTCCAAGGACCTCAGCGTCGACCAGGCCGACCAGCTGGCCGCCATCGCCTCCGGCATCCAGTCGCTGTCGCACGGTGCCTCCGTGGAATTCGGCGACGGCAGCGGCGGGGTGCGGCAGGCCATGACCGAGTTCCACGGCGGGATCCTCTTCATCGTCGAGGCGGGGCACGGCGCGCATCTGGCCGTGGTCGCCGTCGAGGACGCCGACGTCGGCGTGATCGGCTTCAACATGAACGAACTGGTCGAGCAGATCGGCGAGTACCTCAGCGCCGCGCCCCGCGAGGACGGCGGCGCGCCGGGCCGACCGGCATGAGCCCGCTGGGCCCGGACGACGACCCGGACCGGCTCTATACCGTCACGGGCGGCCGCAGCCGGGCCACCGGCAGCGCCTTCGACCTGGTCACGCTGATCGTGGCCGAGTGCGAGCCGGCGCCCGGGATGCAGTCCGAGCACATCCGCATCCTGGAGCTGGCCCGGCGCCCGACGGCGGTCGTCGAGCTGTCGGCGGCGCTGCGGCTGCCGGTGAGCGTCGTCCGGATCCTGCTCACCGACCTGCTCGACACGGGCCGGATCACCGCCCGCCATCCGCGCACGCCCGCCCGGGCCGAGCTGCCCGAACCCGACCTGCTGAAGGAGGTGCTCGATGCACTCCACCGCCTGTGACGACACGGCCGGGACCGCCGTGGACGAGAACGTACGGGCCCCGTTGCACCAGTCCGCCGAGAACGGCCTGAAGATCGTGATCGTCGGCGGCTTCGGCGTCGGCAAGACCACCATGGTCCGCTCGGTCAGCGAGATCCGTCCCCTCAACACCGAGGAGACGATGACCCAGGCCGGCGTGGGCGTGGACGACCCGGCCGGCGTCGAGGGCAAGTCGACGACCACCGTCGCCTTCGACTTCGGCCGCATCACGATCAATGAGCGCAACGTCCTGTACCTCTTCGGCGCGCCCGGCCAGGAGCGCTTCTGGTTCCTGTGGGACCGGCTCTTCTCCGGCACGCTGGGCGCGGTGGTGCTGGTCGACACCCGGCGGCTGGACGACTCCTGGTACGCGATAGACCGCCTGGAGGCCCACGGGATGCCGTTCGTGGTCGCGCACAACGACTTCGGCGGCGAGCGGCACACCCTGGAGCAGATACGGGACGCGCTGGACCTCTCCCCCGGCGTGCCGCTGATCGCTTGCGACGCCCGCGACCGGGAGTCCAGCAAGCAGGTGCTGATCTCCCTCGTCCGCCACCTGTACGCGCTCACCGCCCAGGAGACCACCGCATGAACCGAGTTCAGGAGGGTGCACCGTGACCGAAGCCCCGCAGACCGCCGGCTGCCCCGTCTCCGCAGGGGCCGTCCCGCTGTACGGCGAGGGGCTGAGCGGCGATCCGGCCCGGCTGTACCGGGAGATGCGCAGCCGGCACGGTGCGGTGGTGCCGATCCTGCTGGACGGCGGCTTCCCGGCCTGGTTCGTGATCGGCTACCGCGAGCTGCACCAGGTCACCTCCGACCCCGAGCTGTTCCCCCGCGACTCGCGCCGCTGGCACGCCTGGGACCGGGTGCCGGACGACTGGCCGCTGCTGCCGTTCGTCGGATACCAGCCGTCGGTGATGTTCGCCGAGGGGCCCGAGCACCGGCGGCGGGCCGGCGCGATCAGCGACGCGCTGCTGGCGATCGACCAGTTCGAGCTGCGGCAGATCTGCGAGCGGGTCGCGGACCGGCTGGTCGACGCCTTCGCCGGGCGCGGCGAGGCGGACCTGATGGCCGAGTACGCGCTGGGGCTCCCGCTGCGTGTCGTCGCCGAGCTGTACGGCGCCCCCACCGAGGAAGTCCCCGGCCTGGTACGGGACATCGCCGAGTCGCTGGACGTCCACGAGGGCGCGATCGACGCGCACCGGCGGGTCGCGGAGCGGATGGCCCACCTGCTCGCGGTGAAGCACGAGCGGCCCGGCCCGGACATCCCGTCGCGGCTGCTGGCCCACCCGGCGGGGCTGACCGACGAAGAGGTGGTCATCGACCTGCTGGTGGTGATGGCGGCGGCGCAGCAGCCCACGGCCAACTGGATCGGCAACACGCTGCGGCTGATGCTGACCGACGACCGCTTCGCGGTCAGCCTGACCGGCGGGCGGCGCAGCGTCGGCCAGGCGCTGAACGAGGTGCTGTGGGAGGACACCCCCACGCAGAACTTCATCGGGCGCTTCGCGGCCCGCGACACCCAGCTCGGCGGCCACCGCATCAAGGCCGGGGACATGATCGTCCTCGGCCTGGCGGCGGCCAACAACGACCCGTTGGTGCGGCCCGACTTCACCGCTGCCGACGCCGACGGCAACCAGGCGCACATGGCGTTCAGCCACGGCGAGCACGCGTGCCCCTACCCGGCGCCGCAGCTGGCTGAGGTGATCGCGCGGGCGGCGGTGGAGGTGCTGCTGGACCGGCTGCCGGACGTGGTGCTGGCGGTGCCGGACAAGGACCTGGTCTGGCACCCGTCGGTGTGGATGCGCGGCCTGACGGGGCTGCCGGTCACCTTCACCCCGACGTACACGCCGGGGCCCGCCTGAGACACGGGACCGTACGGGGGCGCCCCCGTACGGTCCCTCGTGCTCAGCCCACCGGCGTGAACGTCACCGGCAGCGCGTCCAGGCCGCGGGTGAAGACACCCTGCTCGCGCGGGGTGGCCCCGTCCTCGATCGCCGCGTCCGGCAGCGCGTCCAGCAGCTGCCCGACACCGGCCGCCACCTCGGCCTTGGCCAGCAGCGCGCCGACGCAGAAGTGCCGGCCCAGCGCGAAGGCCAGGTGGTCGGCGGCGGCGGAGAACGCCGTCGCCGACTTCAGGTCGTCGCGGAAGATGTCGAAGGTGTCCGGGTCCGCGTAACGCCGCTCGTCCCGGCCGGCCGCGCCGATCAGGCAGGTCACGGTGGCGCCCGCCGGCACCTTGCCGCCGCCGATGAGAACGTCCTCCGCCGGCTGCCGCATGATCATGTGCACCGGGGGCGTGTACCGCAGCGTCTCGGCGAAGGCCCGCTCGATCAGCGACCGGTCCTCCCGCACGGCGGCCAGCTGCTCCGGGTGGCGCAGCAGGTTGTGCATGACGCTGGAGATCGCCTTGTCGGTGGTCTCACCGCCCGCGGCCAGCAGCAGGCTGCAGAACGCCTTGATGTCCTCGTCGCTCATCGCCGTGCCGTCGATCTCCGCGGTGCACAGCGTGGAGAGCAGATCGTCGCCGGGGTTCGCGCGCCGCTCCCGGATGATCGGCAGCATGTACGCGGCGAACTCCTGCTGCGTCCGCAGCCCGGCCGCGGCCACGTCCGGGTCCTGGCTCAGGTTGCCGAGGAAGCCGATGATCGCGGTGTACCAGCGGTGGAAGCGGTCGTAGTCGCCGCGGTCCAGGCCGAGCATGTCGACGATGACGTTCACCGGGAAGCGGGTCGCGAACTGCGCGACGAGATCGGCCCGGCCCGCGTCGCGGAAGCCGTCGATGAGCTCGCGCGCGTTGCGGTCGATGACCGGCTGGAAGGTCTCCTGGAGGGACACGCCGCGGAAGGCGGGCGCCACCAGGGCCCGGCGTACGGAGTGTTCGCGGCCGCTCATCTGGAGGATGGTCCGGCCGTGCACCGGCTCCAGCTGCCAGTCGTAGTTGTCGGTGGTGAACGCCGGGTCCTTGAAAGCCCGCTCGACGTCCTCGTACCGGGAGACGATGTAGCTCTGGGTGGGCTCGTGGTGGAGCAGCGGGAAGTCGTCGCGCATGACGCGGTACGCGGCGTACGGGTCCGCCATGAACTCGGGCGACAGTATGTCCGGCGCTTCTCGGTTCGCGGCCAAGAACGCTCCCTGGGGGTGTGGATGGGGTCCTGCGGTCCGTACCAAGATCGTCTCTGTCCGGCGCCCTTTCAAGACCGGAAGCGGAGATCCTTTTCGGGACGACGCGCGGGACACCCGCCCGCACGCGGCTCTGAACTGCGGCGATACCCGGATGCCGGGGGAATGACAACGGGTACCGATGCAGCCTTTGGATCTTTCGCCGAAGTGCGGTTTCCTTCGTTCGAGGGCCCTTGCGGCAGCCATGCCGCCCGACCCAGGAGGGAGTGGGCCATGACGGGGCACGCCCACGCGCACGGTGATCACTCAGGCCACTCGCACGCCGTGGCGGCGGACGCGGACCGCCGCTGGCTGCGCGCCGCACTGATCCTGATCACCGCGTTCATGGCCATCGAGGTCGTGATCGGATTCATCGCCCGGTCCCTGGCCCTGATCTCGGACGCGGCACACATGCTCACCGACGCCGCCTCGATCGTCCTCGCGCTGATCGCGATGCGGCTGGCGGCCCGCCCGGCACGCGGCGGCTACACATACGGCCTCAAGCGCGCCGAGATCCTCTCCGCCCAGGCCAACGGCGTCACGCTCCTGGTGCTGTCGGTCTGGCTCGCGTACGAGGCCGTTCACCGGCTCATCGAGCCGCCCGAGGTCACCGGCGGGCTGGTGCTCGTCACGGCGCTCGCCGGAGTCGCGGTGAACCTCGTCGCGACCTGGTGCATCTCCAAGGCCAACCGCTCCAGCCTGAACGTCGAGGGCGCCTACCAGCACATCCTCACCGACCTCTTCGGCTTCATCGCCACGGCGGTGGCCGGTGCGGTCGTGCTGACCACCGGCTTCGCCCGCGCGGACGCCATCGCGTCGCTGCTGGTGGTCGCGCTGATGCTCAAGGCGGGCATCGGGCTGGTCCGCGACTCGGGCCGGATCTTCATGGAGGCCGCGCCCGCCGGTGTGGACCCGGACGCGCTGGGGGACCGGCTGGTCGCCGCCGACCAGGTCGTGGAGGTCCACGACCTGCACGTCTGGGAGATCACCTCAGGTGATCCCGCGCTCTCCGCGCATGTCCTGGTCGAGCCCGGCGGCGACTGCCACAAGGTGCGCCGCACGCTGCAGGAGCTGCTGGCGGCCGAGTACGGCATCACCCACGCCACGCTCCAGGTCGACCACCTCGGCGAGCAGGACGGCGAGGAACTGCTGCGCATAGGGCATCGGGCCGATTCCTCCGGCGCCCACTGTGCCGACACGCACGGGCCCGTGCACCGGGCGGGGCCGCACGACCACTGAGCCGGGAGCGACGCGACTCACGTGGCCGGATCGAGCGTCGGCGGGACGGGGCGCGGCACACTTGCGGGAGAACGGGCGTCCATGGCACGCCCGGAGGTGCCGGTTTCACGTGAAACGGAGGAGACATGGCAGCGAGCGCACCGGCCCGCACCGGCGCTCCGACCGTCCTCGGACCACCGCCCCGTCATCGGCCCCGTGCCGCTCTGGCCATCGTGCTGCTGCTCCTCGGCTGTCTCCTGGCACCGCCGGCCCTCGCCTCCGGCTGGGCACGTGCCGAACTGACCGACACCGCCCGCTACACCGCCACTACCGCGCCGCTCTCCCGAGACCCCGCCGTCCAGCGGAACATGGTCACCGCGATCACCGACGGCGTGCTGCGCCGGGTGGACCTGTCGCCGCTGGTGGATGCCGTGCCACCGGCACAACGCCCCGCGGTGCGCGAGCGGTTCACCCACGGCGTCCGGGACTTCGTGGCCACTCAGATCCGCGGCGTGGTCACCTCGCGCGGCTTCCCCGCCCTGTGGAACCGCGTCAACGGCACCACCCACGCCTCCCTCGTCACCGCGCTCTCCTCGTCCGGTGAACGGACCGTGCAGCTCGATCTCCAGCCCGTCGTCGACCGGGCCCGGGCCCGCCTCGTGCACACCGTGCCGGCCGGCGCCCGGCTGATCCAGCGGGTCCATGTCTCCGGCACCACGCTCACGTTGCTGCGGTCCGACGAGGTGGCCGAGGTCCGCGGCCCGTACGCGGCGGTGCGTACGCTCGGCCGGCTGCTGCCCGTCGCCGCCGGTCTGTGCCTGGTGGCCGGGCTGCTGCTGGCGCCGCGCCGCCGCCGGGCGCTGATCGGTACCGGCCTGGGCTGTGCCGTGGGCGGCGCGCTGCTGCTCGCCGTGGTCGCCGGGGCCCGCGGCTACGCCCTGGACGTGCTGCCGCAGTCGGTGACTCCGGCGACGGGCGCCGCGGTCTTCGACACGCTCACGGCGAGCGCTCGGACCGGTGGCCTGCTGCTGGGCGCGGCAGGGCTCGTCGCCGCCCTGGCGGCCTGGTTGCCCGGCGTCCTCGCGGGGCGGCTGCGGGCCCGCCGGGGGCTCAGAGCCCGATGACCGTCTTGCCCTGCGCCCGGCCGCCGCGGCTGCGGGCGAGGGCCGCCGGGGCGTCCTCCAGCTGCACCTCACTGGTGATCAGCACGGTGAGCCGCCCGGCGTCGAGCTGATCGGCGAGGATCGACAGCAGCTGCGGCGAGGGCCGGTTGAGGAAGTTGAAGCCGCGCAGGTTGTGCTCGATGAGCATGTCCGTGTCGGCCGCGCCGACCGTGGACACGACCGTGCCCCCGTCCCGTACGACACCGGTCAGCTCCGCGAACGTCTCCACCCCGCTGACCAGGTCGATCAGGATGTCCACGCCGTCCGGGTGGGCGGCCCGCACCTGATCGGCCACCGGCCCCCGGGTGTGGTCCACCGTGGCCGCCGCGCCGAACTGTCCCATCAGCTCCGCGCTGCCCGCCCGTGCGGTGGCGATCACCTCGGCGCCGCGCTGCGCGGCCAGTTGCGTGACGAAGGTGCCGACGCCGCCGGTCGCACCGACCACCAGCACCCGCTTGCCCTCCACGACCCGGGTCTCCTCGACGAGGTTGTACGCGCTCGTGCCGGCCGTCGGCACCGCGGCCGAGGTCGCGTACGTGACGTTCCGGGGCGCGGGCGCGACGGCGTCCTCCGCCGCCACGGCGTAGTCCGCGTACGAACCGCCGCCCCTGCCCACCAGCTGGAACTGACCGAACACCTGGTCACCGACCGTGCAGCGGCGCACCCCGGGACCGATCGCGACCACCTCGCCCGCCCCGTCGTCCCCCAGGACCAGCGGGAAGGTGTGCGGCGCCGCGTCCTTGAGCATGCCGTCGGCGATCTTCCAGTCGACCGGGTTCAGGCCCGCGACCGCCATCGCGACCAGCACCTCGCCCGGCCCCGGCTCGGGCTGCGGCAGGTCCATGAGCTCGGGCTCGGCCCCGAAGGCGCTGACTGCTACGGCTCTCATCGCGGCGTCCCTTCCACTTCTCCGTACCCGGCCCCTGTCCGGCCCCTGCCGCCAAGGATCGTAAGCACGCCGGTACCGCCCCGCACGGCAGGCGAACGGCCGTGGCCCGGAAGCAACTCGTACGGCCGTCCCCGGTGGCGGTCCGGGCACCGTGGCGGCGGGTTTGGCACCCGGCCGGCGCGGTTACCCCTCCCCCTTATGAAGGGCGACAAGAAGGACGAGGAGACCGTACGGGCGGGCCGGCGTACCGTCGCGATCACCCGCCCCGACAAGGTGCTCTTCCCGGACGACGGCCTCACGAAGCTGGACGTGGCCGAGCACTACCGGGCCGTCGCCCCGCGCGCGCTGCCGCACCTGCGCGGCCGCCCGCTGATGATGGAGCGCCACCCGGACGGCATCGGCGGCCGGCCCCTGATGCAGAAGAACGCGCCGGACTACTTCCCCGACTGGATCCGCACCTCCGTGCAGGAGAAGGCCGGCGGCAAGGTCACGCACGTGGTCTGCGACGAGGCCGCCACCCTCGTCTACCTCGCCGGGCAGGCCTCCCTCACCCAGCACCGCTGGCTCTCCCGGGAGGACACCCCCGACGACCCCGACCTCCTGATCTTCGACCTCGACCCTTCGGAGGGCGCTGACTTCGAGGACGTGCGCTGGGCGGCCGCCCGGGTCTGCGAACTGTGGGACGAGGTCGGACTGCCCGTACGGCTGATGACCACCGGCTCGCGCGGACTGCACGTCATCGCGCCGCTGGACGCCGAGCACGACTACGACACGGTGCGGGACTTCGCGCACCGCGCCGCCGGGCTGCTCGCCGACCGCCACCCGGACCGGCTCACCACCGAGCAGCGCAAGGCCGACCGCCCTACGAAGGGCGGCCGGGGCCGCATCTACCTCGACGTGCAGCGCAACGCCTACGCCCAGACCGCCGTCGCGCCGTACAGCGTGCGGGCCAAGCCGGGCGCGCCGGTGGCCATGCCCCTCACCCGCGACGAACTCGACGACCCCGGCCTGACCGCCCAGCGCTGGACGCTGCGGACCACCCCGGAACGGCTGGAGGCGGCCGACCCGTGGTCCGGTGACGGCTGGCGGGCCCGCTCGGTGAGCGCGGCGGCGAAGCGACTGCCGGAGGAGTGAGGCGCGGCGCGGCGGGGTGCCGCGCCGCGCACCCGCCTCAGACGCCGATGTCGTCGCCGTCCTTGCGCCAGACGCTGATCACCGACGGGCGGACCAGCTTGCCCGGACCGTCCGGCCAGTGCGACGCCGGCTGCTCCACGCTCGCGCCGTCCAGCTCGCCGGGGTGCTGCACCGCGACCAGTACCCGGCGCTCCTGCACGATCGGCCCGCAGGTCTCGGCGCCGGTCGGCACGGTCAGGAACTGCCGCACCTGGCCGCGCCGCGAGCCGGTGGTGGCCACGCCGAAGAGGCCGTCGTGGCTGCCCAGGGCGTTGCCGTCGGTGGAGATCCACAGGTTGCCGTGCACATCGAAGGTGATGTTGTCGGGGCAGGAGATCGGGCTGACCTGGTCCTTGGGGAACCCGCCGAAGTACGTCGACGGGTCCTCGGGGTCGCCGCAGACCAGGAAGAGGTTCCACGTGAAACGTCCGGCCGCCGGGTCGTCTCGGTGCTCCGTCAGCTCCAGGATCTGGCCGTGCTTGTTGCCGTTGCGCGGGTTGGCCTCGTCGGCGGCGGCCTTGCCGTCCTTGCCCCGGTCGCTGTTGTTGGTCAGCGCCACGTAGACCTTGCCGGTACGGGGGCTGGGCTCGACGTCCTCGGGACGGTCCATCTTCGTGGCACCCACCTTGTCGGCGGCCATCCGGGTGAAGACGTAGACCTCTTCCGCGGTCATGCCGGGCACATGCGAGGTGGTGCCCGTGGCCAGCGGAATCCACTCGCCGTGGCCGTCGAACTCGCCGTCCTCCGGCAGCTTCCCCGATCCGTCGATCCCGTCCGCCGGGCTGTCGCCGGTGAACTTCGCGACGTACAGCGTTCCCTCGTCCAGCAGCGTGCGATTGTGCTCGCGGGCCGCCGCGCTGTTGCCGCGCTTCATCCGCTTGGCGGAGACGAACTTGTAGAAGTAGTCGAACTTTTCGTCATCACCCATGTAGAGCACGGGCCGGCCGTCCGGGGTCAGCCGCGGCTCGGCGGCCTCGTGCTTGAAGCGGCCGAGCGCGGTGAGCTTGCGCGGGGTGGAGTCGGGGTCGAACGGGTCGATCTCCACGACCCAGCCGAAGCGATTGGTCTCGTTCGGCTCCTTCGCCACGTCGAAGCGGCGGTCGAACCGCTCCCACTTGCGCTCGCTGGCCGCGCCCTTGATGCCGTACCGCTTCAGCCGCTCCGCGGTCTTCGCGTCGCCGGCCGCGTCGCCGTTGGCGAAGTACTGGTTGAAGTTCTCCTCGCCGGACAGCACCGTGCCCCACGGGGTGATGCCGCCGCCGCAGTTGTTGAGCGTGCCCAGGATGCGGGTGCCCTCGGGGTCGGCGGAGGTCTTCAGCAGGTCGCTGCCGGCCGCCGGGCCGGTCACCTCGAACGGCGTGGTGCCGGTGATCCGGCGGTTGAGGTGGTGGCGGCGTACCGCGGTGAGCCGGCCGCTGCGCCGCTCCTCCTGCGCGACGAGCACCGTCAGGCCGTGCGCCTGGAGGCCGATCTCCGCCTGTGCGCGGGTGGGGTTGTCCGCGTCGTACCCGGCGAACATCAGGGCCTCGTCGGTGTACTCGTGGTTGATCACCAGCAGTTGCCGGTCCCGCTCGCCCGGCAGGTCCAGCACGGCCATGTAGTCGTTGTTGTAACCGAACTGACCGGCCTGCGCCTTCGCGGACTGCCGGTCCGCGTCGAACGCCGGAGCCCCGCGCAGCACCGGGTCGCCCCAGCGGATCACGATGTTCTGCTCGTGACCTGCCGGGACGGTCACGGAGTCCGCGGTGTTGGGCGCGACGGGCGCGAAGCGCAGGCCACGGGCGGGGCGACGGGCGTGACGGGTGGCGCCGGCCGCCGTGCCGGACGCGGTGCCGGACTCCGCCGCGGTGGCGGGGGCGGCGCCCGGGCCGACGAGCGCGGCACCGGTGGCCGCTGCGGCCGTGACGACGGCGCTGGCGCGCAGCACGGACCGGCGGGAGAGCGCCCCCGCGATCACGTCACCGACGTAGGCATTGCCACTGGTGTTGGGCGTCTCGTGGAAGCAGGCGTCGCCGCAGCGGTAGCGGCAGGTCATGGCCGAACGGCCGCCGGGGTGCGAGCCGATCAACGGCAGCAGCTTGCGCACGGTGTTCCTTCCCTGGTCCGGCCGGTGTGCCGGTCCGTAGGCCTGTCGGCCGGTATGACGATGAGTCGTGTGATCAGCGGCGACGGTATGGGCACAGGTCCGACACGCGGCGACAAAAAGATGAACTGACGGTGAATCCGGGCGGCTTCGGCTCGTGCCGCAGCACGACGCGCGGGGTCCCACGATGCGATAGGGACAGGCCGCTACCCTTTGGTGTCCGTCCAGGTCAGGAACGCGCCTCGTTTTTCGGACATTCGCCGCACCCACACATGCACGACACCACACGCACGAGAGGTACGCCGATGGGCATTCGGAGTCTGCTGCGCAACGCTTTCGGTCGCTCCAAGGCGGCCCGTAACGAACCGAATGCCCCCGCGGCGACGGAGGCCACCGACGCGGCGGCCATTCCGGAGGCCCGCGAGGAGTCGGCCCCCGTGACGGAGGCGGCGCCGGCCGCACCGGCCGCCGAGACCGAGGTACCGGCGGCCCGTACGGAGCAGGAGCCGGCCCGTACGGAGGTGTACGCCGAGACCGCACCCGCCGCGGGCGCCGCGGTGGTGGCCGGCTCGGCCGCGCCCTCCACCACGGAGCCGGCCACCGGGTCCTCCGTCTCGGACGTGCCCGACGTCTCCGAACTGGTACGGGAGGCCTTCGACCGCCCGTCGCCGCAGAAGTCGGAGCGGAAGCCGGAGCCGGAGCCGACTTCGGCTCCGAAGTCGGAGTCGAAGTCGAAGTCGGAGACCGCGAAGGCCGCGGTCGCCGAGCCGGAGGCCGCGAAGGCCGCAGAAGCCGGGGAGGCCGCTGAGGCTGCTGGCACCGAGGCCGAGACCTCGCCCGCCGAGGCCGCGCCCGAGACCAAGACCGTGGCCGAGCCGGACGCAGAGGCCAAGGCCAAGGCCAAGGCTGAGGTCGTGAGCGAGCCCGCGGCTGCCGAGCCGGTCGCGGAGCCCGCGGCCGAGCCGGTGGCCGCCGCGGCCGAGCCCGAGACGAAGCCCGTGCCCGAGCCCGTGAGCGAGCCCGAGCCCGAGGCAGCGGCCCAGGCCGAGGCGGAAGCCAAGGTCGAGGCGGAGCCCGCGGCCGAGGTCGCGGAGGCGGAGCCCGCGGCCGAGGTCGCGCCCGAGGCCGAGCCCGTGGTGCCCGCCGCCACCATTCCCGCCGCCCGTACCGAGGCCCCGGCCGAGCCGGCCACCGTCGAACCGGCCGCGGCCCCCGCGCCCGAGACCGCGCCCGCGTCCGTCGCCACCGCCGCGGCGGACGGCGGGAGCGGTGCCGCGATCTCCCTGAGCAAGGTCGAGGAGGTCGCGCCCGGCCTGGTCAGCCTGTACAAGGACGCCGGCGCGGCGCTGGCGAAGCAGGGGCTCGGCACCCAGCGCGCCGCCGTCTACCTCGTGCTCGACCGCTCCGGCTCGATGCGCAACTACTACAAGGACGGCACCGTCCAGCACCTCGCCGAGCAGGCCCTCGGCCTCTCCGCGAACCTGGACGACGACGGCACCGTGCCCGTCGTCTTCTTCTCCACCGACATCGACGGCACCGCCGACATCGACCTGACCTCCTACGAAGGCCGGATCGAGGAGCTGCACGCGGGCCTCGGCCACATGGGCCGGACCAACTACCACTGGGCGATCAAGGCCGTCATCGACCACTACAAGAAGTCGAAGACGACCGCCCCGGCGTTCGTGATCTTCCAGACCGACGGCGCCCCCACCTCCAAGCCCGCCGCCGAGAAGGCGCTGTGCGAGGCGGCCGGGCTGCCGATCTTCTGGCAGTTCGTCGGCTTCGGCGACCCCGAGGCCAAGGGTTTCGACTTCCTGCGCAAGCTGGACGACCTCGCCGTGCCGGAGAAGCGCAAGGTCGACAACGCCGGCTTCTTCCACGCCGGCCGCGACCCGCGTGCGGTGGCCGACGCCGACCTCTACGCGCAGCTGATGATCGAGTTCCCGGAGTGGCTCGCCGACGCGCGCGCGGCGGGCGTGCTCAAGGACAGCTGACCGACAGCAGGACAGCCGACCGGCAGCAAGGACTGCTGACCGGCAGCGGCAGAACCGTCACGGCCCGGCGGCCCCTCACGGGGCGGCCGGGCCGTTCCGCTGCACCGGCACGTCCGTACTCGTACGCCGCTCGGTCTCGTACTCCGCTCAGTCCGCCGTCGTATGCGCGAGGAACAGCGTCCACGCCGCGACGGAGAACGTCAGCCGGGGCGCGTCCTCGTCCCCGCCCTGCCGCGAATCCCGCACGTGCACCCGTCCCGCCGTGATCGCCGCTTCCACGCAGGTCGCGTCCGTGTCACAGCTGTAGCTCGACGAGACCCATCTCCGTTGCTCTCCCATGGCCCGCCCCTCCCCCTGGCCCCTCCTCCCCACAGCATCCCCGGTCGTCCGCGCACCATGCGTACGCCGCGGGGGCGGGGAAAAGGGGGCGCGGTGGCACCCGGTCGGGCGAGTACGATATTGGCGTTCCGTAGTGCAAAAAATCACTCACCGTAGCGACTTGGGAGCAGCCGGCAATGGCTCGACACCTCATCACCAGCGCCCTTCCGTACATCAACGGGATCAAGCACCTGGGCAACATGGTGGGGTCCATGCTCCCGGCCGACGTGTACTCCCGCTATATGCGCCAGCGCGGGCACGACGTGCTGTACATCTGCGCGACCGATGAGCACGGCACCCCGGCCGAGCTGGCCGCGAAGGACGCCGGCCAGTCCGTCGACGCGTTCTGCGCCGAGCAGCACGACGCGCAGAAGGCGATCTACGAGGGCTTCGGGCTGGCCTTCGACCACTTCGGCCGCAGCTCCTCGCAGCAGAACGTCGAGCTGACCCAGCACTTCGCGCGCAAGCTGCACGAGAACGGCTTCATCGAGGAGCGGGCGATCCGCCAGGTCTACTCGAAGGCCGACGAGCGCTTCCTGCCCGACCGCTACATCGTCGGCACGTGCCCGCACTGCGGCTACGACAAGGCCCGCGGCGACCAGTGCGAGAACTGCACCCGCGTGCTGGACCCGACCGACCTGATCGACGCCCGCTCGGCGATCAGCGGCAGCAGCGACCTGGAGGTGCGCGAGACCAAGCACCTCTTCCTGCTGCAGTCCAAGCTGCAGGGCGAGGTCGAGAAGTTCATCGACGAGACCGGTGAGGAGTGGCCGACGCTGGCCTCCTCGATCGCCCGCAAGTGGCTGACCGAGGGCCTGCACGACCGCGCGATCACCCGCGACCTGGACTGGGGCGTGCCGGTGCAGGCCGACGTCTGGCCGGACCTCGCCGCCGAGGGCAAGGTCTTCTACGTCTGGTTCGACGCCCCGATCGAGTACATCGGCTCGACGAAGGAGTGGGCGGACGCGGCCGCCGACGGCGAGACCCGCGACTGGAAGTCGTGGTGGTACGAGGCCGACGACGTCCGGTACACGGAGTTCATGGCCAAGGACAACGTCCCGTTCCACAGCGTGATGTTCCCGGCCACGCAGCTGGGCACCCGCGAGCCGTGGAAGAAGGTCGACTTCCTCAAGGCCTTCAACTGGCTGAACTACTACGGCGGCAAGTTCTCCACCTCGCAGCGGCGCGGCATCTTCACCGACGCGGCGCTGGAGCTGCTGCCCGCCGACTACTGGCGCTACTTCCTGATCGCGAACGCTCCGGAGTCCGACGACACGTCCTTCACCTGGGAGCTGTTCTCCTCCTCGGTCAACAAGGACCTCGCCGACACCCTCGGCAACTTCGTCAACCGCGTGCTGTCCTTCTCGCGGAAGCGCTTCGGTGACGAGGTCCCGGCGGGTGCCGAGGCCGGCGAGGCCGAGGTGAAGCTGGGCGAGCAGATCGCCGAGCTGCTGGCCGAGTACGAGGGCCACATGGAGGCCCTCCAGTTCCGCAAGGCCGCGGCCTCGCTGCGTGCCCTGTGGAGCGCGGGCAACTCCTACCTGGAGGAGAAGGCCCCCTGGCTGGAGATCAAGACGGACAAGGACGCGGCGGCACTGACGCTGCGTACGGCGATGAACCTCATCCACCTGTACTCGGTGGTCTCCGAGCCCTTCATCCCGGCGTCGGCGAAGGCGATGCGCGGCGCGTTCGACCTCGCCGACGACACGGCGCTCTGGGTCACGCAGGACGAGGCGAAGGCCCTCTCCTCCGTCCCGGCGGGCACGTCCTTCACCGTCCCCCCGGTCCTCTTCGCCAAGATCACCGAAGACGACCTGACCACCTACCGCGACCGTTTCGGCGGCGAGGAGTAGGACGCAGAGCATGCGGGAGGGCCCGGAACCACACGGTTCCGGGCCCTCCGCACGTCGCTACGCGGCCGTACCGCCGTACGGATGCCAGCCCGCCGTACGTACCGTGAAGCCCATGGGCTCCGGCATCGTGATCTCCTGCCCGAAGATGCCCTTCGCGGTCTCGACGAAGTGCCGGCCGTCGAGCTGGAGCACGTGCCAGGTCGCGTCGTTCGGATCGACGATCAGGTAGACGAGGATGCCCGCCTCGGCGTACCGCTCGCGCTTGTCCTCCCAGTCGCGCCGGATCGCGGCGCGAGTCGTGGAGACCGTTTCGACGACTGCCCGGACGATCCGAGCGGGCCAGTCGGGTTCCGCGCCGTCGTGGGCCGGGCGGTCCTCGGCTCGGATGATGACGGCGTCGGCGCGTGGGCGGTAATCGTCGGCCACCAGAACGCCACGGCCGCTCCACGCTTCGAACGGTGCCAGGGTGTGCCGCACCAGGGTGCGGCCCGGCAGGTCGTGGAAGAGCCCGGGGTCGGGTTGCAGGACCAGTTCGCCGTCGAGCAGCTCGACGCGCGGCCCGCCGGAGACGTCCAGTTCGTGCCACATCCGGATGAGCGCATCACGGTCCACGCAACGTCCTCCTGATGCAGCGCTTGGCGCTGAGGGTAGTGCGCGGCAACGCAGAGGGGCCCGGGACCGCTGAACGGTTCCGGGCCCCTCTGCATGCCTGCGGCCTACTTCACCTGCGGCTTGCGGATGTTCAGGTGGAGTTCCTTCAGGCGGGACTCCTCGACCTCGCTCGGGGCGCCCATGAGGAGGTCCTGGGCGTTGCCGTTGAGCGGGAAGGCGATGGTCTCGCGGATGTTCGGCTCGTCCGCGAGGAGCATCACGATGCGGTCCACGCCCGGGGCGATGCCGCCGTGCGGCGGGGCGCCGAACTTGAACGCGCGGAGCATGCCGCCGAACTCCGCCTCGACGGTGTCCTTGTCGTAACCGGCGATCGAGAAGGCCTTGTACATGACCTCGGGCTCGTGGTTACGGATCGCGCCGGAGGACAGCTCGACGCCGTTGCAGACGATGTCGTACTGCCAGGCCAGGATGTCCAGCGGGTCCTTGGTCTCCAGCGCCTCCAGGCCGCCCTGGGGCATGGAGAACGGGTTGTGCGAGAACTCGATCTTGCCGGTGTCCTCGTCCTTCTCGAACATCGGGAAGTCGACGATCCAGCAGAAGCGGAAGACGCCCTCCTCGAAGTGACCGGCGCGCTTCGCGGCCTCGACGCGGACCGCGCCCATGATCTTCGAGACCTCGTCGAACTCGCCGGCGCCGAAGAAGACGGCGTGGCCGGGGGCCAGGTCCAGCTTGCTGACCAGGGCCTTGACGTCGTCCTCGGTGAGGAACTTGGCGATCGGGCCGGTGAGCGCGTTCTCCTCGCCGACGCGGACCCAGGCCAGGCCCTTCGCGCCCTGCTCGACGGCGTAGTCGCCGAGCCCGTCGAAGAACTTGCGCGGCTGGTCGGCGGTGTCCGGCACGGCGAGCGCGCGGACGTGCTTGCCGGCGAACGCCTTGAAGCCGGAGCCCTCGAAGACGTCGGAGACGTCCACCAGCTCCAGCTTGGCGCGCAGGTCCGGCTTGTCGTTGCCGTACTTGAGCATGGACTCGCGGAACGGGATCCGCGGGAACGGGGAGGTGACCTCGCGGCCGCCGCCGAACTCGGTGAAGAGCTCGGTCATCAGCTTCTCGACCGGCCCGAAGACGTCCTCCTGCTCGACGAAGGACATCTCGATGTCGAGCTGGTAGAACTCGCCCGGCGAACGGTCGGCGCGGGCGTCCTCGTCGCGGAAGCACGGCGCGATCTGGAAGTACCGGTCGAAGCCGGCGATCATCAGCAGCTGCTTGAACTGCTGCGGGGCCTGCGGCAGGGCGTAGAACCGGCCGGCGTGCAGGCGCGAGGGGACCAGGAAGTCGCGCGCGCCCTCGGGGGAGGTCGCGGACAGGATCGGCGTCGCCATCTCGTTGAAGCCGAGCGTCACCATCTTCTGGCGGATGGCGGAGATGACGGCCGTGCGCAGCATGATGTTGCGGTGCATGCGCTCGCGGCGGAGGTCGAGGAAGCGGTACTCCAGGCGCTTCTCCTCGTTGACCCCGTCCTCGGCGTTGATCGTGAAGGGGATCTGCTCGGCGGCGCCGAGCACCTCGACCGCGGAGACCTCGATCTCGACCTCGCCGGTGGGCAGGTCGGGGTTGACGTTGTCCGTGCCGCGGGCGCTGACCTTGCCGTCGATGCGGACGACGGTCTCCTTGGTCAGGGAGCCGAGCGCTTCGTTGGCGGGGGTGCCGGGGCGGGCGACGAGCTGCGTGATGCCGTAGTGGTCGCGCAGATCGATGAAGAGGATGCCGCCCAGGTCACGTCGATTGTGCAGCCAGCCGCTGAGGCGGACGTCCGTGTCGACGTCCGCGGCCCGGAGCTCGCCGCAGTTATGGGACCGGTACCGATGCATCGCTCATCCAAGTCGTCGCGAGTCGAGGTGGGGCAACGGGGGCGGGAGGCCGGGTCGGCTCCCGGGCGACACCCGATGATCACCCCAGGATTGGCATAACCGCTCCAGGTTACCGCTCCGCCCCCTCGTCACGGGCTGCCATATACACGTCAAGAAACTCGCGGAGATCCCCCGGGGGAGCACCGGAGGACTTCCTGTCGGCACACCATGGGACCAGGGTCACGTCCTTCTCACTGGTGGGCCTCCGTGAAACCCACATAAAGTGATGCAATGCGCACCAAGGACGTCCTGGCCGCCATCGGCACGGGCCTGTGGCACTGGGACCACGCAGTCGGCAAGGTGACGCTGGACGCCGAGGCGGCCAGGCTGCTCGGCCTGCCCGAGGAGCCCGCCGACTTCAGCGAGGCCTTCATCCGCTCCCGCTTCCACGCCGTCGACTTCGCCGAGATCAACGGCGTCGTCCACCTCGCGCTGACCGAGGGAACCCTCGCCGAAGGCCGGCTCCGCGTCATGCGCGACGACGGCAAGGTACAACGCGTCGTCCGCTGCCGCGCCCGGGTCACCCCGCTGGACAACAGCTACGAGCTGGTCGGCACCCTCCAGGAGGTCCCCGAGCCGCAGCCGGGCACCTCCGCGGCGCGCACCCCCGTCACCGGCGACTGGCGCCGCTCCCGCGAGGCGTTCCTGCTGGACGCGGGGCGTGCGCTGGCCGAGGCCCGCTCCACCGCCGAGGTGCTGCGGGTGGCCGCCGGCCTGTCCATGCCCGGGTTCATGCCCGACGGGCTGGCCGTCTTCGGCATCAAGGGCGACCACATATCGGTGATCGGGCACCACGGCCACAAGCCCGGGGCCGAGCGCCCCTTCGTCGACATGCCGCTGCAGACCGACTACCCGGCCGCCGAGGTGATACGGACCGGACGGGCGATCTACCTGCCCACGCCCGAGGAGTACCGCCGCCGGTTCCCCGCCACCTGGCCGATGGCCGAGCGGTTCGAGCGCCAGTCCTGGGCCTTCCTGCCGCTGATCAGCGCGGGCCGCACGGTCGGCGCCTGGATGGCCGCCTTCGGCCACCGCGTCGCCTTCACCCCCGACGAGCGCTCCGTGCTCACCACCGTCGCCCGGATGCTCGCGCAGGCCCTGCACCGCGCCGGGGACCAGGAGTCGCAGCTGGAGCTGACGACGGGCCTGCAGCGCAGCATGATGCCGACGGTGCAGCCGGACATCCCGGGGATGGCGGTGGCCGCGCGGTACGTGCCCACCGGCGGCGGCCTGGAGGTCGGCGGCGACTGGTACGACATGATCACCCTGCCGTCGGGCCGGATCGCGCTGGTCATCGGGGACGTACAGGGCCACGACGTACGGGCCGCCGGCCTCATGGGCCAGCTGCGGATCGCGCTGCGCGCCTACGCCTCCGAGGGCCACCACCCCGACGCCGTGCTCTCCCGCGCCTCCCGCTTCCTCTCCGGCCTGAACGACACCGAGGCCGAGGGGATGGACCCGCGCTTCGCGACCTGCCTCTACATCGAGGTCGACCCGGCCACCGGGCTGCTGGACATCGCGCGGGCCGGCCACCCCGACCCCGCCATCCGGATGACCGACGGCACGATGCTGGTACGGCCGACCGCGGGCGGGATACCGCTGGGCATCGACCCGGACACGGACTACCCGACCACCCGGCTCGTCCTGGAGCCCGGCGAGACGATGCTGGTCTGCACGGACGGGCTCATCGAGACCGGCGGGCACGACCTGGAGAGCGGCTGGACCCGGCTGCGGGACGTCATGGAGGCCCATGAGGACCCGGACACCGACGACGGGCTGGAGCGCCTCGCGGACGCCCTGGTACAGGCCGTGCACGGGCCGTCCTCGCACCACACCACCGGGCCGCTGGCGGACCGCCGCGAGGACGACATCGCGATGCTGCTGCTGTCCCGTGAGAGCGCCAGCTGCGCCATCGGCACCGGCGGCATGCAGCCCGGGCCGCCCCTCCGCCGTACGGTCCTGACCATCGCGCAGGCCGAGCCGGAGCGGATCGCCGAGGCCCGCGGCCAGATCCGCGACGTCCTGCACGACTGGGCCGACGAGGACCAGGTCGACTCGGCCGTCCTGATGGTCTCCGAGATGGTCACCAATGTGCTGCTGCACACCGACGGCGACGCCCTGCTGGTCGCCGAGATCTCCGGTACGCGGGGCGCCCGGCGGATCCGGGTGGACGTGGCGGACAGCAGCGACGAGCTGCCGCACCGCCGCCGCCCCGGCGAGCTGGCCTCCTCCGGACGCGGCCTGGTCCTGATGGAGCTGCTGGCCGGCGCGTGGGGCGTGGACCCGCGCGGGGACGGCAAGTCCATCTGGTTCGAGCTGTACGAGGACGCGGGGGACGGCGGCGGCATCGTGGCGGACGCGGCTCAGGCCGGCGTTCCCCCGGAGGAGCCCCCGGACGGCGGCCCCTCGCTGTCCGGCCCGCCGTTGTCCGAACCGGCGGCGTAACGCCCGTGCAGCTCTGACAGGATCCCCGTCACCGCGGCCGCCAGCGGCACGGCCAGCAGCATGCCGAGGATGCCCGCCAGGCTCGCGCCCGCGGTGATCGCGATCAGCACGACGGCCGGGTGCATGTGGACGGTGCGGCTCTGGATGAGCGGCTGCAGGATGTGCCCCTCCAGGACCTGCACGAACAGCACCACGCCCAGCGCCCACAGCGCGATCACGAAGCCCCGGTCGGCCAGCGCCACCAGCACCGACACCGCACCGGAGAGGAACGCGCCCAGGTACGGGATGTAGGCGCCGACGAACACCAGGGCACCCAGCCCGACCGCGCCCGGCACCCCCAGGATCAGCAGCCCGACGGTGATGCACACGGCGTCGATCAGCGCGATGACGGTCGTACCGCGCATGAAGCCCTCGACGGCCTCGAAGCCGCGTCGCGCCATCCGCTCCAGCTGCGGCCCGGAGTCGCCCGGCGCCCAGGACCGCAGCACGCCCACCGCCTTGTCCGCGTCCCGCAGGAAGAAGAACGTCAGCAGCAGCGCCAGCACGGCGGCGGCCACGGTCTGGCCGACCAGGCTGATGCCGGAGAGCAGCCCGGTGGCGGCCCGGCCGCCGAACTTCTCCGCCAGCTGCTTGATGTTCCCCGTCAGGTCCCCGAGCGAGGTGCCGGTGGCGCCGAGGTACTTGCTCAGCTCCTTGGTCGCCTGCTGCACCGACGCCACGATCTGGTCGCCGGTGTCGATCAGCGCGGAGACCACGATGTACCCGGCGCCGCCGACGACCACCAGCAGTGCGGCGCAGGTCAGCGCGGACGCCAGCGAGCGGTTGAGTTTCATCGCGACGAGCCGCCGGTAGAGCGGTTCGAGCAGGGCGCTGCCGAGCAGGGCCAGCAGGACGGGCGTCACGGCCGCCTTCAGGTGCACCGTCAGCCAGACGGCGACCGCGAGCACGGCGGCGACGAGCAGCGCCACTCCGCACCAGGCCGCGGTCCGGCGCGCACCGAGGGGAAGCAGAGCTTCCTGTTCATCCCTGTTCATCCGTTTATGCACCCGCCCAGTCCACCACGCGGAGGCGCGTCACGGCCCGCACAGCACAGAGCCGGGCCCGGCGTTTCACGTGAAACGCCGGGCCCGGCCGGAGCGCGTTCGGGTCAGCCGGCAGCAGCCGGGATGGTGCCGAGGCGGCCCGCCTGGAAGTCCTCGAAGGCCTGGGCCAGCTCCGCGTGGGTGTTCATCACGAACGGGCCGTAGTGCATCATCGGCTCGCGGATCGGCTGCCCGCCGAGGAGGACGACCTCGAAGTTCGGGCTGCGGGACTCCTGGGTGGCATCCGCCTTGATCGTGACCGAGTCGCCGGCGCCGAAGACGACCGACTGGCCCATACGGAACGGACGGCCTTCGGGGCCCGCCGTGCCGCGCCCGGCCAGCCCGTACGCCAGCGCGTTGAAGTCCGACCGCCAGGGCAGCGTCAGCTCGGCACCCGGGTTGATCGACACATGCATCATCGTGATCGGCGTGTGCGTGATGCCGGGGCCCTCGTGCCCGTCGATGTCGCCCGCGATCAGCCGCAGCAGCGCACCGCCGTCGGACGAGGTCAGCAGCTTGACCTGACCGCCGCCGATGTCCTGGTAGCGGGGGGACATCATCTTGTCCCTCTTCGGCAGGTTCACCCACAGCTGGAGGCCGTGGAAGAGACCGCCGGACATCACCAGCGACTCCGGCGGCGCCTCGATGTGCAGCAGGCCGGAGCCCGCCGTCATCCACTGGGTGTCGCCGTCGTTGATGGTGCCGCCGCCCCCGTGCGAGTCCTGGTGCACGAAGGTGCCGTCGATCAGGTACGTCACCGTCTCGAAGCCGCGGTGCGGGTGCCAGGGCGTGCCCTTGGGCTCGCCGGGCGCGTACTCCACCTCGCCCATCTGGTCCATCATGATGAACGGGTCGAGGTGCTTGTAGTCGATGCCGGCGAAGGCCCGGCGGACGGGGAAGCCCTCGCCCTCGAACCCGGTGGGCGCGGTCGATACGGCGAGCGCCGAGCGCTGCCGGGCGTCGGCAGGCGCCGCGACACGCGGCAGGGTCAGCGGGTTCTCAACGGTCACTGCGGGCATGACGGCCTCCTCGGTCGTTCGGCTTTCAAGTTAGTTGAACTCTGAACAACCTGCAAGGCGCACTTCATTCCCCACGCGTTTCCGCAGGTCACCGGGGAGAGAAAACCGGTGGGCCGGTCGCGTACGGACGCGACCGGCCCACCGGGACGGGGTGGGCGACGCCTCGGCCGCCCGGGAAGTGAGTGCTAGCCGTACATCCGCCGCATCGCGAAGTCGACCATCTGCTCCACGGCCTTGGCGTCGAAGACCATGCGGTGCTCGCCCTCCATGTCGAGCACGAAGCCGTACCCGGTGGGCAGCAGGTCCAGCACCTCGGCGCCCGTGATCACGAAGTACTTGGACTCCTTGCCGGCGTACGCGCGCAGCTCCTTGAGCGAGGTGAACATCGGGATCACCGGCTGCTGGGTGTTGTGCAGCGCCAGGAAGCCCGGGTTGTCGCCGCGCGGGCAGTACACCTTGGAGGTCGAGAAGATCCCTTGGAAGTCCTCGGCGGACATCGACCCGGTGGTGAAGGCACGCACCGCGTCGGCAAAGGAGGGCGGGGACGGCTCGGGGTACAGCGGCTGCCCGCCGTAACCGCCAGGAGCCTGCTGCGGCGGAGGCGGCGCAGCACCGTAACCCTGCTGACCCGCACCCACGTTCTGGTCGTAGCCGTACATAGCTGCAAAGCGTACTGAGTCACAGATGGGCCGTTAGGGGTTGCTTCTTATTACCGACGGGTAGCATCCTGGTAGCTACTACCTGGTATGCGTTTGAGGACCTCCTCACGAAGGATTACGGAGCCGTCGCCATGGGGCACTACAAGTCGAATCTCCGCGACATCGAGTTCAACCTCTTCGAGGTGCTCGGCCGCGACAGCATGTACGGCACCGGACCGTTCGCCGAGATGGACGTCGACACCGCCAAGAGCGTGCTGTCCGAGATCGCGCGGCTGGCGGAGAACGAGCTGGCCGAGTCGTACACCGACGCCGACCGGAACCCCCCGGTCTTCGACCCGGAGACCAACACCGCGCCGGTCCCGGCGTCCTTCAAGAAGAGCTACCAGGCGTACATGGACGCCGAGTGGTGGCGGCTGGGCGTGCCGGAGGAGATCGGCGGCACCACGACGCCGCGCTCCCTGCTGTGGGCCTTCGCCGAGTCCATCCTGGGCTCGAACCCGGCCGTGTGGATGTACGCGTCCGGCCCGGCCTTCGCCGGCGTGCTCTTCGAGGAGGGCACCGAGCAGCAGAAGCACATCGCCAAGGTCGCCACGGAGAAGGGCTGGGGCTCCACGATGGTGCTGACCGAGCCCGACGCGGGCTCGGACGTCGGCGCGGGGCGCACCAAGGCGATCAAGCAGGAGGACGGCTCCTGGCACATCGAGGGTGTGAAGCGCTTCATCACCTCCGGTGAGCACGACATGTCGGAGAACATCCTTCACTACGTGCTCGCGCGCCCCGAGGGCCACGGCCCGGGCACCAAGGGCCTCTCCCTCTTCCTCGTGCCGAAGTACGAGTTCGACTTCGAGACCGGTGAGCTGGGCGACCGCAACGGCGTCTACGCCACCAACGTCGAGCACAAGATGGGCCTGAAGGCCTCCAACACCTGCGAGATGACCTTCGGCGACAAGCACCCCGCCAAGGGCTGGCTCATCGGCGAGAAGCACGACGGCATCCGCCAGATGTTCCGCATCATCGAGTTCGCGCGGATGATGGTCGGCACGAAGGCCATCGCCACCCTGTCGACCGGCTACCTGAACGCCCTGGAGTACGCCAAGGAGCGCGTGCAGGGCCCGGACCTGGCGGCCTTCACCGACAAGACCGCGCCGCGCGTCACGATCACCCACCACCCCGACGTGCGCCGCTCGCTGATGACGCAGAAGGCGTACGCCGAGGGCATGCGCGCCCTCGTCCTCTACACGGCCACCGTCCAGGACGAGATCCTGGTCAAGGAGAGCGCGGGCGAGGACGCCTCCGCCGAGCACGCGCTGAACGACCTGCTGCTGCCGATCGTGAAGGGCTACGGCTCGGAGAAGTCCTACGAGCAGCTGGCCCAGTCGCTGCAGACCTTCGGCGGCTCCGGCTACCTGCAGGAGTACCCGATCGAGCAGTACATCCGGGACTCCAAGATCGACACCCTCTACGAGGGCACCACCGCGATCCAGGGCCAGGACTTCTTCTTCCGGAAGATCGTCCGCAACCAGGGCGCGGCGCTGACCACCCTGTCCGAGACCATCAAGAAGTTCCTGGCCGAGGCGGTCGGCGGCGAGGAGCTGGAGGGCGCCCGCGGCGAGCTGGCCAAGGCGGCCGGTGACCTGGAGGCGATCGTCGGCGCGATGCTGACCGACCTCGCCGCCACCGAGAAGGACGTCAAGTCCATCTACAAGGTGGGCCTGAACACCACCCGCCTCCTGCTGGCCTCGGGTGACGTCGTCATCGGCTACCTGCTGCTCAAGGGCGCCGCGGTGGCCCAGGAGAAGCTGGCCACGGCTTCCTCCAAGGACACGGCGTTCTACCAGGGCAAGATCGCGGCGGCGAAGTTCTTCGCGCACAACGTCCTGCCGGGCGTCACCGTGCAGCGCGGCCTCGCCGAGTCCGTCGACCAGTCCCTGATGGAGCTGGACGAGGCGGCGTTCTGATCCGGCGCGTGGCCTCCCGCCGCTGAGGTCCCGTGCCGCCCGCCTGCCGCTCGTCGTGGCCCCGTCCGGTTCGCTCCGGGCGGGGCCCTCGGCGTACCCCTGCGCGAGGTACTCGCGGGCACGGCGCCCTGCCCGCGAGTACCTTTCGTCGCAGTGGACACACAGGCCACGCGGGCGCCGTATTCCACTCATCCGTACGGCGTACCGCCCACCCGGTGCGACGCCTCCTTATGCTGAATCCATGAGCACATCTGTCCGCTTCGACCGCGGCCACACCGACGACCTGATGTCCTTCCTCGCCGCGAGCCCGTCGCCGTACCACGCGGTGGCGAACGCGGCCGCCCGGCTGGAGAAGGCCGGCTTCCGGCAGGTCGCCGAGACCGACGCCTGGGATGGTGGGGCGGGCGGCAAGTATGTGCTCCGCGGCGGCGCGATCATCGCCTGGTACGTGCCCGAGGGGGCCACCCCCGCGACGCCCTACCGCATCGTCGGCGCGCACACCGACTCGCCCAACCTGCGGGTGAAACCGCTCCCGGACACCGGGTCACGCGGCTGGCGGCAGATCGCGGTCGAGATCTACGGCGGCACGCTGCTCAACACCTGGCTCGACCGGGACCTGGGCCTGTCCGGGCGGCTGACGCTGCGGGACGGCACCCACCGGCTGGTCAACGTCGACCGGCCGCTGATGCGGGTACCGCAGCTGGCCGTCCACCTCGACCGCTCGGTCAACGCCGACGGCCTCAAGCTCGACAAGCAGCGGCACATGACGCCCGTCTGGGGCCTGGGCGAGGTCCAGGAGGGCGATCTGCTCTCCTTCGTCGAGCAGGAAGCGGGGCTCGCGGCGGGCGAGGTCCGCGGCTGGGACCTGATGGTGCACAGCGTCGAGCCGCCCGCCTACCTCGGCCGGGACCGAGAGCTGCTCGCCGGGCCGCGGATGGACAACCTGCTCTCCGTGCACGCCGGTGCGGCCGCGCTCGCCGCCGCCTCCGCGCGGGACGACCTGACCTGCATCCCGGTGCTGGCCGCCTTCGACCACGAGGAGAACGGCAGCCAGTCCGACACCGGTGCGGACGGCCCGCTGCTGGGCACGGTGCTGGAGCGTTCGGTCTTCGCCCGCGGCGGTTCGTACGAGGACAAGGCGCGAGCCTTCGCGGGTACGGTGTGTCTGTCTTCCGACACCGGTCACGCCGTGCACCCGAACTACTCCGAGCGGCACGAGCCGGGCCACCACCCGATGCCGAACGGCGGCCCCATCCTGAAGGTCAACGTCAACCAGCGGTACGCCACCGACGGCGGCGGCCGCGCGGTCTTCGCCGACGCCTGCGAGCGGGCCGGCGTGCCCTGGCAGTCGTTCGTCTCCAACAACTCCATGCCGTGCGGCACGACGATCGGCCCGATCACCGCCGCCCGGCACGGCATCACCACCGTCGACATCGGCGTCGCGATCCTGTCCATGCACTCGGCGCGCGAGCTGTGCGGCGCCGAGGACCCGCACCTGCTGGCCACCGCCCTGACGTCCTTCTTGGAGGGCTGAGTTGGAATTCTCCCTGCTCGGCCCGGTTGCCGTCACCACCGCCGCGGGTGAACTCCCGCTCGGGCCCGCCAAACGGCGCAGCGTGCTCGCGCTGCTGCTCCTGCGTCCCAACACCACGGTCCCGCTGGAGCAGTTGATCGACTCCCTGTGGGAGGACGAGCCGCCCGCGCATGCCCGTACGGTCGTACAGGGACACGTCTCGCGGCTGCGCGCCACGCTCGCCGAGGGCGGCGCGGAGGCGTACGGCGTGGAGCTGGCCACCCACGGCTCGGCCTATCTGCTGCGGCTCCCCGAGGAACTGATCGACGCCCACCGGTTCGGTGAACTGGTCTCGCTGGCCCGGCCGGAGGCGACCCCCGCCGACGCCGTGCCGCTGCTGCGCGAGGCGCTCGGGCTGTGGCGCGGCCCGGCGCTGACCGGCACGGTCACCAGCCCGCCGTTCGCCGCCGCCACGCACGCACTGGACGAGCGGCGGCTGACCGCCGTGGAGGCGCTGGCCCGCGCCCACAGCGCGCTGGGCGAACACGAGCAGGCCGCCTCGGTCCTCTACAACGCGGCCGTCGCGCACCCGCTGCGGGAAGGGCTGATCGCCGCCCTGATGCGGGCGCTGTTCCGTACGGGACGCCAGTCCGACGCGCTGGACTGGTACCACCGCACCCGGCGCCTGCTGAGCGAGGAGCTGGGCGTGGACCCGGGCGCCCGGCTGCGGGAGGCCTACGAGCAGATCCTGCGGGCCGAGGAGACGGCTTCGGGGGCCGACGCGGCTCCGGCTGCCGACGCCGCGGCCGGTGCGCCCGCCGCCGGGTCCCGGATGCCGGGACAGCGGGACGCGGACGCCACCGGGCGGCCGGACGCGGGGGTTTCACGTGAAACCGGCGCGGCGGAGCCCGGAGCGGACGGTGGCGCGAGCGGCGCGGCCGCGGGCCCGCCGCGGCTGCTGCCCCGTCCGCCGGCCCGTTTCCTGGGCCGCGAGACGGCGATGGGCCGGCTCACCACGGCGCTCACCGGCGACGCCGGTGACGGCGACAGCCCGCTGGCGGTCGTCACCGGACCGGCCGGGGTCGGCAAGACCGCGTGCGCCGTGCAGTGGGCGCACCAGCATGCCGCCGAATACCCGGACGGGCAGCTCTTCGCCGACCTGCGGGGGTTCGGTGAGGGCGACGCCATCGAACCGGCCGCCGTGCTGCGCTTCTTCCTGACCGCCCTGGGCACGCCCGAGCACGCCGTACCGGCCTCCGCGACGGCCGCCTCCGCGCTCTTCCGGTCGCTCGTCGCGGACCGACGGCTGCTGGTCGTGCTGGACAACGCGTACAGCTCCGCGCAGGTGCGGCCGCTGCTGCCGGGCGGGCCGGGCTGCGCCACGGTCGTCACCAGCCGCAGCAGGCTGGACGGTCTGGTGGCCACCGACTGCGCCCGGCCGGTGGGACTCCAGGTGTTCGGCGTGGCCGAGGGCGTGGCGCTGCTCGGCGCGATGCTCGGCGCCGAGCGGGTGGACGAGGATCCGGAGGCCGCCCGCGAGCTGGTCGAGCTGTGCGACGGGCTGCCGCTGGCGTTGCGCGCGGCGGTCGCCCAGCTGACCGCACGGCCCCGCTGGCGGCTGGCCCGGCTGGCGTCCGCGCTGCGCGACGAGCGGCGCCGGCTGTCCCTGCTGTCGGCGGAGGACACCGGCATCGCCTCGGCGCTGCGGATGTCCGTGGCCCGGCTGTCGGCGGACGACGCGCGGCTGCTGAGCGCCCTGGCGACCAGTGCGGACGGGCAGCTGAACGCCTCGGCGGCGGCCGCGCTGGCCGGCTCGGACCTGGAGCGCACGCAGGACGGACTGGCTCGGCTGGCCGAGATGCACCTGGTCGACGAGGCGGCCACGGACGTCTACACGATCAGCACGCTGACGCAGTTGTTCGCACGGGACGGGACCGGTGAGGCGGACGGGACGAAATCGGGCGACTGAGGTGCCGCAACTCTTGTTGTGTGTCCCCTGATTGACAGCTTGACGGCCGGGTACCCGGGGCGCGACCTGCCCGGAACCGCCGATCAAGAGGAGGCGCACATCATGGGCATCGGCTGGTGCATCGGTCTGCTCGCCGTCGGAGGGATCCTGACGTTCGCGGTGGACTGGCAGATGGCCGGGGTCAATCTCGATCTCGTGGGCCTGATCCTGATGGCGGTCGGCATCATCGGTATTGCCGCGTACGTCAGCATCTTCAAGCGGCGTCGGATGCAACCACCGCCGCCCGCAGCCCCGGTGATCGAGGAGACCCACCGGCACGGCTACGAGTGACGGACCCGCGGCCATGTGACCTCATGTGACACTCGGACCTCATACGTACTTGCCTGAAGGGGCGCCCGCGCAACGCCGCGCGGGCGCCCCTCTCGCGTGCGCGTACGGGAGGTCCTGCCGCGTGCGCACAGGGGAGCCCTGCCGCGGGGCCCGCACGTCCCGTCATGTCCCGGAGCCGCCCGCGGGGCGTCCCGCGCCCGACCCACCACGTCCCACGTCCCAGCAGGTCAGCGACGTCTCGCAGGCGTCCCGGCGGGCGGGATGTCCCATGGGACACGGCAGCCCCGGAAAGCCCCTTCTCCCCGCCCAATGATGGATCCCGTCGCCGAGGCCGACAGGGCGCCGCACCGGAAAGCGCGGCGCTCACCGCCTCACAAACGAGGGGAATCCATCATGTCGCAGACCAAGCACGCCACATTCGGCACGACCACACTGCGCCGCGTCCTGCCCGCGGTCGCCGCGGCGGGCATCGGCATCGCCGCCGTCACCGGCTGCTCCGGCGGGGAGGCGAAGGCCGACACCGGCAGCAAGGCCGCCGCACAGACCACCGTGAAGGCGCGGGACACCAAGGCGGACCTGAAGACCCAGGCGGGCACCGCTGCCGCGCTCAAGACGACGGCGGCCGGCAGCACCTTCCCGACCTGGGGGACCCGCTGGGTGGTGCACGCCTCGCCGGACACCAACTCGCCGTCCGTCGGCATGATCAACAAGGACACGGCCGGCCAGGACAAGATCACCGCGGACTATCAGGTCAACACCGGCAAGAAGGTCTGCGAGGGCAGCGCCTGCTCGACCTACATGGCGCACATCACGGGCCCGGTGACCGGCTTCCTCAGCGTGATCGCCGTCGACATCCCGCAGGACAAGCTGCCCGGCGTACCGGAGCAGGGCGGCCAGAACCCGCCCCCGCCGGCGCCCGGCGGCACCCGCGGCGAGGCGCTGCAGCGCGCGGCCACCTGGCTGACCGCCAACAACGGCGCGCAGGTGCCCTACAGCCAGGCGAAGAACTGGAAGGACGGGTACCGCCAGGACTGCTCCGGCTACGTCTCCATGGCGCTGAACCTGGGCGCGCCCGGCACCAACACCGTGGGGCTCACCAGCTCCAAGATCACCCGGCCGATCTCCGTCAACGAGCTGAAGCCCGGCGACCTGCTCATCGACGCGGCCGGTAACAACAACACCCGGCACGTCGTGATGTTCGAGAAGTGGGACAACGCCGCGCACACCTCCTACACCGCGTACGAGCAGCGCGGCGGCCACGGCACCGACCACCGGTCGCTCACCTACGGGCTCAACGGCGGGGAGTTCAAGCCCTACCGCCCCGTGAAGTTCACGGACTGATCCGGGCAGTATCCGGATTCGGTAACGAGAGGCACTTCCGCCACAGGGGAGCGGAAGTGCCTCTCGCGGTGCGTGCCGCGGCTGTGCTGGAATGCCGTCCGTGCATGGGAATCCGAACCGCGCCACCAATCCCCGCCGTAAGCCGCTCGCCCCCTTGCCCGACCAACTCGACGGTCCCGTACGCGACTTCGTGTCCGGGCTGCGACACATGCACGGCGAACTGGGGCTGAGCCTGAAAGAGCTGGAAGCCCGGCTGCCCGCCAGCAGATCGTCGCTCTCCCGCTACCTGCGCGGCCAGAGCCTGCCGGACGAACGGCTGTTGGTGCAGTGGTGCAAGCTCTCCTTCACCGGCGAGGACCGGCTGCCCGAGCTGGTGCGGCTGCTGCACCTCGCCAACGAAGCGGCACCGGCGAGCGCGACGGAGGGCACGGACGGCCCTGAGCCCGGGGAGGAGGCCGGCGAAGCGCCGGACCGGCCCCCGGCGTCCTCGCCCCGGCTGAAGTGGACCCTCGCGGTGGTGGGCACCGTGCTCGTCATCGGAGCGGCCACCGCCGTGGCCATCGACCTCGCCACCGACTCCCCGGCAGGGAAGGGTGTTTCACGTGAAACCGGCCCGGCCGCCAAGAACCACGAGACCGAGCGGATCACCATCCACAACATCGAGAAGGCCTGCCGGGACAGCCGCAGCAGAGAATGCGCCCTCGGCCTCGCCCTCGATCCGTACGTGCCCTACCGGCCCTCCAACATCGGCGGCCGGGCCTGGCACGGCGACCGGCTGACCGCCTCCTGCCGCATCGCCAACGGTGTCACCGTCACCGACGAGGCCGGCGGCCACAGCAGCGTCTGGTACGAGGTCCGCAAGGACGGCAAGAAGCTGTGGGTGCCCGGCGTCCGGATCGACCCCGGTCAGCTGCAGTACTCCTCGCTCCGCAACTGCCCGGACTGATCCGCCGCCGGGTCGCTCCCCACGGCCGGGTCTCAGGCCTCGCTGTCCATCCCCGCCAGCACCAGACCGAGCCGGGCGGTCCCGTCCGCGGTGACGGTGACCGGCACGCCCCAGTCCTGCTGGTGCACATGGCAGGCCGGGTACTCGATGTCCGGGTCGTCGTCGCAGGACGCGGCCATCGCCGAGACATGGAGCACGCCCTCCGTCACCCCGTCCGCGAGGACCAGGTCACGGCTGAGGTCGGTGTCCGCGCCGTCGCCCTCGGCCAGCAGCTCCGGCGGGGTCGAGCTCACCAGCAGCCGGGTCGAGGGGCCGTAGCGGGTGTCCAGCTTCTGGCCGGCCGGCGCCTGGAAGACCACGTCCAGCCGGAGCCGGCCCGGGGCCACCTCGGTGGCGGCGCGCTGGGTGCGGTGCGCGACGGACTCGACCCGTACCGCCTCCTCGGGCAGCCGCAGCCGGGTCAGCCGGTGCCGCGCCGACTCCACGACCACGATGTCGTCGCCGACGAGCACCGCGTCCGACGGCTCCCGCAGGTCGGTGGCGAGCGTGGTCACCTCGCCGGTCGCCGGGTCGAAGCGGCGCAGCGCGTGGTTGTAGGTGTCGGAGACCGCGACCGAGCCGTCCGGCAGCGCGGTGACGCCCAGGGGGTGCTGAAGCAGCGCCTGGTCCGCCGCGCCGTCGCGGTGGCCGAAGTCGAAGAGGCCGGTGCCCACCGCCGTGCGGACGACGCCCTCGCGGTCGATCCAGCGGACCGCGCTGGTCTCGGAGTCCGCGATCCACAGCCGGTCCTCGGTGGCGGCCAGGCCCGAGGGCTGCGCGAACCAGGCCTCGGCGGCCGGGCCGTCGACCAGGCCCTCGTTGGTCGTGCCCGCGGCCGCCCGTACGGTGCCGGCCTCCGGGTCGTACGTCCACAGCTGGTGCACGCCGGCCATGGCGATCCACACCCGGCCGTCGAAGTACGCCACGTCCCACGGCGAGGAGAGGTCCACCTCGCGGGCCGGGCCCTCGGTGGCCGAGCCCTGCCACCACTGCCGGCCGGTACCGGCGACGGTGGCGACCTCGCCGGTGGCGGGATCGAACGTGCGCAGCGCGTGGTTGACGGTGTCCGCGACGATCACCGTGCCTCCGGGCAGCAGCGCCAGGCCCTGCGGCTCGCTGAAGGCGGCGGTCTCGGCGGGCCCGTCGGTCAGGCCGCGCTCGCCGGTGCCGATCCGGCGCAGCACGCTCTCGCCGTCCGCGTCCAGCTCCACCAGCTGATGCCGGGTGGTGTCCGAGACCAGGAAGGTCCCCCCGGGCAGCTGGAGCGCCTTGCCGGGGAAGCGGAGGTCGGTGGCGACCGGCTCCGGCGGTACGTACGGGCCGTCGCCGCGGCGCAGCGTGCCCTTCGCGGCGTGCTCGGCCTCCAGCTCCTCGACCAGCTTCTCGATGGCGTGGGCGTGGCCCTCACCGGCGTGCTGGGCGACGACGTAGCCCTCGGGGTCGATGACGACCAGCGTCGGCCAGGCGCGGACGGCGTACTGCTTCCACGTGGCCAGCTCGGGGTCGTCCAGCACGGGGTGCTCGACCTCGTACCGCTCGACGGCGTCGACGACCGCCTGGTGCTCCGCCTCGTGCACGAACTTCGGGGAGTGCACGCCGATGATCACGACGGTGTCGCGGTGCCGCTCCTCCAGCTCCCGCAGCTCGTCCAGGACGTGCAGACAGTTCACGCAGCAGAACGTCCAGAAATCCAGGACGACGATGCGTCCCCGCAGGTCGGAGAGGGTCAGTTCCTTGTCGCCCGTATTGAGCCAGCCGCCCTTGCCGACCAGCTCGGGGGCCCGGACGCGTGCACGTGAAGCCATGTGCACATTCAACGCCACCCACCCGGTCGCGCATTCCGGCGGGGCCCATGGGAAGGCGTCAGGACATGAGATACCTGGTACGCGACCGGATCTTCGGCATCGGCGAGGACTACTGGATCGAGGACGAGACGGGACGCCACGTCTACCTCGTCGACGGCAAGGCGCTCCGCATGCGGGAGACCTTCGAGATCAAGGACCGCGAGGGCCGGGTCCTCATCACGCTGCGCAAAAAAGTGCTCAGCCTGCGCGACGCGATGACGATCGAGCGGGACGACCAGGCGCTGGCGACCATCCGCCGCAAGCGGCTGTCGCTGCTGCGCAACCACTACCGCGTGGAGCTGGTGGACGGCACGGAGCTGGACGTCAGCGGCAGGATCCTGGACCGGGAGTTCGCGGTCGAGTACGACGGCGAACTGCTGGCGGAGATCTCCCGTCGCTGGCTGACCGTACGGGACACCTACGCGGTCAACGTGCTGCGCGAGGACGCGGACGCGCCGCTCCTGATCGCGATCGCGGTGTGCGTGATCCGGCTGGCGGAGCGGGAGCGCGAGGACTGAGCGCGGGGCCCGGGACGCTCTGCGAGCACGTGCCCCGGGCCCCGCCCCGTCACGGCGTCGGCAGGCCCAGAACCCGGTCCCGCAGGACGGGGAAGACGTGCCGGGTCTTCCCGACCAGCTCCGGGTCCAGCTCGGCGCTGATGATCTCCTCGTCGGGGCCCGCCTCGGCCAGCACCTCGCCCCACGGGTCGACGATCATGCTGTGCCCGGCCTGCTCGACCCCGCCGTGGGTGCCGCCCGTGCCGCAGGCGAGCACGTACGCCTGGTTCTCCACCGCGCGGGCGCGGGCCAGCAGCGACCAGTGCGCGCGGCGCCGCTCCGGCCAGCCGGCCGGGATCACCAGGGTCTGCGCGCCGGCGTCCACCAGCTGCCGGAACAGCTCGGGGAACCGGAGGTCGTAGCAGGTGGCCAGGCCCAGCGTGGTGGCCGGCAGCTCGACCGTCACCGGCTCGGTGCCGGCGCCCAGCAGGGTCGCCTCGCCCTTGTCGAAGCCGAAGCGGTGGATCTTGCGGTAGTGCGCGGCCTGTTCGCCGTCGGGGGAGTACACCAGCGCGGTGTTGTAGAGCGCGCCGTCCGCTGCCCGCTCGATGACGGACCCGGCGTGCAGCCAGACGCCCGCGTCCCGCGCCGCAGCGGACATCAGCCGGTGGGTCGGGCCGTCCAGCGGCTCCGCCACCTCTTCGAACGCGTCGTACGCGAAGGCGCCGACCGGCCACAGTTCGGGCAGTACCACGAGGTCGGCCGCCGATTGAGCACGCACGAACGAAGCCACTCGCTCGCGACGGGAATTGACCGATTCCTGCTGGTCCACACCGACTTGGATCAGTGAAGCGCGCACAGTACCACCGCCTGGTCTTCGGAGCCGGTTCGCCGTCAAAAAATGCCTACGATGGTCACCCGAAAGCACTGCCGGGGTGCCCGTGCGCAGCGTAACTTAACTGCACAGACAGCAGCCCGCGTACGAACCGTCCGAGGGGTCCCGTGACCGTCCACCCAGTCCTTCAGCCCTCCATCGACGCCTGGACGCACTCCATCGAAGCAATATCCGAGCTGGTGACACCGCTCGTGGAAGGGGAGTGGAATCGCGCCACCGAATGCCCCGGCTGGTCGGTGCGGGACGTCGTGTCCCATCTCATCGGCCTGGACTGCGAGGCGCTGGGCGATCCGCGCCCCATCCACTCGCTGCCGCGCGATCTCTACCACGTACGCAGCGAGTTCGCGCGGTACATGGAAATGCAGGTCGACGTCCGACGGCACCACACCGGCCCCGAGATGACGGCCGAGCTGGAGTACACGATCATCCGCAGGGCCCGGCAGCTGCGCAACGAGACGCGGGAGCCGGACGCCACCGTCCGCGGCCCCCAGGGCAAGGAGCAGACGCTCGAACACGCGCTGAAGGTGCGGGCGTTCGACACCTGGGCGCACGAGCAGGACATCCGGCGGGCGCTGGGACAGCCCGGCAACCTCGACTCCCCCGGCGCCCACCTCACGCGCGACTTCCTCATACCCTCGCTCGGCAAGGTCGTGGCCGAGGGCACCGGCGCCCCGGCCGGCACCGCCGTGGTGATCGACGTGACCGGCCCGGTGGAGTTCATGCGGACGGTACGGGTCGACGCTGAGGGCCGCGGCTCGGTCGACGGCAGCGTCTCACTGGGCCCGGCGGTGACGCTCACCACCGACTGGGAGACCTACGTACGGCTGGCGTGCGGCCGGGTGCGGCCCGCCGCCGTCGCCGACCAGATCAAGATCGACGGCGACCGGGCGCTGGGCGAGGCGGTGCTGGACCACTTCGCGGTGACGCCGTAGCGGCCGTAGCGCGGGCGTCGCGGGAGACGGAAGAAGCGGGCGGGCCCGCCACCGTGGAGCACGGCGGCGGGCCCTCGTACGTACCCGGGAGGCGCGCGCCGTGTGAGTGCGCGCCGGACGGTCACACCGGTACGTGCACCGCCTCCACCCGGCTGGCGACGGTCCGCTCGCTCTCCCGGCGCGCCGCCCGCTTGCGCAGCCGCAGGATCTGGCTGAGGCCGAGCGCCTCCAGGACGAACACCGTCACGAAGGCGATGCGGTAGTTGTCGCCCGTGGCGTCCAGCAGGACGCCGACCGCGAGCAGGGTCGTCATCGAGGCGATGAAGCCGCCCATGTTGACGATGCCGGAGGCGGTGCCCTGGCGCTCCGGCGGGTTCGCCGGGCGGGCGAAGTCGAAGCCGATCATCGAGGCGGGGCCGCAGGTCCCGAGCACGAGGCAGGTGACGACCAGCAGCGCCATCGGCGCGTGTCCGGGCCAGCACAGCATGGCCGCCCAGAGCGTCGCCGTGGCGGCGACGGTGCCGAGCGCGAGCGGCAGCCGGGCCGCGTGGTGGCGGGCGATGATCTGCCCGTAGACCAGCCCGGAGGCCATGTTCGAGACCACGATGAGCGTCAGCAGGCCGCCGGCCGCGGTCTCGGTCAGGCCCTCCGCCTCGACCAGGAACGGCATCCCCCACAGCAGCAGGAAGAACATCGCGGGGAACTGGGTGGTGAAGTGCACCCACATGCCGAGCCGGGTGCCGGGCTCCCGCCAGCACTGGGATATCTGCCGCCGTACGTAACCGCCGCCGGCGGCCGGCTTGCTCGTGGGCACGGGGGCGAACCCCTCGGGGTGGTCCTTCAGGAAGAGCAGGACCAGCGCGATGACCACGATGCCGCAGACGGCGCTGCCCGCGAAGGTCGGCGTCCAGCCGAGGGTGTCCAGCAGGCGGGCGAGGACCAGGGTGGAGACGAGGTTGCCGGACATCCCGATCAGCGCGGCGACCTGCGCGATCAGCGGACCGCGGCGGGCCGGGAACCAGCGGGTGCCCAGCCGCAGCACGCTGATGAACGTCATCGCGTCGCCGCAGCCCAGCAGCCCGCGGGAGACGAGCGCCATGACGTACGAGCTGGAGAGCGCGAAGCCGAGCTGGCCCACGGTGTAGAGCGTCGCGCCGAGGATCAGGACCTTCTTCGGGCCCATCTTGTCGACCATCAGGCCGACGGGTATCTGCATGCCGGCGTAGACCAGCAGCTGGAGGATGGAGAAGGTGGACAGCGCCGAGGCGTTGATGTGGAAGCGCTCGGCGGCGTCCAGTCCCGCGACGCCGAGGCTGGTGCGGTAGATGATCGCGACGAAGTAGACCGCGACGCCGATGCCCCAGACCCACACGGCCTTCCGGCCGCCGGGCGGATCACCGGGCAGCGCGACCGGGGCGCTCTGTGCGGTGGTCATCGCACGTCCCCCTGGGCAAGGTTCCGCACCCAGCTGACGTGCCGGTGCACGGCGGCGGTCGCCGCCTCCGGATCACCGGCCCGCAGCGCTTCGAGGATCTCGGAGTGCTCGGCGATGTTCTTGGCGATCCGGTCCGGGTGCGCGTGCATCACCGCGACGCCCATCCGCAGCTGGCGGTCGCGCAGCTGCTCGTAAAGCCGGTCCAGGATCCGGTTGCCCGCGCTGCGCACGATCGCGGCGTGGAAGCAGCGGTCGGTGACCGAGACGGCGGCCAGGTCACCGGCGTCGACCTGCTCCCGCATGGTCGCCAGCAGCGTCTCCAGCTCCTCGATCAGCGCGGCGGGCGCGGGCACGGCCTTGCGCGCCGCGTGCTCCTCGACCAGCAGCCGGGTCTCCACGACGTCCGCGATCTCCTGGGCGGAGACCGGCAGGACCATCGCGCCCTTCTTCGGGTAGAGCTTGATCAGCCCTTCGACCTCCAGCCGCAGCAGCGCCTCCCGTACCGGGGTCCGGGACACGCCCACGGCCTCGGCGAGCTCGCCCTCGGTGAGGAGCATGCCGCCCTCGTAGCGGCGCTCCAGGACGCCCTGCTTGACGTGCGCGTACACCCGGTCGGCGGCTGGTGGCTGCTTGACGGGGGCTTTCTCCGGGGGCGGCGTGAGAGCTGAAGCTGATGGCATGAGCACAGGATAGATACAACAGGTATACGTCTGTGGAATGCGTCCATCATCCGGACGGAGGCGGTACCGGGGGACGGCAAAGCTGCGTACGCCAACTACTCACACCCCACCTACGCTCCATGAGCAGAGCGCCACGATTCCGTGTCCACCCCGTGACGCCCGGTGATCGAGATGGGGTGCATCCGCATGTCCGTCAGGAAGAACCTCGCCGTGGACCGGACGGCGCTCGGCCACAAGGTCCGCTACGCCCTGGGCCACCCGGGGCGGATACCGCCGTACGTCCGGCGGGCCGCCAGGGACCGCTGGCTGGCCCTCCACCACCCCGACCACGTGAGCTACTACCGCGCGGTCATGGCGTCCGACACCCGGCGCGACCCCGAGGGCGCGGTCGGCAGCCAAACCCACGACCGCTGGGTCGCGCTCGGCGCGATGCAATTCGACTACCTGCGGGAACACGGCCTCACCCGGCAGTCGCGGATGCTCGACATCGGCTGCGGCAACCTCCGCGCCGGGTGGCGCTTCATCGAGTACCTCGACGCCGGGAACTACTACGGCATCGACATCTCCCCCGACATCCTCATCGCGGCGAAGCGCACGCTGACGGACCAGGGGCTCCAGGCGAAGCTGCCGCACCTGACGCTGACCAGGGACCTCACGCTGGACTTCCTGCCCGAGGCGCACTTCGACGTCGTGCACGCGCACAGCGTCTTCTCGCACTCGCCGGTCGAGGTCATCGACGAATGCCTGGCACACGTGGGGCGGGTGCTCGCCCCCGGCGGCTTCTTCGACTTCACCTTCGACCGCACCACGGGCACCGAACACCAGGTGCTGCGCGAGGACTTCTACTACCGCACCGAGACCCTCACCGGCCTCGCCGCGCGGCACGGCCTCATGGCCGACTTCATGGACGACTGGGAGACCCGCGGCCACGGCCAGTCCAAGATCCGCGTCACCGCGGGCTGATCTCCCGGCCCGGCTACCGGAGCCCGCCCGCCTCGGTGAGCCGGTGTACGACCTGGCGGAACGCCGGGGCGCACACCCCGAAGTCCTCCGCGTTGTGCCAGGCGACCTCGGCGATCTCGCGGCCCGGTACCGGATCCACCGTCGCCGGACCGCCCGTGAAGCAGGTCATCCGGAGGCGGCGGCCCGCGCGGCCGTGCGCCACGTCGTCGACGGTGAAGGCCTCGGTCAGCTCGCTCGCCGGGATACGTACGCCGACCTCCTCGGCCAGCTCGCGGGAGAGCGCCTCCGCGGCCGTCTCACCGGGCTCGTACTTGCCGCCGGGGAGGTAGAAGGTGTCGTTGCCGCGGGTACGGACGCTCAGCAGCCGGCCGTCGCGGACGTGCAGCCAGGCGACGGACTTCAGGGGCGGGAGGCCGTCCGGGCCGACGTCAGCAGCGCTCTGTGTATCGGTCATGGCAGCGACCGTAGGCAGGGCGGCGCGGCGACACCAATTCCTTTTCGCCGACGCCGCCCTGCCGAGCCGCTGTGCTGCTGTGCTGCGGGCTACGCCCAGGTGATCAGGCGCTTGGGGCGCTCCAGTATCGCCGCGGTGTCCGCGAGGACCTTGGAGCCCAGCTCGCCGTCGACCAGCCGGTGGTCGAAGGAGAGCGCCAGCGTCGTCACCTGACGCGGCTTGACCTTGCCCTTGTGGACCCAGGGCTGCTCCTTGACCGCGCCGAAGGCGAGGATCGCGGATTCTCCGGGGTTCAGGATGGGCGTACCGGTGTCGACGCCGAAGACGCCGACGTTGGTGATGGTGACCGTGCCGCCCGCCATGTCCGCCGGGGAGGTCTTGCCCTCCCTGGCCGTGGCGACCAGCTCACCGAGGGACTCGGCCAGCTGCGGCAGCGTCTTGGCGCCGGCGTCCTTGATGTTCGGGACGATCAGACCGCGCGGAGTGGCGGCCGCGATGCCCAGGTTCACGTAGTCCTTCTGGACGATCTCCTGGTTCTCCTCGTCCCAGGAGGCGTTGACCTCCGGGTGGCGCTTGATGGCGACCAGGAAGGCCTTGGCGACCAGGAGGAGCGGGTTGACGCGGACGCCCGCCATGTCGGGGTCCTGCTTCAGCTCCTGCACGAGCTTCATCGTGCGGGTCACGTCGACGGTGATGAACTCCGTGACGTGCGGCGCGGTGAACGCCGACTGCACCATCGCCTGGGCGGTGGCCTTGCGTACGCCCTTGACCGGCACCCGGGTCTCGCGCGCCGCGGCCACGGTCTCGGGGGCCGGCGCGGGCACGGCGGGGGCCGGCGCCACGTCGAACTCCGGTGCCGACGCCGGCGTGGGCGCGGGCGCTGCCGCCGCGTGCACGTCCTCGCGGGTGATGATCCCGTCGGGGCCGCTGGGGACGACCGTGGCCAGGTCGATGCCGAGATCCTTGGCCAGCTTGCGCACCGGCGGCTTGGCCAGCGGGCGGCCGTCGGTCACGGGCTCGGCCGCGGCGGGTGTTTCACGTGAAACCGGCTCGGGGGCCGGCTCCGGCGCGGCGTGGCCGTTCAGCTCCGCCTGGACGGCGGCTTGAGCGCCGTTCACGGCAGCGGTGTTGGGCTGCGCCTTCCGCGCCCGTCGCTTCGTCGAGGACGGCGCGGCGCCGTAGCCCACCAGGACGGCCTTGCGGCCCTCCTCGCCGCCCTCGCCGCCCTCGGCGGCCGGCTCGGCGGGCTCCGGCGCGGCCGCCGGAGCCTCGGCGGGACCCGCGCCCGGGTCGGTGTCCACGGCGATGATGACCGTGCCGACGTCGACCGTGGTGCCCTCGCCGAACCGCAGCTGGTGCACCACCCCGTCGTACGGGATGGGAAGTTCGACGGCCGCCTTGGCGGTCTCGACCTCGCAGACGACCTGCCCGTCGGCGACGGTGTCGCCCTCGGCGACGAACCACTTGAGGATCTCGGCCTCGGTGAGCCCCTCGCCCACGTCGGGCATCTTGAACTCGCGGAAGCGCTGATCGGTTGCAGTCATGGTCACGACTCTCCTCAAGCCCCTCAGTACGCCAGCGACCGGTCGACCGCGTCGAGCACCCGGTCCAGGTTCGGAAGGTACTCGTCCTCCAGCCGGGACGGCGGATAGGGGGCGTGGTAGCCGCCCACCCGCAGCACCGGCGCCTCCAGGTGGTAGAAGCACCGCTCCGTGATGCGCGCGGCGATCTCCGCGCCGGAGCCGAGGAAGACCGGCGCCTCGTGCACGACGACCAGGCGGCGGGTCTTCTCGACGGAGGACTGGAGCGTGTCGAAGTCGATCGGGGAGAGCGAGCGCAGGTCGACGACCTCGACCGACTTGCCTTCCTCGGCGGCGACCTGGGCGACGTCCTGGCAGACCTTGACCATCGGGCCGTACGCGGCGAGCGTCAGGTCGCTGCCCTCACGGGCCACCCGGGCCTTGTGCAGCGGGTGCGGGATGGCTTCGGTGTCCAGCGCGGACTTGTCGTGATAGCGGCGCTTGGGCTCGAAGTAGATGACCGGGTCGTTGCCGGCGATGGCCTGCTGGAGCATCCAGTAGGCGTCCGAGGAGTTCGAAGGCGTGATCACCTTCAGGCCCGCGACGTGCGCGAACAGCGCCTCGGGGGACTCGGAGTGGTGCTCGACGGCGCCGATCGCACCGCCGTAGGGGATGCGGATGACGATCGGCAGCTTGATCTTGCCGAGCGCGCGGGCGTGCATCTTGGCGAGCTGCGTGACGATCTGGTCGTACGCGGGGAAGACGAACCCGTCGAACTGGATCTCCAGGACCGGGCGGTAGCCGCGCAGGGCCATGCCGATCGCGGTGCCCACGATGCCGGACTCGGCGAGCGGGGTGTCGATCACCCGGTCCTCGCCGAAGTCCTTCTGCAGGCCGTCGGTGACCCGGAAGACGCCGCCGAGCTTGCCCACGTCCTCGCCCATGACGAGGACCTTGGGGTCGGCCTCCATGGCCGTGCGCAGCGATTCGTTGATCGCCTTGGCGATGGTGATCTTCTCGAAGACGGCCATGTCAGTTCTCCTCCGCGAACGAGGCCTGGTACGCGGCGAACTGGGCGCGCTCCTCGTCGACGAGCGCGTGCCCGTCGGCGTAGATGTGCTCGAACATCGCCATGTCGTCGGGGTTCGGCATGGTGCGGACCGCGTCCCGCACCCGCTTGCCGAGCGCCTCGTCCTCCTTCTCGACCGACGCGAAGAACGCCTCGTCGGCGATGCCCTCGGCCTCCAGGTACCGGCGGAGCCGCAGGATCGGGTCCTTGGCCTCCCACGCCAGCAGCTCGTCGTTGCCGCGGTAGCGCGTCGGGTCGTCGGAGGTGGTGTGGGCGCCCATGCGGTAGGTGTACGCCTCGACCAGCATCGGCCCCTGGCCGGTACGGGCGCGGTCCAGGGCCGCCTTGGTGACGGCGAGGACGGCGAGCACGTCGTTGCCGTCGACCCGTACGCCGGGGAAGCCGTAGCCGCGGGCGCGCTGGAAGAGCGGCACCCGGGTCTGCTTCTCGGTCGGCTCGGAGATCGCCCACTGGTTGTTCTGGCAGAAGAACACCACGGGGGCGTTGTAGACGGCCGCGAAGGTGAAGGATTCCGCGACGTCACCCTGGCTGGACGCGCCGTCACCGAAATAGGCGATGACGGCGGAGTCGGCGCCGTCCTTCTGGACGCCCATGGCGTAGCCCGTCGCGTGCAGCGTCTGGGAGCCGATCACGATCGTGTACAGGTGGAAGTTGTTGCTGTTCGGGTCCCAGCCGCCGTGGTTCACGCCGCGGAACATGCCCAGCAGGTTCGTCGGGTCCACCCCGCGGCACCAGGCGACGCCGTGCTCGCGGTAGGTGGGGAAGACGTAGTCGTCGTCGCGCAGGGCACGTCCCGAGCCGATCTGCGCGGCCTCCTGGCCCAGCAGCGAGGGCCACAGGCCCAGCTCGCCCTGGCGCTGCAGGGTGGTCGCCTCGGCGTCGAACTTCCGCGTCAGCACCATGTCGCGGTACAGGCCGCGCAGCTCGTCGGCGGACAGGTCGATCCCGTACTCGGGGTGCTCGACGCGCTCCCCTTCGGGGGTCAGCAGCTGGACGAACTGGTCCGGGTCCTGCTCCGCCGAAGCCGGTGCGCCGGCGGCCGGGCCGGTGCCGGCCTTGCCCGCCTTGGCCTTCGCCGCGGTCCCGCCCGGCGCTTTCTTCGCGGTGGTGCGCTTGCCGCTACTGCGCGTAGTTTTCCGTGCGGCAGTGCTGTCCACGGTCACGTGCTGCTCCTCCGTCTGTCCGGCCCCCGGGGTCCGCCGGTGGCCGTATTGCGGCTCACCCGGTATCCGATACGGCGCACGGGGTGTGTGCGAACGCGGTCAGGCCCGGGTGGAACAAAACTGCCCCGGACGTGGCCTGCCCATGCACGTTACCCATTTCCCGAGCCTAAGCGAAAACGGCCCTGACCTGCGATTTTGCTTGGATTTCCAAGTAAATCGCGAAGGGTGGGAACAACTCCTGGTCACAGCGTCGCAGGCCGCCGGGACAACGGCACGTTATATCGCCGGACCGGAGCACGGGAAGGGTTCGTGTGTGAGACTGAGGCCGTGCACGAAGACGGAAAAATCACGGTATTCCTGCTCGACGATCATGAGGTCGTCCGGCGTGGCGTTCACGACATGCTCACGGTCGAGAGCGACATCGAGGTGGTCGGCGAGGCCGGTACCGCCGCAGACGCCCTGGTCAGGATCCCTGCGACGCGTCCCGACGTGGCCGTGCTGGACGTCCGGCTGCCGGACGGCAGCGGCGTCGAGGTGTGCCGGGAGGTCCGGTCGCAGAACGAGGACATCAAGTGCCTGATGCTCACGTCTTTCGCCGATGACGAGGCACTTTTTGACGCGATCATGGCCGGTGCCTCCGGGTATGTGCTCAAGGCGATCCGCGGCAACGAACTGCTCTCGGCCGTCCGGGACGTGGCGGCCGGCAAGTCCCTGCTGGACCCGGTGGCCACGCAGCGCGTCCTGGAACGGCTGCGGGACGGCGGCGCCAAGGGCGACGACCGGCTGGCGAACCTCACCGAACAGGAACGGCGGATCCTCGATCTGATCGGCGAGGGACTGACCAATCGGGCCATCGGAGAACGGCTGCATCTCGCCGAGAAAACCATCAAGAATTACGTCTCCAGCCTGCTCGCCAAACTCGGCATGGAACGCCGTTCCCAGGCCGCCGCATACGTCGCCAGAATGCAGGCGGAAGGCCGCTGAACGACATCACCCGACGGTGATTGCCGTCTATTCGACGAGCTGACCTGCGGAATCATCCATTTCGGGACCAACGTCCCGGCGGCACGGGGGCGGCCGCCCCTACAGCCGTGCCCGCAACGCCGGGCAGGGTGGTTCTCATGCCCGACGAATTCCGCGCACTGGAGCTGCTCGGCCGTACGCCCTACGGCCGGGTCTCGGCCAGCCTGCGGGCGCTGCCCTTCACGACGATCGCCCGGCACGTGGTGACCGAGGAGCGACGGCTGCTGCTGCGCCTGCACCGCGGCTACGGCTACCACCGCGCCCTCGACGGCAGCGTGGTCTCGTACCAGGCGGACAACGTCACCGACGGCGAGCCCGAGACCTGGGCCGTCCAGTTCACCGGCACGGCCGGCGTCATCCGCCCGGAGCCGGCCGACCACGACGCCTTCGGGCGCACCCCGGCGCTCGCCGACGGCGAGCCGTTCGACCCGGTCTTCCTGCACATCGAACCGGTCTTCGCGAAGGTGCACACGCTGACCGATGTACCGCTCTTCCGGTACGCCCATTCAGGCTGACCGATAGCCGACCGGTCCGGGAATCCGGCCCGATCGAAGTGATCTAACATCTGACGGGTGCTCCGCTCATCTGCGGTCCGGACGGCAACGGCGCCCGACGGACACACCCTCGGCTCCCTGCTGCGCCGCTACGAAGGCGCCGGGGAGCCGCTGACGTGCGAGCCGGTCGCCGAGGGCCTGCTCAACCACGGCTACCGGCTGACCACCACGCGCGGCCTGTTCTTCCTCAAGCACCACCTCGACGCCGACCACGGCGCCCTGGTCCGGCAGCACCGCGCCACCCGCCTGCTGGGCGCCATGGGCCTGCCCGTCGCGCCGCCCGTGCGCGCCGCCGACGGCCGCACCGTCGCCGTCCTCGACGACCGCTGCTACGCCCTGCACCCGTGGGTCGAGGGCCGCCACCTGGACGGCGCGGCCCTCACCCCCACCCAGTGCCACCGGCTCGGCACGCTGCTCGGCCGGGTGCACGTGGCCCTCTCCCAGGTCATGCCCGAGGCGCCGCCGCAGCCGGGCCAGGAGAGCGCCGACCCCGCCGCCACCTTCGTGGGCATCGACGAGCTGCTGGCACTGGCCCGGGACGCCCGCCCGCACGACAGCTTCGACGCGCTCGCCGAGCACCGGCTCCTGGAACGCCGCGCCCTGCTGGCCGCGCACGCCCACCACCGCCCGGCACGGGCGGCCCCGGCGGGCTGGGTGCACGGCGACTTCCACCCCCTGAACCTGCTCTACCGGGGCGCCGAGCCGGCCGCGATCGTCGACTGGGACCGGCTGGCGGTCGCGCCGCGCGCCGAGGAGACCGTACGGGCCGCCGCGATCTTCTTCGTACGGCCCTCGGGCAGCCTGGACCTGGCGAAGGTGGCGGCGTACGCGCGTGCCTACCGGCGTGCCTCGGGCGTCGGCCCGGACGAGCTGGCGGCCGCCGTGCACCGCGTCTGGTGGGAACGCCTGAACGACTTCTGGATGCTGGACTGGCGGTACCGGCTGGGCGACCGGCGCGCCGACGGCCTCTTCCCGCCCGCGGCGGCGCTGGCGGTGTGGTGGACGGACGAGTACGCGGCGGTCCGGCAGGCGTTCACGGGCTGAGGGCAGCGGCCGGTCCCGGCCCGCTACGCGAACGAGCGAGGCACCATGCCGGTGCCTCGCTCGTTCAGGTCAGATGCCGGACCGGCTCACTCGCCGCCGTCGTCGTCCGCCGGCGGCGGGATGATCGGCGACGAGTCGTCGGTCGGCTCCGTCGTCGGCGCGGTCGGCTCGTCCGTCGGCTCGCCCGTGTCGGTCGCCGTGGGGGTCGGGTCGTCGGTCGGCTCGTTCGTCGTCGGCTGGGTGTTCGTCGGCGTCGGGTTGCCGGTCTCGGTCGGCGTCTGGGTGTAGTCACCGGTGTTGCCGCCCGTACCGCCGGGCAGCGTCGCCTCCGTCGTCGGGTCCTCGGACGGCGGCTCGCTGGTCTTCTCGTCCTTGCTCTCCGTCGCCGTGGGCGTCGGCTTCGGGTTCTTGTCGGGCTTGTCGTCGCCGGTGTTCTGCAGCGCGAAGACGACGCCCGCCACGACGGCGATCAGCGCGAGCGCGGCGATCAGCCAGATCTTGCCGCGGCCGCCGCCCTTGGAACCACGCGGGCCGCCCTCGTAACCGCCGTCGTCGTCCCGCATCCCCTGCGGGAGGATCGGCTGCGCGGCCGTCGCGCCGTGCGCCGGGTGCGGCATGGCCGTCGTGGCCGCCACGCCCATGGCGGGCGTCGAGCCGCCCTCGTGCACGGCGACCGGCCCGGTGCTCCAGGTACCGGTGTGGCCGCCCTGCTCGTGCAGCATCTGGAGGGCGTACTGGACCAGGCCGCGCATCTCCTCGGCGGTCTGGAACCGGTCGTCCGGGTCCTTCGCCAGCGCGCGCATGACCAGCCCGTCCAGCTCCGGCGGCACCTCGTCGGAGACCTCCGACGGCACCTTCGGCATGTCCTGCACGTGCTGGTACACCACGGACAGCGGCGTCTCGCCGACGAAGGGCGGGCGCAGCGCGAGCAGTTCGTACAGCAGGCAGCCGGTCGCGTACAGGTCGGAGCGGGTGTCGACGGTCTTGCCGAGCGCCTGCTCCGGCGACAGGTACTGCGGCGTGCCCATGACCATGCCGGTCTGGGTCATCGTGTTCGACGCGCCGTGCAGGGCGCGCGCGATGCCGAAGTCCATCACCTTGACCGCGCCGCTGTTCGTGATGATCACGTTGGCGGGCTTGATGTCGCGGTGCACGATGCCGTGCTGGTGGCTGTAGGCCAGCGCCTCCAGCACCCCGGAGACGATGATCAGCGCCTGGTCCGGCGGCGGCGCGTCGGCGTTGAGCAGCAGATCGCGGATGGTGTGGCCCTCGACCAGCTCCATCACGATGTACGGGATGGTGTTGCCGCCGACCAGGTCCTCGCCGGAGTCGTACACGGCGACCACGGCGTGGTGGTTCAGGCCCGCGACGGACTGCGCCTCACGGGTGAAGCGGGCCTTGGAGACCGGATCCTCCGCGAGGTCGGAGCGCAGCAGCTTCACCGCGACCGTACGGCCCAGCCGTACGTCCTCGGCCGCGAACACCTCCGCCATGCCGCCTCGGCCCAGACGGCGCGTCAGGCGGTAGCGCCCGTCACCGACCAGACCGCCGTTGCCCCACATCTCCGGTGCGTCGGGGATATTGGAGCCGGTGGCTTCAGGATCGGACGGGCCCTGGGGGCTCTGCGTCTGTGCCATCGGTCCTCGCCGTCGAATCGATCCGCGTGAACGCGGTAATAAGTCTCGGTCTTCGCAAGAGCACGCTACAGGCTCCGCGGGGCGCACCGGTTTTGTGAGGGACCGGCCATCAAAGCGTGCACCGCTCACATGTCGCAAGTTCACTACGAGTGACCCTTTTGCCCTCCCGATGCTGACAGAGTCGTGACGAGTTTCTGACACGCTCGCGACAACCCGCCCGCGTGTTCCTGGCAGGCTCCTGACACACGGCACGTCCGTGCGGGGTTGTTGCCCATCTGGTCACGGAACGGGCACGCGGCTTGACTGGCCGGAGGCCTGAGGCACACTTGGCTGCGGAATTCCAGAACCTGGCCCGCCGGTCGCATACCGGTCCCGGCCAGCAACAGAACAGCCCGACCAGTGCCGCGTACGGGTCAGTGCGGGCAGTGCGCCGAGGGGGAAACGGAAAGATGAGCCAGGACGGCGCACAGGGCCATGGCGCGGGCCGTGCGGTGGGGCGGGGACGCTACCAGCTCCGTGATCTTCTCGGCGCCGGCGGCATGGCCTCCGTGCACCTCGCGTACGACAGCGTGCTGGACCGCGAGGTCGCGATCAAGACGCTGCACACCGAGCTCGGCCGCGAGCAGGCCTTCCGCGAGCGCTTCCGCCGCGAGGCCCAGTCCGTGGCGAAGCTGTCGCACACCAACATCGTCTCGGTCTTCGACTCCGGCGAGGACGAGCTCGACGGCGGCATGACGCCGTACATCGTCATGGAGTACGTCTCCGGACAGCCGCTGCGCTCGGTGCTGGACGCCGACATCGCGCAGTTCGGCGCCATGCCCACCGACAAGGCGCTCAAGGTCACCGCCGATGTGCTGGCGGCCCTGGAGGTCAGCCACGAGATGGGCCTGGTCCACCGGGACATCAAGCCCGGCAACGTCATGATGACCAAGCGCAACGTCGTGAAGGTCATGGACTTCGGCATCGCCCGCGCCATGCAGTCCGGCGTCACCTCGATGACCCAGACCGGCATGGTCGTCGGCACCCCTCAGTACCTCTCGCCCGAGCAGGCCCTGGGCCGCGGCGTGGACGCCCGCTCCGACCTGTACTCCGTCGGCATCATGCTCTTCGAGCTGCTGACCGGGCAGCTGCCCTTCGACGCGGACTCGCCGCTGGCCATCGCGTACGCGCACGTGCAGGAGGAGCCTCCGGTGCCCTCCAGCATCAACCGCTCGGTGCCGCCGGCGGTGGACGCGCTGGTCGCCCGGGCGCTGAAGAAGAACCCCAACGAGCGCTTCCCGACCGCCCAGGCGATGCAGGACGAGTGCCTGCGCATCGCCCAGGCCGGGCAGTCCGGCGCCTCGCCGGTGATCGTCGGCGGCCACGGCCCGCGCACCAGCGGCGCCTCGGTGGCCTCCGCGGTCTTCCCCTCGGCGACCGGCACCCCGGGTACGGGTACGCCGAACGTGCAGAACCCTTACACCCCGCCGCCCGCGAGCGGCCAGTTCGGCGGCTTCGGCCCGTCCACCCCGCCGCCGCCGAGCCACGCGTACCAGACGCCGGCCCCCGGCCCGTACAACGGCGGCATGCAGACTCCGCCGCCGTACACCATCGCGCCGCAGGGCGGCGGGCAGCAGGGCGGCGGCAAGAGCAACAAGCCGGTGCTCATCGGCTCCGCCGTGGTCGCCCTGATAGCGGTCGTCGCCGTGGTCATGGTCATCGCGCTCAGCGGCGGCGACCCGGACCGGCCCGGCCCCCAGGCCAACGGCAGCGCATCCCCGCAGCCCGCCGCCTCCGCCACCGAGGACTCCGCGAACAAGGTCCAGCCCGAGCAGAAGGACCGGATCGTCGAGGCGAAGGAGTGCACGGAAGCGGTCAAGAGCTTCGACGACAAGTCGAAGATCATGATGCCGAACTTCTACAGCAAGAACCTCGCTTCGGTGAAGAACTGCATGCAGAAGGCCGGTTGGCAGTGGGACATCACGTACGAGAACAGCGAACCGATGTGGGGCAAGAACGCCGTCATCCGGCAGACGCCGAGCGAGAACGACAGCTACGACCCCAAGGGTGACCAGAAGATCCAGCTCGTCGTCTCGACGGGCAAGGCCGGCTGACGCCGGAGCCCGACGCACCTGCACCGAGGGGCCCTTCGCGCACACCGCGCGCAGGGCCCCTCGGTGCAGGTGGGATCAGAGGTACGGGCCGGAGCGGGCGCCGCCGCGGCCGGGGTGCTGCAGGTCGTCGTCCTCGGCGGGTACGGCGCCGGGCGGGAGGGCGCGGCGCATCTGCTCCAACTGGGCGCGGGCGGCCATCTGCTGGGCGAACAGCGCGGTCTGGATGCCGTGGAACAGGCCTTCCAGCCAGCCGACCAACTGAGCCTGCGCGATGCGCAGTTCGGCCTCGGTGGGCACGGAGTCGTCGGTGAACGGCAGGGACAGCCGCTCCAGCTCCTCCACCAGCTCGGGGGCCAGCCCGTCCTCCAGCTCCTTCACGGAGCCGGCGTGGATCTCCTTGAGACGGACCCGGCTCGCCTCGTCGAGCGGGGCGGCCTTCACCTCTTCCAGCAGCTGCTTGATCATGCTGCCGATGCGCATGACCTTCGCCGGCTGTTCGACCATCTCCGTCACCGGAACCTCGCGTGGCTCGTCGTCGCCGTCTCCGCCACCGGAGCCGCCTGCGCTGCCGAGAGCCATGCCGTCCGGGCCGACAACCAGGACGTGCGGGCTCTCCTGCGACCGTTCGTTCATCGGCATATCCATGCCGCCATTCTCTCGTACATGCACTTAAGAACAGTTGTGCCCCGGCGAACTATTGATCCACCCTCGTCCGGCGGGGCAGTCTCCGTACTTCCGTGCACATCCATGGACATCGCGCAAGTTGGCCAGCCTTTTAGGTGTTCTTTCTCTCTTTCCTGAGATGCCGTAATTGTCGGCTCATGTGAACCTGAAGTCGTCACTCGAGGCTCGGCACGGGAGGGCACGGCGTGGGTTCAGGACTCCGCTCACTCATCGCCGCCGGACTGCTGACGGCAACCACGCTGTTCCCCGCCGTTCCCGCGGCCGCCGTTGCCGCCGGAGCGCCACCCGGCCAGTCGCACGAGACACGGCCCGGCGATCTGCCGCAACCACAGCCGCAGATCACCGACGGGCGGTCGGCCGCCGGCCGGCTCCCGAGCGCCCCCTCCACCGGCCGCGGAACGGCCCCGGGCGCACCGGCCGACCCGACCGCCGAGGACACGACGGGTGACGGCTCCGCAGGCCGGTCGCAGGGCCCCGGCTCCTCCTCCTTGCCCTCCGGGTCGTCGGCGGCGCCGACAGGACCGGGGCAGAGCCCCTCGCCGTCCTCGACCGCCTCCGGCCCGAGCCCGTCCGCGAGCACAGGCTCGGACACCCCGTCACCCACTCGGACCGCACCGAGCCACTCGGCCTCCGACAGCCCGCCCAGCCGCCCGGGCTCCCCGGCCCGGACCAGCGGATCGCCCCCGGCCGGCACCGAAGGGACCAGCGGACTCGGCACGCCCCAGGACTCCGGCTCCGGCGCGGCGGTGCAGAGCCCCGGTACGTCCGACCGGCCGTCCGGCGAACGGCCCGGCAGCCCGCACCCGCCCTTGTCGCCGCACGGCCAGGGGATGCACAACTGGCAGTCGCTGAGCCCGCCGGAGGGCTCGCCGGCCACCGGGCCCACGGCGACCGGCCGCGAGTCCTCCGGCGCCCTCCGCCCGCCCTACGCCGCCGAACGGGCCGCCCGGGTCGCCCGCGTCCTGCCCTTCGGCGCGGGGCTCGCGCTCACGGGCCTGGGGCTGGCGTTCATCGGGCTCCGGCTGCGCCGGCGGTGAGGGGCGGGGCGAGCGGGCCGGCGGTTCGGCGGGGGCGAGTGGGCCGGCGGTTCGGCGGGGGCGGGCTCCCGGCTCTACGGCTCTACGGCCCTGCCGCCCTGCCGCCCCGCCTCGCCCTACGCGAGCTGACGGGGTGGCGGGCTTGCGGGGCGGTCCCGGTCAGCCGACCGTCAGGACGACCTTGCCGATGTGGCCGGACTCCTCCAGGATCCGGTGGCCCTCGGCGGCCTCCGCCATCGGCAGCGTACGGTCCACGATCGGCCGGACCTGGCCATTCTCGATCAGCGGCCAGACGTGCTCCCGCACGGCGGCGACGATCGCGGCCTTCTCCTCGACGGGCCGGCCGCGCAGCGACGTCGCGGTGACCGCGGCGCGCTTGGCCAGCAGCGCGCCCAGGTTCAGCTCGCCCTTCCGGCCGCCCTGCAGGCCGATGACCGCCAGCCGCCCGTTGGTGGCCAGCGCCCGCACGTTCTGGTCCAGGTACTTCGCGCCGATGATGTCCAGGATGACGTCCGCGCCCCGGCCGTCGGTGGCGTTGCGGATCTCCTCGACGAAGTCCTGCTCGCGGTAGTTGATGAGCACGTCGGCGCCCAGTTCGCGGCAGCTCTCCAGCTTCTCGGCGCTGCCCGCGGTCACCGCGACCCGCGCGCCGACCGCCTTGGCCAGCTGGATCGCCATGGTGCCGATGCCGCTGGACCCGCCGTGCACCAGCAGGGTCTCGCCGGGCCGCAGGTGGGCCACCATGAACACGTTCGACCAGACCGTGCAGGTCACCTCGGGCAGCGCGGCGGCCTGCGTGACGTCGATGCCCTTCGGGAGCGGCAGCAGCTGCCCGGAGGGCACCGCCACCTGTTCGGCGTAACCGCCGCCCGCCAGCAGGGCGCAGACCTCGTCGCCGACCGCCCAGCCGCTCACGCCAGGGCCGACCTCGGTGATCGTGCCGGCGCACTCCAGGCCGGGGTAGGCGGAGGCGCCGGGCGGCGGGTCGTAGAAGCCCTGGCGCTGCATCACATCGGCACGGTTGACGGCGCTGGCCGCGACCCGGACCAGCACCTCGCCCTCGGAAAGTTGCGGCGCGGGCACCTCGGCCCACACCAGGGCCTCGGGTCCGCCGGGTTCGGGAATGGTGATCGCACGCATGGCCGCGAGGCTACTCGCCTCCTCCGTCCGAGGCCGAGGGCGCTCCGGTACGGGACGGACCGGAAGCCGCTGCCGGATTCCTGCGGCGGCCGGATCGCCGTGGCGGCCGGAGGACTGCTGTCGGCGCGGAGGATGCCTGCCATCGCGTCGGAGGCCTGGCGTCGGCGTCTGAAGCCTGGCGTCGGCGCCGGAGGGCTGGCGTCGGCGCCGGAGGGCTGCCTTCGCGCCGGATGCCAGCCGTCGGCGTCAGGGCCTGCCTTCGGTGCCGGGGAGCGGCCTGATGCGCGCGCTCGGGCCGGCGGGGCCCGTGGCGCTCCGCCCCTGTGGCGGAGCGCCATCCGTGCCGGTCAGTCGCCGAGGCCCTGTTCGTCCGCGCGGCGGATCACCCGGTCCTTCTCGTCCGCCCGGCGCATCGGCTTCACTCCGCTGCCCGGCAGCCCCTGCGCGGCCGGGCGGCCCAGGTCCGCGCGGTCCTCGCCGGGCATCGCACGGACGATCGTGATCAGCCGGTCGGCGTGCTGCAGCGGGCTCGCCGCCGGGTCGTCGTACGCCAGCAGCCGGTGGCCGCGCAGTACGGAAACAACCAGGTCACCGGTGTCCCGTACCGACTTGCCGACCTCCGCCTTCACCACCGGGCGCTCGATCAGGTCCAGGCCGCTGCCCTGCTGGATCAGGTCCTCCATGACCGTGCTCGCGCTCGGGCTGTTGACCGACAGGCCCAGCAGCCGGCCCGCCGCGCTCGCTGAGGTGATCACCGAGTCGGCGCCGGACTGCCGCAGCAGCGGGGCGTTCTCCTCCTCCCGCACGGCCGCCACGATCGTCGCCTTCTTGTTCAGCTGACGCGCGGTCAGCGAGACCAGGACGGCGGTGTCGTCGCGCTGCGTGGCGATGATGATCTGCCGGGCGCGCTGCACCTCGGCACGCAGGAGTACGTCGCTGCGCGTGGCGTCGCCGAGCACGCCCGCGAAGCCCTCGGCCACGGCCGAGTCGATCACCTTGGGGCTCGGGTCCACGATGACGATGCGGTCCCGGCCGGCGCCCGTGGCGCGCAGCGTCTGCACGGCCGACCGGCCCTTCGTACCAAAGCCGACGATGACGGTGTGGTCGCGCAAGGCGGTCCTCCAGCGGTTGAGCCGCCACTGTTCACGGGTCCGCTCGGTGAGGACCTCCAGGGTGGTGCCGACCAGGATGATCAGGAACAGGACGCGGAGCGGCGTGATGAGCAGGATGTTCAGCAGCCGTGCGGTGTCTCCGTACGGGACGATGTCGCCGTACCCGGTCGTGGAGAGCGTGACGGTGGCGTAGTAGACGCAGTCGAGGAAGTCGACCGCGTTGTCGGCGTTGTCGTGGTACTCGTCGCGGTCCAGCCAGACGATCAGGACCGTCAGCACCAGCACTATCAACGCCATCAGGAGCCGGCGGATCACCTGGCGCAGCGGGGCCTCGGGCGCACGGCGCGGCAGCTGCACGCGGTGCGAGACGTCCTCGGGGAGCTGCTGGTCACGCGCCGCGGCGTCGTGCATGGGGAGTTTCACGCGTGGCCTCCGTGTGCACCCGTGTCCGGAGCCGCGGCGGTGTCCGATGCCGTGGCGGCGCCGGCGTCCGGTGCCGTGCCAGTGGCCGGGGCCGTGGCAGTGAGCGTTTCCGGTGCCGTGGTCGCCGCGGACCAGGGCAGGTCCAGCAGTACGGCCGGTTCGCCCGCGGCGGCGCCGCCCGGCGGGATCACGGCCAGCGCGCCGGCGGCGGCGATGCCGCGCAGCATGGCGGGACCGTTGAAGTGGAGGGGGAGCGCCACGGCGCCTCCCTTCTCGTCGGTACGGCAGGCCACGGGGACCAGCCGGGTGTCGTGCGGATGCCCCTGCACACCGTCGGCGAGGCACACCCGGCGGGGCTCGGAACGCGTACGGCCGGAGAGCGTACCGAGCAGCGGTTCGGCGAGCGTCAGCAGGCCCGAGACTGCGGCGAGCGGGTTGCCGGGGAGGCCCACCAGGTGGCGTGGAGCGGGTGTTTCACGTGAAACACCGGCGGTGGCCTTCCGGGCGGCGCGCCGGGCGGACCGCCCACGCGGCGCGGTGCCGTCCGCCGGTCCGAGCCGGGCGAGCAGCATCGGGTGGCCGGGGCGTACCTGTACGCCGTCCACGAGCAGTTCGGCCCCGAGGCGGCGCAGCACCGGGTGCACGTGGTCGACCGGTCCCGCCGCCGTCCCGCCGGTCGTGATCACCACGTCCGCCGTGGAGCCGGCGATGGCTTCGTACAACGTCGCCTCGTCGTCCGCGAGATGGCGCGGGCCGATGGTCTCCGCACCCATGGCATGCAGCCACGGCGCGAGCATCGGGCCGAGCGCGTCCCGGATGCGGCCGTCCTGCGGCAGCCCGCCGTGCAGCAACTCGTCGCCCAGGACGAGGATCTCCACCACCGGGCGGCGGTACGACCACAGCTCGTCGTAGCCCGCGGCGGCGGCCAGGCCGAGCACGGCCGGGGTGACCGGGGTGCCGGGCGGCAGGAGCGGGTCGCCGTTGCGGCACTCCTGACCGCGCGGCCGGATGTCCTGGCCGGGCGGCGCGCCGCGCGGCGCGCTCAACAGCAGGCCGCCGTCGGGCTGTTCCGCGGTCTCGCCGTGCTCGGAGCGGAGCACGGCCGAGGCGCCCGGTGGTATCCGCGCCCCGGTGGCGATCGGTACGGCGTGTCCGTCGGGCAGCGGCCGGGCGGGCCCCTGACCGGCGAGGATGCCGGCGGACGCGGCGGGGGCGACGGTACGGGGAGCGGTGAGGCGCCAGGGGCCGGGGCCGGAGACGGCCCAGCCGTCCATCGCCGAGGTGTCGAACGAGGGCAGGTCCGTGAGCGCGGTGAGCGCCCCGGCGAGCACCCGCCCCAGCGCCTCGGGCCCGAGCGGCACGGCGCCGGGCTCCAGCGGCCCGTCCACGGCATCCGCTGCGGCAGCGCGCGCAACGGACCAGGGGGAGTGGGCGGGAGAGCGGGTGCGGGAGGGGGATGGTGGGGACGCATCGGGCCGGGGAGCGCCGGGGCCGGAAGCTCCTGGACGGGAAGCTCCGGGTTGCGCGGCTCCGGGCCGGACTGCCGCCTCGGGGTGGGGAGTACCGGAGGCGGGGGCGCCCGCCCTGGGAGCGCGCGCGGGGGAGGGCTCGGTGGGCTCGCCGGCCCCGGTGGGTTCCGTGGGCTCGGAGCCGTTCGGGGAGTGAGCGGAGGCGGTCGGCGCCGTCCAGTCTTCGGGGAGGAGCGGCCGCGGTTCGGAGCGGGCGGGCCGTGTCGCGGGGGCGGACGGCTGCGATCCGGGATTGGTCGGCCGGGGATCGCGGCCGGTGGACCGCGCTTCAGCGGCAGCCGCCGATCCGGTCTCAGGGCGGGGCTCGTGGCGGCTGTTGCCCCACGGGGCGTGCCACGGGTCGAACCAGGGGCGTTCGGGGGGCCGCTCGTCGGCCCGCTCGCCCGGGTGCGGCTCGGCACCGCGCGACGCGGCACCACGCGACTCGGTGCCGAGCGACTCGGTGCCGCTGGCTGCCGCACCGCGGGAGGCCGCGCCCTCTTGCGCGGCATCCGTCGTCCGGGGCTCGGCGCCCCGGTCCCGGCCGGGCCCCGCGCCCGTCGAACGGGCCGCCGGGTCCGCCGACCTCGCCCGCCCCGCGTTGGCGATGGCGAGCGCGTCGTCGAATTCGCCGGGGTCTCCGGTCGGACCCGGCATCATTCCCCCGCTTCCGCGGCCCAACGGTTCGCCAGCGCCGCCGCGCGCCTGCTGACCTCCGCCACGTCCAGACCCTGCTGGGCGGCGGCGTACCCGACGAGGAACGTCGTCAGCGGGGCGGCCGGCCGGGCCACGCCGTGTGCCGCGTCCCGCGCCAGGTCGAGGAGGACGGCCGTGTCGACATCGAGTTCGATGCCCAGTTCGGCCTTGACTGCAGTGATCCATTCGTCCAACACGTGTCCATGCTCCCTGATGCGGGCGCGCGCCGCGCTGAGGGCCTCCCAGGTGTCGCAGTCGTACGAGGCCGTGGCCGTGTCGTCCCGTACCCGGCGCACCGTCATCTCCGCGAGCAGCGCCCGCAGCGGCAGCCCGGCGAGCCCGCCGTGCGCGGTCCGCAGCGTCTCCAGGGCCCGCCGCAGAGCCGCGGCCCGGTACGCCGCTACGAGCGGCTGGTCCCGCCCGTCCGCGTCGACCAGAAGGGCACCATCGGGCCCGGCCGGCTCGCCCTGTGAGCCCGGTGAGTCCTGTGTGCCCTGTGAGCCCTCGGTGTCCGCCACCGCAGCCAGCAGGGCGTCCACCGTCGTGGTGGTGAGGAAGGGCAGGTCGGCGGAGAGGACCAGCACCGTGCCGGCCGTGGTGTGCCGCAGGCCCGCGTCGAGCGCCGCGACCGGTCCGGCGCCCGGCGGGTCCTCCCGAGTCGTCACCACGGGGCGCATGGTCGGCCGCTCCGGCCCGACCACCACGGTGCGCGCCGCGCCGGGGCAGGCGGCGAGCACCCGGTCCAGCAGGGACCGGCCGCCGACCGCGAGGGCGGGCTTGTCGGCGCCGCCGAGCCGGCGCGCCGCGCCCCCGGCCGGGACGATGGTGTCGTAGTCGGTCGTCACCCTCCGAGTATCACCGGGCCCCGGCGATCAACACCCCACCCGTACCCCGGGTTCGTACCTGCGGTCGCCCGTCACAGCCCCCGCAGCAGAACCGCCGGCTGTTCCACGCAGTCCGCCACGAAGCGCAGGAAGCCGCCCGCGACGCCGCCGTCGCACACCCGGTGGTCGAAGGTGAGCGAGAGCTGTACGACGCTCCGTACGGCCAACTCCCCTTCGTGCACCCACGGCTTGGCGGCTATGCGCCCGACGCCCAGCATCGCTGCCTCGGGGTGGTTGATGATCGGCGTGGAGCCGTCGACCCCGAAGACGCCGTAGTTGTTCAGGGTGAACGTGCCGTGCGTCAGCTCGGCGGGCGCGAGCCGGCCCGCCCGGGCGGTCTCGGTGAGCCGGGCCATCTCCGCGGAGAGGCCCTCCGCCGTGCGGACGTGCGCGTCCCGTACGACCGGCACGACCAGGCCGCGGTCGGTCTGCGCCGCGAAGCCCAGGTGCACCTCGGGGAGCCGGACGATCTCCTGTGCCGCGGTGTCGACGGTGGAGTTCAGCTCCGGGAAGCGCGCGAGGGCCGCCGTGCAGATCCGGGCCAGCAGCGCGAGCAGCGAGACCTTCGGTCCGCCGGACGCGTTCATGGCGCGGCGTACGGCGAGCAGCTCCGTGGCGTCCGCGTCCACCCAGCAGGTCGCCTCCGGTATCTCCCGCCGGCTGCGGCTGAACTTCTCCGCCGCGGCACCGCGCATCCCCTTCAGGGGCAGTCGCTCGGCGCCCTCCGTCGCCGCGGGTCCGGGGCCCGCGGCGACGGCGCCCACCGCCTCGGCCTGCTCCGGTACGCGCAGCTCACGCTCCACGTCGGACCGCAGGATCAGCCCCTCGGGACCGCTCCCCCGCACCGTGCGCAGATCCACACCGTGCTCCCGTGCCAGCCGCCGCACCAGCGGCGATATCACCGGCACGGGCCCGGGCTCACCGGGCTCACGGGCCGCCGCCCGGGGCGAGCCGGCCCGTGCGGCCTCCTCACGTGCCCCATCGGCCCCGTCGGAACCGTCAGAACCAGTGCCCTTGCCGGTACCCGCCCCACGACCTCCGCCCCTGAGCGCCCCGGTCGCCCCTGCCGCCCCTGTCGTCCCCGCTGTGCCGCTCCCCATGCCGCCCGTACCGGCCGGCCGTACCCGTCGCCTCCGCCCGGCCGGGGCGCTCGTCCCGTACCCCACCAGGACGTTCCCCGAGCCCTCGGACTTCTCGGATGCGTCGGACGAATCGACGGCCTTCCGCTGCGGCTCGGCCACGGCGGGCCCGCCGCCGCTGCTCTCCGAGGCGCCCACCGCAACCGTCACCAGGGGCGCGCCCACGGGCAGTTCGTCGCCCTCCGTGCCCATGCGGGCGGTGACGACGCCGCCGTACGGGCACGGCACCTCGACCATCGCCTTGGCCGTCTCGACCTCCACCACCGGCTGGTCGACGGCGACCACCTCGCCCACCTCGACCAGCCAGCGCACGATCGTCGCCTCGGTCAGCCCCTCGCCCAGGTCGGGCAGCGGGAACTCGCGCACCTCGGCCATCACGCACCACTCCCCTCGGGGCCGCCGGCGCCGCGCCCGGCGCCGTCCCCCGTCCAGTCGGACTCCCACTGCAGGCGCGCCACGGCGTCCAGGACACGGTCGACGCCGGGCAGGTGGTGCCGCTCCAGCATCGGCGGCGGATACGGGATGTCGAAGCCGGCGACCCGCAGGACGGGCGCCTCCAGGTGGTGGAAGCAGCGCTCGGTGATCCGGGCGGCGATCTCCCCTCCGGGACCGCCGAAGCCTGTGGACTCGTGGACGACGACGGCACGCCCCGTGCGCCGTACGGAGGCGCACACCGTCTCGTCGTCGAACGGCACGAGGGAACGCAGGTCCAGCACCTCCAGGTCCCAGCCCTCCTCGCGCGCCGCCTCGGCCGCCTCCAGACAGACCGGCAGCGACGGCCCGTACGTGATCAGCGTGGCGCTGCGCCCCGTACGGCGGATCTCCGCGCGGCCTATGGGCGCGACGGGCGTGGGCTCCTCGGGGGACCAGTCGGCCTTGGACCAGTACAGCCGCTTCGGCTCCAGGAAGACCACCGGGTCGTCGGAGGCGATCGCGGCCCGCAGCATGCCGTACGCGTCGGCGACGGTCGCCGGGGCGAGCACCTGGAGGCCGGGCGTGGCCATGTAGTACGCCTCGGAGGAGTCGCTGTGGTGCTCGACGCCGCCGATGCCGCCGCCGTACGGGATGCGGATGGTCAGCGGCATCGGCATCGTGCCCCGCGTGCGGTTGCGCATCCGCGCCACATGGCTGACCAGCTGCTCGAAGGCGGGGTAGGCGAACGCGTCGAACTGCATCTCGACGACGGGCCGCAGGCCGTACATCGCCATGCCGACCGCCGTGCCGAGGATGCCGGCCTCGGCGAGCGCGGTGTCGCTGCAGCGGTCCTCGCCGAATTCGGCGGCGAGGCCGTCGGTGATCCGGAAGACGCCGCCGAGCTGCCCGACGTCCTCCCCCATGATGTGCACGGCCGGGTCCTCGGCCATGGCGTCCCGCAGCGCTCTCGTGAGGGCCTGCGCCATCGTGGCGGGCCTGCGCTCCGTCGCGGTCGTGCCCCCGGCGGCGACTGCCGTGCTCATCAGTGCTCCCCTTCCGCTTCGATCTCGGCCCGCAGCCGGTCCGACTGCTCGCGCAGCTGGCCGGTCGGCGCGGCGTACACATGGGCGAAGAGATCCATCGGGTCCAGCGCCGGGTCGGCGTTCATCCGGGCGCGCAGCGCGCCGGCCATCTCCTCCGCCGCGTCCTTCGTCCCGCTCACGTAGCCGGGCGTCAGCAGGTCGCGCGCGGCCAGCTCGCGCTCCACCAGGGCGATCGGGTCGTGGCCGCGCCACTCCTCGACCTCGGCGTCGCTGCGGTAGCGGGTGGCGTCGTCGGCGTTGGTGTGCGCCTCCATGCGGTACGTCACCGCCTCCACGAGGGTGGGGCCGCCGCCGCGGCGGGCACGTTCGACGGCCTCACCGAGCACCTCGTGCACCGCGGGCGCGTCGTTGCCGTCCACCAGGCGGCCCGGCATGCCGTACCCCACCGCCTTGTGGGCGAGGGAGGGCGCTGCGGTCTGCTTGGCGAGCGGCACGGAGATCGCGAAGCCGTTGTTCTGCACCAGGAAGACGACCGGCGCCTGCCATACGGCCGCGAAGTTCAGCGCCTCGTGGAAGTCGCCCTCGCTGGTCCCGCCGTCGCCGACCATGGCGAGCGCGACGACGTCGTCGCCCTTGAGGCGGGCGGCGTGCGCGAGGCCCACCGCGTGCGGCAGCTGGGTCGCCAGCGGGGTGCACAGCGGCGCCACGCGGTGCTCGTGCGGGTCGTACCCCGTGTGCCAGTCGCCGCGGAGCAGGGTGAGCGCCTGCACGGGGTCCAGGCCGCGGGCGACGGCGGCGAGGGTGTCGCGGTAGCTGGGGAAGAGCCAGTCCCGCTCCTCCAGGGCCAGCGCCGCGGCCACCTCGCAGGCCTCCTGGCCGGTGGAGGAGGGGTAGACGGCGAGGCGGCCCTGGCGGGTGAGGGCGGTGGCCTGGGTGTTGTACCGACGGCCGCTGACCAGCTGCTCGTACAGCCGCTTCAAGAGGGCGGTGTCCACCTTGCCGGCGGCGTCCGTGCCCAGGACCCGGTAGGGCTCCTCGTCGGGCAGGAGGGGCCCGGGGTCGACACGGGGGCGCCAGGCGGGCGGCGGGGCAGGGCGGTCGCCGGTCGCGGTGCTGCCGTGCCTGCTGCTGCCGGGCTGGTCGAGGACCGTCATGGGGGCACCTCCTCGGTTCGAAGGGGGTGGCGCTGTGCGCCTCGTGCGGGGTGGGGACGGGCGGCTGAAGGGAAAACTGCGATGCAGAGGCACCGGCCGGTGGGCCGGATCCCTCCCTACCGATTGTTCGGTTGCCGACACATTTTGGCTACAGGCGGGGGAAGCCTGTGGACAATCGGTTCTGCACAGCCTGGAATGGAGTCAGGACGTCCAAGAAGGGGAGACGGGACGGCATGCCGGACGAACAGATGGTCAATCCCGCCGGACGGCAGCCCGTCCGCGCGCTGGACGCCGTGGACCGCGACATCCTGCGCATGCTCCAGACCGACGGCCGTGCGTCGATACGGTCCGTGGCCGACCGCGTGCACATCTCCCGCGCCAATGCCTACGCGCGGATAAACCGGCTCCTGGACGACGGCGTGATCCGCGGCTTCAGCGCCCGGGTGGACCAGGAACGGGCGGGTCAGGGCGCCTCGGCGTACATCACGCTGAAGATCGTGCAGAACTCCTGGCGCACGGTCCGCGAAGCGCTCCAGGCGCTGCCGGGCGCCGCCCACATCGCACTGGTCAGCGGGGATTTCGATGTCCTGCTGCTGGTCCACACGCAGGACAACCGGGCGCTGCGCGAGCTGGTCCTCACCCGCATCCAGTCGATACCGGAGGTGCTCTCCACCCGCACCCTGCTGGTCTTCGAGGAGACCGACCTCGAACCGGAGGGCTGACCCGCCGGTCGGGGCGTCCGGCGCGGCGGGAGCCGTGCGGGGTCAGGCCTCGTTGCGCAGGCCCGCGAAGGCGGTGCGGACCACGGCGTCGGCGACCTCTTCGCTGCTGGCCGAGCCACCGCGACCCGGCCGGTACCACTCGACGATCGAGTTGATCATGCCGAAGAGCAGCCGCGTCGCCAGCCGGATGTCGGCGTCCGGCCGCAGGTCCCCTTCGGCGGCCGCTGCCTTGAGCAGCTCGGCGACCTCGTTGTCGAAGTCACGGCGGCGCTCCATCGCCCACCGCTCCGTGTCGGTGTTGCCCCGTACCCGCAGCAGCAGCGTCACGTACGGCAGCTCCGCGATCAGCACCTCGACCTCGCGCCGGGTCACGTACTCCAGCCGCTCGATCGCCCGCCCCCGCGTCGCGCCCGGCTCCTGGAGCACGCCGAAGAGGCCGTCCAGCGCCCGGCTTATGGCCCGCCGCAGCAGCTCTTCCTTGCTGCGCACGTGGTGGTAGATGGAGGACTTGGAGATGCCGGCGGCCCGGGAGAGGTGCTCCATGGACGTGCCGTCGTACCCGCGCTCGTTGAACACCTCGACGGCGACCGCGAGCAGCGAATCGGGCGTGTAGGTGTCGCGCTTGGCCATGGTCATGATTACAGCAGCTTTCCGGACGGGGCCGCGCAGCGGACCGGGGAGCGGGACGGAACGGCGGCCGGCGGGGGAGCGGCGGGGCCCCGACACCGCCATGGTGACCGGCGCGTCCGCGGAGTTTTCCACAGACTTTCCAAGCCCCCTTGCCCCGACCGATCGTTCGGTTACTCTAGCTCCGTTGCCTGTCCGCTCCCAGCCTGATCGACGAGGAGTTGGTTCCCCGATGGCCGCCGACCCGACCACCACGCAGCTGATCGAGAAACACCGCCCCACGCTCGACAAGGCGCTGGAGACCATCCGCAGCCGCGCGTACTGGTCCCCGCACCCGGAGCACCCCAAGGCGTACGGCGAGAATGCCGCGCCCGAGGGCCAGGCCGCCTTCGACGCCCTCCGCGGCACCCGCTTCGAGCTGGACCAGCCCGGCACCGACGGCTGGACCGGCCAGGAGATCTCGCCGTACGGCATCGAGCTGGGCATCTCCTACCCGCATCCCGACCCCGACGTCCTGCTGCCCGCCATGCGCGCGGCGATGCCGGCCTGGCGGGACGCCGGACCCGAGGCCCGCGCCGCGGTGTGCCTGGAGATCCTCGCCCGCATCAGCGCCCGCACCCACGAGTTCGCGCACGCGGTGATGCACACCAGCGGCCAGGCGTTCATGATGGCGTTCCAGGCCGGCGGGCCGCACGCCCAGGATCGCGGCCTGGAGGCGGTGGCGTACGCCTACGCCGAGCAGACCCGCACCCCCGGCGAGGCCCCGTGGTCCAAGCCGCAGGGCAAGCGCGACCCGCTGGAGCTCAGCAAGACCTTCCAGGCCGTCCCGCGCGGCGTCGCCCTGATGATCGGCTGCAACACCTTCCCCACGTGGAACGGCTACCCGGGCCTCTTCGCCTCCCTGGCCACCGGCAATGCGGTGCTGGTCAAGCCGCATCCGCGGGCCGTCCTGCCGCTCGCCCTCACCGTCCGCGCAGCCCGCGAGGTGCTCGCCGAGGCCGGCTTCGACCCGAATCTCGTCGCGCTCGCCGTGGACCGCCCCGACGAGGGCCTGGCCAAGGTCCTCGCGCTGCGCCCCGAGGTCCGCGTCATCGACTACACCGGCTCCACCGAGTTCGGCGACTGGCTGGAGGAGAACGCCCGCCAGGCCCAGGTGTTCACGGAGAAGGCCGGCGTCAATACCGTCGTCATCGACTCCACGGACGACTACAAGGGCATGCTCGGCAACCTGGCGTTCTCGCTGTCCCTCTACAGCGGCCAGATGTGCACCACGCCGCAGAACCTCCTCATCCCGCGGGACGGCATCACCACGGACGCCGGGCGCAAGTCGTACGACGAGGTCGTCGAGGACCTCGCGGGGGCCGTGCAGAAGCTGCTGGGCGACGACGCCCGGGCCAACGCCCTGCTCGGCGCGATCGTGAACCCCCAGGTCACCGCGCGCATCACGGCCGCCCCGGAGCTCGGCGAGGTCGCGCTGCCCTCCCGCGAGGTGACGCACCCCGACTTCCCCGGCGCCACGGTCCGCACGCCCGTCGTGGTCAAGGCGGACGGCGAGCGGAAGCAGTGGGAGAGCGCGGACGCCGAGCCGCCCTTCCTCTCCGAGTGCTTCGGCCCGGTCTCCTTCGCCGTCGCGGTGGACTCCACGCCGGAGGGCGTGGAGCTGCTGCGCCGTACGCTGCGCGACAAGGGCGCCATGACTGTCGGCGCGTACACCACCTCTTCCGAGGTGGAGCGGCTGGTCGAGGAGGCCTGCCTGGAGGAGTGCGCGCAGCTGTCGCTGAATCTCACGGGCGGGGTGTACGTCAACCAGACCGCGGCGTTCTCCGACTTCCACGGCTCCGGCGGCAACCCGGCGGCGAACGCCGCGCTGTGCGACGCGGCGTTCGTGGCCAACCGGTTCCGGACGGTGGAGGTGCGCCGACAGGCCTGACCCGCGGCCCTACGCGGGGCCTTCGATGCGGGCGTGGCGGCCGATCCAGGCGTGCATGGCGATGGCGGCCGCCGCCCCCGCGTTGATCGAACGGGTCGAGCCGAACTGCGCGATCGAGCAGACCATCGCGGCGTGTGCCCGGGCGTCCTCCGTGAGGCCCGGCCCTTCCTGCCCGAAGAGCAGTACGCAGCGCCGGGGCAGTTCCGTGGTCTCCAGCGGCACGGCGCCGGGGAGGTTGTCGATCCCGATGATCGGCAGGTCCTCGGCGGCCGCCCAGGCGGTGAGGTCGGCGGTGTCGGGGTGATGGCGTACGTGCTGGTAGCGGTCGGTCACCATCGCGCCCCGCCGGTTCCAGCGCCGCCGGCCGACGATGTGGATCTCCTTGGCCAGGAAGGCGTTGGCTGTCCGTACGACCGAGCCGATGTTGAAGTCGTGGCCCCAGTTCTCCACCGCCACATGGAAGTCATGACGGCGGGTGTCCAGGTCGGCGACGATCGCCTCGCGGGTCCAGTAGCGGTACTGGTCGACGACGTTGCGCCGGTCGCCGTGCGCGAGCAGCTCCGGATCGTACCGCTCGTCCCGCGGCCAGGGCTCCGGGTGCGGCCCCACACCGACGACCGTCGCGAACCCCTCGTCGTACTGCACGGGCTCGGCGGTCCGCGCGGACTCGTCGGGGAGGATCGTCGCCGGGCCCGTGGTGCGCGGGCCGGAGGTCTCCCGGCCGCTGCCGGTGGTGCCCTGACCGCTGCCGGGGGCGGTGTTCTCGCTGCTCACCCCACGAGCGTATGGCCACCGCCGGACTCCCGCGTACGAGCCCCCGGCCCGTCGGCCGGCTCCGGCCCGGACTCCGGCGCCGCGGGCGCGGACCGCGGGGCGCTGCCCGGGAGCAGCCGGGCGCGGAGGGCCGAAGCGCGCGCCCCCAGCCACCGCAGGAAGTTCGTCGGCAGGAAGACCGCGTCCGCCGCCACCATCGCGAGGGAGAAGAACGGCAGTCCGAGGAGCACCGCGATCGACAGGTGCTCCAGGATCATGGCCACCAGCAGCACGTTCTTCAGGCGCCGGTTGAAGAGCGTGAAGGGGAACGCGACCTGCACGATCACCGTGCCGTAGGTGATCAGCATGATGAGCAGCCCGCTGCCCGCGAGCACCGCGGACAGCTCGGGCCACGGCGAGAAGTAGTCCAGGTGCATCGGGTAGAAGACCGCGGTGCCGTCCTGCCAGCGGCCGCCCTGGATCTTGTACCAGCCGGCCGTGGCGTAGATCAGGCAGACCTCGACCACGATGACCAGCAGCGCGCCGTTGTGCGCGAGGTCGGCGACGGTGTTCAGGACCGCACGCGGCTCCCCCGGCGCGTAGCGCCGCACCCACCACCACGCGCCGTGCGCCAGCCACAGCGCCCACAGCGTCAGGCCCCAGCCCACGTGCGGGAACGGCCCGTCGCCCGTCCATTCCAGCCCGTACAGTCCCGCCAGCTGGGCGAGCGCGAGGACCAGTCCGAGGACCGACCACAGCACGATGCCGGTGATGTCCCGGCCGGGCACGTCCCCGGTGCCCGCCGCTGCCGCCCGCCGCGCGCGCCGGGCGTCCAGCGACCAGACCTGCCCGCACCGGGTCAGGACCAGGTACATCGACATCAGGTGGATGACGTTGTCGCCGCCGTCCCCGAGGAAGATGCTGCGGTTCTGCAGCGACAGCACGCCGATCATGAACAGCACCGACATGGTGCGGGTGCGCCAGCCGACCATCAGCAGCGCGCTGGAGAGCATCGCCAACGCGTACACCAGCTCGAACCAGCCGCGCCCGTCGGACCAGACCAGCACCGAGAACGCCCCGTTGCTGCCGAGCAGCCGGCGGGCCATGTCCAGGCTGAACGCCCCGTCCGGCCCGTAGAGCTCATGGCGGTTCGGCCACTCGCGCAGCAGGAACAGCAGCCAGGTCATGGCGAAGCCGATACGGATCACCGCGGACTGGTACGGGGCGAACGGGCCGGCCGTGACCCGGGCGAACCCGCGGCCGATCACCCGCTCTATCCAGGTGTCGCGTACGACGTAGTCCTGCTCGTCGGCGCTCCCGCGCTCCGTGGCATGGGTGGTCACTGGTTGCTCGCCCCCTCGGGCAGGTCGTCGACGGTGACCGGCCACCAGGGCAGCACGCGGTACGCGGGCTTGGTGCTGATCTTCTCCGCGCTCCACGGCGGCGGGCTCACCGGCGTCGTCACCGACCGGAACTCCACCCGGTCGACCGTGCCGCCGGCCGCCGTCCACTGCTCACCGAGGCGGCCCATCGCGATCCGCCGCAGATAGCGCTCGGAGAGCTCACCGCGGAGGCCGGTGGCGCGGTTCCGCTCGTCGTGCGAGCCGACGAAGGACTCCCAGGCGCGGCGCAGTTGATTCTGCTGCGTGTGGCTGGGGAAGAGGTTGTGGTGGATGGCCCGGCCGTCGCGCGCCGACAGGTCGGTCCAGCCGGTCGTACGGGCGCTGCCGCCGTCCCCGGGGCGTATCTCCGCGCGGACCTGCACGGAGACGTTCTGCTGCAGCGGGTTGGGCGCGAACAGCTTCCAGTTCTGCTCGTACTCCGGGTAGACGTAGTCGCCGACCGCCGCGCCGTGCGCCTTGGTGAGCGTGTTGGACGGGGCGACGTGCAGGAACATCATCGCGATGTGGACCAGCGCGGCGACCGCGATCCCGCCCGCGGCGGTCGCCAGCACGATCCGCGAGGGCAGTGAGAGCGCGGACGCCGGTGGTGTCTCTGGTGGTCGCGATTCCTCCGCGTATGACTGCATTCCTGCCCCGTTTCCCGGTCCTCTGCGGGCTGTCCCGCCACGGAACCGTACCCAGGAGGCGTGCGCGGCGACAGTGATCCCCCAGTTGTGCACAGGCTCGGCACGTCCCGTGCCGCCCGGGCGCCCCGTACGGATGACACCGGCCGCACCACACCCACCCGTCGCCCTTCCCCATTCCTGCAACCTGTTCTACCTTGCAGCCCCCAACGGTGCGTGCGGAAGGACAGACCCGTGGACTTCACCTTCACCGAGGAACAGCAGGCGGCCGCGGAAGCGGCCGAGGCCGTCTTCTCCGGGGTCACCCCCGACGCCGTCCCCTCACCCGCCCTCACCGCCGGAGCCGTCGCCGACGACATCGACCGCGGCCTCTGGCGCACCCTGGCCGACGCCGACCTGCTCTCCCTCTGCCTCGACCCCGCGTACGGCGGCACCGGACTCGACCCCGTCGCCCTCTGCCTCGTCCTGCGCGAAGCCGGCAAGGCCCTCGCCCGCGTACCGCTGCTGGAGACCACCGCCGCCGCCCTCACCCTGCAGACGTACGCCGCCCCCGCCCTCCGCGAGGAGACACTGCCCCGCGTCGGCCGCGGCGAACTGCTCCTCACCGCCGCCGGCGCCGGCCGCACCGGCCACGAGCCCGCCGAACTGGCCGTCACCGCACACCGCGAGGGCGCCCGCTGGACCCTGGACGGCACGCACACCGCCGTGCCCTGGGCCCACAGCGCCGACCATCTCCTGCTCCCCGCCCACACCCACGACGGCGGCGCCGTACTCGCCCTCGTCCCCCGCGACCACCCCTCCGTCACCCTCACCGAGCAGACCTCCACCAACGGAGAGCGGTACGCCGAGGTACGCCTGGACGCCGCACGGCTCACCGACCACGAGATGGTCACCGACCCGGACGCGTGGGAACGGCTGCGACAGCTCCTCACCGTCGGCACCTGCGCCCAGGCCCTCGGGCTGGGCGAACGCGTCCTCGCCATGACCGCCGCGTACACCGGCACCCGCGAACAGTTCGGCCACCCCGTCGCCACGTTCCAGGCCGTCGCCGTACAGGCCGCCGACCGGTACATCGACCTGCGGGCCATGGAGGCCACCCTCTGGCAGGCCGCCTGGCGCCTCGGCTCCGGCGCACCCGGCGCCCTGCCGCCGGCGGGCGACGTCGCCGTCGCCAAGATCTGGGCCGCGGAGGGCGTACGCCGCGTCGCACAGACCGCCCAGCACCTGCACGGCGGCTTCGGCGCCGACACCGACTACCCGCTGCACCGCTACCACGCCTGGGCCAAGCAACTGGAGCTCGCGCTCGGCTCCGCCCCGGCCCATGAGGAAGCCCTCGGAGACCTGCTGGCCACCCATCCGCTGGGGTGAACCGCCTCCACCCTGCGAGCAGACGTGAAAAACACGGCCTGCATACGGACCTGAAAAAACGGCCCGCAAGCGGACGTAAAAAAACGCGGCGGCGCTCTGCTCCACGTTTCACGTGAAACAGAGCGCCGCCGCCAACAACCCTCGGCCGGGCGTCAGATGACCACGCCGGTCCCGCCCTCGTCGGTGACCACCGGACGACCGGCGGCCTCCCACGCCTGCATGCCGCCGTCGACGTTCACCGCGTCGAGGCCCTGCTGGACCAGGTACTGCGTCACCTGCGCCGAACGGCCACCCACCCGGCACAGCACGTACACCTTGCCGTCCTCGGGCGCCTTCTCCGTCAGCTCGCCGTAACGCGAGACGAAGTCACTCATCGGGATGTGCAGGGCACCCTCGGCGTGCCCGGCCTTCCACTCGTCGTCCTCACGCACGTCCAGCAGGAAATCCGCAGGCGCGAGCGCATCGACACCAACCGTGGGCACAGAACCGAAATGCATGGACCCGACGCTACCCGACCGGCGTCCCCGCACGCGCCGCGCTATCCGACCAGCTGCGCCAGCCGCTGCTCGCGCTCCGCGACATCCGCCAGCAGCTTCTCCGCGATCTCCTCCAGCAGCGCGTCAGGATCCGCCGGCGCCATCTTCAGCATCTGACCGATCGCGCTGTCCTCCAGCTCCGCCGCGACCGCCGTCAGCAGCTCCTTGCGCTCGGCCAGCCACTCCAGCCGCGCGTACAGCTCCTCGCTCTCGCTCAGCAGCCGCTCCTGCGGTACCGGCCCGGCCTCCCACTCCGCCGCCAGCTCCCGCAGCGCCCCCTCGTCACCCGCGGCGTACGCGGCATTGACCCGCACGATGAACGCGTCCCGGCGCTCCCGCTCCCGCTCGTCCTGCGCCAGGTCCGGATGCGCCTTCCGCACCAGCTCCCGGTACACCTTGCGGGCCTCCTCGCTGGGCCGCACCTTCTGCGGCGGACGCACCGGCTGGTCCGTGAGCATCGCCTGCGCCTCCGGCCACAGCCCCTCCCCGCCCATCCAGCCGTGGAACAGCTCCTCCACACCCGGCATCGGCAGCACGGCGGCACGGAGCTCCTGCGCCCTGCGCGCGTCCTCCGGATCGCCCGACCGCGCCGCGACGGCCTCCGCGATCTGCGCGTCCAGCTCGTCCAGCCGCGAGTACATCGGCCCGAGCCGCTGGTGGTGCAGGCGCGAGAAGTTCTCGACCTCCACCCGGAAGGTCTCCACCGCGATCTCGAACTCGATCAGTGCCTGCTCGGCCGCCCGCACGGCCTGCGCCAGCCGTGCGGTCCCCGCGTCACTTCCCTCGGGGCCGCCCGCCGCCGGGCCCTGCGGGCCTCCGTCACCGCCGGCTGCCTGGCCGTCCTGCCCGTTCTCCGCTTGCGAGTTCGTCACCCGGCCACCCTACGGCCCGGCTCACACTCCCGGCTCCGCGGCCATCCGGCCGTTGCGCACCGCCGTCACCAGCTCCTCGTGGTCCGCCTCCGTACGGTCCGCGTACGCCACCGCGAACGCGGCCACCGCGTCGTCCAGCGCCTCGTTCTTCCCGCAGTACCCGGCGACCAGCCGCGGGTCGGCACTGTGCGCATGCGCCCTGGCCAGCAGCGCACCGGTCATCCGCGCGTAATCGTCCAGCTCGTCCGCCGGCAGCGCCGCCGGATCCACGCTCCCCTTGCGATTGCGGAACTGCCGCACCTGGAACGGCAGCCCCTCCCGGCGCCCGCCCGACGCCGCCTCCGTGCCGTACACCGTCGTCCAGCCCAGCAGCATGTCGCTCACCACCTGCATCCGCTTCTGGCCCAGCACCGCCCGGCGCGCCTCGTGCTCCACCGGCGCCATCTCGAACCCCGCCTTCTGCACGTACGGCGCCAGCGCCGACCCGCGGACCTCCTTCACCTGCAGGACCAGCGGCTCACCCCGCGGATCCACCAGCAGGACGACGTACGACCGCAGGCCCACGCTGCCCGTGCCGACCACGCGGAACGCCACGTCGTGCACCGCGTACCGGGACAGCAGCGGCAGCCGGTCGTCGGGCAGCGTCCGCAGGTACCCGCCGAGCGACGAGACCACCGCCGCGGCCTCCGCGTCCGGCACCCGCCGCAGCACGGGCGGCGCGTCCACGAACCGCCGCAGCCCACTCCCACGGCGGCCGTCGGTGCCCGTCGCCCCGTCATCGGCGGGGCCGGCACCGTCATCCGGCACCACCTCGGTCGCCTTCGCCGCGAACCGCGCGCTGGTGTTCTTGCGCGCCTTGTCCATGACCCGCTGCAGGGTGCCCACCAGATCCCGGGCATCGGCGTGCGAGACCAGGTCCTCGTCCACGATGGCGTGCCACGCGTCCAGTGCCGGCATCCGCGCCAGCAGCCGCATCGTGCGCCGGTACGCGCCCGCGGCGTCCCGCGCCGCGTCCCGGCAGGTGTCCTCGCCGACCCCCGCCTCGCGGCCCGCCAGGACGAACGAGGTGGCCAGCCGCTTGAGGTCCCACTCCCATGGCCCCCGCAGAGTCTCGTCGAAGTCGTTCAGATCGATCATGAGCCGCCCGCGCGCGTCGGCGTACAGACCGAAGTTCGCGGCATGCGCGTCGCCACAGATCTGCGCCGCGATGCCGGTGACGGGCGTGGTCATCAGGTCGTACGCCATCAGCCCGGCCGAGCCGCGCAGGAAGGCGAACGGCGAGGCCGCCATCCGGCCGACCCGTATCGGGATCAGCTCCGGAATGCGCCCGGCGTTGGACTCCTCCACCGCCGCCACGGCGTCGGGACGCCCCGCCCCGAGAGCCGGCTCACCATGCGCGGACCGCGGAACCGTCTCCCGCAACCCCTTGCCGACCGCCTTCGGCCCGGGCCCCTCATCACCGCGCCGCGCAAAACCACTGACATAGGGGAGACGAAGGGAATCCATGACGGGTCCTTGGGGTCGGGGGTGAGGGACGTGGGGAGAGTGAGCGACTGGAGCCGGGCGGGGCGAGTTGGGGTGGGAGTGGGAGTGGCGGGGTGATCGGGGGCGGGCGGGGCGAACTGGGGTGGGAGTGGCCGGGTGATCGGGGGTGGGCGGAGGGAGCGGGGGCGGGCGGCAGGAGCGGGAGCGGGCGGGGCAGAGGCGAGCGTGCGTCCGGGGGGGGCGGAGGCGTGGGGTTGGGGAGGGGTGGAGGCGGAGGTGTGGGGTGGGGTGGGGGAGCCGGGCGGAGGAAGCCTCGCCGAACCGTTTCCCCTCCTTCCCCCGGGGCCCCCGCCCCCACCCCTCCCCAACCCCCTCACCACCCGCCCCATCAGGCCATCCATCCCCGTTTTTTCGGTCGGATGCCGCGTGCGGAATGTTGATGGAGATGACGCTACAGACAGGCCGCGTCGGGCGGCAGGGCCTGTGGATAACTTGCGGGAGGGGGTGCGGAACAGACGGCTCACACGACTCGGGCGGCTGCCCCCGCGCCACCCGTCGGCTTACACAACTCGGCAAATAGGTTGTAATATGCAACAAATCGAGAAAGGGCAAAGACAGTGGCAAAGCGAGACGACTCCGTCGGGATCATTCAGCAGGAGCTGACCGCGTTCGCACGTCGCGCCCGCGCCACCGCGGCCCGGATGCACCCCGAGCTCTCCCTCGTCTCGTACACCCTCCTCGCCCACCTGGACGACCAGAAGGGCTGCCGCGCCACCGACCTCGCCGCGCATTACCTGCTGGACAAATCCACGGTGAGCCGACAGATCTCCGCGCTGGAGCGGCTGGGCTTCGTCGAGCGCCGCGTCGACCCCGACGACCATCGCGTCCAGGTACTGCACCCCACCGAACTGGGCGCCCAGGTGCTCGCCGGCGCGGGTGCGCAGCGCCGCCAGGCCTTCACCGACCGGCTGGCCGAATGGAACGACGCGGATCTGGAGCGTTTCGCCTCGTACCTGCTGCGCTACAACGAGGCACAGCAGCAGCTGGGCTGACCTCACCGCTCAAGACGGCACCGGGGCCCGGGCCCCGAGGAGGCTCACCCCCAACGCCCTCACCGACCCCCGCCAGCCCCCCGTCAGCCCCTCAGCCCCCTCAGTCCCGAAACCGCTCCGGGCACTGACCGCCGTCCGCCAAATACGTCTCGGCCCAGCGCGCGAGCTCCTTGAGCGCCGGCTCCAGGGCGAGGCCGGCGGTGGAGAGCCGGTACGCGACGCGCAGCGGCGGCCCGGCGTCGACCTCGCGGACCACCAGGCCCGCCGAGCCGAGTTCCACGAGCCGGTCGGAGAGCATGCGCTCACTGATGCCCGGGATCGCCCTCCGAAGATCGGCGAAGTGCACCGGGCCGGACATCAAGGTGGCCACGATGAGCCCCGTCCACCGCTTTCCGAGCAGCCCGAAGACGCGCGTCATACCGCTGTCGACCTGCTTGCATGCCTCTCCGCCGCGTTCCGCCATGAGACCAGAGTACTGCGTTCCCGTTGGGTACTGCAGAAAAGTAAGCTACTGTGCTATTCATAGGTACATACGGTTTTCCATCCACTGCCGAGGAAGGGGACGCCGGCCATCGGCCCCGGCCCCTACCGGCCTCCAGCCACCAGGAGCCCACCATGGCCACGCTGCTGCTCATCGACTCGTCCGTCTCCCCCGAGGGCGCCTCCGCCTCGCGCGCGGTGACCACCGCATTCCGCAAGACCTGGGAGGAGCAGCACCCCGGCGGCACGGTGATCCACCGCGATCTGGCCGTCGACCCGCTGCCGCACCTCGACGGCGTCGCCGCCTCGGCCGGTTTCAGCGACCCCGCCACCCACACTCCGGAGCAGCAGTCGGCGTTCGCGGTGCGGACGACGCTCGCCGAGGAGATCGAGCATGCGGACGCGATCGTCATCGGCGCCCCGATGTACAACTTCACGATTCCGTCGACCCTGAAGGCGTGGCTGGACCAGACGATCATCATGGGCCGCACCGCCGGGGAGACCCAGTCCGCCAAGGGCACCCCGGTCGTCGTCGTGGCGAGCCGCGGCGGCAGCTACGCCCCGGGCACCCCGCGCGAAAGCTTCGAGTACGTGCAGAACTACCTGGAGTCCGTGCTGACCGGCGCCTTCGGCTTCGAGGTGCACTTCATCGTGCCCGAGCTCACCATGGCGCCGTCGAACCCGGCGATGGCCGAGCTGATACCGCTCTTCGAGGCCTCCCGCGAGAAGGTCCAGCAGGAGGCGGTCACCAAGGCCAAGGAGCTCGCGGAGCGCGTGGCCGCCTGAGCCGGACCGACTCCGGCAGCCGCCGGGCCGGCCCCATCAAAAAGGGGATGTGAGGTACGCCTCACATCCCCTGCTCCATTCTCCGCTGCCCGGCTCGAAACCGCTCCGCCGCGGCCGCCCACGGCCGTCGCCCCGAGCACCGCTCCCACGGCACCACCGACAACGAAAAACCCCCGGTCCGGATCTCTCCGGGACCGGGGGTCCTCTGTGCGCGAGGGGGGAGTTGAACCCCCACGCCCTTTCGGGCACTGGAACCTGAATCCAGCGCGTCTGCCTATTCCGCCACCCGCGCATGGGTGTTGTCGTTCGATTCTCTCACCGGTGATCCGGGCCGTTGGTCCGGGTCTTCGGCGGGAGCGCCTTTCGACATGGAAAACATTAGCACGCTGCGAGGGGTGCCTTCACACTCGTTCCCCGCGGGCCACCTGCCGGCCGCACCTGGGCCGTTTCCCCGACCGCTGCATGGCCGGCCCCGGGCGCCGCTCTCGAACTCTGCGCGCTCCGGCTCGTGCGGACCGTTCGTGCGCCGGTCACCCGCCCGGCCCCGCTGCGGGCATCCAATCCTCCCCGTCACGTCAGTACGGCGCCCGCCACAAAGGTCCATCCGGGCCCCGCGCACCTCCTCAACGGCCCCGCCCGCCCGGGGAGCCGGGCAGTTGCGGGACACTGTCGTCCGGCCGCATCTACGATCGCAGTCAGCATGGGACGGCGAGCGTGGGCAACCTTGTGAGAGGCGACACTCGTCCTCTAGGCGGGAAAGGGGAACCAGCTGTTTTCCCGACGCGTGGATACGATCAGTAAGCAGTACAGGGGCGACCCTGAAGAAGACTGAGGAAGGAGGTGCCCCGTGGGAGTACTGAAACGCTTCGAGCAGCGTCTCGAGGGCCTCGTCAACGGCACCTTCGCCAAGGTGTTCAAGTCCGAGGTGCAGCCCGTGGAGATCGCGGGCGCGCTCCAGCGTGAGTGCGACAACAACGCCACGATCTGGAACCGCGACCGGACCGTCGTCCCCAATGACTTCATCGTGGAGCTGAGCACGCCGGACTACGAGCGCCTCAGCCCCTACAGCGGTCAGCTCGGCGACGAGCTGTCCAGCATGGTGCGGGACTACGCGAAGCAGCAGCGCTACACGTTCATGGGCGCGATCAAGGTCCACCTCGAAAAGGCGGAGGACCTCGACACCGGCCTGTACCGGGTGCGCAGCCGCACTCTCGCCGCCAGTTCGTCACAGCAGGGAGGCGCCGCCCCGCAAGGGGCAGGCGCGGCCCGGGCCGGCCGGCCCGGCGGCGGACACGTGGGCCCGCCCCCCATGCCCTCGTCTCCTCCGCCCGGTGCGCCGCAGGCCGCGCGCACCAGCGCCGGACCGCAGCCGCAGGCCCAGACCCGGCGCTGGATCGAGATCAACGGCACCCGCCATCAGATCTCGCGTCCGACGCTGGTGCTCGGCCGCAGCACCGACGCCGATGTACGCATCGACGATCCGGGGGTCTCGCGCCGCCACTGCGAGATCCGGACCGGATCGCCGTCCTCGATCCAGGATCTCGGGTCGACGAACGGCATCGTGGTGGACGGGCAGCACACCACCCGCGCTACGCTCCGCGACGGCTCGCGGATCGTCGTGGGCAGCACCACCATCGTTTACCGGCAAGCCGAAGGGTGAAGCGGGGGCAATGTCAGAGCTGACCCTCACGGTCATGCGGTTGGGTTTCCTCGCCGTACTGTGGCTGTTCGTCATCGTGGCCGTACAGGTCATCCGCAGCGATCTGTTCGGCACGCGCGTCACGCAGCGCGGCGCCGCTCGTCGCGGGGGCCAGGAACCGCGGGGCGCACAGCGGCAGGCGGCGGCACCGCAGCAGGCGCAGCGTCGTCAGGAGAGCGGGCGGGGCGGCAACAACCGCCAGCGCCGCGGCGCACCCACCAAGCTGGTGGTCTCCGAAGGGACCCTCACGGGCACGACGGTCGCCCTGCAGGGCCAGACCATCACGCTGGGGCGGGCGCACGATTCCACGATCGTGCTGGACGACGACTACGCCTCCAGCCGGCATGCCAGGATCTACCCGGACCGTGACGGGCAGTGGATCGTCGAGGACCTCGGGTCCACGAACGGCACGTATCTCGACCGGACCCGGCTGACGACTCCGACGCCGATTCCGCTGGGAGCGCCGATCCGCATCGGCAAGACCGTCATCGAGCTGCGGAAGTAGTACGACAATGAGCGAGCGGAGCGAGCGAGCCGCGGCGGTCCACTCGGCCGGCCCGTGCGCGCTCCCGACCGGAGGGTGGGCAGTGTGGCGCGAGACCGGCTGTACCCCGAGCCGACGGGCGAGGTGCGCATGAGTCTGTCACTGCGCTTTGCCGCGGGGTCCCACAAGGGCATGATCCGGGAGGGCAACGAGGACTCCGGGTACGCCGGCCCGCGCCTGCTCGCCATTGCCGACGGCATGGGCGGCCAGGCCGCCGGTGAGGTCGCCTCGTCCGAGGTCATCTCCACCCTCGTCCAGCTCGACGACGACGTGCCGGGTTCCGACATCCTCACCTCGCTCGGCACCACCGTGCAGCGCGCCAACGACCAGTTGCGCGTCATGGTCGAGGAGGACCCGCAGCTGGAGGGCATGGGGACGACCCTGACCGCCCTGCTGTGGACCGGGCAGCGGCTCGGCCTCGTGCATGTCGGCGACTCCCGCGCATACCTGCTGCGCGATGGGGTGCTGACCCAGATCACGCAGGACCACACGTGGGTGCAGCGGCTGGTCGACGAGGGCCGGATCACCGAGGAAGAGGCCACGACGCACCCGCAGCGGTCGCTGCTGATGCGGGCGCTGGGCAGCGGTGACCATGTCGAGCCGGACCTCTCCATCAGAGAGGTGCGCGCCGGGGACCGGTACCTGATCTGTTCGGACGGTCTGTCGGGGGTGGTGAGCCACCAGACGCTGGAGGACACCCTCGCCAGCTACCAGGGCCCGCACGAGACGGTGCAGGAGCTGATCCAGCTCGCGCTGCGCGGCGGTGGCCCGGACAACATCACCTGCATCGTGGCCGACGTGCTGAACGTCGACGACACCGACACCCTCGCGGGCCAGCTGAACGACACCCCGGTGATCGTGGGCGCGGTCGCGGAGAACCAGCACCAGTTCGGTGACGGTGCCATGCAGACCCCGGCGGGCCGCGCGGCCGAGCTGGGGCGCGGCGGTCGCGGTGACGTACCGCAGCAGCCGTCCGGCGGCTTCGGCCCGCCCGGGAGCGGCGCCGAGGCGGTTCCGCCGCAGGGCGCGTACGGCGCGTTCGTCGACGAGGACTACGCGCAGCCGCGGCGGCGCGGCCGGTGGATCAAGCCGACGCTGATCGTCGCGCTGTGCCTGGCCGTGGTCGGCGGTGGTCTGTACGCGGGGTACCGCTGGACGCAGTCGCAGTACTTCGTGGGTGCCAAGAGCGGGCATGTGGCCCTGTATCAGGGCATCAGCCAGGACCTGGCGTGGTTCAGCATGAACAAGATCGACCAGGATCACCCCGAGATCGAACTCAAGTACCTGCCCGCCTACCAGCGCAAGCAGGTCGAGGAGACGATCGCGGTCGACAGCCGGACGCAGGCGCTGGCCAAGGTCGGCGAGCTCGGCAAGCAGGCGGGCGCGTGCAAGTCCATGCAGCAGCGGGAGGCCGCCGAGCGCGAGGCGGCCCGCAAGAAGAGCGAGGGCCGGGCCGGCGGGACCGCCGGTACCAAGCCGGACGCGACCTCCGGGCCGGGCAGCTCGACGAGCAGCGCGAGCCCCACTCCCACGCCGTCCACCAGCAACTCCCCCTCCGCGGAGCAGCAGCGGCTGGAAAAGAATTGCAGCACCCAGCAGTGAGGGCGTAGGGGGCAGTTGATCTCATGAGCAGTACCAGCAACACCACCACCATCGGGACGATCGGAGCCCCGAGCCGCCGGAACACCGAACTGGCGCTGCTCGTGTTCGCCGTGATCATCCCGGTGTTCGCCTACATCAATGTCGGGCTCGCCAAGGAGGACACGGTCCCGGCCGGCGTGCTCGGCTACGCGCTGGGCCTCGGCCTGCTGGCGGGCGTCGCGCACCTGGTCGTGCGGAAGTGGGCGCCGTACGCGGACCCGCTGATGCTGCCGATCGCGACGCTGCTGAACGGCCTGGGCCTGGTGTTCATCTGGCGCCTGGACCAGGAGCCGCAGATCACCACGCCGCAGCTGGGCGGGGCGATGGCACCGGGGCAGCTGATGTGGTCGACGCTGGGCGTGGCGCTGTTCCTGGGCGTACTGATCTTCCTGAAGGACCACCGTGTCCTGCAGCGCTACACCTACATCTCGATGGTGGTGGCGCTGGTCCTGCTGATCCTGCCGGTGTTCTTCCCGGCCCGCTTCGGTGCCCGCATCTGGATCACCATCCCGGGCGTGGGTTCGCTGCAGCCGGGCGAGTTCGCGAAGATCATCATCGCGATCTTCTTCGCCGGTTACCTGATGGTGAAGCGGGACGCGCTGGCGCTGGCCAGCCGCCGCTTCATGGGCCTGTACCTGCCGCGCGGCCGCGACCTCGGCCCGATCCTGGTCATCTGGGCGCTCAGCCTGATGATCCTGGTCTTCGAGACCGACCTCGGTACGTCGCTGCTGTTCTTCGGCCTCTTCGTGATCATGCTGTACGTCGCGACGGAGCGGACCAGCTGGATCGTCTTCGGTCTGCTGCTCAGCGGCGCCGGCGCGGTCGCGGTGGCCTCCTTCGAGTCCCACGTGAAGACCCGTGTGCACAACTGGCTCAACCCCCTGGAGCTGCTGAACGGCGGCGTCACCGAGACCGCGCAGGCGATGTACTCCTTCGGCTCCGGCGGCATTCTCGGTACGGGCCTGGGGCAGGGCTACTCGCGCCTCATCGGCGGTATCGCGCCGAAGAGCGACTACATCCTCGCCACCGTCGGCGAGGAGATCGGCCTGGCCGGTCTGATGGCGATCCTGCTGCTGTACGGCCTGCTCATCGAGCGCGGCATCCGTACGGCGCTGGCCGCCCGCGACCCGTTCGGAAAGCTGCTGGCCGTCGGCCTGTCCGGCGCGTTCGCGCTGCAGGTCTTCGTCGTCGCCGGCGGTGTCACCGGGCTGATCCCGCTGACCGGTATGACGATGCCGTTCCTGGCCCAGGGTGGTTCGTCCGTCATCGCCAACTGGGCGCTGGTGGCGATCCTGCTCCGGATCAGCGACACCGCGCGCCGGCCGGCCCCGGCTCCCGCCCCCTCGACCGACGCCGAGATGACCCAGGTGGTCCGACCGTGAACAAGCCCCTGCGCCGGGTCGCGATCTTCTGCGGCCTTCTCGTCCTCGCCCTGCTCATCCGCGTCAACTGGGTGCAGTTCGTCCAGGCCGACGAACTCAAGAACGATTCCCACAACCGCCGGGTGGCCATCGAGCGGTACAGCATCCCGCGCGGCAACATCATCGTCGGCGACAAGGCCGTGACCGGCTCGACCACCACCGACAGCGGCGACTTCAAGTACAAGCGCACGTACAAGGACGGCCCCATGTGGGCGCCGGTCACCGGGTACGCCTCGCAGGCGTTCGACGCCAACCAGCTGGAGAAGCTGTACGACCCGATCCTGACCGGCACCGACGACAAGCTCTTCTTCAGCCGCACGGTGGACATGTTCACCGGCGAGAAGCAGCAGGGCGGCGACGTCGTCACCACGCTCGACGCCAAGGCGCAGAAGGCCGCGTACGAGGGCCTGAAGGGCAAGAAGGGCGCGGTCGCGGCCATCAACCCGGAGACCGGCGCGATCCTCGCCCTGTCCTCCGCACCCTCCTACGACCCGTCCAGCTTCGCCGGCATGAGTGACGACGACGCGAAGGCGTACAACGGGCTGCTGAAGAAGAGCAATCCCGACGAGCCGATGCTGAACCGTGCGCTGCGCCAGACCTACCCGCCGGGCTCGACCTTCAAGGTCGTCACCGCGGCCGCGGCGCTGGAGAACGGCCTGTACACGGACATCGACGCGAAGACGAACTCGCCGCTGCCCTATTACCTGCCGGACACCGCGCACCAGCCGCTGAACAACGAGGGCAACCTCCCGTGCAAGGACGCCAGCCTCCGTGAGGCGCTGCGCGTGTCCTGCAACAGCGTCTTCGGCAAGATCAGCGCCGACCTCGGCAACGAGAAGATGATCAAGGAGGCCGACGAGTTCGGCTTCAACAAGGAGCACTTCACGCCGGTCCGCGCGGACGCCAGCGTCTACCCCAAGGACAACCGGCCGCAGAACGCCATGGCCGGCATCGGCCAGGCCTCCAACCGCGCCACGCCGCTCCAGATGGCCATGGTCGCCTCGGCGGTCGCCAACGGCGGCACGCTGATGAAGCCGTACATGGTCGACAAGCTGGTCGCGCCGAACCTGAACGTGCTGCAGCAGACCCAGCCGGAGAAGCTCAGCGAGCCGCTGAAGCCGGAGAACGCGCAGAAGCTGCAGGACATGATGGAGACGGTCGTCAAGACCGGTACCGGTACCACCGCGCAGATCCCGGGTGTGACGGTCGGCGGCAAGACGGGTACCGCGCAGCACGGCGAGGACAACAAGGACAACCCGTACGCCTGGTTCATCTCCTACGCCAAGACCGACAAGGGCACCCCGGTGGCCGTCGCCGTGGTCATCGAGGGCTCCGACACCCTGCGTGGCGACATCGCCGGTGGCAAGCTGGCGGCGCCCGTCGCCAAGGCGGTCATGGAGGCGGTACTCGACGGCAACAAGTGACCTCGGTCACGCCCGTACCGGTCGCATATCAGGTGGCGGCCGCGGCCGGGCCGCGTCAGGCGTGCCGGGTACGGTATGCCCGAACAGCACACCGCCGGACCACACACAGGTGCGGTCGGGATCGACGGAGAGGGCTGGAGTAGCTATGGAAGAGCCGCGTCGCCTCGGCGGCCGGTACGAGCTGGGCTCGGTGCTCGGCCGCGGCGGCATGGCCGAGGTCTACCTCGCCCATGACACCCGCCTGGGGCGCACCGTCGCTGTGAAGACGCTGCGGGTCGACCTGGCCCGCGATCCGTCCTTCCAGGCCCGGTTCCGCCGTGAGGCCCAGTCGGCCGCCTCGCTGAACCATCCGTCCATCGTCGCGGTGTACGACACCGGCGAGGACTATGTCGACGGCGTCTCGATCCCGTACATCGTGATGGAGTACGTCGACGGTTCCACGCTGCGTGAGCTGCTGCACTCCGGCCGCAAGCTGCTGCCCGAGCGGTCTCTGGAGATGACCATCGGCGTGCTGCAGGCGCTGGAGTACTCGCACCGGGCGGGCATCGTCCACCGCGACATCAAGCCCGCGAACGTCATGCTGACCCGCACCGGTCAGGTGAAGGTCATGGACTTCGGCATCGCCCGTGCGATGGGTGATGCCGGCATGACGATGACGCAGACCGCAGCGGTGATCGGCACGGCGCAGTACCTCTCCCCCGAGCAGGCCAAGGGCGAGACCGTCGACGCTCGGTCCGACCTGTACTCCACCGGCTGCCTGCTGTACGAGCTGCTGACCGTGCGGCCGCCGTTCGTCGGCGACTCCCCGGTCGCGGTCGCGTACCAGCACGTGCGGGAAGAGCCGCAGCCGCCGAGCAACTTCGACCACGAGATCACGCCCGAGATGGACGCGATCGTCCTCAAGGCCCTGGTCAAGGACCCGGACTACCGCTACCAGTCGGCGGACGAGATGCGCGCCGACATCGAGGCCGCGCTGGACGGGCAGCCGGTCGCGGCCACCGCGGCGCTCGGCGCCGTCGGCTACGACCAGGACCAGCCCACCGCGACGCTGCGGCCGCAGGACCCGGCGGGCGCCACCTCGATGCTGCCGCCGACCAATCCGGACGACGGCGGTTACGGCTACGACGAGCGGCCCGACCGGCGCCGCGGCCAGAAGAAGAACCGCACCTCCACGATCCTGCTGATCGTTGCGGCGGTCCTGGTGCTGATCGGTGCGATCTTCATCGGCAAGGCGATGTTCAGCGGCGGCAAGACGGAGGGCAGCTTCCCGGCCCCCAGCCTGGTCGGCAAGACCCTGGACGAGGCGCGGCAGGCCGGCCGCAACGGCGACTTCAAGGTCGTCAAGGGCGGCAGCAAGACCTGCGACAACGTGAAGAAGGGGCAGGTCACCAAGCAGAACCCGACGGCCGGCTCCGACATCGAGAAGGACGACACGGTCACGGTGACGATGTGCACCGGCGTCGCCAAGGTCACCGTGCCGGATGTGAAGGGCTACACCTTCGACAAGGCGAAGTCCATCCTGGAGGGCAAGGGCTTCACCGACATCCAGCAGACCACCGAGGCCTCCGACCAGACCCCGGGCTCGGTCATCAAGCAGAACCCCGAGAGCCAGACCGAGGCGGCCAAGGACAAGACGATCACCTTGACCATCGCGGCCGAGAAGCCGAAGACCTCGGTGCCCGACGTCACCAACAAGCCCTTCGACCAGGCGCAGAAGCAGCTGACCGACCTGGGCTTCAAGGTGTCCCGCACCGACCAGGAGTCCGACAAGCCGGCCGACACCGTGCTGTCGCAGGACCCGGCCGGCGGCAGCCAGGCCGAGAACGGCTCCCAGATCACCCTGACGGTCGCCAAGGCGGCCGAGAAGGTCCAGGTGCCCGACCTGGCCAACCAGAAGCTCAAGGACGCCAAGAAGACCCTCACCGACATGGGTCTCGCGGTCGGCAACATCACCGGTCCGCAGGACGACAACGCCACCGTCGTGGTCTCCGCCCCGATCGCCGGCACGGAGGTCGCCAAGGGCACCTCCGTGAACGTCACGACGATGCCCGGCAACGGGGACGACGGCGGCGACGAGGGCGGCTGGTGGGGCGGCGTGGGCAACTGGGGCCGCGACAAGAACTGACGCCGAGACAGAACCGGCGGCAGCCGATATGTGAGAGGGCCCGGGGCGATCACTAGCCCCGGGCCCTCTCACATGCGCGCCGGACGGCGGGTCACCCGCCTCGCTCGCCGCGTACGGCGGTGGCGGCTAGCGCAGTTCCTTCGGCGGGGTGCGGTCGGCGTCGACCTTTTCGGTACGGACCAGCTCGCCCCAGACGATGTAGCGGTAGTTCGAGGTGTAGACCGGCGTGCAGGTCGTCAGGGTGATGTAGCGGCCCGGCTTGCGCTTGCCGGACTCCTTGGGGACCTTGTTCAGCACGTCGACGTTGAACTTGCTCGTCTCCGGCAGGGTCGCGAAGACCTTGTAGACGTACCAGCGGTGCTGCGACTCGTAGACGATCGGGTCGCCGTCCTTGAGCTTGTCGATGTTGTGGAACTTGGCGCCGTGTCCGTCCCGGTGCGCGGCAAGCGTGAAGTTGCCGGTCTTGTCCTGCGGCAGCGCGGACTTCACCGGGTCGGTGTAGTAGCCGGCGACCCCATCGTTGAGGATCTTGCTGCTGGTGCCCTTCTTGACCAGCACCTCGCCGTTCTTCATCGCGGGGACGTGCAGGAAGCCGATGCCGTCCTTGGTGTCCAGCTCCTTCTGCTCCTCCGGCCCCGGCGAATCGGCCCAGTGCTGCCGGATCCGGTCGCCCTGGTGGTGCGCCTCGCGGTCGGCGAGGACGTTGGTCCACCACAGCGAGTAGGCGACGAAGAGGCCCATCACCACGCCGGCCGTGATCAGCAGTTCGCCGATGAAGCTGACGACCGCGGCTATTCGGCGCCGTACCTTCCGCGGCGCGGGCCGTGACGCCGCGCCGGACGACCCGGACGCCCCGGTGTCATCGGTCCCCTCGACGCCCTCGACGTCCGCGTCCTGTCCGGTGGCAGTCACCGCGTGGTACCCCCTGATGGTGCTCAGCTGACGAGCGCATCCGGCTTGCCCTTGCTCCGCGGTCGCTCCTCGACCATCTTGCCCCACACGATCATCCGGTAGGTACTGGTGAACTCCGGGGTGCACGTGGTCAGCGTGAGGTACCGGCCGGGCCCGGTGAAACCGGAGCCGGGCGGGACCGGACCGATGACACCGACGTTGGAGGGCAGGGTCTGCGGGAGGATGCTCGCCATCTCGTACGTGTAGAAGCGGCTGCGGGTCTCGACGACGATCTTGTCGCCCTTCACCAGCCGGTTGATGTAGCGGAACGGCTCACCGTGGGTGTTGCGGTGGCCAGCCACCGCGAAGTTGCCGGTCTTGTCCCAGGGCATCGCCGTCTTCAGCTTGCCCTCGCCGTAGTGGCCGACCATGCCGCGGTCCAGGACCTCGTGCTTGCTGATGCCCTCGGCGATCGGGACCTTCACGTCCAGCTTCGGGATGTACATGATCGCGAAGCCCTCGCCGGGCGAGAACGCGCCCGCCGCGCGCTTCTCGTCCTCGCCGTCCTTGTCCCACTGCTGCTGGAGGTTGTTGGCCGCGCCGCCCGCCTCGTTGTGCGCCAGGACGTTGGTCCACCACAGCTGGTACGCGACGAACAGCAGCATCAGCACGCCGAGGGTGATGAACGCCTCGCCGGTGATCCGGCTGGCGACGACACCGACGCTCTCCTTGCGGGCACGCGCGGCCTGGCGCGCGGCGACCCGCGACGTCGGCACGGGCTCGGGAGGGGTCTCCGCGGCCGGGGTGGCGTGGCGGCCGCGTCTGCCGCCCCGTTTGGCGGCCGCCTGCGCCGCTCTGCGCCGCTCGGCGCGGCCACCGGTCGTCGGAGGCGTTGTTTCACGTGAAACAGCGTCCTCGGGCCGTTTCACGGCCTTCGGGTCCGCCTGCCGCAGCGCCATCGTTTCCTCATCGGCGGGCAGGGGCGGAACGGCCGGCGCGATGACGGTGTCCGCAGCGGCGAGCGCCGCATGAGCCGAGGCCTGGTCATGGGCCGGACCTTGCTCGTACGCCGAAGGCTGGTCGTACGCCGAAGCCCGACCCGGTGCCGGAGGCTGGTCGTGTGCCGGGATCCGGTCGAAGAGGGCGGTCGGCTCGTAGGCAGCGGGCTGCTGGTAATCGACGGCCTGCTGATAGCCGGCAACCGACGCGAAGTCGGAAGGCTGCTGGAAGTCGGAAAGCTGATCGTACGGGCGGGCCGCCTGGTCGTACGCGGAGGCAGCCTGTTGGTTCTGGACCGGCTCCGCCCCCTGGCCGCCGTTCTGGCCGGGCAGCGGGTCCGTGAGGGGATCGCCGAGCTGCCCGACGGCCGCCTCGAACGCGGCAGGGTCGCCGTACGAATCGTAAGGACCGTACGACGACGTGCCTTCGCGCTCGGGGCGGAGCGCGGTCACGCGCCGGCCTTGCCGACCACCGGGGCAAGCCCCGTCGAACGCTCCACAGCTCCCTCGTCACCGCACTCGACCAGCCAGTTGGCGAGCATTCCGTGGCCCCACTCGGTCAGCACCGACTCCGGGTGGAACTGCACGCCCTCGACCTGCAGTTCACGGTGGCGTACGCCCATGACCAGGCCGGTCTCCGTCCAGGCGGTGACCTCCAGCTCGTCCGGCAGGGTGTCCCGCTCGACCGACAGCGAGTGGTACCGGGTGGCCGTGAACGGCGAGGGCAGGCCCTGGAAAACGCCCTTGTGCTCGTGCGTCACCAGGGACGTCTTGCCGTGCAGCAGCTCGGGGGCGCGGCCGACGACGCCGCCGTACGCCACCGCCATGGACTGCATGCCCAGGCAGACGCCGAAGACCGGTACGCCGGTGTCCGCGCAGTGCCGCACCATGTCGATGCAGACACCGGCCTGCTCGGGCGCGCCAGGGCCGGGCGACAGCAGCACGCCGTCGAAACCGTCCTGTGCGTGCCCCGGCTCCACCTCGTCGTTGCGCCGCACCTCGCACTCGGCACCGAGCTGGTAGAGGTACTGGACGAGGTTGAAGACGAAGCTGTCGTAGTTGTCGACGACGAGGATCTTCGCGCTCATCGGACGGCCCCCATTCCCTGGTCCACCGTGACGTCACCGAAGGGCAGCAGCGGCTCCGCCCATGGAAAGACGTACTGGAAGAGCAGGAAGACGATCGCCAGCGCGAGCACGAGCGAGATCAGTGCCTTCACCCATGCGTTGCCCGGCAGATGCCGCCAGATCCAGCCGTACATGCTGTCCCTACTTGCCGATGCCAATGGTCATTTGCCCCACCAGAGTAAGGGGCGAGTCCCGGCGGTGTGGCTCAGCTGCGCAATGCGGACGGACGTCCCCCGGCCACGGGCTCGGTCGCGTCCAGGTGCGCCCAGGCGATCAGCCGGTGGCTGTGCCCCCACTCTGGCTCGCAGGTCGTAAGGGTGAGGTAACGGCCGGGGCCTTCGTAGCCTGATTTGCGCGGTACGGGGTCGATGACCCCGATGTCGCCGGGGAGAGTGCGGTAGGGGCGCTTGTCGATGCGGTACGTGAACCACGTCGTGCCGTCGCTGATCACGACCGCGTCGCCGGGCCGCAGCCGCGGGAAGTCCTTGAACGGGTCGCCGTAGGTGCGGCGGTGGCCGGCGACGGCGAAGTTGCCGGTGGCGCCGGGCCCGGCGGTGCGGGCGTAGTGGCCGAGGCCTTTCTTCAGGGTGCCGGTGGCGGTGCCCTCCAGGACGGGCTTGGCCCAGTCGCGGCCGAAGCGCGGGATGTACATGACGGCGAAGGGCTCACCATCCCGGAAGGCGGGCCGCGGCGGCGATCCGTCGTCCGACGGGCCGCCCTCACCCGGAGCGGCGGTCCCGTCCTGGGACGGGCCGCCGGGGGCGGGCGAGGCGGTGCCGACCGGCCCTGTGGACCAGCGTTCCTGCAGCCTGCCGAGTTCGCCGTCCATCGCGCTGTCGGCCCGTACGCCGGTCCAGAAGAGCACGTAGACCACGAAGAGGACGATCAGGCTGCCGACGGTGAGGCACAGCTCGCTGAACGTCCTGACGACCCACCGCACCGACATTCCGGCCCCGCCCTCCCGTCACCCAGCCGCCGCCCCTCAAGGAGCTTCGCACCCCGCCCTCCCGTCACCCAGCCGCCGCCCCTCAAGGAGCTTCGCACCCCCTCCTCGGCGCTCCGGCGCGCCGGAGCGCGCTACGGCTGCACAGGCTGTGCGTAGTGGAGATCCACTGTGCCGGAGTAACCGGGCAGAGTCATCGTTCCGCGCGGCTCGACTTTCCAGCCGAGTCCGTAGGCGTCGACGTACTGCAGGTAGTTCTGGATGGCGGGAGAGGTGTTGAGCGCGTCGGACAGCGCCTGGCGGTCGCCCACGGCGGTGACGGTGTAGGGCGGGGAGTAGACGCGGCCCTGGAGGATCAGGGTGTTGCCGACGCAGCGGACCGCGCTGGTGGAGATCAGCCGCTGGTCCATGACCTTGATGCCCTTGGCGCCGCCCTTCCACAGGGCGTTGACGACGGCCTGCAGGTCCTGCTGGTGGATCACCAGGTCATTGGGCTGCGGCTCGGGCACGCCGGGGATCTTGGCGGTGGCGTTGGGCGGGGCGTCGGTGAGGGTGACGGAGAGGCCCTGGCCGGACACCTTCTTCGTACCCGCGTTCTTCTCCAGCGCCTGCACCCGGGCCTTGTCGGCATCGGTGCTGCCACTGTCCTCGTCGGCGAGCCGGTCGACGTCGGAACGGAGGGAGGCGTTGCGCTCGTCCTGGATCTTGTTCTTCTGGCTGTGGTCCTGGATGAGGTCCGACAGCCGCAGCATCGAATCGTCCGAGCGCAGGTTGGTGCCGCGTGCGGTGTCGAAGCTGATCCAGAAGAGCAGTCCGGCGAGCGCGAAGACCGTCAGCGTCAACAGCCGTACCGGGCGCAGCCGCGGACGCGGACGGCGGCCGGGGGAGTCAGCGGAATTGCTCAACGTACCCTTACTCCTTACGACGCCGCGGAAGCACTACGCTAACGGACGCCCGGGGGGAGCACCCGATCCCCGACGCCCCCCGACCGGCGCCAGCCTTGTACATCCGCGCGGTTACGCAGCGCATCGACAGGAGAGTTCCTCGTGCCGAAGTCACGGATCCGCAAGAAGGACGACTTCACGCCGCCGCCGGCGAAGCAGACCAGTTCGATCAAGCTGAACTCAGGGCGGGGCTGGGTGGCGCCGCTGATGCTGGCGATGTTCATGATCGGCCTGGCCTGGATCGTGTGCTTCTACGTGACCGAGGGCGATCTGCCGATCAAGTCGATGGGAAACTGGAACATCGTCGCCGGCTTCGGCTTCATCGCGGTGGGCTTCGGCGTCTCCACGCAGTGGAAGTAGCCCGGCCCCTCTCCACGCGGCGGAAGTAGCCCCGGCCTTCCGCGCTGCCTGATCACCGGGCAAGTGCGACCTGATCACCGGGTCGGCGCCGACCGAATCGCCAGGCCGGCGCGACGCGTACCGGCCCGGCGAGGGCGCCGTTTCCTGGAGCGGTGCGGCCCCGCACACCTTGGGGCGGCGTGGCTGCGCGCCTTGGAGCGGGCCCGGAAAGCGCGCTGAACGCAAGCTGTGCCCAAGACCATCCACACGGTTATCCACAGCCGGGGAAAACTTCAGAAGATCTGTGGATAACCCCCGTGGGGTTGACGCCGGTCACACCGGAGGCGGGTGGCGCGAACGCCTCGGGACCACTGGGTTGTACTGGGAAAACGTCCCTGCAGTGGTCCCCCTTACCGAAATTCTGCACGGTGCGCACAGAGGCCGACACGAGCTGTGGACAAGTGAACGGCCGGTCACCCCCCGCGGGTGGCCTGTGGGTATACCGGTGTTCCTGTGGGGGATGCGGGTCGGCCGTTTCCTGTGGGCAAACAAGCCGACGTTTCCGGTGAGGGCGAGGCCTCCCCCTCTCATGAGGACCGAGCCACCCGCCCCCGCTGGGCGAGCCTCACCCCGTCAGCTGAGCCGTGCGTACCCAGACCACCGCGACGATCACCAGGAGCGCCAGTACGCAGGCGCCGGCCTGGACCAGGTTCCGGCGGCCGCGCGGGGCGTGGACCATCGCGTACGTCACCGCGGCGCCCACCACCAGGCCGCCCACGTGGGCCTGCCAGGCGATGTTCGGCCACAGGAACGTGAAGGCGAGGTTGAGGCCGAGCAGGATCAGTACCGGCTTCATGTCGTAGTTCAGCCGGCGCAGCAGCACCGCCGTGGCGCCCAGCAGCCCGAAGATCGCGCCGGACGCGCCCAGCGACGGCTGGTTCTGCGCGGCGAGCAGGTACGACAGGGCGCTGCCGCCCAGTCCGGCGAGGAAGTACAGCGCGAGGAACCTGACCCGGCCGAGCGCCGCCTCCAGCGGCGGCCCCAGCCACCACAGCGAGAGCATGTTGAACGCGAAGTGCATGACCTGCTCGTGCAGGAACATCGCGGTGATCAGGCGGTACCACTCGCCGTGCGCGACGCCGACGACGTGCAGTTCGCCGGGGTCGAAGGCCCAGCCGACCAGGTCCAGCGCGTTGACGAACGGATCCTTGAGCACCAGGGCCACGACGAGGACCGCGGTGTTGACGCCGATAAGGATCTTGGTGAGCAGCCTGGGGTCGGCGGTCAGGGCGCCGCCGGCGACCGTGCGGGGCCGGTTTGCGCCCGGCGCGTGCCCCGTGCCGCTGCCGCCGCGTACGCACTCCGGGCAGTGGAAGCCGACGGAGGCGCTGACCATGCATTCCGGACAGATCGGCCGGTCACAGCGGGTGCAGCTGATGCCCGTGGCCCGGTCGGGGTGGCGGTAGCAGCCGCGCGCGTCGTTCCGGTCCTCCGGCGAACCGTTTCCGCCCTGGGCGTCCCGCGGTTCCTGCGGATTGCCTGGCGCCTGCTCCATCGCTACCCCTCGTCGTCAGTGGCCCGCGGCACCGACACGCTGCGCGCCCCGCCTGGTCTACGACCGGGCGGGGCGTCATGGTTCCACGCCGCCCGCGGCCGAGCGCGGGCAGGGGTGACCGGCCGGTGCCGGCGCGTCCTCGCCGAGGCGGGCGGGTCCTGACGGCCGGCTCGACGACGACGCCGTTCAGCGGGTCTCGACGACGACCTGCTCGATGACGACGTCGTTCACCGGACGGTCGGTGCGGGGGTTCGTCTGGGTGGTCGCGATGGCGTCCACGACCTTCTTGCTCTCCTCGTTGGAGACCTCACCGAAGATGGTGTGCTTGCCGGTCAGCCACGCGGTCGGCGAGACGGTGATGAAGAACTGCGAGCCGTTGGTGCCCGGGCCGGCGTTGGCCATGGCCAGCAGGTACGGACGGTCGAACACCAGGTCGGGGTGGAACTCGTCGGCGAACTCGTAGCCCGGGCCACCGGTGCCGTTGCCCAGCGGGTCGCCGCCCTGCAGCATGAAGCCGCTGATCACCCGGTGGAAGACGGTGCCGTCGTACAGCTTGTCCGTGGACTTCTGACCGGTCGCCGGGTTCGTCCACTCACGCTCGCCCTTGGCGAGCTCGACGAAGTTCTTGACCGTCTTCGGGGCGTGGTTCGGCAGGAGCCGAAGTTCAATGTCGCCCTGGTTGGTCTTCAGGGTGGCGTAGAGCTGCTCAGCCACGATCTACCTTCCATAAGTCTTCACTGACGGTTCCCGATCCTCGCACGAACGGCCGCGCCCGTCCCCCGCACGCCACCTCACGACCGGTGTTCGCACTGATTTCCCCCCTCCCCGACGTTTCCCGCGCCCGTCAGCGGGGACCCGTACATTCCGGTCGGGAAGCGGTCATCGACCGGTACCGGCTGGACGACAGGAAACGCAGACAGGGGGCGAGAAACCGCCGAATCGCGATACCGCGGCCGGAAGCCGCCTAATCGGCGCACGCCGCGCCGAACCGTGGCATTGTCATCACAAGGCGCCCGAAGTCCGCATTGACCCGGATGCCCGCCAGCACGTGCCGTACGTCCGCTGCGCAGGCATGATCTGCAAGCGGGCGGAGAGGCGAGAGACAGCAGACGTGGGCAAGCGCCCCCGAGCCCGGACACGCCACCGATGAGGAGGATCCCGTGACCCGCAAGGACAGCGTGCGCGCCGCGACCGGCACGGCCAAGGAGAGCGTGCGGCACGCCGCGGAGGTGGTGGCTCCGTATGCCGGCACGGCCAAGGAGACCGCCGTGCACCTCAGCCATGAGGCCCGTACGAAACTGGCCCCGAAGGTGACCGAGGCCGCGCATCAGGCCCGTCACCAGTACGACGCACGGCTGCAGCCCCGCCTGGAACACGCCCGCGGCGCGCTGCCCCCGAAGGTCGACGCCGCCGCGACCAAGGCCGCGGCCCGTACCCGCAAGGCCGCCCGGCAGGCCACCGATTACACAGCCCCGCGCGTGGAGAAGGCCGTACGCAACGCCCGTGCGGCGGCCGAGCCCGCCCGCGAGGAGGCCGTGCTGCGCGGGTCCGCCGCGCTGGCGGCGCTGCGCGGAAATGTCACCGCCGCCGAGATCGAGAAGCTCGCCAAGAAGCACCGCCGCCGGGCGCGTACCGGCAAGGCCCTCAAGCGGGTCACCCTGCTCGGCATCCTCGCCGGCGGCGCCTACGCCGCGTGGAAGTGGTGGGACAAGCAGGCCAACCCCGACTGGCTGGTCGAGCCGCCCGCCGCGACCGAGGTCGGCGAGCGCACCCCGCTGAGCGCCGTGGACGGCAGCCCCGGCGCGGTCCTGGACCCCGAGGTCCAGGCGAAGCAGGCGGAATCCGAGGCGGACGAACGCCACGGGCAGCCGTAAGGCGGGCGGGATCGCGGTCCCGCCGCCGCAGCAGAAAGCCCTCCGAACGCGTTTCCGCAGTTCGGAGGGCTTCTTCTGTGGAGCCTAGGGGAGTCGAACCCCTGACATCTGCCATGCAAAGACAGCGCTCTACCAACTGAGCTAAGGCCCCGTCGCGCACCAGAATACCCGGTACCCGCCCGCTTTCCCGACCGGGTATCGCTCCGGACGGTCGCTCTCCGTAGGATGCTTCGCGAGATTCGCGGCAGCGAAGCGAAGGGGAGACGCCATGGACGCAGCACAGCAGGAAGCCACCGCGCGCGCTCGGGAGCTGCAGCGCAGTTGGTACGGAGAGCCTCTGGGGGCGCTCTTCCGGCGTCTCATCGACGATCTCGGCCTCAATCAGGCCCGTCTCGCCGCCGTGCTCGGGCTTTCGGCTCCCATGCTGTCGCAGCTGATGAGCGGCCAGCGCGCGAAGATCGGCAACCCGGCGGTGGTCCAGCGTGTGCAGGCGCTCCAGGAACTGTCGAGCCAGGTGGCCGACGGCAGTGTCAGCGCCGCCGAGGCCACCGAGCGGATGGACGAGATCAAGAAGACGGCAGGCGGGTCCGTCCTGAACAACACCACGCAGACCTCCACCACGGGCGCCACCACCGTGCGTCGAGTCGTGCGGGAGATCCAGTCGCTGCTGCGGTCGGTCGCGGCGGCCGGCGACATCATCGACGCGGCGGACTCGCTCGCCGCCACCCATCCCGAACTGGCAGAGTTCCTGCGGGTCTACGGGGCGGGGCGGACCGCGGACGCGGTGGCCCACTACGAAGCGCACCAGAACTAGTCACGCATGCTGTGAGGGAGCGGACGCGGCGCCATGGGTGAGGTCTTCGCCGGCAGGTACGAGCTGATCGACCCGATCGGGCGGGGCGGGGTGGGCGCCGTGTGGCGCGCCTGGGACCAGCGGCGCCGCCGGTACGTCGCGGCCAAGGTGCTGCAGCAGAGCGACGCGCACACGCTGCTGCGCTTCGTGCGGGAACAGGCGCTGCGCATCGATCATCCGCATGTGCTCGCGCCGGCCAGCTGGGCCGCCGACGACGACAAGGTCCTGTTCACGATGGACCTGGTCAACGGCGGTTCGCTGGCGCACCTGGTGGGTGACTACGGGCCGCTGCCGCCGCGCTATGCGTGCCTGCTGCTGGACCAGGTGCTCTCGGGGCTGGCCGCGGTGCACGAAGAGGGCGTGGTCCACCGGGACATCAAGCCGGCCAACATCCTTCTGGAGGCCACCGGTACGGGGCGGCCGCACGTGCGCGTCTCCGACTTCGGGATTTCGATGCGCAAGGGGGAGCCGCGGCTCACCGACACCAACTACGTGGTCGGGACGCCCGGTTACTTCGCTCCGGAACAACTGCTCGGCTCAGAGCCGGACTTCCCCGCCGATCTCTTCGCGGTCGGCCTGCTCGGCCTGTTCCTGCTCACCGGCAACAAGCCGGACGCCCAGGCGCTGGTGGAGCTCTTCGTGCAGCACGGGGTGCCCGGGGCGCCCGAGGACGTCCCCGAGCCGCTGTGGCAGGTCCTGGCCGGTCTGCTGCACCCGGATCCCGACGCGCGTTTCCGGACGGCGAACGGGGCCCGCAAAGCGCTCCTGTCGGCCGTCGAGCTGCTGCCCGAGGAGACGGTCGAGGACGAGATCGTCGAGGTCTTCGACCACATCGGGCCGCTTCCCTCCGGGTACGGGCCCGAGGGGCCGGCGGGCGGGGGTGCACGAGGCGGCGACCTGAGCGGGCCTTCGGTGTCGGCGTCCGGCAGCTTCCCGTTGGCGCCGCCCCTCCCGCAGGGGCCGCCCACGCCGTCCACTCCGGCGCCGCTCCCGGCGCCCGGCCCCGATCCGTCCCCGTCCGGCCCCGGCTTCCCGGTGGCGGGCCCCGACGCGTCCCCTTCGGGGCCCGGGACCCCGCTCGTACCGGGGCCCGGCCATCCGCCGCCCGGTACGCCGTCCGCGCCGCCCCTGCGGCATTACGAGCCGACCGCGCCGGTACGGGGGGACCTGCCGCTCACCCGGCCGTACACCATGGGGCAGCCCCGGGTGCCCGGCCAGGCCCCGGCACCCGCCGGGCCCGGTGGGCACGGCGCGAAGCCCGTACGGACCGGGCCGCCCGCGAAGGTCGCCGTGCCGGTGCTGGTCGTCGCGCTGCTGTGCATCGCGGTGGGGGTCTGGGCGCTGACAGCCGGCTGACGGGCGTGACCGCCGGCTGACGGCCGCTACGGGCACAACGGCCCGTGGCGGCCCTGAGGCGCGCTCACGGCCGGAGCGGCCGGAGCCGCCGGGGCCCGCCCTCGACGCCCGCAGCCGGGCGGAGAGGCCCGCGCGAGGCCCCTGACGGGCCTGTGCGGCCCCCGCGGCTCACCGGCCCCGCGGGGGCTGCCCGTATCCCTGTCCGGCGTCCTGAGGCCCGCTCCGGCCGTCGTACGGCTGCTGCCCGGGCATCTGGACTCCCGGGCCGGGCATCGGGGCTCCCGGCGCGCCCGCGGCCGGCCCCGTGACCGCCGTGGCGCCCGCAGCGGCCTTGCGCCGGGCCGCGACCGTCCACACGCCGAGCCCGGCGAGCAGCACCGCGCCGACGCCGAGGCCGGTGAACCCGACCGTCTGCAGGTTCCCGTGGCGCTCCGCCTCGGACGCCGTACGGCCCGTCTCGGCCAGCTCCCGGTCCTCGGGCGAGACGGAGAAGTCCGCGGCCGGCCGCGCGTACCGGGGGCCGGCCTGTGCCGCTCCCTTGAGGTCCACCCGCAGGGTGACGTCCGCGCCCTTCTTGAAGAACTTCGCGGCGTCCGGGTTGAGGGAGACCTCCAGGTAGTACCAGCCCGCGACGCTCATCGCCCGGACGGACTGGTCGTCGCCGGAGCGGTTCCCGTAGTGCACCGGCGCGGTGAACAGCCGCGCCTCCTTCTGCCGGCCCTCGTACGGTTCGAAGGCCTCGTCGCTCACCACGCCGCGTGCCGGGTTGTACGCGGTCAGGCCGAACGCGTCCGGGGTGAACGTCGAGACGCCCACGCCCGGTTGCTTCGGGGCGCTGGGCAGCTCGGCGCTGACGTTCAGCCGCTGTCCCCAGTCGACCGGCACCCGGTAGAAGCGGGTCTCGCCGGGCCGGATGCGGTCGCTCCACTGGCCCTTCCCCACCGAGGCGGCGTCGTTGAAGCCGGTGCCTCCCGTGACGCGCTTCTCCGCGCCCCCCGTGGGCGCCGCGGGCGTTGCGCTGCTCCAACTGCCTTCCCCGGGCTCTCCGGGGGCCGGGCCGCTCAGCTGCGGCTCGGTCATGTAGCGCAGCTCCAGGGGCCAGCGGTCGGGGCCCGAGGTGGCGTCGCCGGAACGCTTCACCACCACGTAGTACCGGCCGGCCTGCTTGCATTCCGAGAAGTCGCCGCCGACACGGCGGGTGGCGTAGGCGGCGAGGGGGTAAGCCGTCCTGCCGCCCCGGTACCGCGCGTCGCCGTCGGTGCCGCAGGTCGTGCCGCTGTTGTCCTGGAGGGACACGGTCAGCCCGTCGGTGTAGTCCTCGACCTTGCTCCCGGGCGCGGGCGCGGCCACCGCCGAGACGTACGCGGTGGTCTTCGTGTCCAGCGTGAGGGCGTAGCGCCGCTCCTCGCCGCGCCCGATGGAGTCGCTGTACGTGCCGGGGCGGACGGACGGGGCGTCCGCCGTGCTCGCCCGGCCCTTGACGGGCGTGGCGTCCTGCGCGGGCGCGTACGTGGGCAGCTTCGTGTCCGCCGTGGCCACCCCGGGGAGCAGCGCCAGAACGCCGAGCGCCACCGGGCCGGCCAGCCCCCTCCTGATCGTGCGCCGCCTCACCACGTGCCTGCCCCTCCCGAGCCCGTTCCGGTCGTGCGCTGCTTGCCCCGGCCCCTGAGGTACGCCACCGCGAGGCCGGCGAGGAGCAGGACTCCCGCACCGATGCCGACGGCGGCGATCACCGGACGCGCCGCCCATACTCCACCGCCGGCCGTGCCGCTGTCCGCGGCGGTGGCGGAATCCTTCGCCACCGCCGCGTGCGCCTGGGGGCCGCTCTTCGCGTCGCCGAGCACGGCCACCCGCAGGACCACACCGATCCGCGGATTATCCGCGATCTCCGCGGCCTTGGCACCGAGGGTGACGGCCAGGTAGAAGTCGCCGGCGCGGTGCACGGGGGCGACGTTGGGGTCGCTCTCGTAGCGGTTGGTCCAGCTGACCGGGACGGTGCCCATGCGCAGCGCCGTCTGCCGCCCGTTGTAGGGCGTCTGCGGGGTGAATTCCCCGGTGCCGCTGCCGACGGGCTGCCGGGCCGGGGTGTAGACCTGCGTGGCGCCGTACGAGGTCTGCGCGCTGTACCCCTTCACGGTGGGCTCGTTGGCGAACTCCACGTCGTAGCGCAGCTGCTGGCCCCAGCCGACCGGGACCTTGTACCAGAGCGTCTGTGAGGGCAGGACCTTGTCGCGCCAGGCGCCTTCGCCGATCTCCCTGGCGTCGTTGAAGCCGGTGCCGCCGGTGACGTCCTTCGGGGCACCGGAGGGCACGACCGCGTCCTGGCCGCCGGCGCCGTACTCGGGCTCCGACTGAGCCGGTGTCACGCCCTTCTTGAGGGGCCGTTCGCTGCGGTAGGTCAGCTCCAGGGGCCAGCGGGCGGCGTCGGAGCCGTCGGCGGCCTCACGTTCGACGACGAACCAGTAGCGGCCGGCCTTGTCGCAGCTGCCGTGGCCGTCCTCCGACGGCACCCGGCTGACGCCCGAAGTCAGCGGTGCGGCGCCCTCGTTCTGGCCGAAGAGCTCGGTGCGGGTCTCACAAGCGCTGTCGGTGCCGTACGCGAGCTGCGTGCGCAGCACGGTGGTGGTGTCGACGGCGGCGCCCGGGTGCGGGACGGCGGTGGCGGCGAAGTCGGCGGTGGCGCTGTCGTCGAGGTTCACCTCGTAGAAGCGCTGCTCACCGGGGCCGATGGTGTCCCGGTACTGGCCCGGCGCAAGGGCGGGCGCACCGGAGCGTGCGGGTGTGCCGCGCACCTGCTTCCCCCGGAAGCGGTAACCGTCGGCGGAGAGCTTGCCCGCGCGCTGCATCTGGCGGGCCAGGGCATCGGCGTCCGGGGCGTCGTAGTAGCGGCCGTTGCCCGCCTCCGCGACGCACTCCAGCTGTTCCCGGGCCTTGCCGCGCACCTGGAAGCCGATGGTGTCGATCCGCAGGTCGACGCCAGACCTGCCGAGTTCCCCGGCGACCTCGCAGGGCGGCGGGGACTGGCAGGTGTCCTCGCCGTCGGAGATGAGCACGATGGTGCGGCGGCCGTCGCTGCCGCGTGGGAAGTCGGCGGCGGCCTTCTTGAGCGAGAGGCCGATCGGGGTGTCGCCCTTGGGCCCGACGTCGGCCACGGCCTTCCTCAGGCCGGCCCGGTCCAGCGGCCGTACCGGCTGGACGAGGCGGGTGTCGTCACAGCCGCGGTTCTTGTCCGCGCCGTAGACGCGCAGCCCGGTGGGGAATCCGTCGGGGAGGGCGTCCGCGACGGTGCCGACCGCTTTGCGGGCCGCGGCGATCCGGGTGTGCCCGGAGCCGTCCGGCTCCGCCATCGAGCCGGAGGAGTCCAGCACCATCACCATGCCGGCGCTGGTGAAGGACGGTTCAGCGGACGCCTGCGGCGCGACCGGGAGCGTGAGGAGCAGCCCCCCGGTCAGTGCGGCCGCCGTCCTCCGGCGTCGTCGTGCCATGTCGCCCGTCCCCCTCTGCCCACCGATCACGTTTGCCATCGCAACCTAGTGGTGTGCTATAGCAAACTCAACCCATCGAGTGTCACAGTCCCGCAACGGCGCCGGACAGACGAAACCCCGGCCACCGCCGAGCGGGGACCGGGGTCACGTACGTACGGAACTGGGGCTCACACGCCCGAACCTGCGGGCACGGAGTCGGTCGCCTCCGTCCACAGATCCTGCTCGGCGCGATCCGCCTGGATCTGGCGGTACACGAGGAGCCCGCCGATGGCGGCCAGTGCGACCAGGAGAAGCTTCTTCACCGCGCGACCTCGTCTTTCGTTGACGTAGGGGACCTTCGGGGGCCGATGATACACACCGGTCGATATCAATCGGTGACCTAGTCCGACCCCAACTCCGGAGAAGCACAAAGAGATCGGCCCGGGCGGAGAATTCTCCGCCCGGGCCGATCCTTGCCGGTGGGGCTAACAGGACTTGAACCTGTGGCCTCTTCCTTATCAGGGAAGCGCTCTAACCGTCTGAGCTATAGCCCCTGGCTTGTTGCCGCCTCGCTGGCTGCACCGAAAGATTAGCGCACTTCAGAGCCATGACCCAAATCGATGACCGGGCCGGCCGCGAAAGCCCCTCAGCGGCGGCCCGCACCAGGTCATTCGTCCTCGGCCAGGGTCAGCTCCACGCCGCCCACGAAGCCTGCCGAGAGGTTGTAGATGAACGCGCCGAGCGTGGCCAGCGCCGTCGCCAGCACCACGTCGATCGCCGCGATGACACCGGTGAACATCAGCACCCGCGGCAGCGACAGGAACGTCTCCAGATCGAAGCCCGAGCCGCCGTCGGAGCTGGTGGCCTCGCTGATCGTGCCGCCGACCGTGGAGAAGACGCCCATCGCGTCCATCACCATCCACAGCACCGACACCGCGACCAGCGTGCACAGCCCCAGCGCGATGGAGAGCAGGAAGCTGACCTTCATCACCGACCACGGGTCGGCACGGGACACGCGCAGCCTGGCCTTGCGCGTACGCGGGGTCGTACGGACGCCCGGGCGGGGCACCCGCAGCCCCGGCTTGCCGCCCCCCGCGGGGTACGCGGACGGCGGGACGTACGGCTGGCCCTCGCTGCCCTGCGGGCGGGGCTCGGGCTGCGGCTGTGCCTCCGGCTGCGGCTGCCTGGTGTCGGTCACGGTTCCCCCCTCGGCGGCGGCCTCCTTGTGGGGGCCGTCGCCAGTATCGGAGCCACGGGCGCCGCCCGTCACGGTCGCGGGCCCGGAAGAGGGCTTCCTGCCCTCGTCCGATCCGCCCGCCTGCGCACCCGTGGCTCCACTCACGACCTACTCCTCGTGCTACTCCGCCGCGGGCTCCTCGCCCCCGGCCGCCGGGGCCTGGTCCTGCGCCGCGTCGTCGGCCGGCTCACCGTCCGCCAGCGCCTCGACCTCTTCGGCCTCGCGACCGGCCTCGGCGTTCCGGGCGATACCGACGACGGCATCGCGCTTGCCCAGGTTGATCAGTTGGACGCCCATGGTGTCACGGCCCGTCTCCCTGACCTCGTCGACCCGCGTGCGGATCACCCCACCGCCGAGGGTGATGGCGAGGATCTCGTCGCTCGCCTCGACCACCAGCGCGCCGACCAGCTCTCCTCGATCCTCCACGATCTTCGCAGCCTTGATACCGAGGCCGCCGCGACCCTGGACGCGGTACTCGTCGACGTTGGTGCGCTTGGCGTACCCGCCGTCGGTGGCGGTGAAGACGTAGGTGTTCGCCCGCACCACGTTCATCGAGAGGAGCTCGTCGCCCTCGCGGAAGCTCATCCCCTTGACGCCGGAGGTGGCACGGCCCATCGGGCGCAGCGAGTCGTCCGTCGCGGTGAACCGGATCGACTGTGCCTTCTTGGAGATCAGCAGCAGGTCGTCGTCGCTGGAGACCATCTGGGCGCCGATCAGCTCGTCGTCCGAACCGTCCTCCTGCTCGCGCAGGTTGATGGCGATGACACCACCGGAGCGCGGCGAGTCGTAGTCCTTCAGCGGGGTCTTCTTCACCAGGCCGGCCTTGGTCGCGAGGACCAGGTACGGCGCCGCCTCGTAGTCCCGGATCGCCATGACCTGGGCGATCTGCTCGTCCGGCTGGAAGGCGAGGAGGTTCGCGACGTGCTGGCCGCGCGCGTCCCGGCCCGCGTCGGGCAGCTCGTACGCCTTGGCGCGGTAGACCCGGCCCTTGTTCGTGAAGAACAGCAGCCAGTGGTGGGTGGTGGACACGAAGAAGTGGTCGACGATGTCGTCTTCCTTGAGCTTCGTGCCGCGGACGCCCTTGCCGCCGCGCTTCTGCGAACGGTAGTCGTCGGTCTTGGTGCGCTTGACGTAGCCGCCACGGGTGATCGTGACGACGATGTCCTCCTCGGCGATCAGGTCCTCGATGGACATGTCGCCCTCGAAGGGCACCAGCTTGGAGCGCCGGTCGTCGCCGTACTTGTCGACGATCGCGGTCAGCTCCTCGCTGACGATCTGCCGCTGGCGCTCCGGGGAGGCCAGGATCGCGTTGTACTCGCGGATCTTGGCCAGCAGCTCGTCGTGCTCGGCGGTGATCTTCTGCCGCTCCAGGGCCGCCAGGCGCCGCAACTGCATCTCCAGGATCGCGTTCGCCTGGATCTCGTCGATGTCCAGCAGACCCATCAGGCCCTCGCGCGCCACGTCGACCGTGTCGCTGCGCCGGATCAGGGCGATGACCTCGTCGATGGCGTCCAGGGCCTTGAGCAGGCCGCGCAGGATGTGCGCCCGCTCCTCGGCCTTGCGCAGCCGGAACTTCGTCCGGCGGACGATGACCTCGATCTGGTGCGTCACCCAGTGGCGGATGAACGCGTCCAGCGAGAGCGTGCGCGGCACGCCGTCGACCAGCGCCAGCATGTTGGCGCCGAAGTTCGTCTGCAGGTCGGTGTGCTTGTACAGGTTGTTCAGCACGACCTTGGCGACGGCGTCCCGCTTCAGCACGATGACCAGGCGCTGGCCGGTGCGCGAGGAGGTCTCGTCGCGGACGTCGGCGATGCCGCCGATCCTGCCGTCCTTCACCAGGTCGGCGATCTTCTGCGCGAGGTTGTCGGGGTTGACCTGGTACGGAAGCTCCGTGACCACCAGGCACTGGCGGTTCTGGATCTCCTCGACCTCGACCACCGCGCGCATCGTGATGGAGCCGCGCCCGGTGCGGTACGCCTCCTCGATGCCCTTGCGGCCCACGACCAGCGCGCCGGTCGGGAAGTCCGGGCCCTTGATCCGCTCGATCAGGGCGTCCAGGAGCTCCTCGTTGGAGGCCTCCGGGTGCTCCAGGTGCCACTGGGCGCCGGCCGCGACCTCGCGCAGGTTGTGCGGCGGGATGTTGGTCGCCATGCCGACCGCGATGCCGGCCGAGCCGTTGATCAGCAGGTTCGGGAAGCGCGACGGCAGGACCGTCGGCTCCTGGCTGCGGCCGTCGTAGTTGTCCTGGAAGTCGACGGTCTCCTCGTCGATGTCCCGGACCATCTCCATGGACAGCGGGGCCATCTTGCACTCGGTGTACCGCATGGCCGCGGCCGGGTCGTTGCCCGGGGAACCGAAGTTGCCGTTGGAGTCCACCAGCGGCATCCGCATCGACCACGGCTGCGCCAGGCGGACCAGCGCGTCGTAGATCGAGGAGTCGCCGTGCGGGTGGTAGTTACCCATGACGTCACCGACGACACGGGCGCACTTGTAGAAGCCCTTCTCGGGGCGGTACCCGCCGTCGTACATCGCGTACAGGACGCGGCGGTGCACCGGCTTGAGGCCGTCCCGGACGTCGGGCAGGGCACGCGAGACGATGACGGACATCGCGTAGTCGAGGTAGGAGCGCTGCATCTCCGTCTCGAGCCCGACGGGCTCGACGCGCATGCCCACGCCTTCGATGGCGGCGGGCGCGCCCTCGGCGGTCACGCCGTCCGGGGTCACAGGGGGGTTCTCGTCGGCCATTGCTGTTCAAAGTCCTTTCGAGCTGCGGCTGCGTTACGGGCCGACGGGCTCAGATGTCGAGGAAGCGGACGTCCTTGGCGTTGCGCTGGATGAACGAGCGTCGTGCCTCGACGTCCTCGCCCATGAGCACGGAGAACAGGTCGTCGGCGCGGGCCGCGTCGTCCAGCGAGACCTGGCCGAGCACGCGGTGCTCGGTGTCCATGGTGGTCACGCGCAGCTCTTCGGCGTTCATCTCGCCCAGACCCTTGAAGCGCTGGACCGAGTCGTCCTTGATGCGCTTGCCGGCCTGCTTGCCCATCTCGATGAGGGCGTCGCGCTCGCGGTCGGAGTAGGCGTACTCGAAGTCGTCCCGGCCCCACTTGATCTTGTACAGCGGGGGGCGGGAGAGGTAGACGTGCCCGGCCTCGACCAGCGGCCGCATGAAGCGGAACAGGAAGGTGAGCAGCAGGGTGTTGATGTGCTGGCCGTCGACGTCGGCGTCCGCCATCAGGATGATCTTGTGATAGCGGAGCTTCTCGATGTCGAAGTCCTCGTGCACGCCCGTGCCGAAGGCCGAGATCAGCGCCTGGACTTCCTGGTTCTGCAGGATCTTGTCGACCCTGGCCTTCTCGACGTTCAGGATCTTGCCGCGGATCGGGAGGATCGCCTGGTACTCGGGGTTACGGCCGGACTTGGCCGAGCCGCCCGCGGAGTCACCCTCGACGATGAAGATCTCGCACTTGGTCGGGTCGTTGGACTGGCAGTCGCTCAGCTTGCCCGGCAGCGACGCCGTCTCCAGCAGGCCCTTGCGGCGGGTGAGGTCGCGCGCCTTGCGGGCGGCGACGCGGGCCGTCGCGGCCTGGATGCCCTTGCGGATGATGTCCGCGGCCTCGTTCGGATTCCGGTCCAGCCAGTCCGTGAGGTGCTCGTGCACGACCTTCTGCACGAAGGTCTTGGCCTCGGTGTTGCCCAGTTTGGTCTTGGTCTGGCCCTCGAACTGGGGCTCGCCGAGCTTGACGGAGATGATCGCCGTCAGGCCCTCGCGGATGTCCTCGCCGGTGAGGTTGTCGTCCTTCTCGCGGAGCAGCTTGCGGTCGCGCGCGTACCGGTTGATCAGGCCGGTCAGCGCGGCGCGGAAGCCCTCTTCGTGCGTACCGCCCTCGTGGGTGTGGATGGTGTTCGCGAAGCTGTAGACACCCTCGGTGTACTGGGTGTTCCACTGCATCGCGATCTCCACCGAGAGCATCCGCTCCTTGTCCTCGGCCTCGACGTCGATGACCGTGGGGTGGACCGTCTCGCCCTTGCGGGAGTTCAGGTACTTCACGAAGTCGACGATGCCGCCTTCGTAGTGGTACCGGACGGAGAGCGGCTTGCCGTCCTCGTCGACGTGCGCCGCGCGCTCGTCGGTGAGCTGGATGGTGAGGCCCTTGTTGAGGAAGGCCATCTCCTGGAAGCGCCGGGACAGCGTCTCGAAGCTGTACTCGGTCGTCTCGAAGATGTCGCCGTCGGCCCAGAACGTCACCGACGTCCCGGTCTCCTCGATGGCCTCGTTACGGGCCAGCGGCGCGGTCGGCACACCCAGCTTGTAGTCCTGTGTCCAGCGGTAGCCGTCGGTCCTGACCTCGACGGAGACCCGCTGCGACAGGGCGTTCACCACGGAGACGCCCACTCCGTGCAGACCACCGGAGACGGCGTAGCCGCCGCCGCCGAACTTGCCGCCCGCGTGCAGGACGGTGAGCACGACCTCGACGGCCGGCTTCCCCTCGGAGGGGATGATGCCCACCGGGATACCGCGGCCGTTGTCCACCACGCGCACGCCGCCGTCGGGCAGGATCGTCACGTCGATGGTGTCCGCGTGGCCCGCCAGCGCCTCGTCGACGGAGTTGTCGACGACCTCGTACACGAGGTGGTGCAGACCGCGCTCGCCGGTGGAGCCGATGTACATACCCGGTCGCTTGCGAACCGCGTCCAGGCCCTCAAGGACAGTGATCGCACTGGCGTCGTACGACTTCTCTTCCGAGGAGCCGCCACTGGCGCCGGCAGAAACCCCCTCTTCGGTAGAAGCCGTGATGTTCTCGTTGAGGTCGCCGGAGTCGGCCACGAAGCGCCCTTTCTGGCACAGGCACGAGCCTTCTCCTGCCGCCGGCGGGGAGGCCCCGTGCCGGTCAGGAGCGGCTGCGTCGTTCGACATGTTCCGCGAGTGGGCGGGATTGCCATCAGTCTACCGGTAGCGCCGACACTCATGGGGGTTTGCGGGCGCCTGAGTCCTCACGTGCCGCCCTGAACCGACATCCACCGACTCCCCATATCTGAGGAGGGCCTCCAGGACGCTCACACCGGCACTCAGCGCTTCGGGCTGTCAACCTCCGACTACGGTGAGCGGAGTCTCATCCGTCACACCGGAACATCCCCGGACATCTCGCCACGTACAGGCACCCTCCAGGGCCCTGGTTTCACGTGAAACGGTGGCCTTCGGCCGCGCATGTACGGATCAGCCGTACGTGTCGCCCGGACCCTTGCTCCCCGGAGCCCGCAGCGAGCCGTACTTCCGGGGCGGGCCGCCCGGCCCCAGCACCTTGATGATCTTTACCGAGCCATGGCCCAGGTCTTCGTTCAGACGTGCCACCAGCGTCGGAGCGAGCAGCCGCAGCTGCGTAGCCCAGGCGGTCGAGTCGCACTGCACCGTCAGCACCCGGGCGTCCTCGTCGTACTTCTGCGGTTCGCAGTGCTGCGCCACCTCGGCACCCACGAGCTGGGGCCAGCGCCCCATCACCCCGCCGACCGCGGCCGGCGTCTCCCAGCCCCGTTCGGTGATCAGACGGTTGATCGCCGCACCCAGCGGCAGCGGATCACGCCCGTCCGCGCGTGCTCCCGATCGCAGCCCGCCCCCGCGTCTGGCCTGCTTCTTCTGCTGCGCGGCCGCGCCCCGCGCCCGCGCCTGCTCCTTCGCGGCCACCAGCGCCTGCCGCGCCAGATCGATGCCGGACAGCTCCGGCGGCCGGGGCTGCTCGGGTCCCGGGGGGTCCTGTGGACCGGACTGCTCACTCACTTACGACACCTTCTCCGCCGTGCCCTCGGAGACCGCGAACCGCGTCCCCGCCAGCACGCCCGGCACATCGTCGTCCACCGCCGCCGTCACCAGCACCTGCTCGCCCGGCGCCACCAGCTCCGCCAGCCGCTCCCGCCGACGGGAGTCCAGCTCGGCGAAGACGTCGTCCAGGACGAGAACCGGCTCGTTGCCCTCACTGCTCAGCAACTCGTACGACGCCAGCCGCAGCGCCAGCGCGTACGACCAGGACTCGCCGTGGCTCGCGTACCCCTTGGCCGGCAGTCGCCCCAGCTTCAGCAGCAGGTCGTCGCGGTGCGGACCGACCAGGGTCACGCCCCGCTCGATCTCGTTCTTGCGGGCCTCGCCCAGCGCTTCCATGAGCAGCTCGTACAGCTCCTCACGGTTCGACGCCTCGGCGAGTCGCTCGCCCACCGAACCGCGGTACTCCAGCGCGACCGGGCCGCCGCCCGGCGCCAGCTGCTCATACGCCTTGTCCGCCAGCGGCTGCAGCGTCGCGATCAGGTCCAGCCGCTGCGCGAGCAGCTCCGCACCGGCCCGCGCCAGGTGCTGGTCCCACACGTCCAGCGTGGAGAGGTCCATCTTCCGGCCGCCGTGCCGGCGCGCCAGGGCGGCGCTCTTGAGCAGGGTGTTGCGCTGCTTCAGCACGCGGTCGTAGTCCGAGCGCACCCCCGCCATCCGCGGCGAGCGCGCCGTGATCAGCTCGTCGAGGAAGCGCCGCCGCTCGCCCGGGTCGCCCTTGACGAGGGCCAGGTCCTCCGGCGCGAACAGGACCGTCCGTACGATGCCGAGCACGTCACGCGGCCTGACCTGCGAGGATCTATTGATCCTGGCCCGGTTCGCCTTGCCGGGGTTCAGCTCCAGCTCGACCAGCTGCTGCCGGTCGCCCTGCACCACCTGCGCCCGGACGATCGCCCGCTCCGCGCCCATGCGGACCAGCGGGGCGTCGGAGGAGACGCGGTGGCTGCCGAGGGTGGCGAGATAGCCGACCGCCTCGACGAGGTTGGTCTTGCCCTGGCCGTTGGGCCCGACGAAGGCGGTGACGCCCGGGTCGAGCGGGACCTCGACCCGGGCGTACGAGCGGAAGTCGGCGAGCGACAGATGCGCGACATGCATAAAGGGCGCCGACCTCCCCCGGCGTGGTACTGCTGCGGGCTTCCGGGACGCCTGCCCCGGAAGCCCGGACTGCTTACTTCGTGTTTTCGACCGCGTGGCCGCCGAACTGGTTCCGCAGCGCGGCGATCATCTTCATCTGCGGCGAGTCCTCCTGACGTGAGGAGAACCGCGCGAACAGCGACGCGGTGATCGCCGGCAGCGGCACCGCGTTGTCGATCGCGGCCTCGACCGTCCAGCGGCCCTCGCCGGAGTCGGCCGCGACACCGCGCAGCTTCTCCAGGTGCTCGTCGTCGTCCAGCGCGTTGACCGCCAGGTCCAGCAGCCAGGAGCGGATGACAGTGCCCTCCTGCCAGGAGCGGAAGACCTCGCGCACGTCCGTGACGGAGTCGACCTTCTCCAGCAGCTCCCAGCCCTCGGCGTAGGCCTGCATCATCGCGTACTCGATGCCGTTGTGGACCATCTTCGCGAAGTGGCCGGCGCCGACCTTGCCGGCGTGCACGGAGCCGAATTCGCCCTCCGGCTTGAGTGCGTCGAAGATCGGCTGGACCTTCGCCACGTCCTCGGCGGCACCGCCGTACATCAGCGCGTAACCGTTCTCCAGGCCCCACACACCACCGGAGACGCCGCAGTCGACGAAGCCGATGCCCTTGGCGCGCAGCTCCTCGGCGTGCTTCTCGTCGTCCGTCCAGCGGCTGTTGCCGCCGTCCACGACGATGTCGCCCTCGGACAGCAGCTCACCCAGCTCATCGATCGTCGCCTGGGTGGCGGCGCCGGCCGGCACCATGACCCACACGACCCGCGGACCCTGCAGGCCGTCCACCAGCTCCTTGAGGCTGGAGACATCCGCGAGGTCGGGATTGCGGTCGTAACCGATGACCGTGTGGCCGGCGCGGCGGATGCGCTCGCGCATGTTGCCGCCCATCTTGCCGAGACCGACGAGACCGAGCTCCATCAGAGACCCTCTTTGCACATAGTCGTTGCCCTTGTACCTGACCTACGTCGAGCCTACGCCCGAAGGGCCGTGCACAGCTGTGGGCTCAGCCGCTCATAAGCCGCAGGTCAGCCCCGTCATACGGGCGGCCGTACGGAGCCGGTCCGAACGGCCTTCCGAATGTGGCGGAGGGCACCGCGCGCCTGCTCGGCCGGAGAGGCGCACCGGCACACTGCGGCCTTGCGAGGGGCGACCCTCGCACTCCCGGCCGGAGGGCCCGCGGGGTCAGCCCGACAGACGCACCGGCATGATCAGGTACTTGTAGGCGTCGTCCGCCTCGGCGTCGGCGGCGGGCTTGCCGCTCAGCAGCGCGGGCTTGGTCGAGGTCGTGAAGGACAGCTGGGCCACCGGGGAGTCGATCGCCGACAGGCCCTCCAGAAGGAAGCCGGGGTTGAAGGCGATGGAGATGTCGTCGCCGTCCAGCTGCGCGTCCACCCGCTCCACAGCCTGTGCATCGTCGCTGGAGCCGGCCTCCAGGATCAGCACGCCCTGCTCGAAGCTGAGCCGCACCGGGGTGTTCCGCTCGGCCACCAGCGCCACACGCTTGACGGCCTCGACGAACGGAGCGGTCTCGATCACCGCGACGGAGTTGAACTCGGTCGGGAAGAGGGTGCGGTACTTCGGCAGGTCGCCTTCCAGCAGGCGGGTCGTCGTACGGCGGCCCGCGCCCTCGAAGCCGATCAGACCCTCGCCGGCACCGGAGCCCGAGAGCGCCAGCGTGACCGTGTCACCGCTGCTCAGCGACTTGGCGGTGTCCAGCAGCGTCTTGGCGGGGACCAGCGCGACGGCGGAGGCGTCCGGGCTCTCCGGCTTCCACAGGAACTCGCGGACCGCGAAGCGGTAGCGGTCGGTGGAGGCGAGGGTGACGGTGTCGCCCTCGATCTCGATGCGGACACCGGTGAGCACCGGGAGGGTGTCGTCACGGCCGGCCGCGATGGCGACCTGGGCAGCAGCGGAGGCGAAGACCTCACCGGGGACGGTGCCGGTGGCGGTGGGCATCTGCGGCAGCGCCGGGTACTCCTCCACAGGCAGTGTGTGGAGGGTGAAGCGGGAGGAGCCGCAGACCACGGTCACTCGTACACCGTCTGTGGAGATCTCCACAGGACGGTTCGGCAGCGAGCGGCAGATGTCGGCGAGCAGCCGGCCGGAGACGAGGACCGTGCCCTCCTCCTCGGTCTCCGCGTCCACCGAGACCCGCGCCGAGACCTCGTAGTCGAAGCCGGAGAGGCTCAGGGAGCCGTCCTCCGCCTTCAGGAGCAGGCCCGCGAGGACGGGCACCGGCGGACGGGCCGGGAGGCTCTTGGCCGCCCAGGCCACTGCCTCCGCGAGTACATCGCGCTCCACCCGGATCTTCACCGGAAACCGCCTCCTGCTGTTGCTGGCTCTCGCCCTGCTGGCCTTCGTCGTCGGCTGGGTTGCCGGAGACCAGTCTGACGCACGCCACCGACAGCCGGTGCGGCTCGGGGGCAAGTCGGGACGAGAGCTCGGAGAGGCCCGGTCCCCAAGTTGTGCACAGCACCCGATTCGAAACGAGTTCCCCGCTAGATATCCGTGGTCGTAGTAGTAGGGGCTGTGGAAACCGTGGACAACTGCTTTTGCGCAGGTCAGAGCCCGAATTTTGTCCACCGGTGACTGTGGGCGCAGCCGTGGACAACCGGCCGATGCTGTGGACCGCCGCCGGTTGTGCACACCCGATGCACAGGGCAGGCCGGTTTCTCCCCAGTGCCATCCCCAGCTTTACCCAGGTTCCCCACAGCCCAACCCGGCACTTTGGTGTGACCGCTTTCACTCGCGCCAGTGAGAGGGGGTGTTGCCTTGCCGAACAGTGGACAGCGATGTGGACGGGGTGTGCACAACACCGCTTCTCCTGTGGGCGGCCGGTGGACAGTCGCGCGCACAGCCTGTGGAAGATCTCTTCGTCCACACCCTGTGGACAACAGTTGTCCGCAAATCCACACCCTGCTGACCTGGGGTGATCCACTCACGTGCGGAGCGCTTGTGGATGTCATCGGGATAACTTCCCAGTCCCCAGGGTGTGGAAGGAAGATTCTCGCCCAAACTGTGGAGAGAAGCCGTGTCCTCGTCAGAAATCGAACAGCGGCGGGGAGTTCGGAGGCGGCCGGCGCGCGCGTTCCACAGCGTGGGGACGCCTCCCGAGGGTTCCGGACCGCGCTGTGCGGCCTCCTGACGCCCCTTCGGTGAACGGGCCGAGCGGGCTCTCCGCGTACTGAGGGGCTCTCAATGACGAAGGGCGCCCCGGGAGTTCGTCCCGGAGCGCCCTGGGCGCGCCTGCGGCCTTCGCCGCGCGCTTCAGCCGTTCTTGATGCGGTTCGTCAGCTCGGTCACCTGGTTGTAGATGGAGCGCCGCTCCGCCATGAGCGCGCGGATCTTCCGGTCCGCGTGCATGACGGTGGTGTGGTCGCGGCCGCCGAAGTGTCCGCCGATCTTCGGCAGCGACAGGTCGGTCAGCTCACGGCACAGGTACATCGCGATCTGCCGCGCGGTCACCAGCACCCGGCTGCGCGAGGAGCCGCACAGGTCGTCCACCGAGAGCCCGAAGTAGTCGGCGGTGGCCGCCATGATCGCCGTGGCGGTGATCTCCGGCGCCGCGTCCTCGCCGCCCGGGATCAGGTCCTTCAGCACGATCTCGGTGAGGCCGAGGTCCACGGGCTGCCGGTTCAGCGAGGCGAAGGCCGTGACCCGGATCAGCGCGCCCTCCAGCTCACGGATGTTCCGCGAGATCCGGGAGGCGATGAACTCCAGTACCTCCGGCGGCGCGTTCAGCTGCTCCTGCACCGCCTTCTTGCGGAGGATCGCGATACGCGTCTCCAGCTCGGGCGGCTGGACGTCCGTGATCAGGCCCCACTCGAAGCGGTTGCGCAGCCGGTCCTCCAGGGTCACCAGCTGCTTGGGCGGCCGGTCACTGGAGAGCACGATCTGCTTGTTCGCGTTGTGCAGCGTGTTGAAGGTGTGGAAGAACTCCTCCTGCGTCGACTCCTTGCTCGCCAGGAACTGGATGTCGTCGACCAGCAGGATGTCCATGTCGCGGTAGCGCTTGCGGAACGCGTCCGCCTTGCCGTCGCGGATGGAGTTGATGAATTCGTTGGTGAACTCCTCGGAGCTCACGTATCTGACTCTCGTGCCCGGGTACAGGCTCCGCGCGTAGTGGCCGATCGCGTGCAGCAGGTGCGTCTTGCCGAGCCCGGACTCGCCGTAGATGAACAGCGGGTTGTACGCCTTGGCCGGAGCCTCGGCGACGGCGACCGCGGCGGCGTGCGCGAAGCGGTTCGAAGCGCCGATCACGAAGGTGTCGAAGAGGTACTTCGGATTCAGCCGCGCGGTGGGCTCGCCGGGGCCGGTCGCCGGCGCGGGCTGCGCCGCGAGCGGGCCGGGGGCGCCGCTGGGCGCGGGAAGGTTGCTGCCGTGGCCGCCCGGTGCCGCGTGCCGGCCGTGGCCGCCGGGCTGGAGGCCGTCGGTGTCGCGGTGCTGCGGGGACTGCTCGTACGGAGAGCGCGGCGCTTCGGAGTGCGGACGGTCACTGCCCTGTCGGCGGTAGTCGTCGCCACTCTGCGAGCGGTAGTCGTCACCCTGTGACCGGTAGTCGTCGTTCTGCGACCGATAGTCGCCGTGTGCCGGGCGGCCGTGCTGCTGAAGATGCGAGGGCGGCGTGGCATACGGGTCGCGCTCGGGGAAGCCGCCGAGCCGCTGCTGCTGCCAGCCGTAGTCGTCGTGTCGCCCGGAGTCGTCGCCCATGCCGGACCGGCGGTCGTCCGCGTGCTGCGGCCAGGCGCCGGGCGCGGGGCGCGGCTGCGGGTGCTGCTGCTGGTACTCGGGGTAGGCGGGGCGCACGGTGGGCAGCTCGTCGTTCTGATGGCCGCCGTGTCCACCCTGGGGTACGCCCTGTGGACCGTTTTCGTGGCCGCCCTGGGGCCCGCTCTGCCGACCGTAACCCTGGCGGCTGTCGTAGCTGTCGTACGCGTCGTGCGAGAGCTGCGGCTGCTGCGAGGGGAGGTGCTGCTGCGGAGGCGCGGGGGGCTGGGGCGCCTCGGAGGTGTCGTCGACGGTGATCGCGATACGGATCGGGCGGCCGCACTCGTGGCTCAGCGCCTCGCCGATCAGGGGGGCGAGCCGGCCTTCCAGCACGCCCTTCGCGAACTCATTGGGAACAGCGAGCAGCGCGGTGTCGGCGACCAGGGCGAGCGGCTGGGTCCGCTTGAGCCAGTCCTGGTCCTTGGGCTTGAGGCTGTCGCTCTCCGCCCGGAGCAGGTGGTCGAGTACCCGCGGCCACACTGCGGCAAGATCTGCAGGGACGTCAGCCACAGAGCACGCTCTCTCAGCAGGTCCCACGAATGTGTGATTCTCAGGACGGGCGGGAAGGAATCGGAGTTCAGCCACGGTAGTCAGCTGACCCGCGCGTGTTCAAGTTGTTGTCCACAGCCTGTGTACAGCGTGTCCTGTCATGGAGCCGGTTTGACCGGATGATGCGGCCGCGCGTACCGTAACCAGGTCGAGTTGTCGATGGCTGCTGCCGCCTGCCTCCGATGGGCAAAGATCGCGCCCAGCGATCGTGTAGCGGTGCACTCGGGCGTATGCGAGCTACTCGTGGGCGCACGGTGACAGCCAGTCGACGCCCCACACCTGTCTCGCAAGAGGCAACAATCTTTCCTGGAGCCCCCGAGTGAGCAAGCGCACCTTCCAGCCGAACAACCGTCGCCGCGCCAAGACCCACGGCTTCCGCCTGCGCATGCGTACGCGTGCCGGCCGCGCGATCCTCGCGTCCCGCCGTGGCAAGGGTCGCGCCCGTCTGTCGGCCTGACAGCCCGGCCTCTAGGTCCATGTCGTGCTGCCTACCGAGCATCGGCTGAGGCGGCGCGAGGACTTCGCGGCCGCGGTACGCCGAGGACGCAGGGCCGGGCGCCCGCTCCTCGTCGTCCATCTACGCAGCGGTGCAACGGACCCGCACGCACCGGGGGAAATGGTTCCCCCGGCGCGTGCGGGTTTCGTCGTGAGCAAGGCCATTGGCAATGCCGTGGTCCGCAACAAGGTCCAGCGCCGGCTCCGCCACCTCGTGCGCGATCGGCTGGATCGGCTGCCCGCCGGTAGCCTGGTTGTTGTACGAGCGCTGCCCGGCGCGGGCGATGCGGAGTACGAAGCGCTCGCGAATGATCTCGACGCCGCGCTGCAGCGCCTGCTGAGGACCCCCGGGCGGGACCCAGGAGGGGGCGCTTCATGAAGTACCCGCTGCTGCTGTTGATCAAGTTGTATCAGTGGACCATCAGCCCCTTGCTGGGCCCGGTCTGCAAGTACTACCCGTCGTGCTCCCACTATGGCTACACGGCCATCGACAGGCACGGCGCGGTAAAAGGGACAGCGCTGACCGCCTGGCGCATCCTGCGTTGCAATCCGTGGTCGCTCGGTGGTGTCGACCATGTACCGCCCCGGAAGCATCCGGTCTGGCACCAGCGGCTGAGGAGCCGCCTGGGAGACGGGCCCGCCGCCAATGAGCCCGCCGCACAGCCCGAGACTCAGCCCAACGCCCAAGGAGCTTGATTCGTGGACACGATCCTCGGTCCTCTCTATACCGCTGTCTCCTGGATCATCGTCCAGTTCCACTCGCTGTACAGCCTGGTCTTCGACCGGAACAGCGGCGCGGCATGGGGTCTGTCCATCGTGTCGCTCGTGGTTCTGATCCGTATCTGTCTGATCCCGCTCTTCGTGAAGCAGATCAAGTCGACGCGGAACATGCAGGCGCTCCAGCCGAAGATGAAGGCGATCCAGGAGCGCTACAAGAGCGACAAGCAGCGCCAGTCCGAAGAGATGATGAAGCTCTACAAGGAGACGGGCACCAACCCGCTCTCGAGCTGTCTCCCGATCCTGGCCCAGTCACCGTTCTTCATCTCGCTGTACCAGGTCCTGAACCACATCGCGCAGAACAAGACCGTCGGTGTGATCGACGCGCCGCTGCTGGCGAGCGCGCAGAAGGCCCACATCTTCGGTGCCCCGCTGTCCGTGAAGTTCATGGACTCGGCGTCCAAGGTCGAGGCGCTCGGTGCTTCCCTGACCGACGTCCGGGTCGTCACGGTCATCATGATCGTTCTGATGTCGGCGTCGCAGTTCTACACCCAGCGCCAGCTGATGACGAAGAACGTCGACCTCACGGTGAAGACGCCGTTCATGCAGCAGCAGAAGATGCTGATGTACGTCTTCCCGGTCATGTTCGCCGTCTTCGGTATCAACTTCCCCGTCGGTGTCCTCGTGTACTGGCTGACCACCAACGTGTGGACCATGGGCCAGCAGATGTTCGTCATCCGCCGTAACCCCACTCCCGGCAGCAAGGCCTTCGAGGAGCGCCAGGCGCGTCTGAAGGCCAAGGGCAAGCTGAAGGAGGACCCGGCGGAGGTCGAGGCGAAGCAGGCCGCCGAGGAAGCGCGTCAGCACCGCCAGCAGCCCAAGCGCCAGAGCAAGTCGCAGCGGCAGACCGCGGCCCCCGTGGCCGGCGGCACGCAGACCCGTACGCGGGCCCGCGCGGGTGCGCAGGGCGGGGACTCCACGGCCAAGGAAGGCCAGACGAAGCAGTCGCTGGAGAAGGACTCGGGCCAGAAGGCGGACGCGGCGAAGAAGAACGCCGCGCAGAAGTCGCAGGGCGGCAAGGGCAAGGGCAGCTCCGCCGCCGGTTCCTCCCGTAACGCCAAGTCCGGACAGCGCAAGGGCCAGCAGCGGCCCAAGCACCCGTCCAAGAAGTAGAAGGAGTTCTTCGTGACGGACACGACCCCTGCCGCCGAGGGCACCGACACCCTGTCCCGGCTGGAGCAGGAGGGCGAGATCGCGGCTGACTACCTCGAGGGCCTGCTGGACATCGCGGATCTCGACGGTGACATCGACATGGACGTCGAGGCCGACCGTGCCGCGGTGTCGATCATCAGTGACTCCACCGGCCGTGACCTGCAGAAGCTGGTCGGCCGGGACGGTGAGGTGCTGGAGGCGCTCCAGGAGCTGACCCGGCTGGCGGTGCACCGGGAGACCGGCGACCGCAGCCGTCTCATGCTGGACATCGCGGGCTACCGAGCCCGTAAGCGCGAGGAGCTCGCGGAGCTGGGTGCCAAGGCGGCCCAGGAGGCGAAGACCTCGGGCGAGCCGGTGAAGCTCAAGGCGATGACGCCGTTCGAGCGCAAGGTGGTGCACGACGCCGTCGCGGCGGCCGGGCTGCGCAGCGAGTCCGAGGGCGAGGAGCCCCAGCGCCGGGTTGTCGTGCTCCCGGCCTGATCCGCCGGCGCTCGCGCGTTTCTTGTGGCCCCGTCTGTTCGCAGGCGGGGTCATGTCTTGTCAGCCTTCTGTGTGGACCGGAATCCGACCGGGCACCGGCAGTATCAGCAGTTCAGAGGAAGGGCGGTAACCGTGACGGAGTCAGCGGCGGAGCTTCCCCCGGCGCCGGAGGCGGCGCGGGAGATGTTCGGTGAGCGCTTCCCGGAGGCCGTACGGTACGGCGAGCTGCTCGCCGACGCGGGCGTGCGGCGCGGGCTGATCGGTCCGCGTGAGGTGCCGCGGCTGTGGGAGCGGCACTTGCTGAATTGCGCGGTGCTCTCCGAGGTGGTCCCCGAGGGTGTCTCGGTGTGCGACGTGGGCTCGGGCGCGGGCCTTCCGGGCATCCCCCTGGCGCTGGTGCGCCCGGACCTGAAGATCACCCTGCTGGAGCCGCTGCTGCGGCGCACGAACTTCCTTCAGGAAGTCGTGGAGCTGCTGGGCCTGGACCATGTGACCGTGGTGCGGGGCCGGGCCGAAGAGGTGATGGGCAAGATTCCTCAGGTCCACGTGGTGACCGCGCGTGCGGTGGCGCCGCTGGACCGGCTGGCCGGCTGGGGCGTGCCGCTGCTGCGGCCGTACGGCGAGATGCTGGCGCTCAAGGGCGACACCGCGGACGAGGAGCTGAAGGGTGCCCGGGCGGCGCTCAGCAAGCTCGGCGTCGTGGAGACGTCCGTGGTGCACGTCGGCGAGGGCGTGGTGGACCCGATGTCCACGGTCGTCCGCGTGGAGGTGGGCGAGAGCCCCGGCGGCGTCCGCTTCGCGGCCAAGCGCGCCAAGGCGAACCGCGCCAACCGGCCTGCCAGGGGACGGCGACGCTAGGCCTCAGCAGCGCACAAAACCAGACGCAGACAGGAGCGCTTTCCGTCCGCTGACGGGGAGCGCTCCGGCCGTCCGAGTCCAGTGGTGTCGCTCGAACCGGCCAGGCCCATGCTCCATACAAACCACCAAAACGACATAAGCCGGAGTGTCGCGGGGGAATGGGACACGGTGCTGGCATCGTGTTTCACGTGAAACGTCGCTCCCTGCTGCATGGAATCATCAGCCGAGGTCGTGCGGCTGCCGCACCGCGAGGCCACCGACCCGGTCGGGTCACGGATGTATCCACAGAGGAGGATTCATCCACAGGAGACAGGGCCTCCCTGGTTCACGACACCGAAACCATGGCAGGCTCTGAGCATTGCGAGCCTGAAGTCGAGGAGAGTGAATCCTTGCGGTCCGACGCCAACATCGCGGGCCCGATGACCGATCCGGTCCCCGGTCCCCGTAGCGAGTCGCTCGGGGACGACGTTTCACGTGAAACGCCGCCCCCCATGGACGACACCCCGATCGGTCGTGCTGCTCAGTTGGCGGTCCAGGCCCTGGGCCGTGCGGGAGAGGGCCTTCCACGCCCCGAGCAGACCCGGGTCATGGTGGTGGCCAACCAGAAGGGCGGGGTCGGTAAGACCACGACCACCGTGAACCTGGCGGCCTCACTCGCCCTGCACGGGGCACGAGTGCTGGTGGTCGACCTGGACCCGCAGGGCAACGCCTCCACGGCCCTGGGGATCGATCATCACTCCGAGGTCCCCTCCATCTACGACGTGCTGGTGGACAGCAAGCCGCTCTCCGACGTGGTGCAGCCGGTGCCGGACGTGGAGGGGCTGTTCTGCGCGCCCGCCACGATCGACCTGGCCGGCGCGGAGATCGAACTGGTCTCGCTGGTGGCGCGGGAGAGCCGGCTGGACCGGGCCATCAAGGCCTATGAACAGCCGCTGGACTACATCCTCATCGACTGTCCGCCCTCGCTCGGTCTGCTCACGGTCAACGCCCTGGTGGCCGGTGCCGAGGTGCTGATCCCGATCCAGTGCGAGTACTACGCGCTGGAGGGGCTGGGCCAGCTGCTGCGGAACGTGGACCTGGTCCGAGGCCACCTGAACCCCAAGCTGCATGTGTCGACGATCCTGCTGACCATGTACGACGGGCGTACCCGGCTTGCCTCCCAGGTCGCCGATGAGGTGCGCAGCCACTTCGGCAGCGAGGTACTGAGAACCAGCATTCCCCGCTCGGTGCGTATTTCCGAGGCGCCGAGCTACGGGCAGACGGTGCTCACCTATGATCCGGGCTCCAGCGGATCGCTGTCCTACCTCGAAGCGGCGCGGGAGATCGCGCTGCGCGGGGCACCGGGGACGGCAGGCCAGGGGCTCAGCGTGACCTATGAATCACAGCACAGCATGTCGGAGGGGACTCAGTGAGCGAACGACGTAGAGGACTGGGCCGCGGGCTCGGTGCGCTGATCCCCGCGGCACCGCAGGGTTCGGACAACGCCGGCCCCGCGGTGGGCAGGGGAACGACATCGCCGTCGGCAGTGCCGGTGATGACGTCGGAGCGAGGCGTGGCCGCGGCGAAGGTGGCAGCGATCCCGGACGCCGCCGTTTCACGTGAAACAGAGGCACCGGCCGAACCGACGACGGAGGCTCAGGAGGCCCAGGTCGCCGGCGCGCACTTCGCCGAACTGCCGCTCGACGCCATCACGCCCAATCCGCGACAGCCGCGTGAGGTGTTCGACGAGGACGCTCTCGCGGAGCTGATCACCTCCATCCAGGAGGTGGGCCTGCTCCAGCCGGTCGTCGTGCGGAGCACCGGGTCGGATCGGTACGAGCTCATCATGGGCGAGCGCCGCTGGCGGGCCTGCCGTGAGGCCGGGCTGGAGAAGATTCCGGCGATCGTCCGGGCGACGGACGACGAGAAGCTTCTCCTGGACGCTCTCCTGGAGAACCTCCACCGGGCCCAGCTGAACCCGCTGGAGGAGGCGGCGGCCTACGACCAGCTGCTGAAGGACTTCAACTGCACGCACGACGAGCTGGCGGACCGGATCGGCCGGTCGCGCTCGCAGATCTCCAACACGCTGCGGCTGCTGAAGCTCTCACTGCCGGTGCGGCGACGGGTCGCGGCCGGGGTGCTCTCGGCTGGTCATGCGCGGGCGCTGCTGGCCGTGGAGGACTCCGAGGAGCAGGACCGGCTGGCCCACCGCATCGTGGCCGAAGGCCTCTCCGTCCGGGCGGTCGAGGAGATCGTCACGCTCATGGGGTCCGAGCCCAAGAGCACCTCGCGGGCGAAGGGGCCGCGGGCCGGTACTCGCGTCTCGCCCGCGCTGACCGATCTGGCCTCCCGGCTCTCGGACCGCTTCGAGACGCGGGTGAAGGTCGACCTCGGCCAGAAGAAGGGCAAGATCGTCGTGGAGTTCGCCTCGATAGACGATCTTGACCGCATCCTCGGCTCGCTGGCCCCCGGTGAGGGCAAGGTGCTCGAGAAGCAGCTGGAGGAGGACAGCGACGAGGCGTGAGTGACGCCGCCGTCCTCCAAGGGGCGGGTCGTGTGCCGGTCTGGTGGCCGGAACGCGGCCCGCCCTTTGCCATTGCGCGGTACCCCGGTAGGTGTGTCCCGGTTACGATGCGTTCGGGTATGGCACGCATCCACTCGGAGTCACCTCACGACGAGGAGAGGCCATGCGATCGGTGAGCCGCACCGGATTGATGGCAGCGGGGTTCGGTCTGGGCGCAGTCGGCGGGTTCGTCGGTGGTCTGCTCAGGGAGCGCGTTCCGCTGACCGGGCCGGGAGGTGCGGTGGGCGAGGGAAGTGAGGACCTGGCTTCATGGGGCGTCGGCTCGTACCGCTCACGCTGGACAACCTTCCGGATGTCCCAAAGCGCTGCCGCTCGTGTGTCTTCTGGGAGCTCGACCCCGTCAGCGGCGAGGCCGCGGTAAAGGGCGGCCGGCCCGAGCTGGAGAAGGAAGCCTGGATCTCGGCCGTGCTGCTGGAGTGGGGCTCCTGCGGCCGGGTCGTCTATGTGGACGAGGTCCCCGTCGGCTTCGTGCTGTACGCGCCTCCGGCCTACGTGCCACGTTCCACCGCCTTCCCGACGAGCCCCGTCTCCCCCGATGCCGTACAGCTGATGACCGCCTGGCTCATCCCCGGCTACCAGGGCCAGGGGCTGGGCCGGGTCATGGTCCAGACGGTGGCGAAGGATCTGCTGCGCCGGGGCTTCAAGGCGATCGAGGCGTTCGGCGATGCGAAGTGGACCGAGCCGGCGTGCGTGCTGCCCGCCGACCATCTGCTCGCGGTGGGCTTCAAGACGGTACGGCCGCACCCCCGCTATCCGCGGTTGCGCCTGGAACTCCGTACGACGCTGTCCTGGAAGGAAGACGTGGAACTCGCGCTGGACCGGCTGCTGGGCGCGGTCCAGAAGGAGCCCGTGCTGCGACCACTGTAGGCGGACAGCGAAACGGGCCCGCCCCGAAGGGCGGGCCCGTTTCACGTGAAACAGCGTGCGGAGATCAGGCGAGGTAGTCCGCCAGGTCCCGCTCGATCGCGGCCTTGGGCTTGGCACCGACGATGGTCTTCACGACCTCGCCGCCCTGGTAGACGTTCATGGTCGGGATCGACATGACGCCGTACTTGGCGGTGGTCGCGGGGTTCTCGTCGGTGTTGAGCTTGGCGATGACGATCTCGTCGTGCTCCGCGGCGATGGCCTCCAGGGAGGGGGCAACCTGGCGGCACGGGCCGCACCAGGTGGCCCAGAAGTCGACGAGTACAGGCTTGTCGCTCTTGAGGACGACCTCTTCGAAGTTGTCGTCCGTCACGGTCACCGTGGCACCGGCCATGGCGTTCTCCTTACTGGGTGGGTGTGAACAGCTGACGTTCAGGGCTCAGGCGGTGGGGGTCTGCTCCGGCTCGGCCGGGGTCTGCTCGGGCTCGGCCGGCTCGCTGTCGGTCAGCGAGGCGAGGAAGCGCTCGGCGTCCAGGGCGGCGGAGCAGCCGGTGCCGGCGGCGGTGATCGCCTGGCGGTAGGTGTGGTCCACGACGTCGCCGGCGGCGAAGACGCCCTGGATGTTGGTGTGGGTGCTGGGCGCGTCGACCTTGAGGTAGCCCTCGTCGTCCAGCTTCAGCTGGCCCTTGAACAGCTCCGTACGCGGGTCGTGGCCGATGGCGATGAACAGGCCGGTGACCGGGAGCTCGGAGGTGTCGCCGGTCTGGACGTTGCGCAGGGTCAGGCCGGAAAGCTTGTTCTCACCGTGGATCTCGGCGACCTCGCTGTCCCACACGAACTTGATCTTCGGGTCGGCGAAGGCACGCTCCTGCATGGCCTTCGACGCGCGCAGGGTGTCGCGGCGGTGGACGATGGTGACCGACTTGGCGAAGCGGGAGAGGAAGGTCGCCTCCTCCATGGCCGTGTCGCCGCCGCCGATGACGGCGATGTCCTGGTCCTTGAAGAAGAAGCCGTCACAGGTGGCGCACCACGACACGCCACGGCCCGAGAGCTCGTCCTCGCGGGGCAGGCCCAGCTTGCGGTGCTGGGAGCCGGTGGTGACGATCACGGCGTGGGCACGGTGCACGGTGCCGGCGGAGTCCGTGACGGTCTTGATCGGCTCGGAGAGGTCCACGGCGGTGACATCGTCGGGGATCAGCTCGGCGCCGAAGCGCTCGGCCTGGGCCCGCATGTTGTCCATCAGGTCCGGCCCCATGATGCCCTCGCGGAAGCCGGGGAAGTTCTCCACATCGGTGGTGTTCATCAGTGCGCCACCGGCGGTGACGGCGCCCTCGAACACCAGCGGCTTCAGCGAGGCACGGGCGGTGTAGAGCGCGGCGGTGTAGCCCGCAGGCCCGGAGCCGATGATGATCACGTTACGGACGTCGCTCACGGGTGTCTTCCTTGTCTCTGCCGACTGCGTTGGGTGGGCTGGAGGAACTCTCACCCCACCCAACGGATCCTACGGGGCGAGCATTCCCGCAGTGTTCCAGCGCTCCCGTACCGGCCCGGTGCCCGCCGCGTCAGCCGTCGGCTCAGCCGCGGGGGTAAGTCCCGCTGAGCAGGATCTTCCCCGGGGCGGGCGGTGATGCCGAGACGCAGCCCGCGGAGACCACATAGGCAGAGACCCGGGAGGCGTCCGACGGGTGCGGCAGCACGACGAGGTACGCCTCCTTGCCCCGATAGGTGTCGCGGGTCGCGGCCAGCGGCTTCTCGGAACGGGCGAGACCTTCCCGTACGCAGGAGGGGATCGTGTCGTCCGCGCCCCGCAGCGGCGTCTGGGGCGAGCTCTGGGTGCCCACGTCCGGCGCCTTGCTGCGACGTGGCTCGTCGAGCAGATCACGCACATGGCTGCCCAGTGTCGCGGAGCTGAGAGACGCGTCACCGTTGTTCGTCTCGGTGGCGTTCACTCCGGGGTCCTGCTCGTGTCCCGGATTCCCGGAACCATTCTGCAGAAGGATGCCACCGATCCCGAGTACGGCCGCCGCGGCCGCTGTGCCGAGCAGCACCTTGGGCCAGCGGTGCGCCCGCGTGGTGCGGGTGCCGGGTGCCTTTCGGCCGGGGCCCGTGGCGGAGCGGGGGTACCCGGCCGGGCGATCGGCGGAACTGCCGCCCGAGCGGGTCGGCACTGTTTCACGTGAAACACCGCCGCGGCCCGTCTCCGATGTTTCACGTGAAACAGCGCTGTCGTCCGGCCCTGCCGATTGCTGGGCGACGATCCGCGCACCGTCGCCGACGGTCGTCGGCACCAGGGCGGGCCCACCCGCGGGGGCCGTGGCATCGAGCAGCGCTTCCGCTGCCAGGGCGGCGTCGATGCGTCCCACGACGTCATCCGGCATCCGTACGGGCCCGGGTAGCGTGCCGAGCAGACTGCGGATCTCCTCCAGCGAGCTGTGGACGTCCTCACACAGCGGACAGCCGTCGAGGTGCGCGCGGAGATCCGCTGCGCGGCCGGGTGCAAGCAACCCGTCCGCGAGCGCAGAGATCTCCGCGACCTCCGGATGCCCGCCCGTGTCGGTCGTGGATGTCACGCTCGCCCACCTCCGCCCTTCACGGCCCCTGAGTCGTTGGGTCCTGCCGTCTGTGGGACGGATGTCCCCTGCGCCCGGTTCCTTCCCCCGCCTGAGGTGCCCTTATCCCCGTCTTCGGCGCGCAGATGGGTGAGCATCGGGAGAAGCCGGGCCCGGCCGCGCGCGCACCGGCTCTTCACCGTTCCGGTGGGGACGCCAAGTACTTCGGCGGCCTCGGCGACGGGGTAGCCCTGCATATCGACCAGGACGAGGGCCGCGCGCTGTTCGGCGGGGAGTGTGCGGAGGGCGCTGAGCAGTTCGCGGTGGAGGTCCTGCCGCTCGGCGGGCACGGCTGCGGACTCGTGCGGCTCGATGAGCTGCTCCAGCCGCTCGGTCTCCGCTACCGGCGAGGTGCGCCGGGAAGCCGCCTTGCGGGCCCGGTCCAGGCAGGCGTTGACCGTGATGCGGTGCAGCCAGGTGGTGACGGCCGACTGGCCGCGGAAGGTGTGGGCGGCGCGGTAGGCGGACACCAGGGCGTCCTGTACGGCATCGGCCGCTTCCTCGCGGTCGCCGAGGGTGCGCAGCGCCACCGCCCACAGCCGGTCACGGTGGCGCCTGACGATCTCTCCGAAGGCGTCGGGGTCACCCTCGACATGACGGGCGAGGAGCGCCTGGTCGGAGGGGCGGGAGTCATCTGCCATGGCCCGCCCCGCAGGAGCCGGCCCGGCGCGGGCCGGGGAGCCAGGACCACGCGGACGGGATCACGGGACGCCACCGGCCCGGTGCCGCGCGGGCACGGGCGTCGACCGGACCAACCGGGTCACCGGCCGTTCCGGCCTCTCCTACGACGGTGGGCATCACTGCGCCATCACGCATAACCGAACCCCTGGCGTCAAGCTGTAGACGGGAGCTTACATACGGGTGCTCGGTGGAACCAGACTCCAGGACGACGGCCGCGGCAGGCGGCCACGGACGCCCGAGGAGGCCCGGGGAGCCCCAGTGCGTGCCGGCCGTTGTCCGTGTCGACATCCTGGCGCCCCCTGCTGCCCACCCCTAGCTGAGGACCTGGATCTCCTTGATCTGGCCCCGGTAGTTGCCATCGTCCTTCAACGGGAGGTCGGTGAGCCAGACCAATACGTAACGTGTCTTGATCGGCTCCTTGGCGCGGAGGGTGACGGACTCCCCCTTGCCGCTGGCGATCTTCTTGTAGCCGTCCAGGGTCGTGGGCGCATCGCCGCTGTCCTCGGGCGCGGCACGGAAGTCGAGCGAGGTGTCCCCCAGGAGATCGACCTTGATGCTGCCGACCTGCTGGACCTTTTCGAGGTCGAGAACCAGCCCCACGCCGCTCTTCAGACCACCGAAATCCGAGCGGCCGTAGTAGTTCCGGGTGGGCCAGTAGGTGTCGGCGTTGCCATCGGCGGCCTTGGTGGCTTCCTGGGGGTTCTCCGTACCGTCGCCGGCGGGCGGCGGGTCGAAGTCCATCACCTTGTCGACGTGCACCGGCTTGCCCGATACCGCCTCCGCGTTGCCCCCGGTGGTCTGGGAGCTCCCCGAGTCGTCCTGGTTCCGGTCCTTCAGCAGGGTGTCGGCCAGCTGCCAGCTGCCCAGGCCCAGGGCGGCGATCAGCAGCGCGGAGACGCACCACTTGGCCGCCCTGCCCGTACGGCTCTGCAGCGGGGCCGGCGGTGCGGGAACCGGGCGGGTGGCCGCCGGCCCGGTCCGGCCGGTGCCGGACGTCTGCGCGTACGAGCCCTGCTGGTAGCCGGTGCGCTGGTAGGGCGGCGGGGTGGTGAAGGAGGTCTCCGGCGGGCGGATGCGCGGCATGGCGCCGACGGCCTTGGCCAGCTCCTCCGGGGTGGTGCAGGGCTGCTCCTGGCGGGAGGCGGTGGCGCCGTCGTTGACCAGGGCGCGCATCGCCAGCTCGGACAGGCCGCGGTGCACTCCGGCCCGCACCTGGTCGGGCGCGATCAGACCGACGCCCTTGGGCAGCCCGGACAGGCCGTACGCGTCGTTCTCGTACGGCCAGCGCTGGGTCAGCGCCGCGTACAGCAGGGCGCCGATCGACTCGGTGTCGGTGCGCTGCGGGTGCTCGCTGGTCAGGCCGCGCAGCGCGGCCATGATGGCCAGGCCCCGGATGCGGTACTGGCCGGAGGAGGTGCGCAGGACGGAACCGGGGGTCAGCCGGAGGTGCGCCAGACCTTCACGGTGGGCGGCGGCCATGGCCTGGGAGACCTGGGTCACGAGCTGGTAGGCGTCGTGCGGTTCGAGCGGTCCGGAGGCGAGGACGGTGGTCAGTTCAGTGGCGTCGGGGAGCCACTCGTGCACGACGTAGACCAGGTCGTTCTCCTCGACGGCGTCGAGGACCTGGACGAAGCGCGGGTCGCCGAGCAGCGCGGCGGACCGTGCGGCGGAGAGCACGGGGCGGGCACGCGGGTGGTCGGCGGGCAGGAGGTGGACACCGACGGCGCGGCGCAGTTTCTCGTCGACGGCACGCCAGCTGCTGAAGCCGTCCAGCCGGGTGACGCATTCCTCCAGACGGTAACGCCTGGCCAGCTTGTGACCGCTGTGCAGTTCGAGCGGCTCAGCCTCGGTTGTCGTGGCACTCTTCGCGCCGCTGTCCGCGGTGTCCTGCGCCGCGTCGGCCACCTTCTCGGCCTTCGTGCCGTCGGTCGTGGCCTCGTCCGCCTTGGCGGCGAGCGGCTCTCCACCGCTCGTGTCGGCCACGTCGACGGCAGCCGTGCTCCGTTCCGCCACCGTCGTTCCTGCCTCCCCATCCGTTGCATGCTCAAAAGAGCCAAGTCAATTGTGCCCACAGACCGCCACTATGCACGACACACAGTGGCGGACGAAGGTTGTGCTCGCTCAGCGCCCCAGCTTGCCGCGCACCATGCCGACCAGGGCGTTCAGTTCTTCGATGCGCATCTTCTTCGCGGCGGCGTAGAAGACCACCAGAAGGACGGCACCGCCGCCGACCAGCGCCACGAGCGATCCCAGAACGCCGGTGCCCAGCCCCTGGATGATCCCGTAGACCGCGGCGCCTGAGAACAGGGTGGCGGGAACGCTCGCGCCGGCCAGCCGGGCGTACGTACGCACCACGTGCGCACCGTCCAAGTCGCCGCCCATCCGCTTGCGCAGCCGCCGCCACGCCACCCCGACGCCGGTGATGTAAGCCAGGCCGTAGGAGGCGGCCATGCCCAGCACCGCCCACCGTGCGGGCAGAAGGAGGTAGCACAGCGCCGAGGCGGCGGCGTTGAACGCGGCGACGATGAGTGTGTTGTAGAAGGGCGTGCGGGTGTCCTCGTACGCGTAGAAGGCGCGCAGCACGACGTACTGGACGGAGAAGGGGATCAGGCCGAGACCGAAGGCCATGAGCATGTAGCCCATGGAGACACCGGCGTCGGAACCGGACCCCGCGAAGATCAGGGTGCACATCGGGATGCCGAGCGCGAGGAAGCCGAAGGCGATCGGCACGATGGCCACGGCGGAGGTGCGCAGGCCCTGCGAGATGTCGTCGCGGACGGCACCGACGTCACCGTCGTGCGCGGAGCGCGACAGGCGCGGCAGCATGGCGGCCATCACGGAGACGGTGATGATCGCCTGCGGCATGTTCCAGATCAGCTGGGCGTTGGAGTACGCCATGTAGCCGGTGCCGGGGTGCCCCTGGCCGGCGGCCTTCTCGCCGGCCAGGGTGGAGAGCTTGGAGACGACGAGGACGCCGGCCTGGTTGGCGAGCACGAACAGCACGGTCCACTTGGCGAGCTTGGCGGCCTTGCCCAGGCCGTGGCCCCGCCAGTCGAAGCGGAGCCGGAGCTTGAACCCGGCGTCGCGCAGGTAGGGGATCATCGCCAGGGCCTGGACGACCAGGCCGAGCAGCGTGCCGATGCCGAGCAGCCGGATGCCGGCCTCGGGGATCGTGGTCACGCCGATCTGCGAGGAGCTGGCGCTGCCGTAGACCCCGATGAACAGCCCGAACGTGCTGATCATGACGACGTTGTTGAGGACCGGGGTCCACATCATCGCGCCGAAGCGGCCGCGGGCGTTGAGCACCTGGCCCATGACCACGTGGACGCCCATGAAGAAGATCGTGGGCACGCAGTACCGGGTGAACAAGACTGCGACCTCGAAGCTGGCCGAGTCCGGAGCGAAGCCGGACATCGCCCGTACCAGCCAGGGCGCCGCGAACACCGCGACGACGGTGAGGGCGCCGAGGATCACCATGACCAGGGTCAGCAGGCGGTTGGCGTACGCCTCGCCGCCGTCCTCGTCCTCCTTCATCGCCCGCACCAGCTGGGGCACGAACACCGAGTTCAGGCCGCCGCCGATGGTCAGGATGAAGATCATCGTGGGCAGGGTGTAGGCGACCTGCCACGCGTCACCGAGGACGGCCGCGCCGAGCGCCGAAGCGATCAGCGCGTTGCGGACGAAGCCGGTGAGCCGGGACACCATGGTGCCCGCGGCCATCACGGCGCTGGACTTCAGCAGATTGCCCGCCTTGCCGCCGGTGCGCCCCGAGGGCTCCGGCGACTCCGGTGCGGACACCGGCTCGGGCTCCGCCGGAGGCACGGCCTGTGGCCCGCTCGCCGGTGCGTACTGCCTGCCCGTGGGCCCGTACTGCTGACCGGCGGACGGGTACTGCTGACCGTCGGCCGGCCGGTCGGGCCCCTGGTACGGGCCGGGACCGCTGTTCTGGGCCGGCGGCCGCTGCGGCTCCGGTGCCCGCTGGTCGCGGTAGAGGTGCGCGAAGGCGTCGGGCTCCGCGGGCCGGTCGACGGCCTGGGTGATCAGGTCGTCCACCCCGACGAACTGGGTGGTCGCCGTGGCGTCGCCGTACGACTGAGGGCGCACGGGGCCCTGCGGCTCGGGTGCCGGCGCGGGCCAGGCCTGCGGGTCGGCAGCCGGTGCGGGCCACGCCTGCGGGTCGGGGGTGTGCCGGGGGGCCGGCGGCTGCTGGTACAGCGGCTGGGCCGGTCCGGCCTGCGGCGGATGGGCCGCCCGGTCGTACAGCGCGTCGGCCACCGGGTCGTGGGCCGTGGGGTCCTGCGAAGGGAAGGGCGACCGGGAGTACGCGTCCTGCACGTAGGGGTCCGGTGCCTGCGGCGGCTGTGGGGACCGGTCCGCGGCGTCGTCGCCCGCAGCCCGGCCGCGGTCACCGTCGTACGGCGCATTCATAGCTGCCCCACCTCATCCGTCGCCGGCCATCCGGCCCCGCCATGTATCAACGGTCCACTTTCTCACCTGAGCCGGACCCGCCCGTGCTTTCCGAACCGGTGTCCGGCTCCGGGTCACCCGGCTGCCTGTCGCCGCCGTCCGTGGGCAGGCCGTCCCGGTCGGTGCCGTCGCGGTCCGGAGCGCCGTCGCCGCCGTCCGAGCCGGCCCCGCCGTCGTCCGTACCGGATCCGCCGTCCGTGCCGCCGTCGTCCTCGCGTGCCGCCGCGCGCTTGCGCTGGAGGTAGATCCGTACGCCGGCGAGCACGAGCAGCAGCACGCCGCCCGCGATGACGAGCATGACCGTAGCGGTGATCTCGGTGACGTTCACCTCGAAGGTCATCGCCCGGCCGTACCGCTTGCCGTCCGCCGTGAACAGCTGCGCGGTGACCTGTACCGGTCCGTTCGCGTTCGCGGTGGTGTCGAACTTGAAGGACTGGCTGTGGCCGCCCTCGACGTCGATCGTCTGCGGTTCGCCCGTGTCCAGGCGGTTGGGCTGCGACGACGTGAGCCGCAGCGTCATGCCCTTGACGCCCCGGACGAGGTTGTTCTGCACCGTGACCGGAATCGTCGCGCTGCGCCCGGAGAGCGTGGCGTCCGACTTCTGGATCAGATGGACCTTCGTCGTCAGACCGTCCAGATAGCTGCGCACGGACTTGCGGAAGGCCTCGGCGCCCTTGGCGTCGCCGCGCCACTCCGTCGACATCATCCGCATGATCGCGTTGCCGAAGGGCGTCTCCACGCGCCACGGCTCGGCCAGGATGACCTTGAAGTCGTCCAGGGCGGTACGCGTCTCCTGCGCCTGCCGGAAGGCGGCCGCGGGCAGCTCCTGCTTGCGCAGCGAGGCCGGGTAGGAGGCCGCGCCGGGCACCTGGCGGGTGGCGTTGGGGTCGGGCTTGGCCTTGGCCGCTTCGCTGAGGTCCTGCGCCTCGGCCCAGCCGCTGTCGTTCACGGCCCGCACCGCCTTCGCCATGGCCTGGGCCTGGCTCGCGGTGGGCATCCGCTGTGGTGCCACGACGATGCTGCGCTGCCGCGACGGGTCCTGGAGATTGACCATCAGGCTCTGGGCGAGGAAGTTCTGCACCGCCAGGTTCGCTGTCCCGGCCCTGGTCAGGTCGCCGGTGAAGGCCGTGGACAGGCCGGCGTCCGCCACGACGGCGGTGTTGCCGCCGCCGATGGGCCGGGCGGAGGTGGGGGTGTACGACAGGCCGCTCTCCCGCATGCTGTCGCTGCGGGCGATCACGTTGTGGGCGCCGGCGGAGGTGGCCACGTCCACGACGGAGGAGTCCACGGCTCCGTCGACGGGCCAGGCGAAGTCGGTACGCGCCTTCACGCCCGGCAGGACGGTCCCCACGGTCCTCGACGCGAGATCGGTGGCCGGGCCGAGGTGGCTCAGAGCGCTGGGCACGACCTTGCCCTTGTGCGCCAGCGAGGCGATGTCGGGGTCGGCGAACGGCATCGCGACGACCTCATGGGCCTGGACGGCCTGCTCCAGGTCGCTCAGCCACTGCTTGGCGACTTCCTGGTTCCGGCCCGCCCTGGTGGTGCCGTTCGGCCCCTCGACCTTGTAGCGGCCGGTCATGGCGTCGACGGTGGCGAGCAGGTCGGGGTCGACGACGAAGGTGACCGGAAGATCCTTGCCGAGCGCCACGAGCTGCTGCAGCCGGCCACCGGGAGCGATCTCGGCCGCCAGCTTGTCGTCGCGGAAGATCGGCGTCTGCTGCTCGTCGCCCTCGGTCTCCGCGGTGAGGTGCGTCTTGGAGATCAGCGGCCACATGTACGCGAGCTTGGTCTTCTTCGCCGCCTCGTCCTCCTGCCAGGGCAGGAACGTGCGCTCGATGCCGAGCACCTGCTCGTACGGCGCGCTCTTGGACCGGCCGGAGAAGGAGACGCCGAGCTGGTAGACGCCGTCCTTGCTCAGCCGCAGCTTCTTGACCGGCACACGCAGCGAGAAGGGCTGCGAGACGCCCGGTGCCAGCTTCTCGACCTTCTCGGCCTTTCCGCCGACCTCCTGGCCGTCCAGCCCTGCGGAGTAGCCGGTGCGCCGGGCGACGTTGTCGATGGAGCTGCGGTTGTTCAGTACGGGGCCGCGGCGGAGTCCGACGTGTCCGTCGGTGATCGTCGCCCTGCCCTTGTTGGTGATGCTGCCCGTGACGGTGACCGCGTCGTCGCTGCGTCCGGCTGCCGGCGGGCTGAGCGAGTCGATGTCGACGTCGACGGTGCGGGAGCCGGAGGGCGCGGCGTGCGCCTCCTGCGCGGGCGGTACCAGCACCAGTCCGGCCAGCAGCGGTGTACCGGCGACCAGCGCAGCGGCGCGTCGCAGCCATCGACCACGCGGCCGTTCGGTTACCGGAAACCCTGCCGCCTCGGCCACGCGCTCGCCCGTCCCTCGTCGTCGTCAGTGGTCGTCGCTATGTGCGTCCACGCATGGTAACGATGACTGCTGTGGCGAAGTGCTGCGGACTGCTCCACCTGATCGTGCGGTACCGGTCTCCGCGGGCTTGTCCCCTTTATTCGCGTCCGCTGTCCGGGCGTCCGCCTGCCGCCGCGCGGGCACGTACCCTGTCCTGTTGTGCCGAACGCCAACAATCACACCCACGCCCCGCAGACCGAGCGCAGCGCAGAGTCGACGCAGGCGCTGAACCAGGTACAGCGCCGCGCCGTCAGTGAGCTGCTGCGCGTATCCCCCGTCGCGGACGATCTGGCCCGTCGCTTCCAGGAGGCCGGGTTCACACTTGCCCTGGTCGGCGGTTCGGTACGGGATGCCCTGCTCGGCCGGCTCGGCAACGATCTGGACTTCACCACGGACGCGCGTCCGGAGGACGTTCTGAAGATCGTGCGGCCCTGGGCGGACGCGCTGTGGGAGGTCGGCATCGCTTTCGGCACCGTCGGCTGCAAGAAGAGCTCCTTCGACATCGAGATCACGACGTACCGCTCCGAGGCGTACGACCGCACCTCGCGCAAGCCCGAGGTGTCCTACGGCGACTCGATCGAGGAAGACCTGGTGCGCCGGGACCTCACGGTGAACGCCATGGCGGTCGCGCTCCCGGAGAAGGAGTTCATCGACCCGCACAACGGCCTGGAGGACCTGGCGGCGCGGGTGCTCCGCACGCCGGGCACCCCGCAGGAGTCCTTCTCCGACGACCCGCTGCGGATGATGCGCGCGGCGCGCTTCGCCGCGCAGCTGGACTTCACGGTGGCGCCCGAGGTGGTGGCCGCGATGGAGGAGATGGCGGACCGGATCGACATCGTCTCCGCCGAGCGGGTGCGTGACGAGCTCAACAAGCTGCTCCTCGGGGTGCACCCCCGCAAGGGCCTGACGCTCCTGGTCGAGAGCGGCATCGCCGACCGGGTGCTGCCCGAGCTGCCCGCGCTACGGCTGGAGAGTGACGAGCATCACCGGCACAAGGACGTCTACGAGCACTCGCTGACCGTCCTGGAGCAGGCCATGGACCTGGAGGAGGACGGCCCGGACCTGGTGCTGCGGCTGGCGGCGATCCTTCACGACATCGGCAAGCCGCGGACGCGGCGGTTCGAGAAGGACGGCCGGGTCTCCTTCCATCACCACGAGGTGGTGGGCGCGAAGATGACCAAGAAGCGCATGATCGCGCTGAAGTACTCCAACGAGATGGTCAAGGACGTCGCGCGTCTGGTCGAGCTGCACCTGCGGTTCCACGGCTACGGCACGGGCGAGTGGACGGACTCGGCGGTCCGCCGGTACGTGCGGGACGCCGGGCCACTGCTGACGCGGCTGCACAAGCTGACGCGCTCGGACTGCACGACGCGCAACAAGCGCAAGGCCAATGCCCTCTCGCGGGCGTACGACGGGCTCGAGGAGCGCATCGCGCGGCTTCAGGAGCAGGAGGAACTGGACGCGATCCGCCCGGACCTGGATGGCAACGACATCATGCAGGTACTGGACATCGCGCCCGGCCCGCAGGTCGGCAAGGCCTACAAGCACCTGCTGGAGCTGCGGCTGGAGCACGGCCCGATGGACCGGGAGGCGGCGGTCGGGGCGCTCAAGGAATGGTGGGCCGCACAGAGCTGACCCATGAGCGGCCGGGTGGGCCCGGCCGCTCATGTTTCACGTGAAACATCCCGCGCATCGCCTCGGTCGTCTCCCGGCCGGGGCGATGTTTCACGTGAAACACGTGCTCGCGCCATGGTGACGGCGAGGGCCAGATGGATCACGGCCACGCCGATGATCAGTGCGGGCGAGCGTCCGTCGAGTGGCAGTACCAGGGCCGCGACCCCGGCCGCGCCGACGAAGGCGGTGTGGAAGAGGACGTCGTAGAGGGCGAAGACCCGGCCGCGGAACACATCGTCGACGGCGTGCTGCACCTCCGTGTCCGTGGCGATCTTCGCGCCCTGTGTGGCGAGGCCGAGGACGAAGGCCGCGATGAGTACGGGCACCAGGGCGAAGGACAGACTGAGCGCGGGGACCAGTACGGCGGCCGTTCCGGCACACATCGCGATCCAGCCGGTGGCGGTCAGTCGGGCCACCGCCCATGGGGTCACTACTGCGGCGGTGAAGAACCCGACGCCCGAGGCGGCGACCGCCAGCCCCAGTGTGGCCATGCCGTCCGGTCCGTTCTGCGGCCAGTAGGCACGGCACAGCATCAGCACCGTGATCGTCAGCGCGCCGTAGCAGAAGCGCATCAGCGCCATCGTTCCCAGGGCACGCGCGGCTGACCGGCGCTTCCGGAGGTGGGCCAGTCCGGCGGTGAGCCCGCGGGCGGTGTCCAGCAGCGCGTCGGCAATCCGCGGGGACGCCCGGCGGGGGTCCGGGCCGAGGAGGCCCACAGGGATGCGTTGCGCGACGCCGGCGGCACACAGGTAGAGGACGGCGCCGAGGAGGACGGCGGCCACGTCGGACTTCACGCCCGCGAGCTGTACGGCGAAGGCGAGGCCACCGCCCGCGGTGGCGGCCAGCGTGCCGGCCGTGGGGGACAGGGAGTTGGCCACCACCAGGGCCTCGGCGTTGTCGACGACCCGGGGCAGCGCTGCCGACAGTCCGGCCAGGACGAAGCGGTTGACCGCGGTGACGCTGAGCGCGGAGACGTAGAAGAGCCAGTCCGGCGCACCGGCGAGGAGCAGCAGAGTGGTCGCGCCGGCCAGGACGGCGCGCAGCAGATTGCCGTGGAGCAGGACCTGGCGGCGGCGCCAGCGGTCCAGGAGCACGCCGGCGAACGGCCCGAGTACGGAGTAGGGGAGCAGCAGCACCGCCATGGCGGAGGCGATGGCCGTGGGGGAGGTCTGCTTCTCGGGCGAGAAGACGACGTAGGAGGCGAGGGCGACCTGGTACACGCCGTCGGCAGCCTGGGAGAGCAGCCGGACGGCCAGCAGCCGGCGGAAGTCGCGGCGGCGGAGAAGTACGCGGAGATCACGCGCGGCGGGCATGGGCCACAGCTTCACACAGGCCGCGGGCCCCTGGGGAGACTTCCCAGGGGCCCGCGGGTCAGGACGGTGCGGTCGCGTCGGCGTCCGCCGGTCGCCGGGTCAGCGCTCGACCTCGCCCTTGATGAACTTCTCGACGTTCTCCCGGGCCTCGTTGTCGAAGTACTGCACCGGCGGGGACTTCATGAAGTACGAGGAGGCGGAGAGGATCGGGCCGCCGATGCCGCGGTCCTTGGCGATCTTCGCGGCGCGCAGCGCGTCGATGATGACGCCGGCGGAGTTCGGGGAGTCCCAGACCTCGAGCTTGTACTCCAGGTTCAGCGGGACGTCACCGAAGGCGCGGCCCTCCAGGCGGACGTAGGCCCACTTGCGGTCGTCCAGCCAGGCGACGAAGTCCGACGGACCGATGTGGACGTTGTCCTCACCCAGGTCGCGGTCGGGGATCTGGGAGGTGACGGCCTGCGTCTTGGAGATCTTCTTGGACTCCAGGCGCTCGCGCTCGAGCATGTTCTTGAAGTCCATGTTGCCGCCGACGTTCAGCTGCATCGTGCGGTCCAGGATGACGCCCCGGTCCTCGAAGAGCTTGGCCATCACGCGGTGCGTGATCGTGGCGCCCACCTGGGACTTGATGTCGTCACCGACGATGGGGACGCCCGCCTCGGTGAACTTGTCCGCCCACTCCTTGGTGCCGGCGATGAAGACCGGGAGAGCGTTGACGAAGGCGACCTTGGCGTCGATGGCGCACTGGGCGTAGTACTTCGCCGCGTCCTCGGAGCCGACGGGGAGGTAGCAGACCAGGACGTCGACCTGCTGGTCCTTGAGGACCTGGACGATGTCGACGGGGGCCTCGTCGGACTCCTCGATGGTCTGGCGGTAGTACTTGCCGAGACCGTCGAGGGTGTGGCCGCGCTGGACGTTCACGCCGGTGCGCGGCACGTCGCAGATCTTGATGGTGTTGTTCTCGCTGGCGCCGATGGCGTCGGCGAGGTCGAGGCCGACCTTCTTGGCGTCGACGTCGAAGGCAGCCACGAACTCGATGTCACGCACGTGGTAGTCACCGAACTGCACGTGCATCAGACCGGGCACGCGGCTGTCCGGGTCGGCGTCCTTGTAGTACTCGACGCCCTGCACCAACGAGGCGGCGCAGTTGCCCACGCCGACGACGGCTACGCGAACCGAACCCATTCCGGTTGCTCCCTGTTTGTTCTCGACGCGGCTCCGCGGCTGCGGAGCCTCATGTGGCGGTGTCATCGGACGGATCCGGCCGGGATCCACCCCGGTTGCGGGGCAGGCCGCCCGTCTCTCCTGACTCGTTACGGTCCGGGTCTGCGGAGTCCGGGGCACGCTGGTCGCGCCCGGCCCGCTCGCTCTCGATCAGCTCGTTCAGCCAGCGCACTTCGCGCTCCACGGACTCCAGGCCATGTCGCTGCAGCTCGAGGGTGTACTGGTCGAGCCGCTCACGGCGGGTCAGCGAGGCGCGCATCCTCTCGAGGCGCTCCTCCAGGCGGCTGCGCCTGCCCTCCAGTACGCGCATGCGGACATCGCGTGAGGTCTGCCCGAAGAAGGCGAACCGGACACCGAAGTGCTCGTCCTCCCAGGCGTCGGGCCCCGAGTGGGCGAGCAGCTCTTCGAAGTGCTCCTTCCCCTCGGCCGTCAGCCGGTAGACGATCTTGGCTCGGCGCCCCGCGAGCGATGTCGCGGGGGTGCCGGGAGCCGTTCCTCCCCCGGTCTCCTCGGTCAGCCAGCCATGTGCGACCAAGGACTTCAGGCAGGGATAGAGGGTGCCGTAGCTGAACGCTCGGAAGACACCCAGCGAGGTGTTGAGCCGTTTCCGCAGCTCGTACCCGTGCATGGGTGACTCGCGCAACAGACCGAGCACGGCGAATTCGAGGATGCCGGACCGTCTGCTCATCCTCCGCCTCCTCAGTCGTCTGCGTTCTTTATGCCGAGCTGATGTATCGACTCGATACATCCAGACGATAGAACGGGACACCGGGTGGGACAAGGGCGCGAACGGTGAACGGGATCACATCGCCGATTCGACGTAGCCAACGTGACTGATTTGGAGTGAATTCCGAGCCTGGGCAGGTTTTGGCCGTGCGTAGTCTGTGCGGCATGCAGACTGCCGGGAACCAGGTGGCGAGAAGTGGCGTCTCCGTCCCCGGTGTAGTGCGGCCCGTGCGAGTGACCAGTGCGGGCCGTGTTGTCGGGGGGACCTGAAGTGAACTGCCGCCTTCAGGCGATGTATAGCGCGCCTGCCCGAGGAGTAACCGTTCCATGAGCGAGCACCGTCGCAAACCGCCGCAGCCGCAAGGTGGCGGACGTGCCGCGGCCCGACGCGCCGCACAGCAGCAATCAAGTGGCCGCCGCGCTGCGCGCGGCCCGGCGCAGGGTTCTGCCTCCGCCGCCTCCCCGTCCGGCGCGCCTGGGCAGGAGCCTCCGTATCAGGGGCGGGCGGCGGCGCGCAGGGCTGCGCAGCGCGGCGGGCGCCGGCGAGCGCCCGAAGCCGCGGCCGTTGCGGGCCGCGGCCGCCGGGGCGGTGGCAGTGCCGGAGGTGGCGGCCGGCCGCCCAAGAAGCGGTTCATCGACTATCCGCGCGCGGGCCGGGACGGAGCACGTCGCTGGGTGCCGTCCTGGCGCCTGGTGCTGGGCAGCTGCCTTGGCTTCATCGCCTTCGTACTCGGGCTGTCGGGCATCGCGCTGGCGTACGTCGATGTTCCCGACCCGCAGAAGCTCTCGCAGGTGCAGAAGAACGTCTACTACTGGGACGACGGCAAGCAGATGGTCGTCGCGGGTGGCGGCGAGCTCAACCGCACGATCGTGCCGATCAGCCAGATCCCGACGGAGATGCAGGACGCGGTGATCTCCGCGGAGAACGCCTCGTTCGAGACGGACTCCGGCGTCGACCCGATGGGCATCGCCCGTGCGGTGGTCAAGATGGCCATGGGTGGCGACACCCAGAGTGGTTCGACGATCACCCAGCAGTACGTGAAGAACACGTACCTGAACCAGGAACAGACGCTCAAGCGCAAGATCACCGAGCTGTTCATCTCGATAAAGGTGGGCACCTCGGAGCCCAAGGACAAGATCCTGGCCGGGTACCTCAACACGGCGTACTACGGGCGGGGCGCCTACGGTATCCAGGCGGCGTCGCGCGCCTACTACAACAAGGACTCCGAGGACCTCACCAGGAGCGAGAGCGCCTTCCTCTCCTCGTTGCTCAACGGTCCCAACCTGTACGACCCGTTCGTCACGACGGAGAGCAAGGGCGCGAACCTGAAGCGGGCCAAGGCGCGCTGGTCGTGGACGCTGGACCGGGAAGTCCAGGTGGGCCGGCTGTCCAAGGCCAAGCGGGCTGAGATCACGGACGACGACTTCCCCATGCCGCGGCCGCCGAAGAAGGCGATGGACCTGCGGGGCCAGAAGGGCTACCTCGTCGACCTCGCGAACAACTACATCACCGCCAACACGAACATCTCGGAAGCTGAGCTCAAAAAGGGCGGCTACGCGATTCACACCACCTTCGACCGCAAGAAGATGGGTCAGCTGACCCAGGCGGTCGAGAAGGTCTCGAAGAAGGCGCTGAAGCCCGAGCAGCGTGCGGTCGACAAGTACGTTCAGTTCGGCGGGGCCTCGGTCGAGCCGAAGAGCGGCAAGATCCGTGCGATCTACGGCGGCAAGGACGCCACGGAGCACTACACGAACAACGCCGACTACACCGGCGTCCAGGTCGGCTCCACGTTCAAGCCGTTCGTCCTGGCCGCGGCCATGGACAAGGGCGTGCGGAGTCCGAGCAACCCGGCCATCCGTACCCCCGTGTCGCCGAGCAGCATGTACAACGGCGACAACAAGCTGCGACTGCTCAACTACGACCGGACCGTCTGGCACGACAAGGACGGCAACGAGTGGCACCAGGCCAACGACGGCAACGAGGACAAGGGCCGGGTCAGCCTGCGGACCGCCATGCAGTACTCGGTCAACACGCCCTACATCCAGCTGGGCATGGACGTGGGCCCGGAGGTGGTCAAGCAGGAGGCGATCGCCGCCGGTCTGCGGGACGACAACAGCATGGCGCGGACGACGCCGACCTTCTCCCTGGGGACCTCGGCCCCCAGCGCGATCCGGCTGGCTGGTGCGTACGCCACCTTCGCTGCCAGCGGTCAGCAGACCGACCCGTACTCCGTGGAGTCGGTGACCAAGGACGGCGTGGAGAAGTTCAACCACAGGGATGTGGCGAAGACCAAGCAGGCCTTCGACCCGAACGTGGCCGACAACGTCACGGATGTCCTCAAGAACGTCGTCAAGAAGGGCACTGGCACGGCGGCCCAGCTGCCGGACGGCCGGGAAGCGGCCGGCAAGACCGGTACCACCGATGACAACAAGTCGGCGTGGTTCGCGGGCTACACCAAGCAGCTGGCCACCACGATCGGCATGTGGCGCGTCAACGACCAGGCCAAGGTCCAGAAGTTCCTGAAGATGTACGGCGTCGGCGGCCAGGACAAGATCCACGGAGCGTCGTTCCCCTCGGAGATCTGGCGCGACTACATGATGGAGGCCATGAAGGGAGAGCCCATGGTGGCCTTCCCGCCGCCGCAGCAGATCGGCAAGGTCGTCTACGGCGAGAGCGCCAGCCCGACCCCGACGCCGACGAAGACGGAGGAGCCGTCGGAGGAGCCGTCGGAGGAGCCGTCCGAGACCCCGAGCGACGATGCCTCCCCGAGCGCCACGCCGACCGAGACCTGTTCACCCTGGGACATCGGCTGCAAGGACAACGGTGGTCAGAACGGCGGGCCCTCGGGCGATCCCGGTGACCCCGGGGACGAGCCGTCTCCGCCGGAGACCGAGACACCAGGTGGCGATGACGGCGGCTTCTTCGGAGGCCCGAACGGCATCGACAACTGACCGCACGCTGTTTCACGTGAAACGCTCGACCGGTTTCACGTGAAACAGCGAGCAACACGACAAGCCCCCGCCCGGCATGCCGGGCGGGGGCTTCGCCGTCTCCAGCACAGGGACGTGCGGCAGGATGACCCCATGACGAGCGTGCGACAGGACGAGCCCGTACGGCCGACGCAGCGGGACGAGGTGGCGGCGGCCGGCAGCGAGCTGATCGGAGGCCCCTCAGGCCGCCGCGTACTGCTCGGCGCGAGCTGGTGGACGCCGGTCCGCATCATCGCCCTGGTCGCCCTGGGGATGTTCGCCCTGGGGATGGTGCAGAAGCTGCCCTGCTACAACGGCGCCTGGTTCCTCGGCGCCACCAGCCAGTACACCCATGCCTGCTACTCCGACATCCCGCACCTCTACGTCGGACGCGGCTTCGCCGAGAATCTGGTCCCCTACTTCGACCGGATCCCCGGCGACATGCAATACCTCGAATACCCGGTACTCACCGGGGTGTTCATGGAGGTGGCCTCCTGGGTGACGCCCCACAGCGGCACGATGCAGTACCGGGAGCAGATCTACTGGCTGGCCAACGCCGGGATGCTCATGGTCTGCGCCGCCGTCATCGCGGTCTGCGTGGCCCGCACCCACCGCCACCGCCCGTGGGACGCGCTGCTCGTCGCCCTGGCGCCGGCCTTCGCACTGACCGCCACCATCAACTGGGACCTGCTCGCGGTCGCGCTGACGGCCGTGGCGATGCTGCTGTGGTCGCGCAGCCGCCCGCTCGCCGCCGGAGTCTTCATCGGGCTGGCGACCGCGGCCAAGCTCTACCCCGTCCTCCTGCTGGGCCCGTTGTTCGTCCTGTGCTGGCGGGCCGGCAAGTGGCGTGCCTTTGGAGCGGCGACGGGCGGCGCGGTCTTCTCCTGGCTGGCGGTGAACCTGCCGGTGATGCTGCCGGCCTGGGAAGGCTGGCAGAAGTTCTACACCTTCAGTCAGGAGCGCCCGATCGACTTCGGCTCCGTCTGGTTGCTGATCTCCCAACGGACCGGCAACGCGCTGGAGCACGCCAACACCTACGCGACGTTGCTGATGATCGTCGGCTGCGGAGCCGTCGCGCTGCTCGCCCTCTACGCGCCGCGTCGCCCGCGCCTGGCCCAGCTGGCGTTCCTGGTCGTTGCGCTCTTCATCCTGACCAACAAGGTCTACTCCCCGCAGTACGTGCTCTGGCTGGTGCCGCTGGCCGTGCTGGCCCGGCCGCGCTGGCGGGACTTCCTGGTCTGGCAGGCCTGCGAGGTCATGTACTTCCTCGGTATCTGGCTGTACCTCGCCTACAGCGGCAGCGGGGACAAGCACCAGGGGCTGCCGCCGGAGGGCTACCAACTGGCGATCACCCTGCACCTGTTGGGCACGCTGTACCTGTGCGCCTTGGTGGTCAGGGACATTCTGCTGCCCGACCGGGACGGGGTGCGCAGGGACGGCACCGACGATCCCTCGGGCGGTGTCCTGGACGAAGCGCCGGACGTGTTCGTCCTCGGGCGGCAGTACCACGCCCCGCCGCACACCGTCCCGTACGAGGGCGTGCCACGGGTCGAGTGGGGACCGGCGCGGGACTGAGCGCCGGGTCGGGAACCCGGTCGGCAGGGCGGCCGGCGAAACGCGGCGGGCCCGGGCGTACGGCAGGAGTGCCGTGCGTCCGGGCCCGGGGCTTTTGGTGCCGGTAGGCCGCGGGTCAGCGGTCCACGATGCGGTCGAACTGCGTGGTGGTGTGGCGGAGGTGGGCCACCAGCTCCTCGCCGACCTTCGGCTCGGGAGCGTCGCTCGGCACGAACAGGATGGAGACCTGCATGTGCGGCGGCTCGGCGAACCAGCGCTGCTTGCTGCCCCAGACGTACGGCGAGAGGTTGCGGTTCACCGTCGCCAGGCCCGCCCGTGCGACGCCCTTGGCGCGCGGCATTACGCCGTGCAGCGCCTTCGGCGACTCCAGGCCGACGCCGTGCGAGGTGCCGCCGGCCACCACGACCAGGTAGCCGTCGGAGGCCGCCTTCTGCTGCCGGTAGCCAAAGCGGTCGCCCTTGGCCACCCGGGTGACGTCCAGGACCGAGCCGCGGTACTCCGTGGCGTCGTGGTCCCCGAGCCAGAGGCGGGTACCGATCCGGGCCCGGAAACGGGTCTGCGGGAACTGGGCCTGCAGCCGGTGCAGCTCATCGGCCTTGAGGTGGCTGACGAACATGGTGTGCAGCGGCAGCCGCGCGTTACGCAGCCGGTCCATCCAGCCGATGACCTCGTCGACGGCGTCGGTGCCGTCGGTGCGGTCCAGCGGCAGGTGGATGGCGAAGCCTTCCAGCCGTACGTTCTCGATCGCCGAGGTCAGCATCGGCAGCTCCTCCGGCGTGACGCCGTGCCGCTTCATGCTGCTCATGACCTCGATCACGACCCGGGCGCCGGCCAGGCCGCCGAGCCCCTGGACGGAGGAGACCGAGCGGATCGCCCGGTCCGGCAGCGGTACCGGCTCCTCGCCGTGCCGGAACGGCGTCAGGACGAGCAGGTCACCGCTGAAGAAGTCCTTGATGCGGGCCGCTTCGTAGGTGGTGCCGACGGCCAGCAGGTCGGAACCCAGGCGGGTGGCCTCGTCGGCGAGGCGCTCGTGACCGAAGCCGTAGCCGTTGCCTTTGCAGACCGGGACCAGTCCCGGGAACTGCTGCAGCACCTGCTGCTGGTGCGCCCGCCAGCGCGCGGTGTCGACGTAGAGGGTGAGCGCCATGGCCGGCCCGTGAACCTTTCTCGTGGCTGTGGTGCGTGGATCTGTGGGGAACGTCGCAGGCGAGTGGTCAGCGCCGCGACATGTAGATGTCCAGCGCCTTGTGCAGGAACTTGTTCAGCGGGAAGTCCCACTCGCCCAGGTACTCCGCCGCCTGCCCGCCGGTGCCGACCTTGAACTGGATCAGGCCGAAGAGATGATCCGTCTCGTCCAGCGAGTCGCTGATGCCGCGCAGGTCGTAGACGGTCGCGCCGAGCGCGTAGGCGTCCCGCAGCATCCGCCACTGCATCGCGTTGGACGGGCGGACCTCACGGCCGATGTTGTCGGACGCGCCGTACGAGTACCAGACATGCCCCCCGACGACCAGCATCGTCGCCGCGGAGAGGTTCACCCCGTTGTGGCGGGCGAAGTACAGCCGCATGCGGTTGGGGTCCTCGCTGTTGAGGGCCGTCCACATGCGCTGGAAGTAGCTCAGCGGCCGCGGGCGGAACTGGTCACGCACCGCGGTGATCTCGTACAGCCGCTGCCATTCGGCGAGGTCCTCGTAGCCGCCCTGGACGACCTCGACGCCGGCCTTGTCGGCCTTCTTGATGTTGCGGCGCCACAGCTGGTTGAAGCCCTTGTGGACGTCCTCCAGCGAGCGGTTCTCCAGCGGCACCTGGTAGACGTAGCGGGGCTGTACGTCGCCGAAGCCCGCGCCGCCGTCCTCGCCCTGCTGCCAGCCCATACGGCGCAGGCGGTCGGCGACCTCGAAGGCGCGCGGCTCGATGTGGGTGGCCTCCACGTCACGCAGCCGCTTGACGTCGGGGTCCTGAATGCCGCCCTTGATCGCGGCCGCGTCCCAGCGGCGGATGATGACCGGCGGGCCCATCTTCACGGAGAAGGCACCCTGCTGCTTCAGATGCGCGAGCATCGGGCGCAGCCAGTCCTCCAGGTTCGGGGAGTACCAGTTGATGACGGGGCCCTCGGGCAGGTACGCGAGGTACCGCTTGATCTTGGGCAGCTGGCGGTAGAGGACCAGCCCGGCGCCGACGAGCTGCCCGGCGGAGTCGAACCAGCCCAGGTTCTCCGAGCGCCACTCGGACTTCACGTCGGCCCAGGCCGGAACCTGCATGTGACTCGCCGCGGGCAGGCTCTGGATGTATGCCAGATGCTGCTCTCGACTGATGGTCCTCAGGGTCAGGCTCATGCGGGGCGCTCCTCGGCAGGTTTGTCCCCGTGGTCGGGGCTCCGGCTCTCGCGCCGAAGCCTACTGCGCCAAGGGAGCGCCCCGTCTGGGCCTACGGACGCACACGCCCGTACGTCATCGGTGCGGTCAGCCCAGTACGCCTCCGAAGAGGCCTCCGTGCGCCATGCCGAGGAAGAACCCGAGCGCCGCAGCGCCGAGGCCGATGATCAGCAGGAAGCGCTCACCGGTGGTCACGGAGATGAACTGTCCCCAGGCGCCCGTGGCGATACCGACGAGGCCGGCCCAGGAGCTGAGCAGGTGCAGATGGGTGAAGGCGGCGGAGATCACGGCGATGAGCCCCAGTACGAGGGTGACCGCGGCGAGGGTGTTCTCGACCGGATGCGCCTTGCCGTCGCTGTTCAGCACGGCGAGCAGGCCGTGCTGCTGGGACTTCTGGGGCTGTACTGCATGTGCCATGCGGCACCTCCGTAGACAGGGCGGCGCACTGTAACGCCGCTCACACCCGTTGTGTTCCAGATTGAGGGGATCCCCGGCCTGATTTCAACCGGAAGCCTTCCGGCAGGTACTCTGTACGGTCTGCGCCCATGTCTGTCCGCATTCGCTGTACGGGCCGGGCGCGGAACGCATCACGACCCTCCTGCCACGGAACGACCGTGGCCGCTGAGTCCAAAGGAGGTGGGTTCCACATGCGTCACTACGAGGTGATGGTCATCCTCGACCCCGATCTGGAGGAGCGCGCTGTCTCCCCCCTGATCGAGAACTTCCTTTCCGTCGTCCGTGAGGGCAACGGCAAGGTCGAGAAGGTCGACACCTGGGGCCGTCGTCGTCTCTCGTACGAGATCAACAAGAAGCCCGAGGGCATCTACTCGGTCATCGACCTCCAGGCCGAGCCGGCCGTCGTCAAGGAGCTCGACCGTCAGATGAACCTGAACGAGTCGGTCCTCCGGACCAAGGTCCTCCGTCCCGAGACCCACTGACCGCGTAAGCGTTCAGCGGACATCGGGTTCGAGTAGCAACACAGCAGCCAGCAGCACACCCGCCGAGAGGTTCCCCTAATGGCAGGCGAGACCGTCATCACGGTCGTCGGCAATCTTGTCGATGACCCCGAGCTGCGCTTCACCCCGTCCGGTGCGGCGGTCGCGAAGTTCCGCGTCGCGTCCACTCCCCGCACCTTCGACCGTCAGACCAATGAGTGGAAGGACGGCGAGAGCCTGTTCCTGACCTGCTCGGTGTGGCGTCAGGCGGCGGAGAACGTCGCCGAGTCCCTCACGCGGGGTACCCGCGTGATCGTGCAGGGCCGCCTGAAGCAGCGGTCGTACGAGGACCGCGAGGGCGTGAAGCGCACGGTCTACGAGCTCGACGTCGACGAGGTCGGCGCGAGCCTGCGCAATGCCACGGCCAAGGTCACCAAGACCAGCGGCCGGGGTGCTCAGGGCGGCGGCTTCGGCGGCGGCCCGCAGGGCGGCGGCCAGGGCGGCGGCGGCTGGGGCGGTGGCCCCGGCGGCCAGCAGGGCGGCGGGGGCGGGGCTCCCGCCGACGACCCCTGGGCGACCAGTGCTCCTGCAGGCGGTGGCCAGCAGGGTGGCGGCGGTGGCGGCTGGGGCGGCGGCTCCGGCGGCGGCTACTCGGACGAGCCGCCCTTCTAGGCACGTACGTCTGGCACGTACACGCGGGGCTGTTTCACGTGAAACACGGTTTCACGTGAAACGTGGGCCCGGTGGCCTGAGGGCGCCAGCACAAACTTCTTGAAACTCACTGGAGAGAGACAATGGCGAAGCCGCCTGCTCGCAAGCCGAAGAAGAAGGTTTGCGTGTTCTGCAAGGAGAAGATCTCCTACGTCGACTACAAGGACACGAACCTGCTGCGGAAGTTCATTTCCGACCGCGGCAAGATCCGTGCCCGCCGAGTCACCGGCAACTGCACCCAGCACCAGCGTGACGTCGCCACGGCCGTGAAGAACAGCCGTGAGATGGCGCTGCTGCCCTACACCTCCACCGCGCGATAAGGGAAGGGTGACCGAAACATGAAGATCATCCTCACCCACGAGGTCTCCGGCCTCGGCACCGCCGGCGACGTCGTTGACGTCCGTGACGGTTACGCCCGTAACTACCTGGTCCCGCGCGGTTTCGCTATCCGCTGGACCAAGGGTGGCGAGAAGGACGTCGAGCAGATCCGCCGCGGTCGCAAGATCCGCGAGATCGCGTCGGTCGAGCAGGCCAACGAGATCAAGGGTCAGCTCGAGGGCGTCAAGGTGAAGCTGGCCGTCCGCGCCGGTGACGCCGGCCGCCTGTTTGGCTCCGTCACCCAGGCCGACATCGCCTCGGCGATCAAGGCTGCCGGTGGCCCGGACGTGGACAAGCGTCGCGTGGAGGTCGGTTCGCCGATCAAGACCCTGGGCGCGCACCAGGTCTCCGTGCGCCTGCACTCCGAGGTTGTCGCCAACCTCGGCGTCGAGGTCGTCGCTGCCTGAGTGCAGTCCGATCGCACGGCCTCATCACCGGCCGCGGGCAGCAGCCCGCTGACGCGGCACGGTGAGCGAGTCACACAGCAGGGGCCGCATCCTTCCGGGATGCGGCCCCTGCTGCTGTCCGGCGGGCCGGTGGGCCCTGCTGCCCGTCCTCAGCGGGCGGCGCCCGTCACGATCCAGCGGCCGGAGCGGGTACGGATCCACAGGGTCAGCATGCGGACCACCATCATCAGCGTCATCGACCACCACAGGGCTGTCAGCCCGCCGCCCAGCGCCGGCACGGCCAGGGCCACCGGTGCGAAGACCGCCAGCGTGACCAGCATCGCCCCGGCGAGGTACGGCCCGTCCCCCGCGCCCATCAGCACGCCGTCGAGAACGAAGACGATGCCGGAGACGGGCTGGCTCACCGCCACCACCAGCAGGGCCGGCAGCAGGACGTCCTTCACGGCCGGGTCGGCGGTGAACAGCGGGATGAACAACGGCCGGGCCAGCGCGACCAGGATGCCCAGCACCACTCCCGCGGCGATGCCCCACTCGACCATGCGGCGGCAGGCGGCCTTGGCTCCGTCCACGTCTCCCGCGCCGAGATAGCGCCCGATGATGGCCTGGCCCGCGATGGCGATCGCATCCAGCGCGAAGGCCAGCAGCGACCACAGGGTCAGGATGATCTGGTGGGCGGCCACATCGGCGTCGCCGAGCCGTGCCGCCACCGCCGTCGCGATCATCAGTACGGCACGCAGGGAGAGGGTGCGCACGAGCAGCGGCACGCCGGCCTGCGCGGAGGCGCGGATGCCGGCAGCGTCGGGGCGCAGCGAGGCGCCGTGGCGGCGGGCGCCTCGTACGACCACCGTGAGGTAGACGGCCGCCATGCCGCACTGGGCGATCACGGTGCCCCAGGCGGAGCCGGCGATCCCCAGGCCGGCGCCGTAGACGAGGCCCATGTTGAGGACGGCGTTGACCGTGAAGCCGCCGATGGCGACGTAGAGCGGGGTTCTGGTGTCCTGCAGGCCGCGGAGCACGCCGGTGGCGGCGAGTACGACGAGCATCGCCGGGATGCCGAGGGCGCTGATGCGCAGGTAGGTGGTGGCGTACGGAGCCGCTGTGGTGGAGGCGCCGAACACATCGACCAGCCAGGGGGCGGTGGGCAGTACGACGACGATCACTGCGGCGCCGAGGAGGAGGGCGAGCCAGATGCCGTCCATGCCCTGGCGGATCGCCGCGGAGAGATCTCCGGCGCCGACGCGGCGGGCGACGGCCGCCGTGGTGGCGTACGCGAGGAAGACGAAGACGGAGACGGCCGTCGTGAGGAGGGCGGCGGCGACGCCGAGCCCGGCCAGCTGCGGGGTGCCGAGGTGGCCGATGACGGCGCTGTCGACCATGACGAAGAGCGGTTCCGCGACGAGCGCGCCGAACGCGGGAAGGGCGAGTGCGATGATCTCGCGGTCGTGCCTGCGGCCGGTGCGCCGGGGCTTCGCGGGAGCCTGTGTCATGCACCCAATCTAATCTTCCACAGGTAAGAGACACAACTGCATAGTGCTCCTTACTTTCCACAGTGTGGAGTACGTGTCTCCACACCGATTGTCGCGATCTTGAACAGGTTGCCGAAGTTTTTCTCCCCCACAGGCTATGGATGAGAAAAGTGCAGGTCAGGGGCGGTGGGAAGGGGTGATTGTGTGTTTGTCCACACTGATTTCCCCCGCGCCGTGCACAGGATCCGGGGGGTTCTCCACAGGTTGGGGGCGATCATCCACATGGCCTGTGGATAACCAGATTGGCGGACGGTGCCCACAGGCCTACCGTTATGCGGCGCCCCTTCCCCGTGCCGGTCCCTGGATTCATCCGAACTCGTCGCGCCGTAAGCGGAGTCGGGTGACTCGTTTGTCAGAGCAGTGCCGTAAGAAAGAAGGGCACAGCAAGGTCCGCACCGCGGACGGGAAGAGGTGGCGTGGTGAGCATGCCCGAGGCCATGGAGGACCCCTGGGCCGACGCCGGCCCCGGCGACCGGCTGCCCGCTCCCTCCCGCCGGAACGACGGCAAGGGGCGCGGCCGCGAGGACCGGTTCGACCGCGAGGACAGCGGCGGCGCGTGGTCCGGCGGTGGCTTCGAGCGGGTCCCGCCGCAGGACCTGGACGCGGAGCAGTCCGTACTGGGCGGCATGCTGCTCTCCAAGGACGCCATCGCCGACGTGGTGGAGGTCCTCAAGGGCCACGACTTCTACCGCCCCGCGCACGAGCTGGTCTATCAGGCCGTCCTCGACCTGTACGCCAAGGGCGAGCCCGCCGACCCGATCACCGTCGCCGCCGAGCTGACCAAGCGCGGCGAGATCGGCCGGGTGGGCGGCGCGTCGTACCTGCACACCCTTGTGCAGTCCGTGCCGACCGCGGCCAACGCGGAGTACTACGCCGAGATCGTTCACGAGCGGGCGGTGCTGCGCCGGCTGGTCGAGGCCGGTACGAAGATCACGCAGATGGGATACGCCGCCGACGGCGACGTAGACGAGATCGTCAACAGCGCGCAGGCGGAGATCTACGCCGTCACCGAGCAGCGCACCAGCGAGGACTACCTCCCGCTCGGCGACATCATGGAGGGCGCGCTCGACGAGATCGAGGCGATCGGCTCCCGCCAGGGCCAGATGACCGGCGTCCCCACCGGCTTCTCCGACCTGGACTCCCTGACGAACGGCCTGCACCCCGGCCAGATGATCGTCGTCGCGGCCCGTCCGGCGATGGGTAAGTCCACGCTCGCGCTGGACTTCGCCCGGGCATGTTCGATCAAGCACAACATGCCGAGCGTGATCTTCTCGCTCGAAATGGGCCGCAACGAGATCGCGATGCGTCTGCTGTCCGCCGAGGCGCGGGTGGCGCTGCACCACATGCGCTCCGGCGCGATGACGGACGAGGACTGGACCCGGCTGGCCCGCCGCATGCCCGACGTCTCGGCCGCGCCGCTCTTCATCGACGACTCGCCGAACCTCTCGATGATGGAGATCCGGGCGAAGTGCCGCCGCCTCAAGCAGCGGCAGGACCTCAAGCTCGTGGTCATCGACTATCTGCAGCTGATGCAGTCCGGTGGCTCCAAGCGCGTCGAGAGCCGCCAGCAGGAGGTCTCGGACATGTCCCGTAACCTCAAGCTGCTGGCCAAGGAGCTGGAGCTGCCGGTCATCGCGCTCTCGCAGCTGAACCGTGGTCCCGAGCAGCGTACGGATAAGAAGCCGCAGGTCTCCGACCTCCGAGAGTCCGGATCGATCGAGCAGGACGCCGACATGGTCATCCTGCTGCACCGCGAGGACGCCTACGAGAAGGAGTCCCCCAGAGCCGGCGAGGCGGACATCATCGTCGGCAAGCACCGTAACGGCCCCACCGCCACCATCACCGTCGCCTTCCAGGGCCACTACTCCCGCTTCGTGGACATGGCCCAGACGTGACGCGGTAGCCGAGCGGGGCGAGGTGCCCCCCGTTGTCCTTGCCGCCGGCGCGTCGATGCGTCGGCGGCTCACGTCGTTCATGGGTCCGGGCTCGCCGAATGCGTTTGCTGGGCAGGGGCGTTGCGTGGTGCTCTGCGAGCATGGGGGCATGACGGAGTGGGGTGGCGTGGTGGTGTCCTCGGACGCGGAGCGCGAAGGCGCGGAGCTGTTGGCGGGCACCCGGCGGGAGCTGTGGCGGCGACTGGCCGTCGGGCAGTCCGAGGGGCGTGCACCGTCGATGGCCGGTGCGGTCGTACGGGACGGGCGGCCGGCCTGGCTGGGGCTGCGGGGGACGGTCGACGGCGCGGTGCCGCACGGCGATGTGCAGTACCGCATCGGCTCGATCACCAAGACGTTCGTGGCGGTGCTGGTCATGCGGCTGCGGGACGAGGGGCTGCTCGACCTCGCGGATCCGGTCGGCAAGCACCTCAAGGACACTCCGGTGCCGGACGCGACGGTCGCGCAGCTGCTCGCGCACAGTGCGGGCCTGGCGGCCGAGGCACGCGGGCCGTGGTGGGAGCGCACGCCGGGGAGGCTGCGGCCGGGCTCTGCCGACCTCTTCGGCGAGCGGCCGCGCCGCCACCCCGCGGGGCGGCGGCACCACTACTCCAACCCCGGATACGCGCTGCTGGGCGCGCTCGTCGAGCGGCTCCGCGGCGATACGCACTGGGGTGAGGTGCTGCGGCGTGAGGTGCTGGAGCCACTGGGTATGACGCGTACGACGCTCGAACCGGTCGCGCCGCATGCGACGGGCTGGGCGGTGCACCCGTGGGCGGATGTGCTGCTGCCCGAACCTGCCGAGGACACCGGCCTGATGGCCCCGGCGGGCCAGCTGTGGTCCACGGCGGCGGACCTGTGCCGGTGGGCGGCGTTCCTGTCCCGCGGCGACGAACGAGTGCTGAGCGCGACGAGCGTCGCCGAGATGCGGACCCCCGCGGTGCCGGCGGAGGGCGACTGGACCACGGGCTACGGCCTGGGGCTGCAGCTGCTGCGGACGGACGACGGCCGGGTGCTGGCCGGGCACACCGGCTCCATGCCGGGCTTTCTGGCGTCGCTGTGGATCGGCGCGGATCCCCGCACGGACGAGGGGCTGGCGGGTCTCGCGCTGGCCAACTGCACGTCGGGCCCGGCGGTGAGCGGTATCGCCGCCGATCTCGTACGGATCGTCGCCGAGCGGGAGCCGCGGATCCCCGCGCCGTGGCGACCGCTGGCCGGCCCCCTGGACGAGGAGCTGCTGGCGCTGACCGGTCCCTGGTACTGGGGCGCCAGCCCGTTCGTCCTGCGGCTGCGTGCGGACCGGGAGCTGGAGCTGGGCCCGGTGTCGGGCGGCGGCCGCAGCTCGCGGTTCAGGCCGTCGGAGGACGGCACCTGGACGGGGCTGGACGGCTACTACGCGGGGGAGACGCTGCGCGCCGTGCGGGCCGGGGACGGCTCGGTGAGCCACCTGGACCTGGGCACGTTCGTGTTCACCCGCGCCCCGTACGAGCCGGCGGCGCCGGTGCCGGGCGGCGTCGACCAAGGCGGCTGGCGCACAGAGGGCTGAGACGCCGGGTCGAGGCGTCAACGGGGACCGGTAGCGGGACGCCCGTGGACAGCGGGTGCCGGAGGCGGGGCGGCGGGGCGGACGTACAGTCGAGCCAGATATCAGGAGTGCCCGGGAGCCGCCGTCGTGCGGGGCCCGCTACCGCTGGAAGGCCACTGTGACTGCCGTGAACGATGCGACCGCGACCGCGAACTCCGACTCCCCGGCGCTGCTCGACCTGCCGCCGCTCACCGCGGCGCACTTCGCGCGGATCGAGGACAAGGTCGCCGCGCTGATGGGGACCGAAGCGGACGTCGTGACGATGCAGGGCGAGGCGCTGCTGCCGCTGGAGGCATGCATCCGCTCGGCCGTCAGGCCCGGCAGCACCGCGCTGAACATCATCACCGGACCGTACGGCGAGACCTTCGGCGGCTGGCTGCGGTCCTGCGGCGCCGACGTCGTGACGATCAGTGCGCCGTTCACCGGTGCGGTCTCGCCGCAGCAGGTGGCGGACGCGCTGCGGGAGAACCCCGCCATCGAATTCGTGAGCCTGGTGCACGCCGAGGCCGCGACCGGCAACACCAACCCCGTGGCCGAGATCGGCGCCGTGGTGCGGGAGCACGGGGCGCTGCTGATGCTGGACGCGGTCGCGTCGGTGGGTGCCGAGCCGCTGCGTACCGACGAGTGGGGCGTGGACCTGTGCGTGATCGGCGGACAGAAGGCGCTGGCGGGCCCGGCCGGGGTCTCGGTCGCTTCGGTGAGCGCCCGTGCCTGGGAGCGGATCGCCGCCAACGAGCAGGCTCCGCGCCGCTCCTACCTCTCGCTGCAGGACTGGAAGGACCGCTGGATCGACGGTGGCCGTAAGGCCCTGCCGCACGCTCCGGCGCAGCTGGAGATGCTGGCACTGGAGCAGGCCGTGGACCGGGTGGCGGCCGAGGGGCTGGACGCCGTCATCACCCGTCACCGTGCGGCAGCAGCTGCGACGCGTGCGGGCGTACGTGCCCTGGGCGGTCTGACGCCGTATGTGCTCCGCGACGAGGACGCGGCGCCGGCGGCGACGACGCTGCGGGCGCCGGAGGGGCCGGACGCCCGCGAGATCGTGGCCGCTGCGCTGGCCGCCGACGGTGGGGTGCCGCTGCAGGCCGCGGCCGGCACGCTGGCCACCGAGATGATCCGCCTCAACCACTACGGCCGCGCCGCGGACCGGGGAGTGGTGTTCGCCGCGCTGTCCGCACTGGCCGCGGGGCTGCGCACGCTGGACGCCGAGCCGGACACGGACGCCGCTGTGAAGGCTGCCGGAGCCGCATGGGACGCGGTGATCGGGGGCTGACCCCTTCGTGCAGGGCGCCCAGGAGGGGGCGACTGGTCTGCAGGCGGCAGTACCGGCCTGGCTAGGCCAGTCGGGTGACTTTTGGGCCTGTAGGCCGCGATAAGAGCTGAGTGGGGCCGTGTTTCACGTGAAACACGGCCCCACAGTCATGTGTGGGCGACGCGGCCACGTTGGCGGGGGGGGGAGGCCGTGCCGGGCATCCGCCGGGCGGCATGTGCGGCTGTGCGCCAGCACCCGTGTCCGGGGGCAGTCGCGTGTCCGAGACATCCGTGTCCGGGGGCAGTCGCGTGTCCGAGGCACTCGTGTCCAGGGGTAGTCGCGCCCGCGGGGAGCCCGGCGGGTCCTGGTCTGACGAGCATCGGCAGCCCGAGGCGGTCGTTCGGCATCCATTCACCTGAAAACGGAACGCTGGACCCCCAACTCCCCTAATTTAACGATCACTTGGGTGGGTAGTTGAGCGGCCAGAAGGTAGCCGAAGGGGGGCAGGTGGCACCCCTTTTTTTGAGCCGGCCCACTCGCATCTGCCGGGGGCAGCTCGGCGGCTGTCCGATAAACGGAATCGACAGCCCGGTTCGGGGAGTGCTTTTTGCCGGCCGCGGCCGGGCCTCGGTAGGGCCGCGGCCGGCCTCACCCGGCCTCGTCCGGCGCATTTCTGACGCTCCGGGGACGGCGCGCCGGGCCACAGGTCACCGGTCACGCATTTGGCGGTGCTTAGAATCGGAACGTCCGGCCCGTTTATCTGCACGGTTTCCGAGACAGTGGTGCAGCCGTTTTCGAGGAGGCCGGAGAATGCCGGAGAAAGAGACCTCGGCATTGCGTGCCGACGCGCGACGCAATCGGGCTCTCGTGTTGCAGGCGGCCCGAACTGCGTTTGAGGAACGCGGGTTGAACGTTCCGCTTGGAGAGATCGCTCGGCGCGCGGGGGTGGGGGCCGGCACCGTTTACCGTCATTTCCCTTCGAAAGACGCGCTGTTCAAGGCGACGGTCGCGGACCGGCTGCGGCTGTTCACCGACAGCGCACGGGACTTGGCCGATGTGCCGGACCCGGGCGAGGTGTTTTTTCGCTTCATTTCCTCGGTGGTCAGGCTGGCCGCGCAGAACAAGGCGATGAGCGCCGCGCTGGAAGGTGCGGAAGTGATCCGTGCGCGCCCGGTGGAGCCGGGGCTGGAGCGGGAATTCTGGGCGGCGTTGGAGGTTTTGCTGCACAGGGCGCAGCGGGCCGGTGCGGTGCGCCAGGATGTGGTTCTGGCCGATGTCCGGGTGCTGTTGACCGGCTGCATGGCCATGGAAGTACGCCGGTCGAGTGAAGGCCGTGCAGCGACGGGGGAAAACGGGGTCGGTACGGATTATCCCCTGGGTGCGGAGCCTGAGGACGCTGTCGTGGGGCGTATGACGGCGCTGATGTGCGACGCGCTGCGCGCCGGGCGAGACGTAACGAAACTACCGTTCGAAGCGGCCGACTGTAACGAAACTCTGTGCGAAGAATGCGGCGTACCTGTACCTTCGGCGCATACCGGCCGGCCCGCCCGCTACTGCGGTGGGGCCTGCCGGCAGAAGGCGCACCGGGCCCGGTCAAGGGTGCGTTCGGGTGACATCGCCGGTTCTTCCGGCCCTGTCGACGACGGTATGGACGTCGAGGGCGGTATGGGCGCCGAGGGTGATGTGGACGCCGAGGGAAGTGTGGGCGCCCACAGCGTGGACGCCGACGGCACTGCGGAGGGCGTTGACGGTTCTGCGCAGCCCTCTCAGGCCCAGGGCGCCGCGGCTATGGAAGTCCCACAGACCCCGTAGGCCTCACAGGCCCCGTAAGCCCATGGGCCTCATAGGCCCCGCAGCCCCGCAGCCCCATAGCCCCATAGCCCCGTAGGCCCGTAGGCCCGTAGGGGACACGGAGTGCTCACCACAGCTGTTGCACCAGGCCCCCAGGTCACAGCTGGCGTTTGAAGCCCAGGTGGGAGGCCTCGAAGCCGATGCGCTCGTAGAAGCGGTGTGCGTCGACGCGGGTCGCGTCGGAGGTCAGCTGGATCAACTGCACGCCGAGCGCGCGGGATTCCTCCACGGCCCAGTCCATGAGCCGGGTGCCCAGGCCGCTCCCCCGCTCGTCGGAGTGGATGCGCACACCCTCGACGATCGAGCGGGTGGCGCCGCGCCGGGAGAGGCCGGGGATGACGGTGAGCTGAAGGGTGCCCACGATGCGGCCGTCGTGTTCGGCGACCACCAGGTGCTGGTTCGGGTCGTCGGCCAGCCGCTTGTACGCCGTGCGGTACGGAGTCGGGTCGTCGGGCGACTCACGGGTGGCGCCCAGCGGGTCGTCGGCCAGCAGCGCCACGATGGCGGGGATATCCGCCTCGGTCGCCCGGCGGATCTTGAAATCGCTCATGCGCGCGACGATATGCCGTGTGCGGCCCGTGTCCCAGGGGTCCGGCGCGTAGCGCGCACCACTCTTGATCAGTCGGCCCGGGCCGCCCGGCCGAGCGGCACGCGCCTCCGCGGATCAGGCTTCGGCCGGCCGGCGCCGCCCGTGCGGCCGTGCCTTCCGCAGCGGATCAGGCCTCGGCCGGTACCGCTCCCGTGGCCATGCCCTCCACCGCGGCCACCAGCGGGGCCAGCTCCGGCCGGCGGGCGGCTTCCTGCAGCGCCTCGGCCAGCGCGGCGTCGTGCGTCGGACGGGCCTGCTCCAGCAGCCGGTGGCCCTGCTCCGTGACATTGGTGTAGATGCCACGACGGTCGTCGGGGCACAGGTAGCGCGACAGCAGTCCACGCTCCTCAAGCCGGGTGACCAGGCGCGTTGTCGCGCTCTGGCTGAGGACGACGGCGTCGGCGACCTGGTGCATGCGCAGATGGCCGCCCACCCCGTCGTGCTGCTCGCTCAGCACGTTCAGCACGGAGTACTCGCGCACGCTCAGGTCGTGCCCGTCCTGCAGGGCGCGCTCGATGTGCGACTCGATCCGGCCGTGCAGGGCGGAGAGCGCGCACCACCCCTGGGCGAGGCCGGGCGCGCGGACCGTCTGCTGGCACTGCGTCATGAGAACCCTCCTTTGGGTCGTACCTCTCAGGGTAGGTCACCCGCGAAATAGCCAGCGCTTGCAAGTAACCCGCGCCTGCAATTATTGTGAACGCATCCAACCTTCCCCTGCAACGTTTTGAAGGGCCCAGTCATGCCTCTCGCACTACTGGCGCTGGCAATCGGCGCCTTCGGAATCGGCACCACCGAGTTCGTGATCATGGGGTTGCTGCCGGAGGTCGCCGCTGACTTCGGCGTCTCCATCCCCACCGCCGGCTTCCTGACCACCGGCTATGCGCTCGGTGTCGTGGTCGGCGCCCCGCTCCTGGCCATCCTCGGCGCCCGCGTCTCGCGCAAGCGGATGCTCATGCTGCTGATGGGGCTGTTCGTCGCGGGCAACCTCGTCTCGGCCGTCGCACCCGTCTTCGGCGTGATGCTCGCCGGCCGGGTGATCGCCTCGCTCGCGCACGGCGCGTTCTTCGGCATCGGCTCGATCGTGGCCGCGGGCCTGGTCGCGCCGCACAAGAAGGCCGGTGCGATCGCGATGATGTTCACCGGTCTGACCGTCGCCAACGTCGTCGGCGTCCCGGCCGGCACCTTCATCGGCCAGAGCATCGGCTGGCGCGCGACGTTCTTCATCGTGGCCGCGCTCGGCGTCCTCGGGCTGCTGGGCATCGCCGCCCTGGTACCGGCCGACCGGCGCGAGCCCGCCCGCGAGGGGCACTCCGGCACGAACCTCCGGCGCGAGCTGGCCGCCTTCCGCAATCCGCAGGTGCTGCTGGCCATGGCCATGACCGTGCTGGGCTTCGGCGGCGTGTTCGCCGCGATCACCTACATCGCGCCGATGATGACCGAGGCCGCCGGGTACGCCGACTCCTCCGTCACCTGGCTGCTCGTCCTCTTCGGCGTCGGGATGGTGATCGGCAACCTGATCGGCGGGAAGTTCGCCGACCGCGCGCTGATGCCGATGCTGTACGTGGCGCTCACGGCGCTGGCCGTCGTGCTGGGTACCTTCACGTTCACCGCGTACGACAAGGTCGCCGCGGCGGTCGCCATCCCGCTGATCGGCGCATTCGGGTTCGCGACCGTGCCGCCGCTGCAGAAGCGGGTGCTGGACCAGACCGCTGACGCGCCCACGCTGGCCTCCGCCGTCAACATCGGTGCCTTCAACCTCGGCAACGCGATCGCCGCCTGGCTCGGCGGGATGGTCATCTCGGCCGGCTTCGGCGTCACGGCCCCGAACTGGGTCGGCGCGCTGCTCGCGGCGTCCGCGCTGGTCCTGGCCTTCTGGTCGGCCGCGCTGGAGCGCCGGGACCGGGGCGCCGGCCGGACGCACGGCGGGGCGGCCGATGCCGGAACCGACCGGCTCGTCGCGGGCACGGCGTCGGCGAAGCACTCGGCGGTGGAGCACTCGGCGGCGCGACGGGCGGCCGAGCAGGCCACCGCGCAGGACGCCCTGGCAGGCGGCCTGGCGCAGGGCAGCCCGGCGGAGACCACGCGGGCGTAACGGCGGCGGCACAAGAGCCGCGGGCCCCGGCTGCGAGTGCTACGGCCCCGCAAAACATCACTCAGCGCGACCCCACACCGCACAACCCCACACGGCACGACTCCACACCCCACGACTCCACACCCCACACCCCCAAGGGAGCACCACCCCGTGAGCACCCCCGAGACCATCACCGCCGTTCGCCCGCTGACCACCGGTGACGCGGACGCCCTCGTCGAGGCCGCGCGGCGGGCCGCCGACGGTGAAGGCGTACGCGGCAGCGTCACCGTCCTGGACGCGGGCGGCCATCTGCTCGCCTTCCGGCGGGACGACGACGCCGTCCTGATCTCCGGCGAGACCAGCACCCGCAAGGCGTACACCGCGCTGCAGCTGGACGCGCCGACCGCGGACCTGGTCGACCTGGTACGCCCCGACGGCCTCTTCCACTCGCTGCCGACCGCGCTCGACCGGCCGCTGCTGTTCATCGCGGGCGGCGTACCGCTGCACCGCGACGGCCGGCTGATCGGTGCGATCGGCTTCGGCGGCGGCGCGCCCGAGCAGGACCACCGGATCGCGACCGCCGCCCGTGAGGCCGCCGGCCTGGAGTGATCACTCCCCTGTGGCGATCACCTCCCTGCGGTGATCACTGCCTTGCGGTGATCACCCCACGGCCGCCCGGCCCGCCCGGCCAGCCCTCTCCGGCCGCCGCCCGCGCTCTCCGCGCAGGCGGCGGCCGCGTGCTGTCGGCCCCCAGGGCTTCAGCACTGAGACGGCGGTCAGGAAGACGTACAGCGTCAGCGCGACGGCCGGCGCCGCGACGAGGTCGACCTCCGGCGGCACCGGGCGGCCCGCCGTCACCGCGGCCGCCGCACTGTTGACCTGCGTACGCAGCGCGAACACGGTCGCGGCGACCGCGCCCAGGGTCAGCCAGAACTTGGTGACCACCCACCGGTGCCGGGCCAGCCCCCACGGCGTACCGAGCGACAGGACGAGGCCGGTCACGAGGGTGAGCAGCGCGAGCGGGACGATCAGCCAGTCGACGAAGACCTTCATCGAGCGGTAGGCGGCTCCGGCGAGGCCCACGGCAGCGCTGGACGCACCCGCACCACTGGTCGTACCCGTACTGCCGGACGCACCGTCCCCCGCGGCCGCCGCCGCGATGCCGAGCGCCAGGAGGCCGAGCGTGAGCCCGAGCCACGCGACGGAGACGACGACGTGGACGACGAGAGTGGCCCGCCGTGCGGGTCGGCTGAGCTGCTGCATGCCCCCACCGTCCCGCCCGCCGGCCGGCAGCGCGTCTGACGGCGGGAGTATCCCTCCGTACGCGCGGACGAGTACGCGGTACCCGACCGACCCGACCGACCCGACCGACCCGACCGACCCGACCGACCCGACCGACCCGACCGACCCGACCGACCCCACCGACCTCACCGCCCCGACCCGACCGACCCGCCCCGGCTGCGAATGCAGGCCACGGCCTACCCTCGCCCCCATGGCCAAGCTGCACCTTTTTGACCTGGACGGGACGCTGCTCTACCGATCGGCCGCCGCCGTGGAGATCGCCCGGCAGCTCGGGCTGGAGCGGGAGACCGGCGAGCTGGAGCGCGCGTTCGCGGCCGGCGAGCTGACGCCGCCGCGCTTCGCCCAGCTGGCCTGTGACCTGTGGACCGAGCTCACACACGCCGATGTCGCGGCCGCGTTCGAGGCGGCGCCCTGGCTGGCCGGTATCCGTGAGGTGTGGGCGGACATCCGCGCGCGCGGCGAGCGCTGCGCGGTGATCTCTTTGTCGCCGTCGTTCTTCGTGGAACGGCTGCTGGACTGGGGCGCGGACGCCGCGCACGGCTCGCGGTGGCCGGCGGTGCCGTTCCGGGAGCGGGTGGATCCGGCGGGCATCCTCTCCGCCGGGGCGAAGGTACGGATCGCCGACGAGCTCTGCGCGTCGTTCGGGCTGAGCCGGGCCGACTGCGTGGCGTACGGGGATTCCCGGTCCGACACGGAACTGTTCGCGGCCGTTCCGGCGTCCGTGGCGGTGAACGCCGACCACCACGTCAGCGAGCTCGCGACCTTCGCGTACGGCGGCCGGGACCTCCGGGAGGCGTACGCGCTGACGCTCGGGAGCGCCGCATAGGGCATGGAGGGCCGCGCCATCGGCCGCTTCACCGTACGCTCACCAGCGCTTCACCGGGGCGTCGGTGGGGTGCGGGGAAACGGGGCTTGTGGATTCGACCGCTGCCGGTATGGTCGAATCCGGATTCAGTGGACGGACGCGTCGTGGGAGGCCCGACGGACGTCCGGAGCCCGCCAGCCTAGCGGCAACGGCCTTGCGGCCACCCGGACTTCGGGCTGCCCGCTCCGGCGTGCGGGTGCGGGCTGACAGGCTGCGAAGGCGTGCGGAGACGGGAACTGCGTTGGATGTCACATCAGTCGGAGGTGCCCCGCTTTCTTGGGTATTGCCCGGCTAGCGGTTTCCGATCAAGAATGCGAAGACGTTCCCCGACCGTTCGAGGCGAGGCAGACCATGGACGCTCCGACCACCGCGTCGGCCGGTAACGGCGCCGACGGCGACAGTGGCGCATGGAGTTGGTTCACCCCCTCTCCCGCCAAGTCACCGGAGATGCCCCAGGAATCACCGGAGAGGCCCGCGGAATCACCGGAGAGGCCCGCGGAATCACCGCAGAGGCCCGCGGAGTCCCCGGAGGGGCATGATCCGGAGCCGGCGCCGGCTCCGGCCGACGGTCGCGCGCCCGCTCACACGGGCGGCGCTCACGGAACGGCCACCCTGCCGCCCCGCCGCGCGGTCCCGTCGGCGGCCGGCCCCGCGCCCGAGTCCGCCCTGGAGGCGTCGCTCCGCACGCCGCATCCCGCCGCGCCCGAGGCGTCCGCCGACGCGCTGCTCATCCGGCGCACGATGGCGGAGATCGAACCGGTGGCGGACCAGGTCACCTCGTACTTCTACGCACTGCTCTTCGTCCGGTACCCCGAGCTGCGGCAGCTCTTCCCGGTCTCCATGGACGAGCAGCGCGACCGGCTCTTCAAGGCGCTGCTGACCGCTGCCCAGCGGGTCGACGACGACGCTTCGCTCACCGAGTTCCTGGCGCACCTCGGCCGTGGCCACCGCAAGTACGGCACGCAGCCCGAGCACTATCCGGCGGTCGGCGAGTGCCTGCTCGGCGCCCTCGCCCGGCACGCGACGTTCAGCTGGGACGACCAGGCCGAGGCAGCCTGGATCCGCGCGTACACCAAGATCTCGCAGACCATGATCGATGCCGCCGCCGAGGACGAGGCCACCGCGCCCGCCTGGTGGGACGCCGAGGTGGTCGCGCACGAGCTGCGCACCTCCGACATCGCGGTCGTGACCGTGCGTCCCGACCAGCCGTACCCGTTCCTCGCCGGTCAGTACACCAGCGTGGAGACGCCGTGGTGGCCACGGGTGTGGCGGCACTACTCCTTCGCGGCGGCGCCGCGCTCGGACGGGCTGCTCTCCTTCCACGTCAAGGCGGTACCGGCGGGCTGGGTCTCCGGCGCGCTGGTGCACCGGGCGCGGCCCGGCGACGTCATCCGGCTCGGTCCTCCAGGCGGTTCGATGACCGTCGACCACACCACCGACAACGGGCTGCTGTGCCTGGGTGGCGGCACGGGCATCGCCCCCATCAAGGCGCTGGTCGAGGATGTCGCCGAGCACGGCCGCCGGCGTCCGATGGAGGTCTTCTACGGCGCGCGCAGCGACCACGACCTCTACGACATCGACACCATGCTGCGGCTGGAGCACGCCCACCCATGGCTGTCCGTACGCCCGGTGATCTCCAGCGGGCCGACGGGCGGCACGCTGCGCAGCATCAGCGGTCAACTTCCGGACGCGGTAAGGGAGTACGGGCCGTGGGGTGAGTACGACGCGTACCTGTCGGGGCCGCCCGGCATGATCCGCAACGGTGTGGACGCGCTGGTCGGCGTCGGCGTCCCGTCGGACCGCATCCGGCACGACGCCCTGGAAGAGCTCGTCGCGGCGGGGGAGTAGTTCTTGAGCACCGAAGACAGCAGCCGCTGGGGGTACCCGGCGGAGTACGGCGGCTGGGATCCCGCTGCCGGCCACCCGGACCGGCAGCCGGACGAGCGCCCGGGAGGCCATGCAGGCCACCACCCGGGTGGCCATGCCGGCGCGTACCCGAGCGGGCCCACCGGCGGGTACCCGGACGAGCAGCTTCCCCAATACCCGGCCGAGCCCAATCCCCGGTACCCGGACGAGCTCCTTCTCCGAGATTCGGGCGACTCCGTTCGCCGGTACCCGGAGGAGCCGCCCGCCGGCCGGTACCTGGACGATCCGGTCGGCCGGTATCTGGAGGAGGGCCTGCCCGCAGGTCACCACCCCGCAGGGCAACATCCCACCGGTCACCACCCCGCCGGTCATCGCCCCGCCGGTCACCGGAATGCCTCGCCCGGCGGTTCGTCAGGCGCTCGCCAGGGTGAGGACCCGGCCGACCCGGCCCGGTACGCGCACGACGAGCGGCCCGGCAGCGACGGCGAGCACGTCGTGCAGCGGGAGATGGGGACGACCGGCCGCGCCGACCGCTTCTACCGCGACCAGGTGCTGGATCACCTCAACGCCCGCATGCAGGAGTTCGTCGGCCGCCAGGAGATGTTCTTCCTGGCCACCGCCGACCGGCACGGCGAGTGCGACTCGACCTTCCGGGCCGGACCGCCCGGCTTCGTCCGGGTGCTGGACGAGCGCACGCTGATCTACCCCGAGTACCGCGGCAACGGCGTCATGGCCTCCCTCGGCAACATCTCCGAGAACCCGCGGCTGGGCATCCTCTTCGTCGATTTCCTGCGGGACCGGATCGGCCTGCACGTCAACGGACGGGCGTGGGTCGTCCCGGACGAGGAGATGCGGGTGCGCCACCCCGACCTGCCGGTCGACCCGGTGCCCGGGCGGCGCGCCCAGCTGTGGGTGGCGGTCGAGGTGGAGGAGGCGTACATCCACTGCGCCAAGCACATTCCGCACCTGCAGAAGGTGCCCCGGCAGGAGCGCGGCGAGCGTGACTGGGGGACGGACGACGTCAAGCGCAAGGGCGGCGACTTCTTCGGCTCGGCGGCCGAGGCGGCGGACCGGGCGCCGTTCCGGCGGCGCGAGAACCCGCCTGCTCCGCAGTCGCCGTCGACTCCCGCACCCCAGCCCGAGCCTGCCCGTGCTGCCTCCCGCTCATCCTTCCAGGAGGAGGCCGAACGGGTCCTCGCGCTCGTGCAGCAGCGGGCAGCGGCCGACTCGCAGGAGTTCCGCGGCTGGTTCGGCTGATTCGGCCCCTCGGCCGGACCGGCAACCCGATGTTTCACGTGAAACACGTGAAACGGCGAAAGCGTGCGATCACAGAGAACGCGGAGGTTTCACGGGTTCTGCATGTATCGCGGATAACGCATGTTTCACGTGAAACATGTGGACCTCAGCCCAGGTCGGGTGCGTGCAGCGCCCGGACGCCTTCGATGTTGCCGTCGAGGTAGTGGCGCAGCGAGAGCGGTACTACCTCGACGGACGCGATCCCGACGCGGGTGAACGGCACCCGCACGATCTCGTACTCGCCGCACGGCTCCTCCACCTCGGGGCCGTGCCGCCGGCTCAGGTCCATGGAGTCGAGCCGGCAGACGAAGAAGTGCTGCACCTTCACGCCGTCCACGCCACCGTCCGTGACGTGCTCGACCGTGTCGACGAACACCGGGACCACGTCCTTGACCTTGGCGCCCAGCTCTTCGTCCACCTCCCGGTGGAGGGCGTCGATGACGGTGGCGTCCTCGGGCTCCACACCGCCGCCCGGCGTGATCCAGTACGGGGCCCGTCCCGGCTTGGTGCGCTTGATCAGAATGAGGTCGTCACCGTCGAGCAGGATCGCGCGGGCGGTGCGTTTGACGACTGGCCGTACGGTCATAGGGGACAGATGCCGCTTTCGACGGCTGGTGAAACCCGCGACTTGCGGGACGCGTGACTTCCGGACCGCTCGCGCCGGAGCAGCGCAGAAGCCGCGCCGGTCGCTGTCGGAATGCGCTCCTCCGCCCGTTCACCACGCCGCTGCGGCCCGCAGCAGCCATTCATGGGCCCGGGCGATGTGCGGCAGGGCGAGAGTTCCGGTGCGGACGACGAGGAAGTACGTGCGTAAGGGCGGTACCGGCGGGTCCAGCAGGGAGACGACCTCGCCGCGTTCCAGCGCCGGCGCGGCGAGGTAGCGGGGTACGACGGCGATCCCGGCGCCGGCCGCCGCACAGGCCAGGACCGCGCGCAGGTCGCCGGCTATGACGGCGGCGGGGGTGGTCGGCCGGGCGTCGAAGACGGCGGACCAGTAGCGGGTGACGAGGGGCAGGGTCTCGTGGACCTCGACCACGGGGACGGGGTCGAGCGCCTTGGGGCCGCGGTCCTGGAGGACGGTTGGGTCGCCGAGCCGGGCCGCCCAGCGGGGCGCGCCGACCAGGACGTGTTCCTCGTCGCACAGCGGTGTCGCGGTGAGCAGGCCACCGCGTGGCCGGGTGGTGGTCACGGCGAGGTCGTGGTGGCCGGCGGCGAGCCCGTTGAGCAGTTCCTCGGCCGAGCCGAAGGAGGTGCGTACGGCGAGCCCGCGGTCGATGAGGGGAGCCAGGGCCGGGAGGGCACGTTCGGCGGCGAATTCCGGGGGCCCGGCCAGGTGGAGTGTGCGGGTGACGGATTCCTCGTCGAGGCCGGCCTCGGTGATCTCGGTGAGCGCGTCGAGATGCGGGGCGACCTTGTGGGCGAGTTCGTCGCCGACGGTGGTGGGGGTGACCCCGCGCGGCCTGCGCAGGAAGAGCGGGCGGCCGAGCTGGCGCTCCAAGGACCGTATCTGGCTGGTCACCGCGGGCTGGGAGAGGCCGAGGAGGGCGGCGGCGCGAGTGAAGGAGCCGGCCCGGTGCACGGTGACAAAGGTGCGCAACAGCGCCAGATCCATCCATTCCCCCTTCGCCTGGGAGGCCTGCTCGAGGGCCAACTATAAATTTGTCGATAGGGCTGTGTCGCTAGCGTGATTGGACACTGACGCTGAGTCAACTAGCCTTGATTGTGCGGTTCGTTGCACGTTGAACCGACGGCGGTCCGAGCCAAGAGGGGGGAGGCTCGGACCGTCTGCTGTGCGTACGGCGGGATCCGCCCGGCGTGGCTGCCCGGCATGCCGCCGGGCCCGGGCCGAGTACCCGTGTGCCGCCGGGGTCAATCAGCCCCGGGACGCCCGGTCCAGCGCCCGGAGCACGTCGGCGACCAGGTCGTCGGGGTCCTCGACGCCGACGGAGAAGCGGATGAAGCCGTCCGGTACGGCGTCGCCGCCCCAGCGCCCGCGGCGTTCCGCCGTGGACCGTACGCCGCCGAAGCTCGTCGCGTCGTCCACCAGGGTCAGTTCGGCCAGAAAGCGTTCCGCGTGTGCCTTGTCCGGCAGCACGAAGGAGACGACGCAACCGAAGCGCCCGGGCCGCATCTGGGCCACGGCGCCCTTGTGCGAGGGGTCGGTGGGCAGGCCGGGGTGGCGCAGCCCGGTGACCTCGGGGCGCTCACCCAGCGCCTCGGCGAGCGCGAGCGCGCCGGCCGCCTGCCGCTCCACGCGCAGCGCGAGCGTGGCCAGTGACCGGTGCGCGAGCCAGGCCTCCATCGGCCCGGGGATCGCGCCGACGGTCTTCCGCCACTGCCGTACGGCGTCGGCGAGGGCCTGGTCGCGCGTGGTGACGTAGCCCAGCAGGACATCGCCGTGGCCGGTCAGCGCCTTCGTACCGCTCGCGACGGAGAAGTCGGCGCCGAGGTCGAGCGGCCGCTGGCCGAGCGGCGTGGCGAGGGTGTTGTCGACGGCGACGAGAATGCCCCGGTCGTGCGCCGCCTCGGCGAGCCGGCGGATGTCGCAGACGTCCAGGCCGGGGTTGGACGGCGTCTCGATCCACAGCAGCTTGGCGCCCTCCAGGACGTCGAGCTGCGCGTCACCGGCGGTGGGGGCCGTACGTACCACCACGCCGTAGCTCTCAAGGCGCTCCCGCACGGCGGGCATGAGCTGGTAGCAGTCGTTCGGCAGCACGACGACGTCGCCGGTGCGGACCTGGGAGAAGAGAACGGCGGAGATCGCGGCCATCCCGGACGCGAAGACCGCGGTGTGGGCCGGCTCTCCGGGCGACTCCAGCTCGGTGATGGCCTCTTCGAGGAGGTTCCAGGTCGGGTTGGACTCGCGGCCGTAGGTGTACGGCCCGGTCGCGTCGCCCGGCAGGTGGTAGTGGGCCGCGAAGACCGGTCCGGGGAGGGTCGGCCGGTACGCCTCGGCCTCGGGGAGGCCGGCCCGTACGGCCCGGGTGCTGTCGCCTGTCATGCGCTCGTCTCCGCCTTCTCGTCGTGCGTGTCCCGCCCGGCCAGTTCCGCGCGGACCACCGTGAGCAGATCCTCGCTCGCGGCCTCCACCATGGCCAGACAGTCCTCGAAGCTTGACATGCCGCCGTAGTACGGGTCGGGAACGTCCGGATCCAGGACGGACGTGGCGTACGCCGCGGAATCCGGGGCGGTACAGGCGCGCAGCAGCCGGACCTTGGCCGCTTCCGTCTCCGTGGGAGCCATGCCGCGCAGGTCGGCGAGGTGCCCGGAGTCCAGCGCGATGATCAGGTCCAGCCGCTCGAACCACTCCGGACGGAACTGCCGGGCGCTGTGGTCCGCCGCGTACCCGGCCTCCCGCAGGACGGCCAGGGTGCGCGGATCGGCGTCGTCGCCTTCGTGCCGGCCGCCGGTGCCGGCGCTGGAAGGGCGCTGCCTGCGGGGCGGGCGCGCGGCCCCGGTCAGTCCTCGTCGGGCAGGATCACGTGCAGCGCCCAGGAAACGATCGAGACGATGAAGCCGCCCAGGACCGCGGTCCAGAAGCCCTCGACGTGGAAGGCGAGGTCGAGCTTCCTGGCGAGCCAGGACGTCAGCAACAGCATCAAAGCGTTGATCACGAGCGTGATCAGGCCCAGTGTGAGGATGAAGAGCGGGAACGAGAGCAGCTTCACCACGGGCTTCACGATGACGTTGACCACGCCGAAGATCAGCGCCACCAGGATCAGCGTCCACACCTTGGTGCCGGTGCTGGACCCGGTCAGCGTGATGTCGCTGAGCAGCCAGATGGCCACCGCGAGTGCCGCGGCGTTGGCGATCGTCTTGACCAGAAAATTTCTCATGGTGGGATCGTCGCAGACACGACGGAATGAGTGAGGGGTGCGCGGGTGATGAAGGCGTTCAGGCTGGAGGAGCTGGAGGCGGAACGGGCCGCGAACGACGGCGCCTACCTGCAGTTCCTGCGGGAACGCAATATGTCGGCCGGGCTCTACGCGCTGGACGCCGGCAGCAGTGATCCGCAGTCGCCGCACGCCCAGGACGAGGTCTACCTCGTGGTGAGCGGGCGCGCGTCGATCACGGTGGGGGTGGAGACGACGCAGGTCGCGCGGGGCAGCGTGGTGTACGTACCGGCGGGGGTGCCGCACAAGTTCCACCACATCACCGAGGACCTGCGGGTCATGGTGATCTTCTCGCCGCCGGAGGGCTGAGGCCGCGGGGGCCCGCCTCCCCCTGTGAGCCGAGGCGCGCCCTCCGTATCCCGTAGGGGAAGGTTCAGGGGACGGCCGGGGACTGCGAGCCCCCATGTGTCCGACGGCCGCCCTAGCATCGAGGGTGCAGGGGAGAGATCGGACAGGTGCCGGGCGGACCGGGCGACGACGAAGAAAGCGGGGCAGAGCAATGGCCGTGAAGGAGATATTCGCGGGACTTCCGTGGTGGGTGAAGTGGGTCGCGGTGCCCGTCATCCTGGTGGTCGTCTTCGGCGGGCTGATCGGCAGCGTGGTGGGTTTCCTCATCGGTCTGCTCTTCAAGATCCTGCTGGCCGTGGTGCTGATCGCCGGAGTCGTCTACCTGGTGCGCCGATTCACCGGTTCGTCCTCCTCGTCGCGCGGCGAGTGGTGAGTTCCGTACGCGGCGGGCGATGAGTGCCGCCGCGCCGAAACGCCGGGCGTCCCGTTCCCTCTCCGGGGGAACGGGACGCCTTTTCTTTGTCCCTGCGAACAGATGTCCGGGGCGCTCGCGCCGGGCGGGCTTCCGGATCGGTCAAGAAATGCGCCGCCTGAGGTAATTCGCAAGCTAATCGACCTGCCGCCCGCGGGCTCGCGTTAGAGTGCGGACGCGGGGCATCTTCCGGATGCCGGCGTTACGGAATGTCCGGCTGTTGCCGGGCGGAACGTACGGGCTTCCGGGGAGCGCACGCGGCACGGGCGCGGGGCCCGGGCCCGGGGTCCCGGCTCCGGCGACCTGTCCTGGGGGTTGGTCTTGGTGATCGCGAACGACGCATCCACGACTCCCCCGACCCTGATCGGCTCCGTGCAGCGGGCGCTCCGGCTGCTGGAGGCGGTGGCCGCGCATCCACGCGGCGCGCCGGCCAAGCAGCTGGCCCGAGAGACCGGTTATCCCCTGCCGACCACGTACCACCTGCTGCGCACGCTGACCCACGAGGGCTATCTCCAGCGGGAGAACGGGGTGTTCGTCCTCGGGGAGGCGGCCGAGCTGATCAGCAGGGCCGGGGCCCGCCGCCGGCGGCACACCCGGATCTCCGACGCGCTCTCGGACATGGGCCGGGAAGTGGGGGCCGCGGTCTACTTCGCGGTGTACCGCGCGGGCGAGGTGGAGGTCGTGGCGGTGAGCGACGATCCCGACCGGCCGCCGGTGGACGAGTGGGCGGACTTCCGTACGACCGCTCACGCGCACGCGATAGGCCAGTGCCTGCTCGCCCAACTCGACGAGGAGGCGCGGAAAGACCACTTGGCGCGCTATCAAGTCCAGTCGCTCACGCCGCATTCCGTGCGCAGCGAAGATCATCTGCTGCACCGTTTGGATACGGTGCGTAAGTCCCAACTCGCCGTCGAGCGAGAGGAATATGCCGTGGGCACCGTCTGTGCGGCAATTCCCATTCACGTCGGTTCGGCGGCGGCCACGGTGGCGATTTCCCTCCCCGCAGGTGAGGGCGATCGACTGCCGTCCGTAACCGAAAAGGTACAGAGGATGGCAGAGTCGACCCTTATGACGCTGGCCTTCTCTATCAGTATCTGAAAAATTACTCCTTGTGATCTGTCGGCAACTGGTCGACGATGGCGTCAATAGCGGTCGGCGGATCATTACCGGCCACTTCGATCAAGTAGTGCGGGGCAGTGGTTGATGAGCCAGACAGTTCAGGCAGAAGTGATGATGAGCTTCATCGTCTCCGAGGAGCTCGCCTTCCGGATCCCGGTGGAGCTGGATTTCGACAGCGCCGACCCCTACGCCGTGCGCTTCACGTTCGACCTCCCCGGCGACTCCCCGGTCACCTGGGCGTTCAGCCGGGAACTCCTCCTGGACGGCCTGAGCCGGCCGGCCGGCGAGGGAGACATCCACGTGGCGCCGGTCTCCGGCGCGCACCTCAGTGACGTCTTCGTCAGCCTTCAGGTGGGCGCCGAGCAGGCGCTCTTCCGCGTCGGCGCGGCACCGATCGTCGCCTTCCTGGACCGTACGGACCGGCTGGTGCCGCTCGGCCAGGAGCAGGTCTGCGGCACGCTCGACGCGGAGCTGGACCGGATCCTCGCGAACGCCCAACAAGCGGGCTGACCGCCGGTCCGGCCCGGTCAGCGCTTGCGGCGGCGGCCCCGGCCACCGCGCCTGCTGCCCGGCTGCCCGGGCCCCGGACCGGCTGCCCGGGCGGGCTCCGTCCGCCGCCCGACCGCACCGGCGCGGTCCGCCGAGACCACCAGCACCGCCAGCAGCGTCGTCAGCGGTACGGACGCGACGAGCCCGATGCTGCCCACCAGCGTGCGGACGATCTCCTCGGCCACCACCTCGCTGGTGGCGACCGTACCGACACTGCTCCGCGCGATCGAGAAGAGCAGCAGCAGCGGCAGGGCCGCGCCCGCGTACGCCAGCACCAGCGTGTTCACCACCGACGCGATGTGGTCCCGGCCGATGCGCATCGCCGCGCCGTAGATCCGCCGCCGGCTCGCCGTCGGGTCGGCGTCCCGCAGTTCCCACACGGCCGCGGTCTGGGTGACCGTCACATCGTCCAGCACGCCCAGTGACCCGATGATGATCCCGGCCAGCAGCAGACCGCGGATCTCGATGCCCGGGAAGAGGCTGTGCACGAGACCCGTCTGGTCGTCGGTGTTGCCCGTCAGCTGCGCCCAGCCGGTGAACACCGATCCCAGCAGGCCGATGAGCAGCAGCGACGCGAGCGTGCCGAGCACCGCGACCGATGTCCGGGCGGTCAGCCCGTGGCACAGATACAGCGCGATGAGCATGATCGCGCTGCCTCCGATCACCGCCACGAGCAAGGGATTCGACCCTTGCAGGATGGCGGGCAGGATGAACATCGTGAGCACCGCGAAGCTCGCCGCCAGCGCGACCAGCGCCAGGATCCCGCGCAGCCGGCCGACGACGACCACCGCCAGGGCGAACACCGCTGCCAGCACCCACATCGGGAACGAGCGGTCCACGTCGGTGACGGAGTACTGCAGGTTCCGCGGCGCCTTGGGCGCGTACGCCACCACGACGCCCTGGCCCTCGGTGTAGCGGCGGGAGGCGTCCGGAGTCACCACGGTCTTGAAGCGGTGCCCGGTGTCCTTGCCGCTGGTGACCTCGATGGTCGCCTGCTCGCAGCTCTGCGCCTGCTGCTGCCCACCGCCGGACGAGCCGGACGGCTGCTGTTGCTGTTGCATCTGTTGCTGCTGCTGGGCATTGACGTCCGCGCAGTCCACCTTCGTCAGGCGGACGACACGCGCGGTCTGGGTTTCCTGGTCGAAACCCACCCCGGACGGCTTGTGCGAGGGCGCGCCGCCGGGCCACAGGGCGATCAGCCCCACGCCCACTGCCAGGGCGAACGGGATCAGTACCGCGGCGATGACCTTGCGCAGATGCCGGGAAACGGGGGCCGTGGGGCCATGGCTGTGTCCATGGCTGTGGCCGTGTCCTTGCGGGGTGCCGGACGCAGGGGAATGGCCGTGCGGCTGGTGCTCGGGCTCGTTGGAGGTCACCGCCCGATCATCCAACAACTCACCGGGCCCCCTGTTCACCACGCGGCATCGGCCGCTACCGTGGTGGCACCTTTGCAATCGCGGGAGCTCGGAGCACCGGGCTGAGAGGGCGCTGATCTCCGTCCCAGCGAGGTTTCACGTGAAACCTCAGCAGACGGAAACCGCTGCGTCGACCGCCGAACCTGTTACCGGGTAATGCCGGCGTAGGGAGTGGGTCTTCATGACTCTGCAGGATGCACGCATGCCCTCCGAGCCCAACGAGCGGGCCGAGTCCGCGGGCGAGGCGACCGACGCTGCCGAGACGCAGCAGATCGGCTGGCACAAGGGCTACATCTCCGGTTCGCGCCCCGACCTGCGGGTGCCGGTCCGGAGGGTGCACCTCACCAATGGCGAGCACGTGACGCTTTACGACACGTCAGGGCCTTACACCGACCCTCAGATCGAAACCGACGTCCGCCGCGGCCTCGCGCCGCTGCGGGAGAATTGGATCATCGCCCGCGGCGACACCGAGGAGTACGCGGGCCGGCCGATGCGTCCGGAGGACGACGGCCTCAAGCACACCTCGCCGCGCGGCGGCCTGAAGAACCTCGAAGCGGTCTTCCCCGGCCGGCCCCGGCAGCCACGCCGGGCCCGGGACGGCGCCGTCTCGCAGCTTGCCTACGCGCAGCGCGGCGAGATCACCGCGGAGATGGAGTACGTCGCGGTCCGCGAGAACTGCACGCCCGAGTTCGTGCGGGACGAAATCGCGGCGGGCCGCGCGGTGTTGCCGGCCAACGTCAACCACCCGGAGATCGAGCCGATGATCATCGGCAAGAACTTCCTGGTGAAGGTCAACGCCAACATCGGCAACTCCGCGGTGACCTCCTCCATCGAGGAGGAGGTGGAGAAGATGACCTGGGCGACCCGCTGGGGCGCCGACACGGTCATGGACCTCTCCACCGGGCGCAACATCCACACCACCCGCGAGTGGGTGCTGCGCAACTCCCCCGTCCCGATCGGCACCGTCCCCCTCTACCAGGCCCTGGAGAAGGTCGACGGCAAGGCCGAGCACCTGACCTGGGAGATCTACAAGGACACCGTCATCGAGCAGGCCGAACAGGGCGTCGACTACATGACGGTCCATGCCGGCGTGCTGCTGCGGTACGTACCGCTCACCGCCCGCCGCAAGACCGGCATCGTCTCCCGCGGCGGTTCGATCATGGCGGCCTGGTGCCTGGCGCACCACAAGGAGTCGTTCCTCTACGAGAACTTCGAAGAGCTCTGCGACATCCTCGCGTCGTACGACGTGACGTTCTCCCTCGGAGACGGGCTGCGCCCCGGTTCCATCGCGGACGCCAACGACGAGGCGCAGTTCGCCGAGCTGAAGACGCTCGGCGAGCTGAACACGATCGCCAAGGCACATGGCGTACAGACCATGATCGAGGGCCCGGGACACGTCCCGATGCACAAGATCAAGGAGAACATCGACCTCCAGCAGGAGATCTGCGAGGAGGCGCCGTTCTACACGCTCGGCCCGCTGACCACCGACATCGCGCCCGCGTACGACCACATCACCTCCGGTATCGGCGCCGCGATGATCGCTTGGTGGGGCACGGCGATGCTCTGCTACGTCACGCCCAAGGAGCACCTGGGCCTGCCCGACCGGGACGACGTGAAGACCGGTGTCATCACGTACAAGATCGCGGCACACGCGGCCGACCTGGCGAAGGGCCACCCGGGCGCCCAGGAGTGGGACGACGCCCTCTCCGACGCGCGCTTCGAGTTCCGCTGGGAGGACCAGTTCAACCTGGCCCTCGATCCGGACACCGCCCGCGCGTTCCACGACGAGACGCTCCCCGCCGAGCCGGCCAAGACCGCGCACTTCTGCTCCATGTGCGGCCCGAAGTTCTGCTCGATGAAGATCTCCCAGGACATCCGCCGCGAACACGGCGGCGACCTGGCGATCGACCCGGAAGCGGGCATGGCCGAGAAGTCCAAGGAGTTCGCGGCAGCGGGAAACAGGGTGTATTTGCCGATCGCGGAGTGACCTGAGCGCGGCCACCGCGCACCGCCCGTCCGCCGAGGGGCCCCGGCACGAGCCGGGGCCCCTCGGCGCTGTCCTGCCACAGCCGTCGGGTGGCGCGGCGGCACCCGTGCCGTCCCCGCCCGCCGCTGGTCACTCCGGTTGGTGGTCCGGGCCGCCGTAGTCCGGGCTGGTGAAGTCGGGGCTGGTGAAGCGGGGGCGGACGGCGGCGCGGTGGTCGTCCTCCGGGCCGGAGAAGCGCGGGTGGGTGTAGCCGAGGGGCGGCATGCGGCCGGCGTCCGGGGCGCGGTGGACGACGAAGCGGCCGGCGGCTTCGGGAGCCGCGGAGGACGAGGGCGCGGGCGGATTTCTGTCGGTGTCGCCGTCGGTGGGCTCGGCGGCCGGTGTGCCGGGAGCGACCGGGCCGCCGGGACCGGCCGTCGGGGGCGTACCGGGCGCACGGTCGGCAGCGCCGGCCGAGGCGGCCGGAGTGCCCGGCCGCGGTGGGCTCGCGGGCTTCTCCGCAGCGGAATGGGGGTGCGGGCCCGGGGGCGGTTCCGGTGCCGTCAGGGCCTCCAGCAGGAACGGGCGCAGGCCGCGTTCGAGGAGGGCCTCGCGCCACTTCTCCCGGGCGCGGTCGACCTCCTGGGCGAGCTCGCTCGGGCGGGAGGCGCGCAGGGACGTGGAGCCGTTCCGGACCGCGGTGACGAGCAGGCCCCCCATCGCGATGAGGATCGTCGCCGCGGTCAGACCGGCGAAGGCCCAGCCGACGCTGATCAGCGGCTGCGCCAGGGCCTCGTCGGGGCTGACGGTGTGCAGGGCGTAGCCGATGAGGAGGAAGAGGACCGCGGCGATGCCCGCCAGGACGGGCGCGAGGACCGTGACCATCGCGGCCAGCCCGGCGCCCGTGGCCTCGGCGACCTCGCCCATCGCGGCGAGGTTGACGCCGCCGCCCGCGCCGTTCCCACTGCCCTCGCCCGGTTCGGTACCGGCCGCGGCCGGGCGCGCGGACGCGGGCGAGCGCAACTCCGCGCGCAGCGAGACGTAATGCTGGTACTCGGCCGTCGCGCACGCGGCGATGGCGGTCGTGGCGCTGAGCGCCATGGTGCGCAGCTGCTCAGTGTTGAGGCGCATGCCTGTCGCGGCGAGATCCGGGCGGTCGGCCGCGGCGCGCAGAGCCTCGTCGAGGGCCCGCCGGAATTCCTCGCGGTCCTCGTTCAGCAGGTGCGGAGCGCTGTTCATGTGCATCCCCCGATGCTCCGTAGGGCCGTACGGGCCGGTATGAACCGGGCAGTTGGCGGGAAACGGAGGAGAGCCTGCTACGGATAGACCGATGGTAGAGCGCGCCCTGTCCGGCGTGACAGAGGATTTCGGAAATTCGCTCCGCCCGTGACAAGCCTTCCCCGGCCGTCCCCCGGCCCGTCTACTGTGGCCACGCTCAGCCCCCACCCGGCCGGTTACCGGCCTGCGGTACCCATGCCCCGATACGGGTCAGGCAGTCAGGGGGAGCTGAACGACCAGCAGCTTTCCGGCCATCGTGACGCCGCCGTCCATGGCGACCGCGAGCCCGTCGGCGTACACGTGCGGCTCCTCGACGGCGACGCCCTCGCTCTCGCCGTCCTCGGTGCCGACCTCGCCGAGGAGGTACGGGATGGGGCTGTGCCCGTGGACGATGCGCTCGCCGCCGTACGTGCCGATCAGTTCGAGCACGGCCTGCGGGCCGGACTCGTCGCGGAACGCGAACCGCTTGGTCAGCTTGCGGAAGAGGTCCCAGACCTCGTTGGCGTCGCTGCGGGTGAGGACGTCGTGGACGGCGTCGTTGACCGCCTCGATGGAGTCGCCGTAGTCGAGGTACGCGGTGGTGTCGGAGTGCACCAGGAGGTGTCCGTCCTCCTGCGTCATGGCGTCCAGCCGGGCCATCCACTGCAGGTGGTGGTCCTGGAGGCGGTCCATGTCGGTCTTCTGGCCGCCGTTGAGCAGCCAGGCGGCCTGGAAGGAGGCGGTGCCGGCGCCGGACTGCACGGGGGTGTCGCCGAACCGCTTGGCGCCGAGCAGCAGCAGCTCGTGGTTGCCCATGAGGGCCTTGCAGTAGCCACCGGCCGCCGCGGCCTCGGCGGACAGCTGCATGACCAGGTCGATGACGCCGATGCCGTCCGGGCCGCGGTCGGTGAAGTCGCCGAGGAACCACAGCCGGGCGTTGCCGGCCGCCCAGTGGCCCTCGGCGTCGATCAGGCCCTCGGCGAACAGCGCCGCACGCAGCTCGTCGTAGTAGCCGTGCACGTCGCCGACGACGTACAGCGGGCCGCCCGCCTCGCCCTCGCCGACCTGCTGGAGGTGGAGGGCGGGGTGATCGACCAAGGTGTCGGTGTACGTGACGGGGGTGCCGTCCGGGCCGACCACGGGGAGGTCCCGCTCGGTGGGGGTGTAGTCGGCGGGCAGCTGGTCCGGCGGCGGGGCCTGCGCGCCGGTGCCGTAGGTGAGGCGGGCGTACGGCCGCGCCCTGGTGCGCACGCGGACCTCGGGGTCGAGGCGCTCCTGGGATGCCGCCTGCCCGTCCTGGGGAGCCGGCGCTTGCTGCGGCGGGACGTATCCGTCCCGCGGGGCCTGGCGGGGGTGCGGCACGTACCCGTCGTGCGGGACGTACTGCTCCGGCGGCGCGTACCCGTCCTGCGGGGCGTACGCGTCCTGGGGGGCGTACGCCTCCTGCGCGGGGCCGCTCGGTGCGGCCCCGGGTGTTCCAGGAGGAACGGGCGCAGGAGGTTGTGCCGCCATGGTCCGCACCATGGGTCCCAGACCGGCCCCCTGAGTCATCGACCCCTCCACCGTCGCGCCGCCGTGCACCTCGCGGACCTTGCCTGGTCGACGGCGGTCCGTGGTGTCGTGCGCCCATCATAGGAACGCCGCTCGCGGCTTGTGACGCACCAGGGGGTGGTCAATCGTTCTGAGCCCGGCGTTCGCTGCTGTTTTCTCCCGGCTTCGCCCTGTTTTTCCCCTCGCGGCCGTGGCCGTCCGGCGGAATGCTCAGTCGCCGGACGGGCCGCGCGGTGGGCTGACCGTCGTACGTGGGGACCTCCGTTGGGACGAGGTGCGCACGATCAGGTCGGTCGGTATCACCTGCTCGACGGGGCGCCCGCTGTCGAGCCCTTCGATGGCGTCGATGAGGAGCTGGACGACGGCGGTACCGATGCGCCGGGGTTTCAGGGAGAGGGTCGTGATGGGCGGCTCGGTGCTGGCGTAGACGGTGGATTCGCTGCAGCACACGAGCAGGAGGTCGTCAGGGACCCGGAGACCGTAGCGGCGTGCGGCGGCGAGGAGGTCGGTGCCGTTCGGGTCGAAGAGTCCGTAGACCGCGTCCGGGCGGTCCGGGCGGGCCAGCAGGCGGTCGGCGGCGACGGCGCCCGCACACGGGTCGTGCGCGGGATAGGACTCGTAGACCGGGTCCTGGCCGACCCGCTCGCACCACTGGAGGTAGGCGGTGGTGGACAGGCGGGTGTAGGTGTCGGTGGTGGTGCCCGTGAGGAGGCCGATGCGGCGGGCGCCGGCGTCGGCGAGATGGTCGAGGAGGCCGAGGACGGCTGCTTCGTGGTCGTTGTCGACCCAGCCGGTGACGGGGAGGGTGCCGCCGGGACGGCCGTCGGAGACGACGGGGATGCCGTGCCGGACGAGCTCGGTGACGACCGGGTCGCCGTCGGCGGGGTCGATGACGACCGTGCCGTCCAGGGCGACGTTGGACCAGACGTCGTGACGGGAGGTCGCGGGCAGGATGACCAGGGCATAGCCACGGGCCAGTGCGGCGGAGGTGGCGGCGCGCGCCATCTCGGCGAAGTACGCGAACTCGGTGAAGGTGAAAGGTTCATCCCCGTACGTCGTGACGGTCAGGCCGATCAGCCCTGACTTGCCTGTACGGAGCGTGCGGGCGGCTGCGGAGGGGCGGTAGCCCAACCGGTCGGCCACCTCGCGGACGTGGCGACGGGTGGCGTCCGGAAGCCGGCCCTTGCCGTTGAGCGCGTCGGAGACAGTCGTGATGGAGACACCGGCTGCGGCGGCCACGTCCCGGATGCCTGCCCGCCCCAACCGGCGTCCGGTCGACCGGCTCACCTGGTGCTTCCCTGCTGCTGTCATGGCGAGCCGATAGTAGGGCTCGGAGGGGGCCATCGCGGGGCTTCCTTATGCGCTGTCGAAAGGCACGTTTCTGCATGCCGAAAGCCCGTCAATCTCCTTTGAATGGAAGGACGTTGAAGGTCAGAGCATGATTCTGCTCCCTGATCGATACCGTTGACCTGCACATTGCGCCAGGTATCGAAGAGGTCTCAAGTCACCTTCACGGGTGATGCGCGCCACGGCGTGAGCCACCGGCGCGTGACAGAGCGGGAGGCGCTCCGCAAAGGCCTTACGCCCTGAGCTGGGCATGTCGCCGGTATATGACGTGCGCATGCCCATGAGAAGGCCGGACGTGGAAGCCCCTACGCCGCGCGGCTCAATCCTCATAAGGTGTGCAGTATTGGTGACGAGCGGGACGGTCGAGGAGGACCTGCGGTGAGCGAGAAGACCCCGAAGCTGCGTGCGGCGCTGGACGGCGTTCCCACCTACAAGCCCGGGAAGCCGGCCGCGGCGGACGGCCCGGTGGCGTACAAGCTGTCCTCCAACGAGAACCCCTATCCGCCGCTGCCGGGCGTCCTGGAGAGCGCGGTGGCCGCGGCCGGGGCCTTCAACCGGTACCCGGACATGGCCTGCACCGGCCTGATGGCGGAGCTGGCGGAGCGGTTCGGCGTGCCCGCCGAGCACCTGGCGACCGGCACCGGCTCGGTGGGCGTGGCCCAGCAGCTGATCCAGTCGACGGCCGGGCCGGGCGACGAGGTGATCTACGCCTGGCGCTCCTTCGAGGCGTACCCGATCATCACCCAGGTCTCGGGCGCCACGTCCGTGCAGGTCCCGCTGGACGAGAACGAGGTACACGACCTCGACGCGATGCTCGCCGCGGTCACCGAGCGGACCCGGCTGATCTTCGTGTGCAACCCGAACAACCCCACCGGCACCGTGGTGCGCCGCGCTGAGCTGGAGCGCTTCCTCGACGCCGTGCCCTCGGACGTGCTGATCGTGCTGGACGAGGCGTACCGCGAGTTCATCCGCGACGCCGACGTGCCGGACGGTATCGACCTCTACCGCGACCGCCCGAACGTCTGCGTGCTGCGGACGTTCTCCAAGGCGTACGGGCTCGCCGGGCTGCGGGTCGGCTTCGCGATCGCGCACGAGCCGGTCGCGGCGGCGCTGCGCAAGACGGCGGTGCCGTTCGGCGTGAGCCAGCTCGCGCAGGAGGCGGCGGTGGCCTCGCTGCGGAGCGAGGAGGCGCTGCTGGAGCGGGTGGAGGCGCTGGTGGCCGAGCGGACCCGGGTGGCCGGGGCGCTGGCCGAGCAGGGTTGGACCGTGCCCGAGTCGCAGGCGAACTTCGTGTGGCTGCGGCTGGGGGAGCGCACGGTGGACTTCGCGCGCGCCTGCGAGCAGGCGGGCGCCGTGATCCGGCCGTTCGCGGGCGAGGGCGTGCGGGTCTCGATCGGCGAGACCGCGGGCAACGACATCTTCCTGCAGGCGGCGGAGGCCTTCCGCAAGGAGCTGTGAGCCGCGGAAGCATGCGCGCGGCGGGTGGCCGCGGTCCTCAGGGGCCGCGGCCACCCGTCTTTTCCGGGCCAGGGGGCCGTGGCTCAGACGCGCTCGACCCGGATCGGGTCACCGTCGCGGACCGTGGCGAGCCGGCGCGGGTCGCCGTCGACGCTGCCGAGCAGGTTGCAGGGGGAGGCCAGGCGGCGCTCGTCCCCGCGGGAGATGGGCGTCGGCCCGTACGGCAGGGCGAGGGCGTCGCCGTCGGTCCAGAACGCCACCGTGCCGGGGTCGACGACCTGCTGCGCGTCGGCCTCCCGGGCGGGTGAGACGGGGGTCGTGAAGTAGACCTCCTCGCCCCAGGTGTGGGCGGTGGAGGCGATCGGGAGCGCGTCTTCCAGGGCGGCGGCGGTCGGGGTGTCCGCCAGGGTGGCGGTCAGGTGCCCAGCGGGCCATGAGATGCGTATCTGCATGGCGCTGAATTCAACAATATGTTGAAGAAGAGCGGAAGGGGGGCCGACGGATTTCGGCGCGTACACGTTCACTAACGGCATCTCCGGGCCGCTACGGTCAGGCCGTATCAGGGATTCCCCGGCCACGGAATACCACGTGACCGCAGTCACGTACCCCCCACGGGAGCTGTCCGAAAGTCATGGGAGATAATTGCTTGTGAATGTGAACGCGTTCACAAGCACCTCCCCTTATGTCCCTCTTTATGTAGGACAAAAGGGGCAGGGGTGTGGCGAGAACGGCGACCGTAAGGAGACATCGACGTGGAACTGGCGTTGGCGCCAGAGACTCTGGCGCGATGGCAATTCGGCATCACGACCGTCTATCACTTCCTCTTCGTGCCCTTGACGATCTCTCTCGCCGCCCTGGTGGCAGGACTGGAGACGGCGTGGGTCCGCACGGGCAAGGAGCGCTACCTCAAGGCGACCAAGTTCTGGGGCAAGCTCTTTCTGATCAACATCGCGATGGGTGTCGTCACCGGCATCGTCCAGGAGTTCCAGTTCGGCATGAACTGGTCCGACTACTCGCGCTTCGTCGGTGATGTCTTCGGCGCCCCGCTCGCGTTCGAAGCCCTCATCGCGTTCTTCTTCGAGTCCACCTTCATCGGCCTCTGGATCTTCGGCTGGGACAAGCTGCCCAAGAAGATCCACTGCTTCTGCATGTGGATGGTCTCGATCGGCACGATCCTGTCGGCGTACTTCATCCTCGCGGCCAACTCCTGGATGCAGCACCCCACCGGCTACAAGCTCAACAAGGCCACCGGGCGCGCGGAGCTGACCGACTTCTGGAAGGTGCTGACGCAGGACACCACCCTGGTCGTCGTCTTCCACACGCTCACGGCCGCCTTCCTCGCGGGCGGCGCCTTCATCGTCGGCATCGCCGCTTTCCACCTGATGCGCAAGAAGCACATCAAGGTCATGCGGACGTCGCTGCGGCTCGGTCTGGTGACGCTGGTCGTCTCCGGTCTGCTGACCGCCGTCAGCGGCGACCTGCTGGGCAAGGTCATGTTCCAGCAGCAGCCGATGAAGATGGCCTCGGCCGAGGCGCTGTGGGACGGGCAGGCGCCCGCACCCTTCTCGGTCTTCGCCTACGGGGACGTGGCAAAGGGGCACAACACCGTCGAGGTGGAGATCCCCGGCCTGCTCTCGTTCCTCGCCCACGACGACTTCTCCTCGTACGTGCCCGGCATCAACGACGTGAACAAGGCCGAGCAGGAGAAGTACGGGCCGGGCGACTACCGGCCCAACATCCCGGTCGCCTACTGGGGCTTCCGCTGGATGATCGGCTTCGGCATGTCCTCCTTCGCCCTCGGCGTGGCCGGCCTCTGGCTCACCCGCAAGAAGTTCTGGCTCTCGCAACGGCTGCGGACGGGCGACGACGAAGTACCGCATCTCGCGCTGACCAAGGACAGGGCGCTCGGGGACGGGCTGGCCAAGTGGGCCTGGCGGCTCGCCGTGGTCACCATCGGCTTCCCGCTGATCGCCAGCTCCTGGGGCTGGATCTTCACCGAGATGGGCCGTCAGCCCTGGGTCGTCTACGGCGTCATGCGCACCTCCGACGCGGTCTCCCCCGGCGTCTCCCAGGGCGAGGTGATCACCTCGATGGCCGTCTTCACCACGCTCTACGCGATCCTCGCCGTGGTCGAGGTCAAGCTGCTCGTCAAGTACGTCAAGGCCGGACCGCAGGAGCTGTCGGAGTCCGACCTCAACCCGCCCACGAAGATCGGCGGAAACGACAGCGACGCCGACCGGCCGATGGCCTTCTCGTACTAGGAGGCAGCTGTGCACCTTCACGACGTCTGGTTCGTCCTCATCGCCTTCCTGTGGACCGGGTACTTCTTCCTCGAAGGATTCGACTTCGGGATCGGCGTGCTCACCAAGCTGCTCGCCCGTGACCGGCGCGAGCGGCGAGTCCTGATCAACACCATCGGCCCGGTCTGGGACGGCAACGAGGTCTGGCTGATCTCCGCGGCGGGCGCGACCTTCGCGGCCTTCCCCGAGTGGTACGCCACGCTCTTCTCGGGCTTCTACCTGCCGATGCTACTGATCCTGCTCTGCCTCATCGTGCGCGGCGTGGCCTTCGAGTACCGCCACAAGCGGGACGAGGAGCGCTGGCAGAACAACTGGGAGAACGCGATCTTCTGGACCTCGCTGCTCCCGCCGGTGCTGTGGGGCGTGATCTTCGGCAACATCGTGGGCGGTGTGAAGATCGACGCCGACAAGAACTACGCCGGGACCCTGCTCGACCTGCTGAACCCGTACGCGATCCTCGGCGGCCTGGCCATGCTGGCGCTGTTCACCTTCCACGGCGCGGTCTTCGCCTCGCTGAAGACGATGGGTCCCATCCGGGAGCGGGCACGCGTCACGGGCTCGTTCCTCGGCATGATCGCCATGGGGCTGGCGCTCGTCTTCATGGTCTGGACACAGATCGACCAGGGCGACGGCAAGAGCCTGGTCGCCCTGGTCGTGGCAGCGGTCGCGCTGCTCGCCGCGCTGGTGGCGAACATGTTCGGACGCGAAGGCTGGTCCTTCGCCTTCTCCGGCGTCACCATCGCGGCCCTGGTCGCGATGCTGTTCCTGACGCTCTTCCCGAACGTCATGCCGTCCTCGCTGAACGAGAGCTGGAACCTCACGGTCAGCAACGCCGCATCCAGCCCGTACACCCTGAAGATCATCACCTGGTGCGCAGCCATCGCGGCCCCGCTCGTGATGCTCTACCAGGGCTGGACGTACTGGGTGTTCCGCAAGCGCATCGGCACCCAGCACATCGCCGACGCGCACTGATCCCCTTCCGTTACGTACGCCAGGACGGATGTTTCACGTGAAACCGATCGACCCGCGCCTGCTTCGGTACGCCCGCGCCACCCGTTTCTTCCTTGCCGCGGTGGTGGTGCTCGGGCTTGCCGGGGCCGGCCTGGTCATCGGCCAGGCGATGCTCATCGCCGAGGTCGTCGTCGGGGCGTTCCAGCGCGATCTCTCGCTCGACGACCTGACCACACCGGTCCTGCTGCTCGCGCTGGTCTCGGTCGGCCGGGGGCTCGTCTCCTGGCTGACCGAGCTGGCCGCGCACCGGGCGAGCGCCGCGGTCAAGTCCGAACTCCGCACCCGGCTGCTGGAAAAGGCGACCGGGCTCGGCCCTTCTTGGCTCGGAACCCAGCGCACCGGCGAGCTGACCACCCTCGCCACCCGCGGCATCGACGCACTCGACGACTACTTCGCGCGCTACCTCCCGCAGCTCGGACTCGCGGTCGTCGTCCCCGTCGCCGTGCTGGTCCGCATCGTTACCGGCGACTGGATCTCCGCCGCGACCATCGTCGTCACGCTCCCCCTCATCCCGCTGTTCATGATCCTCATTGGCTGGGCGACCCAGTCGCGGATGGACCGGCAGTGGAAGCTGCTGACCCGGCTTTCGGGGCACTTCCTCGACGTCGTCGCCGGCCTGCCCACGCTCAAGGTCTTCGGCCGGGCCAAGGCCCAAGCGGGCGCCATCCGCACCATCACCGGCGAGTACCGCCGAGCCACGCTGCGCACCCTGCGCATCGCCTTCCTGTCCTCCTTCGCGCTGGAGCTGCTCTCCACGATCTCCGTCGCGCTGGTCGCGGTCGGCATCGGCTTCCGCCTGGTCAGCGGCGAAATCGACCTCTCCACCGGTCTGATGGTGCTGATCCTGGCGCCCGAGGCGTACCTGCCGCTGCGGCAGGTGGGCGCGCAGTACCACGCGGCGGCCGAGGGCCTGGCGGCCGCCGAAGAGATCTTCGCGGTGCTGGAGACCGAGGCGGAGGCCGGGCACGACGGGACGCGCGAGGCGCCCGCCGGTACCGGGATCACCGTGGACGGCCTCGTCGTACGCCACTCCGGGCGCACCGAACCCTCGCTGCCGGAAACCTCGTTCGAGGTGGCGGCAGGGGAGACGGTGGCGCTCACGGGGCCGTCGGGCGCCGGCAAGACCACCCTGCTCAACGTTCTGCTCGGCTTCACGACGCCCGCGGCCGGGCGGGTGCGGGTCGACGGCGTGGACCTCGCCACGCTCGCGCCCGACAGCTGGCGCCGCCGCGTCGCCTGGGTCCCGCAGCACCCCTACCTGTTCGCCGGCACGGTCGCCGAGAACGTACGGCTGGCCCGCCCGGACGCGGACGACGAGGCGGTACGGGCCGCGCTGCGCGACGCCGGTGCGCTCGACTTCATCGACGCCCTCCCCGACGGCCCGGACACTCGCTTGGGCGAGTCCGGCGCAGGCCTCTCCGCCGGCCAGCGCCAACGCCTCGCACTAGCCCGCGCGTTCCTGGCCGACCGCCCGATACTCCTGCTCGACGAGCCCACGGCAAACCTGGACGGCGAGACGGAGGCATCGGTCGTGGACGCCGTAAGCCGCTTGGCCAAGGGCCGCACAGTCCTCCTCGTAGCCCACCGCCCGGCCCTCATCACGGCAGCCGACCGGGTCATTCACCTCCCCGGCCACCCCAACGCACCGGCACCAGCCGCGACTACGGAAGGGACCGGGGCGGAGGGGGTGGTCGTCGGACGTAAAGCGAAGCAGTCCGACGACCACCCCCGGAGCCCCGGCACCGGCCACGAGGCCGTGGCGGGTCCAGGGGCTCGGCCCCTGGCCCGGCTCAGGGCGCTGGCCCGAGCGCACCGCTCCCGCTTCGCCCTCGCGCTACTGCTGGGCAGTTGCGCACTGGGCAGCGCCGTAGGCCTCATGGCCACCTCCGGCTGGCTGATCTCAAGGGCCTCGCAGCACCCCCCGGTGCTCTATCTGATGGTCGCGGTCACGGCGACCCGCGCGTTCGGCATCGGCCGGGCCGTCTTCCGGTACGCCGAGCGGCTGGTCGCGCACGACGCGGTGTTCCGGATGCTGTCGGACGTCCGGGTGGCGGTCTACCGGCGGCTGGAGCAGCTCGCCCCCGCCGGCCTGCGCGACCGCAGCCGAGGCGACCTGCTGTCCCGGCTGGTGGCCGACGTGGACGCCGGACAGGACTACTTCCTGCGCTGGCTGCTGCCCGTGGGCGCGGCCGTCGTGGTCGGCGCCGGATCGGCGGGCTTCACCGCCTGGCTGCTGCCGGAGGCCGGCGCGGTGCTCGCCGCCGGCCTGCTGCTGGCGGGCGTCGCCGTGCCGCTGGTCTCCGCCGCGCTGGCCCGGCGGGCCGAACGACGGCTGGCCCCGGCGCGCGGCGCCCTCGCCGCACGCGTCGTGGACCTCCTCACCGGTACGGCCGAACTGACCGTCGCGGGCGCCCTGCGGGAGCGGCTGGCCGGCACCCGCAGGGCGGACCGCGAACTCACGGCGGTCGCTTCCCGGTCCGCCGCGGCTGCCGGTGCGGGCGCCGGGCTGACCGCGCTGCTGACCGGGCTGACCGCCGCGGCCGCCGCGGTCGTCGGCGTGCAGGCCGTGCACGACGGACGGCTGAGCGGGGTGAGCCTGGCGGTGGTCGTGCTGACGCCGCTCGCCGCGTTCGAGGCGGTGGCCGGGCTGCCGCTCGCGGTGCAGTACCGGCAGCGCACCCGCCGTGCCGCCGAGCGGGTCTTCGAGGTGCTGGACGCACCGGCGCCGGTGCGTGAGCCCGACGCGCCCGAGGAGCTGCCGGAGTCGCCGTTCCCGCTGGTCGTGAGCGGGCTGACGGCCCGCCACCCCGGGCAGCACCGGCCGGCGCTCGACGGTGTGGGCTTCACGCTCGCGCCGGGCCGCCGGATCGCGGTGGTCGGCCCGTCGGGCTCGGGCAAGACCACCCTCGCGCAGGTGCTGCTGCGCTTCCTGGACCGGGAGTCCGGTACGTACACACTGGACGGGGTCGACGCGCAGCAGGCGGCGGGCGACGAGGTACGGCGGCTGGTCGGGCTGTGCGCGCAGGATGCCCACCTCTTCGACAGCTCGGTGCGCGAGAACCTCCGGCTGGCCGATAAGGGGGCTGCGGAAGCCGACCTGTGGGACGCGCTGGAGCGGGCCCGGCTCGCCGACTGGGTACGCGGGTTGCCGGAGGGCCTGGACACGCTGGTCGGCGAGCACGGTGCGCGGCTGTCCGGCGGGCAGCGGCAGCGGCTGGCGCTGGCCCGCGCACTGCTCGCCGACTTCCCCGTGCTCGTGCTGGACGAGCCGGCCGAACATCTGGACCTGGCCACCGCCGACGCGCTGACCGCCGACCTGCTGGACGCGACCAGCGGCCGGACCACGGTCCTGATCACGCACCGGCTCGCGGGGCTGGAGGCGGTCGACCAGATCCTCGTACTCGACGAGGGGCGCGTGGTGCAGCGCGGCCCGTACGAGGAACTGGCAGCGGCCGACGGCCCGTTCCGCGGCATGCGGGACCGGGAGCGGGCGGCGGACGCCCGGTACACCGCGGGGGCGGCCGCCGCACCCCGCTCGTAGCCCCGCTCTCCGCCCCGTGGCACCGTGCTCCGTACGTACCGTCGGCACACCCCGGAACGGTAATCGCGACTTTCCAGGGCAAAAGGTACTTACTAGGCTCGGGGCATGGCAGCCACGGCAGGACCAGCGAACGGACCCGGGGCGGCGGAAGGCCCCGTGCCGGAGGACTTCGTGCCGGAGGACTTCGTGCCGGAGGACTCCGTGCAGGGGGCCGAAGCCGACACGATGGACGCGGCCACGGAGGCCACCCGCAGCCTCCAGGGGATCTCGCCCGAGATCACCGCCCGGCTGCCGCGTCTGCTGGAGGCCATGCGGACCGTGGGTGCCGGGCTGGACCTGCACGTCACCCTGGACCGCATCGTGGAGACCGCGGCGGAGCTGGCCGATGCCCGGTACGCGGCCATCGGCATCGTCGACCAGGCCCGGGACGGCCTGTCGGACTTCGTGACGTACGGCGTGACCGCCGAGGACCACCGGCGCATCGGCGCGCTCCCCGATGGCCACAAGGGCCTGCTCGGCGCGCTCATCCACGATCCCCGGCCGCTGCGCCTGGCCGACCTCACCCAGGACCCGCGCGCGGCCGGCTTCCCGCCCGGGCATCCGCCGATGCGGACGTTCCTCGGGGTGCCGATCCGGGTCCAGGGGGAGATCTTCGGGAACCTCTATCTGACGGAGAAGCGCGGCGGCGGCGAGTTCAGCGAGGGCGACCTGCACACGCTGCGGGTCCTCGCGACGGAGGCGGGTCTCGCGATCGGCAACGCCCGGATGTACGCGGCGGCCCGGCAGCGCGAGGCCTGGATCGACGGCGCCGCCGCCGTCACCACCGCGCTGCTCGCCGGGAGCGACGTGGACGAGTCGCTGGCCGTCGTCGCCGAACAGGCCCGGCGGCTGGCGGACTCCGCCGCCGGGATCGTGCTGCTGCCGGTGGAGGACGGCGGGCTGGAGATCGTGGCCGCGGCGGCGGACGAGCCGGCCCGTCTCATGGGAACGCAGATCCCGCCCGACAGCCCGGTGACCGCCACCCTCCTCGCCGGCGAACCGGTGTTCGTCGAGGACTCGGCGACCGATCCCCGCATGATCACCGAGGTCGCGCCGTACTTCGGGCCCAGCATGCTGCTGCCCCTGAAGAGCGGCGGCCGTGTCCTCGGCACCCTCGCCACCCCCAGGGCGCGCGGCGCCCGGCAGTTCACCCCCGCGGAACGCACGCTGGCCGCGCAGTTCGCCGCGCAGGCCGCACTGGCGCTGGTCCTCGCGGACGCGCGCCGCGACCGCGAGCGGCTGGCCGTCTACCAGGACCGCGACCGGATCGCCCGGGACCTGCACGACCTGGTCATCCAGCGGCTGTTCGCCACGGGAATGATGCTGGAGAGCGCGGCCCGCAGGGCCGTGGTGCCCGAGGTGCGGCAGGGCGTGGGCAAGGCCGTGGACGAGCTGGACGTGACGATCCAGGAGATCCGCACCGCCATCTTCGCCCTGCAGCAGGGGCCCGCCGAGGCGCCCTCGGGGCTGCGTACTCGGGTGCTGCGCGAGATCGGTACGGCGGCGGTGCCGCTGGGCTTCCAGCCGTCGGTGAACTTCGTCGGCCCGTTGGACGCCATGGTCGGCGAGTCGACCGGCAAGAACCTGGTCGCCGCGCTCCGCGAGGCGCTGTCCAACGCCTTCCGGCACGCCCACGCCTCCCGGATCGAGGTCGTCGTGGACGCCACGGCCACGCTGCCGGACGGACGGGACGCGGTACGGCTGACGGTCGCCGACGACGGTGTGGGCATTCCGGAGGGCGGCCGGCGCAGCGGCCTGAAGAACCTCGCGCGGCGGGCCGAGGCGCTGGGCGGGTCCAGTACGTACGGGCCGGGGCTCGGCAAGGAGGGGGCGGGCACGATGGTGACGTGGGAGGCGCCGCTGTGAGGCGCGGCGCCGGATCGGCGGCTCCCCCAGGTGGCCGGACGGCTGTGCTCCGTTCGGTGGCTTACGGTCCGGGGCCGGAACCGCGCTCCGCGGTCCGGCGTCCTGATCGCGCAAATATCGGCCCATGCATCCAGGTCTGTCGTGCGGTCAGGAGGCCCGCGCGCCGCGACGGGCACCGGCGGCCCGGTCGCGGGCCCGTCGGCGCGGTGCCGTCGTGTGCGCCTTCACGATCATGCTGGGCGGGCTGCTGCCCGGCGGACTTCCTCCGGGCGGCGCGGCCGTCGCTGCGGCCGCCGCTGCCACCGCGTACGAAGGCGCGGCGGCGCGGCCGGGAGGCACGGCGCAGCGGGCGCACGCGGTACCGGCGGCCGGTGCGGCCCGCCACGAGCGGGCGGCGCGGCGGGGCGCCGTGGTGCCGCAGGGCGGCGGTGCGCGGTACGAGAGCGGCGGGCCCGGTCACGTCGTGGGGCGCGGGCGGTCCGCCCGGCTGGCCAGGGCGCGCTTGGAGGTGCTGCGGCTCGGCGTGGCGGCGGGCAGGGCAGGACGGTCGTACGAGTACGGGCTGCGGGCCGCCAGGGCCGAACGGGTCCGGGCCCGGCAGCTGACCGAGCGGCTGCGCAGGGAGCGCCGCACCGCCGCTGAGCTGCGCCGTACCGCCGGGCAGATCGCGGCCCAGCAGTACCGCACCGGCAGCGGGCTCTCCTTCGCCGTGCGCACGCTGACCTCGGCCGCCCCCGAGGAGGTGCTGCGGGCCCACCGGCTGGCCGAGCACCGGCAGCGCGCCCTGGCGGCACGGGCGCGTACGGCGCTGCGCGCGAGCCGGGCCCTGGCGGCGGGGAGCGCGGCGGCGGCCGGCCGCACGCAGGTGCTCGACGCCCGGAAGCAGCGGCTGGCCGGGGAGCGGGAGCGCATCGGGCGCAGCCTGGACCGGGCGCGCGGCCGGCTGTGGCGGCTGGTGGCCGGTGCGGCGGAGTCCGGTACGGCGGCGGCCGGCAGCTGTGGCGGGCCGTCGGAGGGGGTGTCTTCGGCCGCCGGGGCCCTCGCGGTCGCCGCCCCGTCCGCGCGGGGGTGGACCCGGCCCGTGACGGGGTACGCGCTGTCGGCCTCGTTCGGGGGCGCGGGCGCGCACTGGGAACACCGGCATACGGGGCAGGACTTCGCGGTGCCCGTGGGCACGCCCGTACGGTCCGTGGGCCGGGGCCGGGTGACCACGGTGGAGTGCGGCGGCCCCTTCGGGATCAACGTGGTGGTGCGGCACGGGGAGCACACGTACACGCAGTACGCGCATCTGTCGGCGGTGCTGGTGCGCCCGGGGCAGCGGGTACGCGCCGGGCAGCCCCTCGCACTCTCCGGGAACACCGGCAACTCCACGGGGCCGCACCTGCACTTCGAAGTGCGGCGCGGCCCCGGTGTGGACACGGCCGTCGAGCCCCTGCGCTGGCTGCGGAAGCGCGGTGCAGGGGTGTGAGGTCCCGCGGGCCCGGGGCCCTGTCTGCCCGGACGCCGTCCTACGGGGGCCGTCCGGTCATGGCCCTACGGGCGGCGGTCAGCCGCAGGTCCGCTCCCGCAGCAGCTTCTCGATCAAACGTTCGATGATGGCGGCGACGCCGTCCTCGTTGTTGCCCGCCGTGCGGTGCGTGGTCGCGGCCAGCACGTCCGGGTGCGCGTTGGACATGGCGTACGACGTGCCCGCCCAGGCCAGCATCTCGATGTCGTTCGGCATGTCACCGAACGCCACCACCTCGTCCGGGGCGATGCCCCGTTCGGCGCAGCAGCGGGCGAGCGTACCGGCCTTGCTGACGCCCGCGCCGCTGATCTCCAGGAGCGCGGTGGGGCTGGAACGGGTGAAGGACGCCAGGTGCCCCGCGGCCTCACGGGCCAGCGCGAGGAACGCGTCCGGGTCCAGCTCGGAGTGGTGCGCGAGGACCTTCAGGACGGGCTCGTCCGCCTTCTCGAACTCCTCGCCGAGCAGCTTCTCCACCGGGGCGATCAGCGCGCCCGGGTCGAGGTGGAACGGCGGGTACTGCGGCTCGTAGTGGATGCCGCCGGTGCGTTCGACGGCGAACGACGTGCCCGGGGCTGCGGCGCGCAGCGCCTCCACGACGGCGACCGCCGCGTCCCGCTGCAGCGCGCGCACCTCGACGATGCGGCGGCCGCGGTGCAGGTCGACGACGGCGGCGCCGTTGGCGCAGATCGCCAGGCCATGGCCGTGCACGTGGTCGCTGACCACGTCCATCCAGCGGGCCGGCCGGCCGGTGACGAAGAAGACCTCGATACCGGCCTCCTCTGCGGCGGCGAGCGCCGCGATCGTCCGTGCCGAGACGGTCTTGTCGTCGCGCAGCAGGGTGCCGTCGAGGTCGGTGGCGATCAGCCGGGTGCGGCGGCCGGGCAGCGGCGGCGCCGGGACGGGCCGTGGCTCGGGCGGCCGGGGTGGAGCGGATGGCGGCGGCGCCTCGGATGCCGGCGTCCGCGCGGATGACAGCGGCGGCTCGGCGGAGGGATCGTCTGTCACAGGGCCATCAGTCACGAGGCCATCTTCCCGCATATGCGCGCACAGGCGTGCGCCGGGGCGCGCGCATGAGCTTGACAGGGCCGGTCGGCGCGTCCAGCCGTAGGCTCGGAGGCATGCTACTGAGCACCGTGATTCTGCCCGTACGACGCTGGTCCGAAGGCGGGCGGGAGGTGTGGCAGCACGCCGAGGAGCTGGGCTTCCATGCCGCGTACACCTACGACCACCTGTCCTGGCGGGTCCCCTTCCGGGACGGCCCGTGGTTCGGCGCCGTGCCGACGCTGACCGCGGCCGCCGCCGCGACCTCCCGCCTGCGCCTGGGCACCCTCGTCACCTCGCCCAACTTCCGGCATCCGGTCACCCTCGCCAAGGAGCTGATCTCGCTGGACGACATCAGCGACGGCCGGATCACGCTCGGCATCGGCGCGGGCGGCAACGGCTTCGACGCGCATGCGCTGCTCGGCAGCGACGAGGAGCCGTGGACGCCGCGCGAGCGCGCCGATCACTTCGCCGAATTCGTCGCCCTGCTGGACCGGCTGCTCACCGAGGACGCCGTCACGTACGAGGGCGAGCACTACAAGGCGCACGAGGTGCGCAACGTGCCCGGATGCGTGCAACGGCCGCGGCTGCCGTTCGCGGTCGCCGCCACCGGGCCGCGCGGCCTGCGGCTGGCGGCGCGGTACGGCCAGGCGTGGGTCACCACCGGTGACCCCAAGGTGTCCGCCTCGGGCACCCCCGAGCAGTCGCAGGCGGCGATCGCCGGCCAGATCGAGCGGCTGGGCGCGGCCTGCGAAGCGGAGGGGCGGGACACCGGGAAGCTGCCCAAGATCCTGCTGACCGGTTTCACGCCGGACCGGCCGCTGGACTCGGTCGACGCCTTTGTGGACTTCGCCGGCCGCCATGGGGAGCTGGGCATCGACGAGATCGTGCTGCACTGGCCGATCGAGGGCACGATCTTCGAGGCCGATCAGTCGGTCTTCGAGCGGATCGCGGCGGAGGCGCCGGCCCAGCTCGCGGCCGGCTGAGCCGGCACAGCTCGGAGCCGGCCGCGCCCGGGCGCCGAAGGGATCACCGTCCCTTTGCCTCGCCAGGAGGAACCGAACAGGGATCTGGAGGGAGAATCGGGACAGAGGCGTCGTCGTACGGACGGTCGGCTGGGCCGTCCGGCTGGAGGACACCATGGCTCGGACCCGATTCGCCCCGGACCGCGGGCTGACCTCGCGCATGGTCGTGACGATGTTCTTCATCGGCCTGCTGTACGTCGTGGTCGTCGGCGCGCTGGTGGTACTGCTCAAGGGCGCGTGGCTGATCGTGCTGGTGATCACGGGCGCCCTCTTCATCGCTCAGTTCTGGTTCAGCGACCGCATCGCGGCGTTCGGCATGGGCGCCCGCGAGGTCACCCCCGAGCAGGCGCCCGAGCTGCACGGCGCCGTCGACCGGCTGTGCGCGCTCGCCGACATGCCCAAGCCCAAGGTCTGCATCGCCGACAGTGACCTCCCGAACGCCTTCGCCACCGGGCGGAATCAGCGGAACTCCCTGATCTGCGCCACCACCGGACTGCTGCGCCGGCTGGAGCCCGAAGAGCTGGAAGGGGTGCTCGCGCACGAGCTGTCGCACGTGGCGCACCGCGACGTGGCGGTGATGACCATCGCCTCGTTCCTGGGAGTGCTGGCCGGGGTCATCACCCGGGCTGCGCTGTGGAGCGGGGTGGGACGCAGCAACCGGGACAACAACGCGGCCATCGCCGTCCTGATCGTCACGGCCGTGAGCGCGGTGGTGTACGTCATCAGCTTCCTGCTCACCCGGCTGCTGTCCCGTTACCGTGAGCTGTCCGCCGACCGGGCCGCCGCGCTCCTCACCGGGCGGCCGTCCGCGCTGGCCGCCGCGCTCACCAAGGTCACCGGGCAGATGGCCCGGATCCCCACCCGCGATCTGCGCCGGGCCGAGCCGTTCAACGCGTTCTACTTCGCCCCGGCCTTCTCCAAGGAGAACGCCGTCCAGCTGCTGTCCTCGCACCCGACGCTGGAACAGCGCCTGGACCAGCTCGGCCGCCTCTCCGCCCAGCTGGGCCGGCCGTGAACCGGGCCGGAACCATCGGCTCAGTACCGGCCCGCCTCTCCCTCAGCCCCTAGGAGCCACTCGATGGGTTTTCTGGATGTGATCCTCGGCCGCAGCAAGCCGGTACGCCCGGACCTCGACCAGCTCTTCGCGCTGCCCTCCGCCGCGATCACCCTGCAGGCGGCAACGGGATTCACGCCGACGGGCCGGGGCTCGGTCTGCTTCGCGAGCGTCGAAGGCGGGGCGTTCGCCCGCATCCAGGCCGATGTGCGGGAGCTGCTCGGCCCGCCGGTGGAGTACACCCAGGACCAGTACGGGTACACCTGGCTTCTCGCCCAGCACGCCCCCGAGGACACCGCGGGCCTGGTCAACGACCTGCACGCGGTCAATACCTCGCTCCAGGAGGCCGGCTTCGGCCCGCAGCTGCTCTGCTCGCTGATCGGCTTCCGCGACGAGCGCGACCGCTCGCTCGCCCTGGTGTACCTCTACAAACGCGGCACGTTCTATCCCTTCGCGCCGCTCCCCGGAGACGGCGAGAAGCGTGACAACCCGCTCGAACTTCAGATGCGGTCCCTGCTCGCCGACGATCTCGCCGTTGAGAAGGATCTGAGCCGCTGGTTCCCGGTGTGGGGCGCGCCAGGGCTGTGACGCGAAGTGTGCTGCTTTGTTTCACGTGAAACACGATGTCCCGTTTCACGAGAACCTCCTGTTTCACGTGAAACATCTGTCGCGCCTGTCGATCACAAGCCGCTCGACGTCATGACCGCACCCGGGAGCTGAGCCAGGGAGTCAGATCGACCCCGGTGATCAGCTCCTTGTACGTCTCGTCACCGGGGAGTGGCACCACCAGCCACCAGCCGGGCGGGAAGAAACGGCCCTTGACGTGGGCGAGGTCGCCCAGCACCGCGTGCAGAAAGGCCGGGACGGAGTCGCGGGGCAGGTCCTGGAAGGGGATGCCCTCGACGGTCACGGTGGCGTCGTCCTCGGAGAACACCTCGATCGTGATGCGCGGTCGGCCACCGGTCAGTTCGACATACGCCTCGTGCGGCAGCGAGCCGTCCGGGTCGGCGACGACGAACGCACCTGCGGAGAGCCGGCGGCCGGAGCGGTCGGCCCCGATGTCGTGGGTGACCTCGATGTCGCGGCCGTACGCACGGGCGGCTTCACGAACGGCGTCGACGACGGCTTCGGTGCTGGGCAGATGCGGACGGTCCATGGGGTGATGATCTCACCGGGCGGGCCCCGCGCCGCGGTCCTCGTCGGCATCGGGCGCAGCGGGTGCGGCGTCCGCGATCAGCGCGTCCATTCGGCGGGCGCTCACCTCGTGCTCGGTGGCCGCGGTGACGAACGCCGCGACACCCGCCGGTCCGACCAGGTCACGGACGGACTGCACGGTGGCGGCCGGCAGCGGGACGTGCTCGGCGGCGGTCCGCTCGGGGGGCTCGCTGTGCAGGTGGTGACGGAGGTAGCGGCTCGCCAACGACCGCATGGCGCGGGCCAGTTCGGCGTCCACCGTCTGCTGGGCCAGCGGTCGCAGCCGGCGGACGAGACCCGCCGCCTCCTCCGCCTCGGCGTCGCTCGGCGGATGGTCGAAGTACTGCTGGAAGACATGCTCGGTGGTGAAGTCCAGGAAGCGGGAAGCTATGTGCTCCACCTGCACCCGCAGCTCCCGCAGGTGCCCCGAGATGGCGGGCAGCGGCACCCCCGCGGAGTGCAGTTCGGCCGCGACCGCGAGCTCCTGCGGGCTGGGCACCAGGAACTCCTCCGAACTGCCCGGCACCGGTTCCAGGACTCCCAGCTCCACCGCGTCCGCCACCGCCGCCTCGTCCGGGGTGCCGCCGAAGGTCGCGTCCAGCTCCCGGCGGGTGATCCGGCCGGTCTCCTCGTCCGTCCAGGGCCCGTCGATCTCGGCGACCAGCCCCAGCACCCCGCTCAGCCCGCGCCCCGAGTCCCAGGCCTCCAGCAGGTCCTTGATGCTGGCCAGGGTGTAGCCGCGGTCCAGCAGGTCCGAGATCTGCCGCAGCCGGGCGAGGTGCGCGTCACCGTAGACGTTCGCCCGTCCCCGCCGCTCCGGCTTGGGCAGCAGCCCACGGTCCTGGTACGCGCGGATCGTACGGACCGTGGTGCCGCTCCGGTGCGCCAGCTCCTCGATGCGGTACTCGGCCGCCGGGCGGTGCTGCTCGGTCACTGCGGTGCTCCTCACGAGATGGCCCGCGCCGCCCGGCCCGTTCCCCCGGCGGCCGGGGTGGCGCGGGGAAGTGGGCGAGGTACAGGGCCGTCCTGCGCGGAGCCCGTTCCTGCGAGGGATGGTACGGCTGCCCGCGCCGGCGCGACCAACGCCCGGCACCGGTCGCGCCACCCCGGCTCGCGACCCCGCACGGGCCGCCCTACCGACACGCTCGCTCCCCTACAGCGGCTCGATCCTGGCCAGCGCGCGCAGGGCACGCGGCGCGAAGCGGGAGAGGGCGCGCGACCCACGGGCCTCCGGGGTGACGGGCACGACCGCCTGATTGCGCACCACCGCGCGCAGGATGGCGTCCGCGACCTTCTCGGGCGGGTAGTTGCGTATGCCGTACAGCCGGGCGGCCTTGGTCTGACGGCGCTTCTCCTCCTCGGGCGAGACCCCGGCGACGTGCGAGGTCGAGGTGATGCTGGTGTTGACCAGACCGGGGCAGATGGCGCTGACCCCGATGCCCCGGCCGGCCAGCTCCGCGCGCAGGCACTCGCTGAGCATCAGCACCGCCGCCTTGGAGGTGCTGTACGCCGGCAGGGTCTTGGAGGGCTGATAGGCGGCGGCCGAGGCGGTGTTGACGATGTGGCCGCCCTGGCCGCGTTCTGCCATCTGCCGGCCGAAGATCCGGCAGCCGTGGATGACGCCCCAGAGGTTCACGTCCAGGACCTTCTTCCAGTCCTCGGAGGTGGTCTCCAGGAAGGAGCCGGACAGGCCGATGCCCGCGTTGTTCACCAGGACGTCGACGATGCCGTACTCGGCGGCGACCTTCTCGGCGAGCTTCTCCATCGCGGCCTCGTCGCCGACGTCCACCGCCTCCGCCCAGGCGCCGCCGGCCCCGATGAGCCGAGCCATGTCGGCCGTACGGGCCGCGCCCTCGGCGTCCCGGTCCACCGCGACCACCCGCGCGCCGGCCTCGGCGAACGCGAACGCCGTCGCCCGCCCGATGCCGCTCGCCGCGCCCGTGACCAGCACCAGTCGGCCGCCGAACCGGTCCGCGTACCGTCCGCGCGCGGCGACCTCCTTGGCCGGATCGCCCTCCTCCTTGGCCGTGACGAACTCCTCGATCCAGGCGGCCAGCTGGTCCGGGCGGGTGCGCGGCACCCAGTGCTTGGCGGGCAGCGTGCGGCGGGTCAGCTGCGGCACCCACTGCTCCAGCTCGTCGTAGAGCCGCTCCGAGAGGAAGGCATCACCGGTCGGCGTGATCAGCTGGACCGGGCAGTGCGCGTACGCGTCAGCCCGCGGGCGGCGCAGGCGGGCCCGGACGTTGTCCCGGTACAGCCAGGCGCCGTGCGCCGCGTCGGTGGGCAGCGAGGCCGTGGGGTAGTCCCCTGCCGGGACCTTCTCGACGCGCTCCAGGATCTTCGGCCAGCGCTTCCCCAGCGGGCCCTTCCACGCCAGCTCGGGCAGCGCGGGGGTGTGCAGCATGTAGACGTACCAGGACTTGGCGCCCTGGTTGAGCAGCTGGGCGGCGCGGCGCGGGGTGGGGCGGGCCATGCGCTTCTTGATCCAGTGCCCGAAGTGGTCCAGGGACGGGCCGGACATCGAAGTGAAGGAGGCGATCCGCCCCTGGGTGCGCTGGACCGTCACGAACTCCCAGGACTGCACCGAGCCCCAGTCGTGCCCCACCAGATGAACGGGCCGGTCCGGACTGACGGCGTCGGCCACCGCCAGGAAGTCGTCGGTCAGCTTCTCCAGGGTGTACCCGCCGCGCAGCGGCTGCGGAGCCGTGGACCGCCCGCAGCCACGGACGTCGTACAGCACCACATGAAAGCGCTCCGCCAGCAGCGGCGCGACCCGCGACCAGACCTCCTTGCTGTCCGGATAGCCGTGCACCAGCATCACCGTGGGCCGGGCCGGATCGCCCAGCTCAGCGACGCACAGCTCCACGCCGCCCGTCGCGATCCGACGCTCCCGCGCGCCTTCCAGTGCCGTGCTCACGCTTGCCTCCCCGCTCTCGCCGACTGCCTTGCTCACGCCGCCTTCTCCTCCTGCCAGCGCCGCACGTGCGGCAGGTCGTCGTCCAGCCAGAAGGCGCTCTCCTCGGGGTCCCGGGAGTCGGTGACGACCAGGATCTCCTCGAACTTCGCGCCCACGCCCCGGAATCCGAGGTGTGGTTCGACCGCCCACAGCCCGGGCCGCGGCGGGTGGTCGGAGAAGCGGTACGGGCTCCACAGGGGGGACCAGCCCTCGCGGTGGCCGTGCAGCGCGTCGGACGCGAGCCCCTTGAGCGACTGGGTGCCGAACCCGAACAGCGTGGGTGACCAGCGGCGTTGACGCACCCGGTCGACCTTGTGCGCGATCACGCCGAAGGGATAGGCGCGGTGCCGGTTGGCGTATCCCTGGCGGATCATGAGCCGTTCGACGTCCTCGTAGATCTCGCGCAGCGTCCGGCGCTCGCGGACCTCGCGCAGGATCAGTTCGCGGTGCGCCTCCAGGTCGGCGAGCAGCCGGTCGTGCAGCGGGCTGAGGCCGAGGCAGCCGGAGTACCCGATGTCGGCGGTGCAGCCCTGGTACACGGGGGCCATGTCGAGGATGAAGGGCATCCCCGGCTCCAGCACCCGGTCGGTGGGGAAGAACTGCAGCGGGACGCGGAAGTTCGCGAAGGCCGTACGGTCGCCGAACCAGGCGAAGGGCAGGTGGAACCAGTCGGTCACGCCGCGCTCGCGCAGCCAGCGGCGCTGCATGCGGGCCGCCTCCCGCTCGGTCACCCCCGGCTTCAGCTGGGCGGCGACCGCTTCGGCGCAGGCGTACGCCAGCCGCTGGACCTCCCTGAACCCCCGCAGGTCCGCGCTCGTCGCCGAGACTCCGGGCCTGCTCCTGGTCGCTGCTGTGCTCGCGGTCGCTGCTGTGGTCATCGCCAACCGTTCCGTCGCGGTACGTGCGCGTAACTTGACACTGATGAATGTGACAATGGTCGACGGCTGCGTCAAGGGTCCGTCACCGGCCTGTGGAAAACTTCCCCGCCGGCCACGGATGATCACAAGGCCGGCTGCCGACCGTCCGCGCCTCGGCTCCCCGCACGACCCCCTACGGGGAGCTACGCCTGGAGTCGGAGAAACATCCAGCCGTCTGGGGTGACGCCCGGTGTGGCGGGCGACACTACCGTCGACGTGTGACTGTGATCGCGACCGAAAGCCTCAGCAAGCGGTACCCGCGGGTGACCGCCCTGGACCGGCTCTCCGTTGACATCGCCCCCGGCGTGACCGGCCTGGTGGGTGCCAACGGCGCCGGAAAGTCCACCCTGATCAAGATCCTGCTGGGCCTGTCGCCCGCCAGCGAAGGCACCGCCGCGGTCCTCGGCCTGGACGTGGCCACCGAGGGCGGTGCCATCCGCGAGCGGGTCGGCTATATGCCCGAACACGACTGCCTGCCGCCGGACGTCTCGGCGACCGAGTTCGTCGTCCACATGGCGCGGATGTCCGGGCTGCCGCCGACCGCCGCCCGGGAGCGCACCGCCGACACCCTGCGCCACGTCGGCCTCTACGAAGAGCGCTACCGCCCCATCGGCGGCTACTCCACCGGCATGAAGCAGCGGGTGAAGCTCGCCCAGGCGCTCGTCCACGACCCCCAGCTGGTCTTCCTGGACGAGCCCACCAACGGCCTGGACCCGGCGGGCCGCGACGAGATGCTCGGCCTGATCCGCCGCGTCCACCGCGACTTCGGCATCTCCGTGCTCGTCACCTCGCACCTCCTCGGGGAACTGGAGCGCACCTGCGACCACGTCGTCGTCATCGACGGCGGCAAGCTGCTGCGCTCCTCGGCCACGGACGAGTTCACCCAGGCCACCACCTCGCTCGCCATCGAGGTCACCGACTCCGACGCGCACCCGGACGGGCTGCGCGCGCTGCGCGAGGCGCTGACCGCGGCGGGCGCGGTGACCGGCCCGGCGTCCGGCCCCGGAGACGGGCACCCGGCCGCCACGGGCCGCCTGCTGTACGTCGAGGCCACCGGTGAGGAGACGTACGACCTGGTCCGGGACACGGTCGCCGAACTGGGCCTCGGCCTGGTCCGCATGGAACAGCGCCGGCACCGCATCGCGGAGGTCTTCCGCGACCGCGCCGACGACCGTGACACCGCCCCGGCCCCCAGGGACGAGCGCCCCGCAGCCCACGAAGCAGCCCCCGCAGGAGCCCCCGATGCCTGAGTCCACCACCGTCCCCGCGGGCGGCCCGGGCCCCGCCGCCTCGATCCACGACATCGGCTACCGCCACTACGACGGCGCCCGGCTGGGCCGTGCGTACGCCCGCCGCTCGCTCTTCGTACAGAGCCTGCGCGGCGCCTACGGGCTGGGCCGCTCGGCGCGCACGAAGGTGCTGCCGATGATGCTGCTGGCCGTGATGTGCGTACCGGCCGCGATCCTCGTGGCGGTCACCGTCTTCACCAAGGCGCACGACCTCCCGCTGGAGCCCACCCGGTACGCGATCTACCTGCAGGCCGTCATCGGCCTGTTCCTGGCCGCGCAGGCGCCCCAGTCCGTCTCCCGCGACCTGCGCTTCAAGACCGTGCCGCTGTACTTCTCACGACCGATCGAACGGGCCGACTACGTGGCGGCCAAGTACGCGGCGATGAGCTGCGCGCTGTTCCTCCTCACGGCCCTGCCGCTGCTGATCCTGTACGTGGGCGCGCTGCTGGCGAAGCTCGACTTCGCCGAGCAGACCGAGAACTTCGGGCAGGCACTGGTCTCGGTGGCGCTGCTCTCGCTGCTGTACGCCGCGATCGGCCTGGTCATCGCCGCGCTGACGCCGCGCCGCGGCTTCGGCGTCGCCGCCGTGATCGCCGTCCTGACCATCCCGTACGCCGCGGTCACCGCCGTCCGGGGCGTCGCCATCGTCCAGGGCAACACCGACCTCGTCGGCTGGCTGGGGCTGTTCTCCCCGATCACGCTGATCGACGGCGTGCAGAGCACCTTCCTGGGTGCGGCCAGCGCGGCGCCCGAAGGGATCGGCCTGTCCACCGCCGCCGGTTCCGTCCACCTCCTCGTCGTGCTGGGCCTCATCGCCGGCTCGCTCGCCCTCCTGATGCGCCGCTACCGGAAGGCCGGACTGTGACCACGATCGACATGCGCAACGTCTCCCGCTGGTTCGGGAACGTGGTGGCCGTGAACGACATCACGATGACCATCGGTCCCGGGGTGACCGGACTGCTCGGCCCGAACGGCGCCGGCAAGTCCACGCTCCTCAACATGATGGGCGGCTTCCTGGCGCCCTCCGGCGGCAGCGTCACCCTGGACGGCCGCCCGACCTGGCGGAACGAGGCCATCTACCGCGACATCGGCATCGTGCCGGAGCGCGAGGCGATGTACGACTTCCTCACCGGGCGCGAGTTCGTGCTCGCCAACGCCGAACTGCACGGCCTGGGCCGCAAGGAGGCGGCCCGCGCGCTGGCCACCGTCGACATGGAGCACGCGCAGGACCGGCGCGTCTCCACGTACAGCAAGGGCATGCGGCAGCGCGTGAAGATGGCGTCCGCACTCGTGCACGACCCGTCGGTGCTGCTGCTCGACGAGCCGTTCAACGGCATGGACCCGCGCCAGCGGATGCAGCTCATGGAGCTGCTGCGGCAGATGGGCGAGGAGGGCCGCACCGTGCTGTTCTCCTCGCACATCCTCGAAGAGGTCGAGCAGCTCGCGTCCCACATCGAGGTCATCGTGGCCGGACGGCACGCCGCCTCCGGCGACTTCCGCCGCATCCGGCGCCTGATGACGGACCGGCCGCACCGCTACCTCGTACGGTCCGACGACGACCGGGCGCTGGCCGCCGCGCTGATCGCCGACCCCTCCACGTCCGGCATCGAGGTCGACCTCGAAGAGGGCGCACTGCGCATCCAGGCCGTCGACTTCGGCCGCTTCACCACCCTGCTGCCGCGCGTCGCCCGCGACCACGGCATCCGGCTCCACACCGTCTCGCCGTCGGACGAGTCGCTGGAATCGGTCTTCTCCTATCTCGTAGCGGCCTGAAGCCGTCCCGAAGCGGTCGCATACGACCTGAAAGGAGCCCTGACGCGATGTCATCGCTCTTCCACCCCACCGTCGCCCGGCTGACCTACCGGGCGCTGCTCGGCCGTCGGCGCGCCGCCATCCTCATCGCGCTGCCCGTCATGCTGCTCGTCATCGCCATCGCGGTACGGGCCCTGACCGGCGCCGACGACGCCACCGCCAACACCCTCCTGAGCGGCTTCGCGCTGGCCACGATGGTGCCGCTGGTCGGCGTGATCGCCGGCACCGGCGCGATCGGCCCGGAGATCGACGACGGGTCGGTGGTGTACCTGCTGGCCAAGCCCGTACGGCGGTCGACGGTCATCGTCACCAAGCTGCTCGTCGCGATCGGCGTGACGGTCGCGTTCTCCGCCGTGCCCGTACTGATCGCCGGCTTCGTGCTGAACGGCAACAGCCAGCAGATCGCGGTCGCCTACGCGCTCGCCGCCGCGGTCGCCTCCGTCGCCTACAGTGCCCTCTTCCTGTTCCTCGGCACGGTCTCCCGGCACGCCGTCGTCATCGGCCTGGTCTACGCGCTGGTCTGGGAAGCGGTCTTCGGCAACCTCGTCCCCGGGGCACGCACCCTGAGCGTCCAGCAGTGGGCACTCGCGCTGGCCCAGAAGGTGGGCGCCGAGGGCGCGATCACCTCGGACGTGGGCCTCGTGCCCGCCGTCGTGCTGCTCATCGTGGTCACCGGCGCGGCGACCTGGTACGCGGCCCGCCGCCTCAAGTCGCTGACGCTGGCGGGCGAGGAGTAGCTCCCGCTGCCCCTCAGGGACCGCCTATCCGCTGCTCTTCTGGGCCTCGTTGAACTCCCGTACGTTCTTGCGGTGGTCTTCGTAGTCGGCGGTGAAGCGGGTGTCGCCGGGGCGCACGGTGACGAAGTACAGCCAGTCGCCCTTCGGGGGCGAGATCGCGGCCCGCGTCGCGTCCTGCCCCGGATTGCCGATCGGCGTCGGCGGCAGCCCCTTGTGCCGGTAGGTGTTGTACGGGCTGTTGGTACGGGTGTCCGCGTGGCTGGTGTTGAGGGTGGAGCGGCCCAGGCCGTAGTTCAGGGTGGAGTCCATCTGGAGCGGCATCCCCCGGTCGAGCCGGTTGCGGATGACCCGTGCGACCTTGCCCATGTCGTGCGGGGTGTCCGCCTCGGCCTGCACGACGGAGGCCGCCACGACGGTCTCGTACGCGCTCAGGCCGCCGGGCCGGGCCGTCGGGGGCAGGCCGTCCGCCGCGTACTTCTGGCGCGCGGTGTTCACCATGAAGGACAGCAGGCTCTTCGGGGTGGTCTCCTCGTCGACCGGATACGTGGCCGGGTAGAGGTACCCCTCCGGGTTGCCCTTCGCCTCGGACGGCAGCCGCAGCCGGTTGGCCGGATTCCGGGCCTCGGCGGCCCTCTTGGCCGCCTTCCGGGTGGTCCCAGGGGCGACGCGGAGCGCCTTGTCGATGGCGGCGTACGCCTGGGAGGCCCGCCGGCCCTCGGGGAGGGTCAGTTTCTCGGCCCGTGCGTCCTGCTCGTCGCCCGGCAGGAGGACCAGCAGGAGCACGACGCCGACGACGAGGACGGCGGCGCCCGCGGTCAGGAGGAGCCGTCCCCGCCGGGTGACGCGTGCGCTGCGCCGGCCACCGGAGTGCTGCGTATCGTGCACATCGCTCATGAGGGCAAGGTAGGGCAGACCATAGGGTGCGTGAGTGACCACGCAGATACCGCCGCTCGCGGTGCGCACCTTTCGGCACCGCGACACCACCGACGGCCAGGACCTGCCCGCGCTTCTGTGGCGGCCGGGCCCGGGGCACCGGATGATCTCCAGTGCGGTACTCGGCGGCGGTACCGGTCCTCGCTCCTGGGTGCTCAACGCCCAGGTCGCGCACGGTTATACGCGCCGTGACCCGCAGGCGCACCTCGCGGAGATCGCCGCGGCGGCGGGGGCGACAGGGCCCGGGGTCGGCATGATGACGGCCGCGGACATCCTGTCCACCCGCGCGTCGGCGTACGACGAGGGTGCTCGGGCGCTTGTCACGGCGGGCACCGGGGTGCGCGGGTGGGCCGCGACGGAGGACACGGTGTGCGGCGCGGCGGGCTCCCCGTACCGCCCCGGCACGATCAACATCCTCGTGGCGCTGCCCGTGGCACTGGGGGACGCCGCTCTGGTCAACTCCGTGATGACGGCCACGGAGGCGAAGGTGCAGGCGCTGCTCGACCACGGGGCGGACGCCTCGGGCACGCCTACGGACGCGGTGTGCGTCGCCGCACGGGTACCGCGGCCGGGCGAGCCCGTGGAGGAGTTCGCCGGGCCGCGCTCCCTCTGGGGCGCGCGGCTGGCACGTGCCGTGCACGAAGCGACGCTGCGCGCTCTGCAACAGGAGCGGGGCGGCCCCAGGAAGGAGACCGCCCCGCTGCCCCAGGAAGGTCAGGCGCCGATCCGGCGGTCCCGGCCGGCCCCCAGCCCCAGCAGCACCAGCCCCGCGCAGACCACGAGCAGCAGCACGATCGGCAGCGTCCAGCCGTCCGTCACCTGGTGCACCGCGCCCAGCGCCAACGGGCCGACGGCGGCCAGCAGATAGCCCCAGGTCTGGGCCATGCCCGACAGCCGTGCTGCGGTGTGCGGGTCGCCGGCCCGCAGCACCATCATGGTCAGCGCGAGGCCCAGCGCACCGCCCTGCCCGACCCCGAGGAGCGCGGCCCACACCCACGCACCGGCCACCGGCGCGACGAGCAGGCCCCCGCAGGCGAGCGCCATCAGCAGGGCGACACAGGCCGCCAGCAGCCGCTGCCGCCGCATCCGGCCGGCCAGTACGGGCACCACGAACGAGCCGGCCATCTGCACCAGCGTGCTGAACGCGAAGACCAGCCCGGCCTGCGCCTTGTCCATCCCGTGGTCGGTGAAGACCGTCGGCAGCCAGGCGATGGCCACGTAGGCGATCAGCGACTGCGACCCCATGAAGAGCGTGACCTGCCAGGCCAGCGGCGAACGGCCGAGCTTCGGACCGGTCTCGACGGTGTGCTTCGGGGTGGCCGCGGCCACCCCGTGCCGCGCGCCGCGCCGGGCGATGACCACCTGGGGGAGCCAGACGCACGCGGCGATTGCGGCCAGCAGTCCCCACGCGACCAGCGAGCCCTGCCAGCCGCCGAGCGCGTTCTCCAGCGGCACGGAGGTGGCGGCGGAGACGGTCGCGCCGAGGATCATCGCCGTCGAGTACAGCGCGGTCATGGGCGCGGCCCGGTCGGGGAAGTCGCGCTTGATCAGCCCGGGCATCAGGACGTTGAGCAGGGCTATGGACCCGCCGACCAGCGCGCAGCCCACGAAGAGCGCCACCAGCGGCGGCGCGACGCGGACGACGATGCCGGCGCACAGCAGGAGCAGCGCGCCGAACAGGACGGTCTCGGTGCCCCAGCGCCCGGCCAGCTTCGGTGCCACGTAGGAGCCGAGGCCCATGAAGACCAGCGGGATCACGGTGACCAGGCTGCTGGCGGTGGCGTTCAGCCCGAAGTGGTCGCCGATCTCGCCGAGCAGCGGGGACACCCCGGCGAGCGCGGCCCGCATGTTGAGGGACGCGAGGACGATCCCGAGGAGCAGCAGGGCGGGGTGCGTCCGCAGCCGGCGGCGGGCCGTGGCGAGCGGCGGCGCCGGCGTCAGGTCCTCCTCGGCGTCGATCAGCGGCGTGCCGTCGTGCGACGGCGTACCGGCGGCCGGCGGGGCTTCGGGGCGGGTCCCGGGCATGGTGGGGTGACTCTCCTGTCCGTGGGGATGGGTCCGGTGCTCGGCGCGGCCGGACGGCGGCGGCCATCGGGGCTCCCGTACGGGCCTACGGGCCGCGGGGCTGCCGGTACGGTCGCGGGGACGCGTACGCACGCGGCGTGGCTCACCGTTCGGCGAGCAGCGCCTCCACCGCGCGTTTCGGCCGGTCCAGCAGCGTGCGGGCGGCCGCCTCGGCGGCGTCCGGGTCGCCCGAGGCGATCGCCTCCAGGACGGCGTGGTGGTCGCCGTGCAGCAGCTGCGGCATCTCCCGGTCGCCGAGCCCCGAGACCAGCGCCTCGCGCACGGAGCTGCTGAACCACTCGTACGTGGCGCTCAGCGCCGCGTTGTGCGCGGCGCCCACGACGGCCTGGTGGAACGCGATGTCGTGGTCCGCGTAGCGCTCCAGGCTGCCGGCCGCGGGGCGGCCCTCGGCGTCCTCCAGGGCGCGCTGTGCGTCCAGCGCGGCCCGCATCCGCTCCAGGTCCGCCGGCTCGTGCCGCAGGGCCGCCAGCCGGGCGGCCTCCGTCTCCAGCGCGATGCGCACTTCGAGGACGTCGCGCACGCCCGACCGCTGTACGCCGCGCATGATCGCGGCGGGATCGGCGGCGGAGACCACGAACGTGCCCTCGCCCTGGCGGGAGCGGAGCATCCCGGCGTGCACCAGCACCCGTACGGCCTCGCGGACGGTGTTCCGGCCCACCTGGAGCTGCTCGGCGAGCGCGTGCTCGGTGGGGATCCGGTCGCCGATCCGCCACTCGCCGGCGCTCAGCTGCGCCCGTAGCGCGTCGACGACGGTGTCCACCAGCGACTGCCGCCCGGCGGCCTGCAACGTCATGCCCGCTCCTCGCCCACTCGCCATATTCACCCGGTTGCCCAGTCATCCTACAACCGAGCTCACTCGGCAGTTGTCCACAGGAGGTTGTGGAAAACTGCGGGCGGGGTCGCCCACCGGCCAGACTGTGACGTCCGGACAGTGATGTCGGACAGCCGGACAGTGATGTCGGACAGGGGGTCAGACAGTGACGAAGCGCTCCAGCACCGCCGCGATGCCGTCGTCCGCGTTCGAGGTGGTGATCTCGTCGGCGACGGCCTTCAGTTCGTCGTGCGCGTTGGCCATGGCCACACCGTGCGCGGCCCAGCCGAACATCGGGATGTCGTTCGGCATATCACCAAAGGCGATGGTGTCGGCGGCCTTGACGCCCAGCCTGCGGGCCGCGAGCGAGAGACCGGTGGCCTTGCTCAGCCCGAGGGGCAGCAGCTCGACGATGCCGGGCCCGGCCATGGTGACGCCGACCAGGTCGCCCGCCACCTCCCGGGCGGCCGCGGCGAGCGCGTCGTCCGAGAGCTCCGGGTGCTGGATGTAGACCTTGTTGATCGGGTCGGTCCACAGGTCGGCGACGTCGTCGACCAGGACGTTCGCCAGCGGGCCCTCCTGGACGCGGTAGCCCGGGCCGACCACGACGGAGCCGTCCAGGCCGTCCTGGCTCGCCGCCAGGTACAACGGGCCCACCTCCGCCTCGACCTTGGCGATCGCCAGGCCGGCCAGCTGCCGGTCCAGCGTCACCGACGTCAGCAGCCGGTGCTCGCCCGCGTGGTAGACCTGCGCGCCCTGTCCGCAGACCGCGAGGCCGTTGTAGCCCAGGTCATCGAGTATGTGCCGGGTCCAGGGCACCGCGCGGCCGGTGACGACGATGTGCGCGGCACCCGCCGCGGTGACCGCGGCGAGTGCCTCACGGGTGCGCTCCGAGACGGTGTCGTCGGGACGCAGCAGCGTGCCGTCGAGATCCGTCGCGACGAGCTTGTACGGGAACGCGGAGGCAGCAGGAGAGGTCACTTGGCGACGGGCTCCAGGACTTCCCGGCCGCCCAGGTACGGACGCAGCATCTCGGGGACGCGCACGGAGCCGTCCGCCAGCTGGTGGTTCTCGAAGAGCGCCACGATGGTGCGCGGCACGGCGCACAGGGTGCCGTTCAGCGTCGCCAGCGGCTGCACCTTCTTGCCGTCGCGCATCCGGACCGAGAGCCGGCGCGCCTGGAACTCGTCGCAGTTCGACGCGGAGGTCAGCTCGCGGTACTTGCCCTGGGTCGGGATCCAGGCCTCGCAGTCGAACTTGCGCGAGGCGGAGGCGCCCAGGTCACCCGTGGCGACGTCGATCACCTGGAAGGGCAGCTCCAGGCCGTTCAGCCACTGCTTCTCCCACTCCAGGAGGCGCTTGTGCTCGTTCTCCGCGTCCTCGGGCGCGACGTACGAGAACATCTCGACCTTGTCGAACTGGTGCACGCGGAAGATGCCGCGGGTGTCCTTGCCGTACGTACCGGCCTCGCGGCGGAAGCACGGCGAGAAGCCGGCGTAGCGCAGCGGCAGCTTGTCCGCGTCGACGATCTCGTCCATGTGGTACGCGGCGAGCGGGACCTCGGAGGTGCCGACGAGGTAGTAGTCGTCCTTCTCCAGGTGGTACACGTTCTCCGCGGCCTGGCCGAGGAAGCCCGTGCCCTCCATGGCGTGCGGACGGACCAGGGCCGGGGTCAGCATCGGCGTGAAGCCGGCCTCGGTGGCCTGCGCGATGGCGGCGTTGACGAGCGCGAGCTCCAGGAGTGCGCCGATGCCGGTCAGGTAGTAGAAGCGCGAGCCGGAGACCTTGGCGCCGCGCTCGACGTCGATCGCGGCCAGCGCCTGGCCGATCTCCAGGTGGTCCTTGGGCTCGAAGCCCTCGGCACCGAAGTCGCGGATCGTGCCGTGCGTCTCCAGGACCGTGAAGTCCTCCTCGCCGCCGACGGGCACGTCGGGGTGGACGAGGTTGCCCAGCTTCAGCAGGAGGGACTGGGTCTCCTCCTTGGCCTGGTCCTGCTCGGCGTCGGCGGCCTTGACGGCGGCGGACAGCTCGCCGGCCTTCTTCAGCAGCTCGGCCTTCTCGTCGCCGGAGGCCTTGGGGATGAGCTTGCCGAGCGACTTCTGCTCGGCACGCAGCTCGTCGAAGCGGACGCTGGAGGTCCTGCGCCGCTCGTCGGCGGAGAGCAGCGCGTCGACGAGCGCGACGTCCTCTCCACGGGCGCGCTGGGACGCGCGCACACGGTCGGGGTCCTCACGGAGCAGGCGAAGGTCAATCACCCCACCAGGCTACCGGGGCCCGGGCGGGGCGCTCGACGCGATATTCGCCGCCGAGGCAATTTGTCCGGTTTGGAGTTGTTTTTGTGGTGTTCTGAGAAGGCGGGGAATTGCGGGAAGGAATTCCCCGGCGGAGTCGCCCGTGCGCCTCCGGGGCGGCTGTCGGAAGAGTGGCGCGGGAGTGGTCCGGAGGTTGCCGCGACGCTTCGGCCAGGTATTCCGCCGGGGCGTTCGGGCCTGTGTGAGCGGGGAGTTGGCGGGCTGTGCACAGCCACTTTTCCACAGCTTCGGGGGGCTCCGGAAAAGTTATCCACAGGCTGTGTGTGGTTGCTGTGGAAGTCAGAAAGGGAGAGTCCGTTTCCTGAATCCCGGGCGAAGAAATCCTTGCCGAAACCCGCTTCCGGTACTCTTTCGTGTGGGATTTGCTCGCTCTAAAGGATTGTTCCTGGGAATTATGCTGACGAGCCCCCCGCTGGGCGGCTGTGACCGCCTGTGGACGGTTGTGGGGTCGGTAGGGCGATTTGTCGACTGTGCGACGCGCCAGAATCGACTTGTCCCCAGGCCGAGAACGGGGCCTGTGGATAACTCTGTGGACAGTCCTGTGGGCAACCTGGGGACAACTGCGAGGGGCCCGGTCAGGCCCGCCCGTCCAGGCACCGGGTCAGCCAGTCCGACGCCTCCAGGAAGGCGTCGTCGGCGGTCTCGGGACGGACCTCCGACACGACCTCGTCCGCGCGCGGGTAGGAACCGAGGAACCGCACGTCCCGGCAGATCCGCTTCAGCCCCATCAGCACCTCGCCCACCCGCCGGTCGGTGAGGTGCCCCTCGCAGTCCACGGAGAAGCAGTACTGGCCGATGCCGTCACCGGTCGGCCGGGACTCGATCCGCATCATGCTGACCCCGCGGCCGGCGAACTCCTGCAGCAGCTCCAGCAGCGCACCGGGGTGGTTCTCGCGCAGCCACAGCACGACCGAGGTCTTGTCGGCGCCCGTACGGGCAGCGGGCCGCGCGGGGCGGCCGACCAGGACGAACCGGGTCGCCGCGTTCTGCGCGTCGTGAATGTCGGTGACCAGCGGCGTCAGGCCGTACGTGGCGGCCGCGAACTCGCCGGCGAACGCCGCGTCGTACCGGCCCTCCTGGACCAGCCGCGCGCCGTCCGCGTTGGACGCCGCCGACTCCCACACCGACTCCGGCAGGTGCTCGCCGAGCCACTTGCGCACCTGCGCCTGGGCCGCGGGGTGCCCGGTCACGGTCTTCACGTCGGACAGCTCGGTCCCGGGGCGGGCCAGCAGCGCGAAGGCGATCGGCAGCAGCACCTCGCGGTAGATCATCAGGTGCCCGCCGGCGGCCAGTTCGTCGAGGGTGGTGGTGATGCCGCCCTCCACGGAGTTCTCGATCGGCACCAGCGCGCCTGCCGCCTCGCCCGCGCGGACCGCGTCCAGCGCGGCGGGTACGGACACCATCGGCACCAGCTCGCGCGTCGCCGCCTCGGGCAGGGTGCGCAGGGCTGCCTCGGTGAAGGTGCCCGCGGGCCCGAGATACGTGTAGCGGCTGGCCGACATCCGTTCACTCCTTCTCCGGGGCTCGCTTCTGTCCCGGGTCCCTTACCGTACTCGCCCGCCGGAGGCCGTCAGGCGCCGGCGACGCCCGCCCGCCGTCGCCGGCCGTCCCCATACCGCCCGGAGCGGCCGCGCGGGGCGGCAGGCGGCCGCTCAGCCCTCCAGCAGCGGCTGGCCGACGTACCCCGACGGCTCCACCGCCGGTACCGCGTACAGCCCGCTCGCCTCGTGCCGGAGGAACGGCGAGAGGGCGTCCCCGCGGTCCAGCTTCCGCTGGATCTGGGTGAAGGCCCGGAGCGGGTCGGCCTGCCAGGCCATGAAGAGCAGCCCGGCGTCCGGGGCGCCGTCGTCGCGGAAGCCGTCGTGGTACGAGAACGGGCGGCGCAGCATCGCGGCGCCCTGGTTGGACTCGGGCGCCGCGATACGGGCGTGCGCGTCCGCCGGGATGACCGGGGAGCCGTCCCTGCCGGTCTTGTTCAGGTCCATCGGGGTGTGCTCGTCGCCGCCGGACAGCGGGGCGCCGTCGGCCTTGCGGCGGCCGATCACCCGCTCCTGTTCGGACCGCGACTTCTTCTCCCACGAGTCCAGCAGCATCCGGATACGGCGCAGCACCACGTACGAGCCGCCGCGCATCCACTGCTGGTCCGCGTCGCGCCCCACGAAGACGCGCTCATCGAAGTCCTTGTCGGACTGCTTGGGGTTGTTCGTGCCGTCGACCTGGCCCATCAGGTTGCGGGTGGTCATCGGCTGCGCGGTGGCCCCGGGGCTGCGGTTGAAGCCGTTCATCTGCCACCGCAGCCGCGCGGTCTCCCCGGCCTCCTTCTGCAGCGCGCGCAGCGCATGGAAGGCGACCAGCGCGTCGTCGGCGCCGACCTGGATCCACAGGTCGCCGTTGCTGCGCTTCGGGTCCAGCGCGTCGGCCGAGAAAGGGGGCAGCGGTTCGAGCTGCATCGGGCGCCGCGCGGTCAGCTCCGTACGGCCGAAGAAACTGTGGCCGAAACCGAAGGTGACGGTGAGGGAGGCGGGCCCCGCGTCCAGCGCCACCCCGCTGTCGTCGGCGGGTACCTCGCCGGCCATCAGCTTCTCGGCCAGCGCGGACCAGCGGCGCATCAGGCCGGCGGCTGCCTTGCGCCCCGCACTCGGGGCCAGGTCGAACGCGACCAGATGGCAGCGGGCCTGCATCGGGGTGGTGATGCCCGCCTGCGGCGCCCGGCGGTCGGCGCGGAACGCGACCTCGGACGCGCCCAGCGTGCTGAGCTTCGGCGCGTCGTCCTGGGCCGCCACGGTGCCGAACGCGCCGCCCGCGCCGCCGACGACGAGTCCGGCGGCCCCGGCGGCGCCGACCGTACCGAGGAGGCGGCGGCGGGAGAGCGCGCCGGGTGCGGCGTCCGCGCCGGACGCGGCGGAATCGCCGGCGGCCTCGGCCGCCCCGGCCGTCTTGGTGGAGTTCTCGGTCATCAGTTGATCTTCACGTTCCTGGTCTCGGTCACCTGATCGATGTCGGAGGTGCGGACTACAAGGGAGAGCTGCCAGGTGCCGGCCGTCGGCAGCTGCACGCCCCGCGCCGTCCAGTGTCCGGTACCGCTGTGTTCGAGCGTGGCCGGGAGCGGGCCGAGGTTCTTGGCCTTCGAGGTGAAGGAGACCCGCACCTCGGGGACGTCGCGCGCGGCACCGTCCGGGCCGGAGATCCGCAGGTGCAGGACGTTGGCCTGGCCGGTGCGCGCCGGGTCCAGGTCGAGCCGCGCGGTGCCCTTGCCCTTGGGGCCCAGCGTGTCGAAGGGCACGGTCACGGAGACCGGCCGGGCGGCCTCGGCGAACTGGCCCGAGTCCCGTACGGCCTGCTCCGTGCGGGCCGGTTCGGTGGAGGTGAGGACGGTGGTCACGGCCAGCAGGACGACGGCGATGCCGGCCTCGGTGAGCACGGAGCGGCGCAGCCCGTACCGCACGGGGTCGGCGTCCCGGACGCGCTTGCGCCGGGCGTCGGCGACGGCGGCCCGCTGCCGGGCGAGCTGCGCGGCGCGCTCGGGGGAGGGATCGGCCTCCTCGGCGGTCGCCTTCCCGGCGGCGGCCGCTTCCGCGGTCACCTCCGCCCCGGATTGCTCCGCCCTGGCTTCCTCCGTGGCGGCCTCCGCCGCCGTGGCCTGCTCCGTGGCCGACGAGGCCACCGGTACGGGTTCGGGAGAGCCGCCCTGGGCCGGTACGGCCCCCGTGCCGCCGTCGCCCGGTACGGCCCCCGTGCCGCCCTCGTCGCCCGGTACGGCGGCAGCGGCCGGCTCGGCGAGCCGCCCCGTCCACCGCCGGGACACCCACGCGACCCCGACGAGCACCACGACCAGGCCGACCTTGATCAGCAGCAGCTGCCCGTACGAGGTGTCCGTGAGCGCCCGCCAGGTGCCGACCTGACGCCAGGACTGGTAGACGCCGGTGACGACGAGGTTCAGTACGGCGGCGAAGGCGAGGCGGGAGAAGCGCCGCACGGCCGCGCCCTCGAGGGCCGGGCCCCGGTACAGGGAGACCAGCAGGGCGGTCAGCCCGCCGAGCCACACGGCCACGGCCAGCAGGTGCACCACGTCCACCGGCATCGCGACCGCGGTCTGCAGGCCGGTCGAGGCGTGCTCGGCCATCGCCCAGGTCGCGGCGAGCCCCGCCGCGACGACCGCGCCGCCGACCCCCAGCCCGAAGGCGAGGTCCTTGCGGCGCTTCGTGTCGCCCTCCTCCTCGGCACGTGCGTACGCGCCGAAGAGCACCGCCATGAAGAGCGCGGCCGCGGCGAGCAGCAGCACCCTGGAGACCAGCGCGCCGCCGGGCTTCGTGGTCAGCACCGCCTTGAGCCCGCCGAGGTCGAGTACGTCGGCGAGATCGCCGGACCCGGTGTACGGGGCGCGCAGCAGGAGCAGCACGATGGTGGCCACGGTGAGCGTCGCCCAGCTCCACACCACCAGCCGCTGGACGGGGCGGTGGCGAGCCGCCGACGGCCGGCAGGCCAGCACGAAGCACGCGCCGCCCACGAGGAGCGCGAACGCCGCGTACGCCACGTACCGCGCGATGCCGTACAGCGCGCCGACCAGCCCGCCGCCGGCCTCCTGCTGAGGCACCACGGCGGCGGACTTCGAAGGGGCGCCCACGGAGAAGGTGAACGCGCCGGAGACCGGGTGGCTGTCGGCCGACACGGCCTGCCAGGCCACCGTGTACGTGCCGTCGGGGAGGCCGGGCGGCAGCCCCGTGCCGTACTTGACGGTGCTGCCGCTGCACAGGTCGAGCAGCTTGCCGCGGTCGATGCGCTTGCCCTTGGGGTCCAGCACCCGGATGGAGTCGTCGCCCATCGAGACGCCTTCGGAGAAGGACAGCGTGACCTGTGGGGGCGCCTTCTGCAGCACCGCTCCCTGCGCCGGCGAGCTGTCCGTCAGCGCGGCGTGCGCGGACGCCGGCGCGGCGCCGCCCAGCAGCGCGCCGAGCAGCGCGGCGGCGAGGACCAGCAGGCGCAGCGCCGCGGCGGTCCGGCCGCGGCGCGGTACGGCACTCGGGCCGGGCCTGCGGGCCCCGGCCGTGGCGCGGGGAACGGTGAGCGTCATGGCGTAACTCCCCCTACTGGTGCCCGGCGTGCTGCGGGTTGTAGTTGGTGGCCTTGACCGGCATCTCGGCCTTGATGGGCTTCGCCTTGTCGAAGCGCAGCTCGACGGAGACCTTGTCGCCGTTCTCGGGCTTCTTCTTCAGCGCCATGAACATCAGGTGGTTGCCGCCGCGGGAGAGCTTCAGCTCGCCGTGCGCGGGGATGTCCAGGGACTTGACCTGCTCCATCTTGGCGCCGACGGTCCGGTGGATCGTCACGTCGTCGGAGAGGTCGCTGGTCACCGAGGTCAGCTTGTCGGGGGTGTCCCCGGTGTTCTTGACGACGAGGAAGCCGCCGGCCATGTCCTTCATGACGGGCTGCGGCATGTACGCGCCGGAGACCTTCAGTTCGGGAGCGCTGTCCCCGCCGCAGCCGGCGAGGGTGAGGGCGGCGGTGGCGGCGAGCGCGGCGGCGCATGCGATACGGCGGTTCACGGGTTCTGCCCCTTGATGATCTTGGGAAGGGCGTGGGCGTAGTCCTCGGCCCCCGCGTCCTTCATGCCGAGCCAGTGGATCCTGTCGTCCTTCGGGGAGGCCATCAGGACCTGCAGCCCGTGGTCGACGATGATGTCGCCGTTCTTCTTCTTGACCGGCTTGGAGACGCCGACGTTCACGGCCGAGGCGGCGCCCTGGATGGTGTCGAAGTCGCCCGTCAGGCCGACGATGTCGCCGCCGAAACCGTTCAGCCAGGACTTCAGCCGCTTCGGGGTGTCCCGGTCCGGGTCGGTCGTCACGAAGACGATCCGCAGCTTCTTCTGCTCCGCCTTCGGCAGCTGCTTGCGCGCCACGTCGATGTTGCCCATCACGGCCGGGCAGGCGTCGGGACAGTGGGTGTAGCCGAAGTAGATCAGCGTCGGCCGCCCCTTGGTCTCCTCGATCAGGTCGTACTTCTTGCCGTCGCTGTCCGTGAGGACCAGGTCCGGCTTCTCCATCGGCTCGTCGAGCGTGACGACCGGCTTGGACTGGGTGCCGGAGACGCTGGCGGCGGGGCCGTTGGCGCCGTCGCTCCCGCTGTCGCTGCCGCAGGCCGTGAGGGTGAGGGCCGCGGCGGCCACGAGGGCGGCGGCCGCGAGCTTGGGTGTTCTGCGCATTACTGAGTGATATCCCGTATGTCCGTTGGTGGTGCCGACCGGGGTGGGCCACCGGCCGGGAACGCCGGGCCGGTGGCGTGCTGTGGCGGCCGGATCGCGGGCCGGCCGCCACAGGTGCTGCGGGGGCCGGTTCAGCTGGTGCGGCGGCGGCCGGCGAGCACGCCGAAGCCGACGCCGGCCACGCCGACCACGATGCCGATCACGCCCAGGACGCGCGCGGTGTTGTCGGTGCCGCCGTCGGCCGCGGCCGTGGTGCTCTTGCCGGCGTCCGTGCCGCCCTTGTCGTCCTGGGCGCCCGCGGTGTCCGTACCGCCGCCCTGCTCCGCGTGCTCGGCGTCGACGAGCTTGAGGACCGGCGCGGGGTTCTCGGGCTCCGGCGCGCCCTCCTTGGCGGGCTCGATCCAGCGCACGACCTCCTTGTTGTCGTACGTCTGGAGCGCCTTGAAGACGAGCTGGTCGGTGTCCTCGGGGAGCGCGCCGAGCGAGACCGGGAACTGCTGGAACTGGCCGGGCTCGATCTTGCCGCCGGTCCAAGTGATCTTGGTGACCGCCTCGGTGAGCTTCTCGCCGTGCGACTCGATCGGCTTGTCCAGCTTGGACTTGGTGACCTTCACGTCCCAGCCCGGCACCGGCTGCGGCATCGCGGACGCCAGCGGGTGGTCGGCGGGCAGGTCGACCTCCAGCTTCACGGTCGAGGCGTTGTCCCGCTCGTTGGGGACCTTGAAGTCGACGGTCGCGTAGTCGCCCTTGGCGGCCTGCCCCGGCTGCACGCTGACGTGCGCGAAGGCGGGCCCGGCGAGCAGCAGGACGACGCCCGCCGCGGCACCGCCGACGACGGGGAGCCGGCGCAGCGCCGTACGGCGGCGGGCGGGAGCGGTGGCCGGGATGGCGGCCGGGGCGGTGCTCGACAGCGTGGTGTCCGACATGACGGAACACTCCTCAGACAGGAGAGAAGGAAGGCTGATGGTGGCGCGCGTGCGGCGACGGCACGTCAGCCCTCCGGACCCCGTCCGGGAACCCGTCCTGCGGGCATACGTGAGCTGCGTGTGCGTCAGGCCGCGAGGGCGAAGTGGGGCGGCCCCCGCCTGACCACACTGTGCTGCAGCGTGAGCTCTTCGGGCCCGGCTTTGTCATGCTCGTACGAAACGGAGGCGCGCGGAGTAGGGTCCGCGGCGCCCAGCAGCCCTGCGCACAGGGCGTGTACGAGGCGCAGCGCGGTACGCAGCGCGCTCATCGACGCGGCGGCCGTGGCCTCTCGCGCGGCGGGCGCGGACAGCCGTACCAGCCGCCACAGCGCGGCCTCGCCGCGGCGCAGCAGCCAGCCCGCGGCGAGCGCCGCGAGCAGGTGCCCGAGCAGCATGGGAAGCGACGGCAGCAGCCCGGTCAGCGAGCCGAGACCGAGGTGCTGGGCGGCCGCCGACAGCCCGCCGCCCGTACCGGTCGCACCCTGCGCGGCCATGTCGTGTGCGGCCATGCCCTGCCCGGTGGTGCCGTGGGCCATGGCGGCGTGCGCCGTCGAGCCCTGTGCGGCGTGAGCACCGGCGGCTCCTCCCGCGGGGCCGATCCCGGCGTCCGCGAGCATCTCCCTGGCCTGCGTACCCGTGAGGCGCGTCGAGCCGAACCCGCAGGTCATCTGGCGGGCGAGCCCGATCGCCGCACGGTCGCTCAGCCCGTGCACGCCGTCGGCCGGCAGCCGTACCGCCAGGCCGCGCTGGCCCAGCATGAAGAGGGCGTGCAGAACGAGCTGCCCGAAGGCGAGCGCCACGGCGATCCCCGGAAGCGAGCGTTCGCGGCCCGCAAGAGGTACGGCGACGGCCAGCACTCCGAGGCAGCCCGCGCCCAGCGTCCACAGAGGGACGGTGGCGCAGGAACCGATCATGTGCCCCGCGGCGGCCAGCGCGACGCAGGCCGCGGTGAACACCGCGGCCCTCAGCAACCGCAGATCGGCCGCGGCGCGCCCCTCGGGGGAAGTCATGACGGCCGCCATCATCCCACTGCACGTACCGGACGCATACGGCAGGGCGGACGGTCCCGGACAAGGGGGCGGACGGTCCCGGACAAGGAGAGGCCGCGGGCGGGGCGTTGCGGGGGCACCCCGCGGTGATGGTGCCGCTCCGTGGTGGCCGGCGCCGGGAGACGGGTAGGGGAAAGGGGACGGCTGGGAGAGGCGGCGCGGGGCGCCGTCCAGAGGCCGTAGCCGATTCCGGACATTCCGGCGGCCCGCCCGGGGGTGTTCCGAGGGTGGCTACAGATATGCAGACGGCCGGGCCGCCGCGCTTCTCATCCGTACATGCGCAACCGTTCGCACTTCGACAATCAGTAGAAAGATGCAAACGGTCGTAGACGGACAGTAAGCGGTTTCAAACGGTCACTCGACCTGGGCTGCGACCAGGTCGTGACCAGGACCGTCCGCCCCGACGCGCTCCGGAGCCCCCACAGATCCACGGAAGATCGGCCGGAGTACCGCTACCGCAATTGCAGGGGCGCACGAAGGGGCGCGCCCATGGGCCTTTTACACCGGTACGCTCAGTGGCCGCGTCCGCCGAATGGGCGGAGTCACGTCAAACCCACGCTTACCGACCATGGAGCGCGGCAATACGTATCGATATGTCGAGCCGCGGCCAGGAGGCTGGAGCGATGAGCATCTGGTGGTCCCTCCATCTTCGGCGGGAGGCAGCGAGCGTGCCGCTCGCGCGCCGTCTGCTGCTGGGGACGATGGAGACCGCGGGCGTCGACCCGGACGTCTGTTACGACCTCTCGCTCGCCCTCACCGAGGCCTGCGCGAACGCCGTCGAGCACGGCGACGGCACGGCCGAGGAGTACCGCGTCACCGCGTTCATCGACGGTGACACGTGCCGTATCGAGGTCACGGACTCCGGGCCGGGGTTCCACGACCGGGCCGCCGGCCCCGGGTCCCCTGAACGTTCCCCTCGGACGGAGCCCGCACCGCCCCGCCGACACGCCCCCGCCCCCGCTCAGGCCGAGCACGGACGGGGGCTCTTCTTGATCGAGGCCCTCACCGACCAGGTCCGCTACCGCAACCGCACGGGACGCCGGGGCGCCGTGGTCAGCTTCGACAAGGTCCTCAAGTGGCGCGAGGGCGCGCTGCTCCAAATGCCGTGACGTTTCTCCAGGGGCGGGGCCGTGTGGTGGCGCGGGTGCCCCGCCGTTCGGCGGTGCGGGTGCGGGTGCGGGTGCGAGGCCGTGCCGCAGTGCCGATGCGGGGCCGTGCCGCAGTGCCGGTGCCGGTGTCGGTGCGGGGCCGTGCCGCAGCGCCGGTACCGGTCCCGCTTCCGTTGCCGGTCCGCCCCACAGTGCGGGCTTCGTCGGTCCGCCCCAAGGTGCGGGCTGGCTTCCCCAATGCCCAGGCCGGTGTCAGTCTCGTGATCTACGCTGAACTCCCGTGCGGTACACGGCGGGAGGGGGAACGGTGTGAACGGCGGCGATCCCGGTACGGGCGGCGGTACCGGTACGGGCGGCGCTCCCGGTGCGGGCAGTGTCCCCGGCACCGGCGGCAATGACGCCCGGGCGATCGGTCATGGCCGGGTCTACCAGGCGTCCGGCGACCAGCACATCATCGAGCACCACCATCATGGCCCCGAGGGCGGTGGCGGCGGGCCGGGCGGCACCGGTGGCGGTGGCAGTGGCGGTGCGTGGTCCGGCCTGGACTCCGTCCGCTGGCCCTCCGTGGGCCGCGCCCCCACGGTCCTCCGCGACCGTACCGACCTGATGGACCGCCTCCGCGCCGGCGTCGCGCCGGGCGCCGGGGGCCAGGTCTACGTCCTGCACGGTCTCGGGGGCTGCGGCAAGACGGCCGTGGCGTACACGCTCTTCCAGCACGCGACGTCCCAGGCGGGCCGCGTCGGCCTGTGGGTGAACGCCTCGGACACGGCGTCTTTGCGTACGGGCATGCTGGCGGTGGCGGCCGACCGGGGTGCGGGCGACGGCGAACTGACCGCGGCCCGCAGCGGTCTGCGCGCCGCCGCCGACCTGGTCTGGGACCACCTGGACCGCTCCGACCGCCCCTGGCTCCTCGTCCTGGACAACGCCGACGACCCGGCGGTCCTCCGTGACGGCGGCTGGCTGCGCACCAGCCCCCGGGGAACGGTCCTGGTCACCACCCGCCAGGCGGCCCGTCACTGGTGGCCCGGCGCGGAACTCCTCCAACTGGGCGTCCTCCCGAAGGCCGACGCCGCCCAGGTCCTCTGCGACCTGGCCCCCGAGGCCGGCACCCTGGAGGAGGCCGAAGCGGTGGCCGAACGCCTCGGCCGCCTCCCCCTGGCCCTGACCCTCGCCGGCGGCTTCCTCGCTCACCAGGTCATCGACCCATGGACGATGACCCAGTACGGCGCCAACCTGGAGGGCGGGGAGGGGCTGGACCCGATAGAGCTCTTGGACCAGGGGGCCGAGGCCACCGGGGGCGGCGACTCCCGCCACCTGGTCAGCAGCACATGGCAGTTCTCCCTGAACGCGCTGACGTCACAGGGCCTGCCCGAGTCGGTCACGCTGCTACGGCTACTGGCGTGCTGGTCGGGGGACCCGTTGCCACTGTCGGTGCTGTCCGGCCTCGACATGGGCGAAGCCCTCCCGGCCCGCCGTGTCGAAACGGCCTTACGGGGCCTTCTCGACCAGTCGCTCACCGAGGTTGTGCCGGGCACCGTGCGGTGCCTGCGGACGCACGGGGTACTGCTGGACAGCGTGTGGCGAGAGGCAACGACTGAGCAGCGCGAACGGCTGGCCGTATCGGCTGCGAAGCAGCTGCTGTCCTTGCTCCCAGAGGTCCCGGAGCGTGGAAAGTTGGCCCCGTGGGCCAGCCTGCTAGTACCTCACGCGGTCGCATTGCTGCGGCGAGTCGCCGACACACCGCAGGTGTCCCACTCGACGGCGGAGGCCGTCGCCGAATCGTTGCTGCGATTGGTGCTCTCCCTACATCGGGGCGCTGATTACGCGGCTGCGCTAGCACTGGCCAAGCAGGCCATCGGACTGAGCACGCCGCGATTGGGCGAGTCTCATCCGGTAACTCTGCGACTGCGTGAGCGGTTGGGGCGTGCCCTCTGCAGGTTGGGGCGGTTCGAGGAGTCTGAGGCCGTTCATCGTGGCGTTCTTGCCGACTGCGAGGAAGCGTTGGGGCGAGATTCCCTGGACGCGATGACGTGCTGCCTGGGCCTGTTCCACGCGCTGAACGCACAAGGACGAGGCACGGAGGCACGACCGCTCGCTCTGCGTGCACTGGCAGGACGTTCCTCGACGCTCGGACCGGTACATCCCCTGACTCTGCTCGCGCGGTCGAAGGCGTTGACCGTCAGGAGCGGGCCGAGCGCCGATGATGACATCGCCGCAGGGGCAGCGCTGATCGATACCTGCCATGCAGATCTGGGACCGGATCACGGAATCACACTGAGCAGTGAGCTCAATTTTGCGGCGGCCCTATTTGCCGCGGGGCAGTACTGCAAGGCACTGCCCGCTGCCCGCCGCGCCCTCGCGTCGTATGTCAGGTGCTGCGGGCCCGAGTATCTGACCACTCTGAACGCGAGGATGCTGCTGAGCCGCATCCTCAACGCGCTGGGAGAACACGCTGAGGCCGTGGACAACGTTGCAGCGGTCTTAGCGGGTCGGATCCGAACACTCGGTCCCGATCACCCCTGGACTCACAAGGCACAGGAGCGACTCGAGCTGTTCCGCAACGCGTAAAACGCGCCCCGGGCGCACCCCCATGCCGAGTCCCCCGTGCTCGGCGTCCCCCGGTGGGTGCGCCTCAGGGCGCAGGCGCTAACGCGAAGTGACTCGCGTTAGCGATCTGGACAATACTTCGTGTGATCGATCGCTGGCAATCCGGAGTGCCTTCATGAGCACCACGCAGCACCCCCCGGGCAGAACCCGCCCCGGGGGCCGTACCGCGCGTACACGGGACGCCGTGTTCGCCGCTGTCTTCGACGAACTCGGTGAGGTGGGGTTCGCGGGACTGTCCATGGAGCGGGTCGCCCAGCGGTCGGGCGTGCACCAGGCGACGATCTACCGTCGATGGCGCTCCGTGGAGGGACTGGTCTGCGGGCTGCTGACCCAGCGCAGCGCCGACGTCATCCCCATCCCCGACTCCGGCTCGCTCTGCGGAGACCTGCGCGCCCTGGCCCGCGCCATCGGCGCGTTCTACGAGGACAGGCGCAACCGCGCGATGATAGAAGCCGTCGTGTCGGCGGCCGCCCGCGATCCGCGCGCGGAAGAGGTACTGCGCGACTTCTTCGAAGACCGGCTGGGCGTGGCAGGCGCTCTGGTACGGCACGCGATCGAACGCGGCGAGCTGCCCCCGGGCACGGACGCGCCGGCGGTGGTCGGCGCCCTGGGCGCGCCGTTCTACTACCGGATGCTGGTGGTGCGCCGCCCGGTGGACCTGGAACTCGTGGAGTCCGCCACGTTCGCCACGTATGCCGCGGCGAAGGCGGGAGCGTACGTCCGTACGGAGAGCCTCCGCGATGTACCGGTGGCGCGTGCGGGGGCGGGCGGAAACGTGCCGCGGCCGCGCTCAGGGGAGTCAGGCGACTCGGAGGCAGGAGACTCAGGGGACCAGTGAGCGGGCCGTTCCCCGTCTCACGAACCCGTCTCGCGATCCCGCTTCGTCAGGAACGCCCGACGGCCGGCGCCCCGCCAAGAAGGCGGAGCGCCGGCCGTCACCGGGTGGGTGGGCGTTCGGGAACGCCGGGAGAGGTCAGCCCTTCAGGCCGGCCATCCACTCCTCGACCTCGTCGGAGCGGCGCGGGAGCGCCGACGACAGGTTCCGGTTGCCGTCGGCCGTGACGAGGATGTCGTCCTCGATGCGGACGCCGATGCCCCGGTACTCCTCCGGCACCGTCAGGTCGTCGGCCTGGAAGTACAGGCCGGGCTCGACGGTCAGGACCATGCCCGGCTCCAGCGTGCCGTTCACGTACGACTCGGTGCGGGCGGCCGCGCAGTCGTGGACGTCCAGCCCGAGCATGTGCCCCGTGCCGTGCAGGGTCCAGCGGCGCTGGAGCCCCAGCTCCAGTACGCGCTCGACCGGCCCCTCGACCAGGCCCCACTCCACCAGGTGCTCGGTGAGCACGCGCTGCGCCGCGTCGTGGAAGTCGCGGAAGCCGGCGCCCGGCTTGACCGCCGCGATGCCCGCCTCCTGCGCCGCGTACACCGCGTCGTAGATCTTGCGCTGGAGGTCCGAGTACCGGCCGTTGATCGGCAGCGTGCGGGTGACGTCCGCGGTGTACAGGGAGTTCGTCTCGACGCCCGCGTCGAGCAGGAGCAGGTCGCCGGAGCGGACCTCGCCGTTGTTGCGGACCCAGTGCAGCGTGCAGGCGTGCGGCCCGGCCGCGCAGATCGAGCCGTAGCCGACGTCGTTGCCCTCGACGCGAGCCCGGAGGAAGAACGTTCCCTCGATGTAGCGCTCGGAGGTCGCCTCGGCCTTGTCCAGGACCTTCACGACGTCCTCGAAGCCGCGCACCGTCGAGTCGACGGCCTTCTGCAGCTCGCCGACCTCGAAGTCGTCCTTCACCAGGCGCGCCTCGGAGAGGTATACGCGCAGCTCTTCGTCGCGCTCGGCGGTGACCTTGTCGGTCAGCGCCGCCTCGATGCCGGCGTCGTGGCCGCGTACGACACGGACCGGCCCGGTGGCCTCCGTCAGCGCGGCGGCCAGCTCGCGCACGTCCTTGCAGGGCATGCCGTACAGCACCTCGGCCTCGCTGAGGCTGTGCCGGCGGCCGACCCACAGCTCGCCCATGCCGTTCAGCCAGAACTCGCCGTTCTCGCGGTTGGAGCGGGGCAGGCGGTACAGCGTCGCGTCGTGGCCCCCGGCGCCCTCCGTGCCGCCGTCGCGCGGCTCCAGGACCAGGACGCTGTCGTCGGTCTGGTCGCCGGTGAGGTAGACGTACTCGGTCGCGGCGCGGAAGGAGTACTCGGTGTCGTTGGAGCGGGTCTTGAGGTTGCCCGCGGGAATCACCAGGCGCTCGCCGGGGAACCGGCGGGAGAGCGCGGCGCGCCGTTCGGCGGCGTGGGGAGCCTGCTCGACGGGCTGGAGGTCGCGCAGTTCCGTGTCGGCCCAGCCGGACGTCATGTTGTCGGCGAGCTCGTCGGATACGCCCGGGTAAAGGCCGTTCTTGCGCTGCTTGATCGGCTGCTCGTCCTCGTCCGGGGTCTCCGGAGTGAGCTCGTCGGCCACGGTGCCTCCTCGTCGTTATTGGACGCTTTCCATCGTATGTGCGGATGGAAAGCGGTCCAGGGGGAGGAAGCTGTGACTTGTCAGGCACTCTGCCCTTGGGACGGATGACCTCCGGTCCATGTCGGGTCTGGCGATCTTTGTGTGGGTTTACCTATCGACCTGCCTGCCTGCTTACCCGCTTACCCGCTTACCCGCTTACCTGTTTCCCTGGTCCTCCAGGTCCGCGGCCTGCTCCAGGTCAGGGCTCGAAGCGGGCCGCCAGCAGGACGACGTCCTCGGGTGAGGTCTCGTCCGTGAGGCCCTGCGGCAGCATCGCGCGTACGAGGTGGTCGACGACGGCCTCCGGGTCCTCCCGTACGGAACGGGGCAGGGCGGCCGCCGCCGCGTGCAGCCGTGCGAAGGCCCGGTCGACAGGCTCGCCGGAGCGGTGCAGCAACCCGTCGCTGTAGAGGAGAAGGGTTTCTCCGGGCGCCGGCTCCAGCTCCACGCTCGGCGCCTCCCAGCACGAGAGCATGCCCAGCGGCGCGGACAGCGTGGTCTCCACGAACTCCGTACGGTGCTCGCCGACGATCAGCGGCGGGCAGTGGCCTGCGCCGGCCAGCACGATCTTCCGGGCCGGCGGCCCGCCGAGCGGATCCGTCACCGGCGGCTCGGCGAACGCGAACAGCGCGGTCGCGCTGCGCGCCGGCTCGGTCAGCCGCAGCAGGAGTTCGAGGTCGGAGAGGACCGCGACGGGGTCCTCGCCCTCCATGACGGCGTACGCGCGCAGCGCGGCCCGCAGCCGTCCCATGGCACCCACGGCGCTCGGTCCGGAGCCGGTGACGGAGCCGACGGACAGGCTCAGGGCGCCGTCCGGGAGCGGCAGCGCGTCGTACCAGTCGCCGCCGCCCTTCGGGCCCGTCGCGTGCCGTACGGCGAGCCGGACGCCGGGTACTCGGGGGAGCCGGGCGGGCAGCAGTTCCGCGTGCAGGGCCCGCTCCGAACGGCGCCGGCGGTCCAGCTCGACCAGACGGGAGAGGTGCGCGGCGGCGTACGAGCGGTACAGGGCGAGGAGCCGGCGCCCGCGTTCGGTGGGCTCGGCGGGCCGGTCGTAGAGCCAGACGGCGACGCCGAGGGGGCGGACGTGGGCGGCACCGGCTCCGGCGGGACGGCGCTGCCCGGGTGCGGCGGGATGCGCGCCTTCGTAAGGCGCCGCCCCCAAGGGCGCTGCTTCGGAGGCGCCTACGGAGCGGGCGCCCGCTGCGCTCTTCTCGGGGAGCGGTTCGACGAGCAGCGGTACGGCGTAGCTCGCGGCGTAACCGAGGCGGGCGGCGACTTCCCGCAATCGGGGGTCGAGGCCGGGCTCGGCGGCGAGGTCGGGCTGGGACAGCTCGTAGAGCCCGAAGGAGGCGGCGGCAGGAGAGCCGGGAGGGCCGGGAGGGCCGGGAGGACCAGGAGGAGCGGGGGGATCGGGAGGGCTGGGAGCAGCGGATGGGGCGGGAGGTCCGGCGGGGCCGGGAAGGGCCTCGGCGGGGGCAGGGGGCCCCGTAGCCGAATCCGCGGGGGCGTCCGCCGAGGGGCCGGCCGATCCCGTTCCGTGGGCGGTCGCCCCGGTCGGCCTCGCCACATGGCTGGTCGACGCGCCCGACGACCCCGCCCCAGTGCTGCTCGCGCCGTCCCCCGGTACCGCCGCACCCGGTAGCGCCGCATTCGGTGCCGCCGCCTCGTGGCCGTCGAGCAGGCGGCCCACCGGTGTCGCGCGGCGCGGGACCGTCTCCAGGTGCCCGAGATCCGCGAGGCCGAGGCCAAGACCGACGGTGGTGTCGGGGCCCAGGCCGTCCGGCGGTTCGAGGGTGACCAGGCCCCGGCGCGCGCCGACGAGGAAGGCGCCGGCGCGGAGGAACTCATCGAGCGCGCCGTCGAGGGTGTCGGTACGAGCCAGCCGTTCGGTGAGGTCGTGGAGGGTGGTGAGGTCGGCGAGCCAGGCGGCCAGCCGTTCGTGAACGGCGGCCGGTTGAGTGGCGGAAGAAGTTTCTGGGGCTGAGGGGGCCGCAGTGTGCGCCGGGCCGGTGAACGTGGGCTCGATTCCGGCCACTTTCGGAGCGTGGGGGACTGTCATGGCCTGCGGCTTACGTCGGTCTGGGCGTCGTCCCAGGTGAGGCCGTCGGCCAGGGGAGTTGACTGTAGCGGAATGCGAGCAATTGTCTTATTTGCCCGCCAGTTGGTTTCGCTCAATAGCATCGCAAACCCCCATGTCATGCTGCTCCGCTATCAATGGGTCCACATGTACACGCAGCGATGTTGCGTGTCCAGCACTGTCCTGGTGAGGATTATGGTGTCAGTGTGGCCAAGAGATTGGCCGAAAAATAGCCCCTTGAAGGTCAATTTGCGGTCGACTGACGGCGATCAACAGCGCGTCATCTCCACCATGGGGGTACGTACTCGGATAGGTGCGGGGCCAGTTGGGGCCGTGCCGGAACTCTCCGAAGGGCGCGGGCGTCTTACGCGGTGACGACCGGGCCGCACCCCCACGTGGCGGGATTGCACCACAGGACAGCAAGCGCCATGCGCGCGCCACCCCCCGCCATGTTCCACGCTCGGCGTACGGCGTGATGCGCTGCCTTGTACGCGCAGTGACGAATGATCCACGTGGTGTGATCCGCGCTCGGTGCGGCGGCGCGCACCGCACAGCGGCATGAACCTGCATGTAGTGCGATGGACATGGCCCTCGGCGTTTACGGAAAGGAACGAGCGCTCATGCGCGAGATCCTCGGAAGGCGACGCAAGTTCCAGCTCCGGCGCGGTGGAAGGTCGGCACTGCTCGGCGCGGCGCTCCAGTGCGCCACCGAGTGGCACTGGCCCGTCCTCCCCGGCGTCGGCCTCCGCTCGGGCGGCAGGACCGCCAAGGGGGCGCAGCCTGCCCTCAGGGGGGCGCAGCAGACGCGGCCCTGCGGCTGTCCCGACCCGGACTGCGCGGTGCCCGGTGCGCACCCCTTCGACCCCGGCCTGCTGGCCGCCACGACCGACGCCCGGATGGTGCGCTGGTGGTGGACGAAGCGCCCGGACGCGCCGGTCGTGCTGGCCACGGGCGGCAAGGCGCCGTGCGCGGTGAGCCTGCCGGCCGTGGCGGGTGCCCAGGCGCTCGCCGAGCTGGACCGCACAGGCGTGGCGGTCGGCCCGGTCGTGGCCACCCCCACCCGCTTCACGCTGCTGGTCGCGCCGTACTCCCTGCCCGAGCTGGGCGAATTGCTGTACGCGCAGGACCTGGTGCCCAGCTCGCTGCGGTTCCACGGCGAGGGCGGTTACGTCGTACTGCCACCGTCGGAGACCGGCGCGGGCAAGGTGCGCTGGGAGCGCCCGCCGGCCCCGCGCGCCTCCGCGAAGCGCTCCGGCGCGCCCTGGCTGCCGGACGTCGCCACGGTGGTGGACGCGCTGGTCGAGGCAAGCGCCGGCGCCCCGGGCGGCGGCAGCCGACTCGCGTTCTGACCCCTCTCCGGCTCCCTCGGGCTCCTCGAACCCCGCCCCCCTCGGCGACCTCGGGGCAGCACCCCCCACCCACGGACAGGTGTCCTCAGCTCCCAGGGGAGGCCCTGTCTGCTCCCCGGCTGACGGCTGTAGAGGGCGGCCGTCGTGGACGGTCGTAGTGATCGGCAGGCGTTGCCGTGACGGCTCTGCGTCTTCGTGGCTTCGTGGGTACGCGGCCTCAGCGCCGTCGGCCTCGCGGCTCCCCTCAGTCACCCCCTCATCAGCGACACGGCGCGCCGGAGATTCACTCGTACGGGTGTGAGGCAAGCGTCCATCCATGGGAAACGGGTGCGCAGCCCCCGAGAGGGCGCCCCTTCCCCGATATGTTCGGCCCACCGTCAAGCCGTTCGGGGTGCCCGGCGGCTCTCCGCATTCGTGGCGGAGGCCCACCGGGCACCCCGAAGGCCTAGTCAGAGCCCGTGAGCGGTCCCGTACTCCGGCCCCCGTTCCCCGTTCCGCGGGACCCCGCGCCGGGGCCCCGGACGCCGGTCACAGCGACCGCCGCGGACTCTCAACCGCAGGTGGTCCCCATGGTTCGCGAGTCGAACGTCCGCATGATCGCGCTCGCGAGCACCATCGCGCTCGCCCTCACCCTGCCGCTGGCCGCCGCCATCGCCGGCCCGTCCGGGCCCGGCGACCCGGCGCCCGCCGCGAAGCCCTCCGTGTCGCCGCAGCTCCGCGGCGACGCCGCCGAGCGGGCCGCCACCGCGGGGGACGGTGACCGGCCGCCCGGCACCCCGCGAGGCACCGCCCAGGACGCCCCACTGCCCGGCCACCCCGGCCCCGCGGGAGCGGGAAGCAGTGAGGTGCGGGCGGGCGGCCGGCTCGGCACCCCTGGCGGTGACCGGCCCGGCGACCTGCTCACCGGTCTCGGCCTCCGCGAGGGCGCGGGCCACGCTGACGGCCGTACCGCCGTCTGCGGGCCCGAAGTCGGCTCGCCGCACGGCATCAAGGCACAGACCTGCGTACTGACCATGAGGGGCGGCGCCGAGGGCAGCACGAGGGACGGCGCCGAAGGGCGCACGGGGGACAGCGCCGAGGGCCGCACGGAGGAGGGCAGTGCCGGGGGCCGTACAGGGGGCAGCGCCGCGCGGGGTGCTGAGTGGGGTACTGAGGGGCAGACCAAGGCCGTCCTGTACTACCGCAACACCTCGGGCGCCCCGTTGCGCGCCGTGCTGACCCTGATGCGGCCCGACGGCCGGACCGTACAGACGCACTGCACACTGCCGGCCACGGGTGAGCCGGGGAGCTGTGGGACGCCGTCCGGGGCGACCGTACGGGGGGACGCGCCGTACTCGGCGGTCGCGGAGGTCGCGGACGTACGGGGTGACCGGCTGCTGCTGAGGGCGGGGAGCAACTCCGCGCCGCCCGGGGCGGGTTCGGGCCGCTGAGCGAGTCCGGACATGGAAGCGCCCGGTCGCTGGCGACGGGGGATGCACCAGCGACCGGGCTCCTAGAACGGTAACAAGAGATCGGCCGTTCGCAAATTCGATCGCGGAATTCCGGACGCCTATTTACCGGTGAGTACGGCCAGTGTGACAGGAGTCACGGAAAACGTTTCCGGTGTGGTTACTGTCAGCTCAGCGTCACCTGACGGTTGGTGAGCCCGCCGCGCGCCCGGCGCTCGGCGGGCGTGAGCGGCGCGTTCGCGGCGAGTGCCTCCGCCAGCCGCTCGCCGAACTCCGTGGTCGGCTTGGTGATCTCCTCGGCCGTCAGATCCGTCGGCAGGTCCCAGACCGGTACGACCAGGCCGTGCGCCCGGAACGAACCGACCAGCCGGGTTCCCTCGCCCAGCGAGGAGGCGTCCGCGGCGTGCAGTCGGGCGAGCGCGTCCAGCAGCTGCTCCTCGGGGTGGTCCATCACCCAGCGCAGGTGGTTCTTCTCGCCCGCGTCGCACCAGTACGCGCCGGCCAGGCCCGCCAGGCGGGCGGTCGGGATGGCGGCCGCGTTGGCCCGCTCCAGGGAGGCGGCGACCTCGCCGGTGGCGTTCTCGGCGTCCTCGATCCAGAACTCGAAGCCGCTGTGCACGGTGGGCTCGAGGGACGCGGCCGGATCCAGCAGATCCTGCAGGCGCGGACCGTCGGCGGGCGCCCGGCCCGCGGCGACCGGCGTACCCGGGTCGGCGGCCAGCGCGCGCTGCAGGGTGTCGGCGAGGTCGCGGCTGAGGTCACCGGAGGCGGTGTCGTTCTGCAGGCCGAGCAGGATCGAACCGTCGTCGCGGCGCAGCGCGGGCCAGGCCATCGGCAGTACGGTCGCCAGCGTCACCGAGGGCACGCCCTCGGGCAGCCCGCCCTTCAAGGACAGCTCGGCGGTGGCGGCGGGCACCAGTTCGCGCAGCGCCACCCAGTCGCACTCGCCCGACAGGCCCTCGAAGGGGCGCTGCACCAGCTCGGTCACGGCGTGCGCCGCGGCCCTCCCGTGGCAGGCCTTGTAACGACGGCCCGACCCGCAGGGGCAGGGCTCGCGGGCGCCGACGACCGGCACCTCGCCGTCCGTGATCTGCGGGGTGACGGCCTTGGTCTGGGGACGGCGCTTCTTGCCCATGCGAGGGGTTCTCCTGGTCGTTCCGAGTCGTTCCGACGCGTGTCGGCGCGAGCCTAGGGCATGTGCCGCGCCAACGCCCGGCCCCCGAAGCCGCGCCGGACGCGGGCGCCTCTATGGGGGCCTCCACGGCTGTCTCTACGGGGGCTTGTCCGGCGGTGCTTACGGGGGCCGGTAGGGCGGCGTCTTCGAGGCGTGGGTGTCTGTCCGGCGGCGACCTCGAGGCACCGTCGGTGAATCGGCGAGAACGGGCAGCGGCCCCCTGCTCGGCGCCGCGGGGCCGAGCAGGGGGCTGGGGCGAGACGAACCGGCGGAGCTGCCCCAGGGATTGGCGATGACTCCGGGAACGCCGGGAGGCGCTCCTGGAAGGCCAAGAAGCCGGGATGCCGGGAACCCGGGATACCGGGATGCCGGGCTGCCGAGAAAGCGGGAAGCCGGAGAGCCGGGAAGCCGGCCAGTCAGCATGCCCGGGACAGGTAACGCCAACGCCCGCTTCGCCCAAGCCGAGTCGTCCGAACCGACCCACTCGCCAGCCGAGTCGACCGAACCGGCGGCTCACTCGTCCAAGTCGGTTCGGCTGGAGCGGCTCGGCTAGGCCGGCTCGTCCAGGTCCGCCAGGGCTTCCCTCAGCTCGGCCGGTAGGCCGGCCGCCAGGTCCATGCGGGTGGCGAACGCCTCGTGCAGGGAGAGCGTCGCCCAGACCGTGACCTCGCCGTGCCCGTCCCGTACGCCCCAGTCCTTGGCGAGCGAGCGGATGATGGCCAGTCCGCGGCCGCCGCGTGCGGTGACCGAGGGAGTGGCTGGAAGTGGTCGGGTCGGACCCCCGCCGTCAGTGACCGAAACGGTCAGCTGGCCACGCGCGTCAATGCGCCAGGCGGCCCGCACCGAATCGGCGTCGCCGTCCGAGGGCCCCTCCGCGCACAAGGGACGTGCGTGTCTGCAGGAATTGCTGAGCAATTCGGAAAGAATGAGTACGGCATCGTCGACGACCGTGTCCTGAACGCCACTTGTCAGCAGCTCATCTCGCATCCGCCGCCTGGCCGAACCCACGCCCGCAGGGCCATGGGGTACGGCCATGGTCGACGACGTCGGCACTTCCTGTGCCACCACCAACGCCACCCCCGAGACCTCCTTTGCCCCACGCCACGGGATGAATGCCCCATCGCGATGGACCGGAAACCGGCCAATCCGTATGCGGTGACGCACTCGCTTCGATCAGATACGGGCTGAATGCGCCGGTGCACTCCCCGTGAGGAAAGGGGTTCCGCTGTGGTCATCCGGGCGCTTTCCGAGTGCGCTTTGCGGCTCCTCACCCCTTAAGTCGGCTTGAGCCAATTCCTCACCTGCTTGGGGCGGTTCGTGATGACTGCTTCCACGCCCAGCTCACGACAGAGGTCCACGTCCGCTTCCTCGTTCACGGTCCACACGTGCACCTCGTGTCCCGCGCTGTGCGCCTTGGCCACGTAGTCCGGATGCGCGCGCACTATCCGGATGCTCGGCCCCGCGATCCGTACGCCCGGCGGCAGGCGCCCCTCCCGGTGCCGCGGGGTGATGAACTGCATGAGGTACACGGCGGGCACGGCCGGTGCCGCGGCCCGCACGCGCTGCAGCGAGCGGGCCGAGAAGCTCATGACGCGTACGGGGGACGGCGTGCCGGGCGGCGGCTTGGTGTGCCCGAAGCGCTCCAGCAGCTCGACCAGGCGCTGCTCGACCTGGCCCGCCCACCGGGTCGGGTGCTTGGTCTCGATGGCCAGTTCCACCCGGCGGTCCGCGTCGGCGATGAGCTCCAGCAGCCGTTCCAGGGTCAGTACGGACGTACGTTCGGTGTCGCCCGCCGTCTCGTGGGCGCTGCCCAGCTCCGGGTGGCGGCCGTCGGGCGCCTCGCCGGCCGCGTCGTCCTTCCAGGAGCCGAAGTCCAGCGTGGCCAGATCGGACAGCTCCAGGTTGGAGACGGCGCCGCGCCCGTTGGAGGTCCGGTTGATCCGGCGGTCGTGCACGCACACCAGGTGGCCGTCGGCGGTCAGCCGGACGTCGCACTCCAGGGCGTCCGCGCCGTCATCGATGGCCTTCCGGTACGCGGCCAGGGTGTGCTCGGGAGCGTCCTCGGACGCCCCGCGGTGCGCTACGACGGAGATGGCGGATGGTTCGGGACGGAAACCTGGTGCCGGGCGCGCAGTGGTCACCGAGTTATCGTGCCATCGCGCGGTGGCGGCCGGCCCTCATACGGTGACCGTCGGCACGACCGGCGTCGACTGCCGCAGCCCGGACTGTGGCAGCACGAAGGCCCGGCGTCGACTGCCGTAGCCGGGCCATGACCGTGATCGCCGATGCTTGGTCCGTGCTTGATCCATGGGGGCTGGTGATCGCCTTCTTCCAGTTGATGCCCACATCTGAAGCATTAGCAGCGGATGCGCGGCAAATGTCCGGGATAAAGGATGAAGGCAAGGTCACAGCCTCGGCTTACGGTGCCCTGACGGCGCGTGGGAAAGGCTTGAACCGGACACTCCCGTATAACGTCACGCCGACATGTCACCGTCAAGTCGATACGCCATGCACCGCTCGAACATGCCGGCCCCGACATCGGGCCGACATGGTCAGGAAGCTGAGGAGAGAGCTGTGAGCACCGAGAACGAGGGCGCCGCCGTCCCGCCGGAGGCGGAGCCGCAGGCACCCGCCGGGGCCCAGGGGTCGGCCGCGCCCGCGTCCGGCGCGCAGACTCCGGCCACCCCCGAGCCCGCACCACCCCGCCCGCCCTTCGCCCCCTCGGCGGGCTCCACGGACGGTTCGCCGCAGCCCCCGGCCGCCGGCGAGCCTCAGGGAAGCCCCGCTCCCGCGGCCCCCGAGGCCGGGTCTTCCGCGGCCCCTGAAGCCCAGCCTTTCGCGGCCCCCGGGGCGCAGCCGCCCGCAGCCCCCCAGGGGGCAGCCCCCGCTGCCCCTCAGGGCGGCAACACCGGCTCCGGCACCGGCACCGGCCCAGGACCCGGCTGGTCGCAGGATCCGCAGCACACAGCGGCCTTCCCCACCGTCCCGCCCGCCGGTGGCAATCCGCACGGTGGCAATCCGCACGGCGGTGCTCCGTACGGGGGCGGCGCTCCGCACGGTGGCGGCGCCGGTGGCTGGGGCGGCCCGCCGCAGCCCCCGTACGGCGGTGGCGGCTGGGGCGCCCCGGCCGGACCGCCCGGCGACAAGCCGCGCCGTCGCGGTGGCCTGATCGCCGCCGTACTGGTCGCCGCGCTGGTGGCGGGTGGCGTCGGCGGCGGCATCGGCTTCTGGGCGGCGGGGCAGGACGACACGTCCTCCACGACCGTCTCCGCCTCCGGTGACCCCCAGGCGCTGAACCGCAAGCCGACCTCGGTGTCCGGCATCGCCCAGCGCGCGCTGCCCAGCGTCGTGACCATAGATGCGCAGGGCGCGGGCGGCGAAGGGGGTACGGGCACCGGCTTCGTGTACGACAAGCAGGGCCACATCCTCACCAACAACCACGTCGTGGCGAGTGCGGCGGACGGCGGCAAGCTGAGTGTGACGTTCTCCAACGGCAAGAAGTACGACGCCGAGGTCGTGGGCCGAGCCCAGGGCTACGACGTCGCCGTCATAAAGCTCAAGAACGCCTCCGACGCCAAGCTCACCCCGCTCCCGCTGGGCAAGTCCGCGAACGTCGCCGTGGGCGACGCGACGATCGCCATCGGCGCCCCGTACGGCCTGTCAGGCACGGTCACCACCGGCATCATCAGCGCCAAGGACCGCCCGGTGGCGTCCAGCGACGGTGGCGGCACGAACGCCTCGTACATGTCCGCGCTGCAGACGGACGCGTCGATCAACCCCGGCAACTCCGGCGGTCCGCTCATGGACGCCTCCGGCAACGTGATCGGCATCAACTCCGCGATCCAGTCGGCGAGCAGCGGCGGCAGCGATCCGTTCGGCGGCGAGGGGCAGTCCGGCAGCATCGGACTGGGCTTCGCCATCCCGATCGACCAGGCCAAGCGGGTCGCCGACGACCTGATCCGTACCGGCAAGCCGGTCTACCCGCAGATCGGCGTCCAGGTCGGGATGCGGGAGACCAGCAACGGCGCGACGATCGCCCAGCGCGGCAACGGCGGCACGGACGCCGTCACCCGGAACGGCCCGGCCGACAAGGCCGGCCTCAAGCCCGGCGACAAGATCACCAAGCTGGACGACACGGCCATCGACAGCGGCCCGACCCTGATCAGCGAGATCTGGCAGCACCGCCCCGGCGACAAGGTCACCCTCACCTACGAACGCAACGGCAACGAACACACCGCAGAGGTAACCCTCGGCCAACGAGTGGGCGACAGCAACTGACCCGCACCGGGTCACCGGCAGCCGACGGCGGCCCGCAGCCAACAGCTGCGGGCCGTCCGCGCCCGCAGCCAGGAACTGCGGGCGGGCCGCGCCAGCAGCCAAGAGCCGCGGGCCGTCCGCGCCAGCAGGGCGCACCCGTACGACCAGCTCGCTGACCAGCCCGCCGACCGGCCCGCCCGGCGGACGCCTGACCCGCGCGAACAGCGCACGGAAACAGCGGACGCGCTACCCTGATCCCCGCGTCACCGTCGGCCCACCGCCGACCGGTGCCGCAGGGAGGCTTGCCCGAGCGGCCTAAGGGAACAGTCTTGAAAACTGTCGTGGCGGCAACGTCACCGTGGGTTCAAATCCCACAGCCTCCGCCCAGGTCAGCAACGTAGCTGGTCAGAAGGGGTGCCCTGCCGATGCGGGCACCCCTCTTTGCGTTCATGCTGTCTCACCCTGGGCCGCCCGTATCCCAGCTTTGACCAGCACGTGTGGGCCAGCCGTGGGCCAGGATCCGGCGGCTACGTCGGGCTGCCGGCCGAGTCCTCGCGCGCCCCGCTCAGCTCCTCCTCGATGAGCTGGTTGGCACGGGACTGCATGCCGCGCAGCAACTTGGCATAGAAGCGATAGAGCACGGCGATGCTGTGTCCAGCACGGTGCGCGACCTCCACGGGGTCCACCCCTGCCTTGATCCACAGCGAGACCCCCGCATGCCGGAGTGAGTAAGGCACATCCGCCAGCGGCGTCCTCGCCTCGCTCGCGGTCAGCCCTTTCTTGCGCGCCGCGTCCCAGACCTCGCAGTACTCCGTGGACCGCACCCGCCCTCCCTGGGTGGCCCGAAAGAGCCGACCGTCGGAGGCGACGCCGTAGCGCTCCGCGTGCGCCCGCAGCATCTCCACAAGCACAGGAGGTATCGGAACCGTCCTGGTGGCCCGCCGGGCCCGTCGCTTCAGCCCTCTGGATTCGTACGGCTTCCCGTCATCGGTCCACCCCGAGCCCACCTCCGGCCGACTGCCCTCAAGCACCAGCTCCCCCCATCCCGCACTCGGCAGCGAGCAGTCGGACAGCTTGAGCGCGGCGATCTCCGACGGCCGCATGGCCGCGTAGTAGATGCACCCGAAGAACGCCTCAAGGTGCTCACCCCGTGGTCCTTGCTCCTTCACGGCCCGGATCAAGGCGCGCGCTTGCTCCGGAGCGGGGACGTACCGGAAATCGACCTCGTCGTCTGTCTTCGGCGCGGCCCAGTCCACCCGCGCGAGCGGGTTGCTCGGTAGGACCTCCCTCTCGACAGCGAACCGCATCGCGTTGCTCAAGACCATGCGCTTCCGGTGGATGGTCGTTTCGGCAGCCGCCTCGCCGTTGAGCTTGAGGGACAGGGCATCCAGCGCCTTCCGCAAACGGTCAGGCTGCGCCGCCTCAGAGACCTTCAGCGAGTGTTTGGCGAGCCAGGCAAGCGCCGCCTTGATCTCATCCGGGGGTGTCTCGGCAGCGGCCCTGCTGACCAGCTCCCCATCGGGCGCACGGACAGCGCGGAACACCCACGCGTGCAGGGCCCGGCGCATCACCTTCGGGTCAGGAACACCTTGTGAGGTGGAGACGAACACGGGCGTGACCACCGCGAGAGACTCCGCGATGTTAGCCCGTTGCTTCGCGGCTGCCTTCGGCCACTTCATCAGGGCGTACGCGGTTGCATGCTCGAACCAGGTAGGGCAGTTCAGGGAGGCCAGCTCATTCGCCGGCAGCCCTGTGGCCTCGTCGAATTGCTGGCGATTCCGTAGGGCCGTGAGGAGTTGGGATTGCCGGCCCTCGGCTTGGGTCTTGGTCTTGTAGCTCTTCGAGTGAGCGCGCTCTCCGACGCGCCAGCGCAGCTCCCAGGGCTTCGGACGGTTCTTCCGCTTGCGGATGGTCCAAAACTCAACGTCGTAGGTCAGGGGCATGGGGCTCCGTACTAAGACGGGCCCGCCGACAGATGCCGGCGGGCCCCGAGGAAGGGAAGGTTCAGGCGGCGAGCTGTTCGTGCCGCTCCCACCAGGCGTCCAGGTCGCTACGGCGGCAGCGGAGTTCGCCGTTGGGGAGCTTGTAGAGCTTCGGGGCCTGGCCGCGGGCGCGCATGCGGTAGAAGGCGGCGCGGCTCATGTTGATCTCTTCGAGGACTTCGCGGAGCTTGAGCGGCTTCGGGCGGGCCAAGGCTGTGACTCCTTCGAGTGCGCGGCGACTGCCGCTTTCCGTTCTCCTGCATCCGCAACATCCGCAACGCCGCAACATTGCTGGTCAGCGGCGTGCGTCTGTGGCGGATAGCGGTTCTGTTGCGGATAGGTGCCGCCACAGAGGCTTGTGGCGGCACCGAACGGCTCGGGCAGGTCAGCGAACGACCGCGAGCGGGAGTGTGGCGGTACCGGTGTGCGTGTGGCGGATGCCGGAGGGGCTATCCGCCACAGATTCACCCCTGCTGACCTGCGGTGTGGCGGCTGTTGCGGATGTTGCGGATTCTGAGGGGGGCGGGGGGCAATAGCGCATCCAGGCATCGGCCAGGTCCTCGGCGTGATAGCCCTTTGGGGTGCCGGAGGCGGTGCGGATGCCGCGGGGCCTGATGGGCTTGTTGGCCCCGGTCATGTACTCCCCGAGCATCTTGGCCAGGCCCCGGGAGGTCAGGCGCCGTCCGTCCATGTCGCCCCAGGGGGACTCCTCCAGGCTGAGGAGGATGTCCAGGATGGCGGCGGTGGGCAGCTTCTCGGCGCCGCAGAAGACCTTGTCCCGCAGGTCGGTCAGGAGCTGGACCCCCAGGGACGCCGGGTCGCCGTCCTTGGCGGCGGACACCAGCTCGACACAGGCGGCGCGGGCTCGCTCGGGCCAGGTGCCGCCGGCGGCTTCGGCGACGGCCAGCAACGGCTCCCACACGTCCGCAGGCCGGTCGGAGATCCCGTCGGGCAGTTCGGGCCAGGCGCCGGTGACCTGCCCGCGGATCTGCTCTGCCCAGGTGGCGAGCCGGTCCCGCAGGGCGTGGCCTTCCTTTTCGTGGATGCGCTGGCGGAAGGGCTCGACCTTCTCGTTGGGGGCCCGCTTGCGCATCCGGATGATCACGGAGCGGGTGAGAATCGTGTCCGGCAGGGAGCCAAGGCCCGCCATGGCGACCGCGCAGAACGAGGGGAACGGGGCGGCGGTCTGGTTGGTGCCCTCACCGACGCACCGCAGGGAGCTGGCGCCGCGGCGGTAGCCGGAGTTCAGGAAGCCGCGGAGCTCTTCGTTGCCGCCGGCCTTGGGGCTGAAGATGGTGTCGATCTCGTCGAAGAGAATCGTGGGGCGTCCCTCGGGCGCGGTCACGACGCGGAAGAGGGCGTTGGCCGAGGCGTTGACCGTGGCCAGCGGGCGCGGCACCAGGGTTTCCACAATCTCCAGTGCGCGGGACTTCCCCGACCCGGGTTCGGGGGAGAGGAAGGCCAGACGGGCCGTGTTGTCGAAGCAGTCCAGCAGGTGCGCGTGGGCGTCCCAGAGGGCGACGGCGACGTAGGCGGCTTCGCGGGGGAAGAGGTTGAAGCGGCGGTGGAAGGCTTCGACCTCATCCAACAGGGCGGCGCCGTCAATCGGGTTGGTCATGAGGCTTTCCTTGTCTCAGAGGCGCGGGGGCAGCGCAGGGGGCAGGTGTCGCGGTGGGCGGTGTGCTCCTCGACGAGGGCGAGCACCTTGCGCTGGCCGACTGCGCTGCGGTTGCGTCCGCATTCGCAGATCGAGGTGGCGGTGGGGATGGCTCCGCGGCCGGGGGCGGTGATGTGCAGCCAGGCCACGGGGTGGCGGCCGTCGCCGAGGTGCGGGTCAGGGCGAAGAGCTGAATGGACGCCCTGTCGGGCGACGCCCTTCGGCGCCCCACCGCCAGAGGTGGCCGCGGCCGGTTCGGCGGGGCCGGGGCGGTCCGTTGCCGAGGTGAGGCTCTTAAGGCGGGGAGGGCGACCGGCGCTCATGCGGTCTTCCCCTGCGGGTTGTGGGCGATGGACCAGTTCAAGGCGCTGGTGATGACCGGCGTGCACTCACGCTCCAACAGGCCGGCCGTCTCGCCCGCCTGCTTAAGAGCCTCTTCTACGACCTGTCGGGGCAGGTCTCCGGAGGCGACGAACCGGCCCAGGGCACGGGCGGCCCGGGTGAGCGTCCAGTTCCGCGTCCCCTCCGCTGCCCAGGCCACGTTCTCGGTCTCCTTGCGCAGCGCCGCCGCCACGTACGCGGGCACATCCCGCGCCACCGTGACGCGCGCCGCCGGGCGGGCCGGGGCCTTGGGCGTGAGGGCGTCGAGCAGCCAGGCAGGCAGCGGCGCGACGTGGCCGCCACCATCGACGTACACCCCGCCGCCATGGCCGTGGAGGACGCTGCCGGCGGCGACGACGTAGCCGCCCCAGGCCCGGGTGTCGATCAGCGGCCCGAGCATGCCGGCCGTGTTGGACAGGCGCGCCCCGTCCGGGGCGGTGAAGTACAGGTGGCGTCCACCGCGCGCGGTCCGCACCGTGTAGGTGGCGGGGACGGACTGTCCGGCGCGCTCGCAGAGCGCCTGAAAGGTCGCCACGCCGCTAGGCGTGCCGCTCGGGCTCTTGGCCTTGGGCATGTCCAGGTCGATGACCACCAGGTTGGAGGGGCCGGTGGCGATCCCGACGTTGAACTCGCGGCCCCCGGCCCACGCTCGCTCGATGCGCAGCGGGTCATCGGTGGCGCGCTGCTCCCACTTGGCGTGACCGTCGGCGCAGTCGCCGATACGGGAGCAGTGCTCCTCGTGGTGCAGGGCGGGCTTCTTGGTGCCGGGACGCAGGGGGAAGACATGCCAATCGCGGCCAGCCGCTTCCAGGGCGGAGCGGAAGAAGGGGTTGGTGGTCATGCGGCTGCCTCCCCTTCGCCGGTGAGGAACTGCTGACCGATCCACTGGCTGTAGGCCGGGGGGACGGCCTTGCGGGCCTCGCGGTTGGTCATCCAGGTGCAGCCCATGGCGTCGGCGTAGGCGCGCTCGCCCTTGTGCTCGAAGGAGAGCAGGCCCTTGCGGTGCCAGCAGGGCGGCACCAGGTCACCTCCGCCGCCCCAAGAGGTCTCGAAGACCCGGTGACGGCGGATGGGCAGGCCGAACTGGGTGCCGCACAGCGAGTAGTCCGGCCGCAGCACCCCCTCCCAGGCGGTCTCGGGCACATTCTCGATCACCCACGGCCGGCCGGTGGCCTCCATGGCCTCCCGGCCTGGTCCGACCAGGTCCGGGTGGTCCTCGCGGCGGCCGCGCCACCTGGTCACCCGGGCATAGTGCTCACACGGCCAGGAGCCGTGGATGAGGTCGTACTCGTGGCCGTGGGCGCGGACGAAGTCCAGCGCGTCGGCCTGGTGGAAGGTGAAGGGGTAGCGGGGCTGTGAATGGAGGTCGACGCCGGTGACGTCGAACCCGGCCCGGTGGTAACCGACGGAGAGGCCGCCGGCACCGCAGCACAGGTCCAGTAAGCGCGGCCTGCGGCCGAGGGCTCGCCGGATGTCGGTGGGTTGGGTCATGCTGGAGTCCTCCATGTCTATGGAAGGGCTGGAGACCAGGGCGACCGCGCACTTTTGACGAGGCGGGCGGTCGCCTTTGGTGTGCCCCGGGGCCGGTCAGCGGTGGTTGATGGTTCCGTTAGCCCGGCTGAAGAGGCCGGTGGCGGTGATGTTCTGCGTGATCGGGGCGGGGCGCCGGCAGCGCTTGAGCAGGGCCAGCGCTGCTCCGCCGCCGGCGGCGATGAGGGCGATGGCGGCCCACAGGGCATCGGTCATGGCGATCAGTCCCGGTGCGGCGTAGGAAAGCCCAACCCCGGCCACGGCGACGCCGCCGCCGACGGTGGGCGCGAGCAGGGCGGTGGTCTTGGCCCAGGCTGGGATGGGCTGAGCGGCCGGGCCCGCGGACGCCGGTGCCAGAGTCGGCTCGGTGTAGGCGAGAGTGCGAATGCCGCCGGGCAGGGTGACCAACTGAACGCCGGGCGGGATTTCGTGGAGCGGCATCGGCGGTGTGGGCCGGTGCTGGAGGTAGGCGCCCGCCTGGGGGGCTTCGGCGGTGGTGATCGTGTATGTGGGTCGGGTGTCCACAAGTCCTCCTCCTGCTAGGCGGTGAGGTGGGTGAGGGAGTCGGCTATGGCCTGGCACAGGTTGTGGATGGGCTCGTAGGCGCCGGTGCCGGCGACGAAGAAGCCGAAGAGGAACAGCACCAGCGCGCTGCCGAAGCTGACGTGTCTGCCGCGCAGCAGAACGACGGCGAGGATGCCGAAGAGGACGGTGGCGGAGAGCGTCAGGGCCACAGGTGTTCTCCTGTCGGTACGACGGTGGGCGGCCCTTCCGAGAGGAACGGCCGCCCACGCGATGGTCACGGTGTGTAGCTGTAGTGGGTAGTGAGTACTGGGTAGTGGGTAGTGGGTAGTGGGGTGTCTACTGGGGAGCCCCTGTTGAGAACCCCCAGGTGGGCGGTTCGCGGGATTAGTGGGTAGTGGGGTGTCGCGCCCCACTACCCACTACCCAGTAACCGATCGTGAGGGTCAGGCGTGGTCGGGGTGGACGTAGACCGAGTGGGGACCGCGGTCGCGGTAGACCAGTTCGCCGCGTTCGGCGGCGGCCTTGAGGGCTTCGCGCACGGTCTTGCGGTCCCGGCCGACCATCTCGGCGATGGCGGCCGGCTTCATGCCCATCGCCCCGGCGGACTCGATCGCGTCGATCGCGGTCGGCAGCCACTCCGGCCCGGCCGGCGCCGCCTCGGCTGGCTCCGCCTCGTCGGGGGCGGTTTCGGCGGCCTGTTCGGTGATGCGCTCGAACTCCGCCAGGGCCCGCGCAATCGCCGCGGCCACCTGCGGATCATCCCCGTCGCCGCCCGAACCTCCGCCGGTGGCGGGCTCGGTAGCCGGGGGCGCGGGGTGCTGCGGCGGTTCGGCTGAGGGGTTCTTGGCCTTGTCGATGTAGTAGTCGAGGGGCTTCATCGGGGTGAGCGTTCCGATGCCCCCAGCCTGTTGCCCCGGTGCGGCGTTGCCGCCCGCGGCGCTCGTCCCGCCCGCCGCGGTGCGGGCGCCGGTGCCGGCCGGGGTGGGCAGGCCCAGGGCGTCCAGCAGCCAGGCGATCCGCTCCGGGTCGGACCAGCGCTCGTGGTAGCCGAACGGCGCGGCGTCCTCCTGCGCGGCCTGGTCGAGGTCGGGGCGGATGTCCCAGCGGGCCACGGACAGTTCTTCGATGTCGTGGCGCGGGGTGCCATCGGCGTGCTCGTCCTCGTCGTTGGCGAAGTAGACCTTGCCGCGCTCCGGGCCGACGCCGCCTTCCTGGGCGCGGGCCTGGTCGAGGATGTAGAGGGCGCCCTTGCCGGGCAGCTTGGCCAGGTCGACCTGCTGGTAGTGGCCGGGGAAGACGAACTGGCCTTCCTGCTTCTTGGCGAAGCGCATGCCGATGGTGATGTCGTACTGCGAGTCGACTTCGCCGCCGCCGGTGTTGGGGCCGGTGCCGCGCTGGACGGCGTCGACCACGTCCACGGCGGCCTTCCGGCCCTTCTTCAGCAGCCGGATCTTCGCCTTGAGCGCTTCAGGCGTCCACGCCATCAGGTCCGAGTTCTCATCCGACAGCACGATGACGGCCGGCTCGGTGTCCTTGGGCTGGATCTTGCCGCCCTTCATGCGGCGCGCGCGGCCGTCGGTGATGGCCAGGGCTCCGCTCAGCAGCCGCACGGCCTCGTCGGGGCTGGTGGCGACCCAGTCCAGGATGGGGCGGTCGATCAGGCGGCCGTCGGCGTCCTTCCACTGCTGGGCCCAGGGGCGCAGCCAGCGCTTGGCGGTGTTGCCCTGGGCCATGTCGATCATCCAGATCACCGCGTCTGTGCAGCGGGTCAGCAGGGAGATGATGACGTGGAGCAGGACGCTCTTCCCGGACCCCTTCATGCCCGCGATCATGATGCTGACCTGGCGGAACAGGATCTCGATCGGCTCCCCCGACTCCAGCAGCCCCAGGGTGAGCGGCTTGCGGATGGTGAGCGGGTGGTAGTCGTCGGGCAGGTCGATGGTCTCGGCGAGCACGTTGCGGGTGGTGACGTGCAGCATCGCCTCGGAGGCCAGTCCGGAGTCGCTGCGGACCAGGCGGAGGGATCCGGGGCGGATGTCGCCCTTGCGGGTCTCCAGCGCCGGCAGCATGGTCAGCAACTGCTCGAAGGAGGTGCTGGTCAGCTTCAGTGGCATGGCGTAGCCGCCGCGGGTGCGCTGGCTCTTGCCGACCTCCACGCCCTTCGCCCCGACTTCTTCGAGCAGGCGGGTCCATTCGGCGCGGTCGCCGTAGCCGGTGCCGGCTTCGGCGGCCCATTGGGCGGCGATCTCCTCCGCCCTCAGTCCCCGGTCGATCGCGTAGAACGGGGTCAGGGCGGCGGTGGCGGCGCCGACGACGGCCGCGGAGGCGAGGGTCCAGGGGCTGCCGTGGGCGGTCCAGTTGATCCAGGCGTAGGCGGCGCTGGTCCAGGTGGCGGTGAAGCCGGTGTGGAACCAGCGGCGGAACGCGGACTGGCCGGAGGTGCGGAGGAAGCGGGAGGTGGCTGCGGCGGCGATGCCGGTCAGGGAGCCGACGCCGATCCAGCCCAGCGGCAGCGCGGTGCCCGCATCAGCGGCCAGCCCCAGGCCGAGGCCGCCGGCGTAGACGGTGGCGGCGGTGAACAGCGGGGTGGACACCACGCCGTGCCGCCAGGGGATCGGCTCGTGGTTGCTGGGACGGCTCAGCATGAGGGACGGTCTCCGTTCGGTCGGGGTGAGCCGGAAGGCCGCAGGCCAGGCACCGGCGGTCGGTGCCTGGCCTGCGGGGATGACGGGCTAGTTGTGGTGTCTCAGGACGTTGGTTCCACAGCTGCGCGGAGGATGTCGGCGTGGTCGAACGCGAGCGGCGGTAGAGCGTCCAGCGGCCACCAGCGGGCGGTGCGGGCGTCGTCCCCCGCCACGATGGGAGTCCCGGTGGGGACGGTGACGAGGTAGGCGACGGTGACGTACCGGCCGCGAGGGTCACGACCGGGCTGGTCCCAGGTGCCGAGCTGATGCAGGGTCGCGGGCGTCACGTGTACGCCGGTCTCCTCGGCCAGCTCGCGGGCGGCCGCGTCACGGCTGGCCTCCCCGGCGTCGACGTGCCCGCCGGGGAGAGCCCAGTGGCCCTCGTAGGGGGCGTGGCTGCGTTCGATCAGCAGGACCTGCCGATCGGGGGTGACGACGACGATGTCGGCGGTGTGGCGGATGGTTTCGAAGGTCTCGGTGTCGGTCATGGCAGCTCCTGATCTGCTCAGTGGGTTACTGCCAGTTGGCGGACTGGTCCCACTTGGCGCCCTGGATGGTGGGGTTTTCGATGTTGTCGATCTGCTCGGCGTGGATGATCCGGTACAGCGTCGGGATCGAGTCCAGGCGCCCGGCGAGCGCGTGGGCGTAGACGGCGGTGTCGTCGTACGCCTCGGGGATGGCCTGGTTGACCTTGAAGTCCTCCCGGCTGGAGTGCGCCGCCATGGAGATCACGTCACCGATGGCGCGCTGGATCTCCGCCAGGCTGGAGATGGTTGCCTCGTAACCGACCATGTTCCCGGCCGGGTTGAGGACCATCATGGCGCCGGCGGTGCGGACCGCGTCGGCGGCGTACTGCAGCGGCAGGGCCGGTTCGATCGAGCCCACGGGGACTCCCTTCGTTGCGGGGGCGGTGGTGATGCGGGTCGGGCTGTGCACCGGCCGGTGCCCGCCGGAGGTGCGGCGGCCGGCCGGGGTCTGGCGGCGTGGCGGGGTGGGGGTGCTGCCGCCGCCGGTGTGCCGGTACATCCAGTGGTTCAGCCATCCCCACGTGCCCGCCCAGGCCACAGCGCGGGCGGCGGGGGTGGTCAGGGTGTGGAAGACGCGGGCCAGGGGCCGCAGCCAGTTCGGGCCGATGGAGGAGTAGCGCACCGACCCCAGCGCGAGGTGGGCGTTGAGCAGGGCGCGCGAGCCGTAGCGCCAGGCGTGGGCCAGCAGCGGCGCCCCATGCTGCGCGACGGCGTGAGCTACGGCGCGGACGGGGGCGGCGGCCTTGCGCAGCCGCTGCCGAGTCAGAGCGCTGGTGTGCTGACGCAGCTTGCGCCCCACCCAGTACCGGCCCCGCCGCCAGGCCCCCATCGCCGCACCGAACGACTGCTGACCGACCTTGGCGCTGGCGCCCTTGTGGGTCGGATTCTTGGGCTGGGGCTTGAGCTTGCCGGGGTCGGGGTCCTTGCCGCCCGTGCGGTCGCGGTTGACGGCCCTTTGCAGGGCCTTGGCCGCCTTCCACGCCCGGCGGGACACCGACGGAGACGAGGAGGACTGCGGCCGGTGCTTGTGCTTGCCCTTCACGTCGCTGAGCTGCGAGCGCCCGCCGGAGCTCCCGGCGCCGGTCGGTGAGGCGGGTGTGGTGGGGGACTTGCGGCGCAGCGTCCGCGACAGCTGCTCCACCGGCCCCGACCGTCCACCACTGCCGGCACCGCCTCCCCGCTTAAGAGCAGACGCTGACCCGCCGGAACCCGCAGAGGACCGAGGGCTCTTAGGAGAGGTGAGGCTGCGGCCGGTGCCGCCGGTGGCGGCCGCATTCCGCCCCAGCCGCGCAGGACTGCTCCCGGCCGTGTTGGACGCGCCGGGCAGCGGGCTGTTCTTCCTGGCCATCGAGCCGCCCGGCTTGTGGGACGAGGCGCCCGTGCGGCCACCGCCGGCCGCAGTAGGGCCGGTGGGCTTGCGCGGGGAGGGCCCGGAGCCGGTGCGGGCCGCCGGAATCCGCCCACCCCCGCCCGACGCACGCCCCGCAGAGCCGAAGCCCGAGGGAGTGCGGTGGCCGGTGCCAGGTGAGCGCGAAGACATCCGCCCCAGGCGGCCGGTGCTGGACCGGCGGATGCGCCGGCCGGTCTTCACCACCAGCGCGGCGGTGGCCACCGCGGAGCAGGCGACGACGGCCAGCAGGACGGCGGGCAGGCCGAACTGGTGGGACAGCCAGCAGAACCCGATCAGGCCGGTCAGGGCGCCGCCGGGGATCAGCACCCCGGCCAGCGTCTGCCCCGGAGCGGAGGCCGGTTCCTTGGTCTGCGCCACGGGCTCCTTCGGTTGCCGCGTGACGGGTTCGGGAGTGGTCGTGGTGGTGGGGGGCTTGGTCTCGGTTGCTGCTGAGGGCATGGGGGCCTCCTTCATGCGGCCAGCGCGGGAGCATCAGCGCAGGGCACACACATGCCGAGTGAGGTGGGGAGGGTGTAGCCCGCATCCCGCCCGCAGACGGGGCAGGTACGGCGGGCGGTGTTCGCCTTGGCCAGCGCCGCCCACCGCGCCGGCGTCATCGGCCGGACCGGCAGCGCCAGGTCGAGGCGGTAGAGGAAGGCGACCCGCAGGCCGGCGCGGTAGCGGCGCGAGCGCCACAGGATCTGCGCGGCGATCTCCTGCCCGCCCGGCCGCAGCCCGCGGGCACGGAGCTGACGGCGGGTGGCCAGTCCTTCGGGGGCGAGGCGGAAGGGGTAGGTGGGGATGCCGTAGCGGACCCCGTCGGGGTCCCAGAACTGCATCGCCGTCGCCTTCAGTCGCCGACCGCGACCAGCTGCGGGCGCTCCTGGTCCTCGCGCACGGCGAGGATCTGCTTGCGCCCCCAGCTCTCCGAGAGCCCGTATGCCTCGCCCAGCGCACGGGCGCTGAGCGTGCGGCCGGCCTGTACGGATTCGGCGTACGTACGGCGTGCGTCCTGCCGGGTGCGCTCCAGCTCCGCTTCCTCGAACTGGGCCATCACCGCCGGGTCGACCTCCGGTGTGCGGGAGGTGTGCGGATCGTCCGTGCGGATCTCCCGCACACCCTCCTCCGCACGGTCGCTGACCTGCGCGTACGGCGCTTCGGTCGGGGCTTCCTCGGTCTCCTCTGCGGCCGTCTCAGGCAGCGCGGGAGCGGAGGGATTGGGCAGGTGTTCGGGGGTGTGCGGTCGGTGTGCGGATGCCGTGTGGGTCTCCCCGTATGCCTCCCGCACGGCAGGCGCCTGGACGGGCTCGGGGCGGTGGTGCAGCACCTTGGCCACCAGGTCCGACCCGAAGTAGATCGAGCCCACCGGCAGGGAGGTGGCGAGCAGGACCAGCAGCCAGTTCGCCGGATCCCACCCCGCCAGCCGCCCCCAGTCCACCGACTGCCGGTGCAGAGTCGGGACGAGGCCGTGGACGTAGTTCAGGACCAGGGAGGCCAGGGTGTAGGCGGCCAGCACGCGCAGCGCGAAGCGCTTGTCGGCCCGGTCGGTGAGCACCAGGGTCGCGATCAGGGCCAGCGCCATCAGGCCGTCGACCACGAAGGGGTAGAGGATCGCGGCGGTGTGGTCCGCGCCGATGGTGCGGGCCACGTCTCTCAGCGCGTTCCAGGAGACCCGGAAGGCCATGCCGACCACGGCGACCAGGGCCAGGACCAGCAGCGTCTTGCCGAAGCGGTTCACAGCAGGACACCTCCCACCGCGATACCGGCGGCTAGGAGGAACGCCGCGCCAGCAGCGCGGGTGAGGTCCACCGCTCGCTTGAGGTGGGTGAACTTGGCGACCGCCAGGCGCGAGAGCCCGGCGATGTCCTCGGCACGGCGGTCATGCCGCAAGTCGGCCAGGAGTTCCGCGGCGGTGAGGGTGGCCCAGCGGGGGAAACCGCACGGCCGCACCCCGCCCAGGCGGGGCCGGACCACGGCCAGCAGCACCGCCGCGGCGGCCACGACCAGCACCGCGCCCACGCCGCAGGCGATGAGGGCCGGCACCGGCAGGTTGAGGCCGGTCACTACCGTCCAGACCGCGGCGAGCACCGCGCCGTCGAACGCGAGCAGCAGCGAGGCCTTGGTGTCGGTGCGGGCGATCTCCGCCTTCACCTCCGCGTGCGCCGCGGTGAGGTTGGCGTCCGTACGGCCCACGGGCACCGCGTGCGGGGCGGGGTTGAGCGTGCTCACGCGGCTTCCCCCGTCCCGGTCTGGTTGGCCAGCTCGCAGCGGGCGGTCAGCAGCTTGTTCCGGGCCCGGCGCAGACGCTGCGCGCCCAGCTCGGAGCGCGGCTGGTCCAGCAGGCTGATCTGCACGTCCAGCAGCTCGACCTCCGCCTGGATGACGGGCATCTCAACCTGGATCGTGTCCAGCTCAGCGGCCGACGGCTCCCCGTCGACCGGGGCGGCGGTAACAACCGCCTGAACAGCAGCGATGTACTTCATGGGTCGTGGTCCCTTCGCAGTGGAACGGCCCGAAAGCGGCTCCGGTGTGCCAGCACCGGAGCCGCGCGCCGTTGTGAGTAGAGCCGTCCGCAGAAGGCGGGCGGCTGGGCTGCCAGTTGTGGCAGCGGTGCCCCGGCCGGGAGTCGAACCCGGCCTGCGACCATCGAGGCGATAGATGACCGTGCTGATCAGCGCTTCGCGCGGGCGTCTTGCTGCGACTGCTCATTCCGCCGTCGCAGGTCCTCTTCCATCTGTCGGCGCTGTTCGTCGGTCATCGCCGGCCACCTCCCGCACGGACGCGGCGCAGGGCCTCGTCCATGTCCGGGTCGCTGTCCGGCGGGTACGCCGCTAAGGCGCGGCATGCCATGCTGGTGATCACAGGTGCCTCCCATTCAGGTGCCTGTACGCGGGTCTCGGGGTGCCACCCGGGGCCCGCTTCTTTGTGATCACTCGTTACGAGTCACGAGTGATCACGAACCTCCGCATCGCGCGGCGTACCGGGATGCCGAGGAACGTGAGCACTGGTGCTCAGCGCGGAGCCGGTGGTCCCGCGCAAGGTTCTTCAGATGCGAAATGGATCGCCCGCGGACATCTGGAGACGTCCGCGGGGCAGATCACCCGGCCCGACATGGGCGGTCGGGGTGGTGATCCGCACCCATCGACCACACGTGTGCATGTGGCTGGGTCGGCACGCTATTGAGTTCTCAAGCGACGAACGCTTCCTTCGAACCCGCGCCACGGGGGTACGGGCCCTTCCGGGCGTTATTCGAAGGTCACCTAGGTGTCTTCGATGACTGTGAAGTTACCTAGGTCAATCTGAAGTCGTCAAGCCTTTGGGCGACTGAGTCGAAAAGACCTAGGTCGGGTTACTCTCGGAGGATGGACTGGAGCCCTGATGAACGCCCCAATGCGAAGCAGATCGCGGCCAAGTACCGTGCCGAGATTGCCGAAGGCCGATACGGTCCAGGCGCCAAGCTGCCCGGTGCTAAGGGGCTGTCGGTGAAGCTGCGTGTCGGCATCATGACCGTGCAGAGCGCGTACAAGCAGCTAGCCGAGGACGGGCTGGTCGACATCCGTCAGGGGAGCGGGACGTACGTCCGGGACCCCCAGAAGGGTGCTCCGAGTTCGCAAGAAGCCGCTGCGAGCCTTCGAGAGCTCCAAGTTCGGCTGAGCGAGATGAGTGCACAGATCCAATCTCTCTCCGAGCGTGTGGTGCAGCTGGAGGAGGCGAAGGAGCTGGACTGAGGGTTCGAGCGGAGCGTGGCTCCGCCGGATGCTCAAGGGCACGTGTGCACCACCTGTCGGCGTCTCAGGGTGTCTCGTTCTGGACGATCACGACGCTATGGCGTGCCCCCCGAGCCAACCCGGAAAATCTTTCCGGGGTCCCTTCGCGAACCGAGGTGAAGCTGAACCCATGCGAGGAATGACGCAGCACCTGACGATCGGCGAGCGCGTTGCCTGGTACCGGCACCGCCGTGGACTCTCACAGGAAGTTCTGGCCGGCCTGGTCGGCCGCACCTCAGACTGGCTCGGTAAAGCCGAGAACGGTCGCATCGAGCTCGACCGCCTGTCTGTGATCCGAGCACTCGCCCATGCCTTGGACGTCTCCATCGGCGACCTGATCGGCGAGCCCACTCTCCTGGAGTGGTCCGCAGAGAGCGGTCGCCGAACCGTCCCTGCACTGCGCGAAGCGCTGATGGACTACCGCCTCCTGACACCGCTGATCCGCCCGACGGGCGATGGGGAGCCGCCAACCCTGGCAGCACTCAGGTCCGACGTTGGGGAGGTTTGGGACGCGTACCAAGAGTCACGGTTCGGGTTCGCGGCTCGGCAGCTGCCACTCGTTCTCGCTGATGCCCTGCTCGCAGCCCGCGTCTACAGCGGCAGCGATCGGGAGGCAGCGCACGGCCTACTGGCGCTGACCTATCAGGGGGCTGCGATGGTCCTCGGCAAGCTTGGAGAGAACGAGCTTGCTTGGATCGCGGCCGATCGTGGACTCGCCGCAGCCCAACAGAGCGGGAGCCACGTGGTCACGGGCTCTCTGTTCCGTTCGGTTGCGCACTGCCTGCTGTCGACAGGCCGGTACGAGACGGCAGTGTCTCTCGTGAACGACGCGGCCGGCCTCCTGGAACCGGGGCTCGCTGAAGCTACGCCAGCCTTCATGTCGGTGTACGGAACACTCTTCCTCACGGGTTCGATGGCGGCGGCGCGAGCTGAAGATCGCGCGACGACCCGGGCGTTCCTCCGTGAAGCCCAAACCACAGCTGATCGGCTCGGCAGCGACGCAAACCACATGTGGACTGCCTTCGGGCCGACCAACGTCGCCATTCATCGAGTGGCGACGGCGGGGGAGCTGGGTGACGTCCAGGTCGCAGTGGATCTCGGGCCGCAGGTTGACACGAGCGGACTGCCAGCCGAGCGCCGGGTACGGCACAGCCTCGAAGTGGCACGGGCGCTCAGCTCGTGGAATCGCACCGATGACGCGCTCGCCACGGTGCTCGAAGCTGAGCGGATTGCGCCGGAGCAGGTGCGCCATCACTACATGAGCAGGGAACTCGTGCTCGGCTGGGTCCGTGGGACTCGTGGCCGGCCGAGTCGTCCTATCGCGGATCTGGCCGACAGGCTCCGCATCGTGTGATCCAGTTAGGCTCGTTCGCATGAGCGAGAACGAGCACGAAGCCAAGATGGCGCGCCCGCGGATGGCCTCGGGCGCGCTCTTCTTTGATGGCCAGGGCCGCGTCATGCTCCTTGAGCCGACGTACAAGGACTACCGGGAGATCCCGGGGGGCTATGTCGAGACTGGCGAGTCTCCGCTGCAGGCGTGCATTCGGGAAGTCCGCGAGGAACTGGGCATCATGCCGGAGATCGGCCGTTTGCTCGCCGTGGACTGGGCTCCTAACCCGAACGAGGGCGACAAGGTCCTCTACATCTTCGACGGCGGTGTCCTACCGCCGGAGCTCGAAGAGCAGATCCAGCTACAGGAAACAGAGATCAGGGCGTACGAGTACCACCCGGTCTCTGCCGTGGCTGACCTCACCATCCCGCGACTCGCACGGCGGATCGGGGCGGCGGCCGACGCTCGAACGGTAGGCCGTGTGGCCTACCTGGAGCACGGGCATGACGTACGTGACGCCGGATGATCACTATCGAGGCCCTAAGCATCAGCTAGAAGGCGCCTGACCTGAGAGCCCTCGCCATTGAGTCGGGGGCTCTCACGCTTCCGAGGGCTCGGGAGTCACGCGGGCCTCCGGTCGCCTGGAGGCGGCATCGTGCGTTGCCTCCACCTTGCCCTAGGAATCGAACAAGAGATCTAATTGGGGTATGGATCGCCCCGACTTCCCCCATGACCTCCTGGAGGTCCAGACCGCTTGGTACCTCACCTACGGTCGGCTTGCCACGGCGCCGACGAACCAGGTGGCCCCCTACCGTCGGCGCCTGCTGGAGCTCTCTCGGCGCATCGCCGACCACCCGTACTGGCAGACCCCGCAGGGCACGCCCGCGGCCCGCGTGGCGCTGAAGGAGCAGGCGCGCGCAGCCGCCGTGCGCGGACGACGACCATGAGCCTCACCGCCCGCCAGGAGCGCATCGCCCGTAGCGCCCGCGAATGGCTCGCCGCGTACGGCGAGCCGCCCACCATGCGCGAGCTCGCCACCGCGGCCGGCCTCTCCTCCCCCTCCTCGGTCTCCTACCAGCTACGCCGGATGCGTGAGCAGGGCGTGCTGGTAGAGACCCGCGGCCGCAGGGCCCGCTGCCCGTACTGCGGCCGCTGACCGCAGCATTGCCTCGTCGGGTCCTACAGGGGCAGCAGGGTTTGACGGCCATCCTTCCCGAAGCCCTCTACCGAGCGCGGAGGCGAGACGCCACCCTCGGGGGATGGAGGATTTCGAGTTCGAGTGCTGGCGGTGCTTAGAGACCAACGTCATCCAGGGGCGCCCCAAGGGCTTCTGGAGCACAACGCACTACGAGCTGCCGGGCGAATTCGAGTGCTGGTCGTGCGGCGCCCTCAACACCACGCCCGACGACTGAGCGCCGGGTCAGCGATCGCCGGCGCGGCCGTTGTCCTCGTTGTCGGCGTACTCGGGCACCGCGCCGGTTCCATCGCACCGCTCGCACGGGATCGTGTACGTCTGGCCAGTCTCGGTGTCAGTGACCGTGACCTGTCCGTTCTGGCACGAGCCGCACGTCGGCACAACGACCGCCGTCTCCCTCTCCGCCAAGAGGCGCTCGGTCAGGTTCAACAGGCGCGTGTACCGCCCGTCCTCACGCAACGCGGGGATGTACTTCGGATCCACCCAGCCCATGACCGCCTCCGCTCGCCAAGGCCAGACTCCATCGTCACGCTCACCGCCGATGAACACCAGGGACAGAGCGGCACCTAACCGGCACAATGATCGCAAGATTTCAGGTGTTAATAGTGATTACATGCTGCCCTGCCCGTCACGTCTCAGCGTTGAAAGAGAGGGGGTTTTCAGGTGAATAGTGTGATGGCACTCACAGTCGCCAGTGCCGCCATGTCGAACGATTTTGCCGCGATTATGGCATCAAGCTACGGAGCGCTGCTCGTGCTTGGCTTTGTGGAGATGTTTGCCGGACTCTCCCATGTGCGAGAAAAGTCCAAGCGCTTGGATGATAAATACGCCGACTGCATCGAAAAAGCGTTTCTTTTGAATCAGGGCTGGATTGACCTCGATGATGAGGAAAAGAGGCATCTACGCAAGCAAGTAGACAGATATAACCATTTACGAGCTGCGTACCTTCCGGCCAGTGTCAACCTGAATGTTGTATGGGGTTTCATCGTCATAGTTCTCAGTGCAGGACTAGTGGCTATCGCAATTTGGGCGTCCAGAGCGAAGTTGCCGACTGCGGGAGCGCTGGCCAACGCCCTGGTAATTGGCTTCGTTGTAGCGGTGATATATCTCGTGGGAGCAGCCTTGCATCGAGTGGTTGCTGATAGGCAGGCTGCTCGTTTGGAGTGTTACTTCGAGTGGTCGGATAGGCTCGGCGTTCCCGCGCACGAGGTCCCGCGTACGCTTGTATATGGGTGGAGTTGGCCGGACGCAGAGGTTGGCATTCGCAATGAAAGGCCATACCTGTTCATCGTTGACTTATTTTCCCCGGTTGAACGTAAAATGAGGAGATATAGATACGACTAGTCATCCCGACTTGCTTTCGTGGCGGGGTGAAGCGGGTACTCTGCGAACCATCCACAGATGGTGGAAGCTGTTGCCGAGGCGGCGGGCCAGAGATCGCCAACTGGCGCCTTGCCTTCTGACGGTCCGCTCCTAACGGAGCCCTGGCCCTCGGTCAAGCCAATGGACGTCAGGGCAGGCGGCTTTCAGCCGTGAACAAGCTTGAGCCGATGCTTGCCTGTTTGGGCAGTCTTTTGCCCTCCACCTTGAACAGTTGTCGGAACGAGACCGAAAACGTAGTGGTTGAGGTCTTCGAGGGGAATGTTCATCTGTGTAGCGACATCGGCGGCTGACATGCCACGAGTGCGCAGTGCTTCGAAGACTTTGGCTAGCAATTGGCTGCTTTCGCGGACCATCGATGAACCGGGTTCACCGGTTCGGTAACCCATCTGTCCGAGCTGCTTCATGGTCTGCTGGTAGCGCCACTCTGACAACAGCTTCAGGGTGTGCAGTCGGTAGGTCAGAGCCATCGCAGAGACACCCCAACGGTTCTTAGCACTCAAAATGCGGTCGACCGAGGCATTATGTAGTTCCTGAGCCAGGATGCCTGCGCGCGGCATGAGGAAGGCGGAGGCAAAGGCATTGGCTTCAGGTTCCGACTCCCGACCTTGAGGGGTTCGATAGTCACTGTGCAGAGTGAGGTGCCCAAGTTCGTGGGCGGCATCGAAGCGGCCGCGCTCACCGGTTTTACGAGTATTCAGGAAAACGTACGGTGTTCCGTTCCGAGTGGTGGAGAAGGCATCCGCTTCCAGGCAGTCAGGGGCGAGCGAGAAAACGCGTACCCCGTTGGCCTCCAGTAGGTGGACCACGTTCGGCAGTGGCGCCTCGCCGAGCCCCCAAGTCGCCCGGACCTGCTCCGCGGCCTTCTCTGGAGGGAGGTGCGGGTAGGTGGGAACGTTCGGCAGAGGAAGCTTGAAGTGCTGCTCCAACCAGGCATTGAGTGTCGCGGCGATGGCTCCGGAGGTGAGGGCGCTGTCGCGTTCTACCGCGCTCATCTTCGATGGAGCGCGGAAGCTGACGGCGCCCGGCTGCATCTCCGGCGCCGGCGGGGCCTGGAAGAAGGAGACAGGGAAGTTCAGGGCAGAGGCCAGCGAGGAAAGCGTCGCGGTTGACGGCACCTTGCGATGGTTCTCGAATGCGGTGAGGCTCTGCGCGGAGATGCCAGCCTCACGGGCAAGCGCCGCTAGCGTCATGCGTCGGCGCTTCCGCGCTAGGACCAATCGCTCGGGGGTGAACACTTTCCTCAGCTCCCATTGCTTCGATGGCCTGGTCGCTTACTCCCCAACGAACTCCACCAGGACCTCGGGTCCCTCATCATCTCCCGGAGCGTCCCGAAGCGTGACATCGACACCGGGGTCGAGCGGCGGCATGTGGATGGGGAAGCGGACCTGCCATTCGTCGACGTACTTGCCGTTCATCTTCACCGGCAGAGACAGCTCCGCCTGAAGGACGCCGGCCTCACTGCGCTTGTACAGCAGGCACCACAGCGGCATGGTGTCCAGCTCCGCCCCGAACTCCAGCTCGTCCCGGGACATGAAGGCAAGCTGTTCGTTCGCCTTCACGAGTGCGGCCATCGCCCGGCCCTTCGGGTTCTTCGAGCGAACCCTCTTGGTCAGGTCGCCGACCCCGCCAGCAGCACTGATGGCGGTGATGGCGTGGCTCCCGGTGGGATGAACCACCCGAAGGATGCTGTCCCTCTGCGTCCGGTTCCAGCGCGGTCGCGGAGACATCCTTTCGGCGTCAGTCAGTTCCTCCGCGAGGTAGCGGTTGACCCTGCTCCAGAACATCATGCCGGGCATCCCCGGCGCGTCGAACCGGGTGCACTGGCGAGTGTCAGCGGCCGCCAGGTCCATCGCACCGATGAAGGTCTCATCGGAGACGTCAAGGTCTGTGAGCTGCTGCGGCTGAACGTGGTCCAAGGCTGCTCCTTCGGTGGGTTTCAAAAAACGTACCTGTTTCAAGGTGCGATTTTTGAAACCCACCGGATTATCGCACAGGTGTTCCCATCTGTCATCTGACTGAAAGGCGGGCCTCACCTGCGGTGTTGCTCCCGGTAAGGGTGTGAAGAGGTGTGAGTGGCTGCCGCCTGGGCGTAGAGAAAATACGTACATCGACGTAAGTCGTCTAGCGGTCCTGTGCCTGTGACCCCAGCAGCGGAGGGGCGGCGGTGGCACCAGCCAGGTCGATGGGGCCGGGCGGCCGTCCCGTCCGTCGTGATGCCCACCGCGGCGTCGCTGCGGCTCCGAGGCGAGGGGGCGCTGGCATACGGCCTCATGCCGACCGGGCTGGGGGCAATCTGGCGGCCGTGGGCCACCGACGGGCCAGACGGGCGCACGGGAGGTCGGTGGATCCTGTTCTGGCAGGTCAGGGCAGTGGGGCTGATCGTGAGCGGAGCGCTCTTGAAAACTGTCGTGGCGGCAACGTCACCGTGGGTTCAAATCCCACAGCCTCCGCCACAGGCCACAAAACTCCAGGCCACAAGGGGTGCCCGATGCGATCGGGCGCCCCTTTCGCGTTCGCTGGCGGTGGGTGGGCGGGGTCTGCGCAGTGGTGAGGTCGTGGGTCCCGGGGCGCGGGCAGTGGGGCATTAGCCGGGCGTTAGTGGAACGGCAGGTTGATCTTCGAGGGTGGGTGTTGTCCGGGAGCGAGACGAGAGATCAGAGCAACGGGAGAGCAGATGAACACCGCCATTTCCACCGCCACCAGCCGTTTCCGTGGTCGTGCCGGCCGCCGCGTCGCCGCCGCCGTCGTCGTTGCCGCGGCGCTGGGGCTGGGGATGACCGCCTGCGGGCAGGACACCGGGTCGAACGGGGGCGCCGAGTCCTCGGCCTCGGCTCAGGCCACGGGCGGGTCCTCCGCGGACAGCTCCTCGACGGGCAAGTCCGGTGCGCAGGGGCAGGGCGGGGGGAAGGCCGACGCGGCTGCGTCCGGGGGGAGCACCGCCGGGACCGACAGCAAGTCCGCGCCTGAAGGGGGCGGGGTGGCCAACGCGGGCAACCACAAGACGGTCGTCGGCAAGCTGGAGTACATGGCGCCCGGGAAGCTGATCGTCAAGCCCGAGGACGGCAGCATGGACCAGGCGTTCTTCGTGGCCAACGCCACCAAGGTCCTGGGCGCTGCCTCGATCTGCTCCGACGACCCCGACGGCGGCGTGTCCCTGGGCGAGGACGGTTACGGCACCGCGGAGTGCACGGTGGAGCAGCTGGAGAAGGCCGCCAAGACCGGCAGCGTGACCGTTCGCGTCACCATGAGCACCAAGTCCGGTGCCGCCGAGACGGTTGAGGAGAAGTACCACCCGTAAGCCCACCCGCCTGTGGGCACGTGGCTTTGGGGTCCGTACCGGCGTAGAGAGCGGTTTCGGGTGGTGTGTGCACGACCCTGTGTGGGTCAATGCGGACGTTTGAGGGGGAGGGCTCACGCTTGCGGGGGAATCGGTGGGCTTAGCCGATTCGGGCTACGCCACTTGGGCAGTTCTGGGTCGCGACGTCGTAACGCAACAGACCCGGGGGGGTCGGCCAACCACCCAGGGATTGCCCGTTCCAAGTGGTTCCGCAGGAGGAAAAGATCATGGCAAGCATCCGTGCCGCTCGTACCATCGCCACCGTTGCCGCTCTGCCGCTCGCGGCGGCCCTGTTCGCCGGGGTCGCGTACGCGGACAACGGTTCGTTCGCGTCGGACGGGTCGGGAGCGGTGTCGTCGAGCCAGGAAGGCTCGGGCGTCGGGCACGACAACAACGGCAACTCCACCAGCACCCAGCAGGTCGCCAATGGCGACGGGGCGTCCAACCAGAACAACACCGCGAGCGTGAACGGGTCCGGTTTCACGCACATCGACCAGTCCAACGCCACGGTGAACTTCACCAACCTGTGGTGAACCCTCTGATGACCCCTCGGGAGCCCCGCCGGGCCACCTGAGGACGACGGCGGCCGGCCCTGGGGAGAGCCGGCCGCCCGTGTCGTACGTGTATTGACAGCGAGCGGTTTCTGACGGACAGTCAGAAACCGCTCGCTGGTGTGTGCAGAGGGATCTGTGCGCTTTCGCATGTGCGCTTTCGCTTGTGCGATGAGTGCGGTGAGGGTGGTGGGCGGGGCGTCTGTTCGAGTGTTCGCTGTTCGGTTGCCCGCTGTCCGGTTGTTGTCCGTCCGTCTCTGATGGAGGCCGTCGACGTGCACCTTGCTCCTACGCCGCGGCAGCGGCAGCTACGGACGCGGCTGCGGGAGTACTTCCGGGAGCTGCTCCCGGGCGGCGCGGTCGAGGATCCGCAGGAACAGCGCGCGATCCTGAAGCGGATCGGGGCCGACGGGCTGCTCGGGCTCGGCTGGCCGGAGGAGTACGGGGGCCAGGGGCGCGGCCCCGACGAGCAGTTCGTCTTCTTCGACGAGGCGTACCGGGCCGGCGCGCCGGTCTCGATGGTCACGCTGAACACCGTCGGGCCGACGCTGATGAAGTACGGCAGCGCGGAGCAGAAGGAGTTCTTCCTGCCGCGGATCCTGAGTGGGGAGATCGTCTTCGCGATCGGGTACAGCGAGCCGGAGGCCGGTACGGATCTGGCCGCGCTGCGCACGCGTGCGGTGCGGGGTAGCGGGGCCGCCGGGCGGGATGCGGCAGTGGGCGGCGCGTGGGTGATCGACGGGGTGAAGGTTTTCACCAGCAACGCGCAACAGGCCGACTGGATCTGGCTGGCCTGCCGTACGGATCCGGAGGCGCCCAAGCACAAGGGGATATCGATTCTGCTGGTGCCGACGGACGCGCCGGGGTTCTCGTGGACGCCCATACGGACGGTGGGCGGGCTGGTCACGACGACGACGTACTACGACGGCATACGGGTGCCGGCCGGGAATCTGGTGGGCGAGGAGAACTGCGGCTGGGGCCTGATCACCAACCAGCTCAACCACGAGCGGGTGGCGCTGGCCGCCATCGGCATGCAGGCCGAGGACTGTTACGAGGCGGCGCTCGCGTACGCGCGTACGTCGGATCCGCACACCGGTGAGCGGCCCGCCGACCGCCCTTGGGTGCGGACGCGGCTCGCGGAGGCGCACGCCCGGCTCGCGGCGACGCGGCTGCTCAACTGGCGGCTGGTGGGCGATGTCGGCGCGGGGGCGTTGAGTCCCGGCGACGCGAGCGGGGTGAAGTTCGCGGGCACCGAGAGCGCGGTGGAGGTCTACCGGCTGTGCCAGGAGGCGGTCGGGGAAGCGGCGCTCGTACGGGCCGGGTCACCGGGGGCCTTCGGGGCCGGAACCGCGGCCGAGGGCGAGCTGGAGCGGATGAACCGTGCCGCGCAGATCAACACCTTCGGGGGCGGCGTCAGCGAAGTGCAGCGGGAGATCGTGGCGACGATGCGGCTCGGGATGCGGAGGGGGCGCCGGTGAGCGGGATGAGGAGTGGGGCGGAGAGGGTGGCGGCGAGTGGGGTGGAGAGGGGAACGGCGAGCGGGGGCGCGACGGGGACGGTGGGGCGTGCGGGGGCCGGGGGCGTCGGGGAGGTGGACATCGGCGTGCGGCTGAAGGCGTTCGTGGGGCGGGCCGCCGCGACGGCCGGGGTCGGCAAGGACCGGGTCAACCTGCCGATGATCCGGCACTGGTGCGAGGCGGTCGGCGACACCAGCCCGGCCTACACCGGAGACGCGGCCATCGCCCCGCCCACCATGCTCCAGGCCTGGACGATGGGCGGGCTCTCCGGGCATGCGGACAGGTCGGGCGCGCACGATGAGCTGTTCGCGCTGCTGGACGGTGCCGGGTACACCGCGGTGGTCGCCACCGACTGCGAGCAGGAGTACCTGCGACCGCTGCGGCCCGGTGACGAGATCACCTTTGACGCGGTGATCGAGGCGGTGTCGGACCGCAAGACGACGAAGCTGGGGACCGGCTACTTCGTCACGACGCGGATGGACATCCGAGTGGGGGACGAGCTCGCCGGTACGCATCGCTTCCGCATCCTGAAGTACGCGCCTGGGGCGAGGGAGTCTGCCGGGAAGGGGCCTGCCGGGAAGGGGCCTGCCGGGAAGGGGTCCACCTCGAAGGAGCCCGTCTCGAAGGAGTCGGCCTCGAACGGGTCCGCTTCGAATGGGTCCGCCTCGGAGGAGTCCGGCCCGGCGGCGTCTGCCTCGGAGGAGCCGGGCCCGCGGCGGCCCCGGCCCGTGATCAACCGGGACAACGCCGGGTTCTGGGCCGGGGTGGCGGAGCGCCGGCTGCTGATCCAGCGGTGCGGTGGCTGCGGCCGGCTGCGTTTTCCCTGGCTGCCGGGGTGCAACGCCTGTGGGGCGCAGGAGTGGGACACCGTCGAGGCGAGCGGCGACGGCACCGTCTTCTCGTACGTGGTGATGCACCACCCGCCGTTCCCCGCCTTCGACCCGCCGTACGCGGTCGCGGTGATCGAGCTGGCCGAAGGGGTGCGGATGGTGAGCGACGTGGTGGGCGTGGCACACGACGAGGTCCGCGTCGGGATGCCGGTACGACTGGAGTTCCAGCAGGTGGACGAGGAGCTTGTGCTGCCGGTGTTCCGCGCCGCCGGGCGGACTTCCGGGGCGGTGGGCTGACATGGACTTCACGCCCACCGAGGAACAGCGTGCCGCCGCCGGGCTGGCCGCGGAGATCTTCGAGGACCTGGCGACCCATGAGCGGATGAGCGCGCTGGGCAGTGCGACGGACACCGAGCTGTGGGCCGCGCTGTGCGATGCCGGGCTGGTGGGCGCCGTCGCCGAGACCGGGCTGCTCGGGCTCGTTCTGCTGCTGGAGGAGCAGGGACGGCGGACGGCACAGGTGCCGCTGGCAGCGACCGCGGTGTACGGATCGCTGCCGGTCGCGGCGCACGGCAGCGCGGAGCAGCGCGAACGGCTGCTGCCCGCGCTCGCGGCAGGGACGGCCGTGGCCACCGGTGCGTTCCCGGGGCGGAGCCGGGGGCGCGTGCGCGCCGACTCCGAGGGGCGGCTGAGCGGAGTGCTGCCGGTGGTGCCCTGGCTGCGCGACGCCACGCACGTGCTGGTTCCCGCGTACGCGCCGGAGGCCGCCGGGTGGCGGCTGTGGCTGGTCCAGGCGACCGGCCCGGGGGCCGTACGGGAGCCGGTGGAGACGACCGCGCCCTGGTCGGCGGGGCGGCTCACGCTGACGGAAGCGCCGGGCGAGCCGCTTGACGCCGCGCCGGACGCGTACGGGGAGGGGCTCGGCCCCAGGCCCGCCGCGGGACCGGGCCCGTACGAGCAGCACGCGAAGCCCGCCGTAGAGCCGGACCCGTACGACGACGTGCTCGCGTGCGCTCGGACGGCGTTCGCGGGGCTGCAAGCGGGGGTGTGCGCCGGGTCGCTCGCGCGGGCGGTGGCGCACACCAACACCCGCGAGCAGTTCGGCCGGCCGCTCTCGACCCATCAGGGCGTCATGCTGCGGGCCGCCGACGCGCACATGGACACCGAGGCGATCCGGGTCACCGCGTACGAAGCGGCCTGGCGGCGGGACGAGGGAATGGAGGCGCGCCCGTACGCGCTGACCGCCGCGTGGTGGGCGGCCGAGGCCGGCCGGCGGGTCGTCCACGCGGGCCAGCACCTGCACGGCGGCACCGGCGCCGACCTCGACCACCCGGTCCACCGCCACTTCCTGTGGGGCCGGCAACTGGCCGCCCACCTCGGCGGCGGCGCCGAGCTGCTGGAGGAGCTCGGAGAATTGCTGACGGGAGCGGGGACTTCGTGAACCTGAACCAGGAGACCGGAAGCGCAGAAGGCGCCCCGGGCGACCGGGTGTCGAGCGGCGACGCGCACGCACCAACGCCGGTACGCCCAGGCGCCGAACTCCCGCCCCTCACCGTCCCCATCACCCGCACCCTCATCGTGGCCGGTGCGCTCGCCTCGCGGGATTACCAGGACGTGCATCACGATGCCGAGGCGGCCAGGGAGAAGGGCTCGCCGGACATCTTCATGAACATCCTCACCACGAACGGGTTGGTCGGCCGGTACATCACCGACCACTTCGGACCGCGGTGCGCGCTCCGGAAGGTGGCGATCCGGCTGGGCGCGCCCAACTATCCGGGAGACACGATGGTGTTGCGGGGGACGGTCGGCGAGGTGGCGGACGGTACCGCCGTCGTACGCGTGACCGGCGAGAACGGGCTGGGCCACCACGTCACCGGTACGGTCACCGTCACCCTCGACGGCGGGTCCGCCCTCGATGGTGGGTCTGCCTTCGGCGGTGGGTCCGCCCTCGGCGGCGGGTCCGCCCTCGGCGGCGGGTCCGCCCTCAATGGTGGGTCTGCCTTCGGCGGCGGATCCGTCCCCGATGGTGGGTCCGCCCCCGACGGTGGGGCCGCCGTATGAGCGTACGGAGTGCGGACAGCCTCGGTGGGCGTGCCGCGATCGCCGGAATCGGCGCCACGGAGTTCTCCAAGGATTCCGGCCGCAGCGAGCTGAAGCTGGCGGTCGACGCGGTGCGGGCCGCGCTGGACGATGCCGGGCTGCGGCCGGAGGACGTGGACGGGCTGGTCACGTTCACGATGGACACCAGCCCGGAGATCACCGTCGCGCAGGCGGCGGGCATCGGTGACCTGTCGTTCTTCTCGCGCGTGCACTACGGGGGCGGCGCGGCGTGCGCGACGGTCCAGCAGGCCGCGATGGCGGTGGCGACCGGCGTCGCGGAGGTGGTGGTCTGCTACCGCGCGTTCAACGAGCGCTCGGGCCGCCGCTTCGGGTCCGGCGTACAGCAGCGCGAGGCGTCCGCCGAGGGGGCGGCGCTGGGCTGGAACCTCCCGTTCGGGCTGCTCACGCCCGCCTCCTGGGTGGCCATGGCGGCGCAGCGGTACCTGCATGTGTACGGGCTGAAGCCGGAGGCGTTCGGGCACGTGGCGGTCGCCGGCCGGCGGCACGCGGCCCGTAACCCCGCCGCGTACTTCCACGGCAAGCCGATCACGCTCGCCGACCACGCCGCCTCGCGCTGGATCGTCGAGCCGCTGCGGCTGCTGGACTGCTGCCAGGAGACCGACGGCGGCCAGGCGATTGTGGTGACCTCCGCCGAGCGCGCCCGTGACCTGCGGTGTCCACCCGCCGTGATCAACGCGGCGGCACAGGGCGCGGGCCGCGCGCAGGAGCAGATGACGAGCTACTACCGGGACGACCTGACCGGGCTGCCGGAAATGGGAGTGGTGGCCCGGCAGTTGTGGCGGAGCAGCGGGCTGACGCCGGGCGAGATCGACGTGGGGATCCTGTACGACCACTTCACGCCGTTCGTGCTGATGCAGCTGGAGGAGTTCGGGTTCTGCGCGCCGGGGGAGGCGGCCGGGTTCGTGGCGGCGGACGCGCTGCCCCTCAATACGCACGGCGGGCAGCTCGGCGAGGCGTACCTGCACGGGATGAACGGCATCGCGGAGGGGGTCCGGCAGATCCGTGGCACGTCCGTGAACCAGGTGCCGGGCGCGTCCCGCGTCCTGGTCACGGCAGGTACGGGGGTACCCACCTCGGGCCTCGTGCTCGGCGCGGACGGGACCTGAGGGGGCATGAGGCGACCTTGACGGGACCTGACGGGGCCTGCGGCACCTGACGGGTGGCCGGCACCCTCCGGGGCCTGACCGAGCCTCCCCGGCCCGGGCCGGGAAACGGCAGCGCCCCACACCGGATCCCCGCCCGCCGCACCTCGGGCCCGGCATCCGGCTGAACCGGCGGTGCTGCTGGCGTGTCCGTCACGGGGTGTCGCGGCGGGGCCTTTTGACTCGCCGTATGAGATGGACAAAATCGGCAAAACATATCGCCTTGCTGGCTCTGGTGCCCGCCGTCGGACTGATCGTCGCTTTGGCGGCGCTGCTCCCGTCCTGGCTCGCCCCGTCCTCCACCTCCGGCGGTGACCGGCCGCCGGCGGCTCCCGGGGCCGACCGGGGCGAGGCCGAGGCCGCCCCGGCCGCCGCCGACGATGCCGCCGCGTCCCGCCGCAGGGTGGCCCCGACGGCCGCCGCCAAGGCACCGGCGGCCGGTCCTTACCTCTACAAGGGCTTCGGGCTCGACACCTGCGAGGCCCCGGCGGTCAGCTCGTTGCGGGCCTGGAACAGCACCCGCTACCGGGCCATCGGCGTCTACTTCGCCGGCCACGGGCGCGCCTGTCCCAAGCAGCACAACCTCAGCCCCCAGTGGTTCCAGGGCGCGAAGGCGGCCGGCTGGCGAGTGCTGCCGGTCTATCTCGGCGGCCAGGCGCCGTGTGTGAAGAACAAGCACAAGCGGCGGTACGCCATCGGCGCCGACCCGTTCAAGGAGGGCACGACCGAGGCCAGGGTGGCGGTGAAGCGCGCGCAGGCGTACGGGATCATGCCGCGCAGCCCGATCTACCTGGACATCGAGGCGTACGACCTGAAGAACCAGTCCTGCAAGGCGACCACGCTGACCTTCGTCCGCTCCTGGAGCCGCGAGGTACGCCGCTTCGGCTACATCGCGGGCTTCTACAGCAGCGCGAACTCCGGCGTGCGGCACCTGGCGTCGGCGCGCGCGAAGGGGTACACCGACCTGCCGTCGGTCATGTGGTTCGCGCGCTGGCGCGTCCCGCCGTCGGCGTACGGCGAGAAGTGGCTGCCGGCGGCGGCCTGGCACCCGAACCGCCGCATCCACCAGTACGCGGGCCACGTGCTGGAGACGCACGGCGGCCGCAAGCTGCGGATCGACCGCAACTGGGTGGACGCGCCGGTCGCGGTGATCCGGTGACCGTCCGCGAGCGGACCGGCTCCGCGCGGCCCCTGCGGACAGACCCCGGCCGACCCCGGCGGGCGGCGCATGACCGACCCCGGCGGGCGGACCCTGACCCGGGCGCGCCCGCGCTCCGTCCTGAGGAGGTGGGGCCTGCCCCACGCGTACAACCTGAGGCGGAGGCGGCTTCGGCACCTTGGACCGATCCCCGGCCGGGTCCGCGCTTCTAGCGTGGAAGACATGACCACGCCAGTGTGCAAGGGCGCCTCGACCGCCGCGGTGGCCCCGCCGCCGTCGCCGCTCCCGACGCCCTCGTCGCGCCCCTCCCGCACGTCGTTCCCGTCCTTCGCGGCGTACGTACGGGACCGGGGTCCGGCGCTGCTGCGTGCCGCCCGCTCGCTCAGCGCCAACCCCAACGACGCGGAGGACCTCCTCCAGACCGCGCTGGCCAAGACCTTCGTGGCCTGGGAGCGGATCGAGGACCACCGGGCGCTGGACGGCTACGTGCGGCGGGCGCTGGTGAACACCCGTACCTCGCAGTGGCGCAAGCGGAAGATAGAGGAGTACGCCTGCGACGAGCTGCCCGAGCCGGGCCTCGTGCCGTCCGCCGACCCCGCGGAGCGGCAGGTGCTGCGGGACGCGATGTGGCGTGCGGTGCTCAGGCTGCCCGACCGGCAGCGCGCCATGGTCGTCCTGCGGTACTACGAGGACCTGAGCGAGGCGCAGACCGCCGAGGTGATGGAGGTGTCCGTCGGCACGGTCAAGAGCGCCGTCTCCCGCGCGCTGGCCAAGCTGCGGGAGGACCCGGACCTGGCCCGGGCGTCCTGAGCACACCGGCCGCGACGGACAGGTCCCCGAGCGGATCCGAGCGGGCTATGGGCGGACTGGGAAACCGGGCTCGGACCGGACTCCGACCGGGCTCCCGGGCGCAATTCCGCACGTCAGCCCGGCAGCATCGGCACGGCCGACGGGACGGCCACCGGACGCCCACCGCGACGCCCAACCGGACACCCACCGGAACGCCCACCGTGACGGGTGACACGCCTGATTTTCTCGCGCGGTAGTGACATACCGCCTGGTACGGCAGCAGAATCAGCGGAAATCTACTCGCCCGTAACCGGTCTTCGGGAGGCCCCGGTGCTGAGCACGATGCAGGACGTACCGCTGACAGTGACCCGCATCCTCGCGCACGGCGCCACCGTGCACGGCGAGGCCGAGGTGATCACCTGGACCGGGGAGGGCGAGCCGCACCGCCAGACCTTCCGGGAGACCGGACTGCGCGCCGCGCGGCTGGCCCACGCCCTCCGCGACGAGCTGGGCGTACGCGGGGACGCACGGGTCGCCACCCTCATGTGGAACAACAGCGTCCACTTGGAGGCGTACCTCGCGATCCCCGCCATGGGCGCGGTCCTCCACACCCTGAACCTCCGGCTGCCCGCCGAGCAGCTCGTCTGGATCGTCAACCACGCCGACGACCGGGTCGTGCTGGTCAACGGCTCGCTGCTGCCGCTGCTCGCCCCGCTCCTCCCGCAGCTGCCCGGCCTGGAGCACATCGTCGTCGCGGGCCCCGGCGACCGCTCCGTCCTGGCGGGCACCACCGCGCGGGTGCACGACTACGAGGAGCTGCTGGCCGGCCGTCCGGAGACGTACGACTGGCCCGAGGCCGACGAGCGGCAGGCCGCCGCACTCTGCTACACCTCCGGCACCACCGGCGACCCCAAGGGCGTGGTCTACAGCCACCGCTCGCTCTACCTGCACTCGATGCACGTCAACTCCGCCGAGGCGTTCGCGCTGAACGGCCGCGACATCGCGCTCCCGGTCGTCCCCATGTTCCACGTCAACGCCTGGGGCCTGCCGCACGCCGCCTTCATGGCGGGTGCCTCGCTGCTGATGCCGGACCGGTTCCTCCAGCCGGCCCCGCTCGCCGAGATGATCGAGACCGTACGGCCCACCATCGGTGCCGCGGTGCCCACCATCTGGCAGGGGCTCCTCGCCGAGCTGGACTCCAGAAGGGAAGCGGGCACCATCACGGGGGCGTCCAGCCTGGCCACGGTGATCATCGGCGGCTCGGCCTGCCCGCCCACCCTGATGAAGGCCTTCGAGGACCGGCACGGCATCCGAGTCGTGCACGCCTGGGGCATGACCGAGACCTCGCCCCTGGGCAGCGTCGCGCACCCGCCGGCCGGCGTGACCGGCGAGGAGGAGTGGGGCTACCGCTGTACGCAGGGCCGCTTCCCGGCCTCCGTCGAGGCACGGCTGGCGGGCCCCGGCGGCGAGTACCTGCCCTGGGACGGCGAGTCGGCCGGCGAGCTGGAGGTGCGCGGGCCGTGGATCGCGGGCGCGTACTACGGCGGCGCGGACGGCGAGCACTTCCGCCCCGATGACAAGTTCAGCCCGGACGGCTGGCTGCGCACCGGCGACGTCGGCACGATCACGCCCGACGGCTACCTCACCCTCACCGACCGCGCCAAGGACGTCATCAAGTCGGGCGGCGAGTGGATCTCCTCGGTCGACCTGGAGAACCACCTGATGGCCCACCCGGACGTCGCCGAGGCGGCCGTGGTCGCCGTACCGGACGAGAAATGGGGCGAACGTCCGCTGGCCACCGTCGTCCTGAAGGAGGGCGCCACGACCGGCTACGAGGACCTGAAGGAATTCCTCGCCGGCCGCATCGCCCGCTGGCAGCTCCCCGAACGCTGGGCGGTCATCCCGGCCGTACCGAAGACGAGCGTGGGGAAATTCGACAAAAAGGTGCTGCGGAAGCAGTACGCGGACGGCGGGCTGGACGTCACACGGCTGGGCTGAGCGGGGGAGCGGTACGTCCGGGAGCGGGCTTCCCGGACGTACCGCGACCCGGCCGGGCCGCCGCGGGGCGCGACCCGGCGACGGCCCGGTGCGGCGACAGCGGCACGGTTCAGCGGCGGCCGCGGTGGGGGAGGAAGCGGCCGGCGGTGAGCCAGACGAGGGCCAGGGCGCAGACGCCGGGCCAGTGCCAGTGGGTGAAGACCGGGCCGGTCAGGGCGGAGGCGAGGGCGCCGGCGAAGAAGGCCGCGACCATGTAGGCGGTGTTGGCCGTGGCGGGCGAGCCGGTGGCGGTCAGCGCGCGGGTCTGGTTGGCGACCTGGCCGCAGACCAGGCCGGCGTGGATCAGTACGGCCGCCAGGCACAGCGCCCACAGCTGGTGTCCGCCCAGCCAGAAGAACGGTACGGAGGCCAGCGTGAGCCCGTAGGCGGCAGACACCACGCGGTCGTTGCCGAAGCGGTCGATCAGCCCGCCGGCCAGCGGCGACACCATCGCCGAGACCAGCCCGAAGAGGCCGAACAGACCGGCGGTCGCGGTCGAGAAGTGGTACGGCGCGCCGGTCAGCAGCAGCACGACCGCCGTCCACAGCGCGCTCCACACGCCGAACAGGCCGCCCTGGCGCAGGCAGGCCCGCCGCAGATCGGCGGAGGAGAGCAGCATCCCGGGCACCTGGGCGACGCCCCGGCCGATCCGGGACAGCAGCCCGCCGGAGACCTCGCGCCGCTCGGGCGGCAGCAGCGCGGCGGTCACCGAGCCGATCAGCGCGGTGAGTACGGCCGAGCCGAGCAGGACGGCGCGCCAGCCGTACGCCTGGCCGGCCAGCCCGCCCACGACCCGGGCCGCGACGACGCCGGTGAACAGGCCCGCGACGACGGCCGCGACGTGCAGGCCGCGGCGCGCGGCCGGGGCCCGCTCGGCGACCAGCGGCACCAGCAGCTGCGGGATGACGGTCGTGGCGCCCGCGACCAGCAGCGCGGCTCCCAGCGCCGGCAGGCCGGGGGCGAACCCGGCGACGGCCATCGCGACGGCGGTGACGGCGGAGAGCACGCCGACCAGGCGGCGCCGGTTCGCGGTGTCGCCGAGCGGTGCGAAGGACAACAGGCCGAGCGCGTAGCCCAGTTGGGAGAGCGCGGTGATCCAGCTGACGCCGGCGGCCGGTACGCCGAAGCCGCGGGCGATCAGGCCGAGGAGCGGCGCGGCGAGGTAGATGTTGGCGACCGTCACCGCGGTGCACAGGGAGATGACGGCGAGGAGCAGGGCGGGCGGCGGGCCGCCGCGGCCCGACGGCGCCGCGGCGGCGCGTCCGGCCGGCGAAACGGTGGGCGAAGCGGCGGGCGCGCTGTCGGGCCGTGGGGCGTCGAGCGGGGCGTCGAGCGAGGCGTCGAGGGGTGTGGCGGCGGACGCGGCGGGCGCGGGCGGTGTGGTGGGCATGCTGGCGGTGGCTTCCTCCCCGATAGCAACGAGAGCAACCAACTGGTTGGTTGTAAGTTTCGGTACGTGTGCCGGTCGTGTCAACCAAACAGTTGGTTACGCTGATTCCATGACAGGGACCAGGGACCCCGCGGCGACCAAGGCCCGCATCTTCGAAGCGGCGGCCGCCGAGTTCGCCGCGTACGGCATCGCGGGCGCCCGCATCGACCGGATCGCCCGCGAGGCCAAGGCCAACAAGCAGCTCATCTATGCCTACTTCGGCAACAAGAGCGAGCTGTTCGCGCAGGTCCTGGAGCAGCGGCTGGTCGACCACGCCCGCAACATGCCGGTGGACGCCGACGACCCGGACGCCTGGGTCGACCGGCTGCTGGAGTACCACGACACCCACCCGCAACTGCTGCGGCTGCTGATGTGGGAGGGGCTGGAGTACGGCACCGGCGCCATCCCGCGCGAGGACGAGCGCACCGCGCACTGGGACCGAAAGGCCGAGGTCTTCGCCGACGCCCAGCGCCGGGGCGTCATCGGGGCCGCCCTGCCGCCCCGCGACCTGGCGTTCATCCTGCTCGGCGTGGCGGCCTGGTACACGGCCATGCCGCAGATGCGGCGCATCCTGGTCGGCGACACGGACGAGGCCAGGGCCCGGCTGCGCGAGTCGATCCGGACGACGGTACGGCGGATCATCAGCAAGCCGTAGCGGCCGCCGGACCGCCGCGGACCGGCCGCCGGTGACCGCGTTCGCGTCAGCCCCCGTCAGCCAGCGTCAGCCCGCCCCGGTCCCCGTCAGTTCGTGCCGATCTTGGCCAGCAGGTCGACGATACGGGCCTGTACGTCCGGGCTGGTGGACCGCTCGGCGAGGAACAGCACCGTCTCGCCCGAGGCCAGCCGCGGGAGTTGGGCGGGGTCCATGTCGGCGGCGGTGTAGACGACCAGCGGGGTGCGGTTCAGCAGCCCGTTCGCGCGCAGCCAGTCCACGATCCCGGCCCGCCGGCGGCGCACCTGCATCAGGTCCATCACCACGAGGTTGGGCCGGACCTGGGTGGCCAGGCTGACCGCGTCCGCGTCCGTCGCGGCCCGCGCGACCTGCATGCCGCGCCGCTCCAGCGAGGCGGTGAGCGCGCCCGCGACGGCGTCGTTCTCCTCGATCAGCAGCACCCGCGGCGGGTGCTGCTCGCTGTCGCGCGGCGCGAGCGCCTTGAGCAGTACGGCCGGGTCGGCACCGTACGCCGCCTCCCGGGTCGCCTGGCCCAGCCCGGCAGTCACCAGGACGGGCACCTCGGCGGCGCCCGCGGCCTGGCGCAGCGACTGCAGCGCCTTGCGGGTGATCGGCCCGGTGAGCGGGTCGACGAAGAGCGCGGCCGGATACGCCGCGATCTGCGCGTCCACCTCCTCGCGGGAGTTGACGATCACCGGGCGGTAGCCGCGGTCGCTCAGCGCCTGCTGGGTCGAGGCGTCCGGTGCGGGCCACACCAGGAGCCGGCGCGGATTGTCCAGCGGCTCGGGCGGCAGCTCGTCGTCCATGGGCGGCGGCTGGTGGTCGACGACCTCTATGGCGCCGTTCGGGCCGTCCAGCGGCTCCGGGCCCTCCTGGCCCTCGTCCGGCGCGGAGATCGCGAACGCGCGGCCCTCGGTGGACTCCATCAGCGGCGGCTGCGCCTGCGGCTGCGTGCCTTGCGTGCCCTGCGGGGCGCGGGTGGCGGGCACCATCTCCGAGCCCGTACCGCGTTCGCCCTCCTGCGGCGGTGCGGCGAGCTTCCGGCGGCGGCCGGAACCGGCGCTGCCGGCGCCGCCGAGGGTGCCGCCACCGCTGGTGGCGTTCGGGTCGCCGGCACCGGTGCCCTGACCGCCCCCGGCGGGCTGACCGTGGCGGGCCTGCTGCCCGGGCATGCCCTGCTGTCCGCCCTGCTGACCTGGGTGACCGTTCGGCTGGTGCTGGTCGGCGATCTGCTGGGAGAAGGGGACGCCCTGGCCGAGCGTGCGCACGCTGAACGCGCGGCCGTGCGACTGCCCGGCCGCCGGGCCCGCCTCCTCCTCCGGAGCGGGCAGGGGGCGGCGCCCCGCGCCCTGCTGACCGGGCAGCTGCTCACCCGGCGCCGACCGGCGCGGACCCGGTACGGAGGCGGCCTGCGGCCCGGCGCCCGGCCGGCCGTCGCCGGTGGCCTCGCCCTGCGGCCCGCCCTCGGACGGCCGCCCGTGCTGCGCCTGCTGACCCTGGCTCTCCTGGCCGTGCGCTTCCTGGCCGTGCGGTCCGGTTGCCTCCGCCGGGCTGGGGCGGCCACGGCGGCGGCCCGTCGGCGCGGGGGCCGGTGAGGCGGGGGCCGCAGGGGTGTCCTCGGGGTGGGTGACCTGACCCTCGGCGCCCACCACGAACGTGCCGCTGGACTCGGAGTCGGCCATCGCGGCAGCCGCCCGCTCCTCGGCGGCGGCGCGCCGCGCCCGGCGCCTGCCGGTCGGTGCGTCCCACTCGCCGCCGGTGGCCGGACCGGTACCGGCGCCGGCAGCGGCGGGCAGCGCGCCACCGGGCACGGCGGAGCCGTCGGGTGTGCCTTCGGGGGCCTCTTCGGGAGCGGCCCGACGGGCGCGGCGCCTGCCGGTCCCCGCGGGCACCGCGTTCCCGGGCCCGGCTGCCTGGGCGGGGAGCTGCGCTCCGGGCACCTGCTCCCCGGCCGCCCGCGGATCGGTGGTCTGCCCACCGGCCGCCTGTGCGCTGTTCGGCTGCGCGCCCGGGGCCTGCGCGCCCGGGGCGGGCAGCGCGGGCCGCGGCTGCTGCGCGCCGGGCCGCGGCCGGTCCGGGGCCTGTGCGGTGTTCCGGTCGGCGGCGGCGGGCGGCAGCGCGAAGGGCGTACGCGGGCCCTGCTGCGCGGCGGGCGCGGCCGGGGCGCCACCGGCGTGCGCGGGGCTGAGCCCGGCGGGGCCCTGACCACCGGGCTGCTGTGCCCGGCCGCCGTCCCGGCCGCTCGGTGCCCGGCCGGGGCCGCCGTGCGGCTGTCCCGGGCCGGGGCGGCCCGGGCCCGCGGCCGGGGTCAGCGCGCTCGCGGCCGACTGCGAAGGCTGCTGCCCGGCGCCCTGCGGCGCGTCCGGAACCCGGCCCGGGGCCTGCGCCGGCGGCACCTGGTCGGGCAGGGAGCGCCCGGCGGTGTCGGAAAGCGCCCGGCGCGCCCGGCGCCCGCCCGACGTCTGACCCTGCTGCTCGCCGGCGGAACCGGCCGCAGCGGGCAGCGCGGGCAGTCCGCCGCCCGAGGACTCCGCCTCGGGCCGGCCCCGCCGCCGGCCGCCCGGCGGCACGGCCTCCGCGCCCGCCAGGCCCGTACCGGCGGTGCCGTCGCCGGCGCCGCGGCCGTCCGTACCGGCGCCAGTAGTGCCGTCCGCAGGGGTGTTGGGGCCCCGGCCCCCGGAAGTCCGGTCACCCGGCTGCCCGGGCACCGGCGTGCCCGCCGTCGCCTCGGCGCCGTTCGTGCCGCCGCGGGCCCGTCGGCGTCCGCCCCCGGCCGTACCGCCGTCCGTGCCGCCGGCCGGCATCGCGGTCCCGGCGCCGCCGGACGCGGGCATCTCGGTCGTTCCGTCGGCGCCGGCCGCCTGCTGTCCGGCCGGTACGGGCGAGCCGTCCGCCTTGACCGGCACCTCCAGCACGTACGCGCTGCCGCCCGCGCCGCCCGGCACCTCGTGCGTCTGCAGCACGCCGCCGTGCAGCCGGACGATGCCGCGCACGATCGGGCCGTGCACCGGGTCGCCGCCGCTGTACGGGCCGCGCACCTCGATGCGGACGACCGCACCGCGCTTGGCCGCCGCGACCACGATCGTGGAGTCCCCGGCCGGAGCCACGCCCGAGGCGGTGTTGCCGGTGGAGTCCACGCCCGCGACGTCGGCGATCAGGTGCGAGAGCGCCTGCGCCAGCCGCGCCGCGTCCACCTCGGCCTCGATCGGCGGGGCGTGCACCGCGAACTGCGCGCGTCCCGGGCCGATCAGCTCGACCGCGCCCTCGACGCCGGCGGCGACCACCGCGTCCAGCGAGACCTCGGTCCGCTGGAGCTTGTCCGTTCCCGCGTCGAGCTGCTGGTAGCTCAGGACGTTGTCCACCAGCGTCGTCATCCGGCTGTACCCGGCGGAGAGGTGGTGCAGGACCTGGTTGGCCTCCGGCCAGAGCTGGCCGGCCGGGTCGGACGCCAGCGTGCCCAGCTCGCCGCGGAGCTCCTCCAGCGGGCCGCGCAGCGAGCGGTCCAGTACCGCGAGCAGCTGGCTCTGGCGGGCGGCCAGCGCGTCCATCGGGCGCCGGTCGGTGAAGGTCATGACGGCTCCGACGAGCTGGTCGCCGTCGCGGACCGGCGCGGTCGTCAGGTCGACGGAGACCGCGCGCCCGTCCTTGGCCCACAGCACCTGTGCGCGGACCCGGTGCTTGCGGCCGGACTTGAGCGTGTCGGCGAGCGGGGTCTCCGCCCAGGGGAGGGGGGTGCCGTCGGCGCGCGAGTGGTGGATGAGCGGGTGCAGTTCCTTGCCGCCCAGCTCGCTGGCGCGGTAGCCGAGGATCTGCGCGGCGGAGGGGTTGACGAGGACGACCTTGCCCTCCGCGTCCACGCCGACCACGCCCTCGGCTGCGGCGCGCAGGATCATCTCCGTCTGGCGCTGCTGCCGGGCCAGTTCGCTCTCGATGTCCAGCTGCCCGGAGAGGTCGCGGACGACGAGCATCAGCAGCTCGTCGCCGGTGTAGCTCGTGCGGTGGTCCGCGTACGCCGCCTCGAAGGAGGATTCGTACGGGGTGCGGCCGTCCTCCAGGTTGGCGCTGGTCACCTCGACCAGCATCTCCGTACCGTCCGTGCGCCGCGCGACCATCCGGGTCGGCTTCTGCCGGCCGCCCTCGTGCGCGGTGTCGTCGGGGCGCCGCATGGAGCCGGGGATGCGCTTGGAGTCGAACGTCGGGAGCAGGTCCAGCAGGCCGCGGCCCACCAGGGCCGTGCCCGGCGCCTCGAACGTCTCCAGGGCGATGGTGTTGGCGTTGACGACCGTGCCGTTGCAGTTGACGAGCAACAGCGCGTCGGGCAAGGCGTCGAGTATGGCTGCGAGGCGAGCAGCGCCTCGGGATGGCCTGCTGCTCACGACGACGCTTCCTCCCTGATGACCGCATCTTGCCGACACCCCACCGGGGCGGGTGACTGAAACCCACTGTGGCGTGTCACTGAAAGGGAGTCTACGGGCACCGGCCGGGGACGCGGAGGCGGATGACGGGGAGGTAATGCCACGGCCCCGTGCGACTCGGCGCACGCCCGACATGTGCCCCGCGTCCTGATCTGGCGCCCTACTTGGGCACGAAACCCGGCCGGACTTCGCGGGAAGCGGACGCCGGCCTTCCGGCGCTCCCGACTCCGCTTCCCGCCTCTGACGTCGCCTTCCGGCCTTCTCGACGAGGCTCCTTACGCGCCGGCGGCGGGCAGCAGGGGGACGAGCTTGTCCCAGCGGCCGATCTCACAGCCGTTGTCCCGCTTGAAGGTGGCGTCGACCGGGCGCCCGGCCCAGCGGCCGGTGACGTGCGCGGTGGCGGGGCCGCCGTACTGCATCGTGCAGGCCGTGCCCGGGTCCACCGGCGCGAAGGGGTCCTTGCCCCACCGCGTCACCTTGTCCAGCGTCCGGCACGCCTGCTCCGCCTTGGGGTGGTCGCCGCCGGTGGGGTGGCACTTCAGTACGTGGGTGCCGTCGAGCCCGGCGCTGCCGGACCCGGTGACGGTCACCTTGAGCTGATCGCCGCCCTTGGCCAGCGGGATCGGCGCCTGCCGGACCTGCTCCGAGGGGGTGACGGCGCCGGCCGTCGGCGCGGTGAGGGCCGGCGCGAGGGCGCAGGCGGCGGCGGACAGGGCGAGAACGGCGATACGGCGCAGCGCCATCGGACTCTCCAGGCGTGGGGGTGGGACCGGGGACGGCGGGGGACCGGGACGGTTCCCCCACCCCTGTTAACGCTCCACCCCTCCGTACGTTGCGCAACCGCACGACTCCGCTGCGTACCGCCCCCTCCCGCGGCCCCCTCCGGGCGTTTCCCGCCCGAAGTGCTTTGCTCAGCGGCCCGCGCGCCTAGTACCGTGGACCTCGATTGGTGACAGCACGCTGAGCTGTGCCATCATCTGCACACACCACTTCGCGTTCGCGCGGGGTGGCGTTGCGTGGAGGCGTCGCCTAGTCCGGTCTATGGCGCCGCACTGCTAATGCGGTTTGGGTCTTAAAGCCCATCGAGGGTTCAAATCCCTCCGCCTCCGCCAGCACGAAGCCCCGGCTAGCAGGTCGGGGCTTCGTCGTTGTCCGGGGTGTCGCGCGATGCCTGCTCAGGAGCTGTTTTTGCAGGTCAAGAGCGGTATGGGAAACGGATTTCGCGCACCGGCGCAGGTCATGTAATGTTGTTCCTGCAACGTCGACCGGTGGTGAGCACCGCCGGGAAGCCGAGCGCTCGTAGCTTAACGGATAGAGCATCTGACTACGGATCAGAAGGTTGCAGGTTCGAATCCTGCCGAGCGCACAGCGTGACGAAACCCCCGCCGGTTCCCCCGGACGGGGGTTTTCTCATGACGGGACGTGTGGGCCGGCGAGAGCCCCGGACCGGCGCCCGGAGCGAGCTCCCGCGCAGGTCATGTAAAGTGGTCCCGCAACGCCGACCGGTGGTGGACACCGCCGGAGAGCCGAGCGCTCGTAGCTTAACGGATAGAGCATCTGACTACGGATCAGAAGGTTGCAGGTTCGAATCCTGCCGAGCGCACAGCAACGCGAAGGCCCCGTCGAGAGATCGACGGGGCCTTCGGCGTTCCGGGCCGGCGTGGGTGTCAGTGGCGCCGGTGGATGGCGAGGTCCGTGCGGTCCGGGGCCAGGTCGGCGCGGAGGACCAGATCCTCGTCGTAGTCGCCGCCGTTCTGGGTGCGGTACGGGAGCGGCGGGGTGGTGGCGAGGGTGCGGAGCCGCTCACGGAGGCCGGCTGCGGCCTCGGCGTACTGGTCCGGGGAGAAGCGGTTGGCCGCGGGGACCAGGAGCGGGGGCAGCACGGACATGCCGCTGTACCAGAAGGTGCCGTGCTGGAGGGGGAAGAGCACGGATTCCAGGCTGCCGTTGATGCCGCGGGGGCCGAGGGAGGGCTCGAAGGCGCCGGCGGTGAGGACGACCATGGCGCGCTTGCCGGCCAGGCGGCCTTCTCCGTAGCGCAGGGTGCGGCCCTGCCCGTCGGTGACGCCGTATCCGAAGCCCTTCACGAAGACGCGGTCGAACCAGCCCTTGAGGATCGCGGGCATGCCGTACCACCAGAGCGGGAACTGCACGATCACCGCGTCTGCCCAGTCGAGTTTCTCCTGCTCGGCGGCGATGTCGGGAGCCAGCCGCCCGCTCTCGTACGCCTGCTGGGAGCTGCGGGCGACATCGAGCCGTTCGGTGCGGTCGTGGTCGAAGTCCTCGGCGTCGACGACCGGGTTCCACTTCATCGCGTACAGGTCGGAGACGCGCACCTCGTGGCCCGCGGCCTCCAGTGCGCGGATGCCCTCGTCCTTCAGGGCGCCGTTGAGGGAGCGGGACTCGGGGTGGGCGTAGAGCCAGAAAACCTTCATGAACACGATCGTGCGGCGATGGGCGGCCAGAAACGAGTGGCCTGATGGCCAGGGTGTGCAAGGATCGGGCCATGAGCGCTTTTGCGAGCGGGCGGCACCGGGTCGCCGTACTGGTGCGGCACGGCATGCTGCCGATCGAGCTGGGCATCGTCCACCGCGTCTTCGGGCAGGCGAAAACGGCCGCGGGCGAACCGCTGTACGAGGTGGTGACCTGCGCCGTGGAGCCCGGCGCCGTGCGGACGGACGCGGACTTCACGATCAATGTGGCGCACGGCCCGGAGGCGCTGTCCGAGGCGCAGACCGTGGTCGTGCCCGCCGCGCACGAGGACTACACGCCGGAGGAGGGGCGGCTCGACCCGCCGCTCGCCGCCGCGCTGGACCGGATCCGGCCGGGTACCCGGGTGGCCTCGATCTGTACGGGTGCCTTCGTGCTGGCGGCGGCGGGCCTGCTGGAGGGGCGGCGGGCCACCACCCACTGGCGGTCCACGGACGACTTCCGGCGGCTGTTCCCGGGCGTCTGCCTGGACCCGGAGGTGCTCTACACCGAGGACGGCCACGTGCTGACCTCGGCGGGCGTGGCCTCGGGGGTGGACCTGTGCCTGCACATGGTGCGCAGCGACTTCGGCTCGGGCGTGGCCAACGAGGTGGCGCGGAGCACGGTCGTACCGCCGCACCGGGAGGGCGGCCAGGCCCAGTACATCCAGCGGCCGGTGCCCAGCCGGCAGTTCGCCACGACGGGCGCGGCCCGGGCCTGGGCCCTGGAGCATCTGCACCGGCCGCTGACCCTGCGCGAGCTGGCCGCGCGCGAGTCGATGAGCGTACGGACCTTCACCCGGCGCTTCCGCGAGGAGTCCGGGCTCTCGCCGCTCCAGTGGCTCACCCAGCAGCGCATCGAGCGGGCCCGGCAGCTGCTGGAGGACACCGACCTCCCGGTGGACCGGGTGGCGGCCGACGCCGGATTCGGCACCGCCGCGTCGCTGCGGCAGCATCTCCAGGTGGCGCTGGGCGTCTCGCCGAGCCAGTACCGCAGTACTTTCAGGGGACCCGGCACGGCGGACGAGCGGACGGAACGGGCCGTGTCCGCGGTGTGAGAGGGGCGGGACGATGTGGCGGTGCACGGGACCGCGGTGGTCGGGCGACGCCTTCGGGCTCGGCTGGTACCACCCGGAGCGGGGCGAGGAGCGGCGCAGCACGCTGCCCGCCGGCCGGGCGCTGGCGTTCGCGGTGGAGGGCGAGCGGCGCTGCCTCGGCGTGCGGCGGGCCGGGCGGTGGATCGTCTGTCCGCACGCGGCGGTGCTCGACGGGGCGGGCGCGCGCGATCAGTGCCCGGACTGCGCGCGGCTGGACCGTTCGCGGTCGGTCGCCGCTGACACCATGGCCGACGATCCGCGCCCGTACGGCGTCTACCTGGCGTACTTCGGCCCCGGTCTGCTCAAGGTGGGGATCACCGCGGCCGAGCGGGGCGCGGCGCGGCTGCTGGAGCAGGGCGCGGTCGGGTACTCCTGGCTGGGGCACGGGCCGCTGATGGCCGCGCGGCGGGCCGAGGCGCTGCTGGGGAGCGCGCTGGCGGTCCGTGACCGGTTCGCCAAGGCGGAGAAGCGGGCGGCGCGGCGGGCGCTGCCGCCGGCCGCCGAGCGGGCCGCCGCGCTGGGCGCGCTGCACCGCGAGGCGCAGTCGCTGCCGGGCTGGCCGGAGGCGCTCCGGGCCGCCCCGTACGCGTACGAGGACCACTCCGAGGTGTTCGGGCTGGGCCGGATTCCGGTGGAGCCGGGGGCCGTGGGGGAGGTCGGGGCGCTGCGCGCGGGGACGGAGATCGCCGGGAAGGTGCTGGCGGCGGCCGGGTCCGACCTGTACCTGCGGCAGGAAGGGGAGGAGGACCGGGGCGGGAGCGTGGTGCCGGTGGTGGTCCTGGACGCCCGGCTGCTCTCCGGATGGGTGCTGCGGGCCGCGGCGGGGAAGGTGACGACGGCGGACGTGGTGGTCCGGGCGGTGAGCGGTACGGACGAGGGACGGCAGGAGGGGTTGTTCTGAAGGCGCCGGAGGGGCCGTGCGGGACGGCGGCCGAAGGGGACGAGCGGGTCGGGGAGTTCTGGCGGGAGCTGGGGCTCCCCGGACTGATCGACGTGCACACGCACTTCATGCCGGAGCGCGTGCTGGCCAAGGTCTGGGCGTACTTCGACGCGGCCGGGCCGCTGGTGGGCCGGGAGTGGCCGATCGCCTACCGGTACGAGGAGGAGACCCGCCTCGCCGTGCTGCGCGGCTTCGGCGTCCGCGCGTTCACCTCGATGATCTACCCGCACAAGCCCGGCATGGCGCGCTGGCTGAACGGCTGGGCGGCCGGCTTCGCCGCCCGCACGCCCGACTGCCTGCGGACCGCGACCTTCTTCCCCGAGGACGGCGCCGCGGCGTACGTCCGGGAGGAACTGGCGGGCGGCGCGCGGATCTTCAAGGCACATGTGCAGGTCGGTGCGTACGACCCGGCGGACGAGCGGCTCGACGAGGTGTGGGGGCTGCTGGCGGACGCGGGAGTGCCGGTGGTCACCCACTGCGGTTCGGGGCCCGCGCCCGGCAAGCACACCGGGCCCGAGCCGGTCGCCCGGGTGCTGGCCCGGCACCCGCGGCTGACGCTGGTCGTCGCGCACATGGGGATGCCGGAGTACACCGACTTCCTGGACCTGGCGGAGCGGTACGGGAACGTCCATCTGGACACGACGATGAACTTCACCGACTTCGCCGAGCGGTCGGCGCCGTTCCCGCGGGAGGAGCGCGGGCGGCTGGCGGACCTCGGCGACCGGATCCTCTTCGGCAGCGACTTCCCGAACATCCCGTACGGCTACGCCCACGCGCTGGAGTCGCTGACGCGGCTGGAGCTGGGGGACGACTGGCTGCGCGGGGTGTGCCACGGGAACGCGGCCCGGCTGCTGGACCTCTGACGGCGTTGCCCCCCGCCCCGCGCACAGGGCCGATTGTCAGTGGTGCCTGCCATGCTCTTCTCAGTGGGACCGGCTGGACCGCGCGGGGGGCGGCCCAGCCGGTCGGACGCTCTTCCGCCGCGCCCAGCTGCGTTTCTCAGGAAATTCACAGGAACCCGAAAGGGCGCTCTCAGAGGCCGCCGCCAGGCTTGCCGGTATGACTGCCACTGCCGGCTCGCCGCCCTCCGCGAAGAAGCAACCGGAACTGCTGCGCCCCGACGGGAGCCCGGTGCGCGTGCTCGTCGTCGACGACGAGGCGTCGCTCACCGACCTGCTCTCGATGGCGCTGCGCTACGAGGGCTGGGACATCCGCTCCGCCGGGGACGGTACGAGCGCGCTGCGTGCCGCGCGTGAGTGGCGGCCGGACGCGGTGCTCCTGGACGTCATGCTGCCCGACATGGACGGCCTGACCGTGCTGGGCCGGCTCCGCCGCGACCTGCCCGATGTGCCGGTGCTCTTCCTCACGGCCAAGGACGCCGTGGAGGACCGCATCGCGGGGCTGACCGCGGGCGGTGACGACTACGTCACCAAGCCGTTCAGCCTGGAGGAGGTGGTCGCCCGGCTGCGCGGACTGCTGCGCCGGGCCGGAGCCGCCGCCGTGCGCGCGGAGTCGGTGCTCACGGTGGGCGACCTCGTGCTGGACGAGGACAGTCACGAGGTCTCGCGCGACGGGGTGGACATCCACCTCACGGCCACGGAGTTCGAGCTGCTGCGGTACCTCATGCGCAATCCGCGCCGGGTGCTCAGCAAGACCCAGATCCTGGACCGGGTGTGGAGCTACGACTTCGGCGGCCAGGCCAACGTCGTCGAGCTGTACATCTCCTACCTGCGGCGGAAGATCGACGCCGGCCGCAGCCCGATGATCCACACCCGGCGCGGCGCGGGCTATCTGATCAAGCCGGGCGAGTAGGCGGACCGACGCTCATGTCCCGTACCCCCGGCGGCCGTTCCGGCCGGCGACCGTGGTCCCTGCGCACCCGGCTGGTGGTGGCCGCGGTCGCGCTGATCGCCGTGGTCGCCACCGTCATCGGCACGGTCACGACGATCGCGCTCCACTCGTACCTGCAGAACCAGCTCGACGGCCAGCTGCTGGACTCCGCCCGGCGCACCCAGGGCCCGGTCGCGATGCACGATCCGATGCAGCGGCGGAGCCTGGACTTCGTCGCGCTGCCGGGCCAGCCGATCGGCACCGTCGGCGGCCGGGTCACGCCCGACGGCGAGATCGCGGACGGCGCGAAGAACAACGACTCCAAGAGCCGCGTTCCCGCCGAGCACCTCGACGCGCTGAACGGCGCCCAGCTCCGAGCGATGGAGGACGTCCCCCGGGACGGCCGCCCGCACACCGCCACCCTGCCCGGCCTCGGCGACTACCGCGTCCAGTCCACCAAGGACGGTTCGGTGGTCGTCGGGCTGCCGCTGGCCCAGGTGGAGGACACGGTCGGCACGCTGATCGTGGTCGAGGTCTGTGTGACGGCCGCCGGGCTGGTCGCGGCAGGCATCGCGGGCGCCTCGATGGTCGGGTTCGCCCTGCGGCCGCTGCGCAGGGTCGCCGCGACCGCCACCCGCGTCTCCGAACTCCCCCTGCACGAGGGCGAGGTGGCGCTGCACGAGCGGGTGCCGGCCGCCGAGGCCGATCCGCGTACCGAGGTCGGCCAGGTCGGCGCGGCGCTCAACCGCATGCTGGGGCACGTCGGTTCGGCGCTCGCCGTGCGGCAGGAGAGCGAGACGCGGGTACGGCAGTTCGTCGCCGACGCCAGCCACGAGCTGCGTACGCCGCTCGCCTCCATCCGCGGCTACGCCGAGCTGACCCGGCGCGGCCGCGAGGAGCCGGGCCCCGACACCCGGCACGCGCTGGGCCGCATCGAGTCCGAGGCGACCCGGATGACCGGGCTGGTGGAGGACCTGCTGCTGCTCGCCCGGCTGGACGCGGGCCGCCCGCTCTCGTACGCGAGCACCGATCTCTCCCCGCTGGTCGTGGACGCGGTCGGCGACGCCCGCGCGGCGGGCCCCGGGCACCGCTGGCGGCTCGAACTCCCCGAGGAGCCCGCACTCGTACGGGCCGACGCGGCGCGCCTGCACCAGGTGCTGGTCAACCTGCTCGCCAACGCCCGTACGCACACCCCGGAGGGCACGACGGTCACCGCGCGGGTGGCCCGGCACGGCCCGTCCGTACTGCTGCGGATCGAGGACGACGGGCCAGGCATCCCGGCGGCGACGCTGCCGCACGTCTTCGAGCGGTTCGCGCGCGGCGACGCCTCGCGGTCGCGGTCCGCCGGGAGCACCGGTCTCGGCCTGGCCATCGTCCGCGCCGTGGTGGCCGCGCACGACGGCGAAGTGGGCGTGGACAGCGTGCCGGGACGGACCGTCTTCACGGTCCGGCTGCCCGCCGCCGCGCCCGGTGGCGAGCCCGCCGTGACGCACGCGACGGAGCCCGCCGAGGACTCACAGGCAGGGCACAGGCTCACCACACGGAGGTGACAGCGGGGCCGACGAACGTCGTTCCCATGACGACGACACAGCCGGCCCCGGGCCCCACTCCGGCCCCGGGCCACTCTCAGGCCCCCGCCCCGGAACCCGCACCGGCGCCCGTCCCGCTGGGCTCCCTGCCGCCGCGCGCACACCTGCGGCCCGGCCGGACCGCGACCGTCCTGGACGTGGTGGTCCCGGTCTACAACGAGGAGAACGACCTCGAACCGTGCGTGCGGCGGCTCCACGAGTACCTGACCCACACGTTCCCGTACGGCTTCCGGATCACCATCGCGGACAACGCGAGCACCGACGCCACGCCCGAGGTCTCGGCCCGGCTGGACGACGAGCTCGCCGAGGTCACCGCGGTACGGCTGGAGCAGAAGGGCCGCGGCCGGGCGCTGCGTACCGTCTGGTCGATGTCCGGCGCGCCCGTCCTGGCGTACATGGACGTGGACCTGTCCACCGACCTGAACGCGCTGCTGCCGCTGGTGGCGCCGCTGATCTCCGGCCACTCCGACCTGGCGATCGGCTCCCGGCTGGCGCGCAGCTCGCGCGTGGTCCGCGGCCCCAAGCGGGAGTTCATCTCGCGCAGCTACAACGTGATCCTGCGGGGCTCGCTGGCCGCCCGGTTCAGCGACGCGCAGTGCGGGTTCAAGGCGATCCGCGGCGACGTGGCCCAGCGGCTGCTGCCGATGATCGAGGACACCGGCTGGTTCTTCGACACCGAGATGCTGGTGCTCGCCGAGCGGGCCGGACTGCGGATCCACGAGGTGCCGGTGGACTGGGTCGACGACCCCGACAGCACCGTCCACATCGTGAAGACCGCCACCGACGACCTCAAGGGGGTCTGGCGGGTGGGGCGGGCGCTGGCCACCGGCGCGCTGCCGCTGGACCGGCTGGCCCGGCCCTTCGGCGACGACCCGCGCGACCGGCAACTGGCCGGCGTACCGGGCGGACTCGCCCGCCAGCTCGTCGGCTTCTGTGTCATCGGCGCGCTCAGCACGGTCGCCTACCTGCTGCTGTACTCGCTCTTCCGGCTCGGCATCGGGCCGCAGGCCGCCAACGCGCTGGCCCAGCTGCTCTGCGCGCTGGGCAACACCGCCGCCAACCGGCGCCTCACCTTCGGCGTACGGGGCCGGGACCGCGCGGTCCGCCACCAGGCCCAGGGCCTGGTCGTCTTCGCCATCGGCCTCGCGCTGACCAGCGGTTCGCTGGCGGCCCTGAACGCGGCGGCGGGCGACGCCTCGCACGGCACCGAACTGGCCGTACTGATCGCCGCGAACCTCGCCGCGACCGTGCTCCGCTTCCTCCTCTTCCGCGCCTGGGTCTTCCCGGGCACCACCCCCGCCCAGCAGGGCACCAGCGATTCCAGGAGCTCTTGATGACCGCGCCACCCCTGTACGAGGCTCCGCGGGCGGACACCCCGCCCGAGCCGCGTACCCCGACGCGCCCCGCCGATCCGCGCTGGGCCCGCCCCGGTCTGCTGCTCCTGCTGGCGGTGACCGCCGCGCTCTACCTGTGGGACCTGGGCGCGTCCGGATACGCCAACTCCTTCTACTCGGCGGCGGTCCAGGCCGGCAGCGAGAGCTGGAAGGCGTTCTTCTTCGGCTCCTCGGACGCCGCGAACTCCATCACCGTCGACAAGCCGCCGGCCGCGCTGTGGCCGATGGGGCTGTCGGTGAAGCTCTTCGGGCTCGGCGCCTGGCAGATCCTGGTGCCCGAGGCGCTGATGGGCGTCGCGTCGGTCGGCGTGCTGTACGCGGCCGTGCGCCGGCGCTTCGGGGCGGGCGCCGGGCTGCTGGCGGGGGCCGTGCTGGCGGTCGCCCCGGTCGCCGCGCTGATGTTCCGCTTCAACAACCCCGACGCGCTGCTCTGCCTGCTGATGGTCTGCGCGATCGCCTGTGTGCTGCGCGCCCTGGAGGAAGCGCGTACCAAGTGGCTGGTGCTGGCCGGGGTCTGCTTCGGCTTCGCCTTCCTGGTCAAGACGCTCCAGGCGTGGCTGATCCTGCCGCCACTGGCGCTGGTCTACCTGCTCTGCGCGCCCACCACGGTCCGCAGGCGCATCGGGCAGACGCTGCTCGCCGGGCTCGCGCTGATCGCCTCCGCCGGCTGGTGGGTGGCGATCGTCGAGCTGTGGCCGGCGTCCTCGCGCCCGTACATCGGCGGCTCGCAGAACAACAGCTTCCTGGAGCTGACCTTCGGCTACAACGGCCTGGGCCGGATCAACGGCAACGAGACCGGCAGCGTCGGCGGCGGTGGCGGCGGCCGGGGCGGCGGCGGTGGCGGCTGGGGCGAGACCGGCATCACCCGGCTCTTCTCCTCCGACATGGGCGGCCAGATCTCCTGGCTGCTGCCCGCGGCCTTCCTCCTGCTCGTCGCCGGGCTGGTCGTACTGTGGCGGGCCCGGCGAGCGAAGGACGCGACGGACGCGGTGGCCGTGGCGGACGACCTGGCCGCGCAGCAGCGGAACGCGTTCCGGGTCTGGGGCGGCGCGCTGCTGATGACCTTCGTGACCTTCAGCTTCATGTCCGGGATCTTCCACCAGTACTACAACATCGCCCTGGCCCCGTACATCGCGGCGCTCGTGGGCATGGGCGCCGCGGTGCTGTGGCAGCGCCGGCGGCAGGTCGCCGCCACGTCGGTGCTCGCGCTGACGGTCGCGGTCACGGCGGTCTGGTCGTACGTCCTGCTCGACCGGTCCGCGTCCTGGCTGCCGTGGCTGCGCTGGACCGTGCTGGTCGGCGGGCTGTTCGCGGCGGTCGCGCTGGCGGTCCTCGGCCGCGGGCAGGAGGGGGCCGGCCGGCGGCTGGCGGTCGGTGCCGCGGGGCTGGGCCTCGCGACGTCGCTGGCCGGGCCGGTGGCGTACACGCTGAACACGGTGACGACCCCGCACACCGGCTCGATCATCACGGCGGGTCCTTCGGTCTCGGGCGGCATGGGCGGACCGGGCGGCATGGGCCGTCCCGGCGGTATGGGCGGCGGCAAGGGCGGCCCGCCCGGAATGCCGGGCGGCCAGAACGGCCAGAACGGCCAGCAGGGCCAGGGCCAGAACGGTCAGGGGCAGAACGGCCGGCAGGGCGGCCCCGGCGGGACGGGCATGCCGCCGGGCATGAACCCCGGCGGCGGGAACGGCAACCAGGGCGCTCAGGTAAACCAGGGCGGCCAGGGCAACCAGGGCAACCAGGGCAACGGCGCCCAGCAGGGCAACGGCGCCCGCAACGGCTTCCCCGGCTTCGGCGGCACGGGCGGCGGCGAGCGCGGCGGCATGCGCGGAGGCGGCGGCATGGGCGGCCTGCTCAACGGCGCGCAGGTCAGCGACAAGGTGAAGGCCAAGCTGCTCGCCGACGCCGACCAGTACACCTGGGTCGCCGCGTCCATCGGCTCGCAGAACGCGGCCAGTTACCAGCTGGCGACCGAGAAGCCGGTGATGGCCATCGGCGGCTTCAACGGCAGCGACCCGTCACCGACCCTGAAGCAGTTCCAGCAGTACGTGAAGGAAGGGAAGATCCACTACTTCCTGGGCGGCGGCATGGGCGGACCGGGCGGCAACTCGGGCACCTCGTCCAAGATCACTTCCTGGGTGTCGAAGAACTACCAGAAGGTCACCGTCGGCAGCACCACGCTGTACGACCTGACCAGCCCGAAGAAGTAGCGGCGCGGCCGCCGCCCCGGCCCCGGGGCGGCGGCCGGAAATCAAATGTACGGCGTATAAGGGATCCCTGTACGGTGTAAGCCAATCCGCTCACATCCGTACAGGGAGCCTGCATGTCCCCCGTGGCCTCCGCTGCCGCCACCGCTGAGGGCCCACCGCGTCACGCCGCGCGCTGGATCATCCTCGGCGTCATCTGCCTCGCGCAGCTCACCGTCGTCCTCGACAACACCGTCCTCAACGTCGCCGTCCCCTCCCTGAACAAGGAGCTGGGCGCGACCACCGCCGACATCCAGTGGATGATCAACGCCTATTCGCTGGTCCAGTCCGGCCTGCTGCTCACGGCGGGCAACGCCGCCGACCGCTACGGCCGCAAGAAGATGCTCGCCGCCGGCCTGGTGCTCTTCGGCCTCGGCTCGGTCTGCGCGGGCTTCTCGCAGACCGCGGGCCAGCTCATCGCCGCGCGCGCCGGGATGGGCATCGGCGGTGCGCTGCTGCTGACCACCACCCTCGCCGTCGTCGTCCAGATCTTCGACGACGAGGAGCGGCCCAAGGCGATCGGCATCTGGGGTGCGGTGAACTCCCTCGGCTTCGCCGCCGGCCCGCTCTTCGGCGGGACGCTGCTGAACCACTTCTGGTGGGGCTCGATCTTCCTGATCAACCTCCCGGTCGCCCTGCTGGCCCTGGTCGCCGTCGTGAAGCTGATACCGGAGTCCAAGAATCCCTCCGGCGACCGCCCCGACCTGCTCGGCGCCCTGCTGTCCATGATCGGCATGGTCGCCGTGGTCTTCGCGATCATCTCCGGGCCCGACCACGGCTGGCTCTCCGGCCGCGTGCTGAGCTCCGCGGCCCTCGGCATCGTCGCGCTCGCCGTCTTCGCGCGCTGGGAGCTGCACACCCCGCACCCCATGCTGGACATGCACTTCTTCCGCGACCGCAAGTTCGTCGGCGCCGTCGCGGGCGGCATCCTCGTCGCGTTCGGCATGGGCGGATCGATGTTCCTGCTCACCCAGCACCTGCAGATGGTGCTCGGCTACGCGCCGCTGGAGGCGGGCCTGCGCATCGCCCCGCTCGCCCTGACCGCCCTGGTCCTGAACTTCTCCGGCCTCGCGGGCCGCTGGATGGTCAAGCTCGGTACGCCGCGCACCATCGCCGTCGGGATGACCCTGCTCGCGGCCGGCCTCGCGGCCGTCTCGCTGCTGGGATCGGAGACCTATGGCGGCATGCTCGCCGGACTGATCGTCATGGGCGTCGGCGTCGCCCTCGCGATGCCCGCCATGGCCAACGCCATCATGTCCGCGATCCCGCCCGCCAAGGCGGGCGTCGGCGCCGGCGTCAACGGCACGCTCATGGAGTGCGGCCAGGGCCTGGGCGTCGCCGTGCTCGGCGCGGTGCTCAACTCCCGCTTCGCCGCGCTGCTCCCGGCGGTCGCGGCCGGTGCGGGCTCGCTGCCCGCCGCGCTCGCGGCAGCCGGTACGGACGCCGACCGCGCCGCCGTGCGCGACGCCTTCGCGACCGGCATCCAGACCAGCCAACTGGTCGGCGCGGCAGCGGTGTTCGCCGGCGGCCTGGTCGCCGGCATCCTCCTCGGCCGCGTCGAGCGTGCCGAACGGGCCGCCGCCGCGCAGCCCGTCGTCCCGGACGCCACAGCGGTCACGATGGCCGAGGGCTCCGCGGTACCGGGCACGGGCGGCGCGCCGGACGTCGCCGGACGGGCGGGGCGCTCCCGTGCCGAAGCGGAATAGCATCGAGGCGGCAGGACCGCGTACGACCAGTTCAGCGATGAGGGAGGGCGCGCCATGGCAGCGACGGGCAGCCGCGCCGGCAAGCCGCGGAAAAGTGTCTGGCTGACCGAACGTCCCCCGCTGAAGCGGAAGGCGGACCAGCCGGCCGGGCTGGACCTGGACAAGATCGTGGCGACGACCGTCCGGCTGCTGGACGCGGACGGGCTGGCGGCGTTCTCGATGCGCCGCCTGGCCGCCGCGCTCGGCGTCACGGCGATGTCGGTCTACTGGTACGTCGACACCAAGGACGACCTGCTGGAGCTGGCCATCGACGCGGTGGCCGGCGAGATCGAGCTGCCGGACGAGGACGACCCGGAGCAGGACTGGCGGGACCACCTGCGGCACCTCGCCGCCGAGTACCGCAAGGTGCTCGTCACCCACCGCTGGGCGCCGCGGCTGCTGGGGGAGTACCTCAACGTGGGCCCGCACGCGATCGCGTTCTCCAACGCGACGCTGCGGGTCATGCGGGACAGCGGGCTGACCCCGGAACAGGTCTCCGGCGCGCTCGGCTCGATCTTCCAGTTCGTCTACGGCTTCAGCACGGTCGAGGGGCTGCACGAGCAGCGCAGCCGGGAGACCGGCAAGTCGCTGGACGAGCAGTTCGACGAGGTCGTCGGGGCGGTGCAGGACCGCCCGGAGTTCGCCGAGACGATGGAGATGTCCGCCAGGTCCCTGGAGCTCCGGCAGGGCATCGGCGTCCGGGAGATGCGCGAGCGCGACTTCGCCTTCGCGCTGGACGTGCAGATCGCCGGCATCGAGGCGATGCGCGACCGGGGCCGCATGCCCTGAGGCGTACGTACGGTCGGCCGCTCCGACCGCGCCGCTCCGACCGCACGGGAAAGGGCGGTGGCTGTCCGCGCAGGGACAGCCACCGCCCTCTTTCTCTTCCGGGTGACCGGCCGGCCGTCGGGAGTGATCGGCCGGCGGCGGGCGCTCAGCCCGCCATCGGCAGCGAGTCCCCCTGGACCGCCTGGATGTCCAGCTCCACCCGGAGGGTGGTGCCGATGGCGGCGATGCCCGCCGCGACGACCTGGTTGTAGTTCATCTTGAAGTCCTCGCGGCGCAGCTCGGCGGTGGCGCTGAACGCCGCCCGCGTACCGCCCCACGGGTCCGGGCCCGTGCCCAGGTACGAGAGGTTCAGGTCCACCGGCCGCGAGACGCCGTGCAGCGAGAGGTCGCCGTGCACGGTCCAGCGGTCCGGCCCGGCCGCCTCAAGACCCGTGGAGCGGTAGGTCAGCTCCGGGTAGGTCTCCACGTCCAGGAAGTCGGCGTTGCGCAGGTGGCCGTCGCGCATCCCGTTGCCGGTGTCGATCGACGCGGCCTTGATGACGGCCTCGACGCGCGACTTCTCCAGGTCCTCGGAGATGTCGATGCGGCCCGCGAACTCGGTGAACCGGCCGCGCACGCTGGAGATTCCCAGGTGCTGCGCGGACGCCGCCACGGACGAATGCATCGGGTCGATCGTCCACGGTCCGGGCGGCGGCAGTTCGGCGCCGCCCTGGCGGGCCAGCGTCAGGTTGCCGACGTCCATCCGGCCGCTCGCCGTCACGATCGAGGTCGAGGCGACCGGCGTGTAGCCCACGGCCGTCACGATCACCGTGTACGGGCCGGGCTGCAGCGGCGTCGCGTCGCGCACGACGCCGTCCTCGTCGGCCGTTGCCCGCAGGACCTGCGTGCCCGTCATGTCCGTGACGGTCAGCACCGCGTGCTTGACCGCCCAGCCGTCGCGTGTCCGGACCTGTGCCCGAACGCCCGCGCCTGTCGAACTCATACCCACTCCCGATGTCGTGCTTGGTACATGTGGGCCCCGGCCGGCGGCGAGCAGGCCGTCCCCTGCCTTTGATGCCCGCCGCCGCCGGGGCCCTGTGGTCCGGTCCGGGGCGCGTCTCCGCTCAACGCGCGCCCCCGACCGGGGCTGTGCTACGGGGCGTGATGCCCCGGCCCCCGTTGGCTCTATCGCCGTGGCGGTGTCAGTCGCCCGGGTGGGCGAGTTCGACGTCGTAGCCGTCGGCCCCGCTCGCGTCCACCGACAGCGCGTTGGCCACCGGCGGGTATCCGCTGGCGATCACCGTGTAGTCGCCGGTGTCCAGGTCGGTGAAGGCGTACGCGCCGTCCTCACCGGTCGTGGAGGTGGCGACCACGTTGCCGGCCGCGTCGACCAGCGTGACCCGCGCGTCCGGCAGCGGACGGCGGTCCGCGCCGGCCCGGACGATGCCCTGGACACGGGCGCCGGACTGCAGCGCGATCTCCAGGCGGGTGATGCCCTGTCCGCTGACCTCGACCGGCTGTGCCGTCGGCCGGAAGTCGGTGGCGTTCACCGCGACGGTGTACGTACCGGCGGCCAGCTCGTCGAAGGCGAAGGAGCCCTCGGTGCCGGTCTTGCCGGTCGCCAGCACCTCACCGCGGATGTCCGTGACCACGACCATCGCGCCGTCCACCGGCTCGCCGGTGACCACGCTGCGGACCAGGCCGCGCAGGCCGCTGGTGCCGCTGAGCAGGATGTCGTAGCCGATCGGCTGGTCACCCACGACGACCGTGGACGCCTGCGGCTGGTGACCGTCGGCGGCCGCGATCAGGACGTACGAGCCGGCGCCGGGGGCGTTCAGCACGTACGAGCCGTTGGCCTGGGCCACCGAGCGGCCCAGCTGGCGGCCGCTGAGCGAGATCAGCGTGACCGCGGAGCGCGCCACCGGCTGGCCGTCGGCGTTCCGGACGAAGCCGGTGATGGCCGGGCCCTCCGGGGTGCCGGGGTCGCCGGCGGAGGCGTACGCCGCCAGGCGCTGACCCTGCGCTGCCACGGCCGGCTGGGGCTGGGCCCAGGACGGGGCGTGCTCGTCCGGGGCGACCGACGGGGCGCCGACCAGGGCCGGCTCCAGCGCCTCGGTCGAGGCGGCGGAAGCGGCGGCCGGGGCGGCGGCGGCGGCCGGGGCGGCGGCAGCGGCGTCCGTGGTGGCGCCGGACGCGGTGGCGTCCGAACCGTCGTCGGAGGACTGGGCCAGTCCACCCTTGGTCTTCAAGGCGACCTCCTTGATGAAAAGCGTCAGAAGGAAGGCGAGCAGCGCGCAGGGGGCGGCGATCAGGAAGATGTCGGCGACAGCGTGCCCGTAGGCACTCTCCATGACCGTCCGGAGGGGCGCCGGGAGGGCGTCCAGGTCCGGGATGCCTCCGCCGCCGGCACCGCCGGACTGGGCGGCCTTGGCGGCAGCCGGTCCGAGGTCGGCCAGGCCGTCCTTGACGTAGTGCGTGACTCGGGTTGCCAGCACCGCGCCGAGCGCCGAGACACCCACCGCACCGCCGAGGGAGCGGAAGAAGGTGACGACGGACGAGGCGGAGCCGAGGTCCTGGGGGTCGACCTGGTTCTGCGTGCAGAGGACCAGGTTCTGCATCATCATGCCGATGCCGAGACCCATCAGGGCCATGAAGATCGCGACGTGCCAGTACTCGGTGTCGTACCGGATCGTGCCCAGCAGGCCGAGACCCGCGGTCACGAGCACACCACCGGAGACCAGCCAGGCCTTCCACTTGCCGGTCTTGGTGATGACCTGGCCCGACACGGTCGAGGAGATGAACAGACCCGCGATCATCGGGATGGTCATCACGCCGGACATCGTCGGCGACTTGCCGCGCGCCAGCTGGAAGTACTGGCTGAAGAACACGGTGCCGGAGAACATCGCGATACCGACGAACAGGGAGGCCAGCGAGGCCAGGGTGATCGTCTTGTTGCGGAACAGCCGGAGCGGGATGATCGGCTCGGCGGCCTTGGTCTCCACGAAGACGAAGATCAGGGCGAGCACGACGGCACCGCCGACCATGGCAGCGGTCTGCCAGGACATCCAGTCGTACTTGTCACCGGCCAGGGTGACCCACACCAGCAGCAGGCAGACCGCCGCGCTGATGAAGAAGGCACCCGCCCAGTCGACCTTGACGCCCTCGCGCTTGACCACGGGGAGCTTCAGGGTCTTCTGGAGCACGATCAGCGCGATCACCGCGAAGGGCACGCCGACGTAGAAGCACCAGCGCCAGCCGAGCCACGAGGTGTCGGTGATGACACCGCCGAGCAGCGGGCCGCCGACGGTGGCGACGGCGAAGACGGCGCCGAGGTAGCCGCTGTACCGCCCGCGCTCACGCGGGGAGATCATCGCGGCCATCACGATCTGGGCCAGGGCGGAGAGACCGCCCACGCCTATGCCCTGCACGACGCGGCAGGCGATCAGCATGCCGCTGTTCTGCGAGAGACCGGCGACGACGGAGCCGCCGACGTAGATGACCAGCGAGAGCTGCACCAGCAGCTTCTTGCTGAACAGGTCGGACAGCTTGCCCCACAGCGGGGTCGTCGCGGTCATCGCCAGCAGCGAGGCCGTCACGACCCAGGTGTAGGCACTCTGCCCGCCGTCCAGATCATGAATGATCTGCGGGAGCGCGTTCGACACGATGGTCGAAGAAAGAATGGCGACGAACATACCGAGCAGCAGCCCGGACAGCGCCTCCATGATCTGACGGTGCGTCATGGGGGCTCCGGCGGAGGCGTTACCGCCGCCTCCGTGCTTGGCGTGGCCGCCCCGCACACCGGCTGGTGTGGTTGTAGCCATGTAATTCCTTCTCATCCTGCTGGTGTACGGGTGGTGTGGTCGTGTCCCGCCCGGGTGCGGCAGTCGCCGAAGCTTTCGTGCAACTTCGCGAGCAGCTCGTTCAGCCGGCCGACGTCGTCGTCGGACCAGTCGTCGAGGTACCGGGCGAGGGAGTCCGTGTAGCGGACGGCCAGCTCGGCGAGGAGCTCCCGTCCACGGGGTGTCAGTCGAAGCAGCCTGGACCGTTTGTCCAGAGGGTCGGGCTCCCGCTCGATCCAGCCGCGCTCCGCGATGTGGGCGACGTGCCGGCTGGTCACCGACATGTCGATCATCAACAGCTCGGCCAGCTTGCTCATCCGCATCTCGCCGTACCGGTCGAGGATGGTGAGCACGCCTACCGAGGCGGGCGGGCAGTCGTGGGGCAGGATGCGCCCGAGTTCGCGTTTCACAGCGCCGATGGCGGTGAGTTGCCTGGCCAGCTCCTGGTACTGACCCTGCGCTGCCATGGGCACCTCCACACATCTTTTGTTGCTTGAGGCAACCATAGAAGCATTTGGTTGCCACAGGCAAACGAATCCTGGGTTCATGAGGTAAAGGAAACCAAAAAGATGTACCGTGCATGAGTCAAGGGTGCGGATGTGCTCCGTAAATCCGCAGGTCAGGGCGGTGTGCGCACGCCCTCACAGGGGCATACGGGCTCCCCTGCGCCCCCTCCGGTGCTTTGCGCCGCTCTGACCGACTCGCCACCGGCCGCCGCCACTCCTGGCACGCGCCGCACCGGGGCCGTCCGGGGGTGTCCCCCTACCCGCCGGTTCGCTAGGGTCTCGCCCTATGGCGAACAACCCGCAGACGCCCGGCGGCAACCACGACCCGGCCGGCAGCACGCAGATGTTCCGCGCCTTCGTCGACGAAGGCGCCCCCCAGTCCCCCCGCGCCGCCGCGGCCACCCAGCAGACCTCCTCGGGCCCCCGCGCGGGCATCATCATCGGCGTGGTCGTCGCCATCGTGATCGTCGCCGCGGCGGCGTGGCTGGCACTGGCCTGAGGCCGCTTCTTCTCCGGGCCCGCGCGTGAGGCGCGCGGGCCGCACGTCCCACGTCCCCTTCTCCGCCCCCGTACGACCACAGGGCTTCTCCCGGACGGCTGCCGTTCCCCGGCGCCGTCGGGAGAAGCCCTCGCGCATGTGCGGGCCTGGTGCCCCTCAGTCGAACTCCCCGTCCCGCACCCCGGCGCAGAACGCGGTCCACTCCTGGGCCGTGAACCGAAGATCACCGCGCTCCGGATGACGCGAGTCCCGCAGCGCCACCGCTCCGCCGTCCAGCTCGGCGACCTGCGCGCACGCCCCGTCGGCCCAGCTCTTACTGCTCTTCCGCCACCGCGCGTCCGTCAGTTCCAGCCCGTACAGCCCGTCCTTCGCGTTCTCCATACCGTCTCCTCTCACGACCCCCCTTCTTCCACCGCTCACCCTCGCCCGCCCCGCGTGAGCGCGCACCACGACCGGGGCTGATCGGCAGGCCCTTCGGCTGTTGCGGTTACCGATGCATCCGCCCGGCACGGCTCTCCGCAATCCTGAGCGCGTCCCGCAACGCCTCCACGAGCCCGTACGCCACACACCGCACCTCATTGGGGCGCGCCCGCCGCGCCTGCCCCGTCGCGCCGAGCACCTCACCGGCCCGCTCGACCATCCGGGCCCCCATGGCAAGCTGCACGGCTTCCATCTCGTCCGCGAGCCGCGCGACGTACCCGCCCCCGTCCGCGTCCGTCGACAGATAACACCGCCGCCCGTCACTACCGGCCCAAGGCAACAACCGCAGCCGCTCGGGCCCGCTCACGCGGCGAACACCGCGTACACCGAGAACTGCCCGTCGTACGCGAAGAGACGAGCGGCCCGCTCCCGGGCGAGCCGCTCGCAGACGACGAGGTAGGGCCGCACGAGCCGGGAGGCGTCCCCGTCGATCAATTCTTCGGTCCCCCGAGGTGGTTGCGAAGGCAAGGGAGGGGGACTGGCCGCTTCACGGTTGCCGTAATCCGTACGGGAGTGGCTGACCGTAGCAACGGGCCGGGAGAACAGATCTCCCAGCCACGCCACGGCCCGGGCGATACGGTGACGCATGTCGGCGCTCCTCTTCAGGGCTTGCGTTGACCACACCCCGGGGCTGTTGCCGCAGCCGCCGGGGCCTCGAATTCTCAGCTCTGGTGCAGTCTGCTACCCCTAGCTCGCCTAGGCACCGTAGCTACGTCTCGCGTGGTATGGCGTGGGCTGCTTACCTTGGTCCCGTGATGGAGTTTGCACCGGACGAGCCACGATGGCGCCAAGTGGCACGGATCATCCGCGCGCGCATAGAGGACGGCACCTACCCACCCGGTACGCGAGTGCCGTCCGTGGCCGAGATGCTGGAGGAATTCGGCATCGCCACGTCCACCGGCCAGAAGGTCCACCGTGGACTGCGTGCAGAGGGCCTGATCCAGACCCAGGTCGGCATGGGCTCCTTCGTGACGAAGGGCGCCCAGGAGAAACTGGCCGAGAGTCCCCAGGACGGATGAAGGGCGCCCCGAAGAAACGCTTCCGTGCGCCTGGGAGAAGTAGCGTCCGGCTGTGACGGACTTCGAACCGGGGCGCCCGCGTTGGCAACAGGTCGCTGACGTAATCCGCCGCCGCATCGCGGACGGCACCTACGCCCCCGGTACGCGCGTGCCCTCCGTACTGGCTCTCTCGGCGGAGTTCGGCATCGCCACGACCACCTCACAGAAGGTCCACCGCGGCCTACGCGCAGAGGGCCTGATCCACACCCAGCACGGCATGGGCTCCTTCGTCTCGTAAGTGAGCCCGCGTCACTTCCAGTCCACATCCACATCCTTCGTGTCGATGTGCATGCCGAGCGGCACTCGCCACGCGTCGACGCAGATCTTCCAGGTGTGCTTCTTCGTGGTGCCGGCGGGGATCGGGGTCGGGAGGTCGCGGGTGGCCTTTCTCGTGCCCCAGTCGATGCCCAGGCCGCCGATGATGTGGGTGTGGAAGGTGAGGGTGCCTTCGCGTACCGGTTGGCCGCCGGTGTTGCGGAGGTTGAGGGTGACCTTTTCGCACCAGCGGGTGTCGGTCTCGGTCAGGTCGGGGGCCGAGAGTTCGAGGAGGGCGGGGGAGTCCGTGTCCGGGGTGGACGGTGTGGGGTCGTCGCCCGGGCGGTCGCTCGGGGTGCCGTCGGCAGGGGACGTGCCGTCGTCCGCCGGGGGGTCTGCGTCATCGCCGTCGGCGCCGCCGCCACCGGGGCCGTTGCTGTCGGACGGGGGAGCGTCCGAGGGGGCGTCGGGGGGATCGGGCTCGGTGGCCCCGTCGGGCCCGTTGGACGCTTCCGGGGCGTCGGACGGGGGGCTGTTGATCCCGTCCGGGCGGGAAGGGGCGGGGTGCTGGGGCCCGGAGGCGTCCGGGCCGTCCAGCGGAGTCAGGGTGACGTCGTCGGTGGGGGCCACGGGTTTGGACGGGTAGCGGCCGGCGTCCGCCGCGCCCGTTGCGATGTAGCCCTGTTCGTCGCTGCCTCCGGGGGCGGCCAGTAGGGCAGCGCCCAGTAGCAGTAGTACGCCTGTTGACGCGCCAGCTGTCCTCCGTCGCATCGCGCCAGTGTGGCTGACGGGGCGTCAGGTGTACAGACCCGCGGCAGTACACGGAGCGGTGTACGCGCATGGCTGTGCCCCGGGCCGGGACGGGTCCCTGGTGCCCGGGGGGCTTCGCGTCGTCAGTCCGTGGTCAGGCCGTCACGGAGTTGGGCGAGGGTGCGGGTGAGCAGGCGGGAGACGTGCATCTGGGAGATGCCGACCTCTTCGCCGATCTGCGACTGGGTCATGTTCGCGAAGAAGCGGAGCATGATGATCTGGCGTTCCCGCGGGGGGAGTTTGGCCAGGAGGGGCTTGAGGGACTCGCGGTACTCGACCCCCTCCAGCGCGCTGTCCTCGTAGCCGAGGCGGTCCGCGAGGGAGCCCTCGGTGCCGTCGTCCTCGGGGGACGGGGAGTCGAGGGAGGAGGCGGTGTAGGCGTTGCCGACGGCGAGGCCGTCGACCACGTCCTCCTCGGACACCCCCAGGCACGCCGCCAGTTCGGAGACGGTGGGGGAGCGGTCGAGCTTCTGGGACAGCTCGTCGCTGGCCTTCGTGAGCGCCAGCCGCAGCTCCTGGAGGCGGCGCGGGACCCGTACCGACCAGGAGGTGTCGCGGAAGAAGCGCTTGATCTCGCCGACGACGGTAGGCATGGCGAACGTCGGGAATTCGACGCCGCGTTCGCAGTCGAACCGGTCGATCGCCTTGATCAGGCCGATGGTGCCGACCTGGACGATGTCCTCCATGGGTTCGTTGCGGCTGCGGAAGCGGGCAGCGGCGTAACGCACCAGCGGGAGGTTCAGCTCGATGAGCGTGTCGCGGACGTACGTACGCTCCACGCTGTCCTTGTCGAGCGTGGCCAGCCGCAAGAAGAGGGAGCGGGAAAGCGTACGGGTGTTGAGGGCGTCGTCGTCATGCACTTGCGGTGCTGGTGCGGGAAGCACCTTCGAGCTGCCCAGTTCTACGGACATGCCACCCCCTTGAGGTCGCGGTCGGGTCGCCGCTGCGCCTCCTCTGCCCCATGCGGAGCGAAGAGTTCAGCCTCCACCTGAATACCGGAGGCGGCGCCACGGCAAACGCGGTTCCTGCAGAATGTCACATGTCGGCAACACGCTGTAGCGCCAAGTCGACATATCCCTGCAGGAAGGAGTGGTGTGACCGGGGTGGTCGTACCTCGTCCTGGTTAGGCGTCGATCCTGTTTGCGGATCTCAGCCGGGCGAAGCTCCGGGAGAGCAGCCGGGAGACGTGCATCTGGGACACGCCCAGCTCCGCGCTGATCTGGGACTGGGTGAGGTTGCTGTAGTAACGCAGCAGGAGGATGCGCTGCTCCCGTTCCGGGAGCTGGACCAGGAGGTGGCGCACCAGGTCGCGGTGTTCCACGCCGGCCAGCTCCGGGTCCTCGTAGCCGAGGCGGTCCAGGAGGCCCGGCAGGCCGTCACCTTCCTGCGCGGCTTCGAGGGACGTCGCGTGGTACGAGCGGCCGGCCTCCAGGCACGCGAGGACCTCCTCCTCGCCGATCTTCAGCCGCTCGGCGATCTCGGCCGTCGTGGGGGACCGGCCGTGCAGCACGGTGAGGTCCTCGGTGGCGCCGTTCACCTGTACCCACAGCTCGTGCAGGCGGCGCGGTACGTGGACCGTGCGGACGTTGTCCCGGAAGTACCGCTTGATCTCGCCGACGACGGTCGGCATGGCGAAGGTGGGGAACTGCACGCCGCGGTCCGGGTCGAACCGGTCGATCGCGTTGATCAGGCCGATGGTGCCGACCTGGACCACGTCCTCCATGGGCTCGTTGCGGCTGCGGAAGCGCGCGGCCGCGTAACGGACCAGGGGGAGGTTCGCCTCGATCAGCGCGTCCCGCACCCGGGCGTGCGCGGGGGTGCCCGGCTCCAGGCCCGCCAGCTCGGCGAAGAGGACTTGCGTGAGCGCCCGGGTGTCCGCACTCCTGCTCTGGCGGGATGGCGCCTTCGGCGCAGTACGGGCCGTCACGGTTCACGCCTCCCCTTCACAGGACTGGGCTTTGTGTCGGACTGGGCTGTGCCGAAGCGGATGTATCCGGCAAAAGCGGTCATAGCATCACAAGACATGTGCAGTGTGTGCAAGCACCGCATAACGCCGTGTTGAGCGGCAGTTGATACGGCCAGGCGCAGGTGGGGGTGGCGGGGAGGAGGCGCCGAGCGGTCGGCGGCGGGCGGTACGGGGCTGCCGGAGGGCGGCTTTTCGGGGGCGCCGGAAGGGGCGCCAACACGAAGAAACCCCTCGCCCGCTGGGGCGAGGGGCGCTGTCGGCCCGTGCCGGGCCGACGGCGGCGCGACCCGGACGCGGCCGGGGACGCCGTGGTCCGGACGCTGCCGGACCGGCGGATCAGATCTCGTAGTCGGCGATCACCCAGGTGGCGAACTCCGCCCACTGGCGGACGCCCGCCTGGTGGGCGGGGTGCTCCAGATAGCGCTTCAGGGCGTCCTTGTCGGCGACGGCCGAGTTGATCGCGAAGTCGTACGCGATCGGGCGGTCGGTGACGTTCCAGCCGCACTCCCAGAACTCCACGTCGGCGATGAGGTCGCCGAGCTCCTGGAACGCCTTCACGCCGGCCGCGACGCGCGGCTCGTCGCGCTCGACGCCCTCGTTGAGCTTGAACAGGACCAGGTGGCGGATCATGGGCGGGCCTCCGTGAGTGCGTACGTACGGGCGTGCGGGCCCGCTGGATCGTTTCTGCCGGACTGGCGGCGGGCGCCCGGCCCTACGGGTGGACGGGCCGGCGCGAGGGGCTCTGCCGGTCGGCTACTGGATCAGCGAGGTCATGAACTGGCCGACGCCCTGGGCGGCGTCCGAAATGCCCTCGAACCCTATCTGGACGAGATCGGCGGCCCGGGTGGGGGACGTGACGATCGTGTACAGGACGAAGACGACGACCACATACAGCGCGATCTTCTTCGTTTCCACCATTCGTCCCCGTCTCCCCTACGGCCTGTACCGGCAGCTCCCGCCCTGTGCGGTCGGGCGAGTGTAACCACACCGGCCCCAACGCAGCAGCCGCGTCCGGGGCGGCCCCCTTGCCCCGGGGTCGCTTTCGCGACTGCTGCACGCCGCCGCTCACCGGCGTCCGAGGACGAAAGTCCCGGTGATCGGGGCCGTTCGGCGGCCTGTCGGGCCGGGGCGCGGCAGCAGGCTGGACGGTGCGCCCGGCGGATCTGGCAGGAGTCCGCCGGCGGGACCGGGCCTCGCTGCGGGGTCCGCACCGTGTTCCTCCCGGCCGCGGTGCGGGCCAGAGGTCCGGATACGACGAAGGGCCCGACTCTGATGAGTCGGGCCCTTCGTGCGAGCGGTAGCGGTGGGATTTGAACCCACGGAGGAGTTGCCCCCTCACGCGCTTTCGAGGCGCGCTCCTTCGGCCGCTCGGACACGCTACCGAGGCAGAGCCTAGCCCATGAGGGGCCGTGTGCCGAAATCGGTTCCGGGAGGCGGGCGCGCGGACCTCCCGGAACGGCGTTCGGCAGTACCCGCCGAGGCCGGACGACGGCCCCTCCGCACCCGCCGGAGGCCGGGCGCCGGCCCCTCCGTACCCGCCGAACCGCCCTCGGCGGCCGCGGAAGGAGTCGGTTCAGCGGTCGCGGAAGAAGTCGGTCAGGAGCGCAGCGCAGTCCTCGGCCAGGACGTCGGTGATCACTTCGGGGCGGTGGTTGAGGCGTCGGTCACGTACGACGTCCCAGAGCGAGCCGGCCGCGCCCGCCTTCTCGTCGCGAGCGCCGTAGACCACCCGGTCGACCCGGGACAGCACGATCGCGCCCGCGCACATCGTGCAGGGTTCGAGCGTGACCACGAGAGTGCAGCCGGTCAGCCGCCAGTCGGTGGTGCGCCGTACGGAGCCGTCGCGCTCCCCGGCGACGGAGCTGTCGCCCTCCCCGGCAGCGGCCGCGTGCGCCTCCTCCTGGAGCGTGCGGGCCGCCGCCCTGATGGCGAGCACCTCGGCGTGGGCCGTCGGGTCGCCGGTGGCCTCGCGTGCGTTGTGGCCGGTGCCGATCACCCGCCCGTCAGCGGACAGCACAACGGCGCCCACCGGGACGTCTCCGGTCCCGGGGGCGAGCGCGGCCTCCGCCAGGGCCTGCCGCATGGGCGCGGCCCACGGGTCGCGCAACGGATGGGGTGCGGGGGCCGGGGCGGACTGTGCGTCGGTCATGACAACAGTGTCGGCGACCGCGGCGGTGCCGGGGACCGGCGGAGGCGGCCCCGCGGCGGGCGGCCGCCGGCCCGGGACGGGCGCGGCAGGCCGCACGGCGGGCGTACGAGGGCCCGCGGCGGGCGGACGGGGAGCGGCCGCGGTGCGCCGCTCCCCGTCCGTCACCGCACCGCCTCCAGCACGTCCGTGCAGCCCAGCGCGTCGGCGATCTCGCCCAACGCGTCACCGTTGCTGTCGAACGTCAGCAAGTCCTTGCCGGTGACGCCGAGGTCGTCGAGGAGGTCGACGTCACCGAGCGGCCCGGCCGGCAACCGCTCGTCGGCCTCGGCCTCCTCCGTCTCGTCCTCGGCGCCCTCGGGCTCACCGTCTTCCGTACCGTCCAGATTGGTCAGATCGTCGAGGTCCTCCGAGGCTTCCTCGTCGCGGCCGATCAGTTCGTCGGTCAGCATGGCGCCGTACGAGCTGCGGGACGCGGCGGTGGCATCCGAGACAAAGACGCGCGGGTCGTCCTCGCCGTCCACCCGGACGACGCCGAACCACGCGCCCTCCTGCTCGATGAACGCCACCACCGTGTCGTCGTCGACCGCTGCCTGCCGGGCCAGGTCGGCCAGGTCGGCAAGCGTCTCCACATTGTCGAGCTCTGTATCGCTCGCTTCCCACCCGTCTTCGGTGCGCGCGAGCAGTGCGGCGAAGTACACCGTGACTCTCCCACTGGTCAGAGGCGTATCCGGGCCGGGCGAGGGCGGCGCGTGAGCGCCCGGAGTCCCCGCCCCAATCGGAATCGTGGCAGAAACAACGCGTTCGCGCGGGGTCTTCGACGCTGCGTCGTGCCCGGGTTCTGCGAGATCCGGGTCGTGAGGGGGCCGGATGGGTGCCGTAACGGGGCCGGATCCGCCCCCCGGAAGGCCGGACGGGACCGGATGCGGGTGTCGGAAGCAGCGCCCGAATGGTGGCGCGTAAACGGCCCATATGTGGCGCGCGGAGGTCCTTGCGGCGGTGTGTCCGCGGCCGTGCGGTGACGCGTACGGGGATTCGTGGTGACGCGCAGGGGGCTTCCCGGCGCGGCGGGCCCGGGTGCGGCGGCGCGGCCGCTGAGGCGGTGGGCGCGGGTCCGGTCGGGTGGTCCCGTGCCCGTTGCGCTACCAGCGGAACGTGCGCATGCGCATCGCCTGCCGCATCCGGGCGGCGCGGGCGCGCCGGGGCTGGACGCGGTCGCGCAGCTCCTTGGCCTCGTTCAGCTCACGGAGGAACTGCGCCCGGCGCCGGCGGCGGGCCGCGTCCGGCTCGCCCTCCCCGCCGGCCGCCCGCGCGTCCATGGCCACCTTCTGCGCCGTGTCCTCGGGGCGGGGGGCCGCGGCGGGCGCCGGGTCGGGTCTGGTGCCGCCCCCGTCGCCTCTCGCCGCACCGCGCGCGGCACCGGTCCTGCGCGCGGCCGGCCGCGGGGTGCGCGAGCCCCCGGAAGGGCCGGGCGGGGGCAGGCTTCCTTCGGGCCGTGCGTCCTGATGGTTCTGGCGCGTCTGAGCGTTCTGGCGAGTCTGACCGCTCTGGCGACTCTGACGGTTCTGGCGAGTCTGACGGTTCTGCCGTGCGTCCTGACGGTTCTTCTGGTCGGGCATGAGCGACACCGCCTCGGGCCGAGGTCCTCGCCCGGAGGCCGGCCGGCGGTCCGGGCGTCTGTGCCCACTTTCCCCCGAAGTGCGGGGTTGATGCGAATCGTTTGACGTTGGCCGAGGGGCCGGGCGTGGCCGGCCGGTCTCCGTACGGCCACCGGCGGGCGCCTCAGGGTCCCGGCCTCGGTTACTGTCGATGTCATGCGGATCCACGTCGTCGACCACCCGCTGGTGGCGCACAAACTCACCACTCTGCGCGACAAGCGCACCGATTCCCCCACGTTCCGGCGTCTCGCCGACGAGCTGGTCACCCTGCTCGCGTACGAGGCGACCCGCGATGTGCGCACCGAACAGGTCGACATCGAGACCCCGGTGACGGCGACCACCGGCGTCCGGCTCTCCCACCCCCGCCCGATGGTCGTGCCGATCCTGCGCGCGGGCCTGGGCATGCTGGACGGCATGGTGCGGCTGCTGCCGACGGCCGAGGTCGGCTTCATGGGCATGGTCCGCAACGAGGAGACGTACGAGGCGCAGACGTACGCCACCCGTATGCCGGAAGACCTCTCCGGACGGCAGATCTACGTCGTGGACCCGATGCTCGCCACCGGCGGCACGCTGGTCGCGGCGATCAAGGAACTGATCCAGCGCGGGGCCGACGACGTGACGGCGCTCTGCCTGCTGGCCGCGCCCGAGGGCGTGAAGGTCATGGAGAAGGAGCTGGCCGGTACGCCGGTGACGCTGGTCACGGCCGCGGTCGACGAGCGGCTGAACGAGGACCGCTACATCGTCCCGGGCCTGGGCGACGCGGGCGACCGCATGTACGGCACGGCCGGCTGAGGCCAGGATCCGGGCGGGCGCGCCGGAGGCCCGGCGCCACAGGAGGCGCTCAGCAGCCCGGCGTGCCCGGCTTCTCCTTCGGCGGGGCGGTCAGCGCGGCGAGCGCGGCCTTGGCGTCCTTCTCCTTCGTCAGGGCCTTGAACTTGTTGCCGATGATCAGGTCGACCTCGCCGCCCTTGCGGCCGTCGGTCTTCCGCTCGACCCCGGCGGCCACCTGCGTGCCCAGCACCTTGAAGGAGCTGTCCGTCGCGGCCGGCGCGCCGAGCAGCAGGCCGGTGCCCTTGACCTTCTTGTCGTAGGCGGCGGGCGCGTTGCCCACCTCGCCGATCGTGAAGCCGCGCTTCTTGAGCGCGTCGGCGGTGCTCTTGGCGAGCCCGCTGCGGGTGGTCGCGTTGAGCACGTTGACCTTGACGGCCTTCGGCTTCGGCAGCGGCTTCGCCGTGCCGCGCGGCTTGGCGCCGTCCTGGCCCGGGGGACACTTCGGTTTCTCCTGGGCGGCCTGGGCGGTGCCGCTCTGCCCGGTGAAGACGTCGATGAGCTGTACGGCGCCCCAGGCGCCGACGGCCAGCACGCAGGCGGAGGCCACGACTGTCATGGCGATCCTGCGGTCACGGCGGGGACGGCGCATCCGCGGATACCTGTCGCCCGTGATGCGGTACTTCTTACCGCCCATGCCGGGGGGCGTCAGCATGCTCATGTCCGCAGCGTAGTGCGGTCATGGCGCTCTGCCTATTAAATGATCTGTTCGTGGCGCGAGACCTGACCCGAAAGGGCCAATACCGGGCGCCACGGCTACGTTCCGTGAGGCTCGGGGCCGGCCCGTCGCCGGGCTCCGACGCGCGTCAGTCCAGTTCGAGGACGCGGGCGTGCAGCACCTGGCGTTGCTGGAGGGCCGCCCGGACCGCGCGGTGCAGCCCGTCCTCCAGGTACAGGTCGCCCTGCCACTTCACGACGTGCGCGAACAGGTCGCCGTAGAAGGTCGAGTCCTCCGCGAGCAGCGTTTCCAGATCGAGCTGCTGCTTGGTGGTCACCAACTGGTCAAGGCGTACCGGGCGCGGGGCCACATCCGCCCACTGGCGGGTGCTCTCCCGGCCGTGATCGGGGTACGGCCGCCCATTTCCGATGCGCTTGAAGATCACACGGAAAGCCTACCGGTCACCCGGCCTCGGGCGCAGCCATGTCGCACGGGTGCGAAGTGGAGGCAACCGGTACAAGGGGAGCAATGCGCCCGTGGTCACCCGAGTACGGCGGAGCGTTCCGCCGGGGCGGGCCCGGCGGAACGCGGTGGTACGGGGCCCGGCCGGGGATCGGGGGTCGCTCCCCGGCCGGGAGCTGTCACCAGAGGAGGGCGTCGGCCGGGTTGTCCTGCCAGTACGTCACCTTGGCGACGCCCGGCTGGATGAAGACCGGGCCGCCCTTGACGGTGACGGACTTCAGGGCGGTGTCCCTGTCCACGGCCACCTCGATCCTGCCGGTCCTGAAGCCCTTCTCCGACGAGTCGGCGGCGGAGAGCGTCAGGCCCGCGTAGGCCGTCTCGCCGGGCGCGATGGTGACCACGGCCTGCGGCTGCGAGTCCTCGACGACCGGGGTGACCGCCTGCTGGTCCTTGTGGAGCCGCAGGAGCGGGTAGGTCTCGGCGGAGAAGTCGCAGGTCTTCTTCGAGGTGTTGGTCGCCTTGATCAGGACGTGGTTGATCGGGCGGCTGACGGTGCCGGCCTCGAACTTCAGCGCCGACGCCGCGCAGGGCGCGATCTTGGCGGCGGGCGCCGGGCGGGCGGTCTGCGCCAGGGCGGGGCCGGCGGTCGCGGCCAGCGCGCCGACGGCGATGAGGGAGGCGACGGCGGCCTTGACTGTCTTCTTCGACATGGTGGGTTCCCCCGTGGATGGTGACTTCGATGGCTGGTGGTGGTGCGGCCGGCTGGTCTCTCCGGCACGACAACCACTCTGTCCCCGGGCGCTATTGGTCCGCTAACGTCCGGCTAACGCCGTCTATCCACTACCAAATACGACGAAGCCGGGCGGCCGTCGGACGGCCACCCGGCTGCGCGGTAGGCGGGACCGTGCAGAGCGCACGGCCACCCGCCTTCGGGGATCACATCGTCGAGACGTCGATGACGAAGCGGTAGCGGACGTCGCTCGCCTGCACCCGCCGGTACGCGTCGTTGATCTCCTCGGCGGAGATCACCTCGATCTGCGCGCCGATGCCGTGCGCCGCGCAGAAGTCCAGCATCTCCTGGGTCTCGGGGATGCCGCCGATGGACGAGCCGGCCATCGCCCGGTTGTTCTGGATCAGTGCGAAGGGCGACGTGCGGAGCGGCTGCTCGGGCGCGCCGACCTGGACCAGCGTGCCGTTCGTGCGGAGCAGGCCCAGGTACGCGCCCAGGTCCAGGTCCGCGGAGACGGTGTTGATGATCAGGTCGAAGCTGTTGGCCAGCTCCTCGAAGGTGGCCGGGTCGGAGGTGGCGCGGTAGTCGGAGGCGCCCAGCTTCAGGCCGTCCTCCTTCTTGCGCAGCGACTGGCTGAGGACGGTGACCTCGGCGCCCTGGGCCGCGGCGATCTGCACGGCCATGTGGCCGAGGCCGCCGAGCCCGACGACCGCGACCTTCTTGCCGGGGGCCGCGCCCCAGCGGGCGAGCGGCGAGTACACGGTGATGCCGGCGCACAGCAGGGGTGCGGCGACGTCCAGCGCGAGGCCGTCGGGGATGCGGACGGCGAAGTCCTCGGTGACCACCACGTGGGTGGAGTAGCCGCCGTAGGTGGGCTCGCCGTCGCGGCCCGTGGCGTTGTACGTCATCACGGGGCCGGAGCCGGTGCAGTGCTGCTCGAAGCCGGCCTTGCAGTTGTCGCACTCCCGGCAGGAGTCGACCATGCAGCCGACGCCGACCCGGTCGCCCACCTGGTGGCGGGTGACCTCCGGGCCGGCCGCGGCGACCACGCCGGCGATCTCGTGGCCCGGGACCATCGGGAAGGTGCCCGGACCCCAGTCCGAGTCGACCTGGTGGATGTCGGAGTGGCAGATCCCCGCGTACTTGATCTCGATCAGGATGTCGTGCGCGCCGAGCTCACGGCGCGGAATGGTGGTGCGCTCCAGGGGTGCCTTGGGCGCGGGTGCTGCATACGCGGTGACAGAGGTGTGTGTCATGACATCGAGCCTGCGTCAGAAGCGGAAGCGGAGCCAGATCCCCCGTTTTCGTACGAACGCCGTTGGTACCAATGTCAGTGACACCCTCACGACCTGCGGTTTCGCAGAGTTGTCCACAGGCCACAACGGGTTGTCGCCAGGTTGCGGATACTGGCCATATGGACCAGCGCACCGAACTGAGCGAATTTCTGCGCACCCGCCGTGCCCGTCTGCAGCCCGAGGACGTCGGACTGCCGCGGCACGGCGGGCGGCGAAGGGTGCCGGGGCTGCGGCGGGAGGAGTTGGCGCAGCTGGCCGGCGTGAGCGTGGCGTACTACGTCCGCCTGGAGCAGGGCCACGGGCAGAACGTCTCCACGGCCGTCCTCGACGCGATATCCGGCGCCCTCCGGCTGAACGCCGCGGAGCGGGCGCACCTCAGTCACCTGGTCAAGCCGAAGGCCAAGCGTGCGCGCGGGGCCGGCCGCCCGCAGCGGGTGCGGCCCGCGCTCCAGCAGCTGCTGGACGCGATGGAGGGGATACCGGCGTATGTCGCGGGCCGCCGCCTGGACGTCATCGGGTGGAACCGCATGGCGTGCGCGCTGCTCGGTGACTACGCCGCGATGGAGCCGGAGCAGCGGAACGTCGCCTGGCAGGTCTTCCTGGACCCGGCGGCCCGCGACTTCTACGTCGACTGGGAGCGCAAGGCCGCCGACATCGTCTCCTACCTGCGGCTGGACGCCGGCTGTCACCCCGACGACCCCGAGCTCGCCTCGCTGATCGGGCGGCTGTCGGTCAAGAGCGAGGAGTTCCGGCAGCTCTGGGCCACGCACGACGTGCAGGACAAGGGCTTCGGGGTGAAGCGGCTGCACCACCCGGTGGTCGGGCCGCTGACCCTGTCGTACGAGACGCTGCGGCTGCCCGCCGACCCGGACCAGCAGCTGATCGTCTACAACGCGGAGCCCGGCTCGGCGTCGGCGGAGTCGCTGCGACTGCTGGGCAGCTGGGCGGCGGAGGGCCCGGCGGACCGTTCACCGCTGAGCCAGGACACCGCCGAACGACAGGACGCGGGGGGCTGACTGGGGATGGGCTGAGCGGAGGGGGAACGCCGGGCGTTTCCCGCCCGGCGCGTTCTCATCCCTCCGCCGCATCCCCGTCTTCCCAGCGCAGCAGGTCGCCCGGCTGGCATTCGAGCACCTCGCAGAGGGCGGCGAGCGTCGTGAAGCGCACCGCCTTGGCGCGGCCGTTCTTGAGTACCGCCAGGTTGGCGGGCGTGATGCCCACGCGGTCCGCGAGTTCACCCACGGACATCTTCCGCCTGGCCAGCATCACGTCGATGTCGACGGTGATCGGCATCAGATCACCTCGTCCAGCTCGGCCCGCATCAGCGACGCCTCGGCGTCGCGCGTGACGGCCTGGGCGAGCAGTGTCCGCAGCACGAGCACGAGGAGTGCGACGCCCAGAATGGCCACGCCGATCCCGCCCATGATGACGGTGACGCCCGGGTCGGCTCGCTGGCCCGGTGCGTTGAGGGCCGTGACCGCGAACCACATGAGGGCAGCCGCCACGATCGCGGCGATCACGCCGTCCACGTACCGGAAGGCGGTGTGGGAGAAGACGGTTCCGCGTCGCACCATCGTCACCAGCCGCCATACGCAGACCACGGCGACCTGGACCGACACCATGCCCAGGATCGTGATCACGCGCAGCGGGGTCAGCGGGAGCGTCCCGTCCTCCGGGTCGCTCCCGCTGACCAGCGTCCACGCCATCGATGCCTGTACGAAGACGGTGCCGGCGAGCACCACCCCGAGTACGACGCGCAGTGCGCCCACTGTCAGTTTTCCCATGACCCCGTCCCTCCATCGACTAGCGATGCAAATCTATCGAAATTCGATAGGTGAGGCAAGGGTCGGGGAGATGCGACGAGGTCGGGAAGGGGAAGCAGAGGGGGCAGCGAGGGTCGGGAAGGGGCGGGATAGAGTGACCCGGCCGTGGTGTTCGGGAAGACCGGTGCAGACCCGTTGGACCTGCAAGAACTGCAGACCTTCGGGTCCGATTCCGGAGCGGCCCTCGCCACTGTGATCGGGAAGTTTCCGACCCTTCCCGTGCGCCGGACGGATCCGGGCGTGCGGGGGCCACTGTCCGCGGAGTGCGGGCGGGAAGGCCGGGCCGGAGGCGTCCTCCTGCCGCCCCCGGGCGGACCGGGAGGTTCCCCGTAAGCCAGGAGACCGGCCACGGCATCTCACGAACCGATTCCACGAGGTGCTGGAGCGTGACGGCCGGATGACCGTGCCCACTGATCCCCCCACGACCGATCCCCCCACGACCGATCCCCCCACGACCGCTACCCCGACGACCGCCGGGGCGCAGCAGTTCCGCTGGCAGCGGCGGGACACCGTCCGTACGGCCGGCCTGCTGGCCGTCATCGCCGCGCTGCACGTCGTCGCCTTCGGCGTGCTCCTGCTGCTGGTGGTGCCGAACCACTACACGATCGGCACCCAGGTCTACGGCGTGGGCCTCGGCGTCACGGCGTACACCCTCGGCATGCGGCACGCCTTCGACGCCGACCACATCGCCGCGATCGACAACACCACCCGCAAGCTCATGGCCGACGGGAAGCGGCCGGTGTCGGTGGGCTTCTGGTTCGCGCTGGGCCACTCCAGCGTGGTCGTCGTGATGGCCGCCCTGGTGGCCGGCGGCGCGGCCATCGCGGGCACGCTGCTGGACGACGGCTCGCGTACGCACCAGTTGCTCGGCACGGTCGGCACCACGGTCTCCGGCGGGTTCCTGTACCTCATCGCGGCCCTCAACCTCGTCGCGCTGGCCGGCATCTGGCGGGTCTTCCGGTCCATGCGGGCCGGGACGTACGACGAGAACGAGCTGGAGAAGCAGCTGGACTCGCGCGGCTTCATGAACCGCCTCCTGGGCCGCTTCACCAAGTCGATCTCCCGCCCGGGCCAGATGTACCCGCTCGGCTTCCTCTTCGGCCTCGGCTTCGACACCGCCACCGAGGTCACGCTGATGGTGATGGCCGGCAGCGGGGCCGCGGCGGGCCTGCCGTGGTACGCGATCCTGTGTCTGCCGCTGCTGTTCGCGGCCGGCATGAGCCTGTTCGACACGCTCGACGGCACGTTCATGAACTTCGCGTACCAGTGGGCGTTCGCCAACCCGGTGCGCAAGGTCTACTACAACCTCACCATCACCGGGCTGTCGATCGTGGTGGCGTTCTTCATCGGCACGATCGAGCTGGTGAGCGTGTTGCACGACAAGCTCGGGCTCAAGGACGCGGTCACCGACTGGGTCTCCGGGCTGAACCTGGACAACGTCGGCTACCTCATCGCCGGCCTCTTCGTCGTGGTCTGGGCCGCGGCGATCGCCTACTGGCGGCTGTCCGGGGTCGAGCAGCGCTGGACGGCCCGGGCGGCGGCCGCCCAGGAGGGCTGAAGCCGCCCCCCGGACAGCACCGGGCCCGGGCCCTACTTGGCCGCCGCCTTCTTCGCCGCTCGCTTCATCTCCTGCTTGTAGGCGCGGACCTCGGCGAGGGATTCCGGGCCGGTGATGTCGGCCACCGACCGGCGGGAGTCCTCCTCGCCGTACGCGCCCGCCGCCTCGCGCCAGCCCTCGGGGCGCACGCCGAACTGCTTGCCGAGGAGGGCCAGGAAGATCTGCGCCTTCTGCTTGCCGAAGCCGGGCAGGTCGTTGAGGCGTTTCAGCAGCTCGGCGCCGGTGCCCGCGTCCCGCCAGACGGCTTCGGCGTCGCCGTCGTAGTGCTCGACGAGGTACTGGCACAGCTGCTGCACCCGCTTGGCCATGGACCGCGGGTAGCGGTGCACGGCCGGCTTGCGGGCCAGCAGCTCCTCGAACGCCTCCGGGTCCTGGGCCGCGATGGCGTGCGCGTCCAGGTCGTCGCCGCTCATCCGCCGGGCGATGGTGTACGGGCCGGTGAACGCCCACTCCATCGGCACCTGCTGGTCCAGCAGCATGCCCACCAGCGCGGCGAGCGGACTGCGGCCGAGCAGTTCGTCGGCTTCCTCCTGCTGTGCGACCCGCATCCTCACGTTCATGAGTCGATGATCCCTTCCGGCGCCGGACGGCGCATGTCCGGGCAAGCGTTTTCGTGCGACGATCCCCTGCATGCCGACACTGAGCGAACTGATCCCCGCCGACGCCGTGCGGCTGGACGTGGCGGCGGCGGACTGGCGGGAGGCCGTACGGGCGGCCGGCGACCTGATGGCCGCGACCGGTGCCAGTACCGGTGAGTACACCACGGAAATGATCGAGAACGTCGAGGAGAACGGGCCCTACATCGTCCTGGCGCCCGGCTTCGCCTTCGCGCACGCCCGCCCCTCGCCCGCGGTCCTGCGGACCGGCATGTCGTGGGTGCGGCTGGCCGAACCGGTGGAGTTCGGGCACGAGGCCAACGATCCCGTGACCCTCGTCGTCGGGCTCGCGGCGCGGGACTCCGGCGCGCACACCGACGCGATGGCCGCGCTGGCCCGGCTGCTGGCGGACCCGGAGAGCGAACGCGCGCTGCGCGAGGCGCCGACGCCGGAGGCGGTGCACGCGGTGCTGGCGAGCCTGGACGCCCCGGAGCGGCCCGCACCGGCCGCGGAATCGCCGGGGTCCGGGCGGTCGGCGGAGGTCGAGCGGTCGGCGGAGCCGGCGCGCCCGGAGGAGCGGCAGCCGGCCGGCGGCGGCGCCCCGCACAAGATCCTCACCGTCTGCGGCAACGGCCTGGGCACCAGCCTCTTCCTGAAGAACACCCTGGAGCAGGTGCTCGACCGCTGGGGCTGGTCCCGGTACGTCACCGTCGAGGCGACCGACACCATCTCCGCCAAGGGCAAGGCCGGCGAGGCCGTCGCCATCCTCACCTCGGGCGAGATCGCCAGGACGCTCGGCGACATCGGCGTCCCCGTGAAGGTCGTCGAGAACTTCACCAGTACGGGTGAGGTCGACCGCATCCTCCGCGACACCTACGACGTCCCGTAACGCATACGACGTCCAGTAACGAAGGAAAGCACCATGGACTGGCTCGTATCGATCGCCAAATTCCTCGTCAACGAGGTCCTCAGCCAGCCGGCGTATCTGGTCGGCCTGATCACGGCCACCGGCCTGATCGCCCTGAAGAAGTCCGCCGGTCAGGTCGTCGGCGGCGCCATCAAGGCGACGCTGGGCTTCCTGCTGATCGGGGCGGGCGCCGACCTCGTGGTCACGGCCCTCGCCCCGCTGGGCGAGATGATCCAGGGTGCGACCGGCGCGCACGGCGTCATCCCGACCAACGAGGCGATCGTCGGCATCGCGCAGCAGCAGTTCGGCGCCCGGGTCGCCTGGCTGATGATCGTCGGCTTCGCGGTCAGCCTGCTGCTGGCCCGCTTCACGCCGTTGCGGTACGTCTTCCTCACCGGCCACCACATGCTGTTCATGGCGACCCTGCTGACCATGGTGCTGGCCACGGCGGGCCAGTCCTCGGCGGTCGTGGTGCTGGCCGGCGGCGTGCTGCTGGGCATCCTGCTGGTCTCGATGCCGGCCTTCGCGCACCCGTGGACCAAGCGCATCACCGGTGACAACACCATCGCCATCGGCCACTTCGGCACGGCCGGGTACGTCGCCGCCGGCGCGACCGGGCAGCTGGTCGGCCGGCGCAGCCGCAGTACGGAGGACATGAAGCTGCCCGAGGGGCTGCGCTTCCTGCGCGACTCGATGGTGGCCACCGCGCTGTCCATGGTGCTGATCTACGTGATCCTGGCGATCCTCTTCCTGGCCAAGGCCGGGCGGGAGACCGCGTTCAAGGCGTTCGGCTCCGACGGCGGCGCCGCCGCGACCGGCATCGGCAACTACCTGATGCAGTCCGTCATGCAGGGCCTGCAGTTCGGCATCGCCGTCGCGATCATCCTCTTCGGCGTGCGGACGATCCTGGGCGAGCTGGTCCCGGCGTTCCAGGGCATCGCCAAGAAGGTCGTGCCCGGCGCGCTGCCCTCGCTGGACGCGCCGATCGTCTTCCCGTACGCGCAGAACGCCGTCCTCATCGGCTTCCTGTGCAGCTTCCTCGGCGGCCTGGTCAGCCTCGGGCTGCTGTCCGCGCTCTTCCACCCGTGGTTCGGTCTCGCGCTCGTCCTGCCGGGCCTGGTGCCGCACTTCTTCACCGGCGGCGCGGCCGGCGTCTACGGCAACGCGACGGGCGGCCGGCGCGGCGCGGCCCTCGGCGCCTTCGTCAACGGCGTCCTCATCACCTTCCTGCCCGCGCTGCTCCTGAAGGTGCTGGGCGCGTTCGGCGAGGAGAACACCACCTTCGGCGACGCCGACTTCGGCTGGTTCGGCTCGCTGATCGGCAACGCGGCGAAGGTGGGCGGCGCGGGCGCGGTCGTCCTGATGCTGGCCATCGGCGCGCTGGTGCTGGCCGGTGCCGTGGTGGTGCAGAAGCGGGTGGTGGAGACCGGCTGGGACCCGGGCGCCCGCCGGGACGCCGTACTGCCGCGGACCGGGACGCCCGCGGCGGGGGCCCCGGCCACCACCACGACCGCGTACGCGAAGATCGTCCCGCCGGCCGGCGCGCCCACCCCGCCCCCGCCGCCGGAGTCCGACTGAACGGCACAGGTCCGGCCGGCGGTCCGGCGCCCGAACGACCGGCGCCGGGCCGCCCGGCCGGGCGTCCGGTGTCCGCGGTTCAGCTGGAGTGCTGCTGCTGCAGCGGGCGGATGAGGAGCAGCATCGCGTCGTCGCGGGCGCGGGAGTCCCGGTGGCGCGCCAGGTCCGCTTCGAGCGTGTCCAGGACGACGGTCGGTTCGTGGCCGCAGAGCGAGGTGAGGCGCTCGGCGAGGGGGTAGAACTCCCCGTCCTGGTTCCGGCATTCGGCCACCCCGTCCGTGCAGAGCAGCAGCCAGTCGCCGGGCGCCGGACGCACCACCGTGGTCGGGCAGCGGTCCGCCACCATCCGCATGAGGCCGAGCGGGGCCGTCGCGTCCAGGCCGTGGAGCCACTGCGCCCGGCCGGCGCGGATCAGCAGGGGCGGCGGGTGGCCGCAGTTCAGCAGCTCGATCCGGCCGTCGTCGTGCATGTTGATGAGCAGCGCGGTCACGAAGCCTTCGTGGTGGTGGATGCGGGTGACGGAGGTGTCCATCCGCAGCGCGATGCCCGCCAGGCTGGGCTCGTGGTGCGCGAGCTCCCGCCAGATGTGCAGCGTCTCGGCGGCCGTCGCGACCACGTCCAGCCCCTTGCCGGACACGTCGCCGATGAGCAGCCGTACGCCGAAGGGGGTGCGTTCGGCGCCGCAGATGTCGCCGCCGACCGTGGCGCCGGGGGTGGCCGCTAGGTAGCGCGCCTCCAGCCGGACCCCGCCGACCCATTCGGGCGGCCGGGGCAGCACCGCCGCCTGGGTCACCTGGGCCAGCCGGCCGAGACAGGCGATCTTGGTCTCCTGGCGGCGGCCGCGGCGGGCGGCGGCCCGGACCAGCGCGGTCACCGTGAGGACGCCCGTCAGCGCCACGGCGACGTTCAGCGGCCGGGCGCCCCAGCCCAGTGCCGCCACGCCCGCGAGCGCGGCGGCGCCCGCCCCCAGCACCGACCGCACGCCCGGCCGTCCGATGGCGGGCAGCGCGGCGACGGCGGGCATCAGCGGGAGGAAGAGCGGGGCGAGATCCAGGGTGCGGCCCAGTGCGACGCAGAGCGCCGCGAGCAACAGCGGAAACGTTCCTCGAACCAGCCTCACGGATCTTCCGGGCGGTGGTGCGGCCGGTACGCCGGGAGGGACGCGTTCGGCCGCCGGAAGCTTCGGCATGACGGACCTGCCCGCTGAACGGCTGAAGCTCCTCAGCTTAGCCAGCGCACGATGCACAGATTGTGCATATCGCTGAAATTGCAGGTGAGCGAGGTACGTGAAGATCGCTTACGAGTCGGGGCGCGCACTGCGTGAGGCAGGAGCCGCAGGCGTCAGGAGTGGTTCATGGACCACGTCAGGAAACGGTTCGTGACCGTGCGCTCCTCACCCGAACGGGTCAGCTGCTGCCGTCCGTACGCCCGGGTCGCGCGCCGCATCCGGAAGGCGGTGGTCTCGGCGTCGTCCGGCACCGGCTCGATCAGCGACTGCCACGACAGGCCCGTGAAGGCCGCGGCGAGCGGGCCGGGCGGCAGCAGCCGGTGGTCGCCGCACACCTCCAGCGCGTGGGACAGCTCGAAGCCGCCGGGGAAGACGCTGCACCGCGCCCAGAGCAGCTGCTCCTGCGCCGTGCAGAGGCGGCGGCTCCAGCCGAGGGAGTCGCGCAGCGTCCGGTGGCGGCCGGGCAGGCCGGGGGCCGAGGCCGGCAGGTCGAGGGCGTCCTCGGGCCGGGCGAGGCAGGCGAGGACGTCGTCGGCCGAGTGGTGCCCGAGTTGGTCCGCCGCGATGAGCACGGCGAGCGGCAGGCCCTCCGCCAGCGCGCAGATGCGCCGGACCGTGCCGGGCGCCGCCGCCTCCGCGGCGCCCAGCCGCCGCGCGTGCGCCTCGAACAGCCCGGCTGCCGCCTCCAGCGGGAGGGGCGGCAGCAGGTACAGCCCCGGGGTCTTCAGCGGGGTGCGGCTGGTGGCCAGGATGTGCAGGCCGGGGCAGGCGTCGACAAGTTCGGTGAAGACCTCCGTGCACGGCGCGGCCAGGTGCTCGCAGGTGTCCACGACCAGCAGGGCCGGGCAGTCGCCCAGCGCTTCGGCCAGCGCGGTCAGTTGCGGCTTCCCGGGACAGCCGTCGAGGCGCAGCGCCCGGGCCAGCCGGTGCGGCACCAGGTCGGGATCGCCGAGCGAGGCCAGGTCGGTACGGCCGACCACCGCCTCCGGGACGAGCGCCGAGCGCCGGGCCACCGCGCCGGCGAGTGCGCTCTTGCCCACGCCGCCGGGCCCGGTCACGGTCACCAGGCGGGTGTGCCGCAGCAGTTCCTCGACCTCTGCCAGCTCCGTGTGCCGCCCGGCGAACATGAGCGGGCCGCTGTACTCCGAGTACTCCGATTCCTGCATGGGTCCCGCCTCCGAAGGTGGCCTTCCGGAGGGCCGTCTCCGGAAGAGGAGGCCAGCCTTTCCAATGGGGCGGGCTACCGGCATCGGTGAGCGGCCGGTGTAGGTATACCTACGGCGTCCGCCGCGGCATCGGGATCTCGAAGTGGACCGTCTCGACGCCCGGTCCGTGTTCGCCGGTCGCGCGGGCGTCGAAGACCTCCGTGGCCAGGCTGCGCCAGAAGGCGCCGCTGCCCTCGACCTTGACGTTGGTGTGCAGGTAGATCCGGGCGTAGCCGGGGGTGCCGGCCACGAAGTCGCAGGCGTGCCGGACCATCGTGCGGGCCAGGCCGTGGCGCCGGTGGGCCGGGTCGACGTAGACGCGGACGAGCTGGGCCGTGGAGCCGGACGGGTAGCGGTCGGCGAGCCAGCGGGGGTGCGGCGGATGGGCGGGGCCCGCCGACCGGATGCCGGTGGTGCCCACCACCTCGCCGTTCCGGACGGCGACGAGCAGCAGGTGCCGCGGGTCGTCGAGGTAGGTGCCGGGGATGTCGACGACGTCCTGGTGCCACCTGGGCACGTATCCGTAGTCGAATTCCCGGTAGAGCGTGTCGAGCATGACGCGGCGTGCGCCCGCCACGTCGGCGGGGGTGGCGGTCCGGACGGTGTACCCGGGAGTGCCGGGGGGCGCGGCGTGCGGGGTGACGGTGACAGTCATGGTGCTCCGTGCTTTCCGGTGGTCAGGGGGTCGGCAGGCCGGGGCCGGTGCAGTGCAGGTCGGCCGACGGTACGGTCCCGGCCGTCAGGTACGCGGCCGCCGCGCCGTCCACGCAGGCGTTGCCCCGGCTGGCGAACACTCCATGGGAGTAGTCGTCGTGCAGGGTGACCAGCCGGGAGCCGGGCAGCCGCCGCTGCATCGCGTGGGCCCCCGCGATCGGGGTGACGGGGTCGTGGTCGGAGGCGACCAGGAGGACGGGCGGCGCGGCGGGGCTGCCGAGCGCGGTGCGGTGGGCCGGCCGGTGATGCCAGTACGCGCACACCGGGGCCTCCATGCCGGTGAGCACCGGCTGCGGGTCCAGGCGGCGCATCCGGCGCAGGTCGGCGAGCACCCGGGCGGGCGTGGGCCCCGGCCCGTCCGCGCACTTGACGGTGCGGTTGGCGGCCTCGTACGTGCGTGAGTCGGCGCCGTCGAAGGGGTCGGCCGGGCGGAGCCCCTCGACGCTCCCGTCCCGCAGGTACGCGCGGATGCCGTCGGCGAGAGCCGCCCAGCGTTCGGTGCGGCCGAGCGCCCGGTACACGGTCCGGTCGAACTCCGCGGCGCCGAAGCGGGCCACGGGTCCGGAGGCGAGGCCGTCGCGGGCGCGTTGGTACGCGGCGCGGACCTCGGTGGCGCTGCCGCCCAGCCCGAAACGCTTCTCGTGCGCAGCGGCCCAGCCGAAGAAGGTGTCGCGCTGGCGCAGCAGGGCCCGGGTCTGCCGGAGGTCGAAATCGTACCAGTCCTCCGGGCCGACGACGCTGTCCAGCACCATCCGGCCGATGCGGTGCGGGAATTGCGCGGCGTAGGCGGCGCCCAGGTACGTGCCGTAGGACACGCCGAGATAGCTGATCGCCCGCTCGCCGAGGGCCGCGCGGATCGCGTCCATGTCGCGGGCCGTCTCGGTGGTGGAGAGGTGCGGGAGGGCGGCGCCGACGCCGGTGGCGCAGTCGTCGGCGGTGCGGCGGAGGGAGTCGAGGTAGCCGTGCTCGGCGGCGGGGGTCCGCGGCACGGGGTCCTGCCCCGGCGCGTCGAAGAGGCCGCCCATCGGACCGCAGTCGGCGGGCGCGCTGCGCCCCGTGCCGCGCGGGTCGAACCCGATCACGTCGTACGAACGCCGCACGCTCTCGGGGAGTTTGGCGCGTTTGGTGACGGCGTACGGGAGGCCGGGGCCGCCGGGGCCGCCGGGGTTCACGAGCAGGACGCCGCGTCGCTCGTCGGCCGGGCCGGAGGCCGGTACGCGCGAGACGGCGATGCGTATGTGCCGGCCCTCGGGGTGCTCGTGGTCCAGCGGGACGCTCAGCTCGCCGCACTCGACGCGGTCGGGGGCCGGCGGGTCCGGCACGGAGTCGGGGCAGGCGCCGAAGTGCAGGCCGGGTGCCCGGGGGGCGACGGCGTGCGCGGGGGCGGCGGGCAGCAGCGCGGCGGCGGTGGCCGCGAGGGCGCACAGCAGGCCGGAGCGGTGGACGGCGGTGGTCACAGGTCTCGCATTCAGGGCAGTGGCGGGGCACCGAGCATTCGGGGTGACTTGAAAATGATTATCGTTTACAGTGTGGGGCGGTCAAGCCGGACGGCTCCGTAAGGACGGGTCCCGGGCTCGGCCGACGACCGCAACACACCGCTGGAGAAGGGGAATCGTGGCTCATCTGCTGATGGTCGAGAGCTGGGTCGGAGCGATGAGCAGGCTGCTGCCGCGCGCGATCCGCGAGGGCGGGCACGAGTTCACCTTCCTCACCCGCGACCTGCACCACTACCTGCGGAGCGCGCCCGAGGGCGCCGCCCATCCGCTGCTCGGCGCCCGCAACGTGCTGACCGCCGACACCAACGACCTGGACACGCTGCTGCCGTACGCCGAGCGGCTGCACGCCGCGCTCGGCTTCGACGGCGTGCTCACCTCCTGCGACTACTACCTGCCCACCGTCGCGCGGATCGCCGGGCACCTGGGCCTCCCGGGCCCGGCGCCGGAGGCGGTCGAGAGCGCCTGCCGCAAGGACGCCACCCGCCGGGTGCTCGCGGACGCCGGGCTGCCCCAGCCGCGCTTCGCCGTCTGCGCCGACCGGTCCGAGGCGGCCGCCGCCGCGGCGGAGATCGGCTACCCGCTGGTCCTCAAGCCGGTGGACCTCTGTGCCGGGATGTTCGTACGCGAGGTGGCGGACGAGGCGGAGCTGCACCGCGCCTACCGCGCCGTCGAGGACTTCCCCGTCAACGCGCGCGGCCAGCGCCGGGCGCCCGTCGTCCTGCTCGAAGAGCTGCTCATCGGCCCCGAAGTCAGCGTCGAGACCGTGACGCACGGCGGCTCCACGCACGTCATCGGGGTGACCGACAAGAGCGTGGGCGGCGCGCCGGCCTTCATCGAGACCGAGCACATGTTCCCCGCGGCGCTCCCCGCCGCCGACACGGCTGCCGCGGCCGACACCGCCGTGCAGGCCCTCAAGGCGCTCGGCCTGGACGACGTCGTCGGGCACACCGAGATCAAGCTCACGCCCGGCGGACCGCGCGTCGTCGAGGTCAACCCGCGCCCCGCCGGCAACCGCATCACCGAGCTGATCCGCCATGTCACCGGCATCGACGTGGCCGCCGCCTGCGTGGACGTCGCGCTCGGCCGGCGCCCCGACGCGACCGTACGGGAGACCGGGCTGCGCAGCGCCGCGATCGGGTTCCTCGTGCCCCGGGAGGCGGGCGTACTGACCGGCATCGACGGCGGTGACACCGTGCGCGCGGCGGACGGCGTACTGGAACTCCAGCTCGCCGAGGCGGGCAAGGACGTCAAGGCGGCCGGCAGCAACAACGAGTACCTCGGCCACGTCATGGCCGGCGACCCGGACGGGCCGGGCGCCCGCGCCCGCGTCGAGGGCCTGCTGTCCGCACTGCGCCCGCGGGTGGCGGCCCGATGAGCCCCGCAGCCGGCGGCCCCTGTACCGCCGAGACCTCCCACGACGACCTGGTGGCCCGCGTCCTGGCGGGCGCGTACGGACCCGACCCGGCCGGCCTGCGGATCTCCGTCGCCTTCAGCACCCGGCAGGCGGTACGCCACGCCGGGCGCGGCGGCGGCTACCGCAACGAAGTGCTCAGCCTGCGGCTGGGCGCCGCGGTCGGCTCCTGCGCGGTGGAGCCCGGCGCGCTGACCGACGCGGCCGTCGAGGCGTGCGTCGGCGCGGACGTCGCCGCGCTGCTGGCGCACGAGCTGCTGCCGGTACGGATCGCGGCACTGGACGCGTACCTGATGCACGTCCTGCCGCACGAAGCGGCGCCCGGCGCCAGGCCCTTCCCGCTGCCCGCCGGCAGCTCGCTGGAGAAGTCCCGGGCCCGCGCGCGGGCCGTCGTCGAGCTGCTCGACGTGGCGCCCGGCGCCCGGGTGCTGGTCGTCGGCGTCGTCAACTCGCTGCTGGAGGCGCTGCGCGAGCGCGGCCTCACGTACGTGCCGTGCGACCTCAAGGGCGGGACGACCGAGTGGGACGAGCCGGTCGCCACCGACGCGCTCGCCGAACTGGACCGCTGCGACGCGGTGGTGGCGTCCGGCATGACGCTGGGCAACGGCACCTTCGAGGCGCTGCGCGCGCACGCCGCCGCGCGCGGCACCCCGCTGGTGATGTTCGCGCAGACCGGCAGCGCCGTGCTGCCGCGGTTCCTCGGAGCCGGGGTGAGCGCGGTGTGCGCCGAGCCGTACCCGTTCTTCTGGCTGGACGGCGGGCCGGGAACCGTCCACCGGTACCGCGACGCCGGGGCCGCCGCCGCTTCCGGCCGCCGTACCGCCGGGGCCGCCGCATGACCACGGCCGTCCTGCACCCCACCGCCAACCCGCAGCTGCTCGGCCTGCTGGGCCGCTCCCCGCTGGCCCGGATCACCGCGGACCTGCCCTGCCCGCACCCCGGCTTCTGGGCCAAGCTCGAAGGGCTCGCGCCGGGCGGCATGAAGGCGCGGGCCGCCGTTTCCATGCTGCTGGGCGCCAAGGAGCGCGGCGAACTCCGGCCCGGCGCACCCGTCGTGGAATCCACCTCCGGCACCCTCGGCGTCGGCCTGGCCTTCGCCGGACAGGCCCTCGGCCATCCCGTGGTCCTGGTCGGGGACACCGAACTGGAGCCGTCCATGCGGCAGTTGCTGCGGACGTACGGCGTCCGGCTGGAGCTGGTGGACCGCCCGGCGGCCGAGGGCGGCTGGCAGGCCGCGCGCCTCGCCAGGCTGCGGGCCCTGCGCGCCGAACTGCCCGACGCGTACTGGCCCGACCAGTACAACAACCCCGACAACATCGCCGGGTACGCCTCGCTCGCCGCCGAGATCGCCGCCGACCTGGACCATCTCGACGTCCTGGTGTGCAGCGTCGGGACCGGCGGCCACAGCGCGGGCATCATCGGCCCGCTGCGCCGGCACTGGCCGGGGCTGCGGCTGATCGGCGTCGACGCCACCGGCTCCACGATCTTCGGGCAGCCCGCCCGGCCACGGCTCATGCGCGGCCTGGGCAGCAGCATCCACCCGCGCAACGTCGCCTACGACGCGTTCGACGAGGTGCACTGGGTCGGCCCCGCCGAGTCCGCCGACACCTGCCGCCGGCTGGCCGCGGGGAACTTCGTCAGCGGCGGCTGGAGCACCGGCGCGGTCGCCCTGGTCGCGGCCTGGGCGGCCCGCGTCCACCCCGGCGCGGTCGTCGCCACCGTCTTCCCCGACGGCCCGCAGCGGTACCTCGGCACCGTCTTCGACGACGACTTCGCCGCCGCGCACGGGCTCGACCCGGCCACCGCCGCCACCCGCCCCGTCGAGATCCCGCACCCGCGGGCCGCCGAGGCCACGGGGTGGACCCGCTGCCGGACGGTCGCCGACCCGCTCGCCATCCCGCTCCCCGCCATCCGACCCGCCCCCTGGGAAGGGACCCCGTGAAGTCCATCCAGCGCACCGTACGGCTCCGGCTCACCGAGCCGCTGCGCATCTCCCGCTCCACGATGGCGGCCCGCGACGCCGTCTGGCTCGCCGTCGAACACCAAGGGCAGCGCGGCTACGGCGAGGCCGTGGCCAGCGTCTACTACGGCCTGGACGCCGCCACCATCGGCCGGCTGTTCCGCGAAACGGCGCTGGAACTCGCCCGCTTCGACGGCCCCGAAGCGGCGCTCGACGCGCTCCGCGCCGGGGAGCTGCCCGCGCCGGGCACCCCGCCCGCCGTGACCGCCGCCGTCGAGTCGGCCCTGCTCGACCTCGTCGGGAAGCGCGCCGAAGCGCCGGTGCACCGGCTCCTCGGGGCCGCCGACGCGCCGCGGGCCGCGACTGCCCGCACCATCGGCATCGGCTCGCGCCGCGCCGCCGGGGAGGAGGCCGGCCGGCTGGCCAGGCACGGCTTCTCCGTCCTCAAGGTCAAGGCCGGCTCGCCCGACCCCGAGGACGACCTGGAGCGGATACGCGCGGTGCGCGAGGCGGCGCCGTACGCCCGGCTGCTGCTCGACCCCAACGGCGCCTGGTCCGCCGAACAGGCCCGCGCCCTGCTGCCCCGGTACGCCGACCTCGGCGTCGAGGCCGTCGAGCAGCCGCTCGCGCCCGGCGATCCCGAGGCGCTGGCCCGGCTCGCCGAGCGGTCCCCGCTGCCCCTCATCGCCGACGAGGACGCGGTCTCCTTCGAGGACGCCCGGCGGCTGGCCGGGCGGGTGCACGGCATCAACGTCAAGCTCGCCAAGTGCGGCGGCGTGCACGCCGCCCTGCGCATCGCGGAGCTGATCGAGGGCAGCGGCACCGACCTGATGCTCGGCTGCCTGACCGCCAGCTCGCTCGGGCTCGCCCCCGCCGTCCACCTCGCCGACCGCGCCCGCTGGGCCGACCTCGACGGCCACCTGCTGCTCTCCCACGACCCCTGGACCGGCCTCGGCGGCACGGACGGCACCGTACGCGCCGGCAGCGGCCCCGGCCTGGGCGTACGCGCGGTACCCGGCGCCGACCTGCCGCACCCGGCCCCCGACCGGGACGGCGTGCTCGCGGAGGTGCCCCGGTGACGAAGATCTGGCACGAGATGCGCGGCTTCCCGCTCGCCATCCGCCTCCTGCTGGTCAACCAGCTCGGCGTCAACACCGGCTTCTACCTGCTCATCCCGTACCTCGCCGTGCACCTGGGCGAGGACCTGGGGATGTCGGCAGCGGTCGTCGGCATCGTCCTCGGCGTCCGCAACCTCAGCCAGCAGGGCCTGTTCCTCATCGGCGGCTCGGCCGCCGACCGGCTCGGCGCCCGCGGCGTCATCATCGCGGGCTGCGCCCTGCGCACCGTCGGCTTCGCCCTCTTCGCGCTCGGCGACGGCCTGGCCGTGCTGCTGGCCGCCTCCATCCTCAGCGGACTGGCCGGCGCGCTGTTCAACCCGGCCGTGCGCGCCTACCTCGCGCAGGAGGCGGGGGAGCGCAAGGCGGAGGCGTTCGCGCTGTTCAACGTGTTCGCGACCACCGGCGCGCTGGTCGGTCCGCTGCTCGGCTCCGCCCTGCTGCTGGTCGACTTCCGGGCCTCCGCGCTCACCGCCGCCGCGATCTTCGCCGTACTGACCGCGGCCCAGGCGGCCGTACTGCCCGCCCGCTCCGTCGTCCCCACGAAGAACTCCGTCCTCGGCGACTGGCGCGAGGTCGTCGGCAACCGCACCTTCCTGGCCTTCGCGCTCGCCATGGTCGGCATGTTCACCATGGAGAACCAGCTGTACCTGCTGCTGCCCGACGGCGCCCGCCGGGCCACCGGCTTCGACGGCGCCGCCGGCATCGTCTTCCTCGTCGGCACCGTCGCCAACCTCACCCTCCAACTGCGCCTGACCCGCGCACTGAAGGAACGCGGCAGCCGCGCCCGCTGGATCGCCGTCGGACTCGCCCTGATGGGCCTGGCGTTCGTCCCGCCGATGGCCGTCGCGGGGATGACCGGGCCGCCCGGCGGCATCGGCGCCGCCGCGCTGCGCGCCCTGCCCGTACTGCTCGGGGCGCTGCTGCTCTACCTCGGCGTCATGGTTGCCCAGCCGTTCGTGATGGAGCTGATCCCCGACTTCGGCCGCGCCGAGCTGACCGGCACCTACTTCGGCCTGTTCTACGTCGTCTCCGGCATCGCGGCCGCCGCCGGCAACGCCGTCGTCGGCTGGGCCATGGACACCGGCGGGCGCACCGGCGCCGGCTGGCTGCCCTGGGCCTGCTGCCTGGCGTTCGGGCTGCTGTCCGCCGCCGGCGTGGCCTGGCTGCACCGGCTGCGCGGACTGCCGGCCCGTACGCCCGCCGAGCCCGTGGCGGTGGCCGCGTGACCACCTTGGAAGGAACCACCGTGAGCAGCGGCATACCGGTGGCCGACGCCCCGTCGGCCCGCAATCTCCTGACCGACAACCCGGAGCTGTACGAGGCCCGCTTCCCCGACGAGGAGCGGCTGGCCGGCCGCTGGGCCGAGGACTGCCTGCTCCGCCACGGGTCGGGCCCGCGCGTCCTGGACATCGGCTGCGGCACCGGACGAGACGCCGCGCACCTGTACCGGGTCGGGCGGTCGGTCGTGGGCGCCGATCTCTCCGAGGCGATGCTGACGTACGCCCGCAGCCACCACCCCGGGCCTTCCTACGTACGGGCCGACCTGCGCCGCTTCCGCTTCCCCGCGCGCTCCTTCGACGCCGTGGTCTGCCTGGACAGCGCCCTGCTGTACTGCCACACCAACGACGACCTCGACGGCTTCCTCGCCTCCTGCCGGCGGAGCCTGGCGCCGGGCGGCCTGCTCGTCGCGGAGATGCGCAACGGCGCGTTCTTCCTCGGCCGCACCGAACTCCTCGACGCCCCGGCCACCACCGGCTTCACCTGGCAGGGCACCACCTGGACCGCGACCACCACCCTCACCGTCGACCGGGCCGCACAGCTGTTGCGCCGCACTCGCGTGTGGACCGCCGACGACGGCACCCCGCCGCACGAGCAGCGCTCAGCGTGGCGGCTGCTCTTCCCCCAGGAGCTGCGCCACCTCCTCGCCGCGCACGGCTTCGAGGTACTGGCCCTGCACGACGGGCCGGGACCGCGCTCCGCACCCGCCTGGCAGGAGGGCGACGGGCCGGGGCGGCGGCTGGACGCGGACCGGCTGCACCTCGTCGCCCGGCTCACGCACCCCGCCTGACGCACACCGTCTGCCGATGCCCACCGCCTGACCGCATCCGCTCGTACCCGTACGTCGTTCCGCGCACCTCGTACCCGAAGGACACCGTCATGCCCCCTGCCCCCCTCGACGACCCCCGCTTCCCCGGCCTGCGCCGCCGCGGATTCCTCGCAGCCGCCGGCGGCGCGGCCGGGCTCGGCGCGCTCGCGCTCGCGGGCTGCGGCGGCCCCGGCGGCTCCGGTGCCGCCGCGGGCGGCGGCAAGCCCCGGCGCGGCGGCACGCTGCGGGCCGCGTTCGCCGGCGGCGGCGCGAGCGAGACCCTCGACCCGCACCGCACCAACCTGTTCGCCGACGCCGCCAGGGCCAAGGCCCTCTTCGACAAGCTCGCCGACTACGGCAACGACCTCTCGGCACAGCCGCGGCTGGCCGCCTCCTGGGAGCCGAACGACGGCCTGGACCGCTGGCGGGTGAAGCTGCGCAAGGCCACCTTCCACGACGGCGGGCCGGTGACCGCCGACGACGTCCTCTACAGCTACCGCCGCATCGCCGACCCGAAGGAGGGCTTCCGCGCCAAGGCGTCCCTGGAGCCCATCGACCTCAAGGCGAGCCGGGCCGTCGACCGCCGCACGGTCGAGTTCGTCCTGAAGCGCCCCACCGCCGAATTCCCCAACGTGCTCGCCGCGTTCGGCGCGTACATCGTCCCCGACGGCGCGACCGAGTTCGACAGGAAGCCGGTGGGCAGCGGCCCGTTCCGCTTCGTCTCCTTCACGCCCGGCCGCTCCACCGTCGTCGAGCGGTACGGCGACCACTGGGACGGCGCGCCGCACCTGGACCGGCTGGAGTTCCTCGTCGCCAACGAGGAGTCGGCCCGCGTCAACTCCCTCCTGGGCGGACAGGTCGAGTACGCCCACGAACTGACCCCGACCACCGCCCGCGCCCACGAGGGCAAGGGCCAGATCGAGATCATCAGGCTGCGCAACAGCGCCATGCAGGCGTTCGCCATGAAGACCGACCGCGCGCCGTTCGACGACAAGCGGGTCCGCGAGGCGTTCTTCCTGATCGCCGACCGCAAGGAGCTGGTCGAGGGCGCGCTGTCCGGCGCCGGTGAGATCGGCAACGACCTGTTCGGCAAGGGGTACGAGTACTACGCCGACGGCCTGCCGCAGCGCACCCAGGACCTCGACAAGGCCCGCCACCTGCTGAAGAAGGCGGGCGCCGACGGCCTGAAGGTCACCCTGGACACCTCCGACGTCGCGTCCGGCTTCACCGAGGCCGCGTCGATCTTCCGCGACCAGGCCGCGAAGGCCGGGGTACGGGTGAAGGTCCGGACGGGCAGCAAGGACACCTACTGGGCCGACACCCTGGACTCCGGGACGCTCGCCAGCTACCGCTCCGGCGCCATGCCCATCGAGTCCCACCTCTCCCAGCGCCTCCTCACCGACTCCACCACCAACGCCACCCAGTGGCACCACAAGGACTTCGACGCCCTCTACCAGCAGGCCCAGTCGACCAAGGACAAGAAGGAGCGGGCCGCCGTCTACGGACGCATGCAGCGCCGTCTGTACGCCGAGGGCGGCTTCCTGGTCTGGGGTTTCGCCGACTGGATCCTCGGGACGGCGAAGAACGTCCGGGGCGTCACGCACGAAGCGCCCGCCAACACCCTGGACTGGGCCCGCTTCGACAAGGTGTGGCTGGCGTGACCGCCACCGGAGCCCCGAGCGCCGCGCGCTTCACCAAGGAAGCGCGCGGCAGCGGCCTGCGGTCCTGGGTGGCCCGCCGGCTGCTGCTCGGCGCCGGCCAGACCGTCGCCGTCGTCCTGCTGGTCTTCGCCCTCACCGAGGCGCTGCCCGGCGACGCCGCCGTGGCCCTCGCCGGCGACCAGCCCGACCCGGCGCGCATCGCCGCGATCCGTGAGGCCCTGCACCTGGACCGGCCCGCGCACGAACGCCTCGCCGACTGGGCGGCCGGCCTCCTGCACGGCGACTTCGGCACCTCCCTCACCTCGGGGCGCCCGGTCGCCACGTACCTCGCGAACGGCGTCGGCCCGACCGTGCTGCTCGCCGGCCTCACCGTCGCCCTGCTGGTACCGCTCTCCCTCGGCCTGGGCGTCCTCGCGGCCCGTCACGAGGGCCGGTTCGCCGACCGCGTCATCAGCGCGGTGACGCTGGGCATCTACGCCGTACCGGAGTTCGCCTTCGGCGTCCTCCTCGTCACGGTCTTCGCGCTGCGCCTGGGCTGGTTCCCGCCGACCGCCGTCGGCTACGGCAGCGACCTGCTCGCCCACCCCGCCGCCCTCGTCCTCCCGGTGCTCGTCCTGCTGGCCCGGCCGGTCTGCTCGCTGGTAAGGCTGGTCCGCGCCGGCATGATCGACGCGCTGGCGTCGCCGTACGCCGCACAGGCCCGCCGGTACGGCATCGCCGGCGCGCGTATCCGGTACACCCACGCCCTGCCCAACGCCGTCGCGCCCGCGGCCCAGCAGCTCGCCCGCACCATCGACTGGCTGCTGTGCGGCGTCATCGTGGTGGAGGCCCTCTTCGTGATCCCCGGGCTCGGCACGGTCCTGATGAACGCCGTCGCCGAGCGCGACGTCCCGGTCATCCAGGGCCTGGCGGTGGTCTTCGGCCTCACCGCAGTCGTCCTGAACCTCGGCGCGGACCTGGTGGCCCGCCGGTTCGCACCCCGAGCGGGGGTGGCCGCGTGAGTACGCCCGCGCCTCGCAGCGCTCCCGGGCGGACCGTACGTCCCCTCCGCCCGGGCCGCTTCCTCCTCGGCCTGCTCCTGGTCGCCGCCCCCCTGCTCCTCGCCCTCCTCGGCCCGCTGCTCGCGGGCGAACCGGGCCCCCGCGCCGCCTCCTTCACCCTCGGCGGCGGGCACTGGGCCGGCACCGACTTCGTCGGCCGGGACGTCTGGCGGCAGGTGCTGCTCGGCGGCCGCACCGTCGTCCTCACCGCGCTCTGCGCGACGGTACTGGCGTACGCGGTGGCCCTGCCGCTCGGCCTCGCCGCCGCGCTGACCCACCGCCGCCGGCTCGAAGACCTCCTGATGCGCCCGCTGGACGTGCTCCTCGCGATCCCGTCCCTGCTGCTGATCCTGCTGGTGGCGGCCGTCTTCTCGCCCGGCACCGTGGGCCTCGCGCTGCTCGTCGCCCTGGTCAACATCCCGGACGCCGCGCGCATCATCCGCGCCACCGCGGCGGAGGCGGCCGCCCGTCCGGCGGTCGAGGCGCTGCGGATGCAGGGCGAGAGCTGGTGGCGGATGGCCGTGGGCTACGTCGGCCGCTCGGCCCTGCGCACCCTCGCCGCCGACGCCGGAACCCGGCTGACCGGCGTCCTCTACCTCGTGGCCACCGCCGCCTTCCTCGGCGTCGGCGTGGCCCCGGACGCCGCGGACTGGGCGGTGATGGTCGACCGCAACCGCACGGGCCTGTTCGTCCAGCCCTGGGCCGTCGTCCTGCCCGCCGTACTGATCGTCGCCCTGACCATGGGCACCAACCTGCTCTTCGACGCGGCGCTGACGGGCCGGGCCCGACGCCGGACGCCCCTCCGCGCCCTGCCGCGGCCCCGGAAGGAGAAGCACGCGTGAACGGCACCGAACCCACCTCCCTGTACGCCGCGGCCACACCGGTCGCGGAGATCGTGGACCTGCGGGTGGCGATGCCGGAACGCGGCCGGCCCGGCGAGCACGGGCCCGCGGCCGCGGGCGGCGGCGGCCCGGACGATGCGGCCCCCGCCGCCCGCCCCCTCGTCGACGGCGTCTCCCTCCGCCTCCACCCCGGCCGGATCACCGCGCTCGTCGGCGCCTCCGGCAGCGGCAAGACGACCACCGGGCTGGCGCTGCTGGGCGAGTACCCGGAGGGTGCGCAGGTGACCGGCGAAGTCCGGGTACCGGACGGCCTCGTCGGCTACGTCCCCCAGCACCCGGCCGCCGCCCTCAACCCCGCGCGCCGGGTCGACGCCCTCCTCCGCGACATCGCCCGCGCGCAGGTCCGCGACCTGCCCCGCCGCGACCGCCGCGCGGCCGTCACCGAACGGGTCCTGCGCGCCTGCGCCGACGCCCAACTGACCGAAGCAGAAGAGCTGTTGAGCCGCTACCCGCACCAGCTCTCCGGCGGCCAGCAGCAGCGCGTCGTCCTCGCCCAGGCGCTCCTCACCGGGGCCCGGGTGGTGATCGCCGACGAGCCGACCACCGGCCAGGACGCGCTCACCAAGCGCCGCATCGTCGATCAGCTCGCCGCGGTGGCCCGCCGGGGCATCGCCGTACTCCTCCTCAGCCACGATCTGGACGTCGTACGGGCCCTGGCCGACGACCTCCACGTCCTGCGCGCGGGCCGCATCCTCGAATCCGGCCCGCCGGACCGCCTCCGGCAGGCCCCGCAGCACCCCTGGACCCGCGAACTCCTCGCGTCCGAAGCCACTCCGGCCACCACCTCGGTGGACGCCGCGGCGGGAGGCCCGTCCGTCGCCGGAGCCGGTGGCCGCGGCGACGCCGCCGCCTCAGAACCCCGCACGGTTCCCGAAGCCCCCCTCCTCCACATCCCCTCCCTCACCGCCCACCACCACCGCACCCCCGTCCTCCACCTCCCCGGCCTCTCCCTCGGCGCCGGTGAGTGCCTGGCCGTGGTGGGCAGGTCGGGCAGCGGCAAGACGACCCTCGGCCGCTGCATGGCCGGCCTGCACCGCACCTACGACGGCGAGATCCGGCTCGACGGCGAGGTCCTGCCGCGCAGCCTCCGCACCCGCACCCGCGAACAACTCGCCGCCGTCCAGTACGTCTTCCAGGACGCCCGCGCCGCCTTCGACGAACACCGCCCCGTCCTGGACCAGGTGGCCCGCACCGCCGTCCGGCTGCGCAACGTCCCCACCGCCGAGGCACTGACCGAGGCGGACGACACCCTCGCCGCCCTCGGCCTCCCCGCCGACCTCGTCCGCCGCCACCCCCAGCGGCTCTCCGGCGGCGAACTGCAGCGCGCCGCCCTGGCCCGCGCCCTCCTGGCCCGCCCCCGCGTCCTCATCTGCGACGAGATCACCTCGGGCCTGGACACCCTCACCCGCCGGTCGCTATTGGCTCACCTCACCGGCCTGCTCCGCACCCGCCCCGACCTGGCCCTGGTACTGATCACCCACGACCGCGACACCGCCGCCCTCGCCACCCACACCGCCGTCCTCGACCACGGCCGCCTGGCCGAACACGGCCCCACCCCCCACCTCCTGGATTCCCCCACCCACCCCACCACAGCAGCCCTCCTCCAACCCCCGGACACCTGGGCACCGGAGGTGTCCGTCTGACCGTCCCGCCGCCCGCTCACGACCGGGGGCCCGCACCGTGCGGTGCGGGCCCCCGGCCATCGGCAGAGCAGGCCGCTATGTGCCCGCGGTCTCCTGCTCCTGCGCGTGCTGGTTGGGGCCGGCGGCCTTTTCCTGGGAACGGAGCATCTGTGCCAGGGCCTCAAGGCTTTGCGCTGCGGCTGTGCCGCCACCGCAGGTCAAGGAGGCGATGAGGTTGCCGAGCAGGCCTGCCCGGTCGGCGACGATGCGTACCTGGCCGATTTCGACGACGAGGCCCAGCAGGTTCAGTCGCAGTCCCTGCGGGATGTTGAGTACGACGCATTCTTGAGGCGGTGTTGTCATCCGAGTCTCCCCCTCTGAAGGACCAACCGCGCTCCGGTACCCCTCGGGGGACACCCCATACGCGCCCGCACGCCTGCTTCTCAGGCCCCTTCGGGTGCCGGTGACCCGTGCCGGATTGTGGGCGCGCGCGGCGTGACAGGAGGCCGTTCCCGCGGTATGCGGGCCGGTCGTCGCAAGGTGTGCGGGGGAGCTGCCTGCGGGTTCGGGCGGGTGGCTGTCGCTTCGGGCCGTACGCCGGTCGCGGGCATGCGGAGCCGCGCGGCCCGGGTGTACCGGAGAGGGCCGGGCATTGCGCGGGAGGGGGCGTACGCGGTGCCGACCGGGCATTTCGGTGTGTGCGTCGAGGCGGGCGTCGGGCGGGGAGCCGAGGGAGTTGTGGGCGGGTCCGGCCGGTGCGCGGAGTACGTCGGGGCGAGGCCCGGTACGGCGAAGGCCCCGACATGGTCCGTCGGGGCCCGGCGGGAGGTGCCGCTGCTGACGCCGTTACTTGCCGGCGCCGACCGGGTCGACCGTGATGGCCGGCGTGGTGCTGTCGGAGGCGGGGACGTTGATGTTCAGGGGGAGGGAGTGCGAGTGGGTCTCACCGGGCGGGGTGACGAGGAGGGACGTGAAGGTCACGCCGCTGCCGCCGGAGTCGTTCATCGGGTGGTGGAGGGTGAAGCGGGTCTCCTCGCCGGGCGCGACGTCGACCTTCGACGGGCCGATCTTGCTGCGGGTGGCGCTGATCGTGCCGTCCTTGCCCTTCAGGTCCACGCCGGGGAAGCCCTGGAGGCTGCAGGTGGCGGACCCGGTGTTCTTGAGGTTGATGAGGGTCGTGCCCTCGCTCATGCCGTGGGAGCTGCTGAAGTCGAGCTGCGAGGTCTTGCAGGAGCCGGAGCCCGAGGGGCCGCTCCCGCCGGAGCCCGCGGAGCCGCCGCTGCTCGAACCGGACTCCGAGCCGGTCGCGTTGTCGTCCGCGGGCGCGCTGCTGCCCCCGGAGCCCTGCGACGAGGAGCTGTCACTGCTGCTGCCGCTCGCGGAGGTGCTGTCCCCGCCCTGGCAGGCGGTGAGCGAGAGGCCGGCGGCGACCGCCACGGCCAGTAGGGACAGCTTCTGAGCGCGCATCGTTTCTCCTTGGGGGATGTGTGGGGGGAGTGCCCACTCCTCGCGAGTGAGCCTTGCCGGTCACTGGGACCCGGCCGACGCCGGAGGCGTTGCGCATGATCATCTCCTGGTACGTGGCCGTGACAAACAGTTCCGGATGGTGAGACCAGCCCCGTCCCTCTGGGTGACAGCGTGCACATTCGTCCGACATGGGCGCGTGGCACTGTCGGTGGACACCCATGCAAGCCCCCCGCGCGCCGCTGTTGAGCCGGAAGAAGCTTCGTTATTTGTGAAGGGGCCTCGGATTTCAGGGAAACGGCGACAGCCGTCGCCCCCTGAGTGATGCGGCATTCAGGGGCATCCAACCCTCTTGGTGCTGGCCGATCGGCCGACGAAGCAAGCGCACGGTACGGCGAAACCCGGTGAGCGGAGGAATTTCGTGGTGGCACTGCGTACGGATTCGAGGGCGCCTGCCGGCGTGTCATTCGTGGATTACGGGGTTTCCACCCTCGCGCGTCTTCTGGACAGCGCGGGGATGGATGTCGAGCAAGGCGCAAGGGTACTGCGCGGAATGCTCTCGCCATGGGGCGGGGAGCGGATAGGTGAGCGACCACATTGGCATTCGGACGTGTGCGCCGACGGGTCGCCGATCGAGTTCTCCGCGGCCTTTTCGAGGCACTGCCGAGAGGTCCGCGTGCTGGTCGAGGCCCTGCCGGACCGGCTGACCACACCGGCCGCACAGCAATCGGCGGCCGAGCTCACCCGGATACTCGTCCAGGACTTCGGCGCGGACGGCGACCGGCTGGCGAAAATAACGGACCTGTTCCTCCCGGACGAGGAACCGACAGGATTCGCCATGATGCACGCGGTGGTCTTCACTCCCACCGAGCAGCCCGAGTTCAAGGTCTACCTGAATCCCGACGCCGACCGCAGCATGTCCGCCGCCGAGCGGACGCACGAGGCGCTGGACCGGCTGGGATTCGGGAAGTCCTGGACCGCGATCGCCGACTATGCCGATCGCGGATTCGACCTCGACCGGATCGTCTACGTCAGTCTCGACCTGGCCGACGGACCCGAGTCGCGCGTGAAGGTGTATTTCCGGCACTACGCCGTCACCCCGGAATACCTCGACACCCGCATGGAGATATCGGCCCAGCACGAGAGGGGATTCCTCGGGGAATTCTGCCGCAAGGTGACCGGGAGGGCGGGAGAGGTGCGGGACCAGCCGCTCGTCAGCAATCTGACCTTCGCGGCCGCCGGCGGGCATCTCCCGGTGTCCGCGACGCTGTACGTCCCCCTGTGGGTGCACGCCGAGAGCGATCTGACCGTACGGGACCGCATCAGCGCGGTCATGGCCGACCTGGGCCTTCCCGACAGCGGCTACCGCGCCCTGCTGGACCATGTGGCGCGCCGTCCGCTCCCGGACGGCCGGGGCATCCACACGTACGCGTCGGCACGTGTGCAGCACGGCCTTCCCCGGGTGACCACGTACTGGTCCTCGGAGCTGTACGACCGGTATCCGCCCGCCCGTTACCAGCGGGGCTGAGCGCCATGCCGCTCCACGAGATGGAGCATGCGGCGCGCCACGAGGTGGCGCACGACGAGAACCACGGTGCGACGCGTGAGGCGATGGGCTCGCTTTTCGACGACGCGCATGTCCGGCCCGGCCTGCTCCGGAACCGTTCGCACATACGGTGGGGCGCCTATCCGCCCGACGTCATTCCGCTGACCGCCGCCGAACCGGATTTCCCCGGCCCGCAGGTGGTGACCGACGCCATGATCTCGGCGCTGGCCGACGGCTACTTTCCCTATGCGTCACCGGAGGGACTCGACGAACTCCGGGAGACGTTCGCGGAGGTGGCCGAGGACCGTTACGGGATAGGCGCACACCCCGACCGCGTGGTGCCGGCACCGGGCACGGCAGCCGCACTCTGGGGCGTGGTGCACCTGCTGTGCGGGCAGGGCGACGAATGCATATTGCTGGATCCGGTGGATCTGCTCTTCGGCCAGGCCATAGACGCCGCGGGAGCCCAACGCGTCCATTGCCCCGTGGACAAGAGGACGGGGCGGCTCGACCCGGACCGGCTCGCCTCCCTGATCACCCCGCGCACCGCACTGATCTGCATGTGCAACCCGCACAACCCCCTGGGCACGGTCTTCCCCGAGGAAACCCTCCGCGCGGTGGCGGAAACAGCGGGCCGGCACGGAATCCCGGTCCTTTCCGACGAGGTCTGGAACGAAATCGTGTACCCGCCCGGCGCGCACGTCAGCATGGCGAGCCTGGACATGGAGACCGGTCCGCGCATTCACACGGTGACCGGACTCTCCAAGACCTTTGCCCTGCCCGGCCTTCGGATGGGATTCGTGATCGCCCCGAATGCGCGCGAGGCGAACGGCCTCCAGCGCATCTTCCAGCGACTCGGCGCCGCGTACAGTCTGACGCCCTTCACCCAGGCCGGCGCGCTGGCCGCGCTGCGCCACGGCTGGCCCTGGCGGAACGCGTTCCTGGCACACCTGCGGGAGACCCGGGACTACTGCGTGGCGCGGCTGAACGCGATTCCGGGAATGTCGTGCGGCCGCCCGGACGGCACATTCGTGCTGTTTCCCGATGTGTCGGCCACCGGCCTGAACAGCCGCGCGATGGGCGAATTCCTCCTGGCGGAAGCCCGGGTGGCGGTGGTGGCCGGTACGACGGAGTGGTTCGGCCCCGGCGCCGAAGGCAACATCCGCATCAGCTACGCCACGTCCCGGGCGGTGATGGAAGAGGCGCTCAACCGCGTGGAAAAGGCCGTCACCGGGCTTTCCGTACGCGCGCGGTCCCTCCCATCACGAGCCCTCCGGACCTCCTCATCCCCGTAGCCACGCCTTCAGCGAGCCCCACCAGGACCTACGACGCCGGGGAACCGGCACCGCCGGGGGCGGGAACGGGGGAGCGGGGGGAACCGGGAACCCGGCGGCGGGCCTCGGGCCGGTCACCGCCGACGCGTCCCGGGCGTCGCCGGCGGGGCCGCCGGGCGCCGGCACGTCACCCGCCGCATCGTCGGGCGGTGCGGGGGAGCGGCGCCGGGACGCGGTGAACGTCACCGGCAGACTGGCCAGATGGCGCGTCATCCAGCCCGACGTCCAGCGCAGGTCCTCCTCGGGGATGCTGAGCCGGATGTCGGGCAGCCGCGCCAGCAGCGCGTCGATGCCGGTGTCGGCGATGGCGCGCCCGATGTTCTGGCCGGGGCACTCCTGGGGGCCGCTGCTGAACGCGAGATGCCCGCGGTTCCCGTGCAGCGGGGTCGTGGGGTCCGGCCGGACGGCCGGGTCGTAATTCCCGGCGGCCAGCCCGAGCAGCAGCATGTCGCCCGCCGCGACCTTCTGACCGCCGACCTCCGTGTCCACGGCGGCCCAGCGGCCGGGGATGGTCATCAGCGGCGGCTCGCTCCAGAGCACCTGCTCCACCACGTCCGGCAGGGTCATCTGCCCGCCGGCCAGCGACGCGTGGCAACGGGGGTCGGTCAGCACCATCCGCAGCGTGCTCTTGAGCAGGTTGACCGTGGTCTCGTTCGCCGCGATGAGGATGACCCGCAGGTGGTTCCACACCTCCTCGTCGGTCAGCCCGGAGGAGTGGTCGATCAGCCAGGACGTGATGTCGTGGCCGCGGTCCTTGCGTTTGCGCCGTACGAGCTCCGCGAGCGTCTCCACGATGAACTCGTTGCTGGCCACGGACGTCTCGGTGCCCGCCACCATGTCCCGGCTGGCCGCGACCAGCCGCGGCCCGAAATCGTCGGACATGCCCAGGAGCTGCGTCAGCACGAGCATGGGCAGCTGTTCGGCGAACTCGCCGGCCAGATCGGCCTCCCCCCGCTCCGCGAAGCCGTCGGCCAGCTGGTGCGTGAAGCGGGTGATGTGCCGCCGGATACCGCGCCGGTTGAAGCGCTCCAGGCTGTCGGTGACCGCCAGCCGCAGCCGGTCGCGTTCCGCCCCGTCCAGGAACAGGCAGACCGGCTGCCAGGCGATCATCGGGAGCAGCGGGGAGTCCGGCGGGACCTTCCCCTCCTTGAACCAGCGCCACGTACGGGAGTCGCGGCTGAACCGGCCGGGCGTACCGGCGACCTCCAGGATCTCCCGGTAGCCGAGCACGATCCAGGCCGGCAGGTCGCCGTCGAGCAGGACGGGCGCGACGGGGCCGTGCTCGGCGCGCAGGCGCTCGTACAGGCCCATGGGGTCCGCGGCCGCCTCGGGGCCGAAGAGCCGCGCCAGTCCGTCGGTACTCCCGGACCCGGCGTGCGCCGGACACTCCGGAGGCGGCCCGGGCAGCGACGTGGGGCGGGTCTGGTCGGGGGAGGAGGAGGTCACCGTGGCTCCGTGGTCGTGGTGGTGAGGGCGTGCAGATAGCGCACGAGGGACAGCAGGCCGTCGCGGCTGGAGGCGCGTTCGCGGGCGTCGCAATCGATCACCGGTACCGCGTCGGGGATGTCCAGGGCCTCCCGGAGGTCGGACACCGGATAGGAGGGCGCGTCCGGGAAGGAGTTGATGGCGACGATGAAGGGCACCCCGCGCTCTTCGAGCCGGCCCATCACGTCGAAGCTGTCCTCCAGCCGCCGGGCGTCGACCAGGACCACGGCGCCGAGCGCGCCTTCGAAGAGGCCGTCCCACAGGAACCAGAAGCGCTGCTGACCGGGGGTGCCGAAGACGTACAGGACCAGTTCGTCGCTGAGGGTGATCCGGCCGAAGTCCATCGCCACGGTCGTCTCGCTCTTGCGCTCGACGCCGGCGATGTCGTCCACCCCGGCCCCGGCCTGCGTCATGGTCTCCTCGGTGGTGAGCGGTCTGATCTCACTGACCGATCCGACGAGGGTGGTCTTCCCGACGCCGAAGCCGCCGACGACGACGACCTTCACCGCTGTGGTGACCGATTCCGGCAGGACGTCTTCGGACCGAGGACCGACGACGGGCTCAGAGATTCTGTAGTCCATGCATCACCGCCTCCAAGAGTTCGACATCGGGCATCGACTTGGCGGGGATCGACGCCCGGGCTTCCACGTGGCCGCTCTCCAGCAGGCCCGTGAGCAGAATGGTGACCACGCTGACCGGCAGCTTGAGATACGCGGAGATCTCGGCGACGGAGAGCGGGTAATCGCAGATGCCGACGATGGCGGCGCGTTCGGGCTGCATGCCCGAACCGGCCTCGCTGCGGCTCACGATCAGCGTGACCACGTCCAGGGGGACGCGCTTCTCGGGCGGATTCCGGTCGGCGGACGCGAGGATGTAGAGCCGCTCGGGTCCGCCCTCTTCCCAGGGCCGGAGTTTCGCCTCTTCCGGGTCCTTCATGGCAGCTGCCGGTCGGACCGCGGTGGGCTGGTGAGGTGCTGCCCGATCCGGGCGACCAGGTCCCGCATGCGCTGCCCCATGAGGCCGGCGTCCACGTCGTCGTCGGCCAGTACCGCCAGATAAGCCCCGGCGCCGGCCGCCATCAAATAGAAGAAGCCACCGTCGACCTCGACCACGACGAGTTTCATGCGGCCGTCGCCGTGCGGGAATTCCGCCGCGATGGCCGCCGAAAGGCTCTGCAGTCCGGCGCAGGCGGCGGCGAGGCGATCAGCCGCGTCGCCGTCCGTACCGAATTGCGCCATGCACAGGCCGTCCGAGGACAGCACCACGATATTGCGGGTCTGCGGGACACTGGAAGCCAATTCCTCCAGCATCCAGTCCATATTGAGCCACTGCTTTGTCGCCACGTGCTTACTCATCCTTACCTCATGGCTCTGTTACTGCTCGGACTCTTCATCGATCGGGCCATCGGGACGAGGCGCTGGGGAATCGGCTCGGGACTCGCCGGAGACACCTTCGAGGAAGGCGGACATCCACAACCCGGCCTGCGGAGGCCCGCCGGCCTCCGCCGAGGACCGGGAGTCGGCGGTGGAGGCCGCCTGCTGCGGCGGCCGCAGATGGGGCGAGAGGGCGCGGGTACGCCGCCTGCGCTGCGGGAGACCGTTGGCGGTGCGCCGGGCGTTGGTGGGCGACGGCTCCTCCAGGGAGGCCCGGGAAACCGGCTTCCGGCCGTAGCTGGAGGGCTCGCGGGGCGGCGGCAGGCTGGGTGCCTTGGCCAGCGCCCCGCCGGGCACCGGAGTCACGGTGACCAGGTCGGGCGGGACGATCAGTACGACGCGTACGCCGCCGTACGCGGAGACCCGCAGGGACACCTTGAAGTGGTTCGTGTGGGACAGCCGGCCGACCACCGCCAGGCCGAGCCGCGGCGACTCACCCAGGTCGTCCAGGTCCAGCCCGCTGGCCGCGTCCTGGGCCAGGGCGTGCTCGGCGCGGATCCGGGCCTCGTCGGTCAGCCCGAGCCCGGCGTCCTCGATCTCGACGGCCACGCCGGACTGCACCTCGGACGCGGTCAGATGGACCCGGGTCTGGGGCGGGGAGTAGCGGGTGGCGTTGTCCAGGAGCTCGGCCACGGCGTGGATCAGCGGCTCGGCGGCGCGGCCGAGAATGCCGACGTCCGCCACCGAGTGCAGGTCCACCCGGCGGTAGTCGGTGATCCGGGACATGGCGCCGCGCAACACGTTGAACAGCGGAATGTCTTTCTGCCACTGACGCCCCGGCCGCGCCCCGCCCAGTACGGCGATGCTGTCCGCGAGCCGGCCGATCAGCGCGGTCCTGTGGTCCAGGTGCAGCAGGTCGTTGAAGACCTCGGGGTCCTGGCCGTGCTTGTCCTCCATCTCCCGCAGTTCCAGGGCCTGCTGGTGAACGATGGCCTGGACGCGGCGGGCGATGTTGACGAACGCCCGCTGGGCGGAGTCACGCAGGTCCTCCTCGGCCTCCACGGTCTGCAGGACGTAGCGCAGGACACCGTGGTGCGCGGCCTCGAAGCGCGGACTGACGCGGGACACCGGGCTGGTGGTGCGCAGTACGTCCTCGACCGAGTTGCCCTTCTGCAGCCGGGCCATGGCCGCGGGCAGCGTCTCCTTGGCCATCCGTACGGTCTCGGTCTCCTGCTCGGCCAGCTGCCGCTGCAGGAACTCCTCTCTCGCGGCGTACTGCCGGCGGAGTTCGTCGATGGTGCGGCCCCGGCGGGCCGCCGCCGCGGCCGCGACGGCCACCGCTGCCGTCGCGACGATGCCGATCCAGACGGCGTAGGGGCGGGCCGTCGGAGGCACCGACGAGGCGGCAACGGCCGTACATATGGCCAGTAGTGCGGGCGGCAGCAGCCACATCGTGGTGGCGGCGGGCCCCGGCCTTCCGGGTGACGCATCAGCACGGACCATCGGCATCCTCAGAGCACTAAGGGAAGGAATTGGGCGTCATGCACGGCATTCACGGGCCCGGGAAAAGGGCTGGGAACAACGGGCGACCGTCGGGCCACGCGCACCGGAAATCGGTCGCCGCACATGACTAATCGGCATTCCGCGCGGAGCCGGGTCCCCAGGACGCCCGAGCCCTCGTGCGGTGGGCGGCATCGCCACAGCCAGCAGCGACGCGTTGTTTCCGTCGCAACTCGCTGCGCGGCAATGAGCATAGCGGTGTGGGATTAGCTCCGTGGGGCGAGTGCACATAACACATGAATGCACTCACGTGCGAAATTCAGCAGAATCGTTTGGTGCTGGCCATTCGCTGAAATCTTCCGATCCCTTATTCGCGGCCGGCGACCGGCTCAAAGGGGCGGGTGCACGATTATGTCCGAGTCACGCGGCTTGCACGCCATATGACGCGAAGACGCAGCAAACCAGCGTCCTTGTCGGGGTGCCCGGCTTTGTCCAGGGGCCCGCCCGGTGAGGGGCTTGCCCACTGAGGGGCTTGCTTCCGCAGGGGCTTGAGTGAGTGGGCTCACACGAGTTGATAAGCGAGGCGGAAGCGCCGCAACCGCCACAAGAACGTCGAAGGGCCCCACCGCAAGCGGTGGGGCCCTTCGACGTAGTGCCCGGTGAGGCACTGGCGGAGGATACGAGATTCGAACTCGTGAGGGGTTGCCCCCAACACGCTTTCCAAGCGTGCGCCCTAGGCCTCTAGGCGAATCCTCCGCTGGAGACATTACATGACGTGGGGGAGTGCTCGCGAACTCGATCCCCGGGGGTGATCCGCCCGGGTCGGGGGGTGGGGGTGAGGGTCGTTTCGGGGGCGCTGGATCAGGTACTGTGGGCGCAGCCCCTCACGTGGCGCTATCTGACTGAACTCCCCCAGGGCCGGAAGGCAGCAAGGGTAGGTCGGCTCTGGCGGGTGCGTGGGGGGCGTTTGCGTTCCCGGGCCCCGGCGGGCGGGGCGGCCCGTAGGCAGGACCCGTAGGAAGGGCGGCCCCCAGGACGGGCGGCCTTCACGGCGGGCGGCCTTCAGTACGGGCGGTCGGGCCGGTCGAAGGCGCGGGGGCGGGCGCCTCCGCTCCGAGGGTGGCCGCGGGCATCGTCGGCGGGGACCGGTTGTCGGTGCGGGCCGATATCGTCGTATGCGTGTCATCCCTTGCGCTGTACCGCCGCTACCGCCCCGAGACCTTCGCCGAGGTCATCGGGCAAGAGCACGTGACCGACCCGCTGCAGCAGGCCCTGCGGAACAACCGCGTCAACCACGCGTATCTCTTCAGCGGACCCCGCGGCTGCGGCAAGACGACCAGCGCGCGGATCCTGGCGCGCTGCCTCAACTGTGAGCAAGGTCCCACTCCGAACCCCTGCGGGGAGTGCCACAGCTGCGTCGACCTCGCGCGCAACGGCCGCGGATCGATCGACGTCATCGAGATCGACGCCGCGTCGCACGGTGGTGTGGACGACGCGCGCGAGCTGCGCGAGAAGGCCTTCTTCGGGCCCGCCAGCAGCCGGTACAAGATCTACATCATCGACGAGGCGCACATGGTCACCTCGGCGGGCTTCAACGCCCTGCTGAAGGTGGTCGAGGAGCCGCCGGAGCATCTGAAGTTCATCTTCGCGACCACCGAGCCCGAGAAGGTCATCGGGACGATCCGGTCGCGTACGCACCACTACCCGTTCCGGCTGGTGCCGCCCGGCACCCTGCGCGATTACCTGCACGAGGTGTGCGGCCGGGAGGAGATCCCGGTCGACGAGGGCGTGCTGCCCCTGGTCGTACGGGCCGGCGCCGGTTCGGTGCGTGACTCGATGTCGGTGATGGACCAGCTGCTGGCCGGCGCCGGTGCCGACGGTGTGACATACGCCATGGCCACGGCCCTGCTGGGGTACACGGACGGGTCGCTGCTGGACTCGATCGTGGAGGCGTTCGCCTCCGGGGACGGGGCGGCGGCCTTCGAGGTCGTGGAGCGGGTGATCGAGGGCGGCAACGACCCCCGTCGGTTCGTCGCGGACCTGCTGGAGCGGCTGCGCGACCTGGTGATCCTGGCGGCCGTGCCGGACGCGGCGGAGAAGGGGCTGATCGACGCCCCGGCCGACGTCGTGGAGCGGATGGAGGCCCAGGCGTCCGTCTTCGGCGCCGCGGAGCTCAGCCGCGCCGCGGACCTGGTCAACTCCGGCCTGACGGAGATGCGCGGGGCCACCTCGCCGCGGCTGCAGCTGGAGCTGATCTGCGCGCGGGTGCTGCTGCCCGCCGCGTACGACGACGAGCGCTCGATGCAGGCACGGCTGGACCGCCTGGAGCGCGGGGTCGGCGTCGCGGCCCTCGGCGGCGGCATGCCGGGCGGCGCACCGGGCGCGGCCGGGATGCCGGTCGTGCAGTCCGGCGGCGAGCCCGCCGCGGGGTACGTGCCCGGGCCCGACACCCATGCGGCGCCGGGCGTGCCGGCGGGGCCGAGCGGTCCCGCGGCGGCACGGGCCGCGGTGCGCGGCGCCATGGGAGGCGCGGGAGGCGGCACCGGAGGAGGTACGGGGAACGGCCCGGCGGCCGCACCGGCGGTTGGCCCGACAGGTGGTCCCGCGGGCGGCGGGGCCGGGGAGGCGCCCGGTGCGGGGAGTGCGCCGGGGGATGCCTCGGGCGCGGCGCCCGTACCCGGCGGCAGCGGTGGCGCCGCGGCGGGCGCGTGGCCTTCGGGCGCGCAGCAGCCGGGCCGTACGCCGGGTGACGGCGGGCAGCCCGCGGGGGCCGGCGAGGAGGCCGGAGCCGGGGAGCGTCGGCCGGGCGCCTGGCCGGGCAGCGCGAGCGGGCCCGGCGGTGCGAGCGGCCCCGGTGGCGCCGGTGAGGAGTCCGGGCAGCGGCCCGGGGCCTGGCCGACCGCCGGCGGTGCCGGACCGCAGAGCGGACCTCAGGGCGGACCGGCGGCGGGCGGTGCCGAGGGCGGCGCGGCCGGTGGCCGGAGGCCGGGCGGCTGGCCGACCGCGGCCGCGCCCGGGAGCCAGGCGGGCGGCGGCCAGGGCGGCGCCCCCGTACAGCAGTCCGGCGGGCAGCCGTCGTACGCCCCTCAGCCGTCCGCACCGCAGCCGGCGGCCCCGCAGCAGCCCGCGGCCCAGCAGGGCGGGGGCGCGCCGGGGGCCGGTGGGCAGAGCAACGCCCAGGGGACCCAGCAGGTACGGCAGATGTGGCCGGACATCCTGGAGGCGGTGAAGGGCAAGCGGCGTTTCACCTGGATCCTGCTCAGCCAGAACGCTCAGGTGGCCGGGTTCGACGGCACGACGCTGCAGGTCGGCTTCCCCAATGCCGGCGCGCGCGACAGCTTCGCGAACGGCGGCAGCGAGGACGTGCTGCGGGAGGCGCTGGCCGAGCGGTTCGGCGTGCAGTGGCGGGTCGAGGCGATCATCGACCCGTCGGGCGGCGCCAGCCCGCCGAGCGGCGGCCCGGCCCCGCGCGGCGGCGGCTTCGGCGGCAGCGGCGCGAGCGGTGGCGGCTTCGGCGGCGGTGGTGGCGGCTTCGGCGGCGGCGGTGCCCCGGCCGGCCCGTCCCAGCCCGCGGCGGCGCCCGCACCGCCCGCGCAGGGCGGGCCCGACCGGAGCGCCGGCGCGGGCGGCGGCCAGGGCGCGCAGCGGGCGCGGCAGGCCGTGGCCTCGGCCGCAGCCCCGCAGGCGCCGGGTCCGGCTGCCGAGCCGGCGTACCGCGAACCGGAGCCCCCGCCCATGTCGATCGAGGAGGACATGCCGGCGGAGGACGACGCCGATCTCGTCGACTCGGCGCTGAGCGGCTACGACCTCATCGTCCGCGAGCTGGGTGCGACGGTCATAGAGGAGTACAACAACGAGTGATCTCGTGGGGCGACGACAGCGAGTGTCCTCGTGGGCGACGCCCACGAGTGATCTCGTACGACGACAACGAGTGACCTCCTGCGACAGCAGCGAGTAACTGTGTCGCTTTTTGTCGCTTTCCGTCATCGCCGCAGGCGCACCGCTGCCCATGACGGGCGCACATCCGTGCTCCTCCTCGCGACGTAGGGCGTCACGCTCCCGGAGCACGTAGGCTCGGGCTACCGCACCCATTTGTAGTCGTACGGCAGGAGTCCGCAGTGATCCCCGGTGGTCAGCCCGATATGCAGCAGCTGCTCCAGCAGGCCCAGAAGATGCAGCAGGACCTCGCGGCGGCCCAGCAGGAGCTGGCGCAGACGCCCGTGTCGGGGTCCGCAGGCGGTGGCCTCGTCAAGGCGACGGTGAACGGCGCCGGCGAGCTGAAGGGCCTGGAGATCGACCCCAAGGCGGTGGACCCGGAGGCGGCGACGCCCGAGGAGACGGCCGAGACCCTCGCGGACCTCGTCATCGCCGCGGTCCAGGACGCGAACGCCGCGGCCGCCAAGCTCCAGCAGGACAAGCTGGGCCCGCTCGCGCAGGGCCTCGGCGGCGGCAGCGGCATCCCCGGCCTCCCCTTCTGAGGCTGCCCTTTTCCGACGGGAGCCGGTCCGGTTCCGTAAGACGAGAGCCGGTCCGGTTCCGTAAGGGGCCGGGCCGAGCGGGTCACGGCGGGGAAGAACAGCAGAAGACCGGACGGCCGGCAGGCCAAGAGTTCCGGCAGGTTCCCTCTTCAGGGGGCCAAGACCTCCCCTTCGGACGGGAGGGCAACTAGCGTACGGAGCAGGGCGGACAAGGGAGAGAGCGTTCCGTGTACGAAGGCGTGGTCCAGGACCTGATCGAAGAGCTGGGGCGGCTGCCCGGCGTCGGTCCCAAGAGCGCGCAGCGGATCGCCTTCCATGTCCTCCAGGCCGAGCCGACCGACGTCCGGCGGCTGGCGAACGCGCTGATGGAGGTCAAGGCGAAGGTCCGGTTCTGTGCCGTGTGCGGCAATGTCGCGCAGGACGAGCAGTGCCAGGTCTGCCGTGACCCGCGCCGGGACCCCTCGGTCATCTGCGTGGTCGAGGAGCCCAAGGACGTCGTCGCCATCGAGCGGACGCGGGAGTTCCGCGGCCGGTACCACGTACTGGGCGGGGCGATCAGCCCCATCGAGGGCGTGGGCCCGGACGATCTGCGGATCAGGGAGCTGCTGGCCCGGCTCGCCGACGGCACCGTCGGCGAGCTGATCCTGGCCACCGACCCGAACCTGGAAGGCGAGGCCACCGCCACGTACCTCGCGCGCATGATCAAGCCCATGGGACTGAAGGTGACGCGCCTGGCCAGCGGCCTGCCGGTCGGGGGCGATCTGGAGTATGCCGACGAGGTCACGCTCGGGCGGGCCTTCGAAGGACGGAGACTTCTCGATGTCTGATCCCACGCTGCACAACGCGACGCAGAACCCGGACGACTTCGCGGTACAGGTCGCCGACTCCATCGACAGCTTCATCGTCGCGGTCACGGAAGTGGCCCGCGGCGACGAGCCGGACAGCGCCGTGCCCTTCCTGCTCCTGGAGATCTCCCAGCTGCTGCTCACCGGCGGCCGGCTGGGCGCCCACGAGGACATCGTCCCGGACGAGCGGTACGAGCCGGACATCGGCCCCGAGCCGGACGTGGACGAGCTGCGGGAGCGGTTCGCGACGCTGCTGGACCCGGTGGACGTCTACAACGAGCTGTTCGACCCGTACGTCCCGCGCAGCGCGCCGGTGGCCTGCCGGATCTCCGACGACCTCGCCGACATCATCACCGACCTGCGGCACGGCCTCGCGCACTACCGGGCCGGGCGGATCACCGAGGCCCTGTGGTGGTGGCAGTTCTCGTACCTGTCGAACTGGGGCCCCACCGCGAGCGCCGCGCTGCGCGCCCTGCAGTCGCTGGTCGCGCACGTACGCCTGGACCAGCCGCTGGACGAGCTGGACGGCCTGGACACCGACACGGGCGCCGACGGCAGTGGCGACCTGGAGGAAGAGGCCGGGAAGGTGATGGCGGCGGAGATCGCCGGCCCGCTCGGCCTGCGCCAGGCCTGAGCGCCGGGCGCGCGGGCAGGGCCCGGCGTGCCCTTGGGCGCCGCCGCGTAACACCGCGCGCCTTGTGAGCTGGCTTACGTTTCCGGGTGGTTTCCGTGTGCTCTTGGCCGGAGCGGGCAGGTGGCCTGCCGAGCGGGCGCGACGGAGCGCCACGCCGGCCGTTTCGGGAGATACTCGGAAAGAAAGACACGGGACGGCTCGTACCGGGTCAGGGCGGTGGGTGCGGCGGTCGGACGCGACCGGCATGCCGACCGTTTCGATCAGGTTGCGAGCAATGTGTCTCACGATGTGGTATTGGCGAGGCGGATTCCGCCTGCTCGATAGACTGAGCCGACCGCATGGCCCCTGAACCCGGGGGTCCGGAAACAACCGCAGACCTGCGGAATCCGCAGGCCACGGGGATCCGACAGACAGTTGCGAGGAGCGAGCACACGTGGGCCTTGTCGTGCAGAAGTACGGCGGCTCATCCGTTGCGGATGCCGAGGGCATCAAGCGCGTTGCCAAGCGAATCGTCGAGGCCAAGAAGAACGGCAACCAAGTTGTCGTAGTGGTCTCCGCGATGGGCGACACGACGGACGAGCTGATCGATCTCGCGGAGGAAGTTTCCCCGATTCCTTCGGGCCGCGAGTTCGACATGCTGCTGACCGCCGGAGAGCGGATCTCCATGGCCCTGCTGGCGATGGCGATCAAAAACCTCGGACACGAGGCGCAGTCCTTCACGGGCAGCCAGGCCGGTGTCATAACGGACTCCGTGCACAACAAGGCACGGATCATCGATGTCACGCCGGGCCGGATCAAGACGTCCGTCGACGAGGGCAACATCGCGATCGTCGCCGGCTTCCAGGGTGTGTCCCAGGACAAGAAGGACATCACCACCCTGGGCCGCGGTGGCTCGGACACGACCGCCGTCGCGCTGGCCGCCGCGCTCAACGCGGACGTCTGTGAGATCTACACCGACGTCGACGGTGTCTTCACCGCCGACCCGCGGGTCGTGAAGAAGGCCCGCAAGATCGACTGGATCTCCTTCGAGGACATGCTGGAGCTGGCCAGCTCCGGTTCCAAGGTGCTGCTGCACCGCTGCGTCGAGTACGCACGCCGTTACAACATCCCGATCCACGTCCGGTCCTCGTTCTCGGGGCTTCGGGGTACGTGGGTCAGCAACGAACCGCAAGGGGACGAGCCGATGGAGCAGGCGATCATCTCGGGTGTCGCGCACGACACCTCCGAGGCGAAGGTCACGGTCGTCGGCGTACCGGACAAGCCGGGCGAGGCCGCGACGATCTTCCGGGCGATCGCGGACGCCGAGATCAACATCGACATGGTCGTGCAGAACGTCTCGGCAGCCTCCACCGGCCTGACCGACATCTCCTTCACGCTGCCGAAGACCGAGGGCCGCAAGGCCATCGCGGCGCTGGAGAAGACCAAGCCGTCCGTCGGCTTCGACTCGCTCCGCTACGACGACCAGATCGCCAAGATCTCCCTGGTCGGCGCCGGCATGAAGACCAACCCCGGCGTCACCGCCGGCTTCTTCGAGGCGCTGTCCAACGCGGGCGTGAACATCGAGCTCATCTCGACCTCCGAGATCCGCATCTCGGTCGTCACCCGCGCCGATGACGTCAACGAGGCCGTCCAGGCCGTCCACAGCGCGTTCGGTCTCGACACCGATTCCGACGAGGCCGTGGTGTATGGCGGCACCGGCCGATGACATCGGCTGATGGGCCGATGCTGTCGGTCCAGGCGGGGCGCGCGGACGACCGCGCGCCCCGGCCGAACCTCGCCGTCGTCGGCGCCACCGGCGCCGTCGGCGGCGTACTGCTCGGCATCCTCTCCGAGCGTGCCGACATCTGGGGCGAGGTACGGCTGATCGCCTCGCCCCGCTCGGCGGGGCGCAAGCTGACCGTGCGCGGCGCGGAGACCGAGGTGCTGGCGCTCGCCGAAGAGGCCTTCGACGACATCGACATCGCGCTCTTCGACGTGCCGGACGAGGTCTCGGCGAAGTGGGCGCCGATCGCCGCCGCCAAGGGCGCGGTGGTCGTCGACAACTCCGCCGCCTTCCGGATGGACCCGGACGTGCCGCTGGTCGTACCGGAGGTCAACGCGCGAGCCGCCCGCGTCCGCCCGCGCGGCATCATCGCCAACCCGAACTGCACGACGCTCTCGATGATCGTCGCAATGGGCGCGCTGCATGCCGAGTACGGGCTGAGCGAGCTGATCGTGTCCTCGTACCAGGCGGTCTCCGGCGCGGGCAGGGCCGGCGTCGACGTCCTGCGCAGCCAGCTCTCCGAGGTGTCCGGCACCGAGCTGGGCACGACGCCCGGCGACGTACGGCGGGCCGTCGGGGACGACCTCGGGCCGTTCCCCGCGCCGATGGCGCTGAACGTCGTGCCGTGGGCCGGTTCCCTGCAGGAGGACGGCTGGTCCTCCGAGGAGCTGAGGGTCCGCAACGAGTCCCGCAAGATCCTCGGGCTGCCGGACCTCCGGGTCACCGCCACCTGCGTCCGGGTACCGGTGATCACCACGCACTCCCTGACCGTGCACGCGCGCTTCGAGCGCGAGGTCACGGTGGCGGGGGCGCACGAGATCCTGGCCGCCGCGCCCGGTGTGGTGCTGTGCGACGACCCCGGGGAGGGCGAGTTCCCGACGCCCGCCGATGTGGTCGGTACGGACCCGACCTGGGTCGGCCGGGTACGCAGGTCCCTGGACGACCCGCTCGCGCTGGAACTTTTCGTCTGTGGCGACAACCTCCGCAAGGGCGCGGCCCTGAACACCGCGCAGATCGGCGAGCTGGTCGCGGCGGAGCTGACGGGGCACTGATCCGCCGGGCGTCGGCGGAGAGCGGGGCCGTGGGTGGCCGGGGCTTCCGGGGCGGCGATGGCCCCGATTGATTGAACGTCGAAGAAACCCACTCCCCAAGATGTTCCCTGGTGGGTAATAATTCGAGGACTACTTGTGAAGGTCCTGTGAGCGGACGATCGACCCCGATCGCTTGAGCTGGGTCGATGGCCCGTTCGACTATTCGCTCCCCGTCGAGCTGCAACCGCAGCCGCGCGGGGAGCGTCTTTGTCGCCGCCCTTCCTGGGCGTTCGGCACGGCACGGTTCGGCGACGCGCCCTCACGGCGTACGGCGAAGGCCCCACAAGGGCCGCGGTAAGTGCGTAATACCGCCCATAGGGGCACGGGCAACATGGGGCATCAAGGAAGAGCTGGTACGCATGAGGGCATTCAACGCATCGCCAAAAACGGTGCCTTGCGCGTACAACCCTGACGGGGGGAAGCGTGTCCAACAGGCGTGGCAGAGGTACTCGGCATCGCGATCGGCCCGGCGGGCGCAGGCGGCACAGCTGTGGCGCGGCCGCCGCGTACTCGCATCCCCGGCGGTATGCCGGTGATCGCGCCCTGGCCCGCCGCGCGCCCCTCGCAGGCACCGTCCCAGCACGGGAACGCTGACGAGGCGATGGCAGCGGGCACCACAGTCGACCACCTCACCGAGACCTACAGAGCGCACTACCGCTCCCTCCTCGGTCTCGCCGCGCTGCTCCTGGACGACACCGCGTCCTGCGAGGACGTCGTCCAGGAAGCGTTCATCCGCGTGCACTCCGCGCGCAACCGTGTGCGCGACCCCGAGAAGACCCTCGCCTATCTCCGGCAGACGGTCGTCAACCTCTCCCGCTCCGCGCTGCGCCGCCGCATCCTCGGACTGAAGCTGCTGTCCAAGCCGATGCCCGACATGGCGAGCGCCGAAGAAGGCGCGTACGAACAGCTGGAACGGGACCAATTGATCAAGGCGATGCGCGGTCTGCAACGGCGCCAGCGCGAAGTCCTCGTGCTGCGCTACTTCGCCGACATGACCGAGGCACAGGTCGCCGAGACGCTGGGCATATCGCTCGGCTCGGTAAAGGCGTACGGCTCACGGGGTATCGCGGCGCTGCGCGTCGCCATGGAGGCTCCGGCATGACCAGCAAGCAGTACGGCCCGCACGAGCCCGGCTCCGAAGGCTCGACGGGCCGGCACGAAACGGCGCGCCCGGAGGACGGGGCGCCGGAGAGCGAGACGCGCCCGGAGGACGGGCCGCCGGACGGCGGTACGCGGCCGGGTGCGCATACGCCGGATGACAACGATGACAACGGTGCCATGGGGGACGGCCCCGGTGGTCTCGGTGGTCTCGGTGGCCATGGCGGTCTCGACGACCGTGGTGGTCTCGACGGCCGTGGTGGTGAGGAGGAGCTGCGGAACCTCCTCCGGTCCGCCGTCCGCGACCTGGAGCCGGCACCCGACTCCCTCGACCACCTCCGCCGCGCGGTACCGGCCCGGCGCAGGCGCCGCCGGCACGCCGTGGTCGGCGCCGCCGCCGTACTGCTCTTCGGCGGTACGGCCATGCCCGCCATGCTGCACGTCGCCAACGGCGGGGGCGATGACGCCGACCGCCAGGCCAACGCCGCCAGCAGCTCCCGGGCGCACGTCACGACCGGCGGCACGCACGGCGGGCCGGCCGGGCAGCACACCGACCGCCCGGCCGGCAAGGACGGCAAGAAGGGCGACAAGGACGACAAGAAGACCGACAAGGACAAGGGCAGGAACGAGGGCGGCAGCACCGAGCAGCCCGGCGACCCCGCCGCCGACCCGGCCGCCACGATGGACGTCACCTCCCCGGCCTGCCTGCGCGCACAGCTCGGCAACGGCAGCGCCAGCGTCGCCGCCCCCGACGCCGAAGGCCGCGTCTACGGCGCCCTCAAGGTCGTCAACGTCTCCACCACGTCCTGCTCCGTCGACGGCGGCGGCAGCGTCGTCGCCGTGGCCCAGGGCAGCGCCGACCCGACCCGTGTCCAGGTCGTCGACCACACGGCGGGCGACGCCGCGCCCGGCCTGCCGGACCCCGGCGCTGCACCCGGCCAGCTCGTGCTCAAGCCCGGCGAGGCGTACGAGGTGAAGTTCGCCTGGATCCCGGCGCAGGGCGGCGGCCCCTCCGGCTGCGCGACGACCGGTACGCCGACGCCCGGCACTTCGGAGGGGGCGGGCGGCGGCGAGCCGGCCAACACCTCCTCCGCCGAGGGCAACGGCGACGAGGCCGGCGGTGGCAGCGAGGGGCCCGGGGACGGCGGTACGCAGGCGGCCAGCGTCGCGGTCAGCCACACCCCGGAGGCCGGTGAACCGTCCGCGGCCTCCACCACGCTCAACGAGGCGTGCGCGGGCACGGTCTACCGCACCGGCGCACTGCCCGCGCAGTAGCGGCCCCGAGGTGTGCGTGCCGACCCGGGCCGCCGAGGCGCCGCTGGCCGGCGGATACGGGCCCGCCGTCCGGGTACGAGGCACGTGCCCGTACCTTTGATGGTGTGTACCGGTTCCTGCTCACCCCGCGATGGTGGGGAATCAACGTCTTCGTCCTGCTGGCGATCCCCGTGTGCATCTTCATGGGCAGCTGGCAGCTGAGCCGCTTCGAGGACCGCGTCGACAGCCACCAGCAGCAGGAACACCGGGCGGCCGACGCCAAGGCCGCGGCCGCCCGCCCGGTGACCCAGTTGCTGCCCGTCGACCAGAACACCTCGGGCCGGAGCGCCACCGCGACCGGGCAGTACGACACCGGTCACCAGATGCTCGTCCCCGGCCGGAAGCTCGGCGAGCGGACCGGCTTCTACGTGCTGACCATGCTGCGTACGGACGGCGGCAGGGCGCTGCCCGTCGTACGCGGCTGGCTGCCGGGCGACGCGGACTCCAAGGCCGCCACGGCGAAGGTGCCGGCGCCGCCGCGGGGGAAGGTCACCGTCACCGGCGCCCTCCAGGCCTCGGAGAGCCAGGGCACGCAGGGCGTCCAGACCGGCGGCGGCCTGCCGCAGGGCCAGCTCGGCATGATCAGCGCGGCGTCGCTGGTCAACATCGTGCCGTACGACGTGTACGACGCGTGGATCACCGTCTCCGACGCGCAGGCCCCCCTGAAGGCCGTGCCCCCGGCCGCGGCCGAGGGCAGCGGACTGGACCTGAAGGCGTTCCAGAACCTCGGCTACACCGGCGAGTGGTTCGTCTTCGCGGGCTTCGTGATCTTCATGTGGTTCCGCCTCTTCCGCCGCGAATCCGAAGCCGCCAGGGACGCGGCTTTGGGCATCCCTACGGACGAACTGGGCGGGCCGGCAGCGGGTCCGGGCGCGTCGACCTCGGGTCCGGGCGCTGCGGTGTCGGGTCCGAGCGCTTCGTCGTCGGGCACGGGCGCTTCGACGTCCGGACCGGGCGCTTCGGCGTCGGGCACGGGCGCTTCGACGTCCGGACCGGGCGCTTCGGCGTCGGGCCCGGATACTGCGGCGTCGGGTCCGGACACTCCAGCGGACGGGGAGTCGGCGGGGACGGCCGAGGCGAAAATCACCTCACGGTCCTGAGGGGCGGGCCTCCCTCCCCCCGGGGGCCGCCCCTCCCCCCCCCGCCCACCCCACCCCACCTCTGAAGCTCAGGTCAGCTGAGCTCCGCGCAGCGCAGCGCAGCGCAGCTCAGCTCCGCTCGGATCGTGGCTGGGGCAGGCAACCTCGTGCCCCAGCCCGGATCGCTTTCCGGGCCGAATCGCTTCCCAGCCCGGATCGCTTCCCGGCGCGGATCGCTTCCCGGCGCGGACCGCTTCCCGGCCCCGATCGCTCCGCAGCTCCGGCCGCGTCGCAGCTCCGGCCGCTTCGCCCCCGCGGTCATGGCGTCCCAGGCCGCAGGGGGAGCGGGCTCTTCGTTTCTCAGGGTTTGGTCATCCGACCTCCAGGTGGCGGCGGGCGAAGTCGAGTTCCAGGCGGAGCTGCTTGATGCGCTCCTCCACTACGAGGGAGCCGTGGCCCGCGTCGTAGCGGTAGACCTCGTGCGGGTGGGCGCGGGCCTTGAGGCGGTCGACGTAGTTCTCCACCTGGCGGATGGGGCAGCGCGGGTCGTTGACCCCGGCGGAGATGTACACCGGGGCGCGGACGGCGTCCACGTACGTCAGCGGGGAGGACGCCTCGAAGCGCTCCGGCACCTCCTCCGGCGTGCCGCCGAGGAGCGTGCGGTCCATCGCCTTCAGGGCCTCCATCTCGTCGTGGTACGCCGTGACGTAGTCCGCGACGGGGACGGCGGCCAGGCCGAGTGCCCAGGACTCGGGCTGGGTGCCGAGGCCGAGGAGGGTCAGGTAGCCGCCCCAGGAGCCGCCGGAGAGGACGAGCTTGTCCGGGTCGGCGAGGCCGGATTCCACCGCCCAGTCGCGGACGGCGGCGATGTCCTCCAGCTCGATCAGGCCGACGCGGTGCTTGAGCGCGTCCGTCCACTCGCGGCCGTATCCCGTCGAGCCGCGGTAGTTGACCCGTACGACGGCGAAGCCGTGGTCCACCCAGGCGGCCGGTGCCGAGGCGAAGGCGTCGCTGTCGTGCCAGGTCGGGCCGCCGTGGATGTCGAAGACGGTCGGGAAGGGGCCGTCGCCGGCGGGCGTCTGGACCAGGGCGTGGATGCGGCCGCCGGGGCCCTCGACCCAGGTGTCCGTCACCGGGACGGAGCCCGGGGCCTTCATGCCGGGCGGGTCGAGAACGACCGCGCCGCTCGTGGAGCGGACCTCCGGGGGCTGGGCGGCGGAGGACCAGAGGAACTCCACGGTGCCGTCGGGCCGGGCGGTGGCGCCCGAGACCGTGCCCGTCGGGGTCTCGACGCGGGTCAGCTCGCCGTCGGCGGGTGCGTACCGCCACAGCTCGCCGCGGGCCTGGAACTCGTGCTCCACCAGCAGCGCCGAACCGTCGGGGTACCAGTCGGCGCCGACGTCGCCGGGCAGGTCGATGGCGAGGGCGGTCTCCTCGCCGGTCAGCGGATCCCAGATCATCGGCTCCCAGCGGCCGCGGCGCTGGTGGCCCACCAGCAGCCGGGTGTCACCGTCGACCGGCGCGAAGCCCATCACGGACAGGCCCAGCTCCTCGGTGCCGCCCTTGGTGTCGTCCAGCTCGGCGACGGTGGAGCCGTCGGCGCGCACGACGCGGATCGCGGAGTGCATCGCGTCACCGTGCTCGGTGTGCTCGATGGCGATCAGGGAGCCGTCGTGGGAGAGGGCGCCGACGCCGGCCGACTCGCGGTGGCGGTAGATCTCCACCGGGTCCTGGCCGGGCCGGACGACGTGGACGGTCGAGCCCTCCTCGTCGGTGGAGCGGCCGATGACGGCCGAGCCGTCGCGGCCGAGGGCGAGTCCGCCGGGGTAGGAGGGGGCGAGGCCGGGCGCGGCCGGCTCGTCCTCGCCGCCGCCGAACGGCTGGCGCATCCAGACGCCGAACTCGTCGCCGTCGGTGTCGGAGAACCACCAGATCCACTCGCCGTCGGGGGTGAGCGTCCCGTCCGTCGTGCCGTTCGGCCGGTCCGTGACCTGGCGCTGCGCACCGCCGGCCCGGTCCCACGCGTACAGCTCGAAGGTGCCGGTGGCGTTCGACACGAACAGGGAGCGCTCGGGGGCGTCCTCCGCCCACTCGGGCAGCCCGACGCGGGGGGCCCGGAAGCGCTTCTCCCAGTCCGGGATGGACTCGGTGGTGGCAGTGGTCTCGTCAGTCATGGGACCCATTCTGCGCCCGGCGTGGGAGATCTTGTCGGGCCGTCCGTTCGCCTGTGGAAAACTCTCAGCGCGGGCATGTCAGGGATTGGTCGAGCCGGGCCGGGGCAGGGGGCCGGGAGGCGGCCAGCGGTCAGCGGTGCGCGGCCAGTAGAGTGCGGCTCCGAATCCGCTCGAACTCCGAGGTAGCCGGCTGTGACCCCCGCCACGTCCCCACCCCCCACGCCACCGGCCGTGACCGTCGTCGGGATCGGAGCCGACGGGTGGGCGGGCATCCCGGCCACGTCGCAGTACGTGCTGCGGGACGCGGACGTCCTCATCGGCGGGCCGCGCCAGCTGGACCTGCTGCCGGCGGAGTGCACGGGGCGCCGGGTGTCCTGGCCGTCCCCGCTGCGGCCCGCGGTGCCCGCACTGCTGGCGGCGCACGCCGGCCGCAAGGTCGCCGTACTGGCCAGCGGCGACCCGATGTTCTACGGCATCGGACGGACGCTCACCGAGGTGCTCGGCGACGGGGCGGTCGGAACCGACGCGCTGCGCATCCTGCCGCACCCCTCCTCCGTCTCCTACGCCTGCGCCCGGCTGGGCTGGCCGGTGGAGGAGACCGAGGTCGTCACGCTCGTCGGCCGGCCGCCCGCGCAGCTGTCCGCCGCCCTGCACGAGGGGCGTCGGCTGCTGGTCCTCAGCGCGGGCCCCGGCACGCCGGCCGAGGTCGCCCGGCTGCTGGGTGAACAGGGCTTCGGGCCGACGCGGATGCGGGTGCTCGAACAGCTCGGAGGCGAGCGGGAGCGCGTCCTGACCGGTACCGCCGGGGACTGGCCGCACCCGCCCGGGGACGCGCTGAACGTCATCGCCCTGGAGTGCCGCCGGTCCCCGGACGCGCTGCCGCTGGGTGCCGTGCCCGGACTGCCCGACGCCGCGTACGAGCACGACGGTCAGCTGACGAAGCGTCATGTGCGGGCGGCCACGCTGGGCGCGCTCGCCCCGGAGCCGGGCGAGCTGCTGTGGGACATCGGCGGCGGCTCTGGCTCCATCGCCATCGAGTGGATGCGGGCCCACCGTTCGTGCCGCGCCGTCTGCGTCGAGCGTGACCCCGTACGGGCCGAGCGCATCGGGCGCAACGCCGACCGGCTCGGCGTACCGGCCCTTCGGGTCGTCACCGGCCCGGCCCCCGAGGCGCTGGCCGAACTGCGCTCCCCGGACGCGGTCTTCATCGGTGGCGGGCTGACCACCCCGGGCCTGCTCGCGGCCTGCTGGGCCGCGCTGCCGCCGGGCGGCCGGCTGGTCGCCAACACCGTGACGCTGGAGTCCGAGGCGCTGCTCGCGGACTGGTACCGGAGGCACGGCGGCGAGCTGGTGCGGCTGGCCGTCTCGCACGCCGTACCGGTGGGCGGGTTCACCGGCTGGCGGCAGGCGATGCCGGTCACGCAGTGGGCGGTACGCAAGGACCCCGGTCGGCCGGGGGACGGGGCCGGCCCAGGGGCCTTCGACGGTCTGCGGGGAGGGACGTTCGATGCCCCTGCGGGCACCGGCGGCGTGCCCCGGACGGCGGCCGGGCCCGGCCACGGGCCCGAGGACGACGACTACGACGCACTTCCAGGAGACGACAGATGACCGTGTACTTCATCGGCGCGGGCCCCGGCGCGGCCGACCTGATCACGGTGCGCGGTGCCCGTACGCTCGCCGGCTGCCGGGTCTGCCTGTACGCGGGCAGCCTCGTGCCGCGTGAACTGCTCGCCGAGTGCCCGCCGGACGCGCGTCTGGTGGACACGGCGCAGCTGAACCTCGACGAGATCACCGCCGAGGTGCTGCGGGCGCACGAGGCCGGGCACGACGTGGCCCGGCTGCACTCCGGCGACCCGTCGGTGTTCTCCGCGGTCGCCGAGCAGATGCGGCGGCTGGACGCGGCGGGCGTGCCGTACGAGGTGGTGCCCGGCGTCCCGGCGTTCGCGGCGGCCGCCGCGGCGCTCAAGCGGGAGCTGACCGTGCCGACGGTCGGCCAGACGGTGATCCTCACCCGTATCGCGCAGCAGGCGACCGCGATGCCCGAGGGCGAGGACCTGGCCACCCTCGGGCGCAGCGGCGCCCTTCTGGTGCTGCATCTGGCCGCCCGGTACGCGGACCGCGTCGTGGCGGAACTGCTGCCGCACTACGGGGCCGACTGCCCGGCCGCGGTCGTCGCGATGGCCAGCCGGCCCGACGAGGTCGTGCTGCGCGGCACGCTGGAGGACATCGCGGACCAGGTGAAGGCGGCCGGGATCGTCCGCACGGCGGTCATCATCGTGGGCCGCACGCTGGCCGCCGAGCACTTCCGCGACAGCCACCTGTACTCGGCGGAGCGCGACCGCCACGTGTGCTGAGACGGTGCGCGACCGCCACATGTGCTGAGGCCGGGAGCCGGGAGACGGGAGACAGGGCGCGGGGAGACCGGAGCGCCGCTTCGTGCGGTCGGCCGGCCCCCGCGGCGGTGGGTCAGCGGGGGCTGCTGCGGCCCACCACGTTGCCCGCGCGGTCGATGCAGATGACGTCGACGGCCACGGGGGCGCCGCGCAGCACCTCAAGGGCCTGGTCCCGGGCGGTGGCCGCCACGAGGTCGCCCAGCGGGACCCCGGCCGCCGCGCACAACTGAAGTGCCGCGAGCCCGGTGTTGGCCTCCGCCACCTCGGCCGCCAGCGCCTCGTCCGCGCCGCCGCGGCGCGCCAGGCCGGCGAGGAAGCCCTTGTCGACCTGGGAGCGGGCGGAGTGCAGGTCCAGGTGGCCGGCGGCCAGCTTGGAGAGCTTGGCGAAGCCCCCGCAGACCGTCAGCCGGTCCACGGGGTGGCGGCGGATGTACTTCAGTACCGCGCCCGCGAAGTCGCCCATGTCCAGCAGCGCGTCCTCGGGCAGCCCGTACTCGGCCACCACCGTCTTCTCGGACGTCGAGCCGGTACAGCCCGCCACGTGCGTACGCCCGGCCGCGCGGGCCACGTCCACGCCGCGCCGGATGGAGTCGATCCACGCCGAGCACGAGTACGGCACGACGACGCCGGTCGTCCCGAGGATCGACAGCCCGCCCAGGATGCCGAGCCGCGGGTTCCACGTGGAGCGGGCGATCTCCTCGCCGTGGTCCACCGAGACGGTCAGCTCGACGTCCGCAGCGCCGCCCCCGTGGCGCGCGGCGACCTGCGCCAGATGGTCGCGCATCAGCCGGCGCGGTACCGGGTTGACGGCCGGCTCGCCGACATCGAGGGGGAGACCCGGGCGGGTCACCGTCCCCACCCCGGGGCCGGCCTTGAAGACCACCCCGGAGCCGGGCGGCAGGGCACGTACGGTGACGCGGACGAGCGCGCCGTGCGTGACGTCCGGGTCGTCCCCCGCGTCCTTGACCACGCCCGCCGTCGCGCGCCTCCCGGCGGGCTCCCCGGGCCCGCCCTCGGACAGCTCCTCGACCGCGAGCGCGAATGCCGGGGTCTGCCCCTTGGGCAGGGTGATCGTCACCGGGTCGGGGAAGTCGCCGGTCAGCAGCGCGGTGTACGCGGCGGTGGCCGCCGCGGTGGCACAGGCACCGGTCGTCCAGCCGGGCCGCAGACCGGTGTGCTTGAGTTGGGCGCTGCGCCCGCCGCTCGCCTCACTCATGGAAGGACCCGATGCACGCCACGCACGTACTGATCCTCGGCGGGACCACGGAGGCCCGCCGCCTCGCCACGGCGCTGGCCGACGGCCCGCTCGCCGGCGGGGTACGCGTGACGACCTCGCTCGCGGGCCGCGTCGCCCGTCCCGTGCTGCCGCCGGGCGAGGTACGCATCGGCGGCTTCGGCGGCGCCCAGGGGCTGGCCCAGTGGCTGCGCGCGCACCAGGTGGACGTGCTCATCGACGCCACCCATCCTTTCGCCGGAAAGATCAGTTTCAACGCGGCGACGGCCGCGGGCATGGCCCATGTTCCCCTGCTGGCGCTGCGCCGGCCCGGCTGGGTCCCCGGCGCGTGCGACGACTGGCACCCGGCCGGCTCCCTCCAGGAGGCCGCCGCACTCCTTCCGGAGCTGGGCCGCCGGGTCTTCCTCACCACCGGCCGGATGGGCCTGTCCGCCTTCGCGGACCTGACGGACCTGTGGTTCCTCATGCGGTCCGTGGACGCACCCGAAGGGCCGTGCCCGCCGCACATGGAGGTGCTGCTCGACCGCGGCCCGTTCACCCTGGACGGCGAGCGGGCGCTGCTGCGCGAGCACCGGATCGACGTCGTGGTCACGAAGGACAGCGGGGGAGCGGCCACCGCGCCGAAGCTCACCGCCGCCCGTGAGGCCGGCGTCCCGGTGGTCGTCGTCCGCCGCCCGGCGGCCCCGGCCGGCGTCCCCGTCGCGGACGGCCCCGAACAGGCCGTCCGCTGGCTGGCGGAGCACCTGGGCGAGGCCCTCCGTACGGAGGCGTGATCCCCGGAGGCGCGCCCCGAGGGCCACGCCTCCGTCGGTCCTCCGGGTACCGCCGCGGCATCAGTCCTCCGGGTACCGCCGCGGCGTCCAGACGATCTGCTCGTCGTTGCCTCGCCGTACCGTCTGCGTCTGGGAGGAGCCGACGATCAGAAGGGTGCGCATGTCGACCTCGGACGGGTCCAGGTCGGCCAGCCGCACGATGCGGACGCTCTCCTCGGGGCCGCCGATGTCGCGGCCGAGCACCACCGGGGTGTCCGGCGCGCGGTGTTCGAGGAGCAGCTCGCGGGCCTTGCCGACCTGCCAGGTACGGCTGCGCGAACCGGGGTTGTAGAGCGCCAGCACCAGGTCGGCCGCGGCCGCGGCGCGCAGCCGCTCGGCGATGACCTCCCAGGGCTTGAGCCGGTCGGACAGCGAGATCGTGGCGTAGTCGTGGCCGAGCGGGGCGCCCGCGCGGGCCGCTGCCGCGTTCGCCGCCGTCACGCCCGGCAGCACCCGTACCGGCACATCCGCGTACTCCGGCTGCGCGGCCGCCTCCAGGACGGCCGTGGCCATCGCGAAGACGCCGGGGTCGCCGCCGGAGACGACCGCCACCCGCCGCCCGCGGCGCGCCAGGTCCAGGGCGAACTCGGCGCGCTCGGACTCGACCTTGTTGTCCGACCCGTGCCGCAGCTGCCCGGCCCGTACCGGCACCCGGTCCAGGTACGTCGTGTAGCCGACCAGGTCGGTGGCGTTGTCCAGGGCGCCGCGCGACTCGGGCGTCAGCCACGGTGCCCCGGCGGGCCCGGTACCGACGACGGTCACCTCGCCGCGCTCCGGGGCCGCGGGGCCGCTGTCCACTCGGGACGGCAGCACGGCCACCGAGAAGTACGGCACCGACTCCGGGTCCACGTCCGCCAGCGCCGCCGTGCGCTCGCCCTCCATGTAGGCCCGCTCCATGTACCGTGCGTCCGCCAGCCGGCCCGCGCGCTCCAGGGCGCGGCGCACGGTCGGGAACGTACGGCCGAGCTTCATCACGACCGCCGAGTCGGCGGCGGCGAGCCGGGCCGTCAGCTCGTCCTCCGGCAGCGTGCCGGGCACGATCGTCAGGGTTTCCTCGGCCTCGACGAGCGGGGTGCCGAGCCGGGCGGCAGAGGCGCTGACCGAGGTGATCCCGGGGACGACCTCGGTGGGGAAGCGGTGCGCGAGCCGCTTGTGCATGTGCTGGTACGAGCCGTAGAAGAGCGGGTCGCCCTCGGCGAGGACGGCGACCGTGCGGCCCGCTTCGAGGTGCGCCGCGAGCCGGGCCGAGGCCTCCTCGTAGAAGTCGTCGAGCGCGCCCCGGTAGCCGCCGGGGTGGTCCGTCGTCTCGACCGTGACCGGGTACCGCAGCAGCTCCTCGATGTGGTCGGGGCGCAGGTACCGCTCGGCGATCGCCCGGGCGCGGGAGCGGCCGTGCCGGGCGCTGTGGTACGCGACGACGTCCGCCTCGCCGATGGCCTCGACGGCCCGCAGGGTCAGCAGGGACGGGTCGCCGGGCCCCAGCCCGACCCCGTACAGCTTCCCGGTGTTCCCGGCCTTCTCGGGGCCCCCTGCGCCCTCGGCGGCGCCGCTCTGCGTGGTCGTGCTCATTCCGCGGTGCTCGCAATCGCGTTGACGGCGGCCGCGGCCATCGCGCTGCCGCCGCGCCGGCCCCGCACCACCAGGTGGTCCAGGCCCAGCGCGTTGGCCGCCAGGGCGTCCTTCGACTCGGCCGCACCGATGAAGCCCACCGGTATGCCGAGCACGGCCGCCGGGCGCGGCGCGCCCTCCGCGACCATCTCCAGCAGGCGGAACAGGGCGGTCGGCGCGTTGCCCACGGCCACCACCGAGCCCTCCAGCAGGCCGCGGTCGCGCCACAGTTCCAGCGCGGCGGCGCTGCGCGTGGTGCCGAGCTTCGCGGCCAGCTCCGGTACGCCCGGCTCCGACAGGGTGCACACCACGTCGTTGTCAGCGGGCAGCCGCTTGCGGGTGACGCCGCTCGCGACCATCTGCGCGTCGCACAGCACCGGCGCGCCCGACTCCAGCGCGGCGCGGGCCCGGCCGATCACCTCCGGGCTGAAGGCGAGGTCGCGGACGAGGTCGGTCATCCCGCAGGCGTGGATCATCCGGACCGCGACCTGGGCGACGTCCGCGGGCAGCCCCGCGAGGTCCGCCTCCGCGCGGATGGTGGCAAAGGACTGGCGGTAGATCTCCGCCCCGTCCTTCTCGTAGTCGAACACTCTGCTCTCGCTCATCTCGTCGCTGTGGTCGCGGTGGTCGGGACCGCAGTGGTCACGTGGTGGCCGGGGCCGCTGCGCTCGTACGTGCTGCCGCCACGGCGACGGCAAGGTCCGCTGACGTCCGCCCGTCAGCGGGCCCGGGAAAGCCCGCGGGCGCAGGCGTGTCCGCGGACTCGCTCACACCAGATACATCTGAAGACCCGTTCATGTCTGCGGTGTCGGTCACGACAGTACGCAGGCGATCGCCGCGCTCCGTGACCCGGTACCCGTCGACCTCGTAGCCCTCGGGGGTGGCGACCACGTCCACCCAGTCGCCCTGCGGGTGGCCGCAGCGGCGCGCGCAGCCCGACCAGTACACGGGCAGCCCGCCGCCCGTGCCGAGGGCGGTGGCCGCGTCCGCCCGCACGTCGGCCAGCGACTTGGCGCAGCCGGGGCGGCCGATGCAGGCGCCCACGCCGTGCCAGGGGGAGGCCGGGTCGGTGATCAGGCCGGCCGCCTCCAGCTCCCGCAGCCGGGCGTCGGCCGACTCCTGGCACAGCCCGGGGACGACCACGCCGCGCCACGGGGTGAGCCGCAGCTCGCCGGCGCCGTCCGTGCGGGCCACGTCGGTCAGCAGCCTCCACTGTGCGGCGGTCAGCGTCCCCAGAGGGGCGAGGACGGACAGCGCCCGAAGGCCGTCGGGGCCGTCGACGATGCCGGGGGCGGGTGGCGCGGCTCCCGTGGGCAGCGAGGTCCGCTCCGTATCCGTAGCCGTGGCGGTATCCGTATACGTGCAGGGAATGCTCGCCGCATACGTGCAGGGAATGCCCGCCGCGTCCAGCCGTAGGGCCGTCTCGCGTGCCAACGCGTCGGCGCCGTCCGGCAGATCGCGTACCCGCCAGGTGCGGGACCGGCTCTCCGCCGCCGCGTTCGAGCGGCTCTCCGCAGCCACTTCCAGGAAGACCTCGGCGGCCGTCAGCGCGGCCCGGGGGCCGTCGGCGGCGCGTACCCGAAGAGCAGCGCCCGCAGCGCCGTCCGCAGCGCCCTCCGCCGCACCGATGTGCAGCAGGGCGGCCCCGTCGCCGAGGGCGAGCAATGTCACATCCGCGCCGAGCGCCGCCACGTCCCTGCGCCCGTCGTCCAGCGCGAACAGGAACCGCCCCGAGAGCGCCGCCGTGGCGTCGCTCGCGCACAGCAGCCCGTCGAGGCCGCGCAGCCACTCGCGTACGTCCGCGTGCCCGGCGCCGTCCAGCCCGGACAGCGGCGAGGCGACGATGTTCCGTACCCGTTCGTGCCGGTACGACGGCAGCAGTCCGGCCGCGTCGAGCAGGCCCGCGAGGGCCGCGCCGCAGTCGCCGTCCAGGCCGCGCAATTGCACATTTCCGCGCGAGGTGAGATGCAGCGAACCGTCCCCGAGCCGGAGCGCCGCATCGGCCAGCGCGCCCGCCTGAGCGGCGGTCAGTACGCCGCCGGGCACCCGGACGCGGGCCAGCGCACCGTCGTCCGCGCTGTGCAGCCGCAAAGTGCCCGGGCAGGCGTCGAGGCGAACCGGTATGGGGGGTTCGTCCCGGGGTGGTGGGTTGGTCGCCGTGGGCATGGCGGCGAGCATACCGATCCCGCCCCGGCCGTCCGCCCCGCGCCGGGGAGGTGGCCCTTACTATGACCACGGCGGACCACCCGGTCCGTCACTTCGCCGGCGACGGCGACAGGGGAGGAAGCCCGGTGCGAATCCGGCGCGGTCCCGCCACTGTGAGCCCGGCCCCTGCGGCCGGGTGAGTCAGGAACTCCCTTTCCCCCGCTCTCGGCCCTGCCGGAGCAGGGGAGATCCATTCCGACACCGCCCGGGGCGCGGACCCCGAGGAAGGCCGACGCCGCATGCTGCCCACGTCCGGTGAGTCCACCCCGCAGCAGGGGAACCTCCAGTCCGAGGACCCGCAGTCCGGGGAGAACGCCCCCCGTCAGATCCTGCTCCTGTCGACCTCCGACACCGATCTGCTCAGCGCCCGCGCGGCCGGCGGCCCGGTCGGCTACCGCTTCGCCAACCCCTCCCGGCTGGACCTCGACGAGCTGCCCGCCCTGCTGGACGGCTGCGACCTGGTCGTCGTACGCCTCCTCGGCGGCATCCGCGCCTGGCAGGAGGGCCTGGACCAGCTGCTCGCCGACGGCCGCCCGGTCGTCGTGCTCACCGGTGAACAGGCCCCCGACGCGCAGCTGATGGCCGCCTCCACCGTTCCGGTCGGCATCGCCGCCGAGGCGCACGCGTACCTGGCGCACGGCGGCCCGGCCAACCTGGAGCAGCTGGCCCGCTTCCTCTCCGACACCGTGCTCCTCACCGGCCACGGCTTCGAGCCGCCCGCCGCGGCGCCCTCCTGGGGCCCGCTGGAGCGCACCGCCCGTACGGACATCGCCACGGACGCCCCCACGGTTGCGGTGCTCTACTACCGCGCCCACCACATGAGCGGCAACACCGCCTTCGTGGACGCCCTGTGCGGCGCCGTCGAGGACGCCGGCGGCCGGCCGATGCCGCGGTACGTCGCCTCGCTGCGCGCGCCCGAGCCGGAGCTGATCGACGAGCTGCGCGCCGCCGACGTGATCATCACCACCGTGCTGGCGGCGGGCGGCACCAAGCCCGCCACCGCCTCGGCCGGCGGCGACGACGAGTCCTGGGACGCGGGCGCCCTCACCGGCCTCGACGTACCGGTCCTCCAGGCGCTCTGCCTGACCTCCTCGCGCGCCGACTGGGAGGAGAACGACGAGGGCGTCTCGCCGCTGGACGCGGCCAGCCAGATCGCCGTGCCCGAGTTCGACGGCCGCCTGATCACCGTGCCGTTCTCCTTCAAGGAGATCGACGAGGACGGCCTCCCGGCGTACATCGCCGACCCCGAGCGGGCCGCGCGGGTCGCCGGCACCGCCGTACGCCACGCCCGGCTGCGCCACATCGAGCCCGCCGACAAGCGCGTCGCGCTGGTGCTCTCCGCGTACCCGACCAAGCACTCCCGCATCGGCAACGCGGTGGGCCTGGACACCCCGGCCTCCGCCGTCGAGCTGCTGCGCCGCCTCCGCGCCGAGGGGTACGACTTCGGGCCCGAGGAGGAGATCCCCGGCCTGGTCTCCGGCGACGGTGACGAACTGATCCGCGCGCTCATCGAGGCCGGCGGCCACGACCAGGACTGGCTCACCGAGGAGCAGCTGGCCCGCAACCCCGTCCGCATCCCGGCGGCCGACTACAAGCGCTGGTACGCCACGCTGCCGGAGGAGCTGCGCACCGCGGTCGAGGAGCACTGGGGCCCGGCCCCCGGCGAGATGTTCCTGGACCGCAGCCGCAACCCGGAGGGCGACATCGTGCTGGCGGCCCTGCGCCGCGGCAACCTGCTGATCCTCATCCAGCCGCCGCGCGGCTTCGGCGAGAACCCGATCGCGATCTACCACGACCCCGATCTGCCGCCCTCGCACCACTACTTGGCCGCCTACCGCTGGATCGCCGCCGCGCAGTCCGACGGCGGATTCGGCGCCGACGCGATGATCCACCTGGGCAAGCACGGCAACCTGGAGTGGCTGCCCGGCAAGAACGCCGGCCTCTCCGCCGCCTGCGGCCCGGACGCCGCCCTCGGCGACCTGCCGCTGATCTACCCGTTCCTGGTCAACGACCCGGGCGAGGGCACCCAGGCCAAGCGCCGCGTGCACGCCACCCTCGTGGACCACCTCGTCCCGCCGATGGCCCGCGCCGACTCCTACGGCGACATCGCGCGCCTGGAGCAGCTGCTCGACGAGTACGCGCAGATCTCCTCCATGGACCCGGCCAAGCTGCCCGCGATCCGCGCGCAGATCTGGACCCTCATCCAGGCCGCCAAGCTCGACCACGACCTGGGCATGCAGGACCGCCCGGACGACGACGGCTTCGACGACTTCCTGCTGCACGTCGACGGCTGGCTGTGCGAGGTCAAGGACGCCCAGATCCGCGACGGACTGCACGTACTGGGCGGCGCGCCGACCGGCGCCACCCGCGTCGACCTGGTCCTCGCGATCCTCCGCGCCCGGCAGATCTGGGGCGGTACGTCCGCCCTGCCCGGCCTGCGCGAGGCGCTCGGCCTGGACGAGTCCGCGGCGACCCGCACCACCGCCGACGCCGCCGAGGAGCAGGCCCGCGCCCTGGTCCAGGCGATGGAGGACGCGGACTGGGCCCCCGAGGCCGTGGCCTCCGTGGCCGCGGACCACTCCCGGCAGGTCGCCGACATCCTCGACTTCGCCGCGCGCGAGGTCGTCCCGCGCCTGGCCGGCACGACGGCCGAACTGGACCACGTCGTGCACGCCCTGAAGGGCGGCTTCGTACCGGCCGGCCCCTCGGGATCGCCACTCCGCGGCCTGGTCAACGTCCTGCCGACCGGCCGCAACTTCTACTCCGTCGACCCCAAGGCCGTGCCCTCGCGCCTCGCCTGGGAGACCGGCCAGGCCCTGGCCGACTCCCTCCTGGAGCGGTACAAGGCGGACAACGGCGACTGGCCCACCTCCGTCGGCCTGTCCCTGTGGGGCACGAGCGCGATGCGCACCGCCGGCGACGACGTCGCCGAGGCCCTCGCGCTGCTCGGCGTCCGCCCCGTCTGGGACGACGCCTCCCGCCGGGTAACGGGACTTGAAGCTGTGGCTCCGGAGGAGCTGGGCCGCCCCCGCATCGACGTCACGCTCCGCATCTCCGGCTTCTTCCGGGACGCCTTCCCGCACACCATCGGCCTGCTGGACGACGCGGTCCGCCTGGTCGCGGGCCTCGACGAGCCCGCCGAGCAGAACTTCGTACGGGCCCACGCGCAGGCCGACCTCGCCGAGCACGGCGATGAACGCCGCGCCACCACCCGCATCTTCGGCTCCCGCCCGGGGACGTACGGCGCGGGCCTGCTCCAGCTGATCGACTCCCGTGACTGGCGCACCGACGCCGACCTCGCCGAGGTCTACACGGTCTGGGGCGGCTACGCCTACGGCCGCGGTCTCGACGGCTGTTCGGCCCGCGAGGAGATGGAGACGGCGTACAAGCGCATCGCCGTCGCCGCGAAGAACACCGACACCCGCGAGCACGACATCGCGGACTCCGACGACTACTTCCAGTACCACGGCGGCATGGTCGCCACCGTACGGGCGCTGCGGGGCACGGCCCCCGAGGCGTACATCGGCGACTCCACCCGCCCGGAGACGATCCGCACCCGCACCCTCGTGGAGGAGACCTCGCGCGTCTTCAGGGCGCGGGTCGTGAACCCCAAGTGGATCGAGGCGATGCGCCGCCACGGCTACAAGGGCGCCTTCGAGCTCGCCGCGACGGTCGACTACCTCTTCGGGTACGACGCCACCACCGGCGTGGTCGCCGACTGGATGTACGACAAGCTCACCGAGACCTACGTCCTGGACCCGGAGAACCGCGCGTTCCTCCAGGAGGCCAACCCCTGGGCCCTGCACGGCATCGCCGAGCGCCTCCTGGAGGCCGAGTCCCGTGGCATGTGGGCCAAGCCCGACCCCGCGGCGCTCGAAGCGCTCCGCGAGATCTTCCTGGAGACCGAGGGCGATCTGGAGGGCGAGGACTGAGCGCCGCCTGATGCCCGACGGCTCCCGGGACCCGGCTACCGCGCCGGGACCCGGGAGCCGTTCGCGCGGTTGAGGAAGGCGAGCAGGGCGCAGCACAGCACCGCCAGTGCCGCCGCCGCGGCCAGCAGCCGGGGCATCGGGACGGTGGTGCTGAGCGCGCTGAGCAGCAGGGGAGCGAACATCCCCAGGTAGGCGAGGCTCCAGAAGTACGACGTGAGGCGGGCGAGCGCGGCCGGGGTCGCGAGGGCGGCGGTGGTGGCCAGGCCGTAGGTGAGGGCGAGCCCGTATCCGGCGCCCAGCACCGCACCGGCGAGCAGTGCGAGCACCGGCTGCCGGTACGCGACGGCCGGTACGGCGAGCGCGAAGCCCGCGGCCATCACCAGCAGGCCGGCGGCCCCGGTGAGCAGCCGGCTGCGACCGCTCAGCCGCCGGGCCAGCGGCTGTACCGCCACCCCCGCACCGGGCACGACCGCGGTCGCCACCCCCGCGTACACCACCTGCCGGCCGGTGAGGCCGCCGTCCACCAGCCCCGGGAGGGTGGCGAACCCGACCGTCGGCGCGGCGAAGACCCAGGGGGCCAGGGGCAGCACGGCACGCCGGAAGCCGGCGGTACGGCCGGTGGTGACGCGTTCGCCGACGGGCCGGGTCTCAGGGCTGCGGGTACGCCCACGCGGGCCGGTGGGCCGGGTCTCCGGGCCGTCCAGGGCGAGGCAGCCGGCGAGGAGCGCCAGCGCCACGTGGGGCAGGTACGCCAGGACCATCGGCCAGGGGGCCCACTGCGCGATCAGGGAGGCGGACAGCCCGCCCGAGGCGAAGCCGAGCGAGACGAAGATCCCCGAGCGCCGGGCGGCCACGGTCTCCGTACCCGTCGGCGCGTACGGCGGCGAGGAGAGCTCCTTCACCCACGTGCCACCCGCCGCCAGCAGCGCACCGGCGCTGATCCCGGTGAGCAGCCGGCCGGGCGCCAGCCAGAACGTCGCGCCGGCGCCGAGCATCAGCAGCAGCGTGGCGGCCAGATTGAGGGCGAGCGCGGTGAACGCCACGGGGCGCCGGCCGTAGCGGTCGGCGAGCGGCGCGGCGGCGAGCAGCCCGGGTATCAGCCCCACCGCGTACACCGCGAGCAGCGCGTTCACCGCGGCGTCCGGGAGGCCGGCGGCGCGGTAGGCGCCGAGCAGCGCGGCGAACTGGTTGGCGCTCCAGCCGGAGGCGGTCATCATCAGCGCCGTCCGCAGGCCGTACCGGCGCGGGGCGGACGGCGTGCGGGGCGTGGGGGAGGGACGGGTCGGTATCAGTCCGGCGGTGTCGGTCACCCACCCGTTGTACGGGCCACAGGCCCCTCCCCGCCGCCCGCATTCACGATTCGTTAAGGACATACGCGCAGATAGCGGCTGCGTCGTACGCTGGACGACCATGGACCTCCGGCTGCTCCCGTCATTCCTGGCCGTGGTCGAAGAACAGCACTTCGGCCGGGCGGCGGCCCGCCTCTTCCTCACCCCGCCGGCCGTCACCCAGCACATCCGCCGCCTGGAGAGCGAGCTCGGTACCCCGCTGCTGCACCGGAACCCGGTACGGCCGACCGCCGCCGGGGCACGCCTCGCCGAGCACGCCCGCGCCCTGCTGGCCGCGGCGGACGCGGCGGTCGAGGACGTGCACGAGGTGGTGCGCCGGGACCGGGAGCGGACCACGCGCCCGCTGCGGATCGGGATCATGGGCCACGGCTCGGCGGAGATCACCCCGGCCGCGGTGAACGCCTACCGCAGGGCGCGCCCCGAGACACCCGTCGAAGTGATCCAGCTCAACTTCACCGAACACGTCACGGCGCTGGTCGAGGGCCGGGTGGACCTGGCCTTCATCCGGCCGATGCCCGACGACGACCGGCTGGTCGGCGACGTGCTCCTCACCGAGCAGCGCATCGTGGTCGTCCCCGAGTCCGACCGGCTCGCCGATGCCCGTACCGAGGGCGTGCACGTCGCCGACCTCGCCGACCTGCCGATCTTCCGGGTGCCGGACCACACGCCGTCGATCTTCAAGGACTACCTCTACTTCCACAACGAGGCCGCCCGCCGCGGCCGCAGCGTCGCCCTCTTCCCGCAGGAGGTGCTCACCGGCGTGCTCACCGGCCACGGCGCCGGCTCCGGCCTCCGCTCCTTCGCCCGCTACTACAACTGGCCCGGCGCGGTCTTCGTCCCGGTCCTGGACGCGCCCCTGGAGTCCAGCCACCTGGCGGCGCGCGCCGGCGACACCGACCCCGAGGTCGCCGTCTTCCGCGCCCTGGCCACCACCCTCGCCCGCGAACTGGCCCCGCGCATCAACGCCATGCCCCTGCCCTGACCCGGCAACGGGCCACGCGGAGGGGGAACCCGCGGTTCACCCCGTCCGTCGTCGTCATCGGCCGCCGGGGCGGACGCTCAGTCGCGCAACCAGCGGGCCGCCTCGACCGCCCAGTACGTCGCGATGGTTCCGGCGCCCGCCCGGCGGATGGCGGTCAGCGTCTCCAGCACCGTGCCCCTGCGGTCGAGCCAGCCGTGCGCCGCTGCCGCCTCGACCATCGCGTACTCGCCGGACACCTGGTACGCGGAGACCGGCACATGGGACGCCGCGGCGACCTGATGGACGACATCGAGGTTGGACAGGGCCGGCTTCACCATGACGATGTCCGCGCCCTCCGCGAGGTCGAGTTCGAGCTCCCGGAGCGCTTCCCGGCTGTTGGCCGGGTCCTGCTGGTAGGTCCGGCGGTCGCCGACGAGCGAGCAGTTGACCGCGTCGCGGAACGGGCCGAAGAACGCGGAGGCGTACTTGGCGGTGTAGGCCAGGATGGACACGTCCTGGTGGCCTTCGGCGTCCAGGGCCTGGCGGACGGCCCAGACCTGGCCGTCCATCATGCCGCTGGGGCCCACCATGTGTACGCCCGCCGCTGCCTGGGCGACGGCCATCTGCGCATAGCGCCGCAGCGTGGCGTCGTTGTCCACACCCCCGGCGTCGTCCAGCACCCCGCAGTGCCCGTGGTCGGTGAACTCGTCCAGGCAGAGGTCGGCGATGACGACGGCCGCGTCGCCGATCTCCGCCCGTACGCCGCTGATCGCCCGGTTCAGCACCCCGTCCGGGTCGTCGGCCGCGCTGCCCCGCGGATCCTTGCGGCCGGGATCCGGTACTCCGAAGAGCATGATGCCGCCCACGCCCGCCTCCACCGCTTCCCGGGCGCGGCGGCGCAGCGAGTCCTCGGTGTGCTGCACGATGCCCGGCAGGGACGGGATGGGAACGGGTTCGGCCGCTCCCTCGCGGACGAACAGCGGCAGGATCAGGTCCGCCGGGTCGATCCGCGTCTCCGCGACCAGCCGTCGTACGGCGGCCGAGCCGCGGAGCCTGCGGGGCCGTACGGTGGGAAACCCGTGCGGGGTGAGCGCCGGATGGTGGAGCCGGTCGGCAGGACCATCGGCGGTGCCATGTGCGTGCATGAGCGTTCTACTCCAGCGGTCGAGGTCTTCGGCGGACGTCGCGGCGGCGGCTTCCGAGCCGCCGGCGGGGTCAGAGCTGGTAGACGAGCCCGCCGTAGTACCAGCCGGAGCCGACGGCCGTGGACAGGACCGTGTCGCCCGGCTTCAGCACGCCGCTCTCGGTGAACTCCGACAGCGCGATCGGGATGGAAGCGCAGCCCGTGTTGCCGCGCTCGGCGAAGTTGGTGAGGAACTTGCGCGGGGGCAGGTCCAGGCCGTCCCGGACGCCCGCGTGGATGTCGTTGTTGCCCGGGTGCGGTACGAGCCAGTCGATGTCGTCCGCCGTCATCCCGTTCCGGCCGAGCAGGTGCTCGGCGACCTGGAGGCTGGACCGGACGGCGAGGCCGATCAGTTCGGGGCGGGGGCGCAGCCAGCCCTCCGGCGGGCGGGCGGCCACGGTGTCGGCCTCGGTGGCGTCGCAGTCCAGCACGGAGTCGATCAGGCGGCCGCCCCCTTCGGCCCCCTTCTCCAGGACGACGGCGCCCGCCGCGTCGCCGAAGACGAGGCGGCTGCGGGTCGCGGGCCGGGCCCGGCGGGAGAAGCGGTCGCCGGCGATGACCAGCGCACGCCGCCAGCCGGGGTGGCCGGCCAGCATGGCGCTCGCCGTCTGGACGGCATGCACGAATCCGGTGCAGGCACCGCAGACGTCGAAGGCCAGGGCGCGGTGGGCGCCGAGGGCGTGCGCCACGGCGGGCCCGCTCTCGGGGATCCACTGCCGGTCGGTCCAGTTGGCGAGGACGACGAGGTCCATGGCGTCGGCGTCGTGGCCGGACCTGGCGAGCGCGGCCTGCCCGGCGCGCACCGCCATGTACTCCAGCGTCTCGTCGTCGTCCGCGACATGGCGGCTGCGGACGCCCAGGGACTCCGCGGCCTCGGCGGGGAAGGTACGGCCGTCGACCGTCACCTCGCCCTCGTTGTGGACCACGGTGCGCGGGTAGTAGTGGCCGATCCCGGTGAAACCGAGGCCGGCCTCGGCCCAGGTACCCGCCTCCTCACGGGCCCCGGAGGGCTTGCTGTGGCGCTGGGGTACGGCGGACTGGGGTGTGCCGGACATCGCTTGGTGCTCCTTGTGCGGGCTTGCGTGCGGTGGTTCGGACGCTCGGGGCCCGGTGGGCCGGGCGGTACGAGCAGGGCGGGCCGCGCCACCGGCACGGGGAAGGCCGGTGGGCCGGTGGCACGGCCGCTTCGGGGTCAGCGGTAGTACCCCTGGGGATCGAGCGAGCGCAGGAGCTCCAGCTCGTCCGCGGTGATGGGCTTCTCCGCGGTGACGCCGTCGACCGGGGCCTGCCAGGCGGTGTACTCGGCCACCGCCCGGCGGGCCTCCTCCTCCAGCGGGACGGGCCCGTCGGTACGGGGCGCCGCGTCCTCGCTCAGGAGGCTGCGCAGCCGGAAGCCGGTGCCCTCGGTTCGGCCGTGGGCTTCTGTACGGCCGGTCGTTTCCGTACGGCCAGTGCCCCCCGTACGGTCGGTCGCTTCCGCGTCGCGGACGAAGCGGCCGAACTGGCTGACGACTTCGCGTACGCGGTGCCCCGGGCTCGTCCGGTAGGCGACCTCGGGCACGAAGCGGCGCGGCGAAGCGGTGGCGATCACCACGGCATCGGTGGTGGAGGCGATGTCGTTGGCGCCGCCGGAACCGGTCAGCCAACGGCCGTCGGACAGCATGCTGGTGTTGATCGCACCCGACGCGTCGATCTCCGCGGCGGCCAGGACGCCCAGCGCCCTGGGGTTGGCGGCCACCATGCCGCCGAGGATCTCCGGGATGCCGCTGAGCTGCTGGGCGCGCTCCGCGTGCCGCAGGCTGAACAGATACACGTCGCCCGCTTCCGGAGCGAAGCCGTACATGCCCAACTCGGCCACCACCTGCACCTCGTGGCCGCCGTGCCTGAGGAACTCGGCGGCGAGCCAGGTGGCGAGGTGGGAGGCGCCGATGCCGGAGAGCAGGGTGTCGTACCCGTCCTCGCGCACCCGGTCGGCCACGGCACGCGCGCCCAGGATGATCAGCCGCTCCTGACGCGTCGCGGTGGCGGGTGCCGTGTCCGCGCCGGCCCCCGACCGGGGTGCGTCCTCCTGCGCGGCGGGGGCGGGCCAGCGCAGCTCGGCACGTCGCCGTTCGCCCAGGTGCGCCAGGTAACCGTCGTGCGAGCCGGGGCCGGTGACCCACTCGCGGTACCAGTCGGCGCCGCGCTCCTCGCCCCGGCACCGCTCGACGACGTCCTCCAGGAACGCGTGGTCGTCGAGGTAACCGGCGACGCCCGCGACCCCGTTCGTGCGCAGCGCCTGCGGATGCGCGCCCAGCGGGGCCTCGCACACGCCGAGCACGCGCTGCCCGGGAACGACCACCCGGTCCGCGTACTGCCGCAGCTCCTCGCGCGGGACGATGCGCTCGACGGAGGCGATGACGCCGCGCCGGGCGGCGTACGCGGCCCAGGCGCCCTCGCCGAGCGGGGGCGCGAGCACGACGTTGCCGTCCTCGTCCGCCACCGCGCCGTGCACGAGCGTGACGTCGGGCGTCAGCGGGGTCAGCAGGGTGATCTCTTCGCCGGGACGGTTGGGGTCGGGAACGCGGTGCAGGTCCGCACCCTTGTCCTGCTCCAGGCGGGTGCCGGCGAGGGAGGACGTCACGGCGTACGGCAGGCCCATGGCACCGGCCATGAGGCGCTGGGTGTAGCTGAGCAGCGACCACGCCTCGTACGCGAACGGTTCGCCGGCGGCGAGGTCGCGGTAGAGGGGGTTGGGGCGGGGCGTCGGGCAGGTGTCGCCGATGAAGCCCGCGATGACCCGCTCCACGGCCCCGGCCAGGGTGAGGGCGTGGGCGCTGCCGTGGACGGCCGTGGTGCTGACCGTGAACCGGCCGCGCTCGCCGAACACCCGGCACAGGGCGTACGTCAGCGCGTTGGGGCGCGACGGGGTGCCGGCCAGATGCAGATGATCGCCGGGGCGTACGTGGCGGGCGACGAGCGCGTCCACGTCGGGGGAGACCTTGCCGGAGGCGGAGACCTTGGCGGAGGCGGGCGCCGCCGCGTCCGCGGGGTGCGGGCCGGTCATGCGGCGTTCCTCCCCAGCGCGACGACGGAGGTCTGGCTGCCGAAGGCGAACGACATCGACACGGCCAGGTCCACGTCCGTGGCGCGGGCGCCCTCGAAGACGTGGTCGTGGTCGCACTCGGGGTCGACGGTGCTGAGGTTCGCGGTGGGGGCCAGCGTCTGGTGGTGGAGCATCAGGCTGGTCGCCGCGACGTTGATGACACCGGCGATGCCGAAGGTGTGCCCGTAGATCGGCTTGTTGGAGCTGATCGGCGGCAGCTGGCCGGCCGTGTGCTCCGGGTAGAGGGCGCGCAGCGCCTGGGACTCGGCGAGGTCGTTGTAGCGGGTCGCGGTGCCGTGGGCGCAGAAGTAGTCCACCTCTTGCGCGGTGCGGCCGGCGTCGGCCAGCGCGTCGTGGATCAGGCCCGCGGTGACCTTGCCGGTCAGGTCCATGGTGGTGGGGTGGGCCGCTTCGTTCATGGTGCGGTGCGAGAGCAGCTCCGCGTAGATACGGGCGCCACGGGCGCGCGCCACGGAGGCCCGCTCCAGGCACAGGACCACGGAGCCCTCGCCGAGCGCGAATCCTTCCCGGTCGGCGCTGTACGGGCGGACCGCGCGCGAGGGGTCCGCGGACTCGGAAGAGATCACGCCCTTGCCCATCGCCAGGTAGCAGCGCGCGACCTCGGGCAGGATCGGGAACTCGTGACCGCCGACGAGGACGGCGTCGCTGGCGCCCGCCTGCAGTTCGCGCAGGGCGAGGCCGATGGCCTGGTGGCCGCCGACGCAGGCGTTGCTGACGGTGGTGACGAGGCCCTGCGCGCCGGTGTAGATCGCCGACAGGCTCGCCGGGCAGCCCGGCAGGCCGCGGAACATCGCGCCCTTGTCGCCGAAGGCGCCGGGGTCCGTGCCCTGGATGGCCGACTGCCACCAGCCGAGCGGCCCGCGGGACGAGGACATCACGACGCTCAGCCGGCGCGGGTCGATGTCGCCGTGGCGCAGGCCGGCGTCGCGGCGCGCCTCGGCCACCGCTGACATGGTGACGAGGATTTCCCGGGAGTACTTGGCGGCGTGTGCGGGCCGCAGCTCCGGGAGGTACGGGGTGTGCTCAAAATCGTGGATCTCGGCGGCGGCGTGCACGGGAATCCCGGCTTCCTCCGAGGTGAACCGGGTCAGGGCGCCGACCTGCGGCCGCCCGCCCGAGATGTTGTCCCAAAAGCCCTGCACTGTGGTCGTGTTGGGCAGCATCACGCCGATGCCCGTGACCACGACTCCGGAATCCGCTGCCATGTGTCCCCCTGTTCGGAAATCCATGGCTCGATCATGGGCGCGGGTTTTTCGCGGCCGGCCGGGAACGGGTACGGCCGGTACCGGATCGGCTCGGCACAGGTACCGGGAGTACTCGAATTTGCACTCTATTGACCCGTGTTGGGGGCCGCCATTACCCGCGAACGTCATGGTTTCGGCACCCGGGCGCCGACCGGGATTTCAGGTACGGCGAACGATTTCGGGTACGGCGAACGATTTCAGGTACGACGGACAGGGAGACCGCGACGTGGACGTAGTGACGACGGTGGGCCGGGACTGGTGGTCGTGGAGTTCGGCGCACGGCGGCCGGCTGGCGTCCCTGGCGCTCGGCGCGGCCCGCGGCGCGGCAGGCACCGGCCACACGCCCCGCTCCCTGACCGTCAACTTCCTCTCCGCCGTGACCGACGAGCCCCTGCTGCTGCGCCCGGTCCCCGTACGCGTCAGCCGCGGTGCCTCCGTGATCACGGTGGAGAGCGAGCACCAAGGCACCCGCCCGCTCCTCGCCGCGGCCACCTTCGGCGCCCCGCGCGAGGGACGTGACGTCGAGGCCGACGCGCCCGCCGCGGCACCGGAGCCGGACGAGTGCAAGCCGCTGGACTTCCTGGACGCGCACTTCGCCGTGTTGCGCAACGTCGAGATGCGCGCCGTCGGACCGCTCCCGCTGTCCGGCGCCCCGGAGGCAGACCTGCGCGCCTGGGTCCGCTACCGCGACGGCCGTCCGCTCGACGCCGAGGCCGCCACGATCCTCACCGACGTGCTGCCCTGCGGCGTGTACGCCCTGGCCGACGCGGTGTTCGCCGCCCCGACGGTCGACATGACGCTGCACTACGCCCCCGGGACCGAGACCCCGCCCGCCTCGCCCTGGGCGCTGTGCCGCATCCGGACGCGGCGGGCGGCGAACGGCTGGGCGGTGGACGACAGCGAGGTACGCGACGCCGAAGGGCGACTGCTCGTCCTCGGCCGCCAGTCCCGCCGACTGCTCGAACGGACGACCGGCCAGGGCGGGCTCGAACGGACCGGCCACGACGCCCCGCCACCGCCCGTCACGAACTCTCCGGGCACCGCCGGGTCCGTCACGACCGCGCCGGTCACGAGCTCTCCGGGTACCGCCGGCTGAACAGCTCCTTGCGCCCGGACATCCCCCGCTTCCGCAGCACCCGGCTCACGTAGTTCTTCACGGTCTGATGCGCCAGCTGCAGCTCCGCCGCGATCTCCTCGTTGGAGTACCGGCGCAGCAGCAGCGCGAGCACCTGCTGTTCGCGCGCCGTGAGATCGCTGACGGGCCGGCGGGCCCTGCTCTCGATCCGGTCGCCGAGGAACCACGGCGGGCGCCCGCGGCGCATGGTCGCCTCCACCGCTTGGACGAGCTGCTGGGGCTGGGCGGAGAGGTGGACGAACCCGTCCGCGCCGGCCTCCAGGCAGTCGGTGATCACATCGGGCTCGTTGCGTACGGAGACGATGATCACGTCCGGCGGCTTCGGGAGCTGCTTCAGCTCGCGGCACAGCGCGATGCCGTCCCGGGCCCACATCAGGTCGACGCTGGTGACCACGGTGTCGACCGGCCTGCGGCGGCACAGCGCCAGGCATTCGTCACGGGTCTCCGCCTCCCCGACCACCTCGACCGTGGCCGAGTCCCGCAGGGCGTGGGTGAGCGAGCTGCGCACCATCGGGAACGGCTCGGCCACCACCGTCCGGCACAGCGCGGCCGCCGGCCGCCGGCCGGCGAAAGGAGCGCTGCGATCGGCAGGATTCGTCGTAGCCGTCGTCGTAAAGGTCATCGCCTGCTGCTGCATGAGTTCGTGTGTCGTCCCCCGTCCGGCATTCACGAGTGGCCCGCCCCCGTGGTGGCGCGCTCCTGCGCCAGGGCCACCGCCAGGGCGCGGAAGAGCCGGACGTCGGAGCTCTCGTCGTCGGCCCGGCTGACCAGGACGCTGTCCTGCCAGGGCGCGTCGACGATCGGTACGCAGGTGGTGCCGGGCCACGGGTAGTAGCGGGCGAACGAGGCCAGCGCGGACCCGGCGCCACGGCCCGCCGCCACCCCGTTCAGCACCTCGTGCGGCGTACAGGCGTAGTCGCGGCTGCGCCGGGGCTCCTCGCCGCCGCGCGCCTCGGTGAAGTACAGGTAGTCGGTGAAGGCGCGGGGCGCGGACGGCGGGACCCTGAAGTACGGCAGGTTCAGCACGTCCGCGAGCTGCGCCTCCGGCGCGTGCGCGATCTCCCAGGTGTCCGGCACCACCACGATGCGCCGCTCGGTGGTCAGCACGTCCGCCACCACCCGGTCGTCCTCGGGGGCGGGCCGTACGAAGGCGACGTCCACCCGGTCCTCCAGCAGCGGCGAGAGGTGCTCGGTGAAGTCGAGGGTCTCGATGGAGACGCGGACGGCGGGGCGTACGCGCCGGAAGGCCCGGATCGTGGTCGGCGTGATCTCCGCCGAACCGTGGGCCATGATGCCGATGCGCAGCGGCCGGTCCGCGCCCGCGGGAGGAGTGGCCGCCGCGTCGGCGACGTCGTCGATGGCCTCGTTCGCCGCGTCCAGCAGCAGCCTGGCGTGCCGCAGCAGGCGCTGGCCCGCGGGCGTGAGCCGTACCGGCGTCCGGTGCAGCAGTGTCGTCCCCAACTCCCGCTCCAGCTGCTGCACGTGCCCCGTCAGCGCGGACGGCGACAGGAACAGGCGTGCCGCGGCACGTCCGAAGTGGCCTTCCTCGGCCACCGCGAGGAAAGACGACAGTTTGCGCAAATCCATGATCGACAAGCCTACGGACCTTTGGGGCGGGTCTGACACGTCCCTTCACGAATCGTGAACGCTCCGTGCGCGGGAGTCTCGGCCGCGCTTAGGAATGAGTCTCATGCCTAACGAAATACCGTCGACGGCGCGGCCGTCCCGGCCCGGACTGCGAGCGGCCTGGCTCCTGACCGCGGCCGGCTGGGGCGCCAACCAGTTCTCCTCGCTGCTCGACGCCTACCGCCACAACCTCGGCTTCTCGGCCGCCACCGCGACCGGCCTGTTCGCCCTGTACATCGTCGGCCTGCTGCCGGGCCTGCTGCTGGGCGGCCCGGTCGCCGACCGCATCGGCCGCAAGCCGGTGGTCCTCAGCGCCGTGGTGGCCGGCGCGCTCGGCACGGTCGCGCTGATGATCGGCGCCGAGGCCTCCACCGCAGCGCTCGTCTGGCTCGGCATCGGCCGCTGCCTCACCGGCCTGGGCACGGGCGCCGTACTGTCCTCGGGCAGCGCCTGGGTCAAGGAGCTCTCCCACGCCCCGTACGAGCCCATGGCCCACCCCGCCGCCGGTGCGCACCGCGCCAGTTACCTCCTCTCGGCCGGCTTCAGCGCCAGCGGCCTGGTCTCGGCGGTGATCGCCCAATGGGCCCCCGCGCCCATGCTCACCGCGTACATCCCCCACCTCCTGCTGACCGTCGGCGCCGTCATCGCGGCCCTCGCCGCCCCCGAGACGCACCAGCGCGCCCCACGGTCCGAACGTCAGGCGGCCCCGGCGCCCAGCCCCGCCCGCCACCCACGCTTCCTCCGCCTGGTCGTCCCCGTCGCCCCCTGGGTCTTCGCCGGGCCGACGATCGCCTTCGGCGTGCTGCCCGGCCTGGTCGGCGACCGCCTGCACGGCTACACCACGGTGTACGCCGGCATCGCCACGGCGGTCACCCCCGGCTGCGGCCTCCTGGTCCAGCCCTGGGCCCGCCGCCTGGCCGCCCGGTCCGCTGAACGCCCGGCCGTGATCGGCATGGCCGCGGTCACCCTCGGCCTCCTGATCGCGGTCCCCTCCGCGGCCTACCAGCAGCCGGTACCGGTACTGATCGCCGACGCCTTCCTCGGCGCCGGCTACGGCCTGTGCGTCACCTTCGGCCTCACCGAGGTGAGCAACCTTGCGGGCCGGGGACAACTCGCCGGCCTCACCGCGACCTTCTGGGCCGTCTCCTACCTCGGCTTCTGCGCTCCGTACGTCTTCACCCTCCTGTCGGCCATCGCCACCCCCACCACCATCCTCCTGACGGTAGCCGCACTGGCCGCCCTCACCTGCGGCACACTCCTCCTCCTGACCCGCACAGTCCCGCCCCCGACCCCGCCCCACACTCAGCCCCAGCCCCAACCCACCAAGACCCCAGCGACCACCCGGGGATGACACCGCCTCCCGCGAGGTAAAGACGCCCACTGCGATGTAAAGACAACGAAGCCCCGGCTCGAACAGCTCCCCGAGCCGGGGCCCGCCGCCTCGCCTCGCTGACGCGACCGGGCGGCCAGGCGCGCCCGTACGTCGAACAACTCAGGGGAGCGACGGTGTTCCTTACCGGCAGGGAGGCCCCGAAGCGCCTGGCGACAGCGTGACCCCCGACGCTCGACCGGCGATATGACCTACCCCACCCGTGACCGCGCTGAATGATCTCCTCCAGCAGCGCCTGACGGGCCGTCGGCGGCGGACCGCTGGGAGGCAGACCCCAAGATCTTCTCCCAGGTGTCTCTCAACAGGACCCTCTGGGCCACCGTTCGGAGTGCCACCGCCGCTGTCGGCGAATGCCTCGCCGACAGCGGGCAAGGACACCCCCAAGGCGCATCGCCACAGCGCCGGCCGATGGCACGCCATAGAAAATCATGGCTCCAGCTCGAGCGTTCGGTGCTGCTTGTTCCGTGCCTGTGGGCGTACTCAGCTTTTGCAGGGCCGGCTCGGCCTGATTCCCCTGCGGGCCGCTGATCTGCGGGCGGGCGTCGGTGACCCGGCCGTGTCAGGTGGGGCCGAGTCCGGTGATCAGAGACTGGACCACCATGTCGGCTCCCTGAGCGGTGGTCAGTTCCGGCATCTCGTGTGAAGCGATGTTGGTGAGGTGGATGAGCAGGGAGCGGGCCCAGCGGTCCGGAAGGCCGGAGCGGATGACCCCCTCACGCACCGCACGGGCCGCGAAGGCGTCGAGTTGTTCGATCAGCCGGCCGAGACGGTCGGCCGCGGCTTCGTCCTGTACTTGCTGCAGGTCCACCGGCCACCGTCTGCTGACGCTGATGATGCCCTCCGCATACCGATGCAGGGCCACCGGCACGGGTGCCTCGGTCAGCCGCGCCGCGGCGACAACCTTCTCGCAGGCGTCGAGCTTGGCCTTATGAACCGCCGCCAGGAGTGCCTCGCGAGTCTTGAAGCGGCGGTAGACGGTACGCCGGTCAACGCCCGCCGCCGCCGCGATCGCCGCGATGCTCGTACCGGGATCGCGCGCCAGCAAGCGCGCTCCGGTCTGCAGGACCGCGTCCAGGTTGCGTGCCGCGTCAGCTCTCATCGTGATCGGAGCATACGCAAGGGTGCGGCTGATGAGCTAAGAAGTGACACACATCTATTGCAAGTCAGATGTTAAGTGACACATAGTTGTGGCATTAAGCGCTTTGCTCGGCGCGCTAGCCGTCGCCTCTTCCTTCGTCCCAGGAGTCCTGCGTGAGCCCGGTCCACTTGTCCGAGAAATTGAAAGAAGTCCTCGATTCCAGGGTCTTCGTCACCGTGGCGACCCTTCAGCCTGATGGGAGCCCGCACCAGTCGTTGGTCTGGGTGGGGAGGGACGGCGACCGCGTCCTCTTCGTGACCGGCGTCGACAAGCTCAAGGTGCGCAATCTGCGCCGAGACCCCCGACTGAGCGTGGCGGTCAGCCCACCCGACGAGCCCTACAGCTACGCGGTGATCAGCGGCACGGCCCGGTTGGAGAGTGCGGGCAGCAGCAAGCGCATGGACGAACTTGCCGTCAAGTACACCGGCAAGCCCTACGCCGAACACCACCCGGAGTCGTATGCCACCCTCCCGGAACTGGTCACCGTCCACGTCACGCCCGAAAAGATCGCGTCCCGGTTCCTGTGAGGCGAAGAAGCAGAAAGGGATCACCGTGATGAAGACCTACGTCATCACTGGCGGCACGGACGGCATCGGCAAGGCCATCGCCGACACATACCTGGGAAGGGGGCAGGAGGTAGTGGTCGTCGGGCGCAGCATGGAGAAGGGTGAGGCGTGGCTCGATGGCGCAAGACGACGTGACGCGGCAGCTAGGGCGCACTTCATACACGCCGACCTGAGTCGGCTGTCCGAGACCAAGGCAGTCGTCGAACGCATCCGGTCCTCCTGCGCGCAGATCGACGCCCTGGTGCTGTGCGCCCGGCACTTCCGGACCAACCGCCTGGTCACCGCCGAAGGCTTCGAGAACACCTTTGCCCACTTCTACCTCAGCCGCTTCGTACTGAGCCATGGGCTGGTCGACCTGCTCGAATCCGCCGATGCGCCGGTCATCCTGAACATTGCTGGGCCTGGCGGCGAAGGGGAGATCTGCTGGGAAGACCTACAGCTTGCAAGGGGGTACGACGGGCAACGGGCGCTCATGCAAGGCGGGCGACTCAACGATCTGCTCGGTGTCGCCTTCGCGGACACCCGGCCGGGGACGAAGGTGCGGTATGTACTGCTCAACCCGGGCACGGTCGGCACCAGTTTCTCGGGGCAGTACACACCGGACGTCATGGCGCAGATCAACGTCATCCGCCGGTCCGCCCAGCCGGTCCACGAATCCATAGTGCCGATCGTCAGGCTCCTGGACGACCCGCCCACTGCCCCGCTCAGCGCCTACGTGCGGGACGTGCCGCTCAACCCACGCGGCCCGGGGTTCACGGTCGAGGAAGCGCGGCGGCTACACCTGCACACCAAAAAGCTGTTGGCCGACTGGGCAACAGGGATGACGAGAGGCTGAGATAGCAGACACCAGCTCCTCCACCTCCGGCCACGTCGCCGGCCTCCCGACGAACGTTACGTACAAGCTGCTGCGCGGCAACGCGATCCGGATGCTGGATCTCGACTTCGACAAGTAACGGGCGGGTAGTCGGTGAGGCAGCGCATCGCTGCCATTTCGCTCCTTGAGCGCGGCACTGCAGGCTCGCCCCTGGCCTTGCGTCTCAGCGCGGGAAACGCTGCAGAGGCCGCAGCATCCTTAGCGGCTTTGCACTGTCGGCCCTTTGCCGTCACACACGGGCTCTCGATGGAGTGCGCTAACCGTCGTCGAGGTCATTGTCGGCGCCAGCCTGGTTGTTGCTATCGGCGGTGTTCCGATTGTTGTTATTGAGCAAAAGTTCCCCTTGTTGGCTGTTTTGATCAGCTTGTACAGGTAGATCTGCTCCGCCGCAGTGGTTCAAGGCGCCGGCGAGCGGCACCTGCCCGAGGAGTCCCCCGAGGCCGCCGGCGAAGGCGGGGGTGCTGGTGGCGAAGCTGGTGCCGAGTGATGCCACGGTGAGCGCGAACCCAGTGAGCTTTTGGAGCATTGTCATACCCCATCAAACCGGCTCAGAGGATGATTGGTCACTCCGGTGATCGCGCACAGCACCAGCCTCGAAAACGTGTTGCTCCTGTCAGCCTCAGCGTCTTGGGTGGCCTCATTGGCCGACTCAAGGACGGGGCGGAATCGATGGGGCAGTCACAGCAGCTGGAGCAGCGATTCTTGGGCGGGACGGGGCTGCGCGTCAGCGAACTGTGCCTGGGCACCCTGACGTTCGGCGACAGTGCGGACGAGGCGACGTCGCACCGCATGCTGGACGCGTTTACGGAGGTGGGCGGCACCTTCATCGACACGGCCGACATCTACGGGCAGGGTGCATCCGAAGAGGTCGTAGGCCGGTGGCTCAAGGCCCGCGGGAATCGCGACGACCTCGTCATCGCGACCAAAGTGTTCGGGTCGATGGGCGAGGCCGGTGGGAACGCTTCGGGCCTGAGCCGTAAGCACATCCTGAAGGCCGTCGAAGGCAGCCTGCGCCGTCTTGGGACGGACTACATCGACCTGTACCAGACGCACATGTGGGATGCAGAGACACCTATCGAGGAGACCCTGTCGACCCTGGACACTCTCGTACGGGACGGCAAGGTGCGATACCTGGGCGCGAGCAGCGTGACGCCGTCGCAGCTGCAGAAGGCGCTCGATGTGGCGCGGTTCAATCGTTGGGAGCCATTCGTCTGTCTGCAGCCGCTCTACAACCTCCTGTCGCGGGAACTGGAGTGGGAGCTGCTCCCGCTGAGCGAGGCGGAGGGCGTTGGAGTCATACCGTGGAGTCCGCTGCAAGGCGGTTGGCTCTCTGGCAAGTACCGACGTGGCATGACGTCGGCCCCGGAAGGCTCGCGTGAGGCGGCGGTCCAGGAGCAGCAGGGCCGTGAAGGCTGGCGGGATCGGGACAACGAGGAGACCTGGCGCGTCGTCGACGCGGTTCTCGCGGTCGCCGAAGAATCCGGGCACACCCCGGCGCAAGTGGCGCTGCGCTGGCTGCTGCAGCGCCCGGGCGTGACGGCACCGATCATCGGGGCGCGCACCCTGGACCAGCTGACAGACAATCTTGGCGCCTGCGGCTGGCAGCTGACACCGGAGCAGGAAGCACGACTGGCGGAGGCGAGCGAACGTCCGCTGCCGCACCCGTACGATGTGCTGGCGCGCCCCAGGGAACGTTCACGCCCCTCCCGCCGGGGCTGATCGCACGAGAGAAGCTTCGCCCCGCGACGACGTGGTGCGCGATTGAGCCAGCGCTGGCCGTACCGGCACCGTCCTGCGTGACTTCGGCTCGCGAGCTCGCGGGAGCAGACACCGCCCACAGCGGGGGACACCGCAACAACTCCGTGGGCGGGCTACATGATGCCTCGCGGGTGGGCGCGGGTGGCGGCAGCCATGTTCCTCACCGAGGTCCTGTAAACCGCTGCGATGCGATCGCCAGAGAACAGCAAGTCCGCGACTTCCACGATTCGGCCGCGAGAGTCGACGGATGTCCTCTGTACGGCCAGAACGGAGACCCCGGGCGGGATCCCCAACACCCCGGCTTCGTCTGGCCGAGCTGGGGCAGTCCGCTGACGAGCTGCTGGAGACGTTCACCAAGCGCGAGTTCAACGTGTACCGGCTGGCCAATGACTACGCGGTCGGCAGCTACCCCGCTGCCCTGCGACACGGGGCCCAAGGGTCCGGTGGCGCGGACCGATCGCCGACGAGAGCGAGCTGATCTTCTCTCGGGTGGATGCCGAGAAATTGCCGTGAGTGCTCGAAGTGACGGCGTCACGACATGGCGAATGCTTTACTGGTCAATCAATCTTCGGCCGGTGGAAGCCCGTTATGGGTTGCTCCAAAAGATCAAGATCACGTAGGATCCTCGGGATTAGTTTCAATCGGGGAGAAAGTTATGAAGCGCGCCGCAAGGGGCTTCGCTCTTGCTGTCGCTGTTGCAGCGACGACCTTCGCAGGAATCCCAGCCGCAGAGGCCCAGACCACCTCTGCCGCGGCGATGGGGCAAATAACTTGCAAGGTGAACCCTAACCGTCCTCACGAATCCCACGGCAAGCCCGGGTGGATCGTTGGGAAGTCTCAGTACTGGTGCACCGCGGGTATTGACTCACTCGTGAACACCGTAAAGCTGCAGAAGAAGGTGAAGGGTAAGTGGGTCACTGCAGCGAAGAGCAAGTCTGAGAGCGTAAAGAAGCCCAAGGGAAATAAGAAGTACCGCAATCAGACCAGGAACTACAAGTGCCGCAAGGGCACGTTCAGGACGGCCAGTCGCGGTCACGGCGTGTACAGGGGAGTCCCCTCAAAGTCGATGCACTGGCAGTACAGCAAGGCTGTCAAGAACCCGTGCTGAGGACTCCTAGTTGAACGTACGCGGCCCTCTCCCGAGCCCACGGGTGAGGGCCGCCTGCGTTCCCCGCACCGCTAAAATGCGGTTCAAGATAAGCATCTTGGAAGGAAGCGCATGCGTGACGACGTTGTGTCGATCATCCGATCCTTCGAGGAAGACGGGAAGGTAATTTTCCGTCAACTCGATGAGCGCACCTGGATTCTGGTGCCAGTGGAGACCGGTTGCCCCATCGTTTTCGATGACCTCGGAGATTCGCTGGTCATGAGGACCGGTATTGATGTGCGTGTGTCCATGGATTATGAGCTTGAGACGTCGCGTGAAACTCTGCCCGAGGTTATCGCGGCTCTGGCTAATGGACAGACGGCAGAACGGTTTGCGACTACATACCGGAACCGCCTGTCTCCTTCTGGGTACAAGATTGAGTACCCCAGCGGAAGCCAGTTGGAGTCAGGCGAGCACCAGGGGCGCGAGTACTCCGTTCGCCTGCCTGCGTGGAACGCTGAATAAGGCCTTCTGCTGAAGAACATGCAGTGCCGATTCCCGTCATGAGGTAGCTGAGCGCGACAGGGGAGGAAGGTTCGGGAAGCAGGCCGATCTGCGGAAGCAGCGGTGGGGCGACTCGTTGTGATGCCGATCATCACCTTGAGTGGAACCGAATTGGTTGACCGCGCATCTGAGTCAGAATGCCCCTGATTTTACGGCCGGCACCCAATGTGTACCGCCCTACCAACGGCCGGGCGGCCAACAGCCACACGGATTCCTCTAGTTGCCGCAGTTCGATCGCCGAGGTTGAGGCGCTTGCACATCGCACGCTAAAGAGCAAATGAGACTTCCGCATAGCTCGTCCGTATGATCTTTCTGTCGACGGCTGCTGACCACGGCCGCCAGTTACACATAGGGGGATTTCTATGTCTCGTAGATCGACCATGCGAGCAGTCGGGGTCGCGCTGGCTCTTCTGTCCACCGCTTTCGCGACCACCGCAGCTCACGCCAGCACTGGTGAATCTGCACCTTCCGCCGTCCAGAAGCAGAACGGCGAGATTTCGACCCGAGCAGCTGTCGGGAAATACAGCAAGCTCATCAGTAAGACGTCGAAGAAGAACTATACAAATACCAAGAATGAAATAGCCCGCTGCACGGCGCAGACGAAGGGCATGACTTGCATGATCAATAAGACTGCGTCGGCGACGCGCACGATCGATGCAGGGTTCGGTATGAGCCATGACGGCGTCGCGGCGAGTCTGAACATCAGCAAGGCGAAGACGCAGTCCGTGTCAGTGACGTGCAGCGCAAAGGTAGGCAAGGGGCACTCGCTCGTCGCCTACCCGATTGGTACTCGGTACAAGTACAAGATTGAAAAGCACATCACCACGCCCCTTGACTACAAGGCCGGCACCAGTGGGTGGAAGTACGCTTTCGATCCTGCGCCCGCGAAGGTAAGCTGCAAGGTCATATGAGCCTACGTCGCTGTCATTTCACGTCCGCACTTCCCCGGGCCGGTGCGGTGGCCAGTGCCGCGGCAGTAGCAATAGTTCTTGCGGGGTGCGGTACAGATACTGAGCCTCACACGCCTGTGGACTCGCTCGTCGGCCAGTCCGTCGCTCAGGTGGAAGGCGAACTGCCGCAGGACTCCTCAATGGTCTCGTACGACCTGTCGAAGCCCGTCACCGGTAAGGATGCCAAGTACGGCATCTCGGATGACGAATCCCACGATGATTGGTTCGTGGTGGCGGCATGCGCGAATACGAAGAACGTTGAAGACGACACCCGGCTCGCAGTGGGGGTACTGAACGCCGACGCGTACTCCAAGGCCATTGCAGGCAAGGCGAAGAGCCATGCCTTTGACCACTACTTGTCGGAATGCAGGTAACCACGCCCCAGCGCGGTCGAAACTCTGAGGCACCGCCTTCGAGGAGCGGCGCAGGCTTCGCCTGACGAAGTCCGGGATGTGCCGGGGCGCGCCTACGGTTACAGCCCCGGCCGTACTCGTGCGGCCGGGGCTCAGTGCTGTCGGTTGGGAGTGGGTGTGCCGCAGAAACGAGTCCACGGGGGAGCGGCGCCGGGCCGTCGACGCAGGCGCCGGATGACTCTGATCAGTCGTCGTCGCTGTCGTGGTCGTCCTGGTCGACGTGCTGGTTGAGGACCTTGCCGCTGGCCGCGTCGATGGTGACGTCGTGGCTCTTGTGGTCCTTGCCGAGGACGTCGACCTCCCAGACGGTGGCACCGTTGCGGTCGTTGTCGTCGAGGCTGTAGGAGGTGACGGTGCCGGGGACGGCCTTCAGGGCCTTGTCGGTGGCCTTGTCGTGGCCGATCTTGTCGGCCTTGACCTGGGCCTGGGTCTCGGCGGCGTCCTGGGCGGCGTCGTCGTCGCGGTCGGTGTGCTGGTTGAGGACCTTGCCGTTGCCGGCGTCGATGGTGACGTCATGGTTCTTGTGGTCCTTGCCGAGCACGTCGACCTCCCAGATGAGGGAGCCGTTGCGGTCCGCGGTGTCCAGTTCGGCGGAGGTCGCGGTGCCGGGGACGGCCTTGAGGGCCTTGGCGGTGGCCTCGGACTGGCTGACCTTGTCGGCCTTGACCTGCGCGCGGTCCTTGGCCGTGTCGTCCAGGTGGCGCTCGTTCTGGGAGAGCTGGACCGAGGAGTGCGGGGCCGGGGCGTCGTCGTCGGCGAAGGCCGTCGCGGCACCCGTGCCACCGATCAGTGCGACGGCAGCGGCCGTGCCGAGGACGATGGCGCGGGGGGTGAGCGTGCGCTTGGCGGTGGCCTTCATGGGAACGTTCCTCCGGATCGTGGTGCGGTGTGGTTCCGCCGGCGGGCCCTGTCGCGCCCTTCCGACATTCACCACAGTGCACAACGGAACCTGAACGCAGCCTGAAATCCTGAAGCCCTTTTCAGGTTCCGGCCCCGGGACGAGCGAAGGAGTCATCCCCGCCGGGACAGTGTCGGTATCGCGTCAGCCCCTCTACGCGGTGCGCCTGCGGAAGCCGCCCGGAGCGATCCACCCCTGCCGTCCAGTCCCGATGTCCGGGACAACCACCAACCAACGGTGTAGAAAGGGGCCTTAGCCCTCACTCTCACGGTCGGTCAGGACGGCACGCGCGGTCCGGAGCTGCCGGAGCTTGGCGGTCTTCAGGCCATGGAAGTAGCGGTCGTGCTGACGCACGGTGCTTTCCTCGAGATTCTTCTCCGCGGCGAACCATGTCCGGACCAGATCGGTGCGTTGCTTGCACCGGACGTCGGCCCTGGCCGTGGTGATTTCCTGTCGTGAGGCGCCCGCCGTGGCATTTTCCCACCAGCGAGGATCATTCACCGCCTCCTCAGGGCTCGGGTAGTCGTATCCCTCGTCGTGCATGCACGTGCTCCACGCACGCATGGCCCTTTTCACAGCGGGCGCCGTTTGAGAGTCCTTGAAGTTCTTGGTGTCGAGTGTGTCGAGTGTGCGGTAGTCGGTGTCTGTACCGCGCAGAAGTTGGCGGTGGGCCTTGAGCGAGCACCCGTCGCTCGGGTCGAGAGCCGCCTTCTTGGCCTCAGGGGAGAGGGCCGCTTCACGTTCCTCTTCGAGCTGTGCCACCTGGTAGGGGTCGAGGAGCTCTTTGGGGGCGTGATAGCCGAAGTGCTCGGCCACGGCGGGTTCGATTACGCCGTAGCGGCGGCGGTTCTTCAGTTCCACCGCTCGGGCAGGGCGGTCGACGGATGTCCATTCGTGGCCGAGGCGCCCCATGCAGGCGCGGATCAACCGGTCCTGGGCGGTGGAGACGGTGTAGTACTCGGCGAGCGAGAGTTGGTAGGCGTCGAAGGGGAGGACAAGGCGGTGGACCTGTCGTGTGGGCGCAGGAAGAGACGGCCTTCCGTTCTCCTCAGGGGGAGTGGCCGGCGTTGCGCAGGCCCCCACCAGGAGCAGCGGTGCGAGAAGTGCCGTACGGCGGGTGTGTCGGATGGGCATGGGCTTTCTTCCGGACGGTCCTGCACGGGCCGCAAGGCTCGCGCCTTGCGGCCCGTGCAGAGGTGCTGCGTGCTAGCGGAACCGGATGGCGCTGGCCTTGTTGTCGAAGCCGTTGTTGGTGAGGTCGCTGTCCTCGGAGTGCGCCTTCGCGTAGTAGGTGCGGCCCGTGTAGCCCTTGCCGTCATAGAGGACGACCGCGTGCCCGGTCTTGTTCTTCATGGAGCTGGCGCCGTTGTTGCAGGAGTTCTTGGCGCCGATCCAGTCGTTGTTCCGCAGGTCCTTGTCGCTCTTGGTGACGGAGCAGTGACCGCCCTTGTAGTCGTCGTGGCGGTACAGGGTGAACTTGGCGGCTGCGAGGGGCGCGGAGGCAGCGGCAGTGGTCTGGGTGCTGGGGGACGCGGCGACAGCGGTAGCGGCCGGCGTGAGCAGGCCACCGGCGCACAGGGTGGCGATGCCGATTGCCGTAGCGGTCTTGCGCTTCATAGATCTGTCCTTGCGTTGAGGCGTTTGTCGGGTGCCGGGCGGCGTCTCGTCGCCTCGGCACCATCAACCTCTCGGGGTACGGAGTTGTCCGAAAGCGCTGGCAGCAGGCGACAAACAAAGCGAACAATGTGCTTGATGGGGTTTGTGTGACTCGGCATGGCAACGCGCCGGGTAGCGGGGGGAGTGGGTATGGCGGGGGACAGTCAGCAGGGCGTGGCCAAGCCGCGAAAGGCGCGGTTGGGCCGACCGGAAAAGCCGGTGGATCCCGCGGCCGGGCCCGTGGAGCGGCTGGCGTGGGAGCTGCGGCGCTTGCGGGAAGACTCTGGATCGCCGAGTTATCGGGCGCTGGCCAAGAAAGCTCATTACTCCGCCAGCACGTTGGCGGATGCGGCGAAGGGCGAGCGGCTGCCGTCCCTGGACGTCCTGCTGGCCTATGTCGAAGCGTGCGGAGGGGAGCGCGCGGAGTGGGAGGTGCGCTGGCAGGCGGCTGCGACCGCAGCGGCACGTGACCGCGCGAACAGCGTTCAGGTATCAAGCATTCCGTGCCCTTACCCCGGTCTGGCGGCCTTTGGGGTTGAGGACGCCGAGGTGTTCTTCGGGCGATCCGCTTTGACCAAGGAGTTGGCCAGGTGTGTGGAACGGGGGCCGCTGACGGTGGTGTTCGGCGCCTCGGGCAGCGGGAAGTCCTCACTGCTGCGGGCCGGGCTGATCGCTGACCTGGACGAGCGGTGGCACGCGGTACTGGTCACTCCCGGTGCGCGGCCCCTGGAAGAGATGGCCACCGCAGTGGCTCACCTCATCGATGCCGATGCCGACACGTTGCGGGGCCGGATCGCGCAAGACCCAGGCGCGCTCGATCTCGCCGTCCGGACCTGGCTGGCCGGCCGGCCCGAGGCCACCCGGGTCCTGGTGGTGGTCGACCAGTTCGAAGAGGTCTACACATCGGGCGCGCCGGACCCCGAGCGCACTGCCTTCCTGGACGCGATGGCCGATTTCGTACGGGCCGCCGAAAGCCGGACACACCTGATCATCGGGGTCCGGGCCGACTTCTACCCACGGTGCCTCACCCACCCCGGCTTCGCCGCGGCCGCTCGCACGGCCGCCCACCTACCCGTGGGACCACCGACCCGGGATGAGCTCGCCGAAATCATCACTGCCCCTGCCGCCCGCGGCGGCGTGAGCGTGGATGCCGACCTGCTGCAGGTCGTGCTCGGTGAAGCAGCCGACCAGCCCGGCGCCCTGCCGTTGGTTGCTCACGCGCTGCGCGAAGCATGGACCGGGCACCACGGCGCAGCCCTGCACTTGGCCGACTACCGCGCGACAGGGGGAATGCGCGGAGCCGTGGCACAGACCTGCGAACGGCTCTACCACGAGGCCACTGCTACTCAGCAGCAGATCATGCGGCAGACATTCCTGCGCCTGACCGCACTCGGCGATGCCACCGAGGACACCCGCCGCCGCCTCGCACGCACCGAACTGGACGGCCTCACGACACCGGGCGAGCTCGACACACTGCTGCGACGGCTGGCCGACAGACGCGTCCTCGTCCTCTCCCACGGCACGGTCGAGGTCGCCCACGAGGCAGTGATCCGCGCCTGGCCACGGCTACGTCGCTGGCTGGATGAGGACCGCGAATCCATCCGCACCCACCGCAGGCTCACCACCGCAGCCTCGACGTGGCATGAACTGAACCGCGACAACGCCGTCCTCTACCGGGGCACCCAGCTCGCCACCGCCCAAGCATGGATGCAGCACCAGGGCCATGCCCTCAACACCCTCGAACGGGAGTTCCTTCACCGGAGTGCCCGTACCGAGCAACGACGCTCCCGTCACGCGGGCTTCCTCACCGCGGCCCTGGCCACTCTCCTCGTGCTCGCCCTCATCGCGGCAGTCACCGCCTACATGCAACGCGAAGACGCCGAGAGCCAACGCCGTGTCGCGGTCGCGGCTCAGCAACAGGCCCAGTCCCGCGAACTCGCCGGCCGCTCCGACACGCTCATCGGCACCGACCCCGATCTCGCCGCCCTGCTCGCCGTCCAGGCGTACCGCACCAGCCCCACAGTCGAAGCCACCACCAGCCTCTACAAGGCAGCAGACCTCCCCCTTCGACACCGCCTCCCCGCCGTCAACGGCGAAGCGACGGACGACACCACAGGCGTCGCCGTGGCGTACAGCCCTGACGCGCGCACGTTGGCCACAGCCAGCTGGAGCGGAACGGTGCGTCTGTGGAATGCCGCCACCGGCCGGCTCCGCACCACTCTCACCGGCCACAAAGGAGAAGTGGCTTCCGTGGCGTTCAGCCCACACGGAGACACCCTCCTGATAGGCGGCGCTGACGGCGGCGTATGGCTCGCGAACACCAAGACCGGTCAGGTGCGCGCCATTCCTCTCACCCGGCAGGACGACCTGGGCTGGGTGTTCTTCAGCCCCGACGGCCGGACCCTGGCCATCACCGACTTCGACAACGGAGTGCGGCTGTGGAGCGTGAAGACCGGCCGTCCGAAGGCCACCCTCACAGGCCACGGCATCTCCTCGCTGGCCTTCAGCCCCGACGGTCGGACGCTGGCCACCACCGGCCTCGACAACAGAGTGCGGCTGTGGAACGCGACAACCGGGCATACCCGCGCCACCCTCGCCGACCGCCACGAAGAAGCGAACTCGCTGGCCTTCAGCCGGGACGGACGCACTTTGGCCACCGGCAGTACCGAAGGCACCGTGCGGCTGTGGAACGCGGCTACCGGCAAAGCCCGCACCACCTTCACCAGCCGTCACCCCGGTGAGGTGACCGCGATGGCCTTCAGCCCGGACGGGCACACCTTGGCCACCAGTGGCTACGGCCCGGTGCGCATGTGGGACACAGAGAGGGGCCGTACCCGGATGACTCTTCTCGGGCACAAAGGCCGGGTCGGATCGCTCGCCTTCAGCCCGGACGGACAGTCCTTGGTCACCGGCGGCGAGGCCTCGGCCCGGGTGTGGGACGCCGGGGTCGGCCGTACCGTCACCGGCCACAAGAAGGAGGTGTACTCGGTGGCGTTCAGCCCGGACGGGCGTACCTTGGCCACTGGAAGCGAGGACGGCACGGCGAGGGTGTCGACGACTGCCACCGGCCGCACTCGTACCACTGTCACCGGGCACAAGAGCTACGTGAACCTGGTGGAGTTCAGCCGGGACGGACACACTCTGATCACCGTTGGCAGCAACAGCGAAGGCAGTCAAGCCTCAGTGCGCGTGTCCGACATCAAGACCGGGCGCGCTCGTACCACTCGCACGGGCCCGGCTGACGGTTTTCCCTTCCCCCTGGCGTTCACCCGGGACAGGCGTACTCTGGCCGTCAGCGGAGGACGCCGCGGCGCCCTGGTGCGACTGTGGGACATCGAAACTGGCCGTACTCGCGCAGTTCTCACCGGCCACAAGCGAGGAGTTTCCGCAGCGGCGTTCAGCCCGGACGATCGCATTGTGGCCACGGGAGACAGCCAGGGCACGGTGCGGTTCTGGAGCGCCACGACAGGACGGTCGCGTGCTGTCGTCACCGACCACGATGAGGACGTGAGCGCCATGGCGTTCAGTCCGGACGGGCGCACCCTGGCGACCGGCGGTGAAACGGGAACCACAAAGTTGCGGGACGCGACTACCGGCCGCGTCCGCACCACTCTCACCGGCCACGAAGAAGGTGTGTACTCGGTGGCGTTCAGCCCGGATGGGCGCACGCTGGCCACCGGCAGCACAGATGGCACGGTACGACTGTGGGACACCAAAACTGGCCGCGCTCGCGAGACGCTCACCGGCGACCCACGTCCGCTGGGCACGGTCGCGTTCAGTCCGACTGGTCACACGCTGGCCGGCAGCGCCGGAAAGGCCGTACAGGTCTGGGACGTCGAGCTCCCGAAGGCGGCCGCCGCCGTCAAGGACGTCTGTACGGCTGTCGGACGCAATCTCACGAGGCAAGAACGTTCCACCTACCTCCCAGACGCATCGCCCGGCCCGGTCTGCAGGCCTTGAGGCCAGTTGTTCTTTCGGCCCTGTGGCGCGGATTGTCCTCGACCAGGCCGGACCGACGGCTCGGACGACAATCCGACATGCTCACCCTGGCCGTCGGCAGGGCCGAGGCCTGCAGGTGTGCTCTACCTTCTGCCACTCCCGGAGGGGGCAAAACCGCTGGCTACGGGGGCAGGCCATTGCCCACCGAAGGACGACAGCTACCGCACGATCAACGCGCCGCCCTGGCTCGTGAGTCTGCCGTCGAAGCACGTAGCGCGCACGAAGCCCACGCCCTGTCCCTGTCCCTGTCCCTGTCACGGAGGCACGTACGTCTTTCGCGGTCAGGGAGTCTCGCGAACTGGGGAGACCGGAGCGAAAGTCATCGATGTGGCGAGACGCGCCGGTGTCTCAACCGGCCCGGCCGCCTCCGGCTGGTATCCGAAGAAGGCGCCGCAGGAGGCTCGTCCCGTTCCGCTGCTCGGTGACCCGTGGCCGGGCGTTCCGGCGCGGGGGAGGGGCGCCCAAGGGCGGGCTGACGCCTGTTGGCTGCCGATAGCCAAGGCACTGACACCTCACGGGCTCCGGCACACGCACAAGACGCGCATGGAAGAGCGGATGGGGCATCTGGACGGGTCGGTTCAGGCTCGGCACACCCACATCACGCGGCAGATGCGCGAGGACCTGATTGCGGGGCTGACCGCGGAGTGGGAAACGGCGCTCGATGCGCGGCTGGCGATGTGTTCTACCTCACCCGTGGCCGCGCTGAATGATCTCCTCCAGCAGCGCCTGACGGGCCGTCGGCAGTGGGCCGCCGGGAGACGGATTCCAAGATCTTCTCCCGGATGTCCCTCAACAGGACTCCGGAAACCACTCAGCCCTGGCCTTCCTACCGGAAGGCCAGGGCTGACCTGGTGTTTCTTCAGTCGGGGTGGCGGGATTTGAACCCACGACCTCTTCGTCCCGAACGAAGCGCGCTGCCAAGCTGCGCTACACCCCGAAGCAACGAGCTCTACTTTAGCGGACCGATCCGCGAACGTGAAATCCGGTATCCGGGGCGCGGGGGAGCGGGCCTGAACTGGTCGATTGCGAGGAGGGCCAGGGCGAGGGCGAAGAAGGCCAGACCGTAGAGGACGGCGTGGAGCAGGACCCCGACGTACCCGTGGATCTCGACGTCCAGGAAGGGGTACGGGTAGCGGCCGGCCGTGCCGGGGGTGATCAGGGCGCCGCGGACCAGGGCGAAGGCCAGGTAGAGGAGCGGGTACGCCAGCCACTGCCAGGTGTGGCGCAGGCGGAAGTGGCGCGGGGTGGTCAGGAAGAGCCAGTCCAGTACGGCGGCCAGGGGCGTCACGGTGTGCAGGAGGTGGTTGGCGACCGTGCCGGTGGTGCCGCGCGCCGCGGTGCCGGTCATGGCGAAGTGGGTCGCGTCGCCGGCCAGGACGACGTGGTACACGAGGCCGGTGATCACCATGTAGAGCACCACGGCGCCGGTGATCCGGGGCGAGACGGGGCGGCGGCCGGTGGCGGTCCGGTAGGCCGACCACGTGGCGCAGACGGCCAGCGCCGCGTTGCTCTGGATCGTGAAATAGGACGCCAGCCGGGGCAGGTCCGTGGCGAGGGTGATCTCCAGGACGATGCCGGTGGCGGCGGCCGCGGCGATCAGCAGCCGGAGGACGGCGGCGAGCGGGCGGGGGCCGTGCGGCGCGACCGCCGAGGACGGGGTGAGCGCCGAGGCGCCGGCCGGGCCGGTCGCGTAGTGCGAGGAACGGGTGGGGTCGGACCGGGTCGGGTCGATCATCCCCCCACGCTAGACGGGATGCGCGGGGATCGGGAGCGGATCGGGGCGGCGCGGGCCTGGAAGCGGAACCTGAGGTTTCCGAGGCGGGTGCCTAGGCGGATGCCGGGGCGGATGTCGGGACGAGTCCGGGGCGGATTCCGAGGCGGGGGTCGACGCGGAGTCCGGGCGGGGGCCGGGGCCTGCGCGTGCCGGTTGGTGGTGCGCGCGGGCCCCGGGTTCGGTGGAACCGGGCGGCGGCTAGGCGCGTTCCGTCAGCGTCAGCAGGGTCGCCTCGGGCGGGCAGGCGAAGCGGACGGGGGTGTAGCGGTTGGTGCCGCAGCCCGCGGAGACGTGCAGGTAGGAGGTGTGCTCGCCGGCGGTGTGGGTGGACAGGCCCTTCACGCGGCCGGTGTCCAGGTCGCAGTTGGTGACCAGGGCGCCGTAGAAGGGGATGCACAGCTGGCCGCCGTGGGTGTGCCCGGCGAGGATCAGCGGGTAGCCGTCGGCGGTGAAGGCGTCCAGCGAGCGCAGGTACGGGGCGTGCACGACGGCGAGCGAGAGATCGGCGTCGTCCTCGGGGCCGCCGGCCACCTCGGCGTACCGGTCGCGCTTGATGTGCGGGTCGTCCAGACCGGTCAGCGCGATCTCGAAGCCGTCGAGCTTCAGCCGGCCGCGGGTGTTGGAGAGGCCGACCCAGCCCGCCGTGTCGAAGGCGTCCCGCAGCTCTTCCCACGGGTTGTGGATGGCGCCGACGACGGGCGCGTTGCCGTTGAGTCCGTGCCGGCCCTGGACCTTCTCGATCAGGTAACGGGCGGGATTGCGCAGCTTCGGCCCGTAGTAGTCGTTCGAGCCGAACACGTACGTACCGGGGAACTCCATCAGCGGGCCCAGCGCGTCCAGCACCTCCGGCACCCCTTCGGGGTCGGAGAGGTTGTCACCGGTGTTGACGACGAAGTCGGGGCGGAGGCCGGCCAGGGACTGCAGCCAGCGTCGCTTCTTGTGCTGCCCGCTGACCATGTGGATGTCCGACACCTGCAGCACCCGCAACGGCCGCATGCCGCGCGGCAGTACGGGGATCGTCACCCGGCGGAGCCGGAAGGACCGGGCCTCGATGCCGGCGGCGTAGGCGATGCCGGCCGCGCCGACCGCCGTGAGGGAAAGGGGTACTCCGTATCGCGCGCGCATGGCCCCATCGTGGCAGAGAGCGGGGCACGGAGGCATCACGGGGAGGGATGATCATGCTGTCGTACGGGGCTCGCGCCGGGCGCGGGCCGGGTCTCACGCCGGGTACGCGTCGGGCATGGGCCGGGTACGCGCCCGGCGGCGGGCGGGTTCCGGCGGCCGGGCTCGCCGGGGCCGGGGAGCCGTTCCGGCCCGATAACTCCGCGCGGTAGCGGGCGGGCCCTGGCAAACTTGGGTCATGACCACGCTCAAGACGAAGCTGCAGGACGACCTCACCGCAGCGATCAAGGCGCGCGACGAGCTGCGCTCCTCCACCCTCCGCCTCACGATCACCGCGATCCAGAAGGAGGAGGTCGCGGGGACCGAGGCCCGCGAACTGTCGGACGGCGAGGTCGAGAAGATCATCGCGCGCGAGGCGAAGAAGCGCCGCGAGGCCGCCGAGGCGTTCGACAAGGGCGGCCGGACCGAGCAGGCCGCGCGGGAGAAGGCCGAGGGCGAGGTGCTCGCCGACTACCTCCCCAAGCAGCTCACCGACGCGGAGCTGGAGAACATCGTCGCCGAGGCGGTGGCGGAGGCCGTCGGCAACGGCGCCGAGGGCCCGAAGGCCATGGGCGCGGTCATGAAGATCGTGAACCCGAAGGTCGCGGGCCGTGCCGAGGGCGGCCGGGTGGCCGCCACGGTGAAGAAGCTGCTGGCGGGCTGACCAGGCAGGCGTCGGCGGGCTGACCGCGTACGGATGGGCGGGGCTGACCGCGTACGCATAGGCGGGACTGACCGCGTACGGATACGCGAAGCCGGCCGCGTACGGGTAGGCGGGGCTGACCGCGTACGCATAGGCGGGACGGAACGCGTACGGATACGTGGGGCTGACCGCGTACGGGTACGCGAATCCGGCCGCGTACGGATGCGCGAAGGGGCGCCCCTCCGGAGAGGGGCGCCCCTTTTCGCGTGCTGCGTTTTCGCGTGATCCGTGCTTCGTGGCCCGGGCGCTACGCCTACGGGCGGCTGTGGGTCACGTGTTGTGTCCCCGGCCGTTCCCGCCGCCCGGCCAGTTCCAGCCGCCGCCGTCGCCGCCCCCTATGACGTCGGGCAGGTCCGGCAGGTCGGGGAGGTCGACGCCGCCCCCGCCGGGCTTGTTGTCGTCCGTACGGGCCGGCGGCTTGGCGCGGTTCTTCTTCTTGTCCTTGGGGCTGCGGATCGGCACCGTGTGGAAGCCCGGCGCGGGCTTGCCCGCGAGCGCCCCGGCCATCGCGTCCCGCCAGATCGGACCCGGTACCTCGCCACCGAAGACCTTGTCGTGCGGGCGGCCGCCGATGGTGATGTCGACCATCCGCCGCTTGTGCTCGGGGTCGCCGACCCACACCGCGCCCGCCATGTTCGGGGTGTAGCCCACGAACCAGGCGGCGTAACGGCCGTCCGTCGTACCGGTCTTGCCGGCGCTCGGCCGGCTGTTGAGCCCGGCCTCCTTGCCGGTGCCGTCCTCGACGACGCCCTGCAGGAGGGTGTTTATGGTGTCGGCCGTCTTCTCCGACATGGCCCGGCGGCAGCTGGTCTGCGGGACCTTCATCGCCTTGCCGTTCGGACCGGTGATCGACTCGATGGCGACCGGCGTGCAGTACTCGCCGCGGTTGGCGAACGCGGCGTACCCCGCGGCCATGGTCAGCGGCGACATCTCCTGGGTGCCCAGGGTGATCGACGGGACCTGGTCGATGTCCTTGCCGTCGGCGCGCTTGATGCCCATCTTGTCGGCCATCTTCGTGACCGGGCAGATGCCGACGTCGCTGATCAGCGACACGAAGTAGGTGTTGACCGACTTCGCGGTCGCCTCCTTCATGCCGTACGGGCCCTTCTCGCTGCGGTTCTCGTTCTCCACCGGAGCGCTGCCGTTCCACATGCCCTTGCAGGTGGAGACCGGGCTCGGGTACTGCATGCGGTACGGGGAGGGATAGACCTTGTTCGGGCTGACGCCCTGCTCCAGCGCGGCCGCCGCGATCACCGGCTTGAAGGTCGAGCCGGGCTGGTAACCGGCGCCGCCGCCCATGTCACCGTCCACCGACAGGTTCATCTGGGTCTGGTGCGCCTTGAAGCCGTACGGCCGGGACTGGCCCATGCCGCGGATCTTGCCGCTGCCCGGCTCGACCAGCGCCGCCGCCGTGGCGACCGGGTCCGAGTCGTACACGTGATCGCTCACCGACTTCTGCACGGCCTTCTGGGCCTGCGGGTCCAGCGTCGTACGGATCGTCATGCCGCCGCGCTGCCACCGGGCCAGCCGGGCCTTGGCCGTCTTGCCGAAGACCGGATCGTTCAGGAACGCCTCGCGGACGTAGTCGCAGAAGAAGCCGGCCCCGTCGACGGCGGTGATGCAGCCGTTGCGCGGGGTGCTGACGTGCAGCTCGATCGGCTTCTTCGCGGCCTCGGCGGCCTGCGCCCGGGTGATGTCGTGGACGTCGGCCATCCGCTGGAGCACGGTGTTGCGCCGCTTGGTGGCCTCTTCGGGGTCGTTGACCGGGTCGTACCGGCTCGGCGACTGGACGATGCCGGCCAGCAGCGCGGACTCGGCCAGGTCGAGGTCCTTGGCGGGCTTGCTGAAGTAGCGCTGGGCCGCGGCCTCGACGCCGTACGCCTGCTGCCCGAAGAAGGTGATGTTCAGGTAGTTCTGCAGGATCTTCTTCTTGCCCAGCTCCTTCTCGACCTGGATCGCGTACTTCAGCTCGCGGACCTTGCGGCCGATGGTCTGCTGGGTGGCCTCCGCGACCTTGTCCTGGTCGTTGCCCGCCTCCTCGACGAAGACGTTCTTCACGTACTGCTGCGTGAGCGTCGAGGCGCCCTGCGAGACCCCGCCGGACTGCGCGTTCTTGTTGACCGCGCGCAGGATGCCCTTCATGTCGACCGCGCCGTGCTGATAGAAGCGCGAGTCCTCGATGGCGACGATCGCCTTCTGCATGTACGGGGAGACGTCCTTCAGGTCCACCACCGTGCGGTTGCGGAAGTAGACCTTGGCGATCTCGCCGCCGTCGGCGTCCAGGATCGTCGTCCGCTGGCTCAGCGGTGGCGTCTTCATATTGGACGGGATCTCGTCGAACCCCTCGACCGTCCCCTTGGCGGCGAGGCCCAGCGCGCCGGCGGCGGGGAGTGCCAGGCCCGCCAGTACGGCTCCGGCCAGGACGCTCACGCCGAGGAACTTCGCGGCCTGCTGGGTTGCGGTGAGGCCGCCACCGTCGCGCTTCTTACCCATGAAAGCACCCTAATCCGTTGGCAAGGACGTTCCGAGGCAGCGGGTGCCTCCCGGGATGTTCGAGTACCGGATCGTGACATCGGGGGCGCCCGGGTGGGCTATGCCATAAGGAGTAACGGTGGGCCGTCCCGGACCGAGGAGGGACTGTTCGACGGTGAGGGGGTACGGCTTCACCGTGCGGGCAGTTCGTCGTGATGCCCCGGCAACGTGAGGCGCGTAGGTTCTCAATCACCGGACAGGGGCGCATCTGTTCGCATACTCTGTTCACGCCTGTCACTCGAACGTGGTTCCGCACCAGCACATCGCCGCTTTGTGTCGCGGGGCCGGTGGCCGGATCGCCCGTACGCGTCGTCCGCGCTCGTTCGTGGCTCGTGTGAAACACCCTGAACTGTCCTGGCCTGCCAGAAAAGCGACGTATGCCCCGCGCTCACTCCGTTGGGTGATCTGCCGCATACGCATAGTCCGTTCGGACCATTCAAGATTGGGCCCGAAGGGGGTGTTGCGCCCTGCCTGCCTTCCGTAACGTCCTCAACTGGCAACGGTGAATATGCCGCTTGCCGCCGTGGGGGAGCCTCGATTCGGGAGAGGACGGCGCCAGCATGAGCTGGGTAACCGACTGGAGTGCACAGGCAGCCTGCCGCACGACCGATCCGGATGAGCTGTTCGTTCAAGGGGCAGCCCAGAACCGCGCCAAGGCGGTCTGCACCGGATGCCCCGTGCGAACCGAGTGCCTTGCCGATGCCTTGGACAACCGCGTCGAATTCGGCGTGTGGGGCGGGATGACGGAGCGGGAGCGGAGGGCGTTGCTGCGCCGCCGCCCGACCGTCACCTCGTGGCGTCGGCTGCTGGAGACGGCTCGTACGGAATACGAACGCAGCGCGGGAATCCTCGTGGACTGCGACGAAGAAGTGGAGTACGACAACTTCGCCGCGGTCGGCTGAGCCGGCCGGTGGTGCCCGGCGTCCGCCGGGAAATGAACACCCGGCGCAGGACCGGCCGGACAGGGTGAGCGCTGATTGCGGCATGGCCGCCGGCGCTTGGGTCGGTGCGCGATCGCCGCGTGCATGAGCGCGGTGAGGTGCGGCACGTGACGGTGGCTTCGGCTGCCGTCGTGCACCGTCGCACGGAGGTCGGCGTGGGATGCGCCCCGTCGCGCCACGCTGCCCGTGCCTGAGCCGATGCCGTGCCGGGGTGCGCTGCCGTGTCGGTTCTCTGCGTGCGCCTACGCGAGCTCTCCCTGCTCGTCTCCCAATCGGCATGACCTGCCGTCGTACCGCGCTGCCACCGTGCTGCCTGGTCTCCGTGGCTCCGCGACGGTTCCGCGTGCCGGTAGGCCATCGGTCCGTGCCGACGAGTGCCCGGGATGCTCATCTCTATGCCCGTTGGGGCCGAGGAGCGTGCCCGAGCAGGCGCATGCCCGGACAGGCACGCGCCCGAAGGGGCAGGCCCGTGTGGTCATGGACGGAGTCGGCGTGCGTCAGACCGTCAGCATCAGCATCGGCGTGCGTCAGGCTGTCAGCTCGCGCCGTCGGCCGCGTCGTCGTGCGCCTCGTCCGTGTGCCCGGCCGCGAGGCGGTCAGCGATCTCGCGCAGTCCCGAGACGTCATGGACGTCACCGGGCAGCGCGGCGATCTCGGCCACCGGTACTTCCGGGTGCAGCGCGGTGAAGCGGTCGCGGGTGCGTCGCTCGCGCGCCAGAACCTGCATCCGTTCTGCGTGCAGGGTCAGCAGGCCTGCGGCCAGACGGGCCGACCGGGCCTCGGGGGACTGCTTCGATTCGGGAGTTGCGGAGGGGTCTTGCGGGTGCAGCGCCGGCGCAGTGGGGGAGGAAGCGTCGGCGGTACGTGATCCAGCCTTCCCGCCTCCGAGATCCACAATTCCGTCCTCGCCAAGATTTTCGGCGGCTTCCTCGTCGACCGAACCGGAGTTCCCGGCTCCGGCCAGGTCGGTCAGCGCTTCCGCCGCCGCCAGCGCCCGCTCGGCGCTCAACTGGTCGGCCCCGCTGCCGTGTACGCGGTTCAGTACCAGGCCGGCCAGCGGCATCTGCTCGGCGGCCAGCCGCTCCACGAAGTACGCCGCCTCGCGCAGCGCGTCCCGCTCCGGCGCGGCCACCACCAGGAAGGCCGTACCGGGCGCCTGGAGCAGCCGGTACGTGGCGTCCGCGCGGGTGCGGAAGCCGCCGAACATGGTGTCCATGGCGGCCACGAACGTCTGTACGTCCTTGAGCAGCTGGCCGCCCATCAGCTTGCTGAGCGTGCCGGTCATCATCGACATGCCGACGTTGAGGAACTTCATTCCGGCCCGGCCGCCGACCTTCGCGGGCGCCATCAGGACCCGGATGAACTTGCCGTCCAGGAAGGACCCCAGCCGCTTGGGCGCGTCCAGGAAGTCCAGCGCGGACCGGCTCGGCGGGGTGTCGACGATGATCAGGTCCCACTCGTCGCGGGAGCGCAGCTGGCCCAGCTTCTCCATGGCCATGTACTCCTGCGTACCGGCGAACCCGGCCGACAGGGACTGGTAGAAGGGGTTCTCCAGGATCGCCCTGGCCCGCTCCTTGTCCGCGTGCGCCTCGACGATCTCGTCGAACGTGCGCTTCATGTCCAGCATCATCGCGTACAGCTCGCCCCGGCCTTCGGGGCCGCTGACGTCCTTGACCTGCCGCGGGACGTTGTCCAGTTCGGAAATGCCCATCGACTGCGCGAGCCGGCGGGCCGGGTCGATGGTGAGGACGACGGCCCTCCGGCCGCGCTCCGCCGCACGGACGCCGAGCGCGGCCGCCGTGGTGGTCTTCCCGACGCCGCCCGCGCCGCAGCACACGATGATGCGGGTCTGCGGGTCGTCGAGCAGCGTGTCCACGTCCAGATGCGGAGCCGAAGCGTCCAAGGTCGTGTACTCCGATGTCATATCGGTCCCTGTGTCCGCAGGTCCCGGGCCAGCCGGTAGAGCCCCGCGAGGTCGACTCCCTCGGGGAGCTGTTCCAGTTCGTACGTGGGCAGCCCGAGGCCGGTGATCTCGGTGTGTTCCGCGCGCTCCAGCGCGACCCGCTCGGCGTGCTCGCGGGCCTGCTCCAGGAGCGGGTCGATGAGCCGCTCGGCACGGCCGCCGCGGCGCGCGCCGCCGAGCCCCGCGCTGGAGAGTGCCGCCGCGATGCCCGCGCGGGCGCCGTTCGCGGCGAGGTCCACCTCGTCGGGGTCGAGGACGGGCGGCCGGACCATGTTGATGACCACGCCGCCCACCGGGAGACCGGCGGCGCGCAGTTCGGTGACGCCGTCCACGGTCTCCTGGACCGGCATCTCCTCCAGCAGCGTCACCAGATGGACGGCCGTCTCGGGCGACTTCAGTACCCGCATGACGGCCTGCGCCTGATTGTGGATCGGCCCGATCTTCGCGAGCCCCGCCACCTCGTCGTTGACGTTCAGGAAGCGCGTGATGCGGCCCGTGGGCGGCGCGTCCATGACGACCGCGTCGTACACGAAGCGCCCGTGCTTGTCCTTGCGGCGGACGGCCTCGCAGGCCTTGCCGGTCAGCAGGACGTCCCGCAGTCCCGGCGCGATGGTCGTGGCGAAGTCGATCGCGCCGAGCTTCTTCAGGGCGCGGCCGGCGCCGCCGAGCTTGTAGAACATCTGGAGGTAGTCCAGCAGCGCGCGCTCGGCATCGATGGCCAGCGCGTGCACCTCGCCGCCTCCTGGGGAGACAGCGATCTTGCGCTCTTCATAAGGAAGCGCCTCGGTCTCGAACACCTGGGCAATGCCCTGCCGGCCCTCGACCTCGACCAGGAGGGTGCGCCGCCCCTCGGTGGCCAGGGCGAGGGCGAGGGCGGCGGCGACCGTGGTCTTTCCGGTACCGCCCTTGCCGCTGACGACATGGAGCCTGCTCACGCCATGGAGCCTAACCAGTCCGCCTCCCGGCTACGCACGAGACGCCGTGCCTGTCGCGTATGCCTCGGTCGGCGGCGCGCCCATGGGCCCCCTGGAGACGCGTACGGGGGCGCCGCGGACGCGCGTCCTCGGCCACCCTGTACAGGCATTACGCTCGCCCCATGACGAAGTGGGAATACGCGACCGTGCCGCTGCTGGTGCACGCGACGAAGCAGATTCTGGACACCTGGGGCGAGGACGGCTGGGAGCTGGTCCAGGTCGTGCCCGGCCCGAACAACCCCGAGCAGCTGGTTGCCTACCTGAAGCGGGAGAAGCAGGCATGAGCCAGGTCGAGGACAAGATCGAGTCGCTCGGCCTGAAGCTCCCCGCCCTGGTGCCGCCGCTGGCCGCGTACCAGCCGGCCGTGCGTACCGGGAAGTACGTGTACACCTCCGGCCAGCTGCCGATGGTGGACGGCTCGCTGCCGGCCACCGGCAAGGTCGGCGCCGAGGTCGGTGCCGACCAGGCCAAGGAGCTGGCCGCCGTCTGCGCGCTGAACGCGCTGGCCGCCGTGAAATCCGTGACCGGCGACCTGGACAAGATCGTCCGGGTCGTGAAGGTCGTCGGCTTCGTGGCCTCCGCGCCGGACTTCACCGGTCAGCCCGGCGTCATCAACGGTGCGAGCGAGCTGCTCGGCGAGATCCTCGGCGACAAGGGCGTGCACGCCCGCTCCGCCGTGGGCGTGGCCGTGCTGCCGGTCGACGCGCCGGTCGAGGTCGAGATCCAGGTCGAGATCGCGGACTGAGCGACCGGCCGGACGGCATTCTCCGAGGGGCGGTACGGCCCGCGGCACACGCTGCGGATCCGTACCGCCCCTCGTGTCTACGGGGCCACTGCCCTTCGGGTGCTCGTCCCCGCCGGCCTCCGGTGCCGGGCCCTCGCCGCCGCTGCCGTTCGCGCCTTCGCGCCCGCGGGCCCTCGTGTCCGTCGTGCTTCGTGCCCGTCGTGCCTCGCGTCTTCGGGGCCGCGGCCCTGCGGCGTTCGGGGCCTCGCCCCGGCGCCCCCTCGTGTGCTTGCGTGCGGCCTCTCCGAGGGAGGCCCGGGGGGTCGGTGCCCCCTCGAACATCCGCGCGTGAACGCATAGCATCCGGCCATGTCGACGACGACCAATGGCCAGTGGTACCCGCCCGAGTGGCCGGACCGGATCCGGGCGCTCGCCAGTGGGCAGCTGACGCCGGTCACGCCCCGTAGAGCGGCGACCGTCATGCTCCTGCGCGACTCCGGCCGGGGCCCGGCCGTCCACATGCTGCGCCGGCGCGCCTCCATGGCCTTCGCGGCCGGCGCGTACGCGTACCCGGGCGGCTCCGTCGACCCCCGGGACGAGCGGCCGGTCGCCTGGGCCGGGCCCTCGCGCGCCGAGTGGGCCGCCCGGCTGGGCGTCGAGGAGGCCGTGGCGCAGGCGGTGGTCTGCGCGGCGGTCCGCGAGACCTTCGAGGAGGCGGGCGTGCTGCTCGCCGGGCCGTCGGCCGGTACCGTCGTCGCCGACACCACCGGGGACGACTGGGAGGCCGACCGTGCCGCCCTGGTGGCCCGTGAGCTGTCGTTCGCCGACTTCCTGGAGCGCCGGGGCCTGGTGCTCCGGAGCGACCTGCTGGGGGCCTGGGCGCGCTGGATCACCCCCGAGTTCGAGCCGCGGCGCTACGACACGTGGTTCTTCGTGGCCGCCCTCCCCGAGGGCCAGCGCACACGCAACGCGTCCACGGAGGCCGACCGTACGGTGTGGACCCGGCCCGCCGAGGCGGCGGCCGGCTACGACCGCGGCGAGCTGCTGATGATGCCGCCGACCATCGCCACGCTGCGCACCCTGGCGCCGTACGGCACCGCCGCCGACGCGCTCGCCGGGGCGGCCCGGCAGGACCTCACCCCCGTACTGGCGCGCGCCGAGCTCGTCGAGGGGGAGATCGTGCTCAGCTGGCCGGGCCACGAAGAGTTCACCAAACACATCCCCTCGGGCGCGGCGGCCGGCCACGACGGCACCGCGTCCGGCTCCTCCGAAGGGCCTGCCGCATGACCGACGCAGCCGCACTCCCCGGCCAGCCGCGCGGCGGTGTCCTCTCCGGCGCCGCGACCGCCCGCGCGTACTGCGTACTGGCGCCGAACCCGTCCGCGATGACCCTGGACGGCACCAACACCTGGATCGTCGCCGAGCCGGACTCCGACCGCGCCGTGGTCATCGACCCGGGGCCGCTGGACGAGAGCCACCTGAAGACGGTCCTCGACACCGTCGAGCGGGCCGGCCGGCGCGTCGCGCTCACCCTGCTCACCCACGGTCACCCCGACCACGCCGAGGGCGCCGCCCGCTTCGCCGAGCTGACCCGTACGCCGGTACGGGCCCTGGACCCCGCGCTCCGCCTCGGGGACGAGGGCCTGGCCGCCGGGGACGTGATCACGACGGGAGGCCTGGAGCTGCGCGTCGTGCCCACTCCGGGGCACACCGCCGACTCGCTCTCGTTCCACCTGCCGGCCGACGCGGCCGTGCTGACCGGGGACACGATCCTCGGGCGCGGCACGACCGTGGTGGCGCACCCGGACGGCCGTCTCGGCGACTACCTGGACTCGCTGCGGCTGCTGCGTTCCCTGACGGTCGACGACGGCGTGACCACGGTCCTGCCGGGCCACGGGCCGGTGCTGAACGACGCGCAGGGTGCCGTGGAGTTCTACCTCGCGCACCGGGCCAAGCGGCTCGCCCAGGTGGAGACGGCCGTTGAGGCGGGCCACCGTACGGCCGCCGACGTCGTCGCCCACGTGTACGCCGACGTCGACCGTTCCCTGTGGCCGGCGGCGGAGCTGTCCGTACGGGCGCAGCTGGACTACCTGGGGGAGCACGGGCTGGTCTAGCCAACGGTCCAGCCAACACAGTCCGTCCGGCGTCCGAGGGCCGGGGACGGGGAGGCCGGGGGCGGAGCCCCGCGCGAACGCGAAAAGGCCCCGCACGGATGCGGGGCCTTTCAGTGCGTCAGTACGCGCGCTGACGCGCAGTGGTCAGCGCGACCGCTTCGCGAGGCGCTCGACGTCCAGGAGGATCACCGCGCGGGCCTCCAGACGCAGCCAGCCACGGCCGGCGAAGTCCGCGAGCGCCTTGTTGACCGTCTCACGGGAGGCGCCGACCAGCTGGGCCAGCTCTTCCTGGGTGAGGTCGTGGACGACGTGGATGCCTTCCTCGGACTGCACGCCGAAGCGGCGCGAGAGGTCCAGGAGGGCACGCGCCACACGACCGGGCACGTCCGAGAAGACCAGGTCGGACATCTGGTCGTTGGTCTTGCGCAGCCGGCGGGCGACGGCGCGCAGCAGGGCGGTGGCCACCTCCGGGCGGGCGTTCAGCCAGGGCTGCAGGTCGCCGTGTCCCAGACCCAGCAGCTTCACCTCGGTGAGCGCGGTGCCCGTGGCCGTGCGCGGGCCCGGGTCGAAGAGGGACAGCTCACCGATCAGCTCACCCGGGCCGAGGACGGCGAGCATGTTCTCGCGGCCATCGGGGGAGGTGCGGTGCAGCTTCACCTTGCCGTCGGTGACCACGTACAGGCGGTCGCCCGGGTCCCCTTCGTGGAACAGGGCGTCACCACGGGCAAGCGTGACCTCGGTCATCGAGGCACGCAGCTCGGCAGCCTGCTCGTCATCGAGCGCCGCGAAGAGCGGTGCGCGCCGCAGAACGTCGTCCACGAGTTCTCTCCTTGTCGACATGCTCCGGGTGACGTAGGTCCCCATCATGCCGGAATGCAAAACAGTGCGATCAATCACAAGGATGCCGGACAGGTGTCCGCCGCCATAAGGCAGGGGGCCGATTGGGGGCGCGATTCCTGGCGATCGGGCCGGATGTCGGTGGGTGGCCGTAGTCTGGCCGAGTGTCCAATACGCCGGTGAGAGCACAGGACAAGGGGGCCGGACGAGTGAGCGCAGGCCACGATTCTGCTGTGGGCGAACAGGCGGGCGCGAATGCCGCGAAGCCCTCGAAAGCGGACTCGGAGCTGGTGGGGTCCGTTACCGCCAAAAGGGCTCCTGCGGCGGAGAAGGCCGGGGTGACGGAGGTGCCGGACGGCTCCGCGCCAACCACCGCCGACCCGGATTCGGGCAGGGCACGCACCCGTAGGAAACCGGCCACCACGAGGCAGCCGGCGACGACCGCGGAGAAGAGCAAGGTGACGGCGGAGAAGAGCACGTCAGAGGCGAAGAAGACCGCTCGGGGCGGGCAGCGGACGGCCGCGGCGGCGAGGAAGTCGGCCGCCCCCGGGAAGGCCACCGGAACCGCCTCCGAAAAGACCGCGAAGGCGAAAAAAACCGCCGCGGTGGAGAAGACCACGGCCGGGAAAAACGCGGCGAAGAAGACCGCGGCGAAGAAGACCGCGGCAGTGAAGAAGACCGCGGCGAACAAGAGCACGGCGAAGAAGACCGCCGCGAAGAAGACGGCAGCGGAAAAGACCGCCGCCCCCGAGACGCCCGCCGTCCGCAAGGCCGAGTCCCGCGTCGCCCTGGTCCGCCGGGCCCGCCGGATGAACCGCGAGCTCGCCGAGGTCTATCCGTACGCCCACCCCGAGCTGGACTTCCGCAACCCCTTCGAGCTGCTGGTCGCCACCGTCCTGTCGGCGCAGACCACCGACCTGCGGGTCAACCAGACCACGCCGGCCCTGTTCGCCGCGTATCCGACGCCCGAGGACATGGCCGCCGCCGACCCCGAGGCGCTGGAGGAGCTGATCCGCCCGACCGGCTTCTTCCGGGCGAAGGCGAAGTCCCTGCTCGGCCTGTCTGCCGGGCTGCGTGACCGGTTCGGCGGCGAGGTCCCCGGCCGGCTGGAGGACCTGGTCACGCTGCCCGGCGTGGGCCGCAAGACCGCCAACGTGGTGCTCGGCAACGCCTTCGGCGTCCCGGGCCTCACCGTCGACACGCACTTCGGGCGGCTGGTCCGCCGCTTCGGGTGGACCACGCAGCAGGACCCGGAGAAGGTCGAGGCGGAGATCGCCGAGATCTTCCCCAAGAGCGAGTGGACGATGCTCTCGCACCGCCTGATCTTCCACGGCCGCCGCGTCTGCCACTCCCGCAAGCCCGCCTGCGGGGCCTGCCCCGTCGCGCCGCTGTGCCCGTCGTACGGCGAGGGCGAGACCGACCCGGAGAAGGCGAAGAAGCTGCTCAAGTACGAGATGGGTGGCAAGCCGGGGCAGCGGCTGCGGCCCCCGGCCGGCTTCCCCGGCGAGCCCGCGCCGCCCCTGGCGGCCCGCGTGACGGCCGGATGACGGAGGGCGGTCCCGGAGCCGGGACGTCGTGACCATCGCAGCGAGGGCCTGAGGGGGCGCGTATGACGAGAGCACAGGAGACGGCACGAGGGGCGTACGACCAGGACGCCCAGGGACGGCGGACGGACGGGCGGACGGTGTACGGACAGCAGACGGCCGGCGCGGGGGCGGCCGCCGGGGACGTACGCGTCACGACCGAGGGGCTGCCGGCGTGGCTGCGCCCGGTGGCCGACGCGGCGGCGACGGTCCAGCCGCATCAGCTGAGCCGCTTCCTGCCGCCCGCGACCGGCGGCCGGCAGTCCGCCGTGCTGATCCTCTTCGGCGAGGGCGCCCAGGGCCCCGAGCTGCTCCTCATGGAGCGCGCCGGGACGCTGCGCTCGCACGCGGGCCAGCCCTCCTTCCCGGGCGGCTCGCTGGACCCGGAGGACGGCGATCCGGACGGCGAGGGTCCGCTGCGCGCGGCGCTGCGCGAGGCCCGGGAGGAGACCGGCCTGGACCCGGCCGGTGTGCAGCTCTTCGGTGTGCTGCCCCGGCTCTACATCCCGGTGAGCGGCTTCGTGGTGACGCCGGTGCTCGGCTGGTGGCACGAGCCCAGCCCGGTCGGCGCGGTCGACCAGGCGGAGACGGCCCGGGTGTTCACGGTTCCCGTGGCCGATCTCACGGACCCCGCGCACCGTGTGACGACCCGCCATCCGAGTGGCCACGTCGGCCCGGCCTTCACGGTCGAAGGTGCTCTGGTCTGGGGTTTCACCGCCGGTCTGATCGACCGCATCCTGCATTACGCGGGGTGGGAAGTGCCCTGGGACCGGGACAAGCAGGTCCCGCTCGACTGGCGCTCGTGAGACGGTGGCGGGCGTGAACGTCCTGGACATCCTGCTGTTGGTCGCCGCCGTGTGGTTCGCGGTGGTCGGTTATCGCCAAGGTTTCGTCGTCGGCATCCTGTCCGTGATCGGGTTCCTCGGCGGCGGACTGATCGCGGTCTACCTGCTGCCCGTGATCTGGAACGAAGTGACCGAGGACGCCACACCGGGCTCCTTCGCCGCCATCGCGGCGGTCGCCATCGTGATCGTGTGCGCCTCCGTGGGGCAGGCGCTCACCACGCACCTGGGCAACAAGCTCCGGAGATACATCACCTGGTCACCGGCGCGCGCCCTGGACGCCACGGGCGGCGCGCTGGTGAACGTCGTGGCGATGCTGCTGGTGGCCTGGCTGATCGGCTCGGCCCTCGCGGGCACCTCCCTGCCGACGCTCGGCAAGGAGGTACGCAACTCCAAGGTGCTGCTCGGCGTCTCCCGGGTGATTCCGGCGCAGGCCGACACCTGGTTCGCCGACTTCTCCTCCGTCCTCGCGCAGAACGGCTTCCCGCAGGTCTTCACGCCGTTCTCCAACGAGCCGATCCAGGAGGTCGAGCCGCCCGACCCGGCGCTGGCCGGCAGCCCGGTCGCGGCCCGCGCCAAGCAGAGCATCGTGAAGGTCGTCGGCACGGCCACCGGCTGCGCCAAGGTCCTCGAAGGCAGCGGCTTCGTGTTCGCCCCGCACCGCGTCATGACCAACGCGCACGTCGTGGGCGGCGTGACCGAGCCGACCGTACAGATCGGCGGCGAGGGGCAGCGCTACGACGCGAAGGTCGTGCTCTACGACTGGCGGCGCGACATCGCCGTACTGGACGTCCCGGCGCTGCAGGCGCCCGCGCTGCGCTTCACCGACCAGGACGCGCGGAGCGGCAACAGCGCCATCGTCGCGGGCTTCCCCGAGAACGGCGGCTACGACGTCCGTTCGGCCCGTGTCCGCGGCCGTATCCAGGCCAACGGCCCGGACATCTACCACCGCGACACGGTCGCCCGCGATGTGTACTCCCTGTACGCCACGGTCCGGCAGGGCAACTCCGGCGGCCCGCTGCTCACCCCGGACGGCAGGGTCTACGGCGTGGTCTTCGCCAAGTCCCTCGACGACAACAGCACGGGGTACGCCCTGACGGCCGACGAGGTCCGCACCGACATCGAGCGGGGGCGTACGGCCCAGCAACCGGTCGACAGCCAGGGCTGTGCGATGTGAGAAGGGGCTCGGGGCGGCCGCTGCCGCTTCCGGGAGCCCCTACGGCCACTCCGGAGCGTCCGCCGTCCGCGAGCCCGTCCAGCGGGCTCCTGGCGGCGTGACCCCGGTCGGCCGGGGTCAGCTCCGCGGGTGGCGGAGCCGCGCGGTCATCCAGCGCGCACGGCGGCGCAGGATGCGCGGAATGCCGAGTGGATCGGCGAGCTCATGAGGTCCGCCCGCCCGGAGGTCCGGGGCGCCCCTCTCCTTGGTGCCCAGCGCAGCGGCGTTGCTGCGGCGGTTGCGTGCCACGTCACGGTAGTCGTGCGTCCAGCCCATACCCTCGACTCTGCCCGTGCCCCGCGGTCCGTAACCGCGCCGGTGTCGGTCAATTGGCCTATGCGCCAGGCAAGTGGCTGTTCGTCAGACGGGCGTTCGTATCCGTTCGGCGGGGCGTCACTTCCGTCACCGGAACCCCGCTGACGAGGGCGTCCGCGGGATCACCGGTCCGGCTCGGGGTCCTTCAGCCAGTTGATGAGCTCGGTGGTGAAGCCGACCGGATCCTCCTCGTGGGGGAAGTGCCCCAGGCCGTCGAAGAGCCGCCAGCGGTAGGGCGCCTCGACGTACTCACCGGAGCCGGCCGCGCTGCGGGTACGCATCACCGGGTCGAGCGAACCGTGGAGGTGCAGCGTCGGCACCCGCACCGGCCACTTCATCCGGCGGTTGAACTGGATCCCGTCCGGTCGCGCCATCGACCGCACCATCCAGCGGTACGGCTCGATCGAGCAGTGCGCCGTGGACGGGATGGTCATCGCACGCCGGTACGCCTCGACGGCCTCGTCCTCGGGCAGCCGCGGCCCGGACCAGTCCCGGATCAGCCGTCCGACCAGCGCCGCGTCGTCCGCCACCAGGGCCCGCTCGGGCAGCCAGGGCCGCTGGAAGCTCCAGATGTGTGAGGAGCGGCGGGTCTGCTTGGCATCGGAGAGCATGGCCGAGCGCCAGCGCCGCGGGTGCGGCATCGAGGACACCACGAGCCGCCGTACGAGCTTCGGCCGCATCACCGCGGCCGTCCAGGCCAGGTAGCCGCCCAGGTCGTGCCCGACGAGCGCGGCGTCCGGCTCGCCCAGCGAGCGCACCACGCCGGTGATGTCCAGCGCGAGGTTGGCCGGGTCGTAGCCGCGGGGCGTGCGGTCGCTGCCGCCCACGCCCCGCAGGTCCATCGCCACCGCCCGGAAGCCGGCCTCGGCGAGCGCGGGCAGCTGGTACCGCCAGGTCCACCAGAACTGCGGGAAGCCGTGCAGCAGCAGTACCAGCGGCCCGTCGCCCATCTCGGCGATGTGGAAACGCGCGCCATTGGCCGCGACGTCCCGGTGGGTCACCTCCTGGCCGCCGGGCAGATCGAGCCGTACGACCGAGGCGGGCGAGGGAGCCGGCGAGGATTCGGAAGCCGTCATACGGCCGAGCGTGTCACACTCTCGACCGCCGGGTGCTCCTCCACGGCCGGGCGCGGATGCGGCTTGACGTTCCCCAGCACGGCCGCGGTCTGCTTGGCCGACGCGACGGTCTTCTGGGGGCCCTTGCCCGCCTTGGCCTTCTTGAAGAACACCAGGGCGATCAGGCCCAGCAATCCGGCGACCAGCACGTTGGCCGCGAAGGAGAGCAGGAAGCAGACCGAGAGGTGCCAGCCGCTCCACGCCTGGATGCCGTAGGCCAGCGCGAAGCTGAGCATCGGGAGCGAGAACAGCAGCACGATCGCCGCCGCCCCGCCCGCCAGTCCGCCGACGCCGGCCCGCTTCACGTCGTTCCGCAGCTCGGCCTTGGCCAGCGCGATCTCGTCGTGGACCAGTGCGGACACTTCGGTGGTGGCGTGGGCCACGAGCTGCCCGAGGCTGCGGTCCGCGCCGTCGTCTGCTGTGCTCATCGACTGCTCCCGTTCTCTGTCTCCCGGTGATTACCTCTCAGATCATGCCGGACCATCCTGCCCGGAGTCGGAGGCGGCGGCCACATCGGCCCGTCGTCGGTGTTCGGCCGCCTTCGCTTCGAGGAGCGCGGCCATCCGGAGGTGGTAGTCGGGCGTGCCCTCTTCGTAGATGTCGGGGATGCCGTCCTGGTCCTCGTCGCGGTTCTCTTCCTCGTACAGGCGCCGGTACTTGGCGTTGCGGACCTTCAGCAGCACGGTGGCCAGCACGGCGGCGGTCAGGGACCCGGCCAGCACGGCGGCCTTGACCTCGTCGGCGAGCGCCGGTTCCGAGGAGAACGCCAGCTCGCCGATGAGCAGGGAGACCGTGAAGCCGATGCCGGCCAGCGCCGACACGGCGAAGACGTCCGGCCACTTCAGTTCGGGGCTGAGCGAGGCCTTGGTCAGCCGGGTGGTCAGCCAGGTCCCGCCGAAGATGCCGAGCGTCTTGCCGACGACGAGGCCGAGCACCACACCGAGCGTCTCCGGCTTGGTGAAGACATCGTGCAGCGCGCCGCCGGAGATGGACACACCGGCCGAGAAGAGGGCGAAGAGCGGGACCGCGAGACCGGCCGACAGGGGGCGCACGAGGTGCTCGATGCGCTCACCGGGGGAGTGCGACTCGTCCTCGCGCCGGTGGCAGCGGAGCATCAGGCCCATGGCCACGCCCGCGATGGTCGCGTGTACGCCGCTGTTGTACATCAGGCCCCAGATGACCAGCGCGAGCGGTACGTACACGTACCAGCCGCGTACCCCCTTGCGCAGCAGTACGTAGAAGACCACCAGTCCGGCCGCCGCGCCGCCGAGTGCCCAGAAGTTGATCGTCGAGGTGAAGAAGACCGCGATGATCAGGATCGCGAACAGGTCGTCGACGACGGCCAGGGTCAGCAGGAACGCGCGGAGCGCCGAGGGCAGGGACGTACCGATGACGGCCAGTACCGCCAGCGCGAAGGCGATGTCCGTCGCGGTGGGAACCGCCCAGCCCGCCAGTGAGCCGCCGCCCGTGCTGCTGACCACGGTGTAGACGACCGCGGGCATGACCATGCCGCACAGCGCCGCGACGACCGGCAGCGCGGCGGCCTTGGGGTCGCGCAGCTCGCCCGCGACCAGCTCGCGCTTGAGTTCGATGCCGGCCACGAAGAAGAAGACCGCCAGCAGGCCGTCGGCCGCCCAGTGCTCGACGGAGAGGTCCAGACCGAGGGAGGCGGGGCCGAGGTGGAAGCCGCGTACCGCTTCGTAGCTGTCGCCGAGCGGGGTGTTGGCCCAGACGAGCGCGATCACCGCGGCGGCCAGTAGCAGGACGCCGCCCACGGTCTCCGTACGGAGGAGGTCCGTGAGGTGGTTCCGCTCGGGCAGGGACATCCGCCCGAAGAGGACGGAGCGGCGGGGAGCGGGCGAGTTCACGCGGTGACCTCCGGGCGACGGCAGCTGAGCATGGCTGTGCAGTTGCCGACCAGACTTCCCGGCGCACCCTGAGTGTTTCGCGCATTTCTTGACGCGTTCTTCACTGTACCCGGGTGGCGCACAAACGATCCAGCGATCATCGGCGTGCGGATATAGAGCGATATTGGGGGGCCTTACGGGCGGGCCCAGCGGTGCGGCGGGGGCCTGTGAGCCGGGCGCGCGGCGGGGCGGCCGGTCGCTTCCGGGCTCGGGACCGCGCACGCAGAGGGGCGCCCCGCCGGCGTACGGCGGGGCGCCCCTCTGAAGTGCGTACCGGTCAGTCCTCGCTCGGCGCGCTCGACAGCTGGGACTGGATCAGCCCCATGACCGAGGAGTCGGTCAGCGTCGAGACGTCGCCCATGTCACGGTTCTCGGCGACATCGCGCAGCAGCCGGCGCATGATCTTGCCGGAGCGGGTCTTGGGCAGCTCCTGGACCGGCAGGATGCGCTTGGGCTTGGCGATCGGGCCCAGGCTCCGCGCGACGTGCGCCCGCAGCTCGTTGACCAGCTCCTCGTCCTGCTCGACGCCGCCGCGCAGGATCACGAAGGCGCAGATGGACTGGGTGGTCTGCGGGTCGGTGGCGCCGACGACGGCGGCCTCGGCCACCTTCGGGTGCGAGACCAGCGCGGACTCGACCTCGGTGGTCGAGATGTTGTGGCCGGAGACCAGCATGACGTCGTCCACCCGGCCCAGCAGCCAGATGTCGCCGTCGTCGTCCCGCTTCGCACCGTCGCCCGCGAAGTACTTGCCCTCGAAGCGGGACCAGTACGTGTCGAGGTAGCGCTGGTCGTCGCCCCAGATGGTGCGCAGCATGGACGGCCAGGGCTCGGTCAGGACGAGGTAGCCGCCGGCGCCGTCGGGCACCTCGTTGGCGTCGTCGTCGACCACGGTCGCGGAGATGCCGGGCAGCGGCACCTGCGCGGAGCCGGGCTTGGTCGCCGTGACGCCGGGCAGCGGGCTGAGCATGATGCCGCCGGTCTCGGTCTGCCACCAGGTGTCCACGACCGGGGTCCGGTCGGCCCCGATGTGCTTGCGGTACCAGACCCAGGCCTCGGGGTTGATCGGCTCGCCCACCGAACCCAGCACCCGCAGGCTCGACAGGTCGAACTTGGCGGGGATGTCGTCGCCCCACTTCATGCAGGCGCGGATCGCGGTCGGCGCGGTGTACAGGATCGTCACGCCGTACTTCTGGACGATCTCCCACCAGCGGCCCTGGTGCGGGGTGTCGGGTGTGCCTTCGTAGAGCACCTCGGTGGCGCCGTTGGAGAGCGGGCCGTAGGTGATGTACGAGTGGCCGGTCACCCAGCCGACGTCCGCGGTGCACCAGTAGACGTCGGTCTCCGGCTTGAGGTCGAAGACCGCGTGGTGGGTGTACGAGACCTGGGTGAGGTAGCCGCCCGTGGTGTGCAGGATGCCCTTGGGCTTACCCGTCGTGCCCGAGGTGTACAGGATGAACAGCGGGTGCTCGGCATCGAAGGCCTGCGGGGTGTGCTGGTCGCTCTGCTGCTCGACCAGCTCGTGCCACCAGACGTCGCGGCCCTCCATCCAGGCGGTGTCCTGGCCGGTGCGGCGGACCACGAGGACGTTGCGCACGTTCTCCGTGCCGGGCTTGGTCAGCGCCTCGTCGACGGCGGGCTTGAGCGCGGAGGGCTTGCCGCGGCGGTAGCCGCCGTCGGCGGTGATCACGACGCGGGCGTCCGCGTCGTTGATGCGGGTGGCCAGCGCGTCGGCCGAGAAGCCGCCGAAGACCACCGAATGGGGCGCGCCCAGACGGGCGCACGCCAGCATGGCGATGACCGTCTCCGGGATCATCGGCAGGTAGATCGCGACCCGGTCGCCGGCCTCGACGCCCAGCGACGTCAGCGCGTTGGCGGCCTTGGAGACCTCGCGCTGCAGCTCGGCGTAGGTGATGGCGCGGGTGTCGCCGGGCTCGCCCTCGAAGTGGATGGCCACCCGGTCGCCGTTGCCCGCCTCGACGTGCCGGTCGACGCAGTTGTACGCGACGTTGAGTTTGCCGTCGGCGAACCACTTCGCGAAGGGCGCGTTCGTCCAGTCCAGCGTCTGGGTGGGCTCGGTGGCCCAGGTCAGACGCTTTGCCTGCTCGGCCCAGAAGCCCAGCCGGTCCGCCGCGGCCTGCTCGTACGCCGCGGCCTTGACGTTGGCGTTCGCGGCCAGGTCTGCGGGCGGAGCGAACCGCCGCTCCTCCTTCATCAGGTTGGCCAGGCTCTCGTTGCTCACGGCATCTCCCAGTCTCCGGGCGTCCGGTGTGTACCGAGCCTTAGCTCATCAGCCGATGGGGCGCTCTGACAAGGGCTGTTGATAAAAATTGGTGTAGACCTTTGGGTGCTCTTGGGGCCGGCGGGTGAATCCGGCACGGTCCGCGCGGGACGCGACCGCCGCAGGTCACGGCGGTCCGCCCGGAGACCAGGACCTTCGGTCCGCTACGCGGTGACCGGTGTCGACTCGGGGCGCACGGCCGAGAACCGGTCGGAGCCGTGCTCCAGGACGTATGCCTGTGCCTCACCCACGTGGAAGTACATGCCGTACAGGGCCAGCGAACCCTCGGCCACGCGGCGCGCCACGCACTGATGCGACATCAGGTGGTCGAGCTGCTGCATGACGTTGACGAGCGCCAGCCGCTCCAGATCGTCGGCGACCGGCCGTTCCGCCAGCCGGACGGTCGCGCCTTCCGGCCGCTCCATCCGGTCCAGGCTCGGATGACCGTGGCGCAGCCAGCGCGCGAGCGGGGTCTGCGCCCCGGGCTCATTGCGGTGCGAGCTGAGCAGCGCCTGCATCGCGCCGCAGCCCGAATGCCCGCACACGGTGAGCGAGCCGACCTTCAGCACCTCGACGGCGTACTCGATGGCGGCGCCCACGGAGTCGCAGGCGGCCTCCGTGCCCGGCGGCGGCATCAGATTGCCGATGTTGCGCACCGTGAAGAGGTCGCCCGGCCCACTCGACGTGATCATGCTCGTCACGAGGCGGGAGTCGGCGCACGTCAGAAAGAGGTTGGTGGGCCGCTGCCCCTCTCGGGCGAGCCGTGCCAGCTCCTCCCGGACGAGCGGGGCGGTGTTCCGCTGGAAGGCGCTGACCCCGCCGAGCAGCTGGCCGCCGCCCAGGAGCTGGACCTCGTCCGTACCGGTGTGCGGCGCGGGGCGGGTGCAGTGGTGGTTGCGCCACGGCGTCCAGGGGCGGCAGGCGTGCGTGCCGCCCGGCTCGCCGATCGGCCTGCCGCCGCGCCCGCCCACGGTGACCTCGCCGCCGCGCGCCCGGTGCGCACTCGACCAGGACTGCAGCGCTTCGTAGGCGGCGTGGTCCATGAACGAGCCGTGCAGCTCGATGACCGCGTGGGCCTTGGCGGGTACCTGTGCCAGCGCCCGGGTCAGCCGCGGTACGGCCAGGAACGTCAACTGGCCGGTGACGCGAACCCGGTGCTGCGTGCCGTCCTCGATGACCGAGACCCGGGTGTGGGTGAGCCGGTGCATCGCCAGGAAGACGGCGACCGCGATACCCAGGCCCACGCCCTGCAGCACTCCGAAGGCCACCACGCCGCCCAGCGTGACGGCGTAGACGGGGAACTCGCGGTGCCGCTGCACGTGCCGGATGTGCGCGAAGCTCACCATCCGTACGCCCACGAGCATCACCAGCGCGGCGAGCGCGGCCAGCGGGATCAGCTCCAGCGCCCCGGCGAGCAGCCCGGAGCAGAGCACCACCCACACGCCGTGCAGCACCGTCGACGCGCGACCTGTCGCGCCGGCCTTCACGTTCGCCGAGCCGCGCATGGCGCCGCCGGCGATCGGCAGGCCGCACAGCATCCCGGAGACCACGTTCGACACACCCTGACCGGCCAGCTCACGGTCCAGCTGGGTGCCTCCGGAGCGGGCGCCGGGCTGTTCGGCGGCCAGCTTGTCGACCGCGACGGCCGACAGCAGCGACTCCATGCTCGCCACCAGCGTGACCGTCAGAACGGCGGCGATCAGGCCGAGCACCGGCGTGTCCGGGAGGGTGGGCAGTGTCGGCGCGTCCCACGAAGGCAGCTCGACCCGCGGCACTTCGAAGCCCGCGCTCAGGGCGGTGGCCACGGCGACGGCGGGCAGCGGCGCGGGAACCTTGCGCAGCGCGTGGCCCACCCGCCCGGGCACCCGGGGCCAGCCGACCAGGACGGCGACGGTGAGCGCGGCGATCACCACGGAGGCGCCGTGCAGACTCGCCAGCTGGCCCGGCAGCTCCGCGATGTTGGTCAGCGAAGAGCTGTGCGCGTCGCCGCCGAGCATCACGTGCAGCTGGCCGAGCGCGATGGTCACACCGATGCCGGCGAGCATGCCGTGCACGATGGCGGGGCTGATCGCGAGCGCCGCGCGGGCCACTCGGAGCGCGCCCAGGAGGAGCTGCGCGAGTCCGGCCAGCACGGTGATGGCGCAGGTGGTCCGCCAGCCGTACCGCTGCACGAGGTCGGCGGTGACGACCAGGAGGCCGGTGGCGGCGCCGCTGACCTGGAGCGGGGCGCCGCCGAGCAGGCCCGCCACGAGGCCGCCGACGGCCGCGGCGATGAGGCCGGCCTGCGGCGGCGCGCCGATGGCCAGCGCGATGCCCAGCGAGAGGGGAATGGCGATCAGGAAGATGACGAAGGAAGCGCCCAGATCGCGGCGCCAGTCCTCTCCCGAGGAGCGGCGGAAGGACCGGAACGGTCCCCCGGAGCCCTGCTGTCTGTCGTGGTCCTGCTGCTCGGTACGCGGGTCCTGGGACCCTGGCGTGGCCGGCTCGGATGCGTAAGGCTGCGGCATTCCCGTCTCCTCCGGGGCGACGCGGCCGCGCTCGGGGCGCGGTCGTGGGCGGCGGTGTACTGCGGGGCTGAGCCGTCCGGGATGCGTCGCGGTGGGTGACGGTCCGGTGACTCTTCGGCTTCGGTAAAGAGATCGTAATGTCGCGTCGGGTCCCCACGAAGCCGTGACAGGCAAACGGGCTGATTGTTCCGCCTATCAGGTGAACGTCCGCGCCGGCTGACGGCGTGTGCGTTGCCGCGCGGCCGGGGCGCGGTCGGCCGGGAGCCGCAGTGTCGCGGTGGTCGGCGGGGGCGTGAGTCCGCCGCTGAAGGCGTACCGGAGGGGTTCTGCCGGTCGGCGGTGCCCCGGTGGGCCGATCCCGGGGCGAGCCGCCGTACGGCCGTCAGGCGGGCTGTGGCGCGGTCGTGGCCGGCGCTTCGGAGAGTACGAAGCCGGGATCGACCTGGGCCGTCAGATCGGCTCCGGTCTTTCCGTTGCCCCAGCTCTCGGCGTTCTTGAGATGGAAGTGCACCATCTGCTGGGTGTAACGCTCCCAGTCACGCCCCTCGTACGCGGCGTCGGCAGTGGTGTGCAGCGTGCGCAGCGCCTCCTGGTTGGCGCCCTCCAGCTCCACGAAGGGCGCCGGCCGGCCCTTCTCCATGGCGCGGACCCAGTCGGACTGGCCGAACGTCACCAGCAGGTCGTCGCCCACCTGGTCGCGCAGGAAGGCGAGGTCGTCCGGGCCCTGCACCTTGTTGCCGACGACCTTCAGCCGGACCCCGAAGTCCCGCGCGTACTCCTTGTACTGGCGGTACACGGCGATGCCCTTACGGGTCGGCTCGGCCACCAGGAAGGTGACGTCGAAGCGGGTGAACATGCCCGAGGCGAACGAGTCCGAGCCCGCCGTCATGTCGACGACCATGTACTCCTCGCGGCCGTCCACGAGGTGGTTCAGGCACAGCTCCACCGCGCCGACCTTGGAGTGGTAGCAGGCCACCCCGAGGTCGGACTCGGTGAACGGGCCGGTGGCCATCAGCCGGACCGACCGGTCGTCGAGGAGCACGTCCCGGGCGCAGGCGGCGTACACGGGGTTGTCCTCGACGACCCGCAGCAGTCGGGAGCCGGCGCCCGGAGGTGTCGTTTTGATCATCGTGTCGGCGGACGCGATGCGCGGGTTGGTGCCGCGCAAGTAGTCCTTGATGAGCGGGAGATGGGAGCCCATCGCGGGAAGCGCGGCGGCCTGGCTCTCGTCCAGGCCGAGCGCGGCTCCCAGGTGCTGGTTGATGTCGGCGTCCACCGCGATCACGGGGACGTCGGTGGCGGCGAGGTGACGGATGAACAGCGAGGACAGCGTGGTCTTGCCACTTCCGCCCTTGCCTACGAAAGCGATCTTCATGTTCACGAAGGGTAATTGTGAAATTGCCTTGCGTGAGGGGTTTACGTGAAGAAGACCACTCCAACGAGGGGTCCGTCCTTGCGGTGCGTAGGGTCGTCCTCATGAGTACGACAGCCGATCCGCTCGCGACCCTTGCCTCGCTCCCCGGTGTCGCCGACAGCGTGGACTCCGTACGCAAGAGCATCGACCGGGTCTACGGGCACCGGATCATGCGCCGTCGCAGCAACGAGGTCACCGGTGAGGCCGCCCTGCGCAGCGCGCGCGGCTCGGCGGCCCTGTCCGGTGCCGACTGGGCGCTGGAAGAGGTGCGCAGGCGCACGGACTTCAGTGGCGACGAGGAGGCGCGCACCGTGGGCGCGGCGCTGCGGCTGTCGGCCGAGGCGGGGCAGCTCTTGAGTGTGTGGCGGCAGTCGCCGCTCCGGGTGCTGGCGCGGCTGCACCTGGTGGCGGCCGGCGGCGACGCGCCCGATGAGAGCGTGGGCCGGCCGCGACTGGCCGGTGAGGCCGTGGACGAGCCGCTGGTCGAGCTGGAGCTGCCGGACGCCGACGAGGTGGCCGGGCGGCTGGACGGGCTGGCGCGCCTGCTGCTGTCGGGGACGCAGGCCCCGGCCCTGGTCACGGCCGCCGTGGTGCACGGTGAGCTGCTCGCACTGCGGCCCTTCGGGTCCTGCAATGGCCTGGTGGCACGTACGGCGGAACGTATCGTCCTGGTCGGCAGCGGCCTCGACCCGAAGTCGATCTGCCCCTCGGAGGTCGGCTACGCGGAGCTGGGCCGGGCGGCGTACGTGGCCGCCCTGGAGAACTATGTCTCCGGCACTCCGGAGGGGATGGCGGCCTGGATCGCCCACTGCGGGCGCGCGGTCGAACTCGGCGCGCGGGAGAGCACGGCGGTGTGCGAGGCGCTTCAGAGGGGCGCTGCGTAAGCGCCGCGCAGAGGGGCCACGCGGGGCCCGGACAAAGGGTTGCGGCGGTACCTGATCCTGCTCGGTACCGCCGCGCTGCACGTTCGTCGGGTTACCAAGCGTGCTCGATAGTTGCCGACAGGTCGGAGTCTTTGTCCGTCACCTGATGCGGCTGGCCCGTAATCGACGGGTCGGCGTCGCGTGGGTGCCTGGCGTTCGTGCGCGGTCCGTGGGCCTTACTGCGTTACAGGTTTTCCTCTCGGAGATCCTTGGTCTCGCGGGCCGTTAATTCCTTTGTACTCCTGCAGCCCGGCAAGCGGAACCCCTCGCTGCACATCTTTACTTTTGCCTTCAAAAGAGGGCGATTCGGGCGCGTGTTCCGGGAGCGCGGTACCGGGGCTCCCGTGAGGGGCGGACGCGCTCAGGCCGAGAGGGCGCGCGCCGGCGTACCGCGGCGCCGGCTGGCGTACCAGACCAGGCCCGCCGTGGCGGCCGCGGCGCCCACCGCGACGGCGACCAGTGCCGGGCGCGCCGGCATGGCGAGCGACGGGATCCGCTGCTTCAGCCGGACCGGCCGGTTGAAGGTGAGGACCGGCCAGCCGCGGGAGGCGGCCTCCCGGCGCAGCGTCCGGCCGGGGTTGACCGCGTGCGGATGGCCGACCGCCTCCAGCATCGGGACGTCGGTCGCCGAGTCGCTGTACGCGTAGCACCGCGCGAGGTCGTACCCCTCGGACGCGGCCAGCTCCCGGATCGCCTCGGCCTTGGTGGGGCCGTAGGCGTAGTACTCGATCTCGCCCGTGAAGCGGCCGTCCGCGCCGACGACCATGCGCGTGGCCACCACGCGGTCGGCTCCCAGCAGTTCGCCGATCGGCTCGACCACCTCGGCGCCCGAGGAGGAGACGATGACGACGTCGCGGCCGGCGGTGTGGTGCTCCTCGATGAGGGAGGCCGCCTCGTCGTAGATGAGGGGATCGATCAGGTCGTGGAGGGTCTCGGCGACAATCGCCCGTACCTGAGCCACGTCCCACCCACGGCAGAGGGCGGAGAGGTACTCCCGCATCCGCTCCATCTGGTCGTGGTCCGCACCGCCCGCGAGGAAGACGAACTGGGCGTAGGCGGTGCGCAGCGCGGCCCTTCGATTGATCAGGCCGCCTTGGTAGAACGACTTGCTGAAGGTCAGCGTGCTCGACTTAGCAATGACTGTCTTGTCCAGGTCGAAGAACGCGGCCGTACGGGGAGCCGAGTGGGGTGCTGAAGGAAGCGAGCTTCGGATTTCCACAAGGCGAGCATAGGGGGGCACCATTCGGCGTAAGGTGTGGCGCGTGGGTTTGCCTGAGAAGGCTCTCGGGTACACCATGGAAGTCACGGATCGTTCGCGACCGTGCTAACCCGGCCCGACTCCTCCCCCCCCGAGTCGGCCGTGGGGACGACCCCCGCTCTCCCCCCCGGCGGGGGTCGTCGCATGTCCGGACGCATTTCTGGGCCTCGGGGGCCTCTTTTTGATCTTCCTTCGGCGATCGGTCGCCGCGCCTCGTCGCGCACGTCGTTCGTAACTTACCGTAATCAGAGGGATGCGCTCAGGAAGTTTTCCATAGTCGCTGGTATAGGTGACCGGGATATTCACAGCCCCAGTAGTTGTCCACAGTTTTCGACCAAGATCCACGAGATTTCCCGGATCGCTGCACCGTGAAAGTCCGCGAAGTTCGCGGATGTGCGAGTTGTGTAGCGACAGGGGGACAGAACGTGGTCGGAAGCAGCGATTGGGACGGTACGAAGCGCGATGCGCAAGAGTCCGGTCCGTTGATCGTCACGGAGGACGAAAACCTCCTCGACGATCTTCTGAGGCTCTGCGCGGCGGCGGGCACGATGCCGGCCGTGTCGCACGGCGGGGGAGCGGGGGCGGCCGGCTGGGACACGGCCCCGCTGGTGATCGTCGGAGAGGACTGTGTCCACCGGCTGTGCGGCGCCGGGCGCCGGTCCGGCGTCGTCCTCATCGGACAGCAGCCGGACGACACCCGCGTGTGGCAGCAGGCCGTGGAGATCGGCGCCGAGCGGGTCCTCGGGCTGCCGGACGGCGAGAGCTGGCTGGTGGACCGCATCGCGGACGCGGTGGAAGGAGACCGGAGCCCGGCCCTGACGGTGGGCGTCCTCGGCGGCCGGGGCGGCTCCGGCGCGAGCACCCTCGCCTGCGCCCTGGCCGTGACGGCAGCGCGGCAGGGCCACCGGACGATACTGATCGACGCCGATCCACTGGGCGGCGGCCTCGATGTCCTGCTCTGCGGCGAGCGGGAGAAGGGGCTGCGCTGGCCCGCCTTCGCCGAATCCCGCGGCCGGGTCGCCGGTGGTGCCCTGGCCGACTCCCTGCCACGGCTCCATGCGCTGCGCGTACTGAGCTGGGACCGCGGCGAGTCCGTGACGATCCCGCCGCAGGCCATGCGCGCGGTGATGTCGGCGGCCCGCAGGCGCGGCGGCGTCGTGGTGGTCGACCTGCCGCGCCGCCTCGACGGAGCCGTGGCGGAAGCGCTCACCCAGATCGACGTGGGGCTGCTGCTGGTCCCGGCCGAGCTGCGCGCGACGGTCGCGGCCGGGCGCGTCGCCGCCTCGGCCCGGACTCTCCTGCGTGACCTGCGCGTCGTGGCCCGCGAGGTGTCGGGGCCCGGTCTGCCGGACGGCGAGCCGGCCCGGCTGCTCTCCCTGCCCCCGGTCGGCACTCTGCCCTGGGACCCGCAGCTCGCGGATGCCCTCGGCCGCGGCATCCCACCGGGAGCGCATCCACGGTCACCGCTGAGCCGCTTCTGTACGGAGTTCTGGGCGCGGGTACTGGACGGACGAGAGGCCGCGAGCCCCTGCTCCGAGGGGCGTGACGTAGTCGGTACGGGTGCCGGCCGCCGCTCCCGGCACGAAGAGGGCGGCCTCTCATGAACGGCCTCGGCACCCGGCTCAGGGATCCGGGGGCGCCCCGGAGGGCCGCGCCGACCGCCACCACGCAACGCTCCACGGAGCTTTCCCACGGCGCAACCGAGGCCGGCATCAGCGGCCCTGTGCAGGACGGAACCACTTCCGGCGGCACCGGACAACAGCTCCTGGAAGCCGTGCGGCTGCGCCTCGCCAGGGCCGGCGCCGAACCCACACCCGCCCGCGTGGCCGTGGCGCTGCGCGAGGAAGGACGGCTGCTCGGAGACGCCGAGGTACTGGGCGTCGTGACGGCGCTGCGCTCCGAAATGACCGGCAGCGGCCCCTTGGAGCCGCTGCTCGCCGCACCGGAGGTGACGGACGTACTGGTCACCGCGCCCGACGAGGTGTGGGTGGACCGCGGCGGCGGTCTGCGCCGCGCCGACGTGCGCTTCCCCGATGCCGCGGCCGTCCGCAGACTCGCCCAGCGACTGGCGGCGGTGGCGGGCCGGCGGCTGGACGACGCGCACCCATGGGTGGACGCGCGCCTGCCCGACGGGACCCGCCTGCACGCCGTGCTCCCGCCGGTGGCCGTCGGCTCGACCTGCCTCTCACTGCGTGTGCTGCGCCCGAAGGCGTTCACGCTGGACGAGCTGGTCGCGGCGGGCACGGTCCCGCCGGGCGGCGACCTCCTGCTCCGCTCGGTCCTCGCCGCCCGGCTGTCCTTCCTGATCAGCGGCGGCACCGGCAGCGGCAAGACCACGCTGCTCAGCGCCCTGCTGGGCCTGGTGGGCACGGAGGAGCGCATCGTCCTCGCCGAGGACTCCGCCGAACTGCGGCCCGACCACCCGCACGTCGTACGGCTGGAGACCCGCCCGGCCAACCAGGAAGGCGCCGGCCTGGTCACGCTGCGGGACCTGGTGCGCCAAGCGCTGCGCATGCGGCCGGACCGGCTGGTCGTGGGCGAGGTCCGCGGCCCGGAGGTCACCGACCTGCTGGCCGCGCTCAACACCGGCCATGAGGGCGGCTGCGGCACCGTGCACGCCAATGCCGCCGCCGATGTGCCGGCCCGTCTGGAGGCGCTCGGCTCGACCGCAGGGCTGGACAGGGCGGCCCTGCACAGCCAGTTGGCCGCCGCGCTCTCCCTCGTGCTCCACCTCGTACGCGACCGTACGGGCCATCGACGCATCGCCGAGATCCATGTCCTCGACCGCGCCCCCTCCGGCCTGGTCACCACCACACCCGCCGCCGTCTGGCACCCGGCCGGCTTCCGCCGGGCCGAAGGCTGGCCCCGCCTGGCCGAACTCTGCGACCGGGGGAACGCGCGGAACGGGGGAGCGCCATGACCGCGCAGCTCACGACGGACGCGATGACACCCGTGTGCGCGGCGCTGCTGTGCGCGGGGGCGGGCCTCTGGACGGTCGGCGGCCGGAACAACAACCCCGTACGCCGCGCCCGTCTGCTGCTGGCGGGCGGCGAGACATCCGGCCCCGGGCATGCGGTACGGCAATGGGGCGCCGGGGATCGGCCCCGGCGCGGTGCCGGGAGCAGGTCTCGCCGCGGCCGACTTCGGGCGTACGGCGAACGTACGGTCCTGCGGTGCCGACCCTGGACGGCCCGTCTGGCGCGACTGGGCCACGCGTGGTGGTGCCTCCCACTCGGTGCCGGACTGGCACTCCTGGGCCAGTCGTTGCTGCCGCTGATTCTCGGAACGCTGGCCGTGCCGGTCGTCCATCGACGACTGTGCGGGCGCGAGGACCGGCGGGAGCGTGACCGACGTCGCGACCACGTGATCGCGCTCTGCGCCGCGGTCGCCGCCGAACTGCGCTCGGGACAGCAACCAGGACAGGCGCTGCTGCTCGCCGGTACGGAGTCGGCGTCGGACGCGGGCCAGGAGGGGTTGGGTGAGCCGGGGGCAGCGGTGCTGGCGGCGGCGCGGTACGGCGGGGACGTGCCGGCCGCGCTGCGGGAGGCGGCGCGTTTACCGGGCGCCGAGGGGCTGACCGGTGTGGCCGCCTGCTGGCAGGTCGCGGTCGAGGGCGGTGTGGGACTCGCAGCCGGCGTCGAACGCGTCACGGCGGGGCTTCGAGCCCAGCGATATCAACAGGCCGAGCTGAACGCCCAGTTGGCAGGCGCCCGGACGACCGCCCTGATGCTCGCCCTCCTCCCGGCGTTCGGACTGCTGATGGGCAGCGCGCTGGGAGCCGACCCGCTCCACGTGCTTCTGCACACTCCGGCCGGCTGGGGTCTGCTGGCCGTCGGCGGACTGCTGGAGTGGGCCGGGGTGCTCTGGACGATCCGTATCGTCCGCGCGGCCGAGGGGCGGCGAGCCGATGATAACCGCTGAAGTTATCCACAGCCTGGGGATTGTTTTCCCGCCCACCGCTACCGTGATCTGTCTCGCCACTCCCGTCATCTGTACGGCGCTCGGCACGACATCGGCCCTTCGGCAGGTCGTCCATGCGCGCGCTGCCCGGCGACGCGCGACCCGTATCTTCTCAGCCGCGCACCCGGCAGCCGTCTTCTCGGCGCGGCGCGGTGCGTCTCGCCGAGGGCCGGAGGGGCGGGCCCGCGCGGAGCGGCGGACGGCGGCCGTCCGGGAGTGGACCGTGGTCGTGGCCGCTGCCGTGACCGGCTTCGTCCTGGTCGGCGGGGCAGTCGGCGCCGCACTGGGAGTCGTGGCCGCGTACGCCACGCGACGCCGACGGCGTCAGGTACGCGTCCGGTCCGCCGCCCGTGCGGTGGAGATGGCCGTACGCGAACAACTGGCCTCCGCGGCCGACTTGCTGGCCGGCTGCCTCGCGGCGGGTGCGAGTCCCGGTGAGGCGGCGGCCGCGGTGGGTGAGTCTCTGGGCGGCCCGGTCGGCGAACGCCTGCGGCACACCGCGGCGGAACTCCGCCTCGGGGGCGAAGGGCCCGCCAGCTGGGGGCGGTTCGCAAAGCTACCCGGTGCACGGGAGCTGGGGCGTTGCCTGGCGCGTGCGGACATATCCGGTGCGCCGGCCGTGGAGCCGGTCGCGCGCGTCGCGGCGGACCTGCGGTCCGAGTGGGGCCGCACGGCGACCGAGGCGGCACGCAAAGCCGGGGTTCTGGTCACCCTGCCGCTGGCGGTGTGCTTCCTGCCGGCCTTCCTGACACTCGGGGTCGCTCCTGTGCTCATGGGGCTGTCCCAGGGGCTGCTGGCCCAGGTGTGACCTCAACTCCGCATCAGACGGCGGAGGCAGGCGGCCGGCAGCAGGCGGCGGGCAATAGGCGGCAGCTCAGCGAACTGAACACCCATCACCACATATCGAAACGTCCATCACCACACATCAACAGGCACTACCTACACAGGCATTGCCTCCAGGGGGATCTCATGACGACAGCAGCGTGGAAGCAGCCCGGAGCGACGGCAGAGGAAGCGGCGCACGAGTCGTCGAGCGAATCAACGAGCAAGTCAACGAGCGAAACGTCGAGCGAAACGACGAAGGGAGCCGTGACGGGAGCGGCGGAGGTGCCGCGTACGGCCGTGCCCGTGCCCGAGTGGGCGGTAGCGGCCGGTGGTGTCGCACGCGGGGCGCGGGCAGCGCGGGCGGCGGCTGTGGCCGGTGGCCAGGAACGGGTGACAGTGACGGGAGGGCCCGCCGGCTGGGCCTCGTGGGCCGTCGCTCGCCTCACCTTCGGGAGGGTGACGCGACGGCCGGCGAGGAGGCGCCGGGCGGCGCGTAGCGGGAGCGGGAGCAGTCGACGCTGGACGGCGCTGCGGAAGCGTGCGGATCGCGGGATGACGACGGCCGAGTACGCCATGGGCACGTTGGCGGCCTGTGCGTTCGCCGCGGTGCTTTTCAAGGTCGTGACGAGCGGGTCGGTGAGTTCGGCCCTGAGTTCATTGATCGGCAGGGCGCTCCATGCCCCGGTCTGACACCGGGGTCGTCACGAGGGCGACAGCCGCCTCGGCGAAGGCGTCGGCGGACCGGGGGATGGTGACGGCCGAGGCGGCGGCGGTGATTCCGACGCTGGTGCTGCTCGTGGCGATGCTCCTGTGGGGGCTGATGGCGGCGTGCGCGCAGATCCAGTGCGTGGACGCCGCCCGCGCCGGGGCTCGGGCGGCGGCGCGGGCGGAGGCCGAGGCCGGCACGCTGGCGGCCGCCCGGGCGATCGCCCCGCGGGGCGCGCGGGTGGCGCTCGAACGGGAGGGCGACCTGGTCCGCGTACGGGTCGCGGCGGTGGCTCCGGCGCTGGGGCCGCTGAACATGACGCTCAGAGGGGAGGCGGTCGCTCTTGCTGAGGAGACGGTGGGGCGGTGAGCCGCGGGGACGCAGAGGCGACGAGGGGGCTGCGACGGTCTGTGCGGCGGTGAGTGCGATGGCGCTGTGCGCGGTGTTCGCCGTGGTGCTCACGCTCGGGCAGGCGACGATCGCCCGTCACCGGGCGGGCGCTGCGGCCGACCTGGCGGCGCTGGCCGCCGCGGGGCGGAGCCTGTACGGCGAGGCCGAGGCGTGCGACGCGGCCCGGCAGGTCGCGGCGGCGCAGCACGCACGGCTGGTGCGGTGCTCCGTGCGGGCCGAGATCGCCGACGTGGCGACGGAGGCCCGCGCGGGGCCGTTCGCCCCGAGGATCCGCTCCCGAGCGGGCCCCTCGGACGCGCCCCTCAACCCGGTGCCGCCGGATGCATCCAAGGGGCAGGGGCCGGGGCCGGGTGCCCCTACGGGCTCGGGCATGGCCACGGGCCCAGTTGGCTCCACAGCTGCCCTACCGCCCGTACCGTCCATACCGTCCACAGTGCCGGGAGTTACCGGCGTCGCGCCCTGACCGGCCCGCCCCCTGGCGGGTCACCCCGCCTCCCCGGCGTCCCCGGACGATCCGGTGCCGGCCTCGGGTGGCCCGGTGATGGCGCCGGGCGACCCGGTGGCGGCCTCGGGTGGCCCGGTGATGGCCTCATGCGGCCCGGTGGGGCGGGAGTTTGACGCCGCCGCGTCCGCTCCGCGGAGCAGTTCGGTCAGCAGGCGGATGGCGCCTCGCTTGTGCAGTGGCTCGTTGCCGTTGCCGCACTTGGGGGACTGGATGCAGGACGGACAGCCGGCGTCGCACTCGCAGGAGGCGATGGCCTTGCGGGTGGCGGCGAGCCAGTCGGCGGCGGTGTGGAAGGCGCGTTCAGCGAAGCCCGCGCCGCCGGGGTGGCCGTCGTAGACGAAGACCGTCGGAAGGAGGGTGTCCGGGTGCAGGGGCACGGAGACGCCGCCGATGTCCCAGCGGTCGCAGGTGGCGAAGAGCGGAAGGATGCCGATGGAGGCGTGTTCGGCGGCGTGCAGGGCGCCGCCCAGCTGTTCCGGATTGACCCGGGCCGCGTCGAGCTGGTCCTCGGTCATGGTCCACCACACGGCGCGGGTGCGCAGCGTACGCGGCGGGAGATCGAGTTTGGTCTCGCCGAGTACCTCGCCGGTGATCAGTTTGCGGCGCAGGAAGGAGACGACCTGGTTGGTCACTTCGACGGAGCCGAAGCACAGGCGCCCGTCGCCCCACGGCACCTCGGTGTCGGTCTCCAGGATGGAGATGGCGGTGGTGTCACGGGCGGCCGTGGAGTAGGGCGGCGTGGCCTCATCGACCAGGGCGGCGCTGTCCTCCAGGTCCAGGTGCTTCACCACGTACGTGCGGCCCTGGTGCAGATGGACGGCGCCCTCGTGGACGGTGGAGTGCGCGGCGGCCTCGTCGACCGTGCCCAGGAGCCGGCCCGTGGCGGCCTCCACGACCTGGACGGGGGAACCGCCCTGGCCGCGGATGTCGGTGAGGTCGGCGGCACGTTCGCGGCGGGTCCAGTACCAGGACTTACCGCGGCGGCGCAGCAGTCGGCGGCGCTCCAGGCCCGCGAGCACGTCCGGGGCCTCCGGGCCGAAGAGGGCCAGGTCCTCGGGGCCGAGCGGGATCTCCGCGGCGGCGGCGCACAGGTGCGGCCAGAGCACGTACGGGTTGTCGGGGTCGAGGACGGTCGACTCGACCGGCCGGTCGAAGAGGGCTTCGGGGTGGTGGACGAGATAGGTGTCCAGGGGATCGTCGCGGGCGACGAGTACGGCGAGCGCGCCCTGCCCGGCGCGCCCCGCGCGGCCGGCCTGCTGCCACAAGGACGCGCGGGTGCCGGGATATCCGGAGATGAGGACGGCGTCCAGGCCGGAGACGTCGATGCCCAGTTCCAGTGCCGTGGTGGCGGCGAGGCCGAGCAGGTCACCGGTGTGCAGGGCGCGCTCCAGGGCGCGGCGTTCCTCGGGCAGATAGCCGCCCCGGTACGCGGCAACCCGGCCGGTGAGCGACCGGTCGACCTCGGCCAGCCGTTCCTGGGCGATCAGGGCGATCAGCTCGGCGCCGCGCCGGGAGCGTACGAAGGCGACGCTGCGGACGCCCTGTACGGCGAGGTCGGTGAGGAGGTCGGCGGTCTCGGCGGTGGCGGTGCGGCGGACGGGCGCGCCGTGCTCACCGTGGAGTTCGGTCAGCGGCGGCTCCCACAGCGCGAAGACGACCTCACCGCGTGGCGAGGTGTCCTCGGTGATCTGCACGACCGGCGCGCCGATGAGCCGCCCGGCCGATTCGGCCGGCTCGGCGGAGGTGGCGGAGGCCAGCAGGAAGACCGGTTCGGAGCCGTAGCGCGCGCAGACCCGGCGCAGCCGGCGTATGACCTGGGCGACGTGCGACCCGAAGACACCGCGGTAGGTGTGGCACTCGTCGATGACCACGTAGCGCAGCGCGCGCAGGAAGGAGGACCAGCGGGGGTGGGCCGGGAGGATGCCGCGGTGCAGCATGTCGGGGTTGGTGAGGACGTAATTGCCGTACTGGCGCACCCATTCGCGTTCTTCGACCGGCGTGTCGCCGTCGTACACGGCCGGGCGGATCGCGGTGCCGAGCGGGGCGGCCAGATTGCGGACGGCGCGCCGCTGGTCGGCGGCGAGGGCCTTGGTGGGGGCGAGGTACAGGGCAGTGGCGCCCCGGCCGTTGGGGGCCTCGGAACCGTCCAGCAGCCCGGACAGCACGGGGGCGAGGTACGCCAGCGATTTACCGGAGGCGGTGCCGGTGGCGACGATGACCGATTCGCCGTGCAACGCGTGTTCCGCCACGCGGGCTTGGTGCTTCCAGGGGCGCTCGATGCCCGCGGTACGGATGGCGTCGATCACTTCCGTACGGATAGATGCGGGCCAGTCGGCATGGCTGCCGATCCGCGGGGGCAAGTGCTCCGTATGAGTGATGCGCGTAGCGCGGATCTCTCCCCTGGCGAGACGGTCGAGGACCATGCCCGGGGAGGGGCGTGCACCCGCATCCGGCGGAGGTTGATTGGAGGCCATCGGCACCGAGTGTGTCACCGGTGTGACGGACAATGCTCTTAAGGCGTCGTGCGCGCCTGCTGGTAAGTGATTGAATGCCATCGCGGCTGCCGATCCATGGGGGGCGACCGCTCGATAGCAAGGTGCTGGAGGATCCGTGGACCTGTCCCTGTCGACCCGTACCGTTGGCGACCGTACGGTCGTCGACGTCGGTGGCGAGATTGATGTATATACCGCGCCCAAGCTGCGGGAGCAGCTGGTCGAGCTCGTGAACGACGGCAGCTACCACCTCGTGGTGGACATGGAGCGCGTCGACTTCCTCGACTCCACCGGGCTCGGCGTTCTGGTGGGTGGCCTGAAGCGGGTGCGTGCCCACGAGGGCTCGCTGCGCCTGGTCTGCAACCAGGAGCGCATTCTCAAGATCTTCCGTATTACCGGACTGACGAAGGTGTTCCCGATTCACACCTCGGTCGACGAGGCCGTCTCGGCAACCGACTGACAGCTGTCCGGTGCCCCGCGCCGCGTGCGCGGGGGCAGGAAGCAGTGGGGGGTACCGGGCGACGCGTCCGGCCCCCTGCCTAGCACGCCCGCATACCGAGGGGGATGGCAATGGCCACCGTCGAACTTCGTTTCAGTGCCCTTCCCGAGCACGTCCGGACCGCGCGCCTGGTCGCGGCCGCCGTGGCACGACGGGCCGGGGTGGACGAGGCGGTGCTCGACGAGGTGCGCCTCGCCGTCGGTGAGGCGTGCAGTCGCGCCGTGGGTCTGCACCGCAGCAATGACGTCGCCGCGCCGATCACGGTCATGCTGATCGAGGACGAGAAGAAGTTCTCCATCGAGGTCGGCGACGAGGTGCCGGGGTCGGCCGCGAGTTCCGTACCGGGCGTGCAGCACGCGGCGGACGGCGATCCGGACGGCGCGGAGTCCGCGGTCGTCGACGAGGCCGAGGACGAGATGGGCCTCGCGGTGATCAGTGGTCTGGTCGACGACGTCGAGGTGACCTCCAGCGACAACGGCGGCGTCATCCGGATGAGCTGGCCGACGGTCCCGGACCCGGTCATGCCGTAACGCGCGCGTCTGCGGGTCCGAACGCCGGCCGATCACGCCGCCGTCCGGCCGACCACGCCGCCCCGCCGCCACCCGGCCGACCGAGCCGCGGCCGATCACGTCGCCCGCTGCCATTCGGCCGATTTCCCGGGCTCCGCTGCGGCATGGCCACCCGGCGCCTTGGCCGACCTCTCGCCGCCACTGTTGCCGAGCACCCGCCCGGAGCCTGGCCGACCTCGCGCGGCCACCGGCACCGCGCACCGCCGCCGTAGACGCCTGCCGCCATAGATGCCTGCCTGCATCGTGCGCCCAGCCGGGCCCCGATCCGGGCCCCGATCCGGGTCCATCCTCGCATCCGCCGCCACGTGCCGAATCGAGCCCCGAGCGGACCGTTCGCGCCACAATCCCTGCCGCAGCCCGCACCGGGATCTCCCGTCGCAGCCCCGGCCCGAGAGCCGTGTCGTGGCCGCGTACTCGCCTTTGCGGTCCTCCGACGCCGGCACCCGTACGCCGCAGCCATGTCTGCCGGGATCCCGCGACCGCCGGAGCCGGACGCGCACGGCTACGGGACGCGCACGGCTACCAGAGGCGCGCGAGCGCCTGACGCGCACGAACCCCTGACGCGCACGACTCCGGAACCCGGACCGTTACTGGGGTCGGGCCGGCCTCCCGCCGCGCCGCGAGCGTCCACGGGCCGCCCCTGCCCGGTCCCCGACCCCCGTCAGCCCCCGCCCCCTCCTACCGTCGCCGTACCGCTTCGCACGCTGTTCGGCCGGGGCGGTGGGTGGGGGCGGGTGTACCGGTGGGGCTACGCCTACGCCTACATGTTCGTACGCGTACGCACACGCGGGACGTTCCGTCAGCGCCGCGTGCCGGAGCGGAGGGTGCGGCTCCGCGGTGCGCCCCGTACCGCCTGCGGGAAAAGGATCTCGCGCTCGGCTCTGAGCAGCGGCGTTCAATAGGACATCTAGATCATCCGCGCGCGGTCAGCGAATTTGCTGCATTCCGTCGTACGGGCGAATTCTCGGAGCGATCACCTATTGATCTTCGCGGCTGCAGGCGAATTCCCTTTGACGCGTACTGTTTTGATCTAGTGCGGCTCCCTACAATCCGTCCACATCTTTGCTCAGGACGCCTGAGCGTGCATTCGCGCGCCCATGTGCCAAACGTCAAGGAGGACGAATGGCGGGGCCTTACACCCCTCAGATGCTCGACACCCCCACATACCTGGCCGAGCCATCACTGACGAGCGGCAACCGCGGCATCGTGCTGGTGATCGCTGTCGTGGCCCTGGCGGCGCTCGCCGTCGCGGCCGTACTGGTACGGCAAGTGCTCGCGGCCGGCGAGGGCACCGACAGTATGAAGAAGATCGCCGCTGCCGTGCAGGAAGGCGCGAATGCCTATCTCGCGCGGCAGCTGCGCACCCTCGGCGTATTCGCCGTCGTGGTGTTCTTCCTGCTCATGCTGCTGCCCGCGGACACGTGGACGCAGCGCATCGGGCGCAGCGTGTTCTTCTTGATCGGCGCGGGATTCTCCGCGGCCACCGGCTATATCGGCATGTGGCTCGCCGTGCGCAGCAATGTGCGCGTGGCCGCGGCCGCCCGGGAAGCCACCCCCGCCGAAGGCGATACGGCCCCCCGTGATCTGACGGCCGTTTCGCACAAGGCGATGAAGATCGCTTTCCGCACGGGCGGGGTCGTCGGCATGTTCACGGTGGGCCTCGGCCTGCTGGGTGCCTCCTGCGTCGTCCTGGTCTACGCGGTCGACGCGCCGAAGGTGCTGGAGGGCTTCGGCCTCGGCGCCGCGCTGATCGCCATGTTCATGCGAGTCGGTGGCGGCATCTTCACCAAGGCGGCCGACGTCGGCGCCGACCTCGTCGGCAAGGTGGAGCAGGGCATCCCCGAGGACGACCCGCGCAACGCCGCGACCATCGCGGACAACGTGGGCGACAACGTCGGCGACTGCGCCGGCATGGCGGCCGACCTGTTCGAGTCGTACGCCGTCACCCTGGTCGCCGCGCTGATCCTCGGCATGGCCGCCTTCGGTGACTCGGGCCTCGCCTTCCCGCTGCTCGTCCCGGCCATCGGCGTGGTCACGGCGATGATCGGCATCTTCGTCGTCGCGCCCCGGCGTTCCGACCGCAGCGGCATGACCGCCATCAACCGCGGCTTCTTCATCTCCGCCGCCATCTCGCTGGTCCTGGTGGCGATCGCCGCCTTCACCTACCTGCCGTCCAGCTACGCGGGCCTGACCGGCGTCACCGACGAGGCGATCACCGGCCGCGCGGGCGACCCGCGCGTCCTGGCCCTGGTCGCGGTCGCCATCGGCATCGTGCTCGCCGCGCTCATCCAGCAACTGACCGGCTACTTCACCGAGACCAACCGGCGCCCCGTACGGGACATCGGCAAGACCTCGCTGACCGGTCCCGCGACCGTCGTGCTGTCCGGCATCTCCATCGGCCTGGAGTCGGCGGTCTACTCGGCCGTGCTGATCGGCCTGGCCGTGTACGGCGCGTTCCTGCTGGGCGGCACGTCCATCATGCTGGCGCTGTTCGCCGTCGCGCTCGCCGGTACGGGCCTGCTCACCACGGTCGGCGTCATCGTCGCCATGGACACCTTCGGGCCGGTCTCCGACAACGCGCAGGGCATCGCCGAGATGTCCGGTGACGTGGAGGGCGACGGCGCGCAGGTCCTCACCGACCTGGACGCCGTCGGCAACACCACGAAGGCCATCACCAAGGGCATCGCCATCGCGACGGCGGTGCTCGCGGCGGCCGCGCTGTTCGGCTCGTACCGCGACGCGATCGCCACGGCCGTACGGGAAGTGGGCGACGCCGCGCAGGGCATGGGCCTGAGCCTGGACATCTCGCAGCCCAACAACCTGGTCGGGCTGGTCCTGGGCGCCGCGGTGGTCTTCCTCTTCTCCGGACTGGCCATCAATGCCGTGTCCCGCTCGGCGGGTTCGGTGGTCTTCGAGGTGCGCCGGCAGTTCCGGGAGAAGCCCGGGATCATGGACTACACCGAGAAGCCGGAGTACGGCCGGGTCGTCGACATCTGCACCAAGGACGCGCTCCGCGAGCTGGCCACCCCCGGCCTGCTGGCGGTGCTCACGCCCATCGCGGTCGGCTTCTCGCTCGGCGTCGGCGCGCTCGGCTCCTTCCTGGCGGGCGCGATCGGCACCGGCACCCTGATGGCGGTGTTCCTCGCCAACTCCGGCGGTGCCTGGGACAACGCCAAGAAGCTGGTCGAGGACGGCCACCACGGCGGCAAGGGCAGCGAGGCGCACGCGGCCACCGTCATCGGTGACACCGTGGGCGACCCCTTCAAGGACACCGCGGGCCCGGCCATCAACCCGCTGCTGAAGGTGATGAACCTGGTGGCGCTGCTCATCGCGCCCGCCGTGGTCAAGTTCAGCTACGGCAACGACGCGAACATGGGCGTACGGGTCGCGGTCGCGGTCCTCGCGCTGCTCATCATCGTGGTCGCGGTGTACCTCTCCAAGCGCCGCGGAATCGCCGTGGGTGACGAAGACAACTCCGGCAAGGTCGCTCAGACGGCCGACCCGGCGGTCGTTTCCTAGCGGGCGACGCCACAGCCCCTCAACGGGCGGGTGGCCGAGGCGTTTTGTGCGCCTCGGCCACCCGCCCGTACGTATGCCGGGAGCGAGAGGTATCGGTCACCGTCCCTTGGTGCAAATGGCTTCAATGCGGGTCGTACGGGATGCTCGTCTCATGGTCAAAGCCTGTTGGGCGTGTATGTTCCGGGGCCGAGAGCCATGGAAGGGACCAATCCGGTGAACAAGAAGCTTGCGGCTGCACTGTCCGGCGGTGCGGCACTGGTGCTCGCGCTGACCGGCTGCAGCGACGACAGCAACAAGAAGCTCGATGACTGGGCCAAGCGTTTCTGCGATCCGGCGCAGGCTCAGTTCAAGCAGATCCAGGACGCCAACGCGTCGATGCAGACCGCGGACGACGGGACGACCGACTCCAAGAAGGTCCAGCAGACCGATTCGCAGGCGTTCCAGCGGATCTCGGACGCTTACGGCTCGCTGGCCAAGTCGCTGGACAAGGCGGGCGCCCCGCCGGTCGACGGCGGCGCCGCTGACCAGAAGAACGCGGTCAAGGAGCTGAAGGGACTCTCCTCGGGCTACGCGGACCTCAAGAAGGAGGTCGACGGCCTGGACACCAAGGACAAGCAGAAGTTCGCCGACGGGCTGCGCTCGCTGTCGGACGGCATCAACAAGCTCAACAAGAAGAGCGAGGCCGCCTTCAAGAAACTGGAGTCCGGCGACGTCGGCAAGGCGATGTCGGGTCAGAAGGGCTGCCAGACCCAGAAGGCGTCGACCTCGCCGCAGAAGGGCTCCTGAGCGGTAGCCGTACACACGGCGGCGGCCCGGCCCTCCTGACGCTTCGTCCGTACGGGACCGGCCGGGGCGCCGCCGTCGTGCCGGTGGTTCGCCGCCGACGGTTGCCCTGACAATGGGGAGTGTGAGTACGCACCTCCCCGTCGCAGACGACCGAGACCCCCAGTCCGCCGCCCGCACCGCCCGGCTGCGGGAGGCGCTGCTGGCCGCCGGCTTCACCGCCGACGGCCTGCTGGAGCTGCTCGGTGCCACCGCCTACGCCGCGCTGGCCCGCAGCGAGACCGTGCCGGCCCTGCGCGCCACCAGAGGCGAGGGCCCGCTGCCGGCTCTGGTGCGGCTCTTCCTGCTCCAGCAGCCGGTGCCGGCCGCCCGCGCGGGCGCCGCGCTGCCCCTGGACGACGGCCTTGCCGACGGCTGGCTCGTCCAGGACGGCGACGAGGTACGCGCGACCGTGGACGTACGCCCGTACGGCGGCCCCGAGGGCCAGGACTGGTGGATCGTCTCCGATCTGGGCTGCGCGGTCGGCGGCGCGGGCGGCATCGGCCGCGGCCCGGCCGGCGTGGACCGCGGCGAGCTGGTGCTCGGCGTGGGCGGCGCGTCCACCACGCTCGCGGGCCTCATGCTGCGCCCCCAGGCCGGCGCGCCGGCCGCCGGGCCGCACTTCGACTCCGTCCTCGACCTCGGCACGGGCTCCGGCGTCCAGGCGCTGCACGCCGCCGAGTACGCGACCCGCGTCACCGCGACGGACCTGAACCCGCGGGCGCTGCGCATCGCAGCGCTCACCCTCGCGCTGTCCGGTGCCCGGCCCGCCGATCTCCGGGAGGGCTCACTGTTCGAGCCGGTCGGCGAGGAGACGTACGACCTGATCGTCTCGAACCCGCCCTTCGTGATCTCTCCGGGGGCCCGGCTCACCTACCGCGACGGCGGCATGGGCGGCGACGACCTGTGCCGCACGCTGGTGCAGCAGTCGGCCGGCCACCTGAACGACGGCGGGTACTGCCAGCTGCTGGCGAACTGGCAGCACGTCGAGGGCGAGGACTGGAAGGACCGGGTGCGCTCCTGGGTGCCGCGTGGCTGCGACGCCTGGATCGTGCAGCGCGAGGTGCAGGACGTCACGCAGTACGCCGAGCTGTGGCTGCGGGACGCCGGCGACCACCGCGCCGGCCCCGAGGAGTACGCCGCGCGGTACGAGGCGTGGCTGGAGGAGTTCGAGGCGCGCAAGACCAAGGCGATCGGCTTCGGGTGGATCACGCTGCGCAAGTCCGGCGCCGACGAGCCGTCGATCACGATCGAGGAGTGGCCGCACCCGGTCGAGCAGCCGCTCGGCCCCGCCGTCCTCGGCCATTTCGCGCGGCAGGACTTCCTGCGGGCCACGGATGACGCGGCGCTGCTGGCCGGGCGGTTCAAGCTTGCCCCCGAGGTCGTGCAGGAGCAGGTCGGGCTGCCGGGCGCGGAGGACCCGGAGCACGTGGTGCTCCGTCAGAACCGGGGCATGCGGCGGGCCACGAAGGTCGACACGGTCGGCGCGGGCTTCGCCGGGGTCTGTGACGGCTCGCTCCCGGCCGGGCGCATCCTGGACGCCATCGCGCAGCTGGTCGGCGATGACCCGGTACTGCTGCGGGACCGCACCCCCGAGGCGATCCGCATGCTGGTCGAACAGGGCTTCCTGGAGCCGGTCGGCGGCCCGGCGGACGACGGGGACCCGGCCGAGGGCTGACACGGCCCGGCGGGGGGCGTACGTGAAGCCCCCGGGGAGGCCGTGGGGAGCCCGTACGGGGGAGGGGGCGCGCGTGTTCACCCGGCGTTCGCCGGGGGGACGCGCGCGGCTGCCAGGCTGCGGCCATGGAAAGTGGACCCGCGCTGTTCTCCGGTGCTGCCTTCACGCTCTTCGGCGGCGGACTGCTGCTCTGGCTGGTGGCGCGCCTCGGCCTCCACGCACCGGTCGCTCACGGTGTCAGCCGCCCGCTCGCGGTGACCATGACCGCGCTCTTCGGCACGCTGTTCCTCGCGGTGGGCGGCTGGCTGCTCTCGGTCGCCTGACGCTCCGGGAGTCCGGCAGCGCCGGCTGCCCCGGCAGTCCGTGAGGGCACCGGCCCGACCGTCGGCCCCGGCCCCACTCCCGGCTTCCTCAGCCCGTCACGTTCCGTACGACGCCCCAGACGACCGCGACCACCAGGGCGACGGCGAGCGTGCGTGTCCTGGGCCGGACACGGTAGCGGCGTCCCCGCAGTCCTTCGTAGAGCAGCCGCCCGCCCACGTAGGCGGCGAGCGGCACCCCGAGGACCAGCAGCGCCGCGTTGTCGTGGAACGCCGCGGACAGGTCGCCGTGCAGCAGGTCGTACGCCATGCGGGTGCCCCCGCACACCGGGCAGAGCAGCCCGGTCATGACATTGAACGGGCAGCGCGGAAGCAGCTGTCCCGGCCGGTGCGGGTCGGTGTGCCACAGATACGCGCAGGCCGCCGCGGTGAGACCGGTCACCCCCACCGCCCCGAGCAGCGTCGTCCGCCGCACCCGTCGCGGGTCGTCCGGCTTCCCGCCGGCCGGCTCCCCGCCGTCCGGTGCTGCGTACGACGGCCCACTGGGCGCTGCGTACGACGGCCCCCTGGGTGCCGCGTACGGCGACTCACCGGGGGCTGCGTACGGCGACGCTTCCGAAGGGGCGGCCGGCGACGCGCCCGGAGTGGTGTGCGACGGCGCGCCCGAGGTGGCGTGGGGCGACGCGCCCGAGGAGGCGGTCCGCGACGCGCCCGGAGCGGGCGGGGCCGTCGGTGTCGCCGCACCCGGTACCGCGTGCGCGTGACCGCCGTGCTGCTCCGCCATGGCCGGCGCCCCCGAAGACGTATGAGTGTGTGACCGGCCACCCATCCTGCCAGCCGCCCCGGCACCGGGTGCCGGCCCCTGTCCTGCGCCGTCCGGCACCCGCTTCCCGGCGCGGTGCCGGCCCGGAAACGGAATTTCCGCCGGACCCCTTCCGTTCCAGCCGGGCGGAGTGCACGGAGCCGCATCCGGAGCGTCTCCTTCCGTGCCGCGCCGGTCCCCGGCGCGCCCCGTGGCGGCCCCTTCCGCTGCCCCCGTAGGGCACGTGATCACGCAGTGTGCCGGGACCGGCGGAGCGTGGTCCGGGCGGCACGAAGGGCTGGACTCGGGTTACCGTTCGAGTGGCGTTGTGGGCTTTTTCCGTTTGACACGGGGGCGGGATGTACCGTCACACTCCGCAGCGTCACCGCAGAGTCGCCCTCGGGAGTTCCGTCCCGGGGTACCCCCCAGCGTCGACCGGAGAGAAGAGCGAAGTTGTCCCCGACCAGCGACACCGCACAAGGCGGCGGCCGCCGACTCGTCATCGTCGAGTCGCCTGCCAAGGCGAAGACGATCAAGGGCTACCTCGGCCCTGGATACGTCGTCGAAGCGAGCGTCGGGCACATCCGTGACCTTCCGAACGGCGCGGCCGAGGTCCCGGCGAAGTACAAGGGCGAGTCCTGGGCCCGCCTCGGCGTGAACGTCGACGCCGATTTCCAGCCGATCTATGTCGTGAACAGCGACAAGAAGGACCAGGTCAAAAAGCTCAAGGAGCTGCTGGCCGAGTCCGACGAACTCTTCCTCGCCACCGATGAGGACCGCGAGGGCGAGGCCATCGCCTGGCATCTCCAGGAGATCCTCAAGCCCAAGGTCCCCGTCCACCGCATGGTCTTCCACGAGATCACCAAGGACGCCATCCGGGACGCCGTGGCGAACCCGCGCGAGCTGAACAAGAAGCTCGTCGACGCCCAGGAGACCCGCCGCATCCTCGACCGCCTCTACGGCTACGAGGTCTCGCCGGTGCTGTGGAAGAAGGTCATGCCCCGGCTGTCGGCCGGCCGTGTGCAGTCCGTCGCCACCCGCCTCGTCGTCGAGCGGGAGCGCGAGCGCATCGCCTTCCGCTCCGCCGAGTACTGGGACCTGACCGGCACCTTCGCCACCGGCCGCGAGGGCGACGCGAGCGACCCGGGCACCTTCGGCGCCCGCCTGACCACCGTCGACGGCCGCCGCGTGGCCCAGGGCCGCGACTTCGGCGCCGACGGCCGGCTCAAGAGCGACCAGGTCCTGCACCTGGACGAGGCGAACGCCCGCGCGCTGGCCGCGGCTCTCGAGGACACGCGTTTCGCGGTCCGCTCGGTCGAGTCCAAGCCGTACCGCCGCTCCCCGTACGCCCCGTTCCGTACGACGACGCTGCAGCAGGAGGCCAGCCGCAAGCTGGGCTTCGGTGCGAAGTCGACCATGCAGGTGGCCCAGAAGCTGTACGAGAACGGCTTCATCACCTATATGCGTACGGACTCCACGACGCTGTCGGACACCGCCATCGCGGCGGCCCGTACGCAGGTCACGCAGCTCTACGGTGCCGACTACCTCCCGGAGAAGCCGCGCTCCTACGCGGGCAAGGTCAAGAACGCGCAGGAGGCGCACGAGGCGATCCGCCCCTCCGGCGACCGCTTCCGTACGCCCGCCGAGACCGGCCTGACCGGCGACCAGTTCAAGCTGTACGAGCTGATCTGGAAGCGCACCGTCGCGTCGCAGATGAAGGACGCCACCGGCAACAGCGTCACCGTCAAGCTCGGCGGCACGGCGAGCGACGGCCGGGACGCCGAGTTCAGCGCGTCCGGCAAGACCATCACCTTCCACGGCTTCCTCAAGGCGTACGTCGAGGGCGCCGACGACCCGAACGCCGAGCTGGACGACCGCGAGCGCCGGCTGCCGCAGGTCGCCGAGGGCGACCCGCTGACCGCCCGCGAGATGTCGGTCGACGGCCACGCCACCAAGCCGCCGGCCCGCTACACCGAGGCCACGCTGGTCAAGGAGCTGGAGGAGCGGGAGATCGGCCGTCCGTCGACGTACGCGTCGATCATCGGCACCATCCTGGACCGCGGCTACGTCTTCAAGAAGGGCACGGCCCTGGTGCCGTCCTTCTTGTCCTTCGCCGTGGTCAACCTCCTGGAGAAGCACTTCGGGCGGCTCGTCGACTACGACTTCACCGCCAAGATGGAGGACGACCTCGACGCCATCGCGCGCGGCGAGGCCCAGTCCGTGCCGTGGCTGCGCCGCTTCTACTTCGGCGAGGGCGAGGCCGAGGGCGCCGCCTCCGAGGCGGGCAACGGCGACGGCGACCACCTGGGCGGCCTGAAGGAACTGGTCACCGACCTGGGCGCGATCGACGCCCGTGAGGTGTCCTCCTTCCCGGTCGGCAGCGGCATCGTCCTCCGGGTGGGCCGCTACGGCCCCTACGTGGAGCGCGGCGAGAAGGACACCGACAACCACCAGCGCGCCGACGTGCCGGACGATCTGGCGCCCGACGAGCTGACCGTGGAGTTCGCCGAGGAGCTGCTGGCCAAGCCCAGCGGCGACTTCGAGCTGGGCACGGACCCGGAGTCCGGCCACCAGATCGTGGCCAAGGACGGCCGGTACGGCCCGTACGTCACCGAGATCCTGCCCGACGGCACCCCGAAGACCGGCAAGAACGCGGTCAAGCCGCGCACGGCCTCGCTCTTCAAGTCGATGTCCCTGGACACCGTGACCCTCGCGGACGCGCTGAAGCTGATGTCGCTGCCGCGGGTGGTCGGCCAGGACGCCGAGGGCGTGGACATCACCGCGCAGAACGGCCGCTACGGCCCGTACCTGAAGAAGGGCACGGACTCGCGCTCCCTGGAGAGCGAGGAGCAGCTCTTCACCATCACGGTCGACGAGGCGCTGGAGATCTACTCCAAGCCCAAGCAGCGCGGGCGGGCCGCCGCCAAGCCGCCGCTGAAGGAGTTGGGTACCGACCCGGTCAGCGAGAAGCCGGTCGTGGTCAAGGACGGCCGCTTCGGCCCGTACGTCACCGACGGCGAGACCAACGCGACGCTGCGGCGGGACGACGACGTCGAGTCGATCACTCCCGAGCGCGGGTACGAGCTGCTCGCCGAGAAGCGCGCCAAGGGTCCGGCCAAGAAGAAGACCGCGGCGAAGAAGACGACGGCCAAGAAGGCGCCGGCGAAGAAGGCCGCCGCCAAGAAGACGGCCGCGAAGAAGACGACGGCCAAGAAGACGACCGCGAAGAAGACGACCGCGAAGAAGACCGCGGCCAAGAAGACGGCCAAAACCAGCCCGTCCGGCGAATGAGGCCGGCGCCCGGCGGGCGTCCCTCGGAGCAGGACCGCCAGGTCCGCTCCTATGTTCGGGCAGGGACCCGGTGTGTCACCGGGTCCCGCTAGGCTGGCGGAATGACGCGTACCGAGCAGCCAACGGTCGTGACCCCCACATCCGGCGCCCTCGCCGCGGATTCCCGCGAGCGCGCCGTGCGAGCCCTGTTGCGCTTCCCTCCCCTCAAACGGCTGTGGAGCGCCCAGTTCGTCGGTGGCATCGGTGATGCCCTCGGCGTACTGGTCCTGGTGCTGCTCGCGCTTCAAGCGGCGGTCTTCACCCCCCACGGAGGCGCCGCGGCCTTCGGTGGCGGATACCGGGGCGCGGCCTTCGCGGTCGCCGCCGTCTTCGGTGCCCGCCTGCTGTCGACGTTGCTCTTCGGTGCCGTGCTGCTCGGCCCGCTCTCCGCGCTGACCGCCCCCGACGGCCCGCTGGACCGTCGCTGGACGATGATCGCCGCGGACGGCGTACGTGCCCTGGCGCTGATCGTCGCCCCCCTGTGGATCGACTGGCTCCCGGGCAACGCCCTGGCCTGCGTGCTGATCACGGCCTTCGTGACCGGCGTCGCCGAGCGCTTCTGGACGGTGTGCCGAGAGAGCGCGGCGCCCGGGCTGCTGCCCGCGCCTCCCGCCGAGGGCGACGCCGTGAGACCGCAGCCGGAACACCACGACGCGCTGCGCCGGCTCTTCCTGCGCACGGGCTTCGTGTCGCTGCCCATCGCCGCCGCCGGCCTCCTGGTCGTCACCCTCATCGGCAACGCCCTGGGCGCCGGCATCGAGTGGTTCCACACCCACCAGGCGGCCCTCGGCTCGTACGTGGCCGCCGGCCTGTTCGCCGCGTCCGTCTCGATCCTGTACTTCCTCGCGTTCCCCGGCTCCCGTACGCCGCGCCCGCGCTCGCCCCTGGAGGGGCTGCGCCGCCCCAAGAGCGGCACCAACGTCGACAAGGGGCGCACGGGCGCGATCCCGCTCCTCGTGCTGGCCTGCGCGGCGGTGGCCGCCGCGATCGCCGCCGCCGTCGCCGTCAGCGTCCTGCACGTGCGCGACCTCGGGGGCGGCCCGGTCGGCTTCGGCCTCTTCGTGCTGGCACTGAGCGGCGGCCCGGTCGTCGGCATCCGCAGGGCCCGCAAGATCCTGCCCGGCTTCTCCCGCCGCCGGCTCCTCGCCCTCTCGGTCGCCGTCACCGGCCTCGCGCTGCTGGCCATGGGCCTGGTCCCCGACCCGACCACGGTCCTGCTGCTGGCGCTGCTCGCCGGGGTGAGCGCCGGTGTCGCGGCCAACACCGGGCACGTCCTCCTCGACCAGGAGGCCGAGGAGTTCCGTACCTCCCGTACGACCGAGCACCTGCACGCCGTCGTACGGCTCGCCGTCGCGCCCGCCGCGATCATCGGCCCGCTGCTGGCCGCCGGCATCGGCCCGCACCACCTCGGGAACGGCTCGTTCGTCTTCGCGCACGGCGGCGCCGCGTTCACGCTCATGCTCGTCGGCGCGCTGCTGCTGCCGGTCGCCGCGTGGGTGCTGGGCAAGACCGACGACCGGCAGGGCGTACCGCTCCGCCGCGACCTGCGCGAGGCGCTGCGCGGCGGCGACCCGGAGCAGGCCCCGGCGTCGACCGGCTTCTTCATCGCCCTGGAGGGCGGCGACGGGGCCGGCAAGTCCACCCAGGTCGAGGCGCTCGCCGACTGGATAAGGGCCAAGGGCCACGAGGTCGTGGTGACCCGCGAGCCGGGCGCCACCGCCATCGGCAAGCGGCTGCGCTCGATCATCCTGGACGTCTCCACGAGCGGCCTGTCCGACCGGGCCGAGGCCCTGATGTTCGCCGCGGACCGCGCCGAGCACGTGAACAGCGTGATCCGGCCCGCCCTGGAGCGCGGCGCCGTCGTCATCACCGACCGGTACATCGACTCCTCGGTGGCGTACCAGGGCGCGGGCCGCAACCTCGCCCCCACCGAGATCGCCCGCATCTCCCGCTGGGCCACCGACGGCCTCGTCCCGCACCTCACGGTCCTGCTGGACGTCTCCCCGGAGACCGCGCGCGAGCGCTTCACCGAGGCGCCGGACCGGCTGGAGTCCGAGCCGGCGGAGTTCCACGAGCGGGTGCGCAGCGGCTTCCTCGCGCTCGCCTCCGCCGACCCGGCGCGCTATCTGGTCGTGGACGCCGGGCAGGAGCCCGAGGCCGTCACCACGGTCGTACGGCACCGCTTGGACCAGGTGCTGCCGCTGTCCGAGAGCGAGGTCGAGGCCCAGGCCGAGGCGCGCAAGGCCGCCGAGGAGGAGGCGCGCAGGAAGGCCGAGGAAGAGGCCGCGCGCAAGGCCGAGGAGGAGCGGCAGGAGCGCGAGCGCCAGGAGCAGCTCGCCCGGCTGCGCGCCGAGGAGGAGGAGCGCAAGCGCCGCGAGATCGAGGCCGCCAAGGCGCGCGAGGCCGCGCGGCAGGCGGAGGAGGCCCGGCAGCGTGCCGAGGAGGCCCGCCGCCAGGCCGAGGAGGAGCGCCGGCGCCGGGAGGCCGAGGAGGCCGCCCGCCAGGCCGAGCAGGAGCGGCTGCGCCGGCAGCACGAGGAGGAGAAGCGGCTCCGCCAGGAGGCCGAGGAGCGCCGCCTGGAGAAGCAGCGCAAGGCGGAGGAGGCGCTGCTCCGCGCCGAGCAGGCGCGGCTCGCCGCGGCCTCGGCGGCCGAGGGCGTCCACGACGCCGACGCGCCGACCACCGAGACGCCGGTCTTCAGCATGCGCAAGGAGTACCTGGAGGACGCGCCGGGCTCCGCTTCGGACGCGGCGGAGACCGTGCCCGGTGGGACGCCGCGGGTGGACATGCACAAGGAGGCGGCGCTCGGCTCCGGGAACGCGCCCCGCTCCGGTGCGGAAACCGGTGACCGGGACGCCCGGCCCGGCTCCGACCCCGAGGAGACCGCGGTGCTCCCGCAGCCCGAGGTGGCCCCGGACGACGACCGGCCCGAGCCCGGCCGCCGGACGTCCCCCGCGGGCTCCGGCGCCGCCGACGAGACCGCCGTCCTGCCGTCCGTACGGCCGGAGGAGGCGGAGCGGAGCCGTGCGGCCGATGAGACCGCCGTCCTGCCGCCCGTGCGGCCGGAGGAGGCGGAGCGGAGCCGTGCGGCCGATGAGACCGCCGTCCTGCCGCCCGTGCGCCCCGAGGGCCCGGAGGACCGGGTGCCGTCGTGGATGTTCCGCCCGGAGGAGGGCGGCACGCGACGGCCGGCGGCCGAGTCGAGCACCGAGCGCACTGCCGAGCTGCCGCAGATCGACCCGGCGACCGGCCGGCCCACCGGGCAGTCGCCGTACGAGTCGTACGCGCCGCAGCAGCCGCACCCGCAGTACGAGCAGCAGGCGCGGCCGGCCGGCCGCCGGCGCCCGGAGTGGGCCGAGGAGACCCCGCTGGACGACCTCCCGACCCTCGCGGACGAGCTGCTCGGCCCGCGCGACACGGAAGAGGAGGAGCAGCGCGGCCGCCGCGGCCGCCGCTGATCCTCCCCCGCCTCTCGGCCCTCGGTACGTGTACGTGCCGGGGGCCGGTGGCGTTTTCGGGTGCGGGTGCGGGTGCGGGCTCCGGCGCTGTTGCGGGCGGCGGTGCGTGGGGCAGGGGAGCTGTCGGACCGCCGATGCCGCGATGCCGCCAGTGGATGCCTGTGGATACTGCCGCCCCCCGGAGGTTTTCCACAGGCGGTCGGGAGTGTCGGTGCCGTCCACCACAATGGAACGCGACGGACCGACCGGGCGCGGCGACGGCACGGGGACGGCGGCGTGCCGGGAGGCGCGCGGCGGCGGTACGGCAACGGCACGGTACGGCGACGGCACGGCAGACACGGACAGGACGGCGGAGCGGCAATGGCGGTGTGGGACGACCTGGTGGGCCAGGAGCGGGTGACGGATCAGCTCGCCGCCGCGGCGCGCGACGCCGACGCCCTGGTCACGGCCGAGGAGATGGGCGACGCTGCGCCGGAGGCCGCGCCGGCCTCCATGAGCGCGTCCAGGATGACGCACGCCTGGCTCTTCACCGGCCCGCCCGGCTCGGGCCGGTCCACCGCGGCCCGCGCCTTCGCGGCGGCGCTGCAGTGCGTGAGCCCGGACCGCGCGCTGGGCGGCACCCCCGGCTGCGGTTTCTGCGACGGCTGCCACACCGCGCTGGTGGGGACGCACGCCGATGTCGAGGTGGTCCGTACGGATCTGCTGTCCATCGGTGTGAAGGAGACCCGCGACCTGGTCCGCAGGGCCTCCATGTCACCGGCCGGCGGACGCTGGCAGGTGATCGTCCTGGAGGACGCCGACCGCCTCACCGAGGGCGCGGGCAACGTCCTCCTGAAAGCCGTCGAGGAGCCCGCGCCGCGTACGGTCTGGCTGCTCTGCGCGCCCTCCATCGAGGACGTGCTGCCCACCATCCGGTCGCGCTGCCGCCTGCTGACGCTGCGGACGCCCGCCACGTCGGCCGTGGCCGACATGCTGATGCGGCGCGACGGCATCGAGCCGACCGCCGCCGCTGCCGCGGCCCGCGCCACCCAGGGGCACATCGGCCGGGCCCGCCGGCTGGCGACGGACGAGCGCGCCCGTGCCCGCCGCGCCGCCGTCCTCAAGCTGCCGCTCCGGGTCGACGACATCGGCGGCTGCCTGAAGGCCGCACAGGAGCTGATCGACGCGGCGGGGGAGGATGCCAAGCAGGTCGCCGAGGAGGTCGACACCAAGGAGACCGAGGAGCTGCGGGCCGCGCTGGGCGCAGCGGCCGGCACCGGCGGGCGGCTGCCGCGCGGTACGGCGGGCGTGATGAAGGACCTTCAGGACAGGCAGAAGCGCCGCTCCACGCGTACCCAGCGCGACAGCCTGGACCTCGCCCTCAGCGACCTGACGGGCTTCTACCGCGACGTCCTGGCCCTCCAGCTCGGCACCGCCGCCGAGCTGGCCAACGAGGACGTACGGGACAGCGTCCAGCGCATCGCCACCGGCTCCACGCCCGAGCGCACCCTGCGCCGCATAGAAGCGGTGCTCGCCTGCCGCCAGGCGCTGGACCGCAACGTGGCCCCGCTCCTCGCCGTCGAAGCCATGACCGTCGCCCTGCGAGCGGGCTGACCGGCCCCGACCCGCGCCCACCGAGTCCCGCGTGCCCGCCGGTGGGCTGCCGGAGCGCCCCCTCGGCCACCGGGCACCCGTCCAGCTCGCCCGGCCTCTTCGGCCACCGGCACCCCGCCGGTTTGGCCGAGCCGTGCCCACCAAGCGGCTGAAGTCACTCGGACGAGGGCAATAGGCCGGGCACGGGCGCACCGGTACGGATACGCTCCCCAGAGCTGTCGCCAACTGTCACCATTGGTCACGAACAGTCACGAGCCGAGCGCCGCCACCGCCGCCGACCGAGGGACCGCCCCATGGACACCAGCCGTCTGTTTCGCACCTCCGGCGCCGTGCTCGCGGCCGCCGCGCTACTCGTCTCCTGCAGCTCGTCCGCGAGCAAGGGAGGCGACACCGTCGCCTCCCCGGCACAGAACGGCCCCGACGCGCGCCCGGACAGCGACAAGGCGACCAAGGTCCTCGATCCGCTGCCCGCGGCCGTACCGGCGGCGCTGCGCCCGTACTACGACCAGAAGCCGGCCTGGCGCTCCTGCGGCCCCAAGGGCTTCGAGTGCGCCACCCTCAAGGCCCCCCTCGACTACGCGAAGCCCAGCCGCGCCACCGACCTGAAGCTTGCCGTCTCCCGCAAGAAGGCCACCGGTCCCGGCAAGCGGCTCGGCTCCCTGATGGTCGACCCGGGCGGCCCCGGCGCCTCCGCGATCAACTACCTCCAGCAGTACGCGCCGGAGCCGGCCGCCGTGAAGGCCCGCTACGACATGGTCGCGATGGACCCGCGCGGCGTCGCCCGCAGCGAGCCGGTGCGCTGCCTCTCGGACCAGCGGATGGACGCGTACACGCAGGTCGACCAGACCCCGGACGACAAGGCGGAGCAGCAGAAGCTCACCACCGCCTTCAAGACCTTCGCGGACGGCTGCAAGGCCCGCTCCGGCAAGGTGCTCGGCCACGTCTCGACCGTCGAGGCCGCGCGCGACATGGACATCTTCCGGGCCGTCCTGGGCGACCGGAAGCTGACCTACGTGGGCGCCTCGTACGGCACCTTCCTCGGCGCGACGTACGCGGGCCTGTACCCGTCCCGCGTCGGCCGGCTCGTCCTGGACGGAGCGATGGACCCCTCGCTCACCTCGCGGCAGCTCAACGAGGACCAGACCGCCGGGTTCAACACCGCCTTCACCTCCTTCGCCGCCGACTGCATCAAGAAGCGCGACTGCCCGCTGGGCACCAAGAGCACCGCGGACGCGGGCAAGCAGCTCTCCGCCTTCTTCCGGCAGGTGGACGCGCACCCCGTCGCCACGGGCGACTCCCGCAAGCTCACCGAGTCCCTGGCGACCAGCGGCGTCATCGCCGCCATGTACGACCAGACGGCCTGGCCGCTGCTCCGCGAGTACCTCGGCAAGGCGAAGAAGGGCGACGGCAGCGGCCTGCTCGCGCTCTCCGACTCCTACTACGAGCGTGACCCCGACGGCAGCTACGCCAACCAGATGTTCGCCAACCCCGCGGTGAACTGCCTCGACCTCCCGCCCGCCTTCTCCTCGCCCGCCCAGGTCGAGGCCGCGCTCCCCGCCTTCCGCAAGGCCTCCCCGGTCTTCGGCGACAACTTCGCGTGGTCCCCGCTGAACTGCGCGTACTGGCCCGCCAAGGCCACCGGAGAGCCGCACCGCATCGAGGCGAAGGGCGCGGCCCCGATCATGGTCATCGGCACCACCCGCGACCCCGCGACCCCGTACCCCTGGGCCCGCGGCCTGGCCTCCCAGCTCTCCTCGGGCCGCCTGCTGACGTACGAGGGCGACGGCCACACCGCGTACGGCCGCGGCAGCGACTGCGTCGACACCGCCGTGAACACCTACCTCCTGGAAGGCACCCCGCCGGCCAAGAACAAGCGCTGCTCCTGACCTCGGAGCCCGCCCCCAAAGGCGATTACGAACCACCCCTCCGCCATGTGTAGACTGGGCCGCGCACCACGCCGCCTTAGCTCAGTCGGCCAGAGCGACGCACTCGTAATGCGTAGGTCAAGGGTTCGATTCCCTTAGGCGGCTCCGTGAAAGGGCCAGGTCAGAAGCTTCTGACCTGGCCCTTTGCTGTGTGCGGGGGGGCGGTGCGGGGTCTGAGCCGGTCCGTGGTCGGGCCGCGTGGGGTCCGGGGGCGGGAGGTCCGGTCCGGCAGGTCGTGTCGGGGGACTCGGGCCCGCGGCAACTGGCGGCCGGGGAAGTGGGCCTTGCTGTCCGTGCACAAGGCCCCACGTGGGCTTCCCGTCGTGCGGCTTCGCGTAGACAGGCGCTGCCGGGGGCCGACGGCTCCGGGCGGCCGGAAGCGTCCGAGCTGGGCGGATGGAGCGACCGGTGGCACGCGCGCGGCCACCCCGTCGGCGCCGCGCGCGCCAGGCCGGGAAAGCGGCGGAACGGCGGTTCCGGAAGTGGCTGCTTCGGTCCGCGCGGTCCGGTTTCCGGCCTGCGGCTCCGGCTACGCGGATGCGGTCACGCCAAGCCGAGGAGGGTGAAAGTGATCACCCAGGACCAGATACCCGTAGTGCTGGAGCACCCGGTCTACGACGCCGAGGGGAACAAGATCGGCGACGCCAAGCACGTGTTCTTCGACGACCTCACGGGCCGGCCCGACTGGGTCACCGTCAAGACCGGTCTGTTCGGCACGAAGGAGACCTTCGTGCCCACCCTGGAAGCCACCGTCGTGGAGGATCACCTGGAGGTTCCGTACCCCAAGAGCACGATCAAGGACGCCCCGCACGTCGACGTGGACGCCGGCGGCCATCTGTCCCAGTCCGATGAGGAACGGCTGTTCGTGCACTACGGCCTCGTCGACGAGGCCGCGGAGCAGCGTTCCGGGCAGCCGGAGGAAGGCCTGCGCGCGGACACCGGCCGGCCGGACGAAGAGCGGTCCGACAGGCCCATGACCTCGGCACCGGGAGCCATCGCCGAGGAGCCCACGGCCGCAGAACCCGCTGCCGCCGGGCCCGCGGTCCCGGGAGAGCCCGCGGACGATGCGATGACCCGTTCCGAGGAGCGGTTGCGCACCGGTACCGAGCGCAGGGAGGCCGGTCGGGCGCGGCTGCGCAAGTACGTGGTCACCGAGGAGGTCCAGCGGACCGTTCCGGTGCGGCGCGAGGAGGCCCGTATCGAGCGGGAACCGATCACCGAGGCCAACCGTGACGCGGCGATGGCCGGCCCGGACATCACCGAGGCCGAGCACGAGGTGACGCTGCACGAGGAGCGGCCGGTGGTGGAGACCGAGGCCGTACCGGTGGAGCGGGTCCGTCTGACGACCGAGGAGCGCACCGACGAGGAGACCGTCCGGGGCGAGGTCCGTAAGGAGCGGATCGAGACCGACCTGCCCGGGGAGACCGACCTGCCCGGGGAGCGTGAGCGCACCGGTCGGGCCGAGGAACCCCCTCGGACGGACCCGCCCGAGGAGCGCGAGCGCTGAGTGATGCGGCTGCCCGGCCGGGCTGCGGGCCGGGCAGCGGCAGGCTGTCGTGAATGAGGCTGTCCGGCGGCGGGGTGGAGGTTCTAGCCTCGGACCGTACGGAAGTTCCGTACCGGCAGGTGGAACAGCGCGTACCGGTACGGCGTGCAGCCATGGATCTCCGAGCCCCCGAGATCGTCATCCGGGCCCATGAGCGGCCGGAGATCCGCTGAGTCTGCGGCGACGTCGCGGTCTTCCGGCCCCGCCCTCCCGGACTTGTCCCGCCGGGGTCATTCCCGCGCTCCCGGCGGCCGGTGACGGGCGAAACCAGCGCCAGAAGACGCGGACGGGGAGCCACGCCTTCTCGCGCACGGTCGCCGCCGGAGCCGACTCACGTTCCCGGCGGCGACCCCTCGCCGGCGCCCCGCGCCCCGGTTCTGCGGGAATTTTTCTTTTTCCGGGCCGGTCGGCCGACCGGGTGCCGCATTCGGCCGTTCGATTGAATAATCAAACGACTGCGGCTCGCGGGGCACCGTAACGCCGGGGTGCCAGGGACGCGAGAATGCGGCCGCCGGATTCCCCCACCGGGGTTATTAGTAGGGCTGGGCGAGCGCCGGGCCGGACGCGGCTGTAATCATTTTTGTGTCCCACTTCTGCGCAAAAGGAGAGAAACCATGCGCAAGTTCATCGGACGCTTCGCCGCCACCGCCGCGCTCACCGCGGCAGCCGTTGTCCCGCTCTCAGGTGTGGCCTCGGCGCAGTCGCAGGAGGCTGCTGCCGCACCGACATCCGTCTCGGCGGCCGGGCCCTGCTGGTTCGGCAGCTGCTGGGGTGGCTGGGGCCACAACCACTACTACTCCGACAACGACGTCGTCAATCTCGGCGGAATCCTTCTCTGACGGAGGAGCGCGCCGGTAGTCACGGGGGAAACGGAAAGCGGAAGGGCCTCGCTCCCGCGGGGCCCTTCCGCCGTTCCTGCCGTCGCGCGAACGTCAGTCGTTCACGCAGGTGTTGCCGAAGGCGGGGTTCAGCAGACCGATGACGTTGATGGTGTTGCCGCAGACGTTCACCGGAACGTGCACCGGAACCTGGACGGCGTTGCCGGAAAGCACACCGGGCGAACCGACGGCGGCACCGGAAGCACCGCTGTCGGCCAGCGCGGCACCGGAAGCGGCACCCGTGGCGAGGCCGGCAGCAGCCAGGACCAGAGCGGCCTTGTGGGCATTCTTCATGGGGAATCCCTCCAGGGATGGTTACCGCGGCTCCGGACGGGCGCCGCACCGTGCTGAACGCAGTTCCGGTCGATCGGCTACGGGCAGCCACCGATAAACCTTCGATCGGCTCAATGCGCTGAATGTGCGGGGCCGACCGACTGCGCTCCGAATTCTGGCCGGTGCGGCACGCGGGAGCGCGCAACGCTTGCCCGAGAGCACCTTCGGCGTGTTGCGATCCGCACACCTGACCAGCGATTCACCCGATCGAAACCGCACCCGTCGACCTGTTGATGCGTTGATCGGTTTGTTAGCCCAACTGGGCGACGGAAATCGAAGCCGACGTTACTGTCCGCTGTTCAGTGAAGAGGTACTGCTATGTCGCGCGTTGCCAAGACCGCCCTGCTCACCGCCGTGGCCGGGGCCGCCGTACTCGGTGCATCCGGTATGGCCTCCGCCACCTCCGGTTCGGGTGCGTTCGGCGCCGCCGAGAACTCCCCGGGCGTCGGTTCCGGGAACCTCGTCCAGGCCCCCGTTCACATTCCGGTGAACGCCTGCGGCAACACCGCCACCGTCATCGGTGCGCTCAACCCGGTTTTCGGCAACCCCTGCGTCAACCAGTGACGGGAGCGCCGGGCGGCGGGAGTTGAGCCGACCGGCGGCACGGCTGCGGACCGTTTTCCTGCGGCGCGGTGACCTGATGTCCTTGCGGGCGTCAGGGCGCCGCGCCGTTCCACGTTCATTCGAGTGACAGCACGCAACCAAACTCACCCGGTCCCGTTGTCCAGTTCGCTCCGACTACGGGCATTCCGTATTGAGAAGGGTGAATCGTGTTCAAGAAGGTTCTTGCCACGGGTGCCGTGGCGGCGTCCATTGTGGGTATGTCGGCGGCGGCTGCTCCGCAGGCACTGGCGCTCGGTGACGACGGAGGTGCCACGAACGCGAGCGGAAACGGCGCCTCGACGTCGTTCGGTAACCAGACGACTGCCGGTCACATGAGCACGCAGCTCGGACTGGTCCAGGGCACGCTGAACAAGCCCTGTGTCGGTCTGCCGCTCAAGGCGAACGTCGGCGCGCTCGTCGGCCTGGTGCCGATCGCCGTCCAGGACATCAACGTCCTGTCGAACCCGCAGAACCAGCAGTGCACCGACAACTCGTCGCAGAACAAGGGCGACGAGCCGCTGTCGCACATCGTGGACGGTGTTCCGGTGCTGTCGGCCAACGGTTCCGGCAACGGCTGATCACAACGGCTGTGAAGGCCCGGACCGCCAGTCCTCTCCTCCTGGGCGGTCCGGGCCTTTCCGCGTCTCCGAAAACCCGCACCGAGTACCGGTCGTATCAACCGAGTTGAGTACCGGAGAGGCGGCCGGAGGAAATTCTTACAAGCATTCCTTCAGGCCGAGTCGTTGGGTCATTAGGGGGTGTTCCGGGGAAAGTTCCGGAGATGTGGTTTCGATTCTCCGGGGTGCTCGTTACCAGTCACGGCAGCGTAGTTACGGGCGATCTGGATAGCGCTCGTGCGGCACGAAGGTCGTGACCGTTTCGTACTCCGCTGCAGAAAGGGCTGAAAGTGAAGTACACGAAGGTCGCCGCGGTCGCCGCTGGAACGCTGATGGCTGCGGGCGTTGCCGCGCCGGCGTTCGCCGACTCGGGTGCCAGCGGTGCCGCCAACAACTCGCCGGGCGTGCTGTCCGGCAACGTCGCCCAGATTCCCGTTCACATCCCCGTGAACGTCTGCGGCAACACCATCGACGTCATCGGCCTGCTGAACCCCGCCTTCGGCAACACCTGCGTCAACGACTGACGTCCGCACGCACGCTGGTGCGAGTTCGACCCGGACGGCCTCGGGACGCATGCCATGCGCCCCGGGGCCGCCTTGTGATTACGGGCGTACGGGCAGCAGGCCCTTACGCGACGGCAAGCGAAGACAGGAAGACCAATGCGACAGGTCCTGGCAAAGGGTCTCCTCGCCGCCGCGGCCACCACCGGTGTACTCGGGGTGACCGGAGGCACCGCGTTCGCGGACGCGGGGGCGAGCGGCGAGAGCGGGAACTCCCCGGGCGTGCTCTCGGGGAACACCGTCCAAGCGCCGGTGGAACTGCCCGCGAACGCCTGCGGGAACAGCGTGGACGTGGTCGGCGGGCTCAACCCCGCCTTCGGCAACGGCTGTGCCAGTGACGGGGGCGGCGACAACGGCAACGGGCATGCGCAGGGAGCGCACGAGCAGCGCGCGGGAGGCGGCGGCAGCAGCGACGGGAACGGCGCGAGCGCGACCGGCTCGGCGCAGAACTCGCCGGGCGTCGGATCGGGCAACAACGCCCAGGCGCCCGTCGACGTGCCGGTCAACGCCTGCGGCAACTCCGCGGACGTCGTCGGTCTGCTGAACCCCGTCTTCGGTAACAGCTGCGACTCCTCGACGGGTGAGAAGCAGCACGCCGAGGAGGCCGCACCGGACCCCGTGCCCGAGACGCACACGCGTCCGGCGCAGCAGGAGAGGCCCGCCGCACCCCGTGCCGCCGAGCCCGAGGTCATGGGGGCGCAGCTGGCCCACACCGGTACGGCGCAGATGGGTCTGGCCGCCGGCACCGGCGCCGCGCTGGTGCTCGGTGGGGCGATCCTGTACCGCCGGGCGCGTACGGCCGGGCGCTGAATCCCGCTGCCCGGCGTCGCCCACCCGGTCTCCGCGGCGGCGCCGGGCGGCGCGGTGGGCGGGCTGCCCGTACCGCCGGGAAGTAATTCAGATTTCCGTATGGATGGGTGTGCATAACGCCGGGCGGGCTTCTGGCCGGTGTGCAGGGAAATCCACGGAATCCCCGTCGTTCGAGTGGTACGGGAAAAAGGGAGCGGGCCCGCAGTTTCCGCGCGGGAAGCGGGTCGTTACGCATGACGACAGCGGCGGTACGTACGGCACGCCAAACTGCCTGCGCGACGCGCAGGGCGTCCTTGTCGCCCTCGCCGCTGCGGAAAGGAACGCTGAAGATGAAGCTCGCGAAGACCGCGGCGATCCTCGCCGGCTCCGTGGTGGCGCTGGGGGCCGCGACCCCCGCGTTCGCCGCACCCGCCCCCTCGACCTCGCCGAGCATGAGCCTGAACGCCGGGCTGTACAACGCGCTCGAGAACGCCGGCAAGGCCGAGGTCGACCCGCTGGTGGAGCACGCGCACCACACCACGCACGCGCTGGCCGCCGGCGACGGCGAGGGGCTTGTGGAAGGCGCCACCGGTGTCGCGGGAAACCTTCCGCTGGCCGGTCTGCCGCTCGGGAAGTGACGCCGCCGCACCGCCGGGCGGCCGATCCGGCGCAAGGATCAGCCGCCGTGCAGCGGGACGGCGTACGGCCCGTCCGGGCCCGCGACCGCGAGGACGGTTCCAGGATGAAGGGGATCGGAATCGCCCCCGCTGATCGGCCGCTCGATCAACATACCTTGCTCCGGTCCGTTATCCGGCGCACCGGAGAATTTACCGTCGAACGGCGCATTCGGGCCGTCACGCCGTTTTCCCTGAACAGTGCACGGAATTCCCGGGTCGTACATGCGCACGCGCGTTGCGCATTCCACCGTACGGCCGTTCCGGAACGGTGAATTCGAAGACCGCACGAAGAACCATATGGGTGAAAGTGCAAAACCAAACCCGCTGAGAAGAGTTGGGCAGAGCGCTCCGGATGCGGGCATTCAGTAACAAGAAGGGTGAATCGTGATCAAGAAGTTCATGGCCTCGGCCGCAGTTGCGGCGTCCATCGTCGGTGTCTCGGCCGCAGCCGCCCCGCAGGCGATGGCTGTTGGTGACGACGAAGGTGCCAGCGCCTTCAGCGGCAACGGTGCCTCGCAGTCGTACGGCAACTCCACCACCCACGGCAACATGAGCCCGCAGATCGGCCTGATCCAGGGCTCCCTGAACAAGCCCTGCATCGGCCTGCCGGCCAAGGCGAACATCGGCTCGCTCGTCGGCCTGGTGCCGATCGCGATCCAGGACATCAACGTCCTCTCCTCCCCGCAGAACCAGCAGTGCACCGAGAACTCCACCCAGAACAAGGGTGACGAGGCGCTGTCGCACCTGCTCGACGACATCCCGGTCCTGTCCGCGAACGGTGCCGGCAACGAGTAAGTGCCACCGGGAACCCGGGTCGTTCACCCCTCACGGGGTGCGGCCCGGGTTTCCTGCTGTCCGGCCGGCGGGCGGGCGTTCCCCGGGCGCATCCCTTGGCGGACACGGCGACGGCCCCGGGCGCCGCGGGTGGGCGGCGGCCGGGGCAATCCGTACGAACGGCCGCGGTCCGTACGGTGCGGAGGCCGTACGGTCAGAGTTCGTACGGCCGCTGGCGGGGCGGCCGGGGCCGCGGCGGGTCGGGCACCCGTGGTGCCCGGCGCGGCGGCCGGTCCGGCCCGGCCTGCGGCTCCCCGTCGTCGGGGAGTTCGCGGCGCGGCGGGAACGGGCCCCGCGCGTGCCACTCGGCCAGCAGCCGGTCGTAGATCGGCGTCGGCTCCTCCCGCACCCAGCGGCCGGGCCGGGGCACGCGCGGCGGCTGCCGGTCCGCGTGCTCGTCGTCGTCCATCATGTCCACGTCCACGTACAACCGACGGTCACGGCCGCGGGTTATGCCGGGTGTGGGCCGAAGGAGTTAGCCCGGGTGCGGGAGGAGCCGAGCAGGGCCTGCGACGCTCAGTAGTCCACGTCCGGCGTCTCGCCGGCCGGCGGCCGGGAGTACGGCGACTGCTGGGGCATGCCGGACGCGCCGGGCGCCTGGCCCCAGGGCCGCTGGACGTTGCCGAGGATGGTCTTGGCCAGGTCGCTGGTGGCGAAGACGGTCTCCTCGGCGGCCGTCGCGAGGTCCTCCCGGTCGTTGGAGCCGAGGGCCGCCACCAGGCCGAGAAGCTTGTGGTGCAGGACGCCGATGGCCTGCTCCTGCGCGCGCTGCGGGGCCGGCACCTGGCTGTCGGGGCGCGCCGGGGCCCTGGTGCCCGTCCCGGAGTGGTCGGTGGGGGCGTACGGGTCGGCCTGGGCGTAGATGTCGGCGGGCGCGTCGCTGCCGGTCAGGCCCGACTGGTCCGCGGGGTATTCCGGGGTGGACATCAGGTCGCGGCCCTGGAGCCTGGACAGCTCACCGGCGATGGCCTGGGCCTCGGTCTTGGTCTCCGCGGCGGACTTGCGGTCATCGGTCTTCAGCGCGTTCCCGACCACATGGAGTACGTCGGAGAGGGCGCCCAGCAGGCCGCCGGAACTGTTGCTCTGCGGGGTGTCGGCGCCGGGGGCCGGGGCGGCCACGTCGGGGGGCGCGGCGGTCCGTTCGGTGGCCGCAGCGGTGGCCGGGCCGGCCGTACCGAGGACTAGGGCGCCGCAGACGGCGGAGGTGACGACGAGTCCGGGCTTCCGGGGCATGCGCATGGGGGTCCTTTCGGGTGACCGGTCGTGGCGGTCGGCGGTGGGCAAGGCAGTACCTGGGAAGGGCACTGCCGAGCGGTGCGTCGGGGACGCCGAGATACCGTCACGGTGCAAAGGGCGGTCGCCACGCGCAATTCATCGACTACCGACGGTGTGGGGCAGTTGCTCCCGGTCACATTGTCTGACCTGCCGTTTCGCGCGGAGCGGCGGAAGCGGCGGGGCTGCGGCCATTCGGGGCGCGCGGCGGACGGCCGGTGCGTACGGCCGGCCGGCCCGCCGGAGTGCCCGGCCGGGTGGCAGTGGGCCCGGAATCATTACCTCCCGGCCCGCACGGCGTTGCACTGGGTGTGGCGGAACGTGTCACCGGCCGTGATGCGTGGGCCTTCGCGGGGCGGTGCCGTCCTCACCCTCCGGCACCGTCCCGCCTCCCGTTCACAGCAGGCCTGTTCGGAGGCGGTGGAACGTATCTTCATGTCGTCCCCGGTGCAGGCGTATTCGGGGCCCGGTCCGGGTGCGGGCCGCAACCTCCGGCCATGGCTCCGAGTTGGTCCGGACGTGGAGCTCTTTCTCGAAAGACAGCGCCCCGGAGCCGTGCCGCGCCCCGGGATGGAGCCGACCCCGATCTACGACCGGCTGCTCGCCGAGTGGCGGGCGGGCACCGTCCGGAGGCCCGCCGCTGCCGGCTGGCCGCACGAGGACACGGTGTGCGGTACCGGCCAGGGGCCCGGCGGTCCCGGCCGGCCCGGCGGTCCGCCCGGTACGCGGCTGCCCGCCGTGGTGACGGGACCGGCGAGGGTGCCCGCACGGGGCGCGGCGCCTGTGCGGGGCGCGGCGCCGGTTCCCGTGGCGGCCCCGGCGCGCGCCGGTTCCCGTGGCGGCCCCGGCATGCCCGTACGCGCCGCGGTGCCGGCTCGTACGGCGGCGCGGGCGCCGATGGCACGGATGGGCCGGGTGCCCGTGGCGCCGCGCACGGTGTCCACCTCGCATCCGCTGTGAGCCGCTGCCGGGCGTCCTGAGCCACGGTCCGACGATCTGAGTCGCTGCCCGGCGTCCCGGGCCACTGCTCGGCGTCCCGGGCCACTGCTCGGTGGCCCGAGTCCTGCCCGTCGACGTGGGGGAGGGCGGGTGGTCGGCGCCTCTCCTCGGCGCTCAGCGCCGGGTGTTCGTACGGTCCGTCGGGGAGCCGCGCGGCCGGGGGATGGTGGGCCCGAAGGAGAGCGCCTGGCGGACGACTTCCTCGGCGCTGGGCGGCACGTCGGGCCAGAAGATCAAGTCGCTGATGTAACGGCAGCGCAGGGCCTGCTCCAGCCAGTCCAGGTGGGCGTAGAGCTCGGCCTCGCCCTCGTACGCGCGGTCCAGGATCTGCTGGACGAGGGCGACGGCTCGCTGCCGCACGGCCTCGTCCGGGGCGGTACCGCAGTCGTCGTCGCCGCTGCCGCTGTGGTCGCTTTCCACACGAGGCTCCCTGTCGAGGCTGACCGGTCCCCCAGAGACTGTCACTCTTCGGCCGCCGTCAAAACCTCCTGGACGGCGGACGGACAGCAGCCGTACTGCCGCGGATCCGGCTCGGCGGTTGCGCTCCCCCGACGGGCGGTGTGCGCGCCGGCGCACCGACGGGCCGGATCCGATGTGACGATCTCATCGGACGGGTCCAACGGCTGACTAACATGTGGCCAACCACGGGGCCAACGGGTCGGCCTGTACGGAGGAGCAACATGCGGTTCGGCCTGCTGGGCCCGTTGACGGTGGACGACGGCGCGGGCGGAGCCCGGCCGTTGAACAGTGCGAAGGGCCAGGCACTGCTGGCCGCCCTCCTGTTGCGCGCGAACCGCGTCGTGCCGGTCGAGGTGCTCAAGGAGGCGCTGTGGGGCGCGCGGGCCCCCGCCTCGGCCAACGCCTCGCTCTACAACCACGTCACGCGGCTGCGCCGCACGCTCGGCCCGGACGGCGACGGCCGGCTCCGTTCGGTGGCGCCCGGCTATCTGCTGCGGGTCGGCGCCGGTGAGCTGGACAGCACCGAGTTCACCGCGGCCGTACGGCGGGCCCGGGAGGCGTACACCCAGGGGGACTGGACCGCGGTGCTCCGGGAGGCCGCCGGCGCGGCGGTCCTGTGGCGCGGCCGGCCGCTGGACGGCCTGCCCGAGGAGGTGCACGAGGCGCTGGACGCGCAGCCGTTCGTGCGCCAATTGGAGGAGGAACGTCTCCAGTTGCTGGAGTGGCGGTACGACGCCGAGCTGCGGCTGGGGCGGCACGGGGGCCTCGCGCCCGAGCTGTCGCGGCTGGTCGCCGAGCATCCGCTGCGCGAGTCCTGCCACCGACAGCTGATGCTGGTACTGCGGCGCACGGGGCGGCAGGCGGAGGCGCTCGCGGTGTTCCACGCACTGCGCCGGCGGCTGGTGGAGGACCTGGGCGTCGAGCCGGGCGCGGCGGTACAGGAGGCGTACCAGGAGGTGCTGCGGGACGACCCGGAGCCCGAGACGGGCGTCTCCGGCCGAAGAGGGGCGGGCATCCCTGGCCAAAGGGCGGCGCAACAAGGCGCAGGGAGAGCCGCCCTTGAGGGGGGCCACGAACGCTGCGTACCGGATGCGGCGGACGACGGGGCTCCGCCCGTCAGCACGGAAGCCGGTGCCGGGCCGAGTCCGGACACCGGTGCCGACCCCGCGCCCCGGCCCGCCCAACTCCCACCGCCGCCGACCCCGTTCCTGGGCCGCGACGCGCAGGTGGAGGCGCTGTACGAGGCGCTGGCGCCGCACGCCGGCCGGCCCGCCACCGCCGTCCTGAGCGGCATGGCCGGGGTCGGCAAGAGCGCGCTGGCCGTGCACGTCGCCCACGGGCTGCGCGACCGCTACCCGGACGGGCAGCTCTTCCTGAACCTGCGCGGCGCCAACCCCGGTGGCGCGCCGATGACCGCGCTTCAGGGGCTGGAGGCGCTGCTGCGCGACCTCGGTGTACCGAGGGGCCGGGTGCCGGACGACGTGCACGCCGCCGCGGCGCTGTTCCGCTCGACGCTCGCCGGGGCCCGGGTGCTCCTCGTCCTCGACGACGCGGCCGGCGCCGCCCAGGTGCGCCCGCTGCTCCCGGCGGATCCCGGGTGCGCGGTGCTGGTCACCAGCCGGTCGCCGCTGGCGGCGCTGGACGGCGCGGTGCACCTGCCGCTGGCCCGGCTCACCGAGCGGGACAGCGTGGACCTGATCAGCCGGGTCTCGGGGCAGGGCCGGGTGCCGGCCGGCAGTCCGGCGGCGCGGCGGCTGGCGGAGCTGTGCGGCCAGCTGCCGCTGGCGCTGCGGGTGGTCGCGGCGCGGCTGGCCGCCCGCCGCGCGCTGACCGTCGAGGCGCTGGTCGAGCTGCTGGACGGGCAGGACGGGCGGCTGGACCACCTGGAGTACGACGACCTGAGCGTGCGGCGTTCGCTGGCCGTCGCGTACGACGCGCTGGTCGCCTCGGAGCGGTCGGCCGACCGGGACGCGGCGCTGGTGCTGCGCCGGATGGGGACGCTGGACCTGCCGGAGTACGAGACGGAGCTGACGGCCCGGCTGATGGAGGCCGGCGTCCGGCGGGCCTGTGCCGCCCTGGACCGGCTGGTGGACGTGGCCCTGCTGGAGGAGGTGGCGTTCGGCCGGTACGCGCCGCACGACCTCGTACGGGATTTCGCGCGCGAGCTGGCCGCGCGGCACGAGGAGGCCGCGGAGCGGGCGGCGGCGGTGCGGCGCGGCGTGGAGTGGTTCGCGGCCCGGGCCGCGCAGTCCGTCAGGGTGTTCCTGCCGGCGACGCGCTTCCGGGAGGTGCGGCTGGCGGGCGAGCCGGCGGAGCAGGCGGTGCCCTTCACGGCCGGCGAGGAGGCGTGTGCCTGGGGCGACCGCGAACTGGCGGTGATGCGCTGCCTGGTGACCCGGCACATCCGTACGGAGCACGCCCGGGACGCGGCGGTGACACTGGTGCGGATGCTCGCGCCGTACCTGCAGGGCCGCGGCCGGATGCAGGAGTTGACCGAGCTGAGCGGCCTGGCACGCACGGCCGCGCGGGAGTCGGGGGACGCGGGCGCGGAACTGGTCGCGATGAGCGACCTGGCAGGCGCGTACTACATGTCGGGGCGCTACGCGAAGGCGCTCGCGCTGATCGACGAGGCGATCGCGAAGTCGCGGCTGCTGGGCGACGACGAGTGGCTCCAGCGGGCGCTCGGCAACCGCGGGCTGCTCCTGTACGTGCTGGGGCGACCCGAGGAGTCCGCGGCGGCGCAGGAGGAGGCGCTGGCGTACGCGCACCGGCTCGGCGACGACCACGCGGTGGCGGTCTGCCTCAGCAACCTGGGGAACCTCTTCGAGCTGACCGACGCCCGCAAGGCCATCGAGTTCCACCGCCGGAGCCTGGAGACGGGCGTACGGCTGGACAGCGCACCGTTGCAGCAGACGGCGCGCTGCAACATCGGCTGCGCCTACCTCACGCTCGGCGAACCGGAGGCGGCGATCGGCCACTTCGAGGCGGCGCTGCACTCGCCGGGGGACGCCGCCGACTGGCACACGGTCTCCGAGAGCCGGCTCGGGCTCATCCGCGCGCTCCGGCGGCTGACGCGGGCGGACCGCGCGGCGCGCGAGTGCGAGGCGCTGCTGGCCCTGGCCGAGGTGCGTGGCGACGCGTACACCTCGGGCAAGGCGCGGTACGAGTACGGCCATGTGCTGCGTGCACTGGGGCGCGGTGCCGAGTCCGGCGCGCAGTGGCGGCTGTCGCTGGCCGCGCTGGACGGTACGGACGCCGATGTGCTGCCGGAGTTGCGGTCCCTCGTGTGACGTGCTGGGGCGTGCGGGCCGAGCGTTGGCCAATCAATTACTGAGCGTCTTTTCGCCATGTCCCGGCCCTCTTCCGGCCCGTTTGCCGGGGGTGGGTAGCCCGCCTGGCGCACAGGAATGGGAAAACGGATAAACTGGTGCAATTGTGGTGGTAGTTGTCATGGGCTCTCCGGCGCCCGGCAGGGGTGGTCCGCCCTGTCCGGCGTGCGAGGCCCGCCGCCAGCGTCCAGGAGGCCCCATGCTCCGAAGCGCCGTCCGCAGCGCCGCAGCCGGTTTCGTCCTTCTCTTCGCGGCGGTGCTCGCCGCCGACGCGGGTGCCGGGGGCGGTGGTGCCGTTGCCCCGCCGGCCCCGGTCCACCTGGTCTCCGCCAAGAAGGGGCTGCCGCTCGACGGCCCCACCGTGGTCGCACACCGGGGGGCCGCCAAGTACGCACCCGAGAACACCCTCGCCGCCGTCGACGAGGCCGACCGGCGCGACGTCGAGTGGGTCGAGAACGACGTACAGCGCACCAAGGACGGCAAGCTGGTCGTCATCCACGACGCCACGCTCACACGGACCACCAACGCGAAGAAGGTCTTCCCCAAGCGGTCGCCGTGGCGGGTGGCGGACTTCACCGCGGCGGAGATCGCCAAGCTGGACGCCGGGAGCTGGTTCAGCAAGAAGTACGCGGGCCAGCGGGTGCCCACCCTCGCGTCCTACCTCGACCGGCTGGACAGCAACGGCCAGAACCTCCTGCTGGAGATCAAGAATCCGGAGAAGTACCCCGGCATCGAGAAGCAGGTACTCAGGCAGCTGGGGAGTTCCGGTTGGCTGGACCCGGCGCACGTCATGGACGGACTCGTCATCCAGAGCTTCGGGGTGGACGCCGTCCGCGAGGTGCACGCGCTCCAGCCGGACGTCCGTACCGCGGTGCTCGGTACGCCGAGCCGGGCCAAGCTCCCGGAGTACGCCCGGTTCGCCGACTGGATCAATCCGCCCTTCAAGGACCTGAGTTCGACCTATGTGTCCGCTGTGCACAGCCTGTGGGGGCCGCACGCCGAGCGGCTCGAAGTGCACACCTGGGGCGTGTCGGCCAATCAGGCCAAACGGGCGTTCTCCGCCTTCGGAATCGACGGCGTCATCCTCTGACCTGCGCATTCCGCTTACCCGCCCGGCGTGTGACGTAGATGGCATGTGAAGCATGTGAGGAGAGGATTTACGGGATTCGGCGTGCCGGGCTAGGGTGCCTCTGATGTTCTCAGCTGCCTCGCTCCCCGCAATTCCGGTAAGACGGAGAATTCTCTCCCTGGGTTGCCTGGGGGAGGGGACGTGAACAATCTCGCGCAGTCGCAGAGCGAGCGACGCACTCCCCTTCCTCCCACCCGGACCGCACCGGCGCCCGCGGACACCGCGGTCAAGGACCATGCGGTCACCGGCGGCGGGCAGCAGACCGGCCGGAAGCGGGACACGCAGCCGAAGAACGGCAAACAGCGCGACGCCTTCTTCGACAACGCCAAGTACCTCGCCATCGTCCTCGTGGCGATGGGGCATTCGTGGGAACCGCTGCGGGACGGCAGCCGGTCGGCGGCCGCGCTGTACATCACCGTGTACGCGTTCCACATGCCGGCGTTCATCATCATCTCCGGCTACTTCTCGCGCAGTTTCGACATGCGCAAGGACCGGCTGCAGCGGCTGATCACCGGCGTCGCCGTGCCGTACATCCTCTTCGAGACGGCGTACACGCTGTTCAAGCGGGTGGCGGACGACGACCCTTCGTACCCCATCAGCCTGCTGGACCCGTGGTACCTGACCTGGTTCCTGATCGCGCTGTTCGTCTGGCGGCTCACCACGCCGATCTGGAAGATCGTGCGCTGGCCCGTCCCGCTGGCGCTGGCCATCGCCGTCCTGGCGTCCGTCTCGCCGGACATCGGTGACGACCTCGACCTGCAACGCGTGCTGCAGTTCCTGCCGTTCTTCGTCATCGGCCTGTGCCTCAAGCCCGAGCACTTCCTGCTGGTGCGCAACAAGCGCGCCCGCATGCTGGCGGTGCCGGTCTTCGCGGCCGCGCTGGTCTTCGCGTACTGGGCCGCGCCCCGGATGAACGCCGCGTGGTTCTACCACCGCGACAGCGCCCAGGAGATGGCCGCGCCGTGGTGGTCCGGTGCGGTCATGACGCTGGCGATGTTCGGCTGCTCGCTGGTCCTGGTGGCGTGCTTCTTCGCCTGGGTCCCGGGCCGCAAGATGTGGTTCACCGCGCTCGGCGCCGGCACCCTGTACGGCTACCTCCTGCACGGCTTCCTGGCCAAGGGGTCGCGCTTCTGGGACTGGTACGACGCCCACTGGATGCACACCCCGCTCGGCGCGATCGCGCTGACGCTGATCGCCGGCTCGATCATCACGGTGCTGTGCACCCCACCGGTGCAGCGGATGTTCCGGTTCGCCATGGAACCCAAGATGACCTGGGCGTTCAAGAAGGACGCCGCCGAGGTGGCCCGCCACCGGAAGTGACATGACGGGCAGGCAGAATCGCCTGTGCCATCCGGGGCCCGGTTCGCGCGCGGACCGGGCCCCGTCGTCCGTCCGGAGGAGACACCATGTCCGAGTCGGCCTGGTCCGGTGAACAGCTGGACCTGGACGCCTACCTGGCGCGCATCGGGTACGCGGGGGACCGCGCGCCCACCCTGGAGACGCTGCGCGCGGTCCAGGCCGCCCACGTCACCGCCATCGGCTTCGAGAACATCGACGTGCTCCTCGGCCGGCCGGTGGCGCTGGACGTGCCGAGTCTCCAGGACAAGCTCGTCAGCGGCGGCCGCGGCGGCTACTGCTACGAGCACAACCTGCTCTACGCTGCGGCCCTGGAGCGGCTCGGCTTCGCCGTCTCCGGGCTCGGCGCCCGCATCCGGATGGGCGACGACAGGATCCGCCCCACCACGCACGCGCTGCTGAAGGTGCGGCTGGACGGCGAGGACTGGATCACCGACGTGGGCTTCGGCGGCGAGGCGCTGCTCGCGCCGCTGCCGCTGCGCGCCGGGTACCAGGAGCGGCAGGGCGGCTGGACCTTCGGCATCGACCGGGCCGACGCGGCGGAAGCGGACGGTGAGCGCACGTGGGTCGTGCGGTCGCTGCACCCCGAGGGCTGGTTCGACCTGTACTCCTTCGGGGCGGAGCCGCAGTACGCCGTCGACTTCGCCGTCTTCAACCACTACATCGCGACCCATCCGCGGTCGCCGTTCGTTCAGCGCCTCGTGGTGCAGCGCCCGGACCACGGCCTGCGGCGCACCCTGATCGGTACGGAGCTGACGCTGACCGGTACCGACTACGCCCGCGACGTGCGGGAGGTCGGCGCCACCGAGCTGCCGCGGGTGCTCGGCGAACTCTTCCGGATCACGCTCACGGACGCGGACGAGAAGACGCTGGTGGGCTGGTACGGCCGGTGAGAGCCGGGGGCCGGCGCGCCGTCGCTTCGCGGCCGGCCGTGGTCAGGAGACGACCGCGATGCCCTCGATCTCGACGAGCGCGGCCTCGTCCCACAGGCGGGTCGTGCCGATCACGGCCATCGCGGGGTAGTCGGTGCCGACCAGCCGCTTCCAGACCCGGCCGATCGCGGCGGCGTTGCGGCGGTAGTCGGCCACGTCCACCGCGTACACCGTCAGCTTGCCCAGGTCCCCGGGGCCGGCCCCGGCCGCCTCCGCGGCGGCCAGCAGGTTCGTCAGCGCCTGTTCGAACTGCTCGACGACGCCCGTGCCGACGATCCGGCCAGCGCCGTCCAGCGCCGTCTGCCCGGCGAGCAGGACGATCGTCCCGGGAGCGGCCCGCACGGCGTGGCTGAAGCCGGTGGGCGGGGACAGCCGCGCCGGGTTGATCCGCTCCAGCTCACTCATGCACCGCTCCGTCCCGTGGTCCGCGCCCGTCCGCTCAGCAGTTCACGCACGTCCGCCCGCCTCCGCCTCAGCCGTCGGTCGCCACCAATTCGTAGCGCACACCCAGCGATTGAAGCGCCTCCTGCTCCTCCTGCGGAAGATCCTGGTCGGAGATGACGAGATCGAAGTCGGCCAGCGGGGCCAGTTCGTACAGCGCCTGGCGGCTGAACTTGGAGTGGTCCACCAGCAGCACCTTGCGCCGGGCCGCCGCCATCAGAGCCCGCTTGACCAGCACGTTCTCCTGCGCCTGGTGATAGCAGTGGCCGTTGTCGACGGCTGAGGTGGACAGGAAGGCGACATCGGCGCGGAAGCTGCGCGCGATGTCGGCGGTGGACATGCCGAGGAAGGCGTTGAACGCGGCGTGGTACTCGCCGCCCAGCGCGATCACCCGGATGTCGGGCTCGTCGGCCAGCTCGTTGATCACCTGCAGGGAGTTGGTGATCACGGTGTACGCGCCCCGGCCGGAGAGCGAACGGGCCAGCGGAAGCGCCGTGCTGGAGTCGTCGATGATCACCGCCTGGCCGGGCTCCGCGATGGCCAGCGCTGCCGCGCAGATCGCCTCCTTCGCGGCGACGTGCTCGCTGCCGCGCCAGCGCGCGTTGGACTCGAACAGGGCGTTGGGCGCCGCGGTGGCGCCGCCGCGCACCTTCCGGAGCCAGCCCTGGTGCTCCAGGCTGTCCAGATCGCGGTGGACGGTCATCTGGCTGACGCCCAGCTCCCTGACCAGGTCCTCGATGCTGACCTGGCCCTCCGCCAGCACCCGGTCCGCGATCCGTTTCCGGCGGTCCTTGGGGCCGAGCTTGGCCGGGGACGTGGCGTCGTCGGCCGGGGGCACGGCGTCAGGAGTCCCCTCGGCAGTGCCGTCGGCTGTCCCTTCGGTACCGGTCAACGCTGGTCCTCTTCCGGTTGGCGGTCATCGACGTCCTCACGGCCCGGCCGGCCGCACCGGGGCCTCCACGGAGTTTAGAGCCTGTACGGGCGCCGTCCCCCGGCTCGTACACGGCCTCGTGCCGGGCCGTACGGCGCCCCGCCCGGCCGTGCCGCGCCTCACTTCGCGTCCGCGTAGCACTCCACCACCGCCGTGCTGAACGGGAAGCGGACCGGGGTGGGCCCGAAGGCGATGCGGCCCGCCAGATCGGCCGCCGCCGCGATGGCCTCGGCGACCGCGGGCGCTTCCTCCTCGGGACAGTGCACGATCACCTCGTCGTGCTGGAAGAAGACCAGCTCAGCGCGCATGCCGGCCTCGTGCAGCGACCGGCGGAGCGCGGCCAGCACCAGCAGCGCCCAGTCGGCCGCGCTGCCCTGCACGACGAAGTTGCGGGTGAAGCGGCCGCGGGCCCGGTCGCCGGCCGTGCTGCCGTACGAGGCCGGAGCCTCCTCCTGCGGCAGGCCCGCCTCGTCGGGCAGGGCCACCGAGGCGGGCGTGCACGTACGGCCGAGCCAGGTGCGCACCAGGCGGCCCTCCTCGCCCGCCCGCGCCGCGTCGTCCACGTACGCCACCGCTGCCGGATAGCGGCGCCGCAGATCCGCCATGTGTTTGAGCGCGTCGCCCGAGGTCTGGCCGTAGATCGCGCCGAGCAGCGCCAGCTTGGCCTGCGCGCGGTCCCCGCCGAAGGCACGGGCCGCCAGGTCGGCGTACAGGTCGCGGCCGCTGCCCGCCACCTCCATCAGCCCGGGGTCCCGGGAGACGGCGGCCAGCACCCGCGGCTCCATCTGGTCGGCGTCCGCGACCACCAGCCGCCAGCCGGGGTCGGCGACCACGGCCCGCCGGATCACCTTGGGGATCTGGAGCGCGCCGCCGCCGTTGGTGGCCCAGCGCCCGGAGACCGTGCCGCCGGGGAGGTACTCCGGGCGGAACCGGCCCTCGTGCACCCACTGCTGGAGCCACGACCAGCCGTGCGCCGTGTGCACGCGGTAGAGCCGCTTGTACTCCAGGATCGGGGCGACGGCCGGATGGTCGAGGGCGAGCAGCGCCCACTTGCGGGTGGAGGTCAGCTTGATGCCGGCCTGCCCGAAGGCCCGGATGATGTCGGCGGGCAGGTCGGGGCGGACCCGTACGCCCTCCCCGAAGGCCCGGGACACCTCGTCCGCCAGCTCGGCCAGCCGCTGGGGCTCCAGGCCGCCCGGATAGCGCTCGCCGAGCAGCTCGTCCAGCAGCGCGCGGTGCACGTCCGCGCGCCAGGGCACCCCCGCCCGCCACATCTCGGCGGCGACCAGCATCCCGGCCGACTCCGACGCCAGCAGCAGCCGCACCCGCTCCGGCCGCTCGGTCTTCTCCGTACGCGCCAGCTGTCCCGCGTACACCTCCAGCAGCGCCGAGAACTCGTCCGTGCCCGGCGGCAGCGGCACCGGGCCCGCCTCGAAGAGCGAGGGCTGCGTGTCCGCGCTCCGCACGGGCGGGTCCTCGGGCACCGGCAGGCCGCGCAGCCGCGCCCAGGCCGCCGCGAGCGACCGCGGCTGGCCCGACTGGCCCTCCTCGTGCCCGATGAGCAGCGCCTCGGCGGCCTCGACGTCGTAACAGCGCTCGACCCGCACCCCCGCCGCCAGCAGCTTCCGGTACGACTCCGCCGTGGACCGCCACACCCAGCGCTCCACCTCGGGCCGCGCCCGCACCGCCGTCACCAGGTCCGGCTCCTCGGCCACCGGCCCGGCCGGCCGCCCCGCCCCGTCCACCGCGCACAGCCGCACACCCCCGCTCCCGGAAGCACCCACCACCCACCGCATACGCCCGAGTTTCGCACCGGGGTCCGACAATCCCCTTCGGCGACGGCTCCCGCCGCCCGCCCGGCCCTCAGATCACCCGGACGGACACCGGGCGGTCGACGCCCGTGCACCGCGCCAGGTGCGCCGCCTCGGCCGCCAGGCCCTCGTCCGGCACCGGCCCCCGCTCCGCCGCGTGATCCTTGAAGAGGGCGACGTCCACGGCGGTGTCGGAGAAGGCCCAGACGCCCGCGACCCGCCCGCCGTGCACGACGACGGGGGAGATCCACCCGGCCGTACGGCTGACCTCCTTGCGGTACTGGGCCGGGACGAGCCGGGGGTCGGCCGTGCCGGGCCCGAGGACGTACTGATCGAAGCCGGCCAGCAGCCGCACCTCGCGGGAGGGCCGCGCGGCCGCCAGCGCGTCGGCGTCCTCGCTGCGCACGTACGCGCCGGGCACCCCGTCCACCTCGACCGGCGTGAGCGCGTCGCCGAGCGCCGCGAACCAGCCCCGCAGCACCGCCTTACGGGTCGCGCCGCGCAGCAGCCACGCGTCGAAGGCCGCCGGCGTGGCCGGGCCGTGCGCCCCCAGATACGCGGCGAGCACCGTGCCCGACGCCTCCTCCGGGTCCGGCACACCGGCCCAGTCCGGCACCCAGGACCGCGGCGCGGTGAAGGTCACGTTCCGCCCCCGGGGCAGGCCCTGGCACAGCCGGCCGGTCCACGCCAGCGGCTTGAGCACCGCGCTCCATCCCGAAGAGAGCTGCTCGCCGAGCCCGGACAGGCCCTTGCGGGAGCAGACGGCCGCCACCAGCTCCTCGCGGGTCAGCTGCCGACCCTCCAGCTCCTCGTCGACCGCCTCGCCCAGCGCCGCCACTTGCCGCGGGCTCACCCCGAACGCCTTCTGCCAGGCCGGCTTCTCCCACGTGCGGGCGGCGCCGAGCAGCGAGAGGTACGCACCGAGCACCGGGGCGGGCAGCAGGTGCAGCGTCCCCCGCATGGCCCAGGTCCTGACCACCGAACGGTCCGCGAGCGCGGCGTCCACGGCGCCGGCGGCGGGCCGGCGGCGGCGGACGGCGACGGCCAGCTCGGCGGACGAGGCGACCTGGGCCTGCACACCGGCCAGCCGCCCGGCGAGCCCGGCGACGGACGCGGCGCCGCGGGGGACGAGGCTCTGCTGCCGCAGCCGCCAGGCCAGCACCTGGTCGTGGGAGACCTTGAGCGTCGGTGTCATGGCTCCATTGGACCGCAGGCCCCTGACAATCGCCCGGTACGCAATTCACCCCGGTGGCATAGGTGTTCGTGACGGTCTGCGTCTGTGCCGGGGCCGTGGACGGCGGGACCATACGAGGCGAGCACAACGGGACCGGCCGTCTATGAGGGAGCCGCCGCATGACCAGTACCGAGCAGACCGTCACTCACCGTCTCGTGGGCTCCGGCCCGCGCCACGTCATCGTGCTGCACGACTGGTTCGACACCTGTGCGGCCTGGGGCACGGCACTGGAGTACCTCGACGGCGACGCCTTCACGTACGCGCTGCTCGACTACCGCGGGTACGGCGAGCGCAGGGACGTGCCCGGCCGCTACGACCTGGGGGAGATCGCCGACGACGTGCTCGCCCTCGCGGACCAGCTCGGCTGGGACCGCTTCGCGCTGGTCGGGCACTCGATGGGCGGGAAGGCGATCCAGCAGGTGCTGGTCCGCGCGCCCGGCCGGGTGACCCGCCTGCTCGGCCTCGCCCCCGTGCCCGCCGGGCCGTACCCGATGGACGAGCCGACGCGGGCCCTCTTCTACGGAGCGTCCGAGGACCCCGAGAAGCGCCGTACGATCCTCGACCTCGTGACCGGCCACCGTACGGGCCGGGTGTGGCAGCAGCGGATGATCAGCAACTCGATGGCGGCCTCCCGCACGGAGGCGCACGCCCGCTACCTCGCCAGCTGGCACACGCTGGACCTCTCGGAGGCGGTGCGCGGCAACCCCGTCCCCGTGCGCGTCGTGGTCGGGGAGCACGATCTCGCCCTGACCGCCGACGTCATGCGGGCCACGTGGCAGGTCTGGTATCCGAACGCCGAGGTGATCACCCTGCCGGCCGCGGGCCACTACCCGATGCACGAGACGCCGGTGATGCTGGCGTCGGTCATGGAGGAGTTCCTCTGGACCTTCTGACGGCCCATCCGACGCCCCCCAGGGTCAGGGCCGGGCGGTGCGGGCCGTCACTCCCGGCCGGCGTCGACGGTCGCCCGGGCGCGCTCGGGGCTCGCGGTCCCGTCCGCCTCGGACTTCATGGCCTTGGTCTCGGACTTCAGGATGCGCATCGACTTGCCGAGGCCGCGGGCCATGTCGGGCAGCTTCTTCGAGCCGAAGAGCAGGACGAGGACCGCGAGGATCAGCACCAGGTGCCAGGGCTCGAGGGCATTGCGGAACATGGGGGCTCGCTCTCGTAGGGGTGCGTTCCCGTGGGGTGCGCAGCCGCGCGCCCGTACGCGCGGTACGGAATAGGACGTTCCGCTCAGTATGCCCCGTACAAGGGTACGAAAGGGAAACCGGGGCCGAGGGGCGCGTGAACGCGGCCCCCGGCCCCGGTGCCGCCGGGTGGTCTACCAGCTGGACTTCGTCACGCCCGGCAGGTGGCCGGCGTGCGCCTGTCCGCGCAGGTTGACGCGGGAAAGGCCGAAGGCGCGGAGGTAGCCGCGCGGCCGGCCGTCGATGCTGTCCCGGTTGCGGACCCGGGTGGCGCTGGCGTCGCGCGGCTGGCGGGCCAGTTCGCGCTGGGCACTGAGGCGCTCCTCGTCCGCCGTCTTCGGGTCGCGGATGATCGCCTTCAGGGCGGCGCGGCGGGCCGCGTACCGGGCGACGACGACGCGGCGCTTCTCGTTCTTCGCGATCTTGCTCTTCTTGGCCATGTCAGACGCGCTCCCCTCGGGCACGGATGCGGGCGACGGCGGCTTCGACGCCGATGGTGTCGACGGTCTTGATCGCCCTGGTGCTCAGCCGCAGGCGTACGTAGCGGTTCTCGCTCGGCAGCCAGTAGCGCTTGCGCTGGATGTTGGGGTCGAAGCGGCGGGACGTACGCCGGTGCGAGTGGGAGATCGAGTTGCCGAAGGCCGGCGCGCGGCCGGTCAGCTGGCAGTGGGCGGACAAGTGAGCTACCTCCTACTGAGTGCTTAATGAAAATGACTTTCGTTTCTGTATAGTAGCCCGTATGGCCCGCAACGAACTACGTCCCGTGATCAAGCTCCGGTCCACCGCCGGCACGGGCTACACGTACGTCACCCGCAAGAACCGCCGTAACAACCCCGACCGGCTGGTGCTGAAGAAGTACGACCCGGTCGCCGGGCGGCACGTCGACTTCCGAGAGGAGCGCTGAGCAGCGTCATGAAGCCTGGAATCCACCCCGCGTACGGGCCCGTCGTCTTCCGCGACCGGGCCGCCGACTTCGCCTTCCTCACCCGGTCGACCGCCACCAGCGACAAGACGGTCGAGTGGGAGGACGGCAACACCTACCCGGTGATCGACGTGGAGATCTCGTCGGCGAGCCACCCCTTCTACACGGGGACGGCGCGCGTACTGGACACCGCGGGCCGTGTGGAGCGCTTCGAGCGCCGGTACGGCACGCGGACACCCGGCGGCCGGCGCACGGCCGGCGACGAGCGCGGGGACCGCTGATGGACCGCGACCGGCTCTCCGTGGTGATCGTCGGCGGGCTGCACGCGGAAGCCCGCCGGGCCGCCGTCGAGCAGCTGCTGCGCAAGGTCCCCGGCAGCGTCGCGCTCCACCACGACCTCGCCACCGCCGCCGACGGCCGCGTGCGGCGCACCGTGCGGGACGTCACCGGTCTGCTGGACAGCGGCGAGGCGCCGCTGGTCAACGACTGCGCGTGCTGCGCGCTGCGCGAGGACCTGGTGCCCGAGCTGGAGCGGCTGGCGGACGGCCGGACCTGCCGGCTGGCCGTCGTGGAGCTGTGGGACTCCGTCGAGCCCAAGGCGATGGCCGAGGTGCTCGACGCGTGCGGCAGTGACGCGCTCGCGCTGACCGGCGTCATGACGGCCGTCGACCCGGCGCTGCTGCTGCCGTACCTCGGGTGCGGCGACGACCTCGCCGAGGCGGGGCTGGCGGCCGCCGCCTCCGACCAGCGGACCGTAGCGGACACCTGGGCGCGTCAGCTGGAGTACCCGTCGGCGCTGGTCCTCGCGCCCGGCGAGGAGCCGGGCGACGAGTCGGACCACGCGCTGCTGACGCAGCTGCATCCCACGGCGCTGCGCATCCCGGTGGAGTCGCCGGAGCTGGTGGCCGCGGCGACGGCGGGCTTCGACGTGGCGGCCGCCGCCGCACGCCAGCACCCGGCCTGTGCGCTGCTGCCGCAGGAGGCCGAGGACGAGGACGTCTCGACCCTGGTCTGGCACCGCGCGCGGCCGTTCCACCCCGGCCGGCTGCACGCCGCGCTGGAGGACCTGTGCTGTGCCGCCGCGCGCAGCCGGGGCCGTTTCTGGCTGGCCGACCGGCCGGACACGCTGCTGTCCTGGGACGCGGCGGGCGGTGCGCTCTGCGTGGAGAACACCGGGCCCTGGCTGGCCTCGCTGCCGGACGCCGCCTGGGAGATGGTGCCGCCGGTGCGCCGGGCCGCCGCCGCGCTGGACTGGGACCCCGAGCACGGGGACCGGGCGCAGCACCTGGTCTTCACCTCGCCCGGCCTGGACCGGGAGGGGCTGACGGCGCTGCTGGAGTCCTGCCTGCTCACCGACGAGGAGTACGCGCGGGGGCGGGAGCACTGGCGGCGGCTGTCCACCGCGTTCGACGCGCTCCTCGACCCGGTGCCGTAGGGCGCGTCCGTCAACCGCAATACGCGTGCGTCATGCAACTACATCAATTCTCAGTCGTCTTTTGACCGTACGAGTTCGTAAGGAAATGTCTGCCATGCCCCGTCGCCCCGATCCGCGCAAGAAGAGCGCGCCGCGTCCCAACCCGCTCGACGCGGCCGGGATCACGTACGTCGACTACAAGGACACCGACCTGCTGCGGAAGTTTCTTTCCGATCGCGGAAAGATCCGCAGCCGCCGCATCACCAGGGTTTCTGCACAGCAGCAGCGGCAGATCGCCGCGGCGATCAAGAACGCCCGGGAGATGGCGCTGCTGCCGTACGCCTCGCGCTGACCGTACTCCGCCGGGCATGGGGGAGGGGGCGGCGGGGAAGGCGTCCGGCGGACACGAACGGGCTCGACGAGCTGTGACGGGCTGGCCACCCGCTGTCGTGCACGTGCATCTGCGCGAGCATCGGCATATGAACAGAGTTATGATCCCGGGCAGTTGACACCATTTCTCACCGGGAGAGACCTGTGCCCCACGCGTACAACGGCATGGCCGCATCGGATCTCGTCGGAGTGGTGTGGCAGAAGAGCCGGCACAGCAACTCCAACGGTACGTGCGTGGAGTTCGCGAAGTTGCCGGAGGGTGATGTGGCCGTGCGCAATTCCCGTTTCCCCGACGGGCCCGCGCTGGTCTACACGCCGGCCGAGATCGAGGCGATGCTGCTCGGCATCAAGGATGGTGAATTCGATCACCTCATGCGGGACTGACCGCAGTCGTCCCGAGAGGCGGGTTACCGGCCCGTACGAGGCCGATTGCGGGGTCGCGCGGGAGGGGTTTCCGCCGCGGGAATGACCGCTGCGCCTGCATGCCATATATGCACGTGCATATATCTGTGCGAATGGCGCCGGGAGTTGCTCAGCTCGCCTGGGAGGCCGGCGCCTGAGCCGGTATCTGAGGCAGCTGGAAGAGCGCCCAGACGACCTTGCCGTGCGCGGCGTCCTCCAGCCGGTGCCAGCCCCAGCTGTCGCTGAAGGAGTCCACCAGATAGAGCCCGCGCCCGGATTCGGCGGAGAAATCCGCCTCGCCCTCGACCGGAGAGGCGTCACTGCTGTCCCGTACGGCGCAGACCAGCCGACCGGCCCAGCGGATCAGGTGCAGCATGGGGGGAGCCGCGTCGGCCGCCCGGTAAGCCTCTTCGTACGCCGCGCCTTCCACCAATTCGCCCGGTTCCGGTGCCGCGTGCCGCAGCGCGTTGGTGACCAGCTCGGAAACGACCAGCGCGACGCTGTCGAAAAGCTCGTCCATGTTCCAGCGCTGGAGCGTTTCCCTGGTGAACTGGCGCGCGCCGCGCACTGATTCGTACTGCGGTCGCAGGGTCCAGGTGACGGCGCCCGATATGGCTGCGGGGTCGACTGGCGGAAGCCCCTGCCATAACGGCGCGAGCATGGTCGAAACCTTGGTCCCCATGCGAGGCACTCCTGGCGTTCGCGGACGTCACGATCCAGACGGGTGTGCCCAGATCTCGCGGGTCTTTCACGAGCGTGCATGTGTGCGAGGTCCATGGTTCCGAATGCGTACGGCAGATGCAAGGGCAGATGCACGTGCAGACGTCCACTTTGTGTACGGCCGTAGGCATTGCGGCGTAATTCTTCCTACGCCCTCTTGTCCAGCTCTTTACCGGCGGTGCCAGAAGGGGCTCATATCCGTAACCGGTTGAGCACGCAACGGAGCCCGGACGTGGCAGACTGCCGCTCACTGTTGGACGGGGTGGGCCACGGGAGGGTCTGAGTTGTGACCGCAAGTGAGTCGAGCGGATCTGTGGTGCGGCGCATCCTGCTGGGGTCGCAGCTGCGGAGGCTGCGAGAGTCCCGCGGGATAACACGTGAGGCTGCCGGCTACTCGATCCGCGCTTCGGAATCGAAGATCAGCCGCATGGAGCTGGGTCGCGTGAGCTTCAAGGCGCGGGACGTGGCGGACCTGCTCACCCTCTACGGCGTCGGTGACGAGGCCGAGCGTGACTCCCTCCTCGGGCTGGCCCGTGAGGCCAATGTGGCGGGGTGGTGGCACAGTTTCGGCGATGTGCTGCCCGGCTGGTTCCAGACATATGTGGGGCTGGAAGGGGCCGCGTCCCACATCCGCACCTATGAAGTGCAGTTCGTGCACGGTCTTCTGCAGACGGAGGGCTACGCCCATGCCGTCGTCAGCCGCGGCATGCCCGACGCCGCCGGCTCCGAGATCGACCGCCGGGTCGCGCTGCGCCAGGAACGGCAGAAGCTCCTCATAGCCGAGCGGGCGCCGCAGTTCGACTGCGTGCTGGACGAGGCGGCGCTGCGCCGCCCCTACGGGGACCGCACCGTCATGCGCGGCCAGCTCCAGCATCTGATCGACATATCCGAGCGTCCGAACGTGCGGCTCCAGGTCGTGCCGTTCAATTTCGGCGGGCACGCGGGCGAGAGCGGTGCCTTCACGATGCTGCGTTTCCCGGAGTCCGATCTCTCCGACATCGTCTATCTGGAACAGCTCACCAGCGCGCTGTATCTGGACAAGGCCGAGGAGGTCGGGCAGTACGAGCGGGTGATGAGCAGCCTGCAGGAGGAGAGCCTCGATCCCTCCCGCACCCGGGATCTTCTTCGCGGTCTGCTCCAATTGACGTGACTCGTCAGTAGAATGACGTCGGATCAGCCACCCCACAGGCGCCCGCACAGAGTAGGAACGACCATGTCCTTCTTCTCCGACCTGGCCTACCAGTACATCGACGGTGAGTGGCGGGTCGGCAGCGGCTCGTGGGACATCATCGATTTCAATCCGTACGACCAGGAAAAGCTGGCGTCGGTCACCGTCGCGGGCGTGGACCAGGTCGACGAGGCCTACCGGGCGGCCGAACGCGCACAGCGCGACTGGGCGCGGACCAATCCCTACAGCCGCCGGCTGATATTCGAGAACGCGCTGCGCATCGTCCAGGAGCGCGAGGACGAGATCATCGAGGCGATCGTCGTCGAGCTCGGCGGTACGCGCGTCAAAGCGGCCTACGAAGTGCGCACGGCGCAGGAGTTCCTGCGCGAGTCGGTGCAGCTCGCGCTCCGCCCCGAGGGCCGCATCGTGCCGTCCCCCGTGGAGGGCAAGGAGAACCGCGTCTACCGGCTCCCCGTCGGCGTCATCGGCGTGATCAGCCCCTACAACTTCCCGTTCCTGGTCACCCTGAAGTCGGTGGCGCCCGCGCTGGCGCTGGGCAACGCCGTCGTCGTCAAGCCCAACCAGAACACCCCGGTGGTCGGCGGCGGCCTGATCGCCAAGATCTTCGAGGACGCCGGGCTGCCGGCCGGTCTGCTGAACGTCCTGATCACCGACATCGCCGAGATCGGCGACGCGCTCATAGAGCACCCGGTGCCGCGCGTCATCTCCTTCACCGGCTCGGACAAGGTCGGCCGCCACGTCGCCGCCGTCACCGCGGGCCACTTCAAGCGGGCCGTCCTCGAACTGAGCGGCAACAGCGCGCTGATCGTGCTGGACGACGCGGACATCGACTACGCCGTGGACGCCGCTGTCTTCAGCCGCTTCGTGTACCAGGGCCAGGTCTGTATGGCGGCCAACCGCGTCCTCGTGGACCGCAAGGTCGAGCAGGAGTTCACCGAGAAGTTCGTGGCCAAGGTCAAGAAGCTGCGGACCGGCGACCCGCGCGATCCGGACACCCACATCGGTCCGCTCATCAACAGCTTTCAGGCGGAGGCGCTGACCGCGCTGGTGGAGCGGGCGGTCGCCGAGGGCGCCACGCCCCTCGTGCGCGGCCGTACGCAGGGCAACCTGGTCGAGCCGACGGTGCTCGCCGGACTGCCCGCCGACTCCGTGCTGTACACGCAGGAGATCTTCGGGCCCGTGGTGCTGCTCCGCTCCTTCGAGGGCGAGGACGAGGCGGTACGCCTGGCCAACGACTCCCCGTACGGGCTGAGCGGCGCCGTGCACACGGGCAACGTGGAGCGCGGCGCACGAGTGGCGCGGCAGATCGAGACCGGCATGATCCACATCAACGACAGCACGGTCCACGACGAGCCGCTGATCGCCTTCGGCGGCGAGAAGGCGTCCGGCGTCGGCCGGCTCAACGGGGAGTCGACGGTGGAGGCCTTCACCACGCAGAAGTGGGTGTCGATCCAGCACGAGCGGACGGTTTTCCCGTTCTGAGGACGTACCGGGAACGTGCCGAGCCCTTGCGGACAGAAGGTGTCCGCAAGGGCTCGTAGCTTCTGCGGTGCCGGCGGGATTCCCCGCCGGCGCCCGAAGCGACGAAAGGCGGCTGCCATGCCCACTCACGTACGTGCCGAGGCCCGCGGCGACGAGCGCGGCGCGCTCCTGCAGTTCCTGGCGGCCCAGCGCGGCGGGCTGCGCCGCGCGCTGCTCGGGCTGACCGACGAGGCGGCCGCGAGCCGTCCCAGCGCCAGCGAGCTGTCCCTGTCCGGGCTGCTCAAGCACGTCGCGGAGACCGAGCTGAACTGGCTGGACATGGCCGAGCGGCGCCCGTCCACCATCGAGCGGGACGAGACCACCTGGCACCTCGGCTTCCGGCTGGCGGAGGACGAGACGGTCGCCGGGATGCTCGCCTTCTACGACCGGGTGGCAGCGGAGACCGAGGAGTTCATCCGCTCGGTGCCGAGCCTGGACGACACCTTCCCGCTGCCCGAGGCGCCGTGGTTCCCGCCGCAGGCCGAGCAGTCCATGCGCTGGCTGGTGCTGCACCTCATCGAGGAGACGGCCCGGCACGCGGGCCATGCCGACATCATCCGCGAGTCCCTGGACGGCAGGACCGCCTTCGGCCTGGTGGACGAGGAGCGGGCGCTGCGCGAGAAGGAGGGGCAGCAGGGGGCGGGCGCCGCCGGGCAGTAGCGTGCTCCCGGAAGGTCACGTCCGGGGACGAGGAGAGCGCGGAGCGATGTCGGCGATCCGGCTGCTGGTACTGGGAGCCGTGCGGCAGCACGGCCGGACCCACGGCTACCAGGTGCGGAACGACCTGGAGTACTGGGGCGCCCACGAGTGGTCCCACGCCAAGCCCGGCTCGATCTACCACGCACTGAAGCAGATGGCGAAGCAGGGCCTGCTCCACGCGCACGAGACGGCGCCGAGCACGGCCGGCGGCCCGCCGCGCACGGAGTACGAGCTGACGGACGCCGGTGAGGCGGAGTACTTCGCGCTGCTGCGGGCCGCGCTCTCCCAGCACGACCAGAAGCTGGACGTGCTGAGCGCCGGCATCGGCTTCATGGTCGACCTGCCCCGCGCGGAGGCGGCGGCCCTGCTGACGGAGCGGGTCCGGGACCTGGAGGCCTGGCGCGCCGAGGTCACCGGGCACTATGTGCCCGAGGACGGCCCGGAGCAGCTCGGCCACATCGGCGAGATCATGAACATGTGGGTGCACGCCGCGGACACCGGGGCGGCCTGGGCCCGCTCCCTGATCGCCCGTATCGAAGGCGGCGCGTACGTGTTCGCGGGCGAGGGCGAGCCGTTCGTCGGCGTCCTCCCCGAGGGCACGGAGAACCCCTTCGCGGACAAACCGCCCTTCCCCGGGGGCGGCCCGCCCGCTTCCTAGCCGTCGGCCGTACGGGTCAGCCCGTACCGGCCATCGAGAGCTTCGCGGCGAACCCCAGGAACGCCGCACCGGCGCCCGCGGTCAGCCCCGCGGTCAGGCGCCGGCGCTTGCGGAAGGTCGCCGCCAGGTACGTACCGCTGAAGATCAGGATCGACAGGTACGTGAGGCTGAACGCCTGTGCCCATGCGCCGAGCGCCAGGAAGGACAGCGTCTGGTGCGCGTAGTGCGGGTCGACGAACTGCACGAAGAAGGAGATGAAGAAGAGGATCGCCTTCGGGTTGAGCAGGCTGACCACGAAGGCGCGGCGGTACGGCCGCTCGTTCTCCTCCTTGGGGCGCGCGGCGGAGCCCTCCTCCGTGGCCTTGCGGGCCTCCCGGCCGCGCCAGAGCGCCACCGCGCCGCGCAGCATCCCGAAGGCCAGCCACGTCAGATAGCCCGCGCCCGCGAACTTCACGATCCCGAAGGCCAGCGGGCTGGCCTTCAGCAGCGACGCCACACCGCCCGCCGACAGCGTCATCAGCACCGTGTCCCCGCACAGCACACCCGCGGCCGCGCGGTAGGCCACCTTCGGGCCTCGCCGCGCCGCCACCGAGACGACGTACAGCGAGTTCGGCCCCGGCAGCAGGATGATCAGCGCCAGTCCGGCGAGATACGTAGGAAGATCCGTTATCCCCAGCATGAGGCGAAGGATGCCATTGGTTGTATCCGCCCTCCACTTTCTTCCGGCATGCGGACTTGCACCTCACGCGACGTGAGGGCCCATCGTGAGGCGCGTACCGGGAAGGGAGCGGAGATGACGTACTCCGTGGGACAGGTCGCCGGGTTCGCCGGCGTCACCGTGCGGACCCTGCACCACTACGACGAGATCGGGCTGCTCCCGCCGAGCGCGCGCAACCACGCGGGCCACCGGCGCTACGACGACGCCGACCTCGACCGGCTGCAGCGCGTCCGGTTCTACCGCGAGCTCGGCTTCCCGCTCGACGAGGTCACCGCCCTCCTGGACGACCCGGAGGCGGACCCTCCCCCAAGCTCTTACGAGCAGGGGGTACCCCCAGCACCTCCGGCGCCGGCACGACCTGCTGACCGCCCGGATCACCAGGCTCCAGGAGATGGCCGCGGCCGTGAAGACAGCGATGGAGGCACACAGGATGGGCATCGACCTCACCCCTGAGGAGAAGTTCGAGGTCTTCGGCGACCACGACCCCGACCAGTACGCGGAGGAGGCCGAGCGCCGCTGGGGCGGCACCGACGCGTACAAGGAGTCGCAGCGCCGCGCCGCCTCGTACACCAAGGAGGACTGGAAGCGGCTGACGGCCGACTTCGACGCGATCCACCGCCGGATGGGCGAGCTGCAGGGCGTGCCCGCCGACTCCGAAGCGGCGATGGACGTGGCCGAGGAGCACCGCCGGTTCATCAGCGGGCATCACTACGAGTGCGCGCACGAGATGCACGCCGGCCTCGGCGAGATGTATGTCGCGGACGAGCGGTTCACCGCCACGTACGAGGCGATCAGGCCGGGGCTCGCGGTCTACATGCGGGACGCGATGCTGGCGAACGCGGTCCGCCACTCCTGAGGACGGGCGCCGGGGCCGCCGGACAGCGGACCGTCCGGTTCCGGCGCTCGGACGGGCCTCGGACGGGCGTACCTGACAGCTGGAACCAAGGGGCGTCATGAGGCGTTGATAGCTTTGGGCCGCACAATGCGCCTGTACCCCGCATTCCGCGTACTGCCCGCCCCGGCGCCCTCGACCCAGGAGCCCTGCACACCGTGAACACTCTCGCGCTCGGCCCCCAGTGGCTGGACCCGGACTATCTGATCGGCACCTTCGGCCTGATCGGCGTGCTGGTCATCGTCTTCGCGGAGTCCGGCCTGCTGATCGGCTTCTTCCTGCCCGGCGACTCCCTGCTGTTCACGACCGGCCTGCTGGTCACGGCGGGCAAGCTGGACCGGCCGCTGTGGCTGGTGTGCGTGCTGATCGTGCTGGCCGCGGTCCTCGGCGACCAGGCGGGCTATCTCTTCGGCCGCAAGGTCGGGCCGTCGCTGTTCAAGCGGCCCGACTCCAAGCTGTTCAAGCAGGAGAACGTCGAGAAGGCGCACGAGTTCTTCGAGAAGCACGGCCCGAAGTCGCTGATCCTGGCGCGTTTCGTACCGATCGTGCGGACGTTCACGCCGATCATCGCGGGCGTCAGCCGGATGAACTACCGCTCCTTCATCACCTTCAACGTCATCGGCGGCGCCCTGTGGGGTGCGGGCGTGACGCTGCTGGGCGCCGCGCTGGGCGGCATCGAGTTCGTGCACAAGAACATCGAGGCGATCCTCGTCCTCATCGTGCTGATCTCCGTCGTCCCGATCGTCATCGAGTACCTCCGCGGCCGCAGCAAGTCCAAGAAGGCGGCCGCCGCCGGCGAGGACACCCCGGCGGCCGGCCCGGCCGCGGGCGGCCCCGCGGACGCCACCCAGCCGATGCCGCGCATCGCGCAGGACGAGGACCACGCGCCGTACGGCGCCGCGGGCGGGCAGCAGCGCGCTCCGTACGGCGGCAAGGACGGCCGGGGCGGTCACGGGGCCCCGTACGGCGGCGGCCAGGAGCGGCCCCCGTACGGCCACCAGCAGCAGCCGTACGACCGTCAGGAGCCGCCGTACGGCCAGGGCCGGGCCCCCTACGGCCAGGCGCAGGCTCCGTACGGCCAGGACCGTGGGCAGGCCCAGGGGCAGCACCCGTACGGCCGCCAGGAGCAGCCCTCGTACGGACAGCAGCCGCAGCAGCCGCAGTACGGCCGTCAGGAGCCCCCGCGGGCGCCCAACGGACAGCAGCCGCAGCACCCCCAGCAGCCCCCGTACGGCGGGCAGTCCGGGGACGCTCCGTACGGCGGTCCCGGGCAGCAGGAGGCCCGGCCGGACCAGTATCATTCACCTTCGCAGCAGCCTCAGCAGGGGCCGCAGCAGCCGCATCCGCAGGACCCTCAGCAGCCCCCGGGCGACGGCCGCCGCGGCCGCCACGCCAAGCGCTGACCGGCTGCGCAGCCCTTCACCCCGTACCGCACCGCCCTTCGGCGTCCCTTCCGTTCCGCACCGCCGCGGAACGGTCCAGGGGCGCCTTTGCGGCGTCCGGGGCGGGTACTCACCCCCCAATTCCCGCCTTGCGAACCCCCCGCCCCGCGCGCCAAGGGCGGCGATCAGGCATGGTGGCACTTGACGACGGACGGCAGAGGCGCACGAGGAGCGAGGAGCAGTGGCGTCGGACGCGGAGTCCCCCGAGGACCGCAAACCCCAAACGGACGAGGCGCGGAGCGCGTTCACCCCGCCGCTCGGCATGCCCTACACCCCGCTGCCCGAGGACGAGCACCCCACCTCCGAGTTCGCCGTGCCGCAGGGCATGCGGACCGAAGCGCCCGTCGAGCCGGAGGGGTCGGCCTTCGCGCCGCCGGGCAGCAGCACGAGCGGCGGCAACGGCTCCACCACGGGCACCCATCCGCTGCCGACGACGCCCGCCGGCTGGCCCGCCTTCACCCCGCCGCACGGCATACCGGCCATCAGCCTCACCAAGGACGTGCCGTGGCAGGACCGGATGCGCACGATGCTGCGGATGCCGGTCACCGAGCGCCCGGCTCCGGAGCGGAGCGAACGCGCCGACGAGGCCGGGCCCGCCGTGCCGCGCGTGCTCGACCTCACCCTCCGTATCGGCGAGATCCTGCTCGCGGGCGGTGAGGGCGCCGAGGACGTCGAGGCGGCGATGTTCGGCGTGGCCCACGCCTATGGGCTGGAGCGCGTCGAGCCCACCGTGACCTTCACGCTGCTGTCGATCTCGTACCAGCCGTCGCTGGTGGACGACCCGGTGACGGCCAGCCGCACGGTCCGCCGGCGCGGTGTGGACTACACCCGGCTCTCCGCGGTCTTCCGGCTGGTCGACGACATCACCTCCGACGGCATCACGCTGGAGGAGGCCTACCGCGGCCTCGCCGAGATCCGCCGTAACCGCCACCCGTTCCCCAGCTGGGCGCTCACCGTGGCGTCCGGACTGCTGTCCGGCGCGGCGAGCATGCTGGTGGGCGGCGGTCTGACGGTCTTCATCGCGGCCGCCATAGGGTCCATGCTCGGCGACCGGCTGGCCTGGCTGGCCTCCGGGCGCGGGCTGCCGGAGTTCTACCAGTTCGTGGCCGCGGCGATGCCGCCCGCGGCAATGGGAGTGGCGCTGAGCATGACGGACACCGGCGTGCAGGCGTCGGCGGTCATCACCGGTGGCCTCTTCGCGCTGATCCCGGGACGGGCGCTGGTGGCCGGCGTGCAGGACGGCCTGACGGGCTACTACATCACCGCGGCCGCCCGTCTGCTGGAGGTCGGCTACCTCATCGTCGGCATCGTGATCGGCGTGCTCGGCGTGCTCTATCTGGGCGTCCAGCTCAGTGCCCACACGCTGAACCCTGAAGAGGCGCTGGGCACGTACGACGAGCCGGTGGTGCAGATCATCGCCTCGCTGCTGCTGGCGCTGGCCTTCTGTGTCCTGCTTCAGCAGGAACGTCACACCGTGCTGTTCGCGACGTTCAACGGCGGCGTGGCCTGGGTGGCGTACGGCGTCCTCGTGCAGGCCAACGTCAACCCGGTGGTCGGCACGACGATCGCGGCCGGCCTGGTCGGCCTCTTCGGGCAGCTGCTGTCGCGGTACCGCTATGCCTCGGCTCTGCCGTACGTCACGGCCGCCATCGGCCCGCTGCTGCCCGGTAGCGCGACGTACTTCGCGCTGCTCAACTTCGCCCAGGGCAATCTGAACGAGGGCATCTCCTCGCTGATCAAGGCGGTCTCGCTGGCGCTGGCCATCGCGGTCGGCGTGAACCTCGGAGGCGAGGTGGCCCGCCTCTTCATCAGGGCCCCGAGCGGCGAGGACGCCGCCAACCGCCGCGCCGCGAAGCGCACGCGCGGCTTCTGAGGCCGCGGCCGCCGCCGGTCCGGCAGGATCCGGCCCGTTCGGCGGCCGCCACCGGCCATGTACGCCGATGGGCGGACACCCGCAGGTGTCCGCCCATCAGTACAACCGCCCACCGGTACCGGTAGTGGTCGGAAAAACCGAGCCGAACAGGCTCAGTGCTTGCCGCCCTGCGCCTCCAGGCGCTTGAAGGAGGCCTCGATCTCGGCCTCGGCCTCGCTGCGGCCCACCCAGTTGGCGCCCTCGACCGACTTGCCCGGCTCCAGGTCCTTGTAGACCTCGAAGAAGTGCTGGATCTCCAGGCGGTCGAACTCGGACACGTGGTGGATGTCGCGCAGGTGCTCCACGCGCGGGTCCGAGGCGGGGACGCACAGCAGCTTGTCGTCGCCGCCGGCCTCGTCGGTCATGCGGAACATGCCGATGGCGCGGCACTTGATGAGGCAACCCGGGAAGGTCGGCTCGTCCAGGATGACCAGCGCGTCCAGCGGGTCACCGTCCTCGCCGAGGGTGTTCTCGACGAAGCCGTAGTCCGCCGGGTAGCTGGTCGAGGTGAAGAGTCGACGGTCCAGGCGGATCCGACCGGTCTCGTGGTCCACCTCGTACTTGTTCCGCGAACCCTTCGGGATCTCGATGGTGACGTCGAACTCCACGGGTGGCTCCTCCATGATCAACACATACGTCTGGTGATTAAGTGTCCCCCACGCAGGTGTGTGGTGGCGAAAGGGGCTGGTCCAAAGTGCCGGAGACCAGGTCGTGGCAGGTCAGGTGGGTCGGCCGGTGCCGGTCCTGTATACGGGCGACGGCCGGTGCGGGCCGGGGTGCCGCACAGTTCGTGGCCGACGAGTGGTTCTTCGCCCGCCAGTGGTGGCGAAAGACCCCTGTCCAGCGGAAACGGACGTGGCAGCTGTCGGCGGGCTCCGCCGTCGCCGGTCTCGCGGTCGCGGCCGGCGCGGTCGCGGCGGCCGGTCCGTGGGACTCCGGTCAGACTACGGCCGAACGGGCCCGCGCGGCCCGCTGGGACGACAGGGGTGGTGAGCATCACGGCGACGGACCGGCGGCCCCCGGCGCGGCACCCGTCCTGGCGGCCCTGGGCGCCCCTGTGAAGGGCGGCGGGGACGGCGCGCCCCCGCCGACCGGCAGCGGCCTCGCGGACGCCCTGGCACCCCTGCTGAAGGCTCCGGCGCTGGGCCCGGTCCGAACCGCCTCGGTCATGGACGTCGCCACCGGCCGCGAGGTCTTCGCGAGCCGCCCGGACCGGACCGCGACCCCCGCCTCCACGATCAAGCTCGGCACCGCCGTGGCCGCCCTCACCGCCCTCGGGCCCGACCACCGCTTCACCACGAAGGCCGTCCAGGACGGCCGCACGAAGGACGGCACTCCCCGGGTCGTCCTGGTCGGCGGCGGCGACCCCACCCTCACCGCCCGCACCCCGAAGAGCGGGACGCCGGCCGCCCAGCGCCCCGCCGCCCTCGGGGACCTCGCCGCCGACACCGCCCGCGCCCTCAAGAAACGCGGCGCGAAGAAGGTCACCCTGCGGTACGACGACTCGCTGTACGAGGGGCCGGCCCTGCACTCGATCGGCCCCAACGAGAACCTCGCCCCCATCACCGCCCTCACCGCCGACGAGGGCCGCCTGGACGACAGCGGCCACGGCCCCGCGCCCCGCGCCACCGACCCGTCCGCCGCGGCCGCCCGGGCCTTCGCCGACGACCTGCGCGCCCACGGCATCGAGGTCACCGGCGGGACCCAGGACACCGAAGCGCGGCGCGCGGCCACCCGGCTGGCCGCCGCGCCCTCCCTGCCGCTCTCCTCGATCGTCGAGCGCATGCTCACCCACAGCGACAACGACATCGCCGAGCAGCTGGCCCGGCAGACCGCCGTGGCCACCGGACAGCCCACGACCTTCAAGGGCGGCGGACGCGCCGTACAGCGCACTCTCGGACAGCTCCGCATCCCCGTGGCGAAGACCGACTTCGAGGACGGCAGCGGCCTGGACCGCGACGACCGGGTCTCGGCCCGCCTGCTCTCCCATGTACTGCTGCTCGCCGCGGCCCCGGACCACCCGGAGCTGCGCCCGGTCCTCACCGGCCTCCCCGTGGCCGGTTTCACCGGCACCCTGGAGAGCCGGTACGCCGACGAGGCCGCGGGCGCCGGTGCCGTACGCGCCAAGACCGGCACCCTCACCGGCGTGAACACGCTCGCCGGCACGGTCGTCGACGCCGACGGCCGCCTGCTGACCTTCGCCTTCATGACCAACGGCGCGGGCGACGGGGCCGCTGCCCAGCAGGCCCTCGACCGGCTCGCCTCGGCGGTGGCCAACTGCGGCTGCCGGTGAGGCCGGCGCCGCCGTACGGGACGGCCGGGTACCGCCGCTCGCCGCGAATCGGCTACCCCCCGGCCGGGCGCACCCGTACCGTGAAGTCATGACGAGCATCGGTGGTGCCGAGATGGTCGACTGGAATCTCGCGGTGACGACCGCTTCCCGCTTCGTAAGGCCGGGGCCCGAGGTGAGCCGGGACGAGGCCCGCGCGGTCGTCGCCGAGCTGCGCCGGCACGCCAAGGCCGCCGAGGAGCACGTACGGGCGTTCACCCGCATGACGCCGCCCGGCGGCGAGGACGCGATCCACGACACGCCCGTACTGGTCGTGGACCGGCCCGGCTGGATCCGCGCCAACGTGGCCGGCTTCCGCGCCGTACTGAAGCCGCTGCTGGAGAAGATGCAGGAGCGCCGCTCCTCGCTCCCCGGCGGCGCGGTGATAGGCGCGGTCGGCGGCAAGGTCACCGGCGTGGAGCTGGGCATGCTGCTGTCGTTCCTGGCGTCCCGCGTGCTCGGCCAGTACGAGACGTTCGCGCCGCCCACCAGGGACCTCCCGGCGGGCGCCAAGGGCGGCCGGCTGCTGCTCGTCGCGCCGAACATCGTCCACGTCGAGCGCGAGCTGGAGGTGGCGCCGCACGACTTCCGGCTGTGGGTCTGCCTGCACGAAGAGACGCACCGTACGCAGTTCACCGCGGTGCCCTGGCTGCGCGACCACATCGAGGGCGAGGTGCAGGCGTTCCTCGCCGAGACCGAGATCGACCCGGGCACGCTCCTGGAGAGGCTGCGCGAGGCCGCCCAGTCCCTCGCCGGGGCCCGCCCCGAGGGCGAGGCGGGCGAGGACGGCGGCCGGAGCCTCGTCGACCTCGTGCAGACCCGGGCGCAGCGCGAGATCCTCGGCCGGCTGACCGCCGTGATGTCCCTGCTGGAGGGGCACGCCGACTACGTCATGGACGGCGTGGGGCCGCAGGTCGTGCCGTCGGTGACGGAGATCCGGGAGAAGTTCCAGCAGCGCCGGGCGAGCGGCGCTGGACGCCTGGACCAGGCGCTGCGCAAGCTGCTGGGCCTGGACGCCAAGCTGCGGCAGTACCGGGACGGCGAGCGCTTCGTGCGGGCCGTCGTCGACGAGGTCGGCATGGACGGCTTCAACCGCGTGTGGACCTCGCCGAACACGCTTCCGACCAAGCAGGAGATCGCCAAACCGGCGGACTGGGTCGCGCGGGTGCATCGCAAGGCGGAGGGTGCGCCGTAGGAAGGCGGCGCGGCGCGGGCGCGCCGTAGGACAGACGAACGCCCCCTCAATCACCCTTCTGAGGGACCGTGGCTCGGGGAGAGGCGTGCAATGCTCGGGTAACTGCTCTTCTCTGTCACCATCGAGACACTCTGAGTGACCGCCCCGGGGGCCGCCCGGCGCGATCCCCCCGGCGCTCGCTCCCGAGATGCTCCCGGTGGGCCGGACGGTCACGCGCCGCCCGGCCCGTGGCTCCCCCAGCTGAACGATTGGAAACGGACATGGGTCCCCATCCAGCGGTCGCCGCAATACGCCTGGCGGTCCGCCGCGTACTCCACGACGTCCTGACGTCCCACAGTCGGCGGTCCGGTCCCGACGCCCCGCCGCCCCTGGTGCTCGCCGCCTGCTCCGGCGGCGCCGACTCCATGGCGCTCGCCTCCGCGCTCGCCTTCGAAGCCCCGCGCCTCGGCGTCCGCGCGGGCGGCGTCACGGTCGACCACGGTCTTCAGCACGGCTCCGACGCCCGGGCGGCGGAGGTGGTCCTCCGGATGCAGGCGCTCCGGCTGGACCCGGCCGAGGCCGTCGCCGTCGAGGTGGGCAGGGACGGCGGCCCCGAGGCGGCCGCCCGCGAGGCCCGATACGCCGCCCTGGACGACGCCGCGCGGCGGCACGGCGCGGACGCCGTCCTCCTCGGCCACACCCGTGACGACCAGGCCGAGACCGTCCTCCTCGGTCTCGCCCGCGGCTCCGGGACCCGCTCGCTGTCCGGCATGGCCGCCGTCTCCGGCTCCGAAGGCCGGTACCGCCGCCCGTTCCTCGGGATCGACCGCCAGACCGCCCGCAAGGCCTGCCTGATCCAGTCGCTGCCCGTGTGGGACGACCCGCACAACACCGACCCCTCGTACACCCGCTCCCGGCTCCGCCACGAGGGCCTGCCCGCCCTGGAGAAGGCGCTCGGCAAAGGCGTCGTCGAGGCCCTCGCCCGTACGGCCCAGCTCTCCCGCGACGACGCCGACGCGCTGGACTCCTGGGCCACGGAGGCCGAGCACGGTGTGGCCGATGCCACCGGCGCGCTGGACGTCGCCGCGCTCTACGCACTGCCCGCCGCGGTCCGCCGACGAGTGCTCCGCCGGGCCCTGTTGCGCGCCGGTTCACCTGCGGGTTCGCTCTTCGCCCGGCACATCGAGGAAGTCGACCGGCTGATCACCGCCTGGCGCGGTCAGGGAGCGATCGACCTCCCCGGGCTGGTGGGTGTGCGACGGCAGGGTGGCAAACTGGTCATCCGGCAGGGCTGAGCCGCGCGGGACCGCCCGGCCGGACGAGTCACATGACACCGAACCGAGCGAGAGTGGCACGGGTGGACGACAAGGACATGGGTTCCGACCTTCAGTCGGTGCTCATCACCAAAGAAGAGATCGACGCGAAGCTGGCCGAGCTGGCCGCGAAGATCGACGCGGAGTACGCGGGCAAGGAGCTGCTCATCGTCGGCGTTCTGAAGGGCGCCGTGATGGTGATGGCGGACCTGGCGCGTGCGCTCTCCACCCCCGTCACGATGGACTGGATGGCCGTGTCGTCGTACGGCGCGGGCACCCAGTCCTCGGGCGTGGTCCGGATCCTGAAGGACCTGGACACCGACATCAAGGGCAAGCACGTCCTGATCGTCGAGGACATCATCGACTCCGGCCTGACGCTGTCTTGGCTGCTGTCGAACCTCGGCTCGCGCGAGCCGGCCTCGCTGGAGGTCTGCACGCTGCTGCGCAAGCCCGAGGCGGCCAAGGTCGACATCGACGTGAAGTGGATCGGCTTCGACATCCCCAACGAATTCGTCGTGGGTTACGGCCTGGACTTCGCCGAGAAGTACCGGAACCTGCCGTTCGTGGGCACGCTCGCGCCGCACGTCTACGGCGGCTGACGCCCCGTCGGAAGCGACGGAAGGGCCCGGAAGAACCCCCGGAAAGCCCCTCGCGCCGGACGGCGGGAACCCTTTGCGGCCTCCCGCCGTTGGAGCAGGGAGGGCGGAATCCAAGCCGCATTGTTCACCACGGGCAGCGGCGTCGGGTGACAATGCTGGGGTACCGTCCGAAGGTCAGTCTTTTTCGGGCCAGTAATACACCGTACGCACGACCAGACCTCCCCGAGGGCTGGAGTGCCTCACTGTGGCAGGAGGGACGGGGCCTCAAGGCTCCGTATGGATGGACGTGAAGCGATACTTCCGTGGGCCGGTCATGTGGATCGTGCTGGCCGTCCTCGCCGTGGTCGTGTTGATGCAGGTCGTCAGTTCGTCTGGCGGCTACAAAACGGTGGACACCGGTCAGGTCGTCAAGGCGATCACTGACAACAAGGTCAAGTCCGCCGAGCTGACCACCGGCGACGAAATGAAGGTCAAGGTCGAGCTCTCCGGCAGCAACAAGGTCGAGGGCTCCGACAAGATCCAGTCGAGCTACATCGGCGACCAGGGCGTCGAGCTCGCCAAGACCCTGCAGGCCAAGTACCAGACGGGCGACATCAAGGACGGGTACACCGTCTCGCCGCAGAAGCAGAGCCCCTTCGTGGGCATGCTGCTCTCGCTGCTGCCGTTCGTTCTGATCGTCGTCGTCTTCCTGTTCCTGATGAATCAGATGCAGGGCGGCGGCTCCCGGGTCATGAACTTCGGCAAGTCCAAGGCGAAGCTCATCACCAAGGACACCCCCAAGACGACCTTCACGGACGTCGCGGGATCGGACGAGGCCGTCGAGGAGCTCCACGAGATCAAGGAGTTCCTGCAGGAGCCGGCGAAGTTCCAGGCCGTCGGCGCCAAGATTCCCAAGGGCGTGCTGCTGTACGGCCCGCCCGGTACGGGCAAGACGCTCCTCGCGCGCGCCGTCGCGGGCGAGGCGGGCGTGCCCTTCTACTCGATCTCCGGCTCCGACTTCGTCGAGATGTTCGTGGGTGTCGGCGCCTCGCGTGTCCGTGACCTCTTCGAGCAGGCCAAGGCGAACGCCCCGGCGATCGTCTTCGTCGACGAGATCGACGCCGTCGGCCGGCACCGCGGTGCGGGCCTCGGCGGTGGCCACGACGAGCGCGAGCAGACGCTGAACCAGCTGCTCGTCGAGATGGACGGCTTCGACGTGAAGGGCGGCGTCATCCTGATCGCCGCCACGAACCGGCCGGACATCCTGGACCCGGCGCTGCTGCGTCCGGGCCGCTTCGACCGGCAGATCGCGGTCGACCGCCCCGACATGCAGGGCCGTCTGGAGATCCTCAAGGTCCACCAGAAGGGCAAGCCGGTCGCGCCCGACGTCGACCTGGGTGCGGTCGCGCGCCGTACGCCGGGCTTCACCGGTGCGGACCTGAGCAACGTCCTCAACGAGGCCGCACTGCTCACCGCCCGCAGCGACAAGAAGCTGATCGACAACCACTTCCTGGACGAAGCGATCGACCGGGTCGTGGCGGGACCGCAGAAGCGGACCCGGATCATGTCGGACAAGGAAAAGAAGATCACCGCGTACCACGAGGGCGGACACGCCCTGGTCGCGGCGGCCTCACCGAACTCCGACCCGGTCCACAAGATCACGATCCTGTCCCGGGGCCGTGCGCTCGGCTACACGATGGTGCTCCCGGACGAGGACAAGTACTCCACCACGCGCAACGAAATGCTCGACCAGCTGGCGTACATGCTGGGCGGCCGCGCGGCGGAGGAGCTGGTCTTCCACGACCCGACGACGGGTGCGGCGAACGACATCGAGAAGGCGACCGCCACGGCTCGCGCGATGGTCACGCAGTACGGCATGACCGAGCGGCTCGGCGCGATCAAGTTCGGCTCCGACAACTCCGAGCCCTTCCTGGGCCGCGAGATGTCCCACCAGCGCGACTACTCCGAAGAGGTCGCGGCGCTGGTGGACGAGGAGGTCAAGAAGCTGATCGAGACCGCGCACAACGAGGCGTGGGAGATCCTCGTCGAGAACCGCGACGTGCTCGACAACCTGGTCCTGGCGCTCCTGGAGAAGGAGACCCTGGGCAAGGAGGAGATCGCCGAGGTCTTCAAGCACATCGTGAAGCGCCCGGCCCGCCCCGCGTGGACCGGCTCCTCGCGGCGTACGCCGTCCACCCGCCCGCCGGTGCTCGCTCCCAAGGAGCTGGCCGCGGCCAACGGTGCGACGTCCGTGACGCCGACCGTCTCGACGGAGAAGGCAGAGCTTCCGGAGGATTCCTCCGGAAGCAGCGAGGGGTGACCGCCGGGCCCCGGCCCGCCGGATCCCCCGGCCGCCACGTGACCGGCCCGCCGGTCGCCACACCGGCCCCGGAATGAATGCCGCGCCCCCCAGGTTCTAGCCTGGGGGGCGCGGCATTTCGCGTTCGTAGCGGAATGAAGAAGGAACGAGGCACCAGATGACCGACCCCGTGACGCTGGACGGCGAGGGCACGATCGGCGAATTCGACGAGAAGCGTGCCGCGGACGCCGTGCGCGAGCTTCTGATCGCGGTCGGCGAGGACCCGGACCGCGAGGGCCTCCTGGAGACGCCGGGGCGTGTGGCGCGGGCGTACAAGGAGCTCCTGGCCGGGCTGCGGCAGGAGCCGGAGGACGTCCTCACCACGACCTTCGATCTCGGACACGACGAGATGGTCCTGGTCAAGGACATCGAAATCGTAAGCCTGTGCGAACATCATCTCCTGCCGTTCCATGGCGTCGCGCACGTCGGATACATCCCGGCCGAGAGCGGAAAGATCACGGGGCTGTCGAAGCTCGCCCGCCTCGTCGAGGTCTACGCCCGCCGTCCGCAGGTGCAGGAACGCCTCACCACGCAGATCGCGGACTCGCTGATGCGCATCCTCGAGGCCCGTGGGGCGATCGTCGTCGTCGAGGCCGAGCACATGTGCATGTCGGTACGGGGCATCCGCAAGCCGGGGGCCAAGACGACCACCTCGGCGGTACGGGGCCAGCTGCGCGACGCGACGACCCGGGCCGAGGCGATGAGCCTGATACTGGCGCGCTAGTCGCGCTGTCAGTGGCGGCCGATACCGTTCCTGTTCAGTGACTCAGATCACTGAACAGGGGGGATCGGGATGCGGGGCGGGCTACCGAGCAAGCAGATCGTGAACGCGGTCGGGGGCCTTCGCCAGGCGCGGTGCATCCGCGCGGGCGACGAACTCTGGACGCTCGACGGGCGAAGAACGGTCCGGACCACGGTGACCGGCGTCTCGGCGGTCAAGGTCCGTGAGCTGGTGGCCGTGACCACCGACCGCGTCACGTTTTCCCTGGGCGTGGACCAGTTGCTGAGAGGTACGGCCGGCTGGTTGCCCGCGACCGGAGCGGCGGCATCGCAGGTGACGTGGACGCCCGCGCCCAAACTGTGCCGCGAGCGGCTGAAGATCGTTCCCGGGTACGACCTCGGCTATCTCATCGGCGCCACGTGCGCGGACGGCGCGGTCGGCAAGAACTACGTGTCGCTGGTCGTGAACGAGGAAATCTTCGCCGCGAACTACGCCATCTGCCTCCACGCTGCCACGGGGCCGGCCGCGCGGGTCGAGCCGGTCGCCCGGCTATCTGGCGCGTGATCTGCCCGGCTTCCGGGTGCGAGTCGTCTCCTCGTACCTGGCAGACCTGTTGCGGCAGTACGTGGGCGGTGATGCGCACCACATGCGCCAGCGGTTCCCGCGCGTCGTGCTGCGCGACATGGCGACCTTCGCAGGATTCCTGGACGGCTACTGCGACGGCGATGGTCATCGACTCGAGCGATGGGACGCCCGCATCGTGACCAAGACCAGTGTGCCCTTCCTGGAAGAACTCTCAGTGATCATCGGTGCGAAGTTCACGCCGAAGAAGAACGGCCGGGCATCGCAGCTGTGCATCGCCGACAGATGGCATCGGCGTGGCACCTTCAAGCCCGAGGTGCATCCCCCCGACCTCACCGAGTCCGAGCGGGCTTCGGTCCGCTCGGTCAGCCCTGTCCTCGCGGTGGGCACAAAGCCGTACACGCTGTACGCGTACCGCCTGGACCCGCATCCGACGTTTCTGGTCAACGGGCATCTGGTGCTTTCCCCGCCGTGACGGGGGCCTGGGCGCGATTCGCTCCGCGGGGGCTGCCGACATTGCTGGGTGCGGGGTCGTTTGCTGCCGCGGGGCGTGTTTGTGCGTTGCCGGGTGCGGCGCCGGTTGTCTTTGTTGCCGCTGCGCGGGGCTTGACGTCACGGGGCCGGGCCTCCGCGGGTGGGGGTGCCGGACTGCTTCGGTTTACGTCCGGTACCCCACCCGCTGCGGCCCGGCCCCTCCCGTCGGTGGTGGGTGAAAGAGCCGGGGTGCGGGTGTTTTTATGCGGTCAGGCGGGTGCTCAGCCAGGTGAGGGCCGGGGGGATTTCTCGGCGCCAGGTGTTGAAGTTGTGGCCGCCGCTTTCGAGGACGATGGAGGAGACCCGGGTGGGGGCCTTGGCCTGCTGTATGAAGCGCATCGTGTCGGCGTAGTTGGTTTCGCCCTGCTTGCTGGTGGTGACCAGCAGGTTCACCGGCGGGGGCGGTAGGTGGCGCTGGCGCCAGAGCAGGTCGTTCTCGCGCTGGAGCCGGGGGTCGCCGGCGAAGAGGTCGCCGGTGGTGGGGTCGAGCGGGGCCTTGTAGTAGCCGGAGAGGGCGGCGCCCGCCGAGAAGGCCTCCGGGTGGCGCATGGTCATCTTGAGCGCGCAGTAGCCGCCCGTGGAGTCGCCGATGATGCCCCAGTTACGGGCCTGGGTGCCGGTCCGGTAGTGCGCCGCGATGTCCGCGCGGAGTTCCTTGGTGAAGAAGGTCTCGGTCTGCGGGCCGCCCGGTATGTCCATGCATTCCGTGTCGCGGGGCGGGGCGACCGTCGGGCGCATCATGACCAGGATCGTCGGCTGCATCTTTCCCTGGGTGACCAGGCGGCGCTGGGTCTGCGGGTAGTGCAGTTTGGTGTAGAGAGCCTCTGCCGTGCCGGGGTAGCCGGTGAGGACTACTGCTGTGGGGAAACGCTTCTGCGCGTTCTGGGGCTGGAAGTACTCCGGCGGCAGATAGACGTACGCGGGGCTGGTGATACCGGTGTTCTCGCCGCGTACGAGGACCTTGTCCAGCCGGCCCGCGACGTCCGCCCGCCGGTTGTCCTGCGGGAGGCCGGTCCGTTCGACGCCCTGCCGCTTCGTCGAGTGGTCGACCACCACTCCGGTCTCGGTCTCCTGGCCGAAGAGGTCGGCCCAGGACGCGTAGAAGCCGAAGGCGTTGTTGACCACGAGCCCGACAGCGGCGAAGAGGGTCAGCTGGGTCGCCAGCAGCAGGCCGATCCGGCCGGTCACCGCACGCCAGGTGCGGCTCGCGAGCCGCGGCCAGAGCAGCACGGTGGCGGCGAAGAGTGCCACCGCGACCAGCACGGTGAGCAGCAGAACGGTCTTACTGGTGAGGTCCATGTCCACTTCCTGCTGGGTGGCCGGACGGCCGGACCGGCTGATGGAACCCGGGGCCCTGAAGCGCCGTCCTACAGGGCGCGAATTGTCCAGGTAACTGCTCCGCAATCCGGAGATCAGGGGACCTGAGGAGCGGGCGACGGGAAAGTGATGTCTGACAGGCTAGATGGGGAAAAATCCGGAGTGGTTGCGTGGCGTCGCACACGCTGGGTGCGGGGTCCGCGCCCGGAGTCGGTGCCCACGGCCGTCGGTACGGCCTGCACGCTGATCGGTCTGCTGAACGTGGCGGCCGGCGTCTTTCCGCGCTTCCGGCACAGCCGTATGCACGCACTGGCGGAGGTGCTGCCGGGGGCGGTGAGCCCGCTGGCCGCGGCCGCCTCGATCGTGGTGGGCCTGCTGCTCCTGCTGCTGGCGCACGGGCTGAAGCGGCGCAAGCGGCGGGTGTGGGTCGCGGCCGTCGCGCTGCTGCCCGTGGGGGCCGTGGCGCAGTTCGCGTACCGCCACTCCGTTTTCGGAGCGGTGCTCTCGCTGGCGCTGCTGGCCTACCTCGTCCGGCACCGGCGCGAGTTCGCCGCGCTGCCGGATCCGCGCAGCCGCTGGAAGGCGCTGCTGAACTTCGTCGTGCTGGGCGGCGTGAGCATCGCTCTCGGCATGGTGATCGTCAACTCCCACCCGCACCGCACCGTCGGTGACCCGTCGGTCTGGGCGGAGCTGCAGCACGTCGTGGTCGGCCTGTTCGGCTTCGAGGGCCCGGTGGCCTTCACCCACCACGTCGACTACACCGTCGGCTACTCCCTGGGCGCGCTCGGCCTGCTGACGCTGGGCACCACCGCGTACCTGGCGTTCCGGCCCGAGCGGCCCGTCGCGCGGCTCACCGAGGAGGACGAGGACCGGCTGCGTGCGCTGCTGGACAAGCACGGCCGCCGGGACTCCCTCGGCCACTTCGCGCTCCGCCGCGACAAGGGCGCGGTCTTCTCGCCGAGCGGCAAGGCGGCCGTCTGCTATCGCGTCGTCTCCGGCGTGATGCTGGCCAGCGGCGACCCGATCGGTGACGTCGAGGCGTGGCCCGGCGCGATCGAGCGCTTCATGGAGGAGGCCAGGGCGCACTCCTGGACGCCCGCGGTGATGGGCTGCTCCGAGACCGGCGGCGAGGTCTGGACCCGGGAGACCGGCCTGGACGCGCTGGAGCTGGGCGACGAGGCCATCGTGGACGTGGCGGACTTCACGCTCTCCGGACGCGCGATGCGCAACGTACGGCAGATGGTCAAGCGCATCGAGCGCAACGGCTACGAGACCAAGGTCCGCCGGGTGTCGGAGCTGTCCCCCGAGGAGGTCGAGGCGGTCCAGCGGGCCGCCGACGGCTGGCGGGGCACCGACACCGAGCGCGGCTTCTCCATGGCGCTGGGGCGGATCGGCGACGAGCGGGACGGCGACGCGGTGATCGCCACCGCGCACCGCGCACCCGAGGAGGGCGAGGCGCCGGGCCCGTACGGGGACCTGAAGGCCGTGCTGCACTTCGTGCCGTGGGGCACGGACGGCATGTCGCTGGACCTGATGCGCCGCGACCGGAGCGCCGACCCCGGCATGAACGAGCTGCTGATCGTCGCGGCCCTGGAGGCGGCGCCGAAGCTGGACGTGGAGCGGGTCTCGCTGAACTTCGCGATGTTCCGGTCGGCGCTGGCGCGGGGCGAGAAGCTGGGCGCGGGGCCGGTGCTGCGGACCTGGCGGGGGCTGCTGGTGTTCCTCTCGCGCTGGTTCCAGATCGAGTCGCTGTACAAGTTCAATGCCAAGTTCCAGCCCCGCTGGGAGCCGCGCTTCGTGGTCTTCCGGCACACCCGTGACCTGCCGCGGATCGGCTTCGCGGCGATGCAGGCGGAGGGGTTCGTGCAGCTGGGGCTGCCCCGGCTGCTGCGCCGGCGGAGTGCGGAGCCCGCGGCCCGCCCGTGTGCGCACGAGCACACGGCCCTCCGTGGCACGTCGGTCGAGCGGGCCGCCTGAGCGGGCGGGGCCATCGTGACGTCCGGAAACTGCCTTTACGGGGGCGGGCCGCGCTGCGTACTCGTGGGCAGACAGGCGTACAGGTGTGCCCATACGTCCGCGTTCGCCCAGGTACGCGGGGTGCGCGGGGCGAGCGGACCGGCCACACCGCCTAGGCTGGAAGTATGAGTACCTTGCGTGGCCGGGTGGCCGGTCTTCCCGAGTGGGACCGGTGCGCGGTCATGGGCGTGGTCAATGTGACCCCCGACTCGTTCTCCGACGGCGGCGACTGGTTCGACACCGAGCTCGCGGTCAAGCACGGCCTGGACCTGGTGGCCCAGGGGGCCGACCTGGTGGACGTGGGCGGCGAGTCGACCCGGCCCGGTGCCGCGCGGGTGGACGAGGCGGAGGAGCTGCGCCGGGTGATCCCGGTCGTGCGCGAGCTGTCGGCGGCCGGCGTGGTCGTCTCCGTGGACACCATGCGGGCCTCCGTCGCCGAGCGGTCCCTGGAGGCCGGCGCGCAGCTGGTCAACGACGTCAGCGCGGGCGCCGCCGACCCGGCGATGATCCCGGTGGTGGCGGCCGCGCACGCGCCGTTCGTGGTGATGCACTGGCGCGGCCAGTCCGTCGACATGAACGACCGGGCGGTCTACGGAGACGTCGTCGGCGAGGTCGTGGCCGAGCTGCGGGTCGCCATGGACCGGGCGGTGTCCGGGGGGATCGACCCGGAGCGCATCGTGATCGACCCGGGGCTGGGCTTCGCCAAGGCCGCCGAACACGATCTCGCGCTGGTCGCGGGCCTGGACCGGCTGCGCGATCTGGGCCGGCCGCTGCTGGTGGCCGCGTCGCGCAAGCGGTTCCTGGGGCGCGTACTGGCCGGCGCCGGTGCCTCGGCCTCGGTGCCGCCGGCCCGGGAGCGGGACGCGGCGACGGCGGCGGTCACCGCGCTGTCGGCGCGCGAGGGCGCCTGGGCGGTCCGCGTGCACGAAGTGCGGGCGAGCGCCGACGCGGTACGGGTGGCCCGCGCCGTGGAGGCCGCGCGTTCCGCGGCCCCCGGCGCGGCGTAGAACGGGGCCGGGCAGGGCACAGGGCAGCCAGGCGGCGTACGGGGCGCCCGGTGCCCGCCGCAGGCACGTATCCGTGCGCGTGCCTGCGCACGTCCGGAAAGACGCACGAGGACCACGACGGGAGCGGTGTGAGCGGATTGAGCCCACGTACGGACATCGAGCTGGTGGAGCAGGCGAACACCGCGTTCTACGAGGCCATCGAGCGCGGTGATCATGAGGCGATGTCCGAGCTGTGGCTGGACGGCCAGGTGAGTGTCGTGCATCCTGGCTGGCCGGTGCTGCGCGGCCGCAGCGAAGTGCTGCGCTCCTATGCACTGATCATGGCGAACACCGAGTACATCCAGTTCTTCCTCACCGATGTGGAGATCGACGTGGTGGCCGACACCGCGCTGGTGACCTGCACGGAGAACATCCTCAGCGGCGGCCCCGCCGAGGAGGACGGCTCGGTCGGGCCGCTGATCGGCCAGCTGGTCGTGGCCACCAACGTCTTCCGGCGCACGGAGGACGGCTGGCGGGTGTGGTCGCACCACGGGTCGCCGGTGCTCGCCGACCGCGACGACGAGGACGACGAGGACGGCCCCGAGGACGAGGACGACGGCGTCGGCGGGCTGCCGGGCGGGCTGTGAGGCCGGTACCGGGAGTCAGCGGCCGGGGTCAGCGGGGTGACCGGTGGCGCACTCGTTCGAGCCAAGTCGTACCCGGGTAGGGGTGGGGCGCGGGGCGGCGGGGTAAGTGGCCGCGCGGGCGGGACCCGGCTGTGCGGCAGCTGTGCGGGGTGCCTGTCCAGGGCCCCCGTGAGCGAGTGCTGTCAGTGCTCGCAGGTAAATTCGATGACTGGGCGGAGTTCCGGACGATGTCCGGCACGTGCCCGTTCATCCAACGATCAGTGGTACCAGTGGGAGTGATTCGCGTGGACCGTGTCGCGCTGCGCGGGCTGAAGGCCCGGGGACACCACGGTGTGTTCGCCCAGGAACGCGAGGCGGGCCAGGCGTTCGTCGTGGACCTGGTGCTCGGTCTGGACACCCGTCCCGCGGCGGCGACCGACGACCTCGCGAAGACCGTGCACTACGGAATCGTGGCGGAGGAGGTCGTGGCGATCGTCGAGGGCGAGCCCGTCGACCTCATCGAGACGCTCGCCGAGCGGATCGCCGCCCAGTGTCTGAAGCACCAGGGGGTGGAGGAGGTCGAGGTCGTCGTCCACAAGCCCGACGCCCCGATCACGGTCCCCTTTGACGACGTGACCATCACCATCACCCGGAGCCGAGTATGACCAGCAGTGACCCGACCGTACAGCCGGTGCCCGCTTCCGTGGTGGAGCAGGTCGACGCGGCGGATGTGACGCTCACCAACCCGAAGCGCGCCGTGATCTCCCTCGGGAGCAACCTCGGCAACCGTCTGGAGACGCTCCAGGGCGCCGTCGACGCCCTGGAGGACACTCCCGGGGTGCGGGTGAAAGCCGTCTCGCCGGTGTACGAGACCGAGCCGTGGGGCGTCGAGCCGGGCACCCAGCCGTCGTATTTCAACGCCGTGGTGATCGTGAAGACGACGCTGCCCCCGGACTCGCTCCTGGAGCGCGGGCACGCGATCGAGGAGGCCTTCGAGCGGGTGCGGGACGAGCGCTGGGGTCCGCGCACGATCGACGTGGACATCGTCGCGTACCAGGACGTCGTCTCCCAGGACCCGGTGCTCACGCTGCCGCACCCGCGGGCCCATGAGCGCGCCTTCGTCCTCGTGCCGTGGCACGACATCGACCCCGAGGCCAAGGTGCCCGGGCACGGCGCGGTGGCCGAGCTCCTGGACGAGCTGGGCCGGGACGGCGTCGCGGCCCGCGCCGACCTGGAACTGCGGCTGCCCGAGTGATCGTTGTCCGTACGGCCCGCGAGGGCTCGTAGCGGGATGATGGTCCGGTGGACATGATGGCCGCCGCGCCCGGCGCGGCGCGGGCGGCCAGGACGGTGTGAGGGGCGAAGAGCTCGGTGAAGCAGCTAAAGATCAAGGTGCTGGTCGGGCTGTTCGTGGTGGCGGGCGTGCTGGCGTGGGCCGGCGCCCGCCTGTGGGACGCGCTCGGCAGCCTGCCCAGCGTGCCGCTGGCGGCTCCGATCGTGCTGGCGCTGATCGCCGCGGTGCTGGCCGCGACGGCCCTGTCGCTGCGCAGCCGCCTGAAGGCCCAGCGCGAGCGGGTGCAGGGCGCCAAGGGCGTCGAGCCGATGATGGCGGCCAGGGCCGTGCTGTTCGGCCAGGCGAGCGCGCTGGTCGCCTCGCTGGTGAGCGGGCTGTACGGCGGCGTCGCGGTCTTCCTGCTGACCTCGGGCTCGGCGGGCCCGGGACGTACGGACCAGACGGTGTACGCCGGCCTGTCGGTGCTCGCGGGCATCGCGGTGGTCGCGGCCGCGGTCTTCCTGGAGCGCGTCTGCAAGCTCCCGGACGATGACGACGAGGCGGGGGCCGCGGCGGCGTGACGCCGCGGCGGTACGGGGCCGGTGCGACGCCGCCCGGCCCCGTTCCCCTCACGCGTCCAGCACCGTCTGGAGTTCCACGTCGGCGCGGGAGATGTTCGCCGCGTCCGCCGTCGTCGAGCGGCGCAGCGCTTCGTGGAGGCGGCCCGGGGTGAGGACGCCGAGGAAGCGGTCGCCGTCCAGGACCGCGATCCAGCCCGCGTCGTGCTGCAGCATCGTGCTGAACGCCTGCTTCAGGGGCGCGCCGACCGGCAGCCAGGCCTCCATGCGCCGGGCGTGCTCGCGGACCGTCCCGTCCTCCGCCGACTGCCCGAGGACATCGGCGGCGACCCAGCCGTGCAGCCGGTCCTCGCTGTCCAGGACGACCGCCCAGCGCGCGCCGTCCGCCGCCATCCCGGCCAGCGCCCGGCCCACCGGGTCGTCCAGGTGGATCACCGGGGGCTGCTCCAGGTCCCCGGTCTCGATCGGCGTGACGGACAGCCGCTTCAGCCCTCGGTCGGCGCCCACGAACTCCGCTACGTACGGCGTCGCCGGCGCACCCAGCACCGTCGCCGGAGTGTCGAACTGTTCGATGCGTCCGGATCCGTAGACGGCGATGCGGTCCCCGAGCCGTACCGCCTCCTCGATGTCGTGCGTCACGAAGAGGACCGTCTTGTGGAGCGAGGACTGCAGGCGCAGGAACTCCGTCTGCAGGTGCTCGCGGACGACCGGGTCCACCGCGCCGAACGGCTCGTCCATCAGCAGGACGGGCGGATCGGCGGCGAGCGCGCGGGCCACGCCGACGCGCTGGCGCTGGCCGCCGGAGAGCTGTTCCGGGTACCGCGAGCCGTACACCGACGGGTCCAGGCCGACCAGGTCGAGCAGTTCGGCGGCCCGGGCGCGGGCCTGCTTGCGCGGCCGGCCGAGCAGGTGCGGGACCGTGGCGGTGTTGTCGAGCACGGTCTTGTGCGGGAACAGACCGATCTGCTGGATCACGTAACCGATGCGGCGGCGCAGCTCGACCGGGTCGACCGTGGCGATGTCGTCGCTGTCCAGGAAGATGCGGCCTTCCGTGGGCTCGATGAGCCGGTTGACCATCTTCATGGTCGTGGTCTTGCCGCAGCCGGACGGGCCGACGAGCGTGACGAGCTCGCCCTCCGCGACCTCGAAGGAGAGGTCGTCGACGGCGGTGGTGCCGTCCGCGTAACGCTTGGTGACGTGCTCGAAACGGATCATGCTTCCCCATTGTCGTCGGTCCGCCCGGGGCGGGATGAACGGGATGTTGCGAGTCGATGGCGGTCCGGGCCGATTGTCAGTGGCGGGGGATAGGGTCGCAGACAGTCACCGGATTTGTGAGCGAGCGGACGGGGGAGGTGACGTGGCGTGAGCACGCCCTTGAGTACGTACCCGAGTACGGCCATGAGCCGAGCAGCGGGCCCGCGGAACTGTCTGCAGGCCAATGACTGGATCTGCGGCGAGTATCTCCACAGTCGTGGCCAGGAGCTGGTGGACGCCACCGTCCAGCACATCTGGATCACGGTCGCCTCGGTGGTCATCGGACTGCTGATCGCCTTTCCGCTGGCGCTGCTCGCCCGGCAGCGGCGCGGCGCGGCGGGCCCGGTGCTCGGCCTGACGACGATTCTGTACACGGTCCCGTCGCTGGCCATGTTCGCGCTGCTGACCCCGGTGTTCGGGGTCTCGGCCGCGGTGGTCGTGACGGGCCTGGTGCTCTATTCACTGACGATCCTGGTGCGCAACATACTCGCGGGGCTCCAGGCGGTCCCCGAGGAGGTGCGCGAGGCGGCCCGCGGGATGGGGTACGGCCCGCTGCGGCTGCTCTTCCAGGTCGAACTGCCGCTGGCGCTGCCCGCCATGATGGCCGGGCTGCGGATCGCCACGGTCTCGACGGTGGCGATGACGACGATCGGCGCGGTGGTCGGCTTCGGCGGCCTGGGCAATCTCATCGACAGCGGGATGCAGGGCTTCTTCAAGGCGGAGGTGCTGACCGCCTCGGTGCTGTGCGTGCTGCTCGCGCTGGTCGCCGACCTGCTGCTGGTGGGGCTCCAGCGGGCGCTGACGCCCTGGACCCGGGCCGGCCGGGCGGGGTCCGGCGGCGCGGGGGCCGGGGGCAGGGACACGGACGGCGAGGGCGGCGGACGCCCGGGGGCCGGCCGGACGCGGGGGTTCGGGCGCGAGCGGAAGGCGGTGGCCTGAGCGGTGGACGCGATCACGGGCGCGTGGGGCTGGCTGGGCTCCGCGGCCAACTGGGCCGGTGAGAACGGCGTCTGGCACCGCCTCGGGCAGCACGTGCAGCTGAGCGTGGTGTGCCTGGCCATCTCCTGTCTGCTGGCGCTGCCGGTGGCGCTGTACCTGGGCCACATCGGCAAGGGCGGGGCGCTGGCCGTGAACCTCGCCAACGTCGGCCGCGCGGTGCCGACGTTCGCCGTGCTGGTGCTGCTGACGCTCAGCCCGCTGGGCAAGGCGGGGGACTGGCCGACGATCGTGGCGCTGGTGCTCTTCGCGGTGCCCCCGCTGCTGACCAATGCGTACGTCGGCATGCGCGAGGCGGACCGCGATGTGGTGGAGGCGGCCCGGGGGATGGGCATGTCCGGCCGGCAGCTGCTGCTCCGCGTGGAGCTGCCGCTCGCGTACCCGTTGATCATGACGGGGCTGCGGTCGGCCTCGGTGCAGGTGGTGGCGACGGTCACGCTGGCCGCGCTGGCCGGCGGTGGCGGCCTGGGCCGGATCATCACGGCGGGCTTCGGCAACTACGACACCCCGCAGGTGGTGGCCGGCGCGGTGCTGGTCGCCGGGCTGGCGCTGCTCGTCGAGGCGGTGCTGGTGGCGGTGGAGCGGCTGTGCGACCCGATGCGCGGCAAGCGGCCGGCGCGTACGGGCCGCCGCGGCATACGGGCGTCCCGCAAGGAAACGGCGGCCGCCTGAGCCGGCATCGGATGCGGTCTCCGGCAGGAGCGGCTCCGGCCGGGTGAGTGCGGATGCCGGGTACGAGCGGGTGCCTCGTACGGGTGGCCGCCGGGCCCGGGCCGGCGGTGGGCATGACCCGGTATCAGAAGTGCTCCGGTGCCGGGTGTGGTGACGTCTCCCGCCCCACGTGCGAACATCCGTCCGCTCCCTCTGCTGTACTCCCTGCTCGACCGCCGCAGCCCGCTCGGCCTTCTCGACGTTCTCGACCTGCCCGATCAACCTGCTCGACCCGCTCAACTCGATCAGCCCGCTCGACTTCAACGACCTGCCGGTGTCCGACCGGTGACCGCATGGACGACTGGATGGTGAAACCGATGAACAGCACGTCGCGTACCGCGCGGACGGCCCTCGTCGCGGGGACGGTGCTGGCGCTGGCCGCGGGGCTCTCCGCGTGCGGCGGCCAGAGCCTGGAGGAAAAGGGCGGCAAGAGCGAGGGCGGGAAGGGCGCGATCGTCGTCGGTTCCGCCGGATTCACCGAGTCGCAGGTGCTCGCCGAGCTCTATTCCAAGATCATTTCCAATGCCGGGTACAAGGCGTCCGTACAGACGCTGAAGAATCGCGAGCTCTACGAACCCGCCCTGGAGAAGGGTGAGATCGACGTCGTTCCGGAATACGCCTCCACGCTCGCCGATTTTCTCAACGCCAAGAAGAACGGCGCCAAGCCGGAGTCGGTCGCGTCCAACGACCCGGACGAGACCGTCGCGGCACTGAAGAAGCTCGCCACGCCGCGCGGACTGAAGGTTCTCCCGCACGGCTCCGCGACGGACCAGAACGCCTTCGCGGTCACCAAGGAATTCGCCGCGAAGCACAAGTTGAAGACCCTCTCCGACCTCGGCAGGTCCGGGGAGAAGGTGAAGCTCGCGGCGGGCGAGGAGTGCGAGACGCGGCCGTACTGCCTGCCGGGCCTGAAGAAGACGTACGGCATAGACGTCACGGGCATCGACCCCAAGGGCGTGGGCACGGTGCAGGCCAAGCAGGCCGTCAAGGACGGCACGGACCAGCTCGTGCTGACGACCACAACGGACGCCACGCTCGGCGACTTCGGGCTGGTGCTGCTCAAGGACGACAAGCACCTGCAGAACGCCGAAAATGTGCTGCCGGTGGTGAATGCCAAGAGCGCCGGGGACAGCGCGCTGGCGAGTGCGCTCGGCAAGCTCACGAAGGTGCTCACCACCAAGGACTTGATCGAGCTGAACCGTCAGGTCGATGCCGACCGGCGCAAGCCGGCGGATGTCGCGGAGGCCTATCTGAAGGAGAAGGACCTGCTCAAGAAGTAACCAGCGGGAAACGGATTGGCGGGCGGGGCCCCACCGGCCTCGTACGCACGGTAAATTTCAGGCCATGCCACGAGGACGCCACCGCCATTCCCCACCCCTGCACAGGCTTCTTCCCCCTGCGACGGTCGCCGGTGCGTCAATTGCCTGCGCCGCCGGTGCCTGGTTGGTCGGCGACGCGCTCGTGCTCAGAGTCCTGGTCGCCGCCGCGGCAGTGGCCGCGGTCGGCGGCGCCGTGCTGGCCCGCCGTTGGGACCGTACGGCCGGCAAGCGGGTCGCCGACCTCACCCGCGCCCGGGTCCGCGACGAGTGGAGGACCGAGGAGCGCATAGCCGAGCTGGAGACGGACGTCGAGGAGGGCCGGGAGATCCGGACCGCTCTGGAGACGAAGCTGCGCGCCAAGCGCGCGGAGCTGGCCCGGCTGCGCAACGAGCACGCCGCGCTGCTGCGCCGGTACGCCACGGCGGAGACCGAGCGGGCCACTGCCCTGGAGGGCCGTCGCCGGCTCGCGATCGATGCCGCCGTCCCGGCCCGCGAGCTGACCGCGGGCGGCGCGGTGCCGGTGCCGGGCCTGACGGCTGTCGCTCCCGCGGCGGTTGCCCCCGTCGCCGACGGCACGGCCGCGGCCGACATCATCCCCGGTGCCCCGGGTTCCGCGGCCCGCACCGCCCCCACGGCCCCGGCGGGCCGTGGCCCCGCGCACGCGGCCCCCGCCCCGGCTCCCACCGCCGCCGACTTCCGCAAGGCGGACGAGGCGCTGCTGCGGCTGAACGACAGCGCGGTACGACAGGAGGCCGCCCGTCAGGAGGCCGCCCGCCGCGCGGAGCGGGAGCGTGCCGAGCGGCAGCGCGCCGCCGAGCAGGCCAGGGCCGCCGCGCAGGTACGCGGGGCCTCCGCGGGCGTTCCCGCGCTGCGTCCGGTGCCGGCCGCGGCGGTCGCGCCGCTCGCCCCGCAGCAGCGGCCCGCTTCGCGGGCGACCGGCGGCTTCGACTTCTTCGGCACGGGCACGGCCGCCCCGGACACCGCCGGTACGGACACGGTCTCCGCTTCGGGCACGGTCGCCGTGCCGAAGGAGGCCCCCACGGCGCCGCTGGAGGAGGATCTGGCGGACGTGGTGGGCGACGAGGCGGTGGCCGAGCAGTCGGCCCGCGCCACGGCGGCCCCGCGCTCCGCTCAGCCGCTCGAAGGGCCCGCGCCGACCGCTCAGGAGGCCGCTGAGACCTCCCGCGAGGCGGAGGCCTCCCGCGAGGCGGAGGCCCGGCCGGAGCCCGCAGCGGCGGAGAACGGGCCGGAGGCCGGGACGGAGGCTGGGACCGACGAGCCCACGGCCGACGCCGGTACCGACACGGACGCCGACGCCGGGCCCGAGTCCGACACCGCCGCCGAGTCCGACACCGTTGCCGAGTCCGGTGCCGAGTCTGCTTCCGGCGAGCGTGCTGCCGGTGAGGTCATCGACCTGACCGCGCACGACGAGACGGAGCAGTTCGACGTCGCGGAGCTGCGCAGCGCGGCCGCGCAGTAAGCGGCGGCGGCAGCAGCAACAGGCAGGGCGAATGACGATGCCCGCGCCGGTCACCGACCGGCGCGGGCATCGTCATTCGCCCTGAGAGGCCGTCGTCCTGAGAGGCCGTCGTCGTCCTCCAGTCGGTCAGTCAGTCAGTCAGTCAGCCAGCCAGTCGGCCGGTCGTCCGTCCTGGCGGGGAAGCTTCCGCCCTGACGGCGAAAAGTTATCCACAGCCTGTGGATTGCCCTGTTGGTGTTGGCCCGGGCGACACTCCGCGTACAGCGGATCGCGCCCCGCCCGTCACCAGCGGCCCGCGCCTCACTTGTCGATGTCGCCGACCACGAAGAACAGCGACCCCAGGATCGCGACCATGTCGGCGACCAGGGTGCCCGGCAGCAGCTCCGTCAGCGCCTGGATGTTGTTGAACGAGGCGGAGCGCAGCTTCAGGCGGTACGGCGTCTTCTCGCCCTTGGAGACGAGGTAGTAGCCGTTGATGCCGAGCGGGTTCTCCGTCCAGGCGTACGTCGCGCCCTCGGGGGCCTTGAGCACCTTCGGGAGCCGCTGGTTGATCGGCCCCGGGGGCAGCTCGGCAATCCGCTCCAGGCAGGCGTCGGCCAGGTCCAGCGCATTGTGGGTCTGCTCCAGCAGCACCTCGAAGCGGGCCAGGCAGTCGCCCTCGGAGCGGGTGACGACCTTCAGGGTGTCCTGCAGCTCCCCGTAGGCCAGGTACGGCTCGTCGCGGCGCAGGTCGAAGTCGACGCCCGAGGCGCGGCCGATCGGGCCGGAGACGCCGTACGAGTGCACGGCCTCCGGGGTCAGCACGCCGACGCCGCGGGTCCGGCCGCGGAAGATCTCGTTGCCCAGGACGAGGCGGTCGAAGACGTCCATGCGGGAGCGGACCGCGGCCACCGCGTCGCGGGCGCGGCCGAGCCAGCCGGCCGGCAGGTCCTCCTTGAGGCCGCCGACGCGGTTGAACATGTAGTGCATCCGGCCGCCGGAGATCTCCTCCATGACGTTCTGCAGCTCTTCGCGCTCGCGGAAGGCGTGGAAGACCGGGGTGATCCCGCCCAGCTCCAGCGGGTAGGAGCCGAGGAACATCAGGTGGTTGAGCACGCGGTTCAGTTCGGCGAGCAGCGTACGGGTCCAGACGGCCCGCTCGGGGACCTCCATGCCGAGCATCCGTTCGACGGCCATCACGACGCCGAGCTCGTTGGAGAACGCCGACAGCCAGTCGTGGCGGTTGGCGAGCACGATGATCTGGCGGTAGTCGCGCGCCTCGAAGAGCTTCTCGGCGCCGCGGTGCATGTAACCGATCACCGGTTCGGCGTGACTGATGCGCTCGCCGTCCAGTACCAGGCGCAGCCGCAGCACTCCGTGCGTGGAGGGGTGCTGGGGCCCGATGTTGAGCACCATGTCCGTGCTCTCCGCCGCACCGCCAATACCGACCATCGTCTCCGTCATGGGGACAGTCTGACAGCTCCGGCAGGCAGCCCGACCGGCTGGACCAGCCACTGGAAGGCCCCCAGGCCGCCCGGGTCGGTCAGCTCGGCGGCCTCGCCGGCCCCGCCGAGTGCCCGCAGGTAGGCGGCCGGGTCGGTGGACGCGAGGGACAGCGGCGGCCGCCCGCCGTCGACGCCGAGGGCGCGCAGCGCGGCCCGCTGGGTGAGCAGCAGCGCCCCGGTACCGCCGGCCGCCGCGCAGGCGTCCAGCGCGACGTGCGCGGTGATGTCGCAGCCGCCGTCCGGTACGGCGGCCACCTCGCGGCCGTCACGGAAGCCGGTGAGCGTGCCGTACGGCGGGCGTGCGTCCCGTACGTGCGCGTAGTCCGCGGTCACGGCGAACCCGCGGCGGAGCGTCCCCACCGCGCGCGCCCAGGCGGCGTCCCGCGGCCGTCCGATCTCGGCGCGCCCGCCCGGCCCCTCGGGGCCCGCGTCCCCGGCCCCCGAAGCGGTGCCCGCTGCGTCCCCGGCCTCCGAAGCGGTGCCCGCCGAGCCTCCGGCCTCCGAAGCGCTGCCCGCCGCGTCCGCGGCCTCCGAAGCGCTGTTCGCCGTGTCGCCCGAAGGCCACCACTCCGCCAGCCAGGCGGCGTCCTCGCCCGTCACGGGAGGGCCGAGCCGCTCGGCGCCGTCGGCGGGCCGGACGAGCACGTGGCGGAGTACGCCCTCGGAGTCCGTCTCGGCGACGTCCACCGGGACGTTGTCCAGCCACTCGTTCGCGAAGACCAGGCCGGTGAGCGTCCCGGGGGCGGGCAGCTCGTCGCGCCAGGCGATCCGCGGGTCCAGCCCTTCCGGGCGGGGCGCCTTCTCCACGACGTGCGCGCGCAGCCGCGCGGGCAGGCCGCCGGCCGCCGGATCGCCGGGTGTCGCGTCCAGGGCGGTCAGCACGCCGCTCAGCAGCTCGCCGCGGCCCGCGCCGATGTCCAGGACGTCCAGCCGCTCCGGGCGCCCCAGCGCCTCGTCCACGCGCTCCAGCAGCCGCGCCACGGCGCCCGCGTACAGCCGCGAGGCGTGCACCGAGGTGCGGAAGTGCCCGGCGGGCCCGGGGCCGTCCGCGCGCGTGTAGAAGCCGCCGGGCCCGTACAGCGCCCGTTCCGTCGCGTCCCGCCAGCCGTACCACTCGTTCGTCACGGCTTCACGGTACGGGCGGCCCGGGCGCTCTCCGGCATCCACCTTGGGGAGTACGGAGCGCGCACAGGATCGCCCCTTCGGTTGACTCGTACACCTATCCGCGCTGCCTACGCTGGGTTACGTGCAGCGTCTCTACGACTTCTTCCGCAGGCACCCGACAGGTGTGGACACCTTCTGGGCGCTGCTGCTCCTCGGGTTCGCCGGACTGTGGCTGATGTCGGACATCCTCCGGGGTTCGCTCCAGTACGCGGTCGCGGTGGTCGTCGTCCTGTCGCTGTGCACGGTGGTAGCGCTGCGTCGCCGGGCACCGGTGAAGATGCTGCTGCTGGCGACCGCCGCCGGCCTCGCGCAGCTGGCCTTCGACGTGGAGCCGAACCCGGCCGACTTCGCGATGCTGGTGATCATCTACACCGTCGCGTGCGGCAACGTCCGCTGGGCCTCCCGGTACGCGCTGATCGGCGGCATCCTCTCGCCGGTCCTCTCCAGGCTCCGCTGGCACGAGCCCGACCCGTACACCACGGCCTGGCAGGACGTCGTCGTCACCGTCTTCCTGGGCGTGCCGTTCGTACTGGCCTGGGTGATGGGCGACTCGCTGCGCACGCGTCGTGCCTACTGGGCGCAGCTGGAGGAGCGCGCGGCCCGCCTGGAGAAGGAACGCGAGACGCAGTCGCGGATCGCGGTGGCGGCGGAGCGCGCCCGCATCGCCCGGGAGCTGCACGACGTCGTCGCGCACAACGTGTCGGTGATGGTGGTGCAGGCCGACGGCGCCGCCTACGTCCTCAAATCCGCGCCCGACCAGGCCCGGCAGGCGCTGGAGACCATCTCCGGCACCGGCCGGCAGGCGCTCGCCGAGATGCGCCGGCTGCTGGGCGTGCTGCGGACCGGCGAGGGTGCCGAGGGCGGCGAGTACGTGCCGCAGCCCGGCGTCGAACAGCTCGCCGACCTCGTGGAGCAGGTGCGGGGCGCGGGCCTGTCCGTGGAGTTCACGGTCCACGGCGAGGAGCGGCCGCTGCCCAGCGGCGTGGAGCTGACCGCGTACCGCATCGTCCAGGAGGCGCTGACCAACACCCGCAAACACGGCGGCCCCGGCGTCGGTGCGTCGGTCAGCATCGTCTACGGGGAGCAGAACCTCGAACTGCTCGTCGAGGACGACGGACGCGGCGCGCAGCACGAGCTGTACGAGGACGGCGGCGCCGACGGGCTGGGCCACGGCCTGATCGGCATGCGGGAGCGCGTCGGTATGGTCGGCGGCAGTCTGGACGCGGGGCCGCGGCCGGGCGGCGGCTTCCGTATCAGTGCCGTGCTGCCGCTCGCTCCGGTGCGCTGACGGGCGCGCCACTACGGACGCGCCGGCCGGCGTGTCCTCTTGTTGACCGAAGCCCCGAAGGGACGGACCCCTGCCATGACCATCCGCGTGATGCTCGTCGACGACCAGGTGTTGCTGCGCACCGGCTTCCGGATGGTGCTCGCCGCCCAGCCGGACATGGAGGTCGTCGCGGAGGCGGGCGACGGGGTGGCCGCCCTGGAGGCACTGCGGGCGACCCGGGTCGACGTGATCCTGATGGACGTGCGGATGCCGAACCTGGACGGCGTGGAGACCACCCGGCGGATCTGCGGGGACGGCACGGTGGAGGACGCGCCCAAGGTGCTCATCCTGACCACCTTCGACCTGGACGAGTACGCGTTCTCCGCGCTCAAGGCCGGGGCCAGCGGCTTCATGCTCAAGGACGTGCCGCCGGACGAGCTGCTGGCGGCGATCCGCGCCGTGCACAGCGGCGACGCGGTCGTCGCGCCCTCCACCACCCGCCGGCTGCTGGACCGCTTCACGCCGATGCTGCCGTCGGCCACGCCGCAGGAGGGCCGCCCGGAGCTGGGCCGGCTCACCGAACGGGAGCGCGAGGTGCTGCTCCTCGTGGCGCAGGGCCTGTCCAACGGGGAGATCGCCGCGCGTCTCGTCCTCTCCGAAGCCACGGTCAAGACGCACGTGGGCCGCATCCTCACCAAGCTCGAACTGCGCGACCGCGTGCAGGCCGTCGTGCTGGCCTACGAAACGGGCCTGGTACGGGCGGGCGGCGGCGCATCATAGAAGGACCGCTGTCTCCTACTTCCAGGGAGAGCACCGTGACCGACCGCAAGCCGCCGGGCGTCAGCTTCGAGACCTGGGTCGACCGGCAGATCAGGGAGGCCGCCGAGCGGGGTGAGTTCGACGACCTGCCCGGTGCCGGGAAGCCCCTCACGGGCCTGAACAAGCCGTACGACGAGCTGTGGTGGGTGCGGGACAAGATGGTGCGGGAGGGCGTGTCCTACCTGCCGCCCACGCTCGCGCTGCGCAAGGAGGCCGAGGACGCGCGGGCCGCGGCGCGCGCCGCCCGGTCCGAACGCGAGGTGCGGCGGATCGTCGCGGACGTCAACGCCAGGATCCGGGAAGCCCTGAAGAACCCGCCTCCGGGGCCGCCGCTGGGCATCGGGCCGCTCGATCCCGAAGAGGTCGTCGGGGAGTGGCGCGCCGATCTCCGGGAGCGGGTCCGCAAGCGCGACGCCTCCTGAGAGCACGCGGCCGCGGCGCTTCGGAGGCCGCGGCCGGTCAGCGCAGTACGCCCTCCAGGAAGTCACTGCCGAGCCGGGCGACGACCGGGAGGTCCAGCTGGTGCAGCACGTACCGGCCGCGGCGCCGGGTCCGGATCAGGCCCGCCTTCTTCAGGATGGCCAGGTGCCGGGAGACCTCGGGTGCGGTGATGCCGTGCTCGGCGGCCAGCTCTCCGGTGGTGAACGCGGTCCTGGCGAGGTTGCGGCAGATCCGGACACGCATCGGGTGGGCCAGCGCCTCCAGACGCTGCTGGAGCAGCTCCACGGAGGCCGTGCCGGACAGCTCGGGCCTGGCCACCGGGTAGTGGACCACCGGCCGCCAGCCCGGCGCGTGCAGCACCATCAGGTGCGGCCAGCCCAGGGACGACGGCACGAACGTCAGGCCGGCGCCGACCGCGGGATTCACGGCGGTGGCACGCCCGTTGCTGAGCTTGTCCACCGTGATGCGGCGCTGCTCCTCGTCCAGGGACAGGGCAGTGGACACCTCGGACAGCGCGTCGGCCAGCCCCTTGTGGCGCAGCACCTCCGCCTTGTGCCGCGCGTCGGCCGCCAGTTCCACGCGGACCCGCTGCCACACGTCCCCGAAGAACGCCGCGTCGCAGTCCTCGAAGAAGCGGCGCAGCCAGGCCCGTACGGCGGGCGGATCGGCCAGCAGCCGCCGGGCGAACTCCGCCTGGCGCGGCCCGCGCGCCATCGCCCGCTCCAGCGCCTGTTCCCGTGCCTCGGCGTCGACCAGCGGGGACGGGCCGCCGCGGCAGTAGAGGCTGGCGCAGGAGATCTCCAGCGCGGCGGCGACGTACAGCTCGTCGTCCAGCCGGTCCATCAGGTCCAGGTCCTCGGCGAGCGTCGCGCCGGGCAGCCCATGGGTGTCGGCGAGCGCGGCGAACGGCAGCGAGATGTCGGAGAACGTCGGGCCCCACAGGAAGTCCGCCTCGTGCAGCCGGTCCGCCAGGTCCGGCTTGAGCGCGGCGCAGGTCGCCGTGGTCCAGCCGTGCAGCCCGGGGTGGTGGCCCGGCTCGGTCAGCGCGTGCAGGGCGGTGCCGAGCTCCGCGAGGGGGGAGGGGGCGAAGACGATGCGCTCCTCCGGCAGGCCGGTGATGTCGATCTGGATGCCCATGCGTCCTCCCCGCTTCGTACGCGCCGTCCCCCGGCCCCGTACGCCCATCATGCGTGACCTGCGGAGCATCGCCGGCGACGGTTGACGGCTCCCGTCAATCCACGTGCCTCCGCCGGCGCCCGCCGCCCACCGTTGAGGACATGAACGCGATGCAGCAGCACATGATCGATGCCTACCGCGCCGCGCAACGGGGAGAGGCCGCACCGCCGTTGCCGGGCGCCGGCGATGTACGGGCACTGCGCGCCCTGCGGGACTGGCGGCGCTTCGAAGCCGTCGTCACCGCGCCCGCCGACCGCCTCCCGGCCCGGCTCCGGCGCGCCGTACGGAGCCTCCTGAGCCCCCGTACGGCCGTCTCAGCCCCCGTCGGCCACCGTCCGTACCCGGGCGAGGAAGTCCGCGAGAACGCCCCGCACGTCGGCGGCAGTCCAGCCCAGTGCGGCTGAGGCCACGTGCACCTCGGTGACCGCCAGGCCCGGTACGCCCCCGTCCCGCCAGCGGCGGAAGAGCGCCGTACGGGTCTCCTCGGCCAGCCGCAGGCCCGCCTCGTCCAGCACCTCGGGGGAGTACGGCAGCCACACCTGGAAGTCGTGGGTGTGCGGCGGGTCCGGGTGCACCCGGAACCACGGCACGCCGTGCTCCGCCAGGCCCTCGTTCAGCGCCCCGGCGACGACCTTCGCGTGGGCGACGTACTCCGGGAGCCGGGGCAGTTCCCGGTCCAGCCCCGACAGTGCGGCCAGCGCGGCCGGCCACTGCTGGAAGGGCAGCCCGCCGTATCGGTGCCGCCACGCCCGCGCCTCGGCCACGAAGTCCTCGGTGCCGGCCAGCGCGGCCCCCGATATCCCGCCGAGCGACTTGTAGAACGACACGTACACGCTGTCGGCCAGCTCGGCGATCTCCCGGAGCGGCCGCCCGAAGTGCGGTGCCGACTCCCACAGCCGCGCCCCGTCGAAGTGCACCACCGCGTCCCGCTCCCGTGCCGCGTCCACCACGGCGACCAGCTCGTCCCACGAAGGCAGCACGAGCCCGGCGTCCCGTAGCGGCAGCTCCAGCGCGAGCGTCCCGAAGGGCTCGTCCAGGGCGCTCACCTCCTCGGCGGTCGGCAGCCGCGGCTCCCGCGTCGGATGGATCATCCGCAACCCGCTGACCACGGCGTACGCGTCCCGCTCGTACAGTTCCAGGTGGGAGAGCGGATGCCCGGCCACCGTGGCGTTCCCCGTGCGCCCCGCCCAGCAGCGCAGCGCGACCTGCTGCGCCATCGTGCCGGTGGGGAAGAACGCCGCGTCCTCGGTGCCCAGCAGCTCCGCCGTGCGGCGCTCCAGGACGCCGACGATGCCCTCCTCGTCGGCGTAGAAGTCCACGGGGCCGTCCAGGTCGTGGCTCTCGGCGCCCTCCGCCGTGAGGCGCCGCAACCGCTCGGCAAGGGAGTCGTCGGTGACGCTGCGCGTCAGCATCCGCTCGCAGCCGCGCCATGCCGCCAGCCGCCGCGTCCGCTCTTCCTGGTCGGCCATCCGCTGCCCGCCTCCCGGCCTCGCCCGCGCACTGCCCGTGCAGGGGCCCGATCATCCCGTACCGGCTTGCGGGCGGCGACCGACTTTTGCGCGATCACGAGACGCCCGTCTCACCTGCCCGCCGTCCCTCGGGCCCGCGGGGAACACCGCGTAGCATGACCAGGAAACGTCCGGTACCCCCCGCGGACTGGAACGGAAGGCCATCGCCGCGTGAATGACATTCCCTCCACAGAAGCCCAGGACCGCCCCGCCCGGCTCACCGTCGGCGTCGTCGGGGCCGGCCGCGTAGGGCCCGCGCTCGCCGCGGCACTGCAGCTCGCCGGGCATCGTCCGGTCGCCGTCTCGGGCGTCTCCGACGCCTCCCGGCGGCGCGCCGCCGCGCTCCTGCCCGACGTGCCGCTCGTGCCGCCGGAGGAGGTCCTCGCGCGCGCCGACCTGGTGCTGCTGACGGTCCCCGACGACGCGCTGCCCGGCCTGGTCGCCGGGCTCGCCGAGACCGGCGCCGTACGGCCCGGACAGCTGCTCGTGCACACCTCGGGGCGGTTCGGCGCCGGCGTGCTGGACGAGGCCACCCGGGCCGGCGCGCTGCCGCTGGCGCTGCACCCCGCGATGACGTTCACCGGCACGTCCGTCGACGTCCAGCGGCTGGCCGGCTGCTCCTTCGGGGTCACCGCGCCCGAGCAGCTCCGGATGGCCGCCGAGGCGCTGGTCATCGAGATGGGCGGCGAGCCGGAGTGGATCGAGGAGGCCGCCCGGCCGCTGTACCACGCGGCCCTGGCCATGGGCGCCAACCACCTCGTCACCCTGGTCGCGCAGTCCCTGGAGCTGCTGCGCAAGGCCGGGGTCGCGGCCCCGGACCGGATGCTCGGCCCGCTGCTCGGCGCCGCCCTGGACAACGCCCTGCGCTCCGGTGACGCGGCGCTGACCGGCCCGGTCGCCCGCGGCGACGCCGGTACGGTCGCCGCGCACGTCACCGAGTTGCGCAAGCACTCCCCGCAGGCGGTCTCCGGTTACCTCGCCATGGCCCGCACGACGGCGGACCGGGCGCTCGCGCAGGGCCTGCTCAAGCCGGAGCTCGCCGAGGACCTGCTCGGCGTGCTCTCCGATGTCGCGGACCGCACGGAGGGAGGCACCCGATGAACACCACGGCACACCACCCCGCCGGTACGGAGGCCCACGTCCTGCCGACGGCACCGGCTCCCGCCGCGGCCGGTCCCCGGCCGGTGGGCACCGCCGCCGAACTGCGCGCCCTGCCGCGCCGCGGCCGCCGCGCCGTCGTGATGACCATGGGCGCGCTGCACGAGGGCCACGCGACGCTGATCCGTACGGCGCGCTCCCACGTCGGCCCCGAGGGGCAGGTCGTCGTCACCGTCTTCGTGAACCCGCTGCAGTTCGGGGCCGGCGAGGACCTGGACCGCTACCCGCGCACGCTGGACGCCGACATCATGATCGCCGGCGAGGCCGGTGCCGACGCGGTCTTCGCGCCGTCGGTCGAGGAGGTCTACCCGGGCGGAGAGCCGCAGGTGCGGATCGCCGCGGGCCCCATGGGCGACGTCCTGGAGGGCGCCTCGCGCCCCGGGCACTTCGACGGCATGGCCACCGTGGTCGCCAAGCTGCTGCACCTCACGGCGCCGGACGCGGCGTTCTTCGGGCAGAAGGACGCCCAGCAGCTCGCCATCGTGACGCGCATGGCGCGCGACCTGAACTTCCCCGTGCGGATCGTCGGCGTGGAGACCGTGCGGGAGGAGGACGGCCTGGCGCTCTCCAGCCGCAACCGCTACCTCTCCGCCGCCGAGCGCAGGACCGCGCTGGCTCTCTCCCGGGCGCTGTTCGCGGCCCGCGACCGGCTGGCCGCCGAGGAGACGCTGCGCGCCAGGGCCGGCGCCGGCAGCCACTCCGAAGCGCGCGCCGCCGGCCTGGCCGCCATGGGCGAGGACCGGGCGGCGGCCGACGCGCACGCCCTCGCGTACGCGGCGTCCGCCGACACCCCGCAGGGCCCGGCGGTGGCCCGTGCGGCCGCCCGCGCCGTCCTGGCGGACGCGGCCCGCCTCGACCCGCCGCTGGAGCTGGACTACCTGGAACTGGTCGACCCGGACACGTTCACGCCGATCCCGGACACGGAGCGCGCTCCGGAGGACGGGCCGTACAAGGGCGGGTACGAAGGCGAGGCGGTGCTCGCCGTGGCCGCCCGGGTCGGTACGACCCGCCTCATAGACAACATCCGCCTCACTTTCGGGCCCGCCGTGCCGCAGAGCGGACCCCCGTCAGCAGGAGAGCCACGATGACCGCAGGAGTGCCCCGATGACCGGGGTGACCGGGCCCGGCATACGCCTCGACGCCCCCGCGCCCGGCTGGGCCATCGACGCGGACGTCGTCGTGGTCGGCTCCGGCGTCGCCGGGCTGACCGCCGCACTGCGCTGCGCGGCGGCCGGGCACCGTACGGTCGTGGTCACCAAGGCCCGGCTGGACGACGGCTCCACGCGCTGGGCACAGGGCGGCATAGCCGCGGCCCTCGGCGAGGGCGACACCCCGGAACAGCACCTGGACGACACCCTCGTGGCGGGCGCCGGGCTCTGCGACGAGAAGGCCGTACGGACGCTGGTCACCGAAGGCCCGGACGCGGTGCGCCGCCTCATCGCCACCGGCGCGCGCTTCGACGCGGACGAGGACGGCGAGGAGATCGCGCTGACCCGCGAGGGCGGCCACCACCGGCGCCGGATCGCGCACGCGGGCGGCGACGCCACCGGCGCGGAGATCTCCCGCGCGCTGGTCGAGGCGGTACGCGCACTCGGGAGCGGCGAGCGCGAAGCGCACTCCACCGGGGGCGGTGGGGACCTGCGCACCATCGAGAACGCGCTCGTCCTGGACCTGCTCACGGACGCCGAGGGCCGTACGGCCGGCGTCACCCTGCACGTGATGGGCGAGGGCCAGCACGACGGCGTGGGCGCCGTGCACGCGCCCGCCGTGGTGCTCGCCACCGGCGGCATGGGCCAGGTCTTCTCGGCCACCACCAACCCGTCCGTCTCCACGGGGGACGGCGTCGCGCTGGCCCTGAGGGCCGGCGCCGAGGTCTCCGACCTGGAGTTCGTGCAGTTCCACCCGACCGTGCTCTACCTGGGCCCGGAAGCGGAGGGGCAGCAGCCGCTCATCTCCGAGGCGGTGCGGGGCGAGGGCGCACACCTCGTGGACGGCGACGGTGTGCGCTTCATGGTGGGGCAGCACGAGCTGGCCGAACTGGCGCCCCGCGACATCGTCGCCAAGGGCATCATGCGCCGCGCCCAGGAGCAGGGCACCGAGCACATGTACCTGGACGCGCGGCACTTCGGGGCGGAGATGTGGGAGCGGCGCTTCCCGACCATCCTGGCGGCCTGCCGCAGCCACGGCATCGACCCGGTCACCGAGCCGATCCCGGTGGCGCCCGCCGCGCACTACGCCTCCGGCGGCGTCCGCACCGACCTGCGGGGCCGGACGACCGTGCCGGGCCTGTACGCGTGCGGCGAGGTCGCCTGCACCGGTGTGCACGGCGCGAACCGGCTCGCCTCCAACTCCCTCCTGGAGGGCCTGGTCTTCGCCGAGCGGATCGCCGCCGACATCGGTACGCGGCCCCTCCCGCGGCCCGGGGAGCCCCGGCTGCCCGACGGGCCGCCCATGCCGCTGCTCGCGCCCGAGGCGCGCTTCGAGATCCAGCGCCTCATGACCGCGGGCGTCGGAGTGCTGCGCTCAGCGGCGAGCATGGCGGAGTCCTTCAAGGGCCTCGTCCGGCTGGCCTCCAGTGCCTCGGCCGAATCCGCCGGGGAGGACAAGGCCGCCGAGCCCGGCGTGGAAGCATGGGAGGCCACGAACCTCCTGCTGGTCGCGCGTGCCCTGGCCGCCGGTGCCCGGGCGCGCGAGGAGACCCGCGGCTGCCACTGGCGGGAGGATCACCCCGAACGGAACGACGAGGTCTGGCGGCGCCACTCCGTGGTGACGTTCAGCGCGCCGCACACGGTGGAATTCCGCGCCACGGACTCCGCCGACTTCCCCGCCACCCACCCCGAAACGGAGCCGAACCCGTGAGCACGCCCGACGACCTCCCCCTCCTCCAGATCGGCGCTCCGGGCCGAAGCACGGACACCGGAGGCTGCGGCGACGGCTGCGGCTGCGGCGCGGGCGACGGCTTCGAGCTGGACCCGATGGAGTGCGGCCTGGACCCGGATCTGGCCGCGCTCCTGGTGAACGCCGGGCTGGACCCGGTACAGGTCGAGGACATCGCGCACATGGCCATCGAGGAGGACCTCGACCAGGGCGTGGACGTCACCACCGTCGCGACCATCCCCGAAGACGCCGTCGCCACGGGCGACTTCACCGCCCGCGACGCCGGTACGGTCGCGGGCCTGCGGATCGCCGAGGCCATCCTCTCGGTGGTCTGCACCGACGAGTTCGCGGTCGAGCGGCACGTCGAGGACGGCGACCGGGTCGCGGCCGGGCAGAAGCTGCTGTCGGTCACCACCCGCACCCGTGACCTGCTGACCGGCGAGCGCAGCGCGCTGAACCTGCTCTGCCGGCTCTCCGGCATCGCCACCGCCACCCGCGCCTGGGCGGACGCCCTGGAGGGCACGAAGGCCAGGGTGCGCGACACCCGGAAGACGACGCCGGGCCTCCGCGCGCTGGAGAAGTTCGCCGTGCGCTGCGGTGGCGGCGTCAACCACCGCATGTCCCTCTCGGACGCGGCGCTCATCAAGGACAACCACGTCGTGGCGGCGGGCGGCGTCGCCGAGGCGTTCAAGGCCGTACGGGACGAGTTCCCGGGCGTGCCGATCGAGGTCGAGGTGGACCGGCTGGACCAGATCCCGCCGATCCTCGCCGAGGGCGCCGACCTGATCCTGCTGGACAACTTCACGCCCGAGCAGACCCGGGAGGCGGTGGAGCTGGTCGCGGGCCGCGCGTTCCTGGAGTCCTCCGGCCGTCTCACCCTCGGCAACGCGCGCGTCTACGGGGAGACCGGCGTGGACTACCTCGCCGTCGGCAGCCTCACCCACTCCTCGCCGATCCTCGACATCGGCCTCGACCTGCGCGAGGAGACCGAGTCCGCCGGGGAGGCGCGGGCCTGATGCTGCTGACCATCGACGTCGGTAACACGCACACCGTTCTCGGCCTGTTCGACGGTGAGGAGATCGTCGAGCACTGGCGGATCTCCACCGACGCCCGCCGCACAGCCGACGAACTGGCCGTGCTGCTCAACGGCCTGATGGGCATGCACCCGCTGCTCGGTGAGGAGCTGGGCGACGGCATCGAGGGCATCTCCATCTGCTCCACCGTCCCTTCGGTCCTGCACGAGCTGCGCGAGGTCACCCGCCGCTACTACGGCGACGTGCCGGCGGTGCTCGTCGAGCCCGGCGTGAAGACCGGCGTGCCGATCCTCATGGACAACCCCAAGGAGGTCGGCGCCGACCGGATCATCAACTCGCTCGCGGCCGTGGAGCTGTACGGCGGCCCCGCGGTGGTCGTGGACTTCGGTACGGCCACGACCTTCGACGCGGTCAGCGCGCGCGGCGAGTACGTCGGCGGCGTGATCGCCCCGGGCATCGAGATCTCGGTGGACGCCCTCGGCGTCAAGGGCGCGCAGCTGCGCAAGATCGAGCTGGCCCGGCCGCGCAGCATCATCGGCAAGAACACCGTCGAGGCCATGCAGTCCGGCATCCTCTACGGCTTCGCAGGCCAGGTCGACGGCGTCGTGCAGCGGATGGCGCGGGAGCTGGCCGAGGACCCCGAGGACGTGACGGTCATCGCCACCGGCGGGCTGGCCCCGATGGTGCTCGGCGAGTCCTCCACGATCGACATGCACGAGCCCTGGCTCACCCTCATCGGGCTGCGCCTGGTGTACGAGCGGAACGTCGGACGGCAGTGACGCCCCGCGCATATGCGGCGCCCTGGAAGGGGCGTCGCGCATGCGCTCCGGGCGCCGCACCCGGGAATTTCAAATAACGGGGATTTTGTCCGTTTAGTAATTAAAGTCGGGCCATGCCCACGCCTTACGGATTCCGCGGCGGCATGGCGTTCAGCGCGGACGAACTGCGCGTGCTCCGCCGCGCCCTCGCCACCGCCCTCCAGCCCCTCCCCGCCTCCGGCCACGCCCCGGCCGGCTCCGTACCCGCGTCCCGCGACCCGCGGCGCACCGAAGAGGTCCAGGAATGCCTCCGGCTCACCGAGGCCCTGGACGAGGCGGTGCGCGAGGGCGCCCGGCTGCGCGCCTTCCAGCTCGCCGATCTCGCCCGGCACCGCGAGGCCCTCCCGGGCTCCGCGTACGGCTACCTGGGACGCCTCCAGGACGCCCTGGCGGTCGGCTGCGCGCCGGGCCCGGACGACCTCGCCGCGCTCCGTGTGCTGCGCTCGCTGGCCGTCGGCCCGGCCGAGCGGGCCCGCCGCACCGCCCTGCTGCGCCGCTGCGAGCAGGCCGCCGAGCACTCCGTACGGACCCCGTTGCGCGCGCTCCCCGGCGGCCGGTCGGCCGACGAACCGGAGCGCCCGGCGGAGCCGCAGCCGGCGCCGCAGCCCGGCCGGCCCGGTCCCGCGGGCCCGCGGCCCGACCGCCGCGACCGGCCCGTCCCCACGCCCGGCGAGGTCTTCCCGCCGCGCCGCAGGCCCACTCCGCCCCCCGCGGCCCGGACCGCCTGAGCCCGCCGCGTACTCTGGAAGCCTCGTCGCACAAGGAGGCCCTCGTCATGGATTACGTGTCAGCTCTGCTTCCCCCCGTCGTGATGGCCATCGCCTTCACCGGGGTCATCGTGACGATCGTCAAGAGCCAGGGCGGCGCGAACAAGGCCAAGGAGGACGCGGCCGTGGACGCCGTGCTCCAGAGCGCCGAGGCCGCCCGCCAGGAGCCGAAGGCGCACGGCGCCTGAGACACGCGCCGACCCGCGGCGGTCGGCGCCGGCCCGCGGGCCTCACGAATACCGACGTATGGCCTGGGATTGCGCATCCCGGGCCATACGCCTTTTTCTGCGAGGAATCGGTCCCGCACCCCTGTCAACACGCGGCATTCTGGACATCTCCCACTATTGTTCTCGTGTGCCGAGACGTTTGGGTGAACTGGAAGATGCCGTCATGACGCGGGTCTGGCAGTGGAACCGGCCGGTAACCGTTCGGGAAGTCCTCGAAGATCTGCAGAAGGAACGGTCGATCGCGTACACCACCGTGATGACCGTATTGGACAACCTTCACCAGAAGGGCTGGGTGCGGCGAGAAGCGGAAGGCCGCGCCTATAGATATGAGGCGGTCTCCACTCGCGCCGCCTACTCGGCCGCACTGATGAACGAAGCGTGGTCGGTCAGCGACAACCCCGCCGCCGCCCTCGTCGCCTTCTTCGGGATGATGTCGCAGGAACAGCGGCAGGCCCTCCGCGATGCGATGCGCGTCGTACAGGCGGTAGGGCCCGAGGAAGTCACGGAACCCGGCGCTGGACCCCCGGAGTCGGAACGATAGCGTCCTTGCATGCCACCACTATCTAATGGCGTCACCGTCCGCCGGGCCCGGACCGCCGATGTGCCCGCCGTACGCCGCCTCATCGACTCCTACTCGCGTGACGGGATCCTGCTCGACAAAGCGACCGTCACGCTTTACGAGAGCATCCAGGAGTTCTGGGTGGCCGAGCGCGACGAGGACGCCGAGGTGGTGGGATGCGGCGCGCTGCACGTCATGTGGGAAGACCTCGCAGAGGTCCGTACGCTCGCCGTGGCCCCGCAGCTCAAGGGCGCCGGAGTGGGTCATCAGGTCCTGGACAAGCTGCTCCGTACAGCAAGCTGGCTGGGAGTGCGCCGTATTTTCTGTCTGACCTTCGAAGTCGACTTCTTCGCCAAGCACGGCTTCGTGGAGATCGGCGAGACTCCGGTCGACGGTGATGTCTACAGCGAGCTGCTGCGTTCCTATGACGAGGGCGTCGCGGAGTTCCTCGGTCTCGAACGAGTGAAGCCCAACACCCTAGGCAACAGCCGCATGCTTCTGCACCTGTGATCAGCGTTCTATGTCCGAATCGCGCCCCTATCTCATAGCTGTCGAACCCGGCGTTCCCCGGAGCTGCCGCATCTGAACCCGACCCGGGGGTTTGTGTTTTTCCCGGAAAAGCGGTTTGCTTTCCGTCGTAATCCACATTCGATGAAAGGGAAACCGGTGGCACAGAAGGTTCAGGTTCTTCTTGTCGACGACCTCGACGGTGGCGAGGCGGACGAGACCGTGACGTTCGCGCTCGACGGTAAGTCCTATGAGATCGACCTCAGCACCGGCAACGCGGAGAAGCTGCGCGACGCCCTTGAGACGTTCGTGAAGGCCGGTCGCCGTACCGGTCGTGCCGCGAGCGGCCGTGGCAAGGCGCGTGCCGCTTCCTCCGGCAACAAGGACACCGCTGAGATCCGTAAGTGGGCCAAGGAGAACGGTTACGAGGTCAACGACCGCGGCCGTGTCCCCGCGACGGTCCGTGAGGCATACGAGAAGGCCAACGGCTGATCACTGCGGAAGCGATCCGTTCGACCTTTTCCTGCGCGCAGCAACCGGGCCCGGTGGCATTCCGTTGCCGCCACGCTCACGAGCCGTACGAGGTCGGGGGCGCGCCCCATACGTGACGTACGGGGAACCCCACCACCGCCCCCGAGGCCTGCCCCGCTCCCCGTGGAGGGCAGCGTCGCCTCGACATCGCAGCCCGGCTCCGGAGGCCGCACCCACGCTCCTCGCGGACCGGTCCCCGCAGGCAGCCCGGGCCCCGCTGCCGGTACCGGCGCCGCCCCGCCGTGCGCGGCCGACGTCCACGGCGCAACGGGTGGGGGCGCGGGCATCAGGTCACCGGAGCCGAGAGCGGTCAGCTCAAGGTCCACCGAGCCCCACTCCAGCCACTCCAGTACCCCTGGCAGCTCCTCCGCCGCGCCCGTGGCCACCAGGAAGCGCAGAACCGGTTCTCCGGGCCTCTGGGAGCCGTCTGCGGGCTTCTCGCTCCTGCCGAGCGCGACGGGGCCCGTACGGCCCGCACGGCGCAGCGTGGCGAAGCCGGCCACCGCGGGCATCTCCAGGACGTCGAAGCGGATGCCCGTACGCAGTCCGAGCCGTGTGCCGCCGTCCGTCGGCCAGCCCAGCGTCTGCTCGTACCACCGCCGCGCGCCGGAGTCTGCGGCGTGCAGCGGTTCGCGGGGGCGCGGGAGCGCGATGGCCATGACCGGTGCAACTGCCTAAATGCTCAGAAGTTACGCTGGGTTGAGGCTCGGATACGTACCGTGCTCGCCGGGTGGGTATAGGACGGGCGTGCGGACGCGCTAAACGGCGCAAGGGTGTTCGCCCGTAGCGGAGCATGGCGGGCCGCGCGGATGGACTGTCAGAGGCAGCGGGTAAGACTTTTCGCGAGGGGAGGGACGATGAATCGCAGCGATGAGCGGGATGTTCGCGATACACGCGCCATGGGCGCGGGCGTGTCGGGAGCAGCGGCGTTCGCCATGGGCGTACTGGCATGGGGCGTATATGCCTGGCCTGCGGGAACATCGTCTCGCACCATCGGGTTGGAGCAGATGTCGGCTGTTCGGGGCAGGAGGCCAAGGACGGGTGTCGGCAGTTGGAATGAGCTGTCCCGCCCCGCGGGACTAGCATGCGGAAGGACAGGGAGGGGACCGACCCCTAACTGCCTGACCGCTCTGAGGAGCGATTAACGATGTTCGAGAGGTTCACCGACCGCGCGCGGCGGGTTGTCGTCCTGGCTCAGGAAGAAGCCCGGATGCTCAACCACAACTACATCGGCACCGAGCACATTCTCCTGGGCCTGATCCATGAGGGTGAGGGTGTCGCCGCTAAGGCCCTGGAGAGCCTCGGGATTTCGCTCGAGGCGGTCCGCCAGCAGGTGGAGGAGATCATTGGCCAGGGCCAGCAGGCCCCGTCCGGTCACATTCCCTTCACTCCCCGTGCCAAGAAGGTCCTGGAGCTGTCGCTCCGCGAGGCCCTTCAGCTCGGCCACAACTACATCGGCACCGAGCACATCCTGCTCGGCCTGATCCGCGAGGGCGAGGGCGTCGCCGCCCAGGTCCTCGTGAAGCTGGGCGCCGATCTGAACCGGGTGCGGCAGCAGGTCATCCAGCTGCTCTCCGGCTACCAGGGCAAGGAGACGGCCGCCGCCGGCGGCCCCGCCGAGGGCACGCCCTCGACCTCCCTCGTCCTGGACCAGTTCGGCCGCAACCTCACGCAGGCCGCTCGTGAGTCCAAGCTCGACCCGGTCATCGGGCGCGAGAAGGAGATCGAGCGGGTCATGCAGGTGCTGTCCCGGCGTACGAAGAACAACCCGGTCCTCATCGGCGAGCCCGGCGTCGGCAAGACGGCGGTCGTCGAGGGCCTGGCCCAGGCCATCGTCAAGGGCGAGGTGCCCGAGACCCTCAAGGACAAGCACCTCTACACCCTCGACCTGGGCGCCCTGGTCGCCGGCTCCCGGTACCGCGGTGACTTCGAGGAGCGCCTGAAGAAGGTGCTCAAGGAGATCCGCACCCGCGGCGACATCATCCTGTTCATCGACGAGCTGCACACCCTGGTGGGTGCGGGTGCCGCCGAGGGCGCGATCGACGCCGCCAGCATCCTGAAGCCGATGCTGGCCCGCGGTGAGCTGCAGACCATCGGTGCGACCACGCTCGACGAGTACCGCAAGCACCTGGAGAAGGACGCGGCCCTGGAGCGCCGCTTCCAGCCGATCCAGGTCGCGGAGCCGTCGCTGCCGCACACCATCGAGATCCTCAAGGGCCTGCGCGACCGCTACGAGGCCCACCACCGGGTCTCGATCACGGACGAGGCGCTGGTCCAGGCCGCTCAGCTGGCCGACCGGTACATCTCCGACCGCTTCCTGCCGGACAAGGCGATCGACCTGATCGACGAGGCCGGCTCCCGGATGCGCATCCGCCGGATGACCGCGCCGCCGGACCTCCGCGAGTTCGACGAGAAGATCGCCGACGTGCGCCGGGAGAAGGAGTCCGCGATCGACTCGCAGGACTTCGAGATGGCCGCGGGCCTGCGCGACAAGGAGAAGCAGCTCCTTGCCGCCAAGGCGAAGCGGGAGAAGGAGTGGAAGGCCGGCGACATGGACGTCGTCGCCGAGGTGGACGGCGAGCTGATCGCCGAGGTGCTGGCCACGGCCACGGGCATCCCGGTCTTCAAGCTCACCGAGGAGGAGTCCTCGCGTCTGCTGCGCATGGAGGACGAGCTGCACAAGCGCGTCATCGGCCAGAAGGACGCCATCAAGGCGCTCTCGCAGGCCATCCGGCGTACGCGTGCCGGCCTGAAGGACCCGAAGCGCCCCGGCGGCTCGTTCATCTTCGCGGGCCCGTCCGGTGTCGGTAAGACCGAGCTGTCCAAGACGCTCGCCGAGTTCCTCTTCGGCGACGAGGACGCGCTGATCTCCCTCGACATGTCGGAGTTCAGCGAGAAGCACACGGTCTCCCGGCTCTTCGGTTCGCCCCCCGGCTACGTGGGCTACGAAGAGGGCGGCCAGCTGACCGAGAAGGTCCGCCGCAAGCCGTTCTCCGTGGTCCTCTTCGACGAGGTCGAGAAGGCGCACCCGGACATCTTCAACTCCCTGCTGCAGATCCTGGAGGACGGTCGCCTGACCGACTCCCAGGGCCGGGTCGTGGACTTCAAGAACACCGTCATCATCATGACGACGAACCTCGGCACCCGGGACATCTCCAAGGGCTTCAACCTGGGCTTCGCCGCCCAGGGCGACGTGAAGACCGGCTACGAGCGGATGAAGAACAAGGTCAACGAAGAGCTGAAGCAGCACTTCCGGCCGGAGTTCCTCAACCGTGTCGACGACACGGTCGTCTTCCACCAGCTCACCGAGGAAGACATCATCCAGATCGTCGACCTGATGATCGCCAAGGTGGACGAGCGCCTCAAGGACCGGGACATGGGCATCGAGCTCAGCACCGAGGCCAAGTCGCTGCTCGCCAAGCGCGGATACGACCCGGTGCTCGGCGCCCGCCCGCTGCGCCGGACGATCCAGCGCGAGATCGAGGACGCCCTGTCGGAGAAGATCCTCTTCAGCGACCTGCGTCCGGGCCACATCGTGGTCGTCGATGTCGAGGGCGAGGGGGAGAACGCCAAGTTCACCTTCCGCGGCGAGGAGAAGTCGGCCCTGCCCGACGCCCCGCCGATCGAGTCCGCCACCGGCGGCTCGGGCCCGAACCTGAACAAGGACGCGTAAGCGCGAGCCCCGTTCGCTGCCCCGGAACCACCAGGTGGTTCCGGGGCAGCGGCGTTTTCGGCGCTTTCCGGCAAGGAAGGCCGCCGGCCGGTAGCGCGCCGACGGACGAGGGCCGTACGGGCCCTACAGCTCCACGACCTCGATGCCGTCGGGGACGCCGGACGGGCGGGGAAGGCGGCTGCCGATCAGGAGCGTGTCCAGGTGCGGGAAGGCGGTCAGCCAGTCCATCGGGACGCCCAGGTCGTAGGAGAGCCACAGCCGGGTCAGGGGCCCGGCGGCGATGCCCTCGATGAGCTGGTCGGGCGTGAACCGGCCGGCGATCTGGAGGTGCGGCCGGCCGCCCAGCCGGCGCAGCGCGTGCAGCTCCTCCAGGTCGGAGACCGGGAAGTACAGCTCGGTGTCGTCGAGGTGGGCGATGATCTCGCGGGCGTACCGCTCGGTGTCGTACTTCCGCCAGGCGCTCGCCAGCTGCGCCCGTACGTCCAGGTGCGGCCGCTCGCGCAGCCCGGTGAGGTAGTCGATGGCCATGTCGTCGCCGATGGAGGTGGCGGTGAGCGCGAGGAGGTACGCCTCCGCGTTGGTGGCCGTGGCGGGGTCCGGCAGCATCTCCAGGACGATCGGCCCGATCCAGCCCAGCGCACGCGCCCCGGCGGGCGTGGTCGGCCGCATCATGTCGCGGGTGAAGCGCTGCACCCGCCACCGGACCTCCGGGTCCAGCTCGGTGGCGTGCTCCAGGCAGGCGGCGGCCAGCAGCTTGCGGTGCCGGGCCTCCGCGGCCCGTACGCCCGCGTGCGGGGCCAGCAGGCCGTTCAGCAGCTGGGCGCACTCGTCGGGCCGGGCGAGGGCGACGGCCATCCGGATGACGTCCTCCCACTCCGTGTGGTGCGCGTGGTCCAGCAGCAGCGCGAAGTCGTGCTGCTGCACGGTGGCCCGCGCGGCCAAGTAGTCCTGGAACGTGCGGTGCACGAAGTCCACCGTGCCGGGCGTCGTCTCGCGCAGCAGCCCCGTACGGTTCAGCAGGTGCCGGTAGACGTCCTCGGCGTCGCCCTGCCGGGACGCGTCGGGGATGGCGGGCAGATGCCGGGCGAGGGTCTCGACGGCCGCGTCCCGGTCCATCTCGGACCGTCCGTTGACGAGCATCCAGTGGGCCAGCTTCTGCAGCAGCTGGACCTTCGGCTGCCGGGGCAGGTCGATGGCGTCGGTGGGGACCATCGCCCGTTCCCGGTCCCGCCGCTCCAGCAGCATCGACAGGCCCGCGTCGTACAGCTCCTTGCGGCCGTTGGGCAGATAGCCGCGCCGGTCCCGGTGGAGCGCGCACAGCAGCCCGCACATCAGCGGATTGGTCGCCAGCCGCCCCAGGTCCCGTGTGATGCGTACGGCGTTCAGCAGGGTCCGTTCGTAGTGGCCGAGCCGGTCCAGGTCGGCGGGCGACTGCTGGGCCGCGGCCCGGTGCCAGCGCTGGATGAACGCCGCGACGTCCTCCCGGCTCATCGGCGCCAGCCGCAGCTCGGTGAAGCCGTCGGAGGCCAGCCAGTCCTCCGGTACGGCGGACGGCCGGGAGGTCACCAGCCATACGTTGCCGGGGTACCGGGACGTCCACTCCCGCAGCCGCGTCCGCAGCAGCTCGCGGTCGTCCTCCGGGGCCTCGTCCACCCCGTCGACGAGCAGCAGTCCGCGGCCCGCCCGCAGCACCCGCTCCGCCCAGCCGGCCGGCTGCGCGTCCGCGCCCGGATGCCCCATGGCGTCCAGGAAGCCGTCCGGTGACGGTATGCCGGAGTGCGCGGCGAACCGCCGTACGGGCAGCAGGAACGGCACCCGGCCGGCCAGCTCCGCGCTCAGCGCCGGCGGCAGCTCGGCGCGGGCGGTGCCGACCGCGAGCCACTGCAACAGGGTCGTCTTGCCGGACCCCGCGACGCCCCGTACGAGCACCCTGTCCAGCCCGGCCAGCGCCTGCTCGGCGGGGACGGGCGGGGCCTGCGGGCCGGGATCCCGCTGCTCGCGGGCGCGCTGCCCCGACATCTCCGGCTGGCCGCGCTCGCACTGGAGCCCCAGATACGCGGCGTCCAGCGGCCAGCTGTCCGGGGAGTGCGCGAGGTCGATGCCGAAAATCGTGAGGTGGTTGTGGAGCACGGCGACGTCCCGTGCGTACCGCGCTTCGAAGGCGGCCTCGTCCGGGGCCGCCCCGGCCGGGAGGGGCCCGTCGCCCGGAAGGGCCTCGTGGCGGACGGGCTGGTCACCCGCGTCGGCGCCGTCCTGTCCGGCTGCCAGCTCCGCCAGCCGCCGCGTCTCCTCCACGAGGGTGCGCGCCACGAAGTCCGACCGCCGGGTGAAGAAGTGCAGGATGTGCACGGCCACGATGTCGAGCACGGCCCGGTACAGCGCGCGGCAGTCGTCGCTCAGCCCGTGCTCCACGTCCGGCACGGCGGCCCGCATCCGCTGCGCGAAGTCGCCGGGCCGCAGCCGTACGGCCTGCCAGTCGTCCAGCTCGGACGCGGCGAGCGCGGCGAGCGTACGGGCCAGCGCGCCGGCCACGGGTATGAGCGCCGCCTCGTCGGGCTCCGCGGGCTCCAGGAGCCGCTCCGCCAGGCGTTCGAGGTCCTCGTCGGTGAGCGCGGGCTTCTCCCCGCGGAAGACGACGAGCCTCGCCACGGGCACCGGCCGGTCGTCCGCCACCCCCGCCGCCGGATCCTCGTCCGCGCTCACGAACAGCGTTCTGACGAGCGGCCCGACGTGTCCGGGCACGAGGCGGGCGACGGCGGGCGTGGGATCCATGACGAGGTGTCCCCCGGTAACTGGTGGGCGTATGACGGCCTGTTGGGGCTCAGGGTAGGGGAGCAGGGCGGGATTGTGAGGGGGCCGGGACGTCGCCGGACGGTACGACGACGTCGAGTGCTTCCAGGCCGGGGAAGTGGCGCGCGACGGCTTCCCGGTCGGTGAACGCGCCCGTGGTATCGAAGAGCCGGAGAGTGACCAGACCGGGGAGCGTGAGCCCGGCCGGGCAGGCGGTGAGGCCGTCCGCGTCCATGCTGAGGTGCGTCAGCGAGTCCAGCGCCGCGATCGCCTCCCAGCCCGCGGCGTCCCGGGGGCAGGCCCGGGAGTCGAGCAGGAGCCGCCGCAGCCCCGGCCACGCCCGTACGACGAGCGGCCCCGACCAGTCGCGGGAGGCGGTGCCGCCCAGCCGCAGCCGCTGGAGCGGAGCGTCCTTCGGCAGGTCGTCGGGGCCCCAGGCGATGTCCGGCAGGTGGACCGTCAGATTGGTGATCCGGGACAGCGTGGCGAGGGGACGCAGCTCGCGGAGCCGGGAGAGGTGGAACAGGCCGAGCCGCTCCAACGGCAACCCGGCGAGGGACGAGAGGTCGCTGATGCGCGGGGTGTCGGAGAGGATCAGCTCGGCGAGCCGGGGGGTGTCGCGCAGGAACCCGAGGTCGTGGATGTCGTTCGCCTCGATCCGGAGGAAGCGGGCGCCGAATTCACGGGCGTACGACGCGAGCGCCTCCTGGGTGACCCTGCTGCGGATGTCGAGCAGCTCCCGGCCCCCCGCCTCCCGGAGCAGTCGCAGGTGTTCGTCGGTGTGGACCGAGAACATCAACTCGTCCGGGGCCAGGTGCCGGACGACCTCCGCCGCGTACCGTTCCGCGTCGAAGCGGTGCCAGGCCCACACCAGCTGTGAGCGGACCCGCAGCGCCGGATGGTCCCGGAAGCGGGCCAGGACCGGTACTGCTCGCTCCGATTCCACGTACGAGGCCGCGACCGTGACGGCGACGGCCTCGTCGTCGCTCAGCCCGTCCGGTCCCGGCAGCAGTTCCAGCACCAGCGGTCCCGCTGCGGCCAGTTCGCGGGCCTCGTGCGCCGAGCGGGGCGGCAGCAGTTCCGCCGTCCGTTCCTCCACGGCCCTGCGGACCGCCGGGTCCAGTTCGGAGGCGTGTTCCAGGCAGGCCAGGGCGAGAAGCTGGATGCGGACGCGTACCGGGCGCTCGGCCTCGCCGTCGGCCGCGTCCGCGCGCGCCAGCAACTCGCGGAGTATCTCGGCGCGTTCGCGCGGCCGTCCGTGTGCGACCGCCATCCGGATCACGTCCTCCCACTGGGAGTCGTGCGCGTGGGCGATCAGGAGGCCGATGTCCCACTCCTCGACGGCGGCCCGCGCGCCCAGGTAGTCCTGGAACGTGCGGTGCACGAAGTCGACGGCGCCGGGGGTGGATTCGCGCAGCAGGCCGCTGCGGAGCAGCAGATGCCGGAAGACCGCGCCGGCGTCCCCCTGGGCGGCCGCCGCCGGCACGGCGGGCAGCGCGTCCGTGATGATGCGCTCGGCGTGCTCCCGGTCCAGCTCGGCGCGGCCGTTCCGGATGAGCCAGTACGCGAGCCGCTGGAGCAGCTGGATCTGCGGTTCGTCGCTCAGCTCGATGCCGTCCGGGCCGTTCATGTCGCGTTCCCGGTCGCGGCGCGACAGCAGCATCGTGAGCGCCGCGTCGTACAGCTCCTTGCGCCCGTGCGGCAGGTAGCCGCGCCGGTCGCGGTGGAGGGCGCAGACGAGTCCGCACATCAACGGGTTGGTCGCCAGCCGTCCCAGGTCCTGTTTGGTGCGTACGGCGTGCAGCAGCGACTGCTCGTACGCGGCGAGCCGGTCCTCGTCCGCGGGGGCGTCGGCGCGCGCCGCGGCGTGCCAGCGCCCGATGAAGGCGGCCACGTCGTCCCGGCTCATCGGGGCGAGCGTCAGCTCGGCGAAGCCCTCGGCCGCGAGCCAGTCCTCGCGGACGGCGGAGGGCCGCGAGGTCACCATCCACAGGTTGTGGGGGAACGCGTCGAGGAGGTCGCGCAGCCACTGCCGGGTCCGGTCGCGCTCCCGCTCCGGTATCTCGTCCAGTCCGTCCACGAGGACCAGCCCGCGGCCGCTCGCCAGCACCCGGTGCGCCCAGCCGTCCGGCTGCGCGCCGGACACCGGGCAGCCGACCGCCGCGAGGAAGCGGTCCGGCGTGGGGAGGCCGCCCCCGGCGCGCTGGAGGGTGCGCAGGGGGAGGACGAAGGGGACCCGGCCGTAGAGGTGCGGCAGCGCGGTGGCGTCGCCCGCCGGGGTGCGGGTGACCGCGAGCCACTGCACCAGCGTGCTTTTGCCCGATCCGGCGACGCCGCGCAGCAGGATCCGGTCGTGCCCGGCCAGCGCGTGGTCGGCGCGGACCGGCGGGGCGGGCGGCGCTGGGGCGTCGGACAGGCCGTCGTACGCGTCCTCGGCGTCCCGGCCGGGGGTCTGCGGCGCGTACGTCGCCCGCAGGCTCAGATACGCCGCGTCCAGCGGCCACCGGTCCGGCGAATGCGCCAGGTCGATGCCGTAGATCGTCAGCCGGCCGTGCTTCTTCCCGAGGTACGCGAGGTAGTCCCGCTCGAAGGCGGTGTCCGCGGCCCGCGGCGACGGATTCCGTGCGATCAGCTCGTCCGTCAGTGCGATGAGCCGGTCCAGGCTGCGGCTCTGGTCGACGAGGGTGCGCGCGACGAACGTCGACCGCTGGGTGAAGAAGTGCACGACGTGCAGGCAGGCGGCGCCCAGCAGGACGTCGTACAGCTGCTCCGCGTCCCGCGAGAGGGCGCTCAGCGGCGCCCGGCCGGCCTCCTGCCGCAGCCGGACGGCGAGCGCCGGGGCGCCGAGCCGGACGGCCTGCACGTCGTCCATGTCCAGCGTGCCGAGGCCGTACAGGGTCCGCGCGAGCGCGTCGGCGACGGCGGCCTCCTCATCGGCGGGTACGGGCCGCTCGCCGGGCCCCGCGGCCCGTACCGCGCGGGCCACCAGCTCCTCGGCGATCTTCCGCAGGTCGCCCTCGGTGAGTGTGCGCTTCTCGCCCGTGAACGACACCAGTGCCGATACCCGTACCGGCCGCTCCGCGAGCCCCGCGCCGGGCCCCTCCTGCACGAAGAGCTTCTTCACGAGCGGGGCCACGGCGGACGACGCCAGCCGGGCCCCGAGTGCCGCCGGTTCCATGCCGGGCTCCCCCTCCTGTGCCGGCCGAATGCGCCTTTCAGGTTACCGGGGTCACAGGCCCTTGGTCCCGAAACGGACATACCAAGGGCCTCGCCCAAAGCGCGCGTAACGGGGGGTTCGGTGACATGACGCACAGCGGATTTCGGGCCTACTAAAGGGGATAGGAAAGGCGGCGGCCGGTTTCGCGGGGCGCAGTTCCTCAGTGCCGTGGGACTTTTGGCAGGGGGGTGGCAGGGTCCTGCGGCAGGGCAGCCGAGGATCAAGGGAATGGCTGGTGGGAGCCGAATTCGGGGCCGGGGAGCGGCTCCGGAAAGAAGTCGGCGGGGATGTTTTGAAGCGAATGGAGGGGGTAGCGCAAGGGGCTGATTCCCACAGCTGTTGATACGGCGTGCGGTAGTAGAAAGGCCCCTTGGCAGGTCTGCGGGTGGGGGTTACCAAGGAATGGCGATCCCGGTTGGTCCCGGCCGGGAGTCTTTTCTTTCGGAGGTAATTCCCGCATGTCGAAGTTCTCCCTCACCCGGTATTCGAAGAAGCCCGCCCTGCGTACCCGCGCCACTGTTCTGGTGGCAGGCATGGGCGCCTCCCTCGCGCTGGGTGCCGGTGCTGCTTCGGCGATGGACGGCGGCGCGGTTTCGCTCCAGGGCCTCTCCACGGACGTGGGGAGCACGGTGAGCGCGCAGGCCGACGCGCAGAAGAAGGCGATCGACGCGGAGAAGAAGGCCAAGGCCGACCGCGCCAAGGCGGCCGCTGACCGGCACGAGCGTGCCCAGCGCCAGCTGCAGAAGACCAACGGCTGGGAGAAGCCGGTGGACAAGTACGGCATCGGCGAGAAGTTCGGTCTGGCCGGCAGCCACTGGTCGCACAAGCACAGCGGTCAGGACTTCGTGGTGCCCACCGGTACCAAGGTGAAGGCCGCGCACGAAGGCACCGTCGTCAAGGCGGGCCCGAATGGCGGCGGCGACGGCCCCGCGTACGGCAATGCCATTGTGATCAAGCACGGCCCGAACACGTACACCCAGTACGCGCACCTTTCGAAGGTCGAGGTCCAGGTGGGCCAGAAGGTCTCCGCCGGCCAGCAGATCGCCCTTTCCGGCAGCACCGGTAATTCCACCGGCCCGCACCTGCACTTCGAGGTCCGTACCGGCCCGAACTACGGCACCGGCATCGAGCCGGTGAAGTTCCTGACCGGCGAGCACGTGGACGTCTGAGCCGCCGGAAACCGAGAACTCAAGATGCCGCGGGATGATTCGCCGCGGTGACCAATTCGAGGGCGACTTCGAGGATGGCCTTGCGCTTCTCCTCGGGGTCGCCCTCGACGTTCTGCATGGCGAACATTCCGGCGTGCAGCGACACGAGCGCGGTGATGCAGCGCGCCTGGTCCGTCAGCTCGGCCTCCGGCTCCTTGAGGAGGCCGACCATCGTCAGCATCCGTTCCTTGAACGACTCGCCGATGCTGAGGTCGCGGACGGTGGCCTGGTTCTCCTGCATGAAGCGGAAGAGCGGGGCGGCGTCGCGCAGCGCCTCGCTGTAGCGGCGGACGACCTCCTGCTTCGTCTCCAGCGTGCGCGGCCGGCCGGCGGCCCACTCGATCAGCTCGTCGCAGGGCCTGGCCAGGTCCTCGAAGAGGCTGATGACGATGTCTTCCTTGGTCTTGAAGTGGTAGTACAGGGCGGCCTTGGTGACCTCCAGCCGCTCGGCGATCTCCCGCAGTGAGGTCTTCTCGTACCCCTGCTGGGCGAAGAGGTCCAGGGCCACGTCCTGAATGCGCTGCCGGGTGTTGCCCCTGCGCGCGTGTCCTGTGCCCATGGTGCTCTCCTACCTCGTCGGTGCCGGTCTCGCAGGCTATCCCTGGTCAGGCGGGGCGGAACAAAACTTACTTGACGCCCGGCTAGTTTGTCTCTTACCGTCCTCATCGTAAGCAAACTTGCCGGGCGGCAAGTAAGTACCTTGAACGGGGGAGTGATGGCCGCAACCCAGGCCGCCGCGCCGACGGACACCGGTGGCAGACAGCCCGCGAGTGTCCGTGTGGTGCTCTTCGCACTGATGATCGCGATGCTGCTCGCGATGCTCGACAACATGATCGTGGGCACGGCCATGCCGACGATCGTCGGCGAGCTCGGCGGCCTCGAACACCTCTCGTGGGTGGTCACCGCCTACACCCTCGCCACCGCCGCCTCCACGCCCATCTGGGGCAAGCTCGGCGACATGTACGGCCGCAAGGGCGTGTTCCTCGCGTCCATCGTGCTGTTCCTGATCGGCTCGGCGCTCTCCGGCATGGCCCAGGACATGGGCCAGCTCATCGCCTTCCGCGCGGTCCAGGGCCTGGGCGCCGGCGGTCTGATGGTCGGCGTCATGGCGATCATCGGCGACCTGATCCCGCCCCGGGAGCGCGGCAAGTACCAGGGCATGATGGCCGGTGTCATGGCCGTCGCCATGATCGGCGGCCCGCTCGTCGGCGGCACGATCACCGACCACCTCGGCTGGCGCTGGAGCTTCTACATCAACCTGCCGCTCGGCGCGATAGCCCTGGTCATGATCACGGCCGTGCTGCACCTGCCGAAGAAGCGCACGCAGGCCCGTATCGACTACGTGGGCGCCGCGCTGCTCACCATCGGCATCACCGCGCTCGTCCTGATCACCACCTGGGGCGGCACCGAGTACGACTGGCTGTCGGCGCAGATCGTCGGCCTCGGCGCGCTCGGCCTGGTCTCCCTCGTCGCCTTCGTGTTCGTCGAGCGCAAGGTCAGCGAGCCCGTCCTGCCGCTGCACATCTTCCGCAACGGCAACTTCTCGCTCGTCACCCTGATCGGCTTCCTGGTCGGCTTCGTGATGTTCGGGTCGATGACCTTCCTGCCGCTCTTCCAGCAGTCCGTGCAGGGCGCCTCGGCCACCAACTCGGGCCTGCTGCTCCTGCCGATGCTGCTGGCGATGATGGCCGTCTCGCTGGTCGCGGGCCGGATCACCACGACCAGCGGCCGGTACAAGATCTTCGTGGTGGGCGGCGGCGCGCTGATCACCGCGGGCCTCTTCCTGCTGTCCCTGATGGACACCGGCACCAGCCGCTTCACCTCGGGCGTCTACATGGCCGTGCTCGGCGCCGGCATGGGCTTCCTGATGCAGACGACCATGCTGATCGCGCAGAACAGCGTCGAGATGAAGGACATGGGCGTCGGCTCCTCCTCCGCCACGCTCTTCCGCACCATCGGCGGCTCCTTCGGTGTGGCGATCTTCGGCGCCCTCTTCACCCACCAGGTGCAGAACACCATGACCGAGCGGGGCGGCGCGGCCGCCGGCAAGGCCATGGAGGGCGGCGCGCAGCTCGACAGCAACGGGCTCGCGCAGCTCCCGGCGCCGCTGAAGGACGCGTACCTGCACGCCGTCGCTGACGGCACCCACCTGGTCTTCCTGTGCGGCGCCGCCATCAGCGTCATCGGCTTCCTCGCCGCCTGGTTCCTCAAGGAGGTGCCGCTGCGCGGCGGCCCGGCGGCGAAGCCGGCCGACGAGGAGCCGCAGGACGCCGCCCCGGTCGCGAAGGCGGAGCTTCCACAGGGCGTCTGACCCGGTACGACTTCCACAGGGCGTCTGACCTGGTACGACGTGAAGAACGGCCCCGGCACCGGCGAACGGTGCCGGGGCCGTTGTCAGTGGTGCGTGTCAGCATCGGAACGTGGACAACGCACCCGGCACGGCGCACCTCGCCCATCTGCGGCAGCTGCGCCTCGCCAAGGACGCGATGGACCGCGACTGGGCCGAGCCGCTCGACCTGGACGCGGTGGCCGCGCACGCCGGCTACTCCCGCTACCACTTCGTCCGCGCCTTCAAGGCGGTCTACGGCCGCACCCCCGGCCAGTACCTCAGCCGGCGCCGCATCGAGCGCGCCGAGCAGCTGCTGCGGACGGCCGACCTGTCCGTCACGGAGATCTGCACCCTGGTCGGCTTCACCAGCCTGGGCACCTTCTCGGCGACCTTCAAGAAGCAGACCGGGCTGTCGCCGAGCGCATACCGCAGCCGGCACGTCGGCCGCGGCTCCGCGCTCATACCGGGCTGCTACGCCCTCCTGTGGTCCGGCGGCTTCAGGAGCCCGGCCGGCCGCGGCCCGGAGGACCGCAATTCCGGAGAAGCGCGGTAGCGGGCGGCCTGCCTACGGTGACGGTGACGGCGGGCGACGCGGCCGGCGGCCGAGCCGCTCCGGAGCCCCGCCCCCTCTTCCTCTCCCATCCCTGCCAGGAGCACATCATGATCAAGGGTCTCGCCATCACGACCGTCTGGGTCCTCGACCAGGACCGGGCGAAGGAGTTCTACACCGAGAAGCTGGGCCTTGAGGTCCGTACGGACATGCGGATGGGCGGCGAGGACGGCATGCGCTGGCTGACCGTCGGCGCCAAGGACCAGCCGGACCTGGAGCTGACGCTGATGGTCCCGGGCGCGCCCGGCCTGGACCCGGAGTCGGCCGAGGCGATGAAGAAGCTGGTCAGCAAGGGGGTGCTGGGCGCCGGAGTGCTGCGCACGGACGACATCCGGGCGGAGTACGCCGCGCTGAAGGCCAAGGGCGTGGAGTTCCTCCAGGAGCCGCAGGAGCGCCCGTACGGCACCGAGGCGATCTTCCGCGACGACTCCGGCAACTGGTTCTCGCTGACCCAGCCCAGCGAGCGGCTGGACATGGACAAGAGCTGGGGCGACTGCGTCGAGGGCGGCTGACGGCGGCGCTCGCGGGCTGAGCGGCGGGCCCTTCCCGGCGCGCCGGCGCCCGCCGGGTCAGTCCTCCGGGCCGGGCAGCTGGATCACGGGGAAGCTGCCGGTGGCGGTCGGGGCGTTCTCGGGCAGCCAGAGGACGGCGACGGCGCCGCTCGTGCCGTCCACCGCGGCCTCCGCGTTGCGGAAGGTCAGCCGGGCCCCGAGGACCCGGGCCTGGCCGGCCGCGATGGTCAGGCCCAGGCCGTGGCCGCGGCCCGCCCGGTCGCTGCTGCCGGTACGGAAGCGGCTCGGCCCCTCGCGGAGCAGCGCCTCGGGGAAGCCGGGCCCGTGGTCGCGTACGCGGATCACCCGGCCCTCGACCGTGACCTCGACCGGCGGCCTGCCGTGCCGGGAGGCGTTGGCGATGAGGTTGCCGAGAATCCGCTCCAGGCGGCGCGGGTCGGTGCTGACCTCGGCGTCCCGCAGCACCTCGATCCGGATGTCCGGGCCGAGCGCCCGCACCCGCCGGCGGACGAACTCCCCGAGGTCGACGTCCTGCAGCTCGGCGCGCTCCGCGTAACCGTCCAGGCGGGCCACCTCCAGCACGTCCTCCACCAGCGTGCGCATGGCCTGCGCCCGGTCCCGTACCAGCTCGGTCGGGCGGCCCGGAGGCAGCAGCTCCGCCGCGGTGAGCAGCCCCGTGACCGGCGTGCGCAGCTCGTGCGCGATGTCCGCCGTCACCCGCCGCTCGGCCTCGATACGGGTCTGCAGCGCGTCCGACATGGCGTCCATGGCGTGCGCCAGCTCGTCCGTCTCGTCCCGTACCCGGCCCGGGATCTCGTCCCGTACGCGGACGGACGTGTCGCCCTCGGCGAGCTTGCGGGCCGCCGCTGCCGCCTTGCGCAGCCGCTTGGAGAGCCGGCCGCCGACCAGGACGCCCAGCGCGCAGCCGGCCGCCACCACCGAGATGGACCCGATGAACAGCGCCTGGTCCAGGTCGTTCAGGACGGTGAAGCGGTCGGGGAAGTCGTTGTGGAGGGAGAGCACCCGGCCGTCGTCCATCGGTGCCGCTGCCCACACCTCCGGCGCGGCCTCGCCGTTGTCCTCCAGGTAGGTGGCGCGCCGGCCCTCGGCGACCTCGGCACGCAGGTCCTTGGGCAGCTTGGGGTCGTCCAGCCGGGCGCCGAACTGGAGCCGGCTGGTGGTCTCGTAGATCCGCTGGGTGAAGTTCAGCCGCTCGATCTGCACGTCGCGGCTGTTGTCGAGCATGGAGACCCGGGCGGCGTTGTGCACGACGAGGCTCAGCGCGATCGCGACCAGCGCTCCGACGAGCGCGATCGCCGCACTGAGCTTCCAGCGCAGTCCCGTACGCAGAGGGAGTCCGACCACGCCGCGGTCAGCCTCTCAGCTTGTAGCCGAAGCCGCGGACCGTCTCGATGCGGTCCTGGCCGATCTTGCCGCGCAGCCGCTGCACGTGGACGTCCACGACCCGGGTGTCGCCGCCCCAGCCGTAGTCCCACACGCGCTCCAGCAGCCGGTCGCGGGAGAGCACCGTGCCCGGCGCGTCGGAGAACTCCAGCAGCAGCCGCATCTCGGTCGGCGTCAGCGCGACCGGCTCGCCGGCCCGCCGCACCTCCATGCCCTCGGTGTCCACCTCCAGGTCACCGAAGCGCAGCAGCCCGTCGTCCGCCGCCGGGGCGGTCTCCCGGCCCGCGCAGCTCCGGCCGTCGGGGCCGCTCGCGTGCCCGAAGCGGCGCAGCACCGCCCGGATCCGGGCGACCAGCACCGCGCCGTCGAAGGGCTTGGTGACGTAGTCGTCGGCGCCCGCTTCCAGGCCGAGCACCACGTCGATGGAGTCGGCGCGCGCCGACAGCATGATCACCGGGACCGTGGACTCGTCCCGGATCCGCCGGCACAGGCTGACCCCGTCCAGGCCCGGCACCATGACGTCCAGCAGGGCGATGTCGGGCCGGTCGGCACGGAACGCCTCCAGGCCCGAGAGCCCGTCGGGCATGGCCGTCACCGTGAACCCGTCCCGCTCCAGGGCGAGTTGGGTGGCCTCACGGATGACGTCGTCGTCCTCGACGAAGAGCACATGGGTCTCGGCCATGCGGGTTCTCAATCCTCCGATGGTGTCGCGCTGGGCTCGGTTCCGTCGCCGGTCTTGCTGTAGTCGGTGTAGTAGTGGGCGTACTCGCGGAAGCGGTCGTTCTTCCAGTGGTACGTCATCACATCCTCACCCGTGGGGCAGCAGACGGCGTCGTCGGTCTTGTAGGTCTGCTTGGTGATCTCCAGCTCGCCCTTGCTGACCGCGGCGTAGACCGGCGGCTCCTCGTTGGTGAAGACGTTCTCGTAGCCCTTGGCGCCCTTGCGGTACACGTACGACCCGATGCCGACGGAGTCCGCGCAGGTCATCACGTTGACGATGACGTCCGCCGTCTTGTTGCCGGTCAGCGGCGCGTAGGTGACGTCGATCGGGTACTCGTCGGCCGTGCACGGCTTGGCCAGCGTCTTCTTCACCTCGGCGCCGACCTTGGGGTCCTTGCGCAGCAGCTCCCGCGCGTCGACCTTCTTGTACGTCACCGACGACGAGGGGGAGGGCGACGGCGCATCGCTGCGGGCCCGGGACGGCACCGGCGAGTCGGCGGCCGAACCCTCGGACCGCACCCCGTCGCCGGTCGTCTCGCACCCGGCCAGCAGCAGCGCGATCGCGGCGATCCCCGCGAGGGCCGTGCCGGTCGCGCGCCACAAGGTCGCGGGCAGGCGCGAAGAAGCGGCCGGCCGCTTCCCGGCCGGTCCGCCGTCGGCTCCGCCGCCTCTGGTCACACCGCTCCTGCTCACCATGTGCCTGTCACCCGTCGCCGGCCCGCCGGCCGGCGGTGCCGCCGCCGGTCAGGCCGCGCACCGCTCCCGCCCCCGGCCGTCACGCTCCAGTACGCGCGCGTCGACCTCACGGTTCACCAGCTCCTGGCGCAGCCGGGCCAGCGCCCGGTGCAGCGTGCTCTTGACCGTCCCCGTGGACATGCCCAGCGCCGCCGCGGTCTCCTCCGTACTCATCTGCTCCCAGTGTCGCAGCACGACGACGCTGCGCTGCTTGGGAGCCAGTACCGAGAGGATGTCCATCAGCAGGGCGCGGTCGGCGCGCTGCTCGCTGCCGTCGTCCACGCTCGCGTCCGGGAGCTGCTCGGTGGGCACCTCTTCCAGCTTGCGCGCCCGCCACCACTCGGTCCGCGTGTTGATCATGACGCGGCGCAGGTAGGCGTCGGCGAGGGACTTGTCGGCGATGCCGTCCCAGCGGCCGTACGTCCGCACGAGTGCCGTCTGGAGAAGGTCCTGGGCGTCGACCGGGTCGGGCACCAGACGCCGGGCGCTCCGCAGCAGGGCATCCTGCCGAGTGCGCACGTACTCTTCAAAGTCCAGTACCTTGCCGCCGCTGGTCGCCATACCGACGCCTCCGTTCCTCCGTCTGCGTTCCCCACGTTGTGTGTGCCGGTGGTCGCGGGCCGGGCGCCGTACGTCTGTCGGCGCGGCCCTCATGTCCAGCACGGAAGAGGACGCTACGGAGGGGGTGTTGCGGCGTCATGCGCGGCTGCCCCACAGCGAACGCACGGGAATCCGTCGGTTGTGTAACAGCGGCGCGGGGCTCCTCCTCGCGGGGGACGGAAGCCGCCTGAACGTCATCCCCCAGAGGGAGGACGGGCCCGCCGGACGGCGGGTTCCACGGGACGCGGGATTCATCGGCACCGGTGCTGCCCGGACCGGCGGGGCGCGCCGGTCCGGACCGCGTCGGGCCGGAACGGATCAGGTCAGCGGGAGCCGGTACAGGCCGTCCGGGAGGGGCTCCACCAGGCCGTCGGCGACCAGCCCGTCCAGGGCACGCGCCCGCTGGACCGGCTCGTGCCACACCGCGTCCAGCCGCGCCTGCGGCACCGGCGCGACCGCCTCGCGCAGCACGGCCAGCAGCTTGCCGCGCACCTGGCGGTCGGTGCCCGCGTACGTCTGGACACGCCGCGGCGGGCCCTCGTGCTCGGGAGAACCGGCCAGCCGCCAGGCGCACTGCGCGGCGACCGGGCAGCGCACGCACTCGGGGCTGCGCGCCGTGCACACCAGTGCGCCCAGTTCCATCGTGGCCGCGGCCCACTTGGCGGCGGTCGCCTCGTCCTCGGGCAGCAGCGCGCGGGCGAGCTTGCGTTCGGCGGCGGTGGTGGCGTTCGGCGGGTACTGGCGGCCGGTGACCGCGCGGGCGAACACGCGGCGGACATTGGTGTCCAGGACGGCGTGCCGCTGCCCGTACGCGAAGGAGGCCACCGCCGCCGCGGTGTACTCGCCGACGCCGGGCAGCGCCAGCAGCTGGGCGTGCTCGCGCGGCACGTCGCCGCCGTGCCGCTCCTTTATCGCGGAGGCGGCGGCGTGCAGCCGCAGGGCGCGCCGCGGGTAGCCGAGCCGGCCCCAGGCGCGCACCGCCTCACCGGACGGTTCGGCGGCCAGGTCGGCCGGGCGGGGCCAGCGGGCGAGCCACTGCTCGTAGACCGGCAGCACCCGGTTGACGGGCGTCTGCTGCAGCATGAACTCGCTGACCATCACGCCCCAGGCACCCGCCTCGGGGCGGCGCCACGGCAGATCGCGGGCGTGCTCGTCGAACCAGTCGTTGACCGGCTCGTGCAGCCGCCGGCCGGCCCTGTCGGCGGCGTCGGCGGCATCCGTGGCGATGCCGGTGGCGGAGGCGGCGGCAAGGGCGGAGGCGGCGGCGGGCTCGGCGGGGCGCGGCGCCGGGGTCCCGGCGGTGCGTCCGTTGCCGGGCTCCACGGCGGCGTCGCCGGCGGGCTGGGCGGGGGCAGGAGTGGAAGTCATGGCACCGTCGATCCTGACACGGTGCCGCGCGGCGGTGAAACGACCCGGCCCCGTGCCGCCCGTTGTGCACCTGCACGTGGTACGCCGACTGCTGCAACGGGGCGTGCGCGGGACCGCCGGGCGGGGCGGCCGGGCCGGGGGAAGTGGGCAGGTCGGGGGCGCGGTGTGCGGCGGCGGGGCGGGTGCGTGGCGATCGGGGGCCGCGGGCGTGGCGACGGGGGGCCGCATCCGCCGCCCGGCCGGCGGGCGAGGATGCTCCCATGAACCAGAGCACGCCCCCGGACCGTCCCTGCCCGCCCGAGATCCTGCGGGCCCTGGCCGACCACACCACCATGACGCTCGCCTACACGGACGAGGACGGGCCGCAGGCCTGCGCCGTCCTGTACGCCGCGACCGACGGCCCGGACCCCGTCCTCCTCTTCGTCACGTCGGAGTCCACCCGGCACGGCCGGGCCCTGGCAGCCGGGCACCCGGCGGCCCCGGTCGCCTTCACCGCCCAGCGCGACGACCAGGAGTGGTCGGGCCTGACGGGGATTCAGGGGCGTGGCACATGCCGCCGTCTGGACGGTGCGGAACGCCGCCGGGCGTGGCGCGCGTACGCCGACCGCTTCCCCTACGTCGCGCTCAGCCCCAAGCTGCGCAGCGCCATGGACCACACCGCCTTCTGGGAGCTCCGCCCCGGCTGGCTCCGCCTGATCGACAACGCCCGGGGCTTCGGCCACAAGGAGGAATGGACCGACGCCGGCGCACCGCCCGCCGGCCCCGACGCCTCCGCCGGCGGATTCGGCCAGTAGGGGCGCGGCGCTCCCGTACGAGGGTCGCCTCGGGACGAACGGGTACTCAGGGTGCGACAGCGGACGAAAGCGCACGCACTGAGGGAGGCGGCATGGCGGCGAGCGGCCACGCGACGAACGGCAGCCTCGCGCACCGGCTCATCGCGGACCACCTGGTGGACGGCGAACCGGAGCCGGGCAGCGAGATCGGCCTGCGCATCGACCAGACTCTGACCCAGGACGCCACGGGCACGCTGGTCATGCAGGAGCTGGAGGCCATCGGCCTGGACCGGGTGCGCACCGAGGTGAGCGTGCAGTACGTGGACCACAACATCCTCCAGGCCGACGGGCGCAACGCCGAGGACCACGCCTTCCTCCGCTCGGCCGCCCGCCGATCCGGTTCTCACGGCGGTCAATGTCACCCGGGACGAGCGATACCGCCTCCGGCACCGCCTTCCGCCCGGCCGCCGCGCCTCCGTACGGGCCGGCGGAGTGATCCCGGCCCTGGCGGCGGGGGAGTCGGGGGAGTCGGGGAAGCCGGGGGAGTCGGGGCCTAGCGTCGTATGTGCGCGACGAATGCGGCCCAGGTGTCGGCCGGGAAGATGAGCACGGGGCCGTGCAAAACCTTGCTGTCGCGGACGGGGACGAGTCCGGGGAGGCCGAGGGCGGTCTCGACGCAGTTGCCGCCGTCCTGGTTGCTGTAGCTGCTCTTGCGCCAGTGCGCAGTGCTCAGGTCGAGGGGGGCTCGCATCGCGTGTGCTCCTTCATGGCCGCTCGGATGAACGCCGCGGACTCCGGTGGGGAGAGTGCGTACGCCTTGAGGGCATCGTAAGCAGCCTTCCGCTTCTCGACGGCTACCTCGTCGTCGATGAGTTGGCCGGAGTAGCCACCCTCTTCGTAAGCGAGGAGACGCCTGTGCGGAAGCGTCAGGAGAGTGAGCGGAATGTTCAGCAGCGCGTGCTCACCGTGCTGGGAGGGCAGCACCTGGATCCGTACGCGGGTGGCTTCCACCTGCGGCAGCAACGCGCCCAGTTGTTCACGCATGACTTCTGGCCCGCCCACCGGACGCCGGAGGACTGCCTCTTCGAGGATCACCCACACCCGGGGCGCGACAGGTGAGCGCAGGAGATCCTGACGGGCCAACCGGGCCGTCACCTTCTCCTCGATCTCGGCGTCCGGCGCTTCGAGGGCACCTACTCGCAGCATTGCTCGCGCGTAGCCCTCGGTCTGGAGCAGGCCGGGCACGGTCTGCGTCGCGTACTCCTCGACGACCTTGGCCTGCCCCTGCAGCTCCATGAACCGGCGGTACTTCCCCGGGTGCGGCTCCCGTCGTGCCAGCTCGTACAGACGGGCAAAGTGGCCGTCCGTACCGAAGGCGGCGTCGAGCGCGGGCGGGAGGCCCGGCGGGATGGAGCGGTCGGCCGTCTCGACGTTCCCCAGGTGCGTCTTGCTGTAGCGGACGATCTCGGCGAGCTGGGCCAGCGACAGACCGGCACCCAGCCGCTCGCGCCGCAGCTCCGAGCCGAAGAAGTCACGGGCCGACCGGCCGGGGAACAACTCGCGGGGTTCCGCCGCCATCTGCGGCCTCCTCTGTCCTCATGGCCCGCTGCGGACGCGCGACGGGTTCCGACCGTAGCGCCGGAGCGCAAGCCTTTCCTCACGGACGGTGATTTTCCGCACGGAAGGTGGAGCGCATGGGAGTGGCGGAGGAGAAGGGGACGGTCCCGGTCAGGGGCTCGTTCGCGGTGGACGCGCGAACGGGGGAGGTCGGCGAGGTCATGGACGTCATCGAAGGAACGGTGTGGCTGCGGCCACCCCGCGGCGGCTGCGAGTGGGAGGTGCCGGGCGCCGCCGCGCGGCCCGCCACCGCCGCCGAGGTACTGAGCGCCAAGGTCGCACAGGCGAACTCCGGTCAGCGCTGGGGCCGGTGACGGGCTCCGCGTCTCGTGGCCTGCCGCGTCAGCGGCCTATGTGCGCGACAAAGGCGGACCAGGCGTCGGCCGGGAAGAACAGCGCCGGACCCTGCGGGTCCTTGCTGTCGCGGACGGGGACGCCGTGGGGCGTGTGGTCGGCGACCTCAACGCAGTTGCTCTGCGGATTGCTGTAGCTGCTCTTGCGCCAGTTGGTCAGCGGCAGGCCGGTCGGAGTCTTCACGGGTGTACTCCTCAGTCGCGTGCGGTCCATGTCGGGTGAACGTTTCCTCGCACCCGGTTCGCATCGTACGTATGTCCGACGTCGCGTCATAGGGTGCCGGGGCGGTCGCCGTCGGACTCGTGCCGCAGGGCCGCGCGGAGGGGGAATCGCGGGAGTTGACCAGGGAGAACCAGGCTGATGATGGGAAAAGTCGGGGGTGCGTCGGCGGGTACTGGCTGGCATCGGGGCTGATCTCTCGTACAGTTTCCGCGTGGGATCTCTGCGCAATCCGATCGGGCCGCTTCCCTCCTCCATCTACTGGCGACGGAGGGCGGTCGCGCTCGCGATCCTCGCACTCCTCGTACTGCTGGTGGTGTGGGCCGTCAGCATGGGCAACACCAGTGGTGACGGCGGCTCGAACGACAAGGGGTCGGCCGGCGGTCCCGCCACGTCCATCACGCCGGGTCCCAACGCCACCGACTCCGGCATCAGCCAGAAGCCGGGCGGCCGCGACGAGGCGGGCGACGGCGGTGGCGACGGTGACGCCGACGCGGGCTCCGGCGGGGCCGGGAGCGGCGGTTCGGGCGGCTCCGGCGGCGGTACGGGCGGCGGTACGCCCATCGGTGAGGGCGGCGGTACGGGCTCCGGCGCGGGTGCCGGCAGCGGTGGCGGCGTCCTGGTGCCGGGCGGCTCGGCGCTCGCCGACTGCCAGGGCTCCGACGTCGAGTTGAAGCTGCGCAGCAGCAAGAACTCCTACGGGCCGGACGACCGCCCGAAGTTCGAACTGACCGTCAAGAACTCCTCGGACCAGGACTGCAAGGTCGACCTCGGCCACAAGTCCGCGGTGCTGACGATCAGTCACACGGACAGTGACGACCACCTGTACGCCTCGGACGACTGCCCGCCGAGCACCGGCCCGGCGCCGCTGAAGGTGCCCGCAGGGGCGACCCTCACCCGGACCGTCGAGTGGGACCGCAAGCCCACGGCCCCGCAGTGCGCGACGCCCACCGCCAAGACGGCCAAGGCGGGCACCTACCTCGCCGAGCTCACGGTCGACGGCCTGAAGCCGGACAGCACGTCCTTCGTCCTCGCGAAGGACTGACGGCGAAGAAGGAAGCGGCCGGCCCCGTACGGACCGGCCGGCGGGCCCGGCGGGTCAGACGTAGCGTTCCAGGATCGAGGACTCCGCGAGGCGGCTGAGGCCTTCGCGGACCGAGCGGGCGCGGGCCTCGCCGACGCCGTCCACCGTCTGGAGGTCGTCGACGCTGGCGGCGAGGAGCTTCTGCAGGCCGCCGAAGTGGTCGACCAGGCGGTCGATGACCGCGCCGGGGAGACGGGGCACCTTGGCCAGCAGGCGGAAGCCGCGCGGGGAGACCGCGGAGTCCAGGGTCTCGGGCGAGCCGCTGTAACCGAGGGCGCGGGCCACGATCGGGAGTTCGAGCAGCTCGGTGTGGGAGAGCGCGTCCAGCTCGGCGAGCGCCTCGGCCACCGTGCGGGACCGCTTGGCCGTCGGCTGGGGTACGTAGTCGCGGACGACCAGCTCCCGCTCCGGCTCGACGCCCGCGATCAGCTCGTCCAGCTGGAGGGAGAGCAGCCGGCCGTCCGTGCCCAGCTCGACGACGTACTCGGCGATCTCGGTCGCGATCCGGCGGACCATCTCCAGGCGCTGGGCCACGGCGGTCACGTCGCGGACCGTCACCAGGTCCTCGATCTCCAGCGCGGAGAGCGTGCCGGCGACCTCGTCCAGGCGCAGCTTGTACCGCTCCAGCGTCGCGAGCGCCTGGTTGGCGCGGGAGAGGATCGCGGCGGACTCTTCGAGGACGCGGCGCTCGCCGTCCACGTAGAGCGCGATCAGGCGCATGGACTGGCTGACCGAGACGACCGGGAAGCCGGCCTGGATGGAGACCCGCTGCGCCGTACGGTGCCGGGTGCCGGTCTCCTCGGTGGCGATGGAGGCGTCGGGCACGAGCTGGACGCCGGCCCGCAGGATCTTGGTGATGTCCTTGTCGAGCACCAGCGCGCCGTCGAGCTTGCACAGCTCGCGCAGGCGGGTGGCGCTGAACTCGACGTCGAGGACGAAACCGCCGGTGCACATCGACTCGACGGTCTTGTCGAAGCCGAGCACGATGAGACCGCCGGTGTTGCCGCGGAGGATGCGCTCCAGTCCGTCACGCAGTGCCGTGCCCGGTGCGACCGCGCTCAGCGAGGCGCGCATCAGACTGTCACCGCCGGAGCTACCGCCGGACCTTCCGGGGGACGACGCCCGGTCGTTGGCTGCCACTGCACTCCTCCGTCGCAAGGTCTGTCGGTGCCGCAGCCCGCCCGGAGCTGCCGTGGCCGCGTGAGTACGTCGCGGGCGCGATCTGCGGCAGGACTGCGTTGACGGGCGAGACCAGGGCAAAGTCTACCGGCGACGCGCCGTTTACCTAGGGGAGTCCCGTCCGGGCGGCGCGGGGCGGCACCCGCCCGGCGCACCGGAGGCGGCCTCCGCGGCTCAGCGGCCGCTCAACGACCGCTCAGCGGGGACGCCTCCGCCTCCTCCGCCGCACCCTCCTTCCGCGCCGGCTCGCGGGGCGGGCGGCGGGGAAGCACGCGCAGCGCCTCGCCGACGTCCGCGACCTCCCGGACCCGCATGCCCGCCGGGATCTTGCCCGGATCGGCCGGCACCAGGGCGTGGGTGAAGCCCAGCCGCGCCGCCTCGGCGAGCCGGCGCTGCACGCCCGTGACCCGGCGGACCTCGCCCGCGAGGCCGACCTCGCCGATCGCCACGAGGTTCTTCGGCAGGGGCGTGTCGGACGCCGCGCTGGCCAGCGCGAGCGCCACGGCCAGGTCGGCGGCCGGCTCGGACAGCTTCACGCCGCCGACCGTCGCGCTGTAGATGTCCCGCTTGCCGAGCGCGGAGATCCGGCCGCGCTGCTCCAGCACGGCCAGCATCATCGAGACCCGGGAGGTCTCCAGGCCGGAGGTCGTCCGCCGGGGGGACGGGATCTGGGAGTCGACCGTGAGCGCCTGGACCTCGGCGACCAGCGGGCGGCGGCCCTCCAGGGTGACGGTGAGGCAGGTGCCCGGCACCGGCTCGTCGCGGCGGGTCAGGAAGAGGCCCGAGGGGTCGGCCAGGCCGGTGATCCCCTCGTCGTGCAGCTCGAAGCAGCCGACCTCGTCGGTGGCTCCGTACCGGTTCTTGACGCCCCGTACGAGGCGGAGGCGGGCGTGCCGGTCGCCCTCGAAGCTCAGCACGACGTCGACGAGGTGCTCCAGCAGGCGGGGGCCCGCGATGTTGCCGTCCTTGGTGACGTGGCCGACGAGGAGCGTGGACATCCCGCGCTCCTTGGATGCGCGGATCAGCGCCCCGGCGACCTCGCGGACCTGGGCCATGCCGCCGGGCGCGCCGTCGATCTCGGGCGAGGCGACGGTCTGGACGGAGTCCAGGATCAGCAGGGAGGGCTTGACCGAGTCGAGGTGGCCGAGGACGGCGGAGAGGTCGGTCTCGGCGGCGAGGTAGAGGTGGTCGTCGATGGCGCCGATGCGGTCGGCGCGCAGCCGCACCTGGCTCGCGGACTCCTCACCGGTGACGTAGAGCGTGCGGTGTTCGTCGCTCGCGGCCTTGGCGGCGACGTCCAGCAGCAGCGTGGACTTGCCGACGCCGGGCTCGCCGGCGAGCAGCACCACGGCACCGGGGACGAGACCGCCGCCGAGCACGCGGTCCAGCTCGGCCACGCCGGTGGAGCGGGCCGTGGCCTGCCGGCCGTCGACCTGGCCGATGGGCAGCGCGGCCGTCGTGACCCGGCCCGGCGCCGTCGTGCGGACGGCGGCGCTGCCGCCGGTCTCCTCGACCGTGCCCCACGCCTGGCACTCGGGGCAGCGGCCGAGCCACTTCGCGGTGGTCCAGCCGCACTCGGTGCAGCGGTAGGAAGGGCGGTCCTTGGCCGGGGATTTGCGGGTTGCCATGGGAGCCACCGTAGCCGTGGGGTCCGACAACGCGGCCGGGCACGGTACGGACGACGTGCGGTGAGGGACAGGAGGCGGAGAGCGGCGGATGACACGTTCCGGGTGGCAGTGGCCATGGATACGCGTGTGGGGGACGTTACGGATCGGACGCCTGTCCCCTTTTGAGGGAGAACGTCACCCGAAAGAATTAAAAGCCGCCAACCGGCCCTGACCGGTCACCGTCGCCTGTCTACGGTCGCCGGGTGATGAGCAGCAGGCCCGGACATCCGACACAGACCACTGCCGCACCGCTCCGCGCGCCCAGGGCGGAGCGGGACCGGCGGCAGGGCCGGGCCGGCCGTGCCGCCCGGTCCGACCGCCACGACCGGCACGACCTTTCCACCGAGCGCTACGAGCCCTACGTGGACGGACTGTTCACGTACTGCCTCTCCGTGCTGTGCGAGCACGGCGCGGCGACCGAGGTGCTCGGCGAGGTGCTCGCGCTCGCCGAGCGGCAGCACGGGCGCCGTCCGTCCGACCCCGCGCTGTACCGCCCGTGGCTGTACGCGCTGGCCCGCTGGGCGTGTCAGCGGCGGCTCGCCGACCCGGACGCGCGCCCGGAGCCCGCGGCCGACGACGAGACCGATCAGCGGCGCGAACTGGCCGCGCTGGCCTGGCCGGAAGCGGCCGGTACGACACCGGAGCAGCGCGAGGCGCTGGAGCTGTCCGTACGGCACGGGCTCGGCTCCCGCGAACTGGCCGCCGTGCTCGGCATGGAGCCGGTCACGGCCCGCGCCCTGCTCTCCACCGCCGCCTGCGAGGTGGAGCGCACCCGCGCGGCGCTCGCCGTCGTCGAGTTCGGCCGCTGCCCCGACGTGGCCCGGCTGGCCGGGGACGCCCGGACGCTGCTGGGCACGGCGCTGCGGCGGGAGCTCGTACGGCATGTCGACGCCTGCGAGGAGTGCCGCCGTACGGCCGAGCGGGCGACGGCGGGCGGGCCCTGGCCCGGGGCCGAGCCGGTGGCGCAGGGGCCGCTGCCGATGGTCACGGCGCCGCGCGCCGCGGCCCGCGTCGCGATGCGCGCGGCCCTGCGGTCGCGGACCGGGCGGGCGGTGGAACCGCTGGAGAAGGGGGCGCAGGGGCGCACGAAACGGGCGGTCGGCGTAAACGGTTCTGCACCCCGCTACGACCGCGACGGCTTCCCCGTCGGGGCCAAGGACCGGGCGGCCCGCAATGCCCGGCTGCGCAGCCGGGCGCTGACGACGACCGTGGTGGCCACGGTCCTGGCGGCGCCGGTGCTCGCCCTCTGGGCGGCGTACCGGGGCGCCCCGCTGACCGGCGAGACGGACGGCACCTCCGTCAGCGCGGGCGACACCGAAGGCGACCGGCTGGGCTCACGTCCGTACGAGAAGGCGGGCAGCGCGCAGACCACGCCCGATCCCCGGTTCGGCCCCGGCAGCCACTCGCCGGACGTGTCGGTGGAGGTCATCGGCGCGCAGGGCGAGCGGCTGGGGGAGGCCGTGCCGAGCCCTTCGAGGTCCCGCACCGGGCCGGGGCGGCTCACCGTCGCGGCGCAGCCGAGCGGCGACCTCACCCTCATCACGCTGTCCGCCTCCGGCGGGACGCCCGTGCGGTGGGCGGCGCACACCGGTGCGCCGTGGCTCCAGTTCAGTACGACGGCGGGGGTGCTGCAGCCGGGGGAGACGACGACGGTCAGGGTGTACGTCGACCACGACCGGGAGCCGGCGGGCTACTGGCGGGCCCGGATCACCGTGGACCCGGCGGGGTCGGTGATCACGATCGAGGGGCGGGGCGCGACGCGGCCGGACCCCGGAGGGCCGCGGCCGACGCCCACGCATCCGCCGACGGACCCGACGCCCACGCCGCCCGACCCGACGCCGCCCGACCCGACGCCGTCCGACCCGTCGCCGAGCGATCCGCCGCCGTCCCCGACGCCCACGCCGACGCCTTCGGAGCCGTCGCCGAGTGATCCGCCGCCCAGCTCGACGCCGCCGCCGTCGGATTCGGGCAGCCCGGCGGGCTGAGGCCGCGAGGGGCCGCCGGAGGGTGCCCCGGTGGGGAGGGCGCCCCGGTCCCGGCCCTTCCCGAAGCCGGGGGCGCTGACCCCGGGCCCCCGGTCCTCAAGCGCCGGCCGGGCTGGATCGGGCCGGGCGGGCCGGCTCCTGAGGGGGCTGGGCCGATTTGCCGACGGGCCGGGACCGCCGGGGGTGGAGGGCGGCCGGTCGGGGCGGTCAGCCCTTCGGGACCACCGGCATCGGCAGCAGCACCGGGTCCGCCGGGTGCGGGGCCATCGGGCGTTCCATGGCCAGGCGCTCCTCGCAGAGCTCCGCGAGGCGGTCGTAGCCCTCCTTGCCCATCAGCTCGATGAGCTCGGGGGCGTACGACTGGTACACCGCCTTCGACGCGCCGTGCGCGGACGTCGCCGAGGTGCACCACCAGTTCAGGTCGTGGCCGCCGGGGCCCCAGCCGCGGCGGTCGTACTCGCCGATGGTGATTTCGAGGATGCGGGTGTCGTCGGGCCGGTCGATCCACTCGTAGGTGCGGCGGACCGGGAGCTGCCAGCACACGTCCGGCTTGGTCTCCAGCGGCTCGCGGCCCTCCTGGAGGGCCAGGATGTGCAGCGAGCAGCCGGCGCCGCCGGGGAAGCCGGGGCGGTTCTGGAAGATGCAGGAGCCCTTCCAGCGCCGGGTCTGGCGCTCACCGTCGTCCTCGTCCTCCTCGACCCAGCCGGTCGTGCTGCCCACGTCGTGGAACTGCCAGATGTCCGGCGTGAGCCGCGCCACGTGCTCGGCGACCCGCTCCTCGTCCTCCTCGTCGGAGAAGTGCGCGCCGAGCGTGCAGCAGCCGTCGTCGGCGCGGCCCGCCTCGATACCCTGGCAGCCGCCGCCGAAGACGCAGTTCCAGCGCGAGGTGAGCCAGGTCAGGTCGCACTTGAAGACCTGCTCGTCGTCGGCCGGGTCCGGGAAGGTGACCCAGGCACGGGCGAAGTCGAGGCCGACCTCGTCGGTCACCTCGTCGGACGCCGCCCCGCGCGCCTGCTGCTTTTCGAGCTTCTTGAGGGCTTTTTCCTGCTTCGCCTTTTTCGTCTTCGCCACATCCCCAGCCTAAAGGCGTCACGGGGCCGCAGTAGCTTTCTGTGTATGCGACTCGGTGTTCTCGACGTGGGTTCCAATACGGTGCATCTGCTGGTGGTGGACGCGCACCCCGGCGCGCGCCCGCTGCCCGCCTGGTCCCACAAGGCGGAACTGCGGCTGGCCGAACTCCTCGACGAGGGCGGGAACGTCGCCGCCGCGGGCGTCGACCTGCTCGTCGCCACGGTCCGTGAGGCGATACAGGTCGCGGAGGACAAGGGCGTCGAGGACGTACTGCCGTTCGCGACCTCCGCGATACGTGACGCACCCAACGGCGAGGACGTGCTCGCGCGCGTCGCCGAGGAGACCGGCGTCACGCTGCGGGTGCTCTCCGGCGAGGACGAGGCGCGGCTCACGTTCCTCGCGGCCCGCCGCTGGTTCGGCTGGTCGGCCGGGCGGCTGCTGCTCCTGGACATCGGCGGCGGTTCGCTGGAGATCGCGTACGGCCTGGACGAGGACCCGGACGCGGCGGTCTCGCTGCCGCTCGGCGCCGGCCGGCTCACCAACAGCGACCTGCCCGGCGACCCGCCGGACCCGGAGGCCGTACGGGCGCTGCGGCGCCGGGTGCGCGCCGAAATCGCGAGAGTGGTGAGCGACTTCACACGCTTCGGGACGCCGGACCACGTCGTGGCCACCTCCAAGACCTTCAAGCAGCTGGCCAGACTCGCCGGCGCGGCCCGCTCGGCGGACGGCCTGTACGTACAGCGCGGGCTGAGCCGGGCGACGCTGGAGGAGTGGGTGCCCCAGCTGGCCACGATGACCGCCGACAAGCGCGCCGGACTGCCCGGGGTCTCCGAGGGGCGGGCCCGCCAGCTGCTGGCCGGGGCGCTGGTCGCGGAGGCCGCGATGGACCTCTTCAAGGTGGACGAGCTGGAGATCTGCCCGTGGGCGCTGCGCGAGGGCGTCATCCTGCGGCGGCTGGACCATCTGCCGAACGGCGAGCCGGGCTGAGCGAATCGAGCCCGTCCGGCGATCGAGAACGAGCCCGAAGGGCGATCAGGGGCCGCGGGGAACCGCGCGACCGGTCACCGCGGCGGCGCGCCCGCCCACGGCGCCCCAGGGGCACCCCCGAATGGCGACCCGCTCCCCCGCGCAAAGCGCGGCCCCGTACCCTGTCCCTCGTGACGGAGCCAGTGGTGCGCATCCCGGATGCGAAGGTCGCCCTGTCCACGGCGTCGGTGTATCCGGAGTCGACCGCGACGGCCTTCGAGATCGCCGCACGCCTGGGGTACGACGGCATCGAGGTCATGGTCTGGACCGATCCGGTCAGTCAGGACATCGAGGCGCTGCGCCGGCTGTCCGACTACCACGGCGTGCCGGTGCTGGCCGTCCACGCGCCGTGCCTGCTGATCACTCAGCGCGTGTGGTCCACCGACCCGTGGACCAAGCTTCAGCGGGCCCGGAACGCGGCGGAGAAGCTGGGCGCCTCCACGGTCGTCGTGCACCCGCCCTTCCGGTGGCAGCGCAACTACGCCCGGGACTTCGTGCGCGGAGTGTGGCGCATGGAGAACGAGACGGACGTGAAGTTCGCCGTCGAGAACATGTACCCCTGGCGCTACCGCGACCGCGAGATGCTGGCGTACGCGCCGGACTGGGACCCCACCAAGGACGACTACCGGCACTTCACCGTCGACCTGTCGCACACCTCGACCGCCCGGAGCGACGCGCTGCACATGGTGGACCGGATGGGCGACCGGCTGGCCCACATCCACCTCGCCGACGGCAGCGGCTCCAACAAGGACGAGCACCTGGTCCCGGGGCGCGGCAAGCAGCCCTGTGCCGAGCTGCTGGAGCGGCTGGCGGCCACCGGCTACGACGGGCACATCGTCATCGAGGTCAACACCCGCCGCGCGCTCTCCGCCGCCGAACGCGAGGCCGACCTCGCCGAGGCCCTCGCCTTCACCCGGCTCCACCTGGCCTCGCCGAACCGGGTGTACGGCTCGTGACCGCGCCCCGCGGGGGCGCTTCCGGGGCGGCGCCGAGACGGCGCGGCCGCCCCTCCCGTACGGAGGGCACGACGGGCCCCGGCGCACGGGAGCGGATCCTCACCGCTGCCCGTACGGAATTCTCCGAGCGCGGGTACGACAAGACCTCCATCCGCGGGATCGCCAAGGCGGCGCAGGTGGACCCGGCGCTGGTGCACCACTACTTCGGCACGAAGGAGCAGGTCTTCGGCGCCGCCATCGAGGTAACCATGGAGCCCGCGCTGCACCTCCCCGACGTGCTGGCGCAGGGCGCCGACGGCATCGGCGAGCGGTTCGCGCGGTACTTCCTGAGCATCTGGGAGAACCCGGCGACCCGCGCCCCGCTGCTCGCCGTGGTCCGGTCAGCGGTGACCCACGAGGCGGCGGCGAAGGTGCTGCGCGGCGTCGTACTGCGGCGGATGCTGGAGCGGGTGGCGGCGGAGCTGGCCGTGCCGGAGCCGCGCCTCCGTGCCGAGCTGGCCGCAGCGCAGCTGGTCGGCATCACGATGCTGCGGTACGTCGTCCGGGTCGAGCCGCTGGCCTCGGCCGACCCCGAGGACATCGTGCGGATGGTCGCGCCGACGCTGCAGCGGTATCTCACGGAGGCGTGAGCTGCCGTTCCGCGCACCGGGTCGTGGCGGGATGTGTTCCGTCCCGTCCGCATGGCGATCGCGCATCTCACATTCCGGAGGGACTGTCCAGATCTTGGATCGGAGGCGTAGTCTCGGATCAGCTGATATGTGACTGCCGTGACGTGACTGCGCCGCAGGCCGGAGGCCCGGCGCAGGGCCCCGCGAGGCGCCTGCGTGGCGGCGAGTCCACCGAATCCCAAGGGAGTGACCATCGTGCCTGAGCTGAGGTCCCGCACCGTTACCCACGGCCGCAACATGGCGGGCGCCCGTGCCCTTATGCAGGCCTCGGGCGTAGCGGGCGCGGACATCGGCCGGAAGCCGATCATCGCGGTGGCCAACAGCTTCACCGAGTTCGTGCCGGGCCACACCCACCTCGCGCCGATCGGCCGGATCGTCTCCGAGGCGATCCAGGAGGCGGGCGGCATCGCCCGGGAGTTCAACACGATCGCCGTGGACGACGGCATCGCGATGGGCCACGGCGGCATGCTCTACTCGCTGCCCTCCCGCGACCTGATCGCCGACTCCGTGGAGTACATGGTCGAGGCGCACTGCGCCGACGCCCTGATCTGCATCTCCAACTGCGACAAGATCACCCCGGGCATGCTGATGGCCGCGATGCGGCTGAACATCCCGACGGTCTTCGTCTCCGGCGGCCCGATGGAGGCCGGCCGGGCCACGCTGGTCAACGGCACGGTCCGCAAGCTGGACCTGATCGACGCGATCTCCGACGCGGTCAACGAGAACGTCTCCGACGAGGACATCCTCCGGATCGAGAACAACGCCTGCCCGACCTGCGGCTCCTGCTCCGGCATGTTCACCGCCAACTCGATGAACTGCCTGACCGAGGCCATGGGCCTGGCCCTGCCGGGCAACGGCTCCGTGCTCGCCACCCACACCGCCCGCAAGGCGCTGTACGAGCGTGCGGGCCGGACCGTCGTGGAGATCACCAAGCGCTACTACGAGCAGGACGACGAGACTGTCCTGCCCCGTAACGTCGGCTCCCGCGCCGCCTTCGAGAACGCCATGGCGCTGGACATCGCCATGGGCGGCTCCACCAACACGATCCTGCACCTGCTGGCCGCGGCCCAGGAGGCGGGCCAGGACTTCGGCCTGGACGACATCAACGAGGTCTCCCGCCGCGTCCCCTGCCTCTCCAAGGTCGCGCCGAACGTCGCGCCGCAGGGCACGTACTACATGGAGGACGTGCACCGCGCGGGCGGCATCCCGGCCATCCTGGGCGAGCTGTTCCGCGGCGGGCTGCTGAACGAGGACGTGTCCTCCGTGCACGCCGACTCGCTGGCCGACTGGCTCAAGGAGTGGGACATCCGCGGCGGCTCGCCCTCCCCGGAGGCCGTCGAGCTGTTCCACGCGGCGCCCGGCTGCAAGCGCTCGGCGACGGCGTTCTCCCAGTCCGAGCGCTGGGACTCGCTCGACACCGACGCGGCGAACGGCTGCATCCGCTCCGTGGCGGAGGCCTACTCCAAGGACGGCGGCCTGGCCGTGCTGCGCGGCAACCTCGCCGTGGACGGCTGCGTCGTGAAGACCGCCGGCGTCGACGAGTCGATCCTGGTCTTCGAGGGCCCCGCCGTGGTCTGCGAGTCCCAGGAGGAGGCCGTCGAGCGCATCCTGAACAAGCAGGTCAAGGAGGGCGACGTGGTCGTCATCCGGTACGAGGGCCCCAAGGGCGGCCCGGGCATGCAGGAGATGCTGTACCCGACCTCCTTCCTCAAGGGCCGCGGCCTGGGCAAGGCCTGCGCGCTGGTCACCGACGGCCGCTTCTCCGGCGGCACGTCCGGCCTGTCCATCGGCCACGCCTCCCCGGAGGCGGCCGCCGGCGGCACCATCGCGCTGGTCGAGGACGGCGACCTGGTCAAGATCAACATCCCGGAGCGCTCGATCGAGCTGGCCGTGGACGAGGCCACGCTGACCGCCCGCCGCGAGGCCCTGGGCGGCGTCTACGCGCCGAAGAACCGTGAGCGCAAGGTCTCGCAGGCCCTGCGCGCCTACGCCGCGATGGCCACCAGCGCCGACCGCGGCGCGGTCCGGGACGTCAGCAAGCTCGGCTGACCCCACGCTGCCGCACACGCCCCCGGCGTACGGACCTCCGTACGCCGGGGGCGTTCGCGTACCGGCTACCAGCGGCCGGGACGCTCCGCTTCCACGCCGAAGACCGTGCCGTCCGGTGCCGAGGCGAAGATCCGGCGCCCGGCCGGGTCCGGCACCGGCGACGGCACCGTCTCCAGGAAGCCGCCGCGCCCCGTGGCAATCCGCGGCTTCGTCTGCCCGAGCATCGCCCCGCGCCGGGTGTCCACCGCCAGCAGCCGCCCGTCGGGCGCGCTGAAGTACAGCCGGTCACCGGCCACCACCGGCTGCGAACCGCGGCTGACGGAGGTCTCCACCGACCAGGTACGCGCGCCCACCGCCTGCAGCGTGCCGCCGTAGGCCAGCAGGTAGACCGTCCCGCCGCGCACCATGGTGAGCGCGTCGTCCAGCGGCGCCTGCAGCCGGTACCGGCGCACCGTGCCGCGCTCCGGGTCGTACCGCACCACCGCCTCCGTACGGGAGTCCGGCGCGGCCGCGGTCAGGAAGAGCGCGCCGTCGCTGCCCGGCCCTGCCGGGGTGAGCGCCCCGGGCAGCGCCTTCTCCCACCGGACGGCCCCCTTGGCGAGACCGATCGCCGTGACGAGGGTGCGCCCGCCGTCCTGCACGGTGGCCGTGTACGCGGTGGACCCGCCCCCGTAGGTACGGAAGCGGGGCAGTGCGTGCCCCGGGAAGGCGCGGCTCCACCGCTCCTCGTGCGTCCGGCTGTCCAGCGCGGTGACGGTGCCGTCGGCGGCCGTGAGCAGCACGGCGTCGCCCACGACGGCGACCTGCCCGTGGTACGCGGAGACGTCCTTGGTCCAGCGCCGGGCGCCCTTGCCGTCCGCCGAGGGGTCGAAGGCGTCGAGCCGCTTGCCGTCGGCGGACAGGGCGTACAGCAGCCCGCCGGAGAACACCGGAGCGGCCGGTGGCAGGTCGGTGTCGGCGGCGGGCCCCGCGGGCAGCCGCCACGTCACGGCGCCGTGCTCCGGCTCCAGGCGCGCGGCCCGTACGTCCCGCTGCGCGCAGAAGAGCGCCGGTGCGGCCTTCGCTGCGGAGGGCGCGGTGCGCGGCGTGAAGGAGCAGAACGGCATCTCGGCGGCGTGGCCCGGCGGCCGGTCGAGCAGCGCGGTGCGCCACGGGTGGAACGGTTCGGCCGTGCCCGTCGCGCCGGACTTCACCTCCGGGGCGTCCGCCGGGAGCAGCGCCCGTACGCCGAGGAAGCCGCCCCCGCCGACGGCCACGGCGGCGACCGCCGCCCAGACCGCCCAGCGGCGCGGCCGGCGCGGCGCGGGGGAGCCGGCGGCCGGGGAGGCGTCCGCCGGGGGCGGCGTCGCCGGTGGCCTGGCCCGCACGTGGGTGGGGACGGCCTCGGAGGGGGCGCGCTGGGCCGGTATGCGCAGCGCCCCGTCCGGGACGGCGGCCACCGGCTCGGGCCCGGCCGCCTCGGGCGCGGCCATGGCGGCCACCGGATCGGGCCCGGCCGGCGCGGACACCGGCTCGGGTGCGTCGAGGGTCGAGTCGGGCTCCAGGAGCGACTCCGGGCCGTAGAGGGAGCCCGGGCCGGAGAGGGGGCCGGTGGCGAGCGCGGCGGCGGGCGGCTCGTGCAGCGGGCCGAGGTTCAGCTCCGTCGGCAGGTCGACGCGGAGCCGGGCCATCAGCTGGCTCGGCGTCGGGCGGTCCGCCGGGTCCTTCGCCAGACAGCTGCGCAGCAGCGGCGCCAGCTCCTCCGGCACGCCCGCGAGGTCCGCCTCGTCGTGGACCACCTGGTACGCGACGAGGTACGGGCTCTCGGAGTCGAACGGGCCGCTCCCGGTCGCGGCGTGCACCAGTACCGAACCCAGCGCGAACACATCCGCCGCCGGTCCCACTTCGCGCGGCCGCTGGAACTGTTCGGGCGCCATGAAAGGCGGCGTCCCGATCAATTTGCCGGTTTCCGTCCGCATTTCACTGTCGGACGGCCGGGAAATGCCGAAATCGATGACTTTCGGGCCGTCCGGCGCCAGCAGGACATTGCTCGGCTTCAGATCGCGGTGCACCACGCCCGCACGGTGGATGTCGCGGAGCGCCTCCGCCAGTCCGGCGCCCAGTTTCCGTATCTCGTCCAGGGCCAGCGGGCCGTTCCGCTTCACATGGGAGGAAAGCGTGGGGCCGGGAATGTAGAGCGTCGCCATCCACGGGCGTTCGCTGTCCGGATCGGCGTCCACGACCGGCGCCGTGAACGCGCCGCTGACCCGCCGCGCCGCCGCCACCTCCTGGCGGAACCGGCCGCGGAACTCCGGGTCCTGCGCGAATTCCCCGTGCACCACCTTCACGGCGAGCCGCAGTCCGGACGCCGAACGCGCCAGGTGCACCACGCCCATACCGCCCGAACCGAGCAGCTTTTCCAGCCGGTAGTTCCCCGCGTATTCCGGATGCTCCGCTTCCGGTCCGACACCGGAACTCCGCAGCGGCGGCATCTCCCCACCCCCGTGTATTCGGCCGCGCAAACGGCCGCAGATGCGACGCTCGGAGCCTAGTGGATAACGGCTGCGGCCCGGACACCGCTTGCTAGCCTGGCTCTCGTTCGAGCCGTCCAGCGGTTCGGCGCGGGCGGCCGAAAATCGGCCCCGCCGCCGGGCGCGGACATTTACCTGACATTCCACGGGGGAGTGCGAGATGAGCACGCAGGAGAACACCGTCGACAGCGCGGCCGAAGCGGCCGGCACCGTATCGGCCTACCGCAGTTACCCGGTCGCCCCGGGCTACCGCCTCAACGTCCGCAGCGGCCCGAGCACCGGCGCCGCGGTCGTCCGCACCCTGCCGGCCGGCTCCTCGGTCCCGATCCGCTGCCAGCGCCACGGCCAGCGGGTCATCGGCCCGTACGGCACCAGCGACATCTGGGACTGCATCGGCAGCGGCCAGTACGTCTCCGACGCGTACGTGTACACCGGGAGCAGCGGTCTGGTCGCCCCGGTCTGCGGGAGCTGACCGGAGGACGCCGCGCCGGGCCGGCCGGGGGAGGCGGCGACGGCCGGGGATAATCGACGGCATGAGCGAGGAGCACAAGCGCCCGGCCGACGATCCGGCCGGGCCCGAGCCGGTCGCCATCCGGTTCTTCGGGACGACCTGGGTCCACCACGACGGCGGCTACGCGCTGCGCCGCGCGGGCGTGGCCCTCGGCGCGCTCGTGCTGGCCGCGCTCGGCGCGTTCGTACTGCGCTTCGCCTTCGAGGGCCTGGCGGTCGCCGAGGTCGGCTCGCTGGTGAACGTCCTGATCGTGGTCTGCTTCGCGGTGTGCAGCGTGCTCGCCTTCCGCCGTACGTGGGAGGGGTTCGTCCGGCACCGCGAGCCGGCCGCCGACCGCGCCGCCGAGAAGGCCGAGAAGTCCGCGCAGAGCCTGATGATGATCGGTTTCATCGGCTCGCTGCTGGCCTACTTCTGCCGCGCGCTGATCGAGGCGCCCGGCGAGAAGCTGCACCGCGCGGAGTACGAGGCGGCCCGCGAGCGCCACGCCCGCCGGCGCACCGCCCGCACGGGCAACCCGGCCGCCCGCAAGGCGGGCGCGAAGAGCGGCGCCAAGTCCGGCGGCAAGGGCAAGAAGCGCCGCTGACCTCCCGGGTGTCACACCTCCCGGCGCCGTTTCGTCCGCAGTACGGGGCCGCCGCGCGCCCCGTACGGAGCCGGCACCAGGAGGAGCAGATGGACACCGACCCGCTCGCCGAGTTCGAGACGCACCGGCCCCGGCTGTGGGCCGTCGCGTACCGGATCATGGGCACGGTCAGCGATGCCGACGACGCGGTCCAGGAGGCCTGGCTGCGCTGGCAGGCCCGCCCCGCCGGGGAGGTGGCCAACCCCCGCGCGTACCTGACCACGACCGTCAGCCGCATCTGCTACGACCAGCTGGGCTCGGCCCGCGCCCGCCGTGAGACCTACGTCGGCCCCTGGCTCCCGGAGCCGGTGATCACCGACGGCGCGGCACCGGAGCCGCCGGGGCTGCCCGAGGACCGGATCACCCTGGACGAGTCGGTGGGCCTCGCCCTGCTCACCGTCCTGGAGCGGCTCACCCCCGCCGAACGCACCGCGTTCGTCCTGCACGACGTCTTCGCCGTGCCCTTCCCGGAGATCGCCGAGGTCGTCGGCCGCACCCCGGAATCCGTACGCCAGCTGGCCGCGCGTGCCCGCCGCCGGGTACGGGCCGAAGCGCCGCGCCGCACCGTCGACCGCGCCGAACACCGCCGCACCGTGGAGGCGTTCCTCGCCGCCGTGATGGGCGGCGGCCTGGAGACGCTGCTGGCCGTGCTGGACCCCGAGGTGGTGTGGCGCTCGGACGGCGGCGGCAAGCTGCCCGCGGCCCGCAAGCCGGTGCTCGGCCGCGAGAAGGTCGCCCGCTTCGCACAGGGCCTGGTCCGCGGCTTCGACCGGCGGACCATGCGGGTCTCGCTGCGCGAGGTCAACGGCGCCACCGGCCTGGTCTTCGTCGACCCGCCGCACGGGCGGGCCGCCGTCTTCGGCTTCACCGTCCACGCGGGACGGATCACCGAGGTGGCCGCCGTGGTCAACCCGGAGAAGCTCGCACACCTGGACTTCGACGCGCTGTGACGCACGCCCCTCCCGGCCCCGTCACACTTCGCCCGCCCGTCCCGTCCCCCTTGTGACACCGGAACACCGGCCGGAACACCAGGAGGACACCATGCAGAAGCAGCGACAGCTGACCGCGCCGCGGGTCGTGGTGCTCGGCGGGGGATACGCCGGCACCCTCGCCGCGCTCCGCCTCGCCCCGCATGCCCGGGTCACCCTCGTCGACCCGGCCGACCGCTTCACCGAACGCGTCCGTCAGCACGAGCTCGCCGCCGGCCGCGCCGACATCACCCACTCCCGTACCGCCCTGCTGCGCGGCACCGGCGTCCACGCGGTCACCGCCCGCGCCACCGCACTCGACCCCGAGGCCCGTACGGTCGCCACGGACGACGGCCGCACTCTCGGCTACGACCGCCTGGTGTACGCCCTCGGCAGCGGTACGGGCCCCGCGCCCGACCCCCGGGCCTTCACCCCGGAGACCGCCGCCGAGCTGCACAAACGGCTCCAGGACGGGCCCGGCACGCTGGCCGTCGCCGGCGGCGGCCTCACCGGCATCGAGCTGGCCGCCGAGCTGGCCGAGGCCCGTCCCGACTGGCGGGTCCGGCTGCTGACCGCCGGCGTGCTCGGCGCCGGCCTGTCCGCGCGCGGCCGGGACCACGTACGGACGGTGCTCGGCCGGCTCGGCGTACGGACCGAGGAGGGCCACCGGGTGACCGGCGCCACCGACGCCGACGTGCTGGTGTGGGCCGGCGCGATGGTGCCCGCCACCGGGCTCGCGCGCGCGGCGGGGCTCGCGGTCGAGGAGTCGGGCCGGATCGCCGTGGACGCTGCGCTGCGCTCCCGCAGCCACCCGGACATCTACGTCGCGGGCGACGCGGCAGCCGCCCACGCCCCGGCCGCCGGCGCGCTCCGGATGGCCTGCGCCACCGCCCTGCCGACCGGCTCGCACGCGGCCACCGCCCTCCTCGCCGAGGCCCGCGGCACCGAACCGCCGCCGTTCGGCTACCGGTTCTTCGTCCAGTGCGTCAGCCTCGGCCGGCGCGACGGGCTGATCCAGGCGGTACGCGCCGACGACACCCCGTACGAGCGGATCCTCACCGGGCGCGCCGCTGCCCGCACCAAGGAGACCGTCGTGCGCAGCGCGTTCGGCGTCCTCCGGCTGGCCCGCCGCCGGCCGGGCGCGGCGCGGCTGCTGCCCTGGGTCGGCTGAGCGCGCGCGTGGCCGGGCTCAGTACGTCCGGTCCGGCTTCCCCGACCCGTACAGCCAGGTGTCGAACAGGCCCGACAGGTCCTTGTGCGCGCGCTTCTCGCAGAACGCGATGAAGTCCTTCGTACCGGCCGTGCGGTGCCGGTACTCGGCGGGCCACTCCTTCAGGACGCGGAAGAACGTCCGGTCGCCCACCGCGTTCCGCAGCTGCTGGAGGACCATCGCGCCGCGCTCGTACACCGGCGTCTCCATCACGTTCTCCGCCTTGCCCGGGCGGCCGGGCGGGAACTCCCACAGCGGGGAGTCGCCCGGCTGCCGGTAATGCGTGTCGAACTGCTGCTGCGGCGACCGGCCGCCGTGCCGCTCCGCCCAGAGCCATTCCGCGTACGTCGCGAAGCCCTCGTTGAGCCAGATGTCCTGCCAGGTCTCCGGCGTCACCGAGTCGCCGAACCACTGGTGCGCCATCTCGTGCACCACGGTCACCTCGTCGGGAGCACCGGAGTAGATCGGCTTGGTCTGCGTCTCCAGGGCGTAGTCCACGCTCTTGGGCGGGTGGTCGACGATGGCCCCGGCGGAGGAGAAGGGATAGCGGCCGAAGACCTTCGACTCCCAGGACACGATCTCCGCCAGGCGGCTCAGCGGCACGGCGCTCTTCCGCGCCTCCCTGGGGTCGACGGCCACGTACAGCGGCAGGCCCTGCTCCGTCCGGCCGGTCCGTACCCGGAACTTCCCCACGGTGGCGGTGGCGAGGTAGGAGGCCATCGGCTCCGCGCTGTGCCAGCGGAACGTCGTCCGCCCGCCCGACGTCCGCTTCCGGCTCCGCAGCTCGCCGTTGGCGACGGCGGTGTACCCCTCGGGAACGGTGACGGTGATGTCGTACGACGCCTTGTCGCTCGGGTGGTGGTTGCCGGGGAACCAGGTCTGCGACCCGGCCGGCTCGCCGACGACGAACGCGCCGTCCGTCGTGCGCACCCACCCCTCCGTCGACCCGTCGGGATCGGCGAAGTCCGAGGGACGGCCCTCGTAGGCGATGGTGGTGCGGAAGGCGTGCCCCTTCGCGAGCGGCTCGGAGGGGCGTACCCGCAGCTTGTTGCCTCGCCGGGAGAAGTCGGCGCGCGCACCGTCGACCTGAACGCGCGTCACCTTCAGGCCGTGCAGGTCGAGGGAGAAGGACGCCAGGCGCTGCCGGGCCCGGGAGGTGAGGCGGGCGGTGGCGTCGAGCGTGCCGTGCCGCACGTCGTAGTCCAGGCCCAGGGCGTAGTGGCGTACGTCGTAGCCGCCGTTGCCGAGGGCGGGGAAGAGCGGATCGTCGAGGGTGTCCCGGCCGTCCACGGCCGCGGTACCGGCGGTGCCGGCCGTGACCTCGGAGGTGCAGGAGGACAGCAGGAGTGCCACGGACAGGGCGGCGGTCGCGCCGCAGGCGCGCAGGGGCCGGCGTTTCACGGGAGAGTCCTGGGGTGTGGGGGGACGGGAGAGATCGCGCTGACCTTATGGGGTCGTACGGATTCCTGTATCCCCCCGATGACGGGAACCTGTTCCGCCACCAGGGGGATCTCCCAGGACGAGCGCCCTGCTTCAGGGGTGGCGGGTCAGGAGACCGCGCCGCGCACCGGCATGTGATCGATGCTCACACCGGCCGGCTCGGCGAGCTGGCGGCGGCGCTGTTCGGCCCACGAGAGGAGGGCCGCCTCGCAGGCGTGGTCGAGGTGGCGCAGGCCCGAGAGGTCCAGCTGGATCTCCCGGTCGGCGGGCAGCTCCTCCAACTGGTCGAGGAGGCGCGGCAGCCGCAGGAAGGTGGCGTTGCCGACGGCGCGTACCCGGACCGGCCCCGCGGCCGTGGCGGTGGTGGGCTCGGCGTCCTCGATCGTGGAGGTCGCCGCGGCACCGGTCGCCACGGAACCGCCGCCGGGCACCGACTTGGCCACCACTAGGCTCTGCTGCTCGCGGGCGCCACCGTCGATGCCGTCGCCGGACACCTCCAGGTGCACGTGCGAGGTCTCCCAGGCCGTCTTCGCGACCGCCATGAGCAGACCGATCAGCACGCCTTCGAACATGTTGGTGACCACGATGGCGATCGCGGTCGACGCGAGCACGATGGCCTCGCCGCGGTGCTCCCGCCACAGCGGAACGATCTCCTTCAGCGGCATCAGCTTCCAGCCCGCGTGCACCAGGACACCGGCCAGCGCGGCCACCGGGATGACGCCCAGCGCGGCCGGGAAGGCGGCGGCGAACACCAGCAGCCACACACCGTGCAGCACGCGCGAGGCCTTGGTCTTCGCGCCGGCCGACACGTTGGCGGAGCTGCGCACGATCACCGCGGTCATCGGGAGCGCACCGAGCACACCGCACACGGTGTTGCCCGCGCCCTGGGCCATCAGCTCCTTGTCGTAGTCCGTCTTCGGCCCGTCGTGCAGCCGGTCCACGGCCGCCGCGCTGAACAGCGACTCGGCGGACGCGATGAGGGTGAAGGCGAGGATCGTGCCGATGACGCCGAACTCCGCGACGCGCGAGAAGTCGTCGGCGCCCGGCGGCTGGATGGCGCCCAGCAGGCCCTGTACCTCGACGCGGGCGATCGGCAGGTCGAAGACGAAGACGGTGATCGTGGCGAGGGCCACCGCGGCCAGCGGCGCGGGCAGCACCTTCGCGCCCTTCTTGAAACGCGGCCACAGGAAGAGCACGGCTATGGTGCCGGCGCCGACCGCCACCGCGGCGAGCGCGGAGTTCGAGCCCACGGTGTCGATGAACAGGTCGGGCAGTCCGCCCAGGTTGGCGAGGCCGCTGCCGGGTGCCTTCGCGTCGGCGAGGGCGTACAGCTGGCCCGCGATCAGCACGAGGCCGATGCCGGCCAGCATGCCCTGCACGACCGCGACCGAGATGGCGCGGAACCACCGGCCGAGCTTCAGCGCGCCCATCAGCAGCTGGAGCAGGCCGGCGACGAGGACGAGGATGCCGAGTGCGCCGACGCCGTACTGCTTCACCGCTTCGAAGACCAGCACGGTCAGGCCGGCGGCCGGGCCGCTGACCTGGAGGCTGGAGCCGGGCAGCAGGCCGGTGAGCAGACCGCCCACGATGCCGGTGACCAGGCCGAGTTCGGCGGGTACGCCGGAGGCCACGGCGACGCCGACGCAGAGCGGCACGGCGACGAGGAAGACCACCAGCGAGGCGGTGAAGTCGGCGCGGAGGGTGCCGCGTCGGGGGGTGGCGGCGCCCGGCGGTGCGTCGGTGCCCGGGGGGCCGAGACGGGAGTTGAAGATCCGTTCGACGAAATTGCGCATGAGGATGCCTCCAGCTGGGACCCGCCGGCAGTGCGTGCTGCGGCAGGAGCTGTTGCGGATGGATTGCTGGATCCGTACGGAGCGGACGTGGGCACGCCGGGCCGGCCGGAAGAGCCGGGCCGCGCGGCCGGTCGCCGTCAGTCGTCTGTAGGGCGGTGTTTCTGGCGGTCGGTTCCGGTCAGCGGTCGCTTCCGGTCAGATGTGATTGGCGTGCTTACGCCCGTGTTGTGCGGTGCGCGGGCAAGGGGGAAGCCCGTGTTGACATCCCTCAGCAGCGAAAGACACAGAGAGTGAGGGGAATTTGACCGATTCTCTGCAGTGATTTGGCGTGCGAACGCGTCAACGGGACGGTCGGTTCGTGATCGTCGACCGGCGCGGTGCGGCAGCACACGCAGTAGGCACGCGGATCGGGCGGCGTGGGCGGCCCGGCAGAAGTGCGGACGGCCCGTCGCAGATGGCAGGTCTCGGGCCCGATCTCGCCCTTGCCGCTGCCTTCGACAGCGGCCTTGACGGTCTCGGCGGCCGGCGCGGAGCCGCTGTTCTTGGGTGCGGCGGCGTGGGTGCCGACGCCCTCGGCGGGCTCGGCAAAGGCAAAACCGGCCGTGGACAACAGAGCCAGCAGTGCGGCAATGAAGATGACCAGGGCAGGGCGTATCGCGGTACCCGGCTTCCCCATCGTCGCCTCCTCCGGCGTCCGTGGACAGTCACTTCCATTGTGTCCAAAGGCAACCCCTGTACGGCAAGTCCGTGTGTAACCGTCAAGTTAACGCGGAGTTATCGGAGAGGAACGATCTCCTCCGATCACTCCGGCGGTCGCCGGGAGTGCATGCCGAACCGCCACACGCCGGGCGATCCGAACGTCCGATTCTCAGGGGTCGTGACACGACGCACGTGCACGCACGTGTGCCTTCGTTGAACGGTTGTCCTCCCCCGGCAGGTTCCCTCGCCCTCGATCCTTGACGCCTTGATTCCGTCCGGCGCATTATTCAACATATGATGAATTATGAGCCGGGCGGCACGCACGGGCCGGACGCGGCGAGCGGGTCCGAGGATGGCCGGGCGGCGCGGAGCGCACTACGTGCGGCGAGCGCTCCGGGCGGACCGGATGCGTCCGATGTACCCGGCAACGACCCCGCTCCTGCCGTACGGGCCCGCGGCCTCTCCGTGGTACGCGGCGGCCGCACCGTCCTGGACGCCCTCGACTTCGACGTCGAGCGCGGCCGCGTCACCGGCCTGCTCGGCCCCTCCGGCTGCGGCAAGACCACGCTCATGCGCGCCATCGCCGGCACCCAGGCCCACGTCGACGGCGCGCTCGACGTCCTCGGCCGGCCCGCGGGGGACGCGTCCCTCCGCCCCCGGATCGGCTACGTCACCCAGGCGCCGTCCGTGTACGACGACCTCACCGTCCGCCAGAACCTCGCGTACTTCGCCGAGGTCCTGCTCCCGGGCCGGGCCGCCCACGCCGCCCGCCGGGAGGCCGTCGACCGGGTCCTCGCCGACGTCGCCCTGACCTCGCACGCCGACGTCCTCGCCGGAAACCTCTCCGGCGGCCAGCGCAGCCGCGTCTCCCTCGCGGTCGCCCTGCTCGGCGACCCCGAACTCCTGGTCCTGGACGAGCCGACCGTCGGCCTCGACCCCGTGCTCCGCCGCGACCTGTGGCACCTCTTCCACACCCTCGCCGCCGGCCGCGGCGTGACGCTGCTCGTCTCGTCCCACGTCATGGACGAGGCCGAACGCTGCGACCGCCTCCTCCTGATGCGCGAGGGCCACGTCCTCGCCGACGCCACCCCGGCCGCCCTCACCACGGACCCCACGACCCCGACAGTGGAAGCGGCGTTCCTCGCGCTGGTCGAAGAACCCGAAGCCACCACAGCCACCACCGTCGCGGGCAGCACTGCCGCCGGGAGCGAGGGAGCCCCTCCCCGCTCCGCAGGAGCGCGGGGGAGAGCGGGCACAGCGGCGCCTCATCAGCGGGCAGCCGGCCGGCCCCACCCGCACCCCGACAGCGAGCCGCGCCCCGCACCCCGGGCCTCCGCGGCCCGCACCCTGGCCACCACCACCCGCGTCCTCCGCCAGCTCCGCCACGACCCCCGCACCATCGCGCTCCTCCTCGTCGTACCGAGCGTGATGATCACCCTGCTCCGCTACGTCTTCGACAGCGCCACCGGGACCGGCACCTTCGACCCCATCGGCGCCTCCCTCCTCGGCATCTTCCCGATGATCACCATGTTCCTGGTGACCTCCATCGCCACCCTCCGCGAACGCACCTCAGGCACGCTCGAACGCCTCCTCGCCATGCCGCTCGGCAAGGCCGACCTGATCTCGGGCTACGCCCTCGCCTTCGGCGCGCTCGCCGTCGTCCAGTCGGCCGTCGCCACCGGCCTTGCCCTGTGGGTGCTGGACCTGGACGTCGCCGGCTCCCCCTGGCTGCTCCTCCTGGTGGCCGTCCTGGACGCCCTCCTCGGTACGGCCCTCGGCCTCTTCGTTTCGGCCTTCGCGGCATCCGAATTCCAGGCCGTCCAGTTCATGCCGGCGGTCCTCATGCCGCAGCTCCTGCTCTGCGGCCTCTTCGCCCCGCGCGACGCCATGCAGCCGGTGCTCTCCGCCCTCTCCGACGTCCTCCCGATGTCCTACGCGGTCGACGCCATGAACGAAGTGCTCCGCCACTCCGACGTCACCACCGGCTTCCTCCGCGACATCGCTGTCGTCGCCGGCTGCGCCCTGCTCGTCCTCTCCCTCGGCGCCGCCACCCTCCGCCGCCGCACGCACTAGCCCCGGCCACCGAACGGCGAACCGGGGCGGATCCCCTTCAGGGGCGCGTCGTGGCCCCGCCGTCGTCGAGATGGGGCGCGGAGGCCGCCCTCACCCCGGTTCACAACGTGAAACGCCCCGGCGACCGGGCACCACCGAATGCGAGGATGACGCGGTACCGCGCGCCCGGCGCGCACCACGAAGTCCCACCGGCGAGGTGAACCGCATGTCCCACAAGGTCGCCGTCCTAGGCACAGGAAAGATCGGCGAGGCCCTGCTCAGCGGCATGATCCGCGGCGGCTGGTCCCCGTCCGACCTGCTGGTCACCGCCCGCCGTCCCGAGCGCGCAGCGCAGCTCCGCGAGCGCTACGGCGTCGAGGCCGTCAGCAACGCCGACGCCGCCAAAGCCGCCGACACGCTCATCCTCACCGTCAAGCCGCAGGACATGGGCGCGCTCCTCGAAGAGCTCGCTCCGCACGTCCCCGCCGACCGGCTCGTCATCAGCGGCGCCGCCGGCATCCCCACCTCCTTCTTCGAGGAGCGGCTGGCCCCGGAGACCCCGGTCGTACGGGTCATGACGAACACCCCCGCCCTCGTCGACGAGGCGATGTCCGTCATCTCCGCCGGCACCCACGCCACCGACGCGCACCTCGCGCACGCCGAGGAGATCTTCGGCGGCGTCGGCAAGACGCTCCGCGTCCCCGAGAACCAGCAGGACGCGGCCACCGCCCTCTCCGGCTCCGGCCCGGCCTACTTCTACTTCCTCGTCGAGGCCATGACCGACGCCGGCATCCTGCTCGGCCTGCCCCGCGACAAGGCGCACGACCTGATCGTCCAGGCCGCCATCGGCGCCGCCGTGATGCTCCGCGACAGCGGCGAGCACCCGGTCAAGCTGCGCGAGAACGTCACCTCGCCGGCCGGCACCACCATCAACGCCATCCGCGAGCTGGAGAACCACGGCGTACGGGCCGCCCTCATCGCCGCCCTAGAAGCAGCGCGGGACCGCAGCCGCGCCCTGGCCTCCGGCAACGGCTGAGCCCGCCCGGCGGCTGCCCTTCCAGGCAGCCGCCGAGCCGAGCAGGGCTCTCAAGCCAGCAGCCCCAGCGCCCGGTAGGCCGCGTCCACCCGCGGCCGGGCCATCCGCCGGGCCCGCTCGGCCCCCGCGCCCAGCACCTCGTCGACGTACGCCGGATCCGCGGCCAGCTCCGCATGGCGCTCGCGCACCGGCCGCAACGTCCCCACCACGGCCTCCGCCGTGTCCTTCTTCAAGGCACCGTAGGAGTCGTAACCGTCGGCCAGCGCCCGCGGATCCTCGCCCGTACACGCCGCCAGCACATCGAGCAGGTTCGTGACCCCGGGCCGCTCCGCCCGGTCGTGGACCACATCGCTGCCCGCGTCCGTCACCGCACGCATGACCTTCTTCCGCACCACGTCGGGCTCGTCCAGCAGATAGACGATCCCCGCCGTACGGACGTGCGACTTCCCCATCTTCCGTGTGGGCTCCTGCAGATCCATCACCCGCGCGCCCACCGCCGGCAGCGTCGTCCTCGGCACCACGAACGTCTGCCCGTACCGCTGGTTGAAACGGACCGCCAGGTCCCGCGCCAGCTCCACGTGCTGCGCCTGGTCCTCACCCACAGGCACCTCATCCGTCCCGTACGCCAGAACATCGGCCGCCATCAGCGCCGGATAGGTGAGCAAGGACAGCCGGACGCTCCCGCCCCGCTCGCGTTCCCGCGCCGCCTTCTCCTTGTACTGGATCATGCGCCGCATCTCGCCGTCCGTGGCCGTGCACTCCATCAAATAGGAGAGCCGCGTGTGCTCATCGACCCGGCTCTGCACGAACAGCGTGCACCGCTCCGGATCCAGCCCACAGGCCAGCAGCAGCGTCGCCGCCTGCCGGCTGAGCCGCCGCACCCGCGCCGGATCGTGGTCGACGGTCAGCGCGTGCAGGTCGACCACGCAGAACAGCGCGTCCGCCCGGTACTGGTCCTCCGTGGCCCACCGCCGCATCGCGCCGAGGTAATTGCCCAGCGTCAGGTGCCCCGTCGGCTGCACACCGCTGAAGATCCGCGTCATTCCGGTCCCCTTGCCTGCTCAGTCGCTCCATTGCGTGGAGCGATCGATTACGTGGAGACCGCCGCACCGAGCCGACCGGCCGGTCACAGGGGGGAGATACGCGAACGGCCGCCGGAGGCGGCGGCCGTGATCATGCATGCGCTGTGGTCGGCCGCCGTCAGGCGGGCCACCACTGCTGTACGAGCGCACGCGTATGCATGGCCCCAAGGTACGCCGGGGAGGGCCCCGATGCGCGGGTTTGAACGAACCCGGGGCGTCGTGTAGTGTCCTCCGAGTTGCCACGGAGTCATCGACTCCCGGCAGCCACTCACGCCGCACCGGCGGCAATCCACTACTGCACGACCTCCCCTCGGGAACAATTTCGGCATGCCGAAATTCGAACCGGCCGGCTCGATTATGAACCGGCAGGGAAAACCGCTAAAGTAGTGACCACGCCGGAAGGCGCAAAACCCCGCCGACGGGGATCGGAACCAAATTCGAAGAACGCTTCACGAAGCGGGAAACGAAAAAGGATCTGATAGAGTCGGAAACGCCGAAAGGGAAAGCCCGCAAGGGCCGCACCGGAAAGCAACCCCGCTCCGACAGGGGCCGGATCACCGAAAAGGATCTGGTAAGATCGGAACCGCGAAGAAGCCGAAAGGCCGAAACGCACCGGCGAAAATCGGAACCGCAAGGATCTGATAGAGTCGGAAACGCAAGACCGAAGGGAAGCGCCCGGAGGAAAGCCCGAGAGGGTGAGTACAAAGGAAGCGTCCGTTCCTTGAGAACTCAACAGCGTGCCAAAAGTCAACGCC
>NZ_JBVJIF010000005.1:0-691196 GCF_055586425.1 Streptomyces sp. NPDC050806 | reverse complement strand
CACTCAGCCCACGACCCTTCTGCTGAACTCCCGTACGCAGTAGCTGGGTGAAGAATCGCGAGGAAGGCCACCTCACACCCCGCGATCACTCCAAAGAGTGACGATTCGACCGGGTCAAAAGTTAAGGAACAAGCTCAGGGCGTGTCGCCGGAGTAGTAGAAGCGGCAGCTCACTCCAGGGCCCAGTGTGCGCGGTTCGCCGGGGCGCGGGTCGTACAGGGCGCGGCCGCCGGACCACCGCGACAGCTCGGTGGACAGGGCGGCGCCGTCGTCGACTTCCTCCGGCCGCCAGCCGGTGATGTCCAGCAGGAGCCCATCCAGCGGCCCTCCGATCAGCGCCGCGTACGTCTGGTGCGGCAGCGGGCCAGGGCCGGGGTCGTCGTGGTCGTGGCCGTAGACCCGGCCACGCAACAGCTGCTCATCGCCGTTCATCCCCCCAGCCTTGCAGCCACCACCGACAACGCGGGCCGGACGACAGCGGGCCCAGCCTGGGCGGAGGCCGGACCCGCCGTGCTCAGCGTGGCTTCGGCGGCGCGGCCAGGGCCCGGCGGTCCTCGCCGTGGCCGACGACCCACCACACTGCACGACCGGGCCCCCGTCGGGTCAGCAGCGACAGGGTCGTAGTCGCCACGGTGATCCGGTAGTTCACGCTCCAGAGACGGCGGGCGCGGTCGCAGAAGGCGGCCTCCCTCGTTGCCGGGGCCGCGCGCTGCGGGGCGTGGGCGAAGACGAACAGCACCGGCGGGAGGGGGCGCTGCAGGGTCGGGCCGGCGTAGGTCTCCTGCCAGTGGCTGCGCGGGGCACGGGCGGCATTGCCTCGTCCGCTCGGTGGCGCGCCTCGGTAGGCGTCGGAGCGTTCCAGCTTGGCGACCAGGCGGGCGTAGGACATCGTGCGGTCGATCTCCACGAACGCGCTGGAGCCGTTGTTCAGGAGCACCACGCCGTCGGGCACCAGGGAGACGGCCGGCGTGGGGTGGGCGACTTCCACTCGCCAGTCGGCATGGTGGGCCGCCTGCGCCTGGTGGAAGGCGATGACGGTGTCGACCAGGGCGAGGGCGTGCTCACGCAATCCGGTCCTCGCGGCCGCGCACCGCCCGGTGGCCCGGCCGGCCTTCGGCGGCAGTTCGCCGGAGGCGGCGGCTTCGGCCAGGCCCGCCGGGGTGCAGTACCAGTAGCTGTGCTGGGCGCGGTGGGTCCGGGCGACCAGGGCGTCCGCGCGGAGGTTGCGCAGCGCGCGGCGGAGGTAGTCCGTGTCCTGGTGGTCGGGCAGCAGCAGCATCTTGAGCTGGCGGGGTGTGGCCAGGCGCAACTGAGCGAGGGTGAGGAGGACTTCGCCCCGGATCTGCGCTCCGGCCTTCGGCATGGTCCTGGGACGGGGCCGGGGCACTTCTCCAGGCACATCAGTGCTGGGAGAAGAGGAGTTGCAACCGGCCGAGACGGCTGAAAAAAGGGGTCTGATCAGCAACAATCGCCAGACGACGAGTTGCGGCTGCGGGGCTGGGGGTGTGGCTCGCTGCGGGGCTTGCTGCCGCTGTCGTGTCCGCCGACGTCGGCGGGGTGGGGGCGGTGGTCATCGCGTCCTCGGGATTCTCCGGCCGTACGCGGCCGGATCGGTGACAGGTCCGGCCCGCACGCGCGAGGCGTGAGGGCCGGGACCACCGTGCGGAAGCACCCCTTTGTCCGCGGTCTGACAGCCACCGGCGATGGGCGTCCGTTTTCGCCTTGACCGGGCCTGAACCGGGTGGATTTGTCCGTGGCAGGAGACTGCCCGGCACCGGATCAGCAAGCAGGGCGGGTGCTGGCACGAATCCCCTGCGACTGGACATCCGGTTTAAGCGGGGAGCAGTCCTTCATACGAGTGGAGAGCCCCGCCCCCTTCTAGCGCGTCACTCAGAGTTTCTGCGTGAATACTGCTCGTCACATTAGCGGCCCGTTTGGGCTCATCCTGTGGGAGTACACCATGCTTCAGAACAAGGCCCGTCGTTACGCCGTCCTGGGGGCCGCCGGCCTGGTGCTGGCAGCCGGCGGAGCGGGCGTGGCTGCGGCCGTGGCGGACACGGCCAAGGCACCGCACGTCCAAGCAGCTGCGTTTGTCGACAAGGATGGAACGCTGCTCCGGGGCAAGGGCATCGACTCCGTAACCAAGCCCAGCACGGGCCGGTACTGCATCAAGCTGGCCGACTCCGACATCGACGTCACCAAGATCGTCCCCAACGTCTCCACAGCCGGCGGCGGCACCTGGGACGCAGCCGTATTCGTGAGCAGGGGAACGACCAGCACGTGCGGCGACGACCGGAATACCGTGCAGGTGAGCACCGGCAAGACCGCTGGCTCATTGCATGACCAGCCCTTCACCATCACCATCCCCTGATCCGGGACGAACGTAGCCCAGGCAGCGCAGAAGACACCTCCGGGGCTACGCCCCCCACATCGGCGCGACCCCGAAGGGGCTGAACGGGCGCACCTGCCCACGCCCGCGAGGTGCAGCACGGGTCGCCCCACAGATGTCGGGCATGCGACAGATCTCAAGGACAGGTCCTCTACGCGGCACGCGTAGAGGACCTGCAGTGCGCCGGCTGCGGCCGGAACGCGGTGTGGGCGTTCCGGCCATGAGCAGGTCAATGTCCGCTCGGCCGCTCTCCGGTCGGCGCAGGCGCGGTACTCCGGGTGGGCATTTCGCCTGTTGCCTGGCTGTTCGCGGGTGCGAGCAGGACGACCAGTACGGCGACGGTGGCTGCGGCCGCTGTGACGGCTGCAGCCACGTCTCCCGATGGCCGGGGAGTATTCAAGTTGTTCACGGTGCGGCGGTACACGACATAGCCAACGAGACAGCCGATCACGAAGATCAAGCCGTTCACGGGGGCGATCTGCAGGTTCACCTCAGGCCCTTCGGGGTCTGGGGCCCGTTCGCGCTTCGCAAGGAAGGTTCGTCGTCAGCGGGCCCCGAGCGCATTCGGTAAGCCCCGGCTCACGCGCAGTCTTGCTGCCTATGCGTTAAAACGGACATTCAGGGCTTTTTTAAGCCCGCTGGCGAACCAGTCTGCCGCGGCTCCATGGCGCTTCAGCACCTGTGGATACGGCAGGACAACTATAGAGGCCGGCTGCACCGTGAACGCGCATCAGTCGGCAATTCGAGGTGGCTGATTACACGACACAGATGATGTCTAGAACGGACAGGTGCCGCGCGGGGAAGTTGATCCAGTAAACGAGGGACAGTGGTCCGATCGCTGCGCAGCGGGTGTCTTCGCCTTCGGCGTCGCTGCGGTTCTGCTGCGGCAGGCGTGGCTACCAGGGCTCCGGACCGGGTTCGTCGGGGCGCATGAGGTCCTGGGCGGCAGCAAGATTGGCGACGATCGCGACCAGCTTCCAGCTCTGTCCGTCCCACCGCAGGACCGCGCGGGGCGCGTCGGGGGCGAGGTGGGCGGCGCGCGGCGGGCCGGGGGTGAGGGTGACGGCGCGCATGCGGCCGGGTTGGTAGGTGCGCTTCAGCAGGCGCCGGCCGAAGATGTCCCATCCGGATTCGGGTTCACTCATCATCGCCGTCCTGGGCATGGTCGTCGCCGGGGTCCTGGATGGGCATTCCGCCGATGTTGGCGGCCTCTTCTTCGGTGAGTGCGCCGTTGTTCTCGGCATCTTCCCGCCCCATGGGAGCAGTGTCCTGCGGGTTGTGCGGCGTGCCAACCCTGGTCCGCGCCATGGTGGACGTGCCAGGACGTGGTACGTGTAGAAAGCGCCTGTCCCCGGCAGCTCCAATGCCGGGGACAGACGCTTTCTCGGTTCTTGTTCGCCTTTTCTCTTCACGGAAAAGGTCGGTGGTTATTTGAACCGCATGTCGATGTAGTCGATGTCGGTGAGGACGACATCGAGGCTCTGGGCGCGGCGTCCGCCGTCGCGGAAATACACGTCGGCAAGTCCTTCGGCGATGATTTCGCGGAGCTCTTGGTCGCTGTCGCCGCGTTGGGCGGTGAAGATGCGGTTCGCGTAGTGGGCGGGAAGGTCGACGCGGATGATCCTCTCGCGGGCTTCGTCGGTGGTGCCGGCGGGCGCCTCGTAGCCGAAGGTGGCGCGGGTCTCGATGGCAAGTCCCCCGGTGGTCGAGGCGTGCTTGCGGGCCCGCTGACGGACTCGGGGCTGCCAGGACTTGGCGACCTCCCGCTCCAGCGCCTCCCGAAGGGCCGCTCGCGGCTTCTTGCGCTGGCCTGCGAGATAGCGCTCCACTGTGCGCTGGGAGACGCCCAGCCGCCGGGCCACGGCTTTCGTGGAGCCCTTCTCCGCCTTGACCAGCAGCCGCATGCGCGCCTGGGCGGATTTGGGCGGCGCCTTGGTGACGGTCTCGTAGGAGGCACGTTCGACCGCGTCGTCGATGGCGGTATCGATGGCACGGGCCGCGGAGGCGCTGACGTGGATACGGGTGCCTGGCGGGCTGGTGGTCATCGGTCACTCCCCCGTGTCGACGGTGTCGCCCTTGATGTGGCGGGCCGGGTTGTAGCCCTGCTTCATCAGGTCGGTGGCCCAGGTCAGGGTCTGGGTGCCTTCGTGCTTGGCCAGGCCCGGAGTGACGCCCAGCCGGAAGGTGCCCGAGGGCCGGCCGGTTTCCGGGTTGGTGGCCGGCGGCAGCAGGTCGGCGGGGAACGGGCTGGCGGCGGGGTAGGCGGCGCAGTCGGAGAGCACACCGAGCGGGTAGGCGCCGGTGAGCTCGGCGAGCTTGACCATCTTGCGGTGCATGTTGATGCGCGCCTTGGAGATGACCATCGCACGGATGTCCGGGCGCCAGGTGGGGCGCTCCAGGGCCGGCCAGCGCTCCCCCATCTCGTAGTGGAGGCCGCGGGGCCCTTCGCGCAGCTTGCCGATACCGTCCTTGGCGGTCTGCTTGATGGCAGAGAAGCCCATCGCGGTGCGCTGGTGGCGATCGATCAGGTCCAGGAGTTCGTCGTCGTCCGCGGCGGCCAGGCGGTCCAGGACGCCTGGGTCGGCCAGCAGCAGCTGCATCGGCTGCTGGCCGCGGGTGGCGAGGGCTTCGGTCAGCTCCGGCGGGCCGGCCAGGGCCTCCCGCGCGGCGGCCAGGTCCCGCACCGCGGCCAAGTCGTCGGCGTCGGCGTTCTTCAGGAGCTGGTGCAGGGCCATCGGGGCCAGGAACGCGCCTGCGTCCAGGTCCTTGGTGATGCCGACGTCGGCCATGGTCGCCACGTACGCGGCGCTGAGCCGGTCATACCAGGGCTTGAGGTAGGGGCCGGTGCGCGTCCGCAGGTACGCCTCGATCGGCTCCACGGTGTGGCCGAGCTGGACGGCGTACTCCACGGTCGGCGTGGCGTACCAGGCCGGCCCTGTGGGGCGCCGGCCGGTCTTGGTGAAGGGGTTGGGCAGGCGCGGGTCCAGCTCGATGTGGGAGAGGTCGACCAGCCAGCAACCCACCGCCTTCTTCTCGAACCGTGGCCGGAGGTGATGGACGGGCTCGCTCAAGCCGACGGTCAGGGAGGCGGCGGCGGCGAGGAAGGCCGCGTTGATGTCCAGGCCGACCGTCCACGGCAGCGACCGCTCCGCCTGTGAGAGCAGGGCCGGATCACGTACCCAGTCAAAGGCCTCTTCCTCCAGGAAGCCGCCCTCCCAGCCCTGGGCCAGGGGGTGTTCGGGGCGTGCCTCGGGCGGGGCCGGGTCGACCGGCTCGCTCAGGCCCTCGGGGTTGGGGGCGGAGACCCACGCGCCGTTCTCGTCCTTGACCGCGCGGGTTGCGGGGCGCAGACGCGTCATCAGCTCCAGCCCGCACACGCCTGTCGACCCGAGGGGGGTGATGACGCGGTCGGCGTAGGTGCCCAGGACGTCGGCCAGGTCCGGCGGCGGCAGCTGGTCGGCCGCACCCCACGCCCGCGCGGCCAGGGCTCCCCAGGGGAGGATCGCCAGCTGAACGCACTGCCGCTTCTCCCCCTTGGCTGTGATCGGCCGGTAGATCCGCGCCCACGGACCGAACCCCCGTCCCGTCAGCTTCCACCCCGACTTGGTGATCTGCTTGACCACACTGTGGTTCTCTGCAAGGCGCTTGGTGCGCTTGGCCTCGAAGGAATCCAGCGCCGGCGGCAGACCGAAATGGTCGGCGGCCGCCGCCGTCAGGAGGAGAAGCGGATCAGTGTCCCTACCGAACTCGCCGGTGAGCGGCGGGGCGCCCAGACCTGCCTCGGTCAGCGTCCACTCCGCCAGCGCCGGGATGGTCTTCGCCGGGCAGTCCAGCAGTACGCCGCCCACGCCGTAAGCGGTCAGCGCACCGTCCTCCGCAACGTCCACAACCGCCAACGGGCCGCCTGGAAACCGTTCCTCGCTCCTGCGGGGCGCCCGCTTGGTCGCCGACGGACGGCGGGATGCCGAACGCCACGCGGCCGCGGTCTTCTTCGGTGTCTGCGCGGGGGGCGGAGCGGGGGCAGTTTCTGTGACCTCCGGGGCCGGAGAGGTCGCGGCGGAGGGGACCGCGGTGGGCCGGGGGGCGGTGCGTGCCTCCGGCTCGGCAGACTCGGCTTGTGGTGCGGTGGCCGGGTACTTTTCCGCCCAGCCCTCCAACAGCCGCCGGTACGCCTGCAGCCGCGGCGGCCGCGGCTCGGACCGGCCCGCCTCCCAGTTCTTGATCGTCTGCGTCGACGACTTCAGCACCTGCGCCAGACGCGCCTGCGTGACCCCCGCCGCCTCGCGCAGCCGGGCCCGCTCTCCCGGCGGCGGCAACCGCGGCTCCCCGGCCAACAGCGCCTCCACCGCCTCGAACAGCTCTTCCTCGCTGGGCATGCTCCACCTCCAGCGCAGACACTAGCGCAAAATTAGCCATCAAATTAGCTCCCACATTACCCCTCCAGCGTGATGCACGAACGCTCAATCGTTGCCACAAGGCGCAGCGCCTGCCTTGCGGAACAAGGCAGGGGCGGATGTCAACACGGCCGTAGCGCACCGCCGATTCGCCCCAGGCGCGGACGCTCCCTCGAGCCCTCCCCGGCACACGAAGAGCGGAACTGCCGCACGACCAGGCGAAGGGCGCGGCCGACTCTTCAACGCCACGCACTGCCGAATGCGCCCCGGCCAAGGCGCCCATGTGCGACGCGCACCTCTGCGGCTCAGGGATCGACGCGGTAGGCCTTCTCCCCCAGCATCAGCGGAGCGTCGGCCGGGCCTTTGATGCAGGGGCCGCGCCGGATGACGCGGTGTTCCCGGCGGCTGGGGTACCACTGCCGCACCTTGTGCATCCGCACCGGCCACCGGTGGTGATAGCTCCTGACGCTCTTCTCCTCCGCGCTGCTTACCGAGCGCGGAGAGGGGCGCCTGAGGCGGATGACACGGACTTCGGGGGTGCACCGGCCGGTGCCCTCCTCGCCGGGTGCCGCGGCCGCAGCCGGGAGGCCGCTCTGCAGATTCTGGGTGTACTTCTTTGCCGTCTGCTGGCTGCAGCCTTGCATTCGAAGACGCCAGGCCGCGGAAACGCCTTTGAATTGTGTACTTCAGAGGCGCGCCCGGCGCGAGCACGGTTCGCATGAGCCCGCGCGCCTGTCGAGACCCGCGCTTCCCGTGCCAGAGCGCAGCACGCAAGGCGGCCTCGGCAGGGGCCGCGCAGTCATCGCCAGATGCTCAGGACGAGCCAGCTCACCAGGGCGATGGCAAGGACGAGCCCGGCAGCCAGGGTGGTGGCATGGGGCGAGGGCCGGCACAGCAGACGGATACCCTCCGGTGCGGGAAAGGCGTAGTACACCCGGTAACGGTCTCCGTGCAGGGCTGCCCGGACCATCGGCAGCCACCGCACCTCCATGCGCTGGGCGACCTCATCCGTCCGGTGGACACGGAAAGCCTCTGCGGCCTTGCGGTGCCCGGGCTCCAGGTCCTCGGGGAGCGGTTCGTCCGCGCCCAGGTGGGCGGAGTTCCAGTCGCCGGCGGTGCGGGCCACGGAGCGGACGAAGGGCGGCAGGGACTCGGGGCGGCGGAGTTGCTCGGTGGCGGGGGTGCGGGTGATGACGCCTTCGGTCCAGGTGACCGTCCGGCCCTGGCCGCCGCATGCCGCGTGCTCGGTGGTGCCCTGGCCGTGGCAGGCCGGGCATGTGATCTTTGCGGTGCCGGTGCAGCGGGGGCAGGTGGTGCGGCCGCGGCCACGGCAGCCGGTGCAGGCCTTGCCCGCCGCACCGCACCGGACGCAGTCGGCCGAGGCTTCCTGGGGTGCGGCAAGGGCGGCGCGGGGTCGGTCCCACTGCCCGGTGCCGCCGCAGGCCCGGCAGGAGGTCGTATCCCGGCATTCGCCGCACGGCACGTCCGGCTCGCACGTCAGATGGCCGCGGCCGGTGCACCGTGCGCAGCTCACGGTGCCGTTGCCGCAGGCGCATAAGCGTTCCTCCACCGAGTCCTGCCGGACGAGCACGAGCCTGCGGGACTTGCCGGGATCGGCGGACGGAGCGAGACGGTAGTCGCTCAAGACGGTGTAGACGGGGCGGGCGGAGAGGTCGATGTCGCCGTGGTGTTCGCGGCGGGCTTCGGTGCGGGACTCCAGGGACCGGGTGATACAGCACTCCAGCAGTGAGCACCCACTGAAGGTGATCTCTCCCGAAGGCATCGGCCGTCGGCGAGTGATGTACTGCCGCAACGCCTCGGTCACCTGGTGGGCCGTCAATCGGTCCTCCACTGCCGTGTCCTCCCTCTCCGTGCCGGACGCCCGCCGCCCGCACAGACACCGACTCGGGCCCGACGCCTGGTACGGGGGAAGCTAACAAGCCGTACTGACATCCGACCCCGGAATGCTCACCTCCACTCCCCCGCCGGCGTCGCCGCAGCGGAGCTCCCTCACCATGCGGCCAACGCGCTGCGCCCGGGAAAAGCCACGTACGCCCAAGACTCCGCCCCGGCCATACAGTGCCGTGCACTACTGGAACGACCTCGCAAGCGGCTCCGAGGCGGACCCGGCTCGCTTGCCTGCAGCCTCCGAGGGGCATGTGCTCGGCAGCCGCACGCCTCATATAAGTCAGCCCGGTCAACGCGCCGAACCCCTTCTTCTCGGCCTCGCCGCACTCGCCGTCAAAGGCCGCGTCACACGAGGGCGCGCCTGATACGCCGGACTGGTCGATCTCAGGTTGGCGGCCACCGGCGTAGTCCCCGCTCCACTGGAACCCGGCCTGAACCACCTGCACGAGCGCACCTGGAAATCAGGACCGGCGACCAGGCGGATGACCGGAACACCGCGCTGAAACCGTCCAGCACCGCCATCGGCGGCCCGACCGACCACCACCCCACCATCCTCGCCGTGCCCCTCCTCCAGCTCAACAACCACCCCACCCAAGACACCACCATCCACCAGCGCACCAACGAAACCTGCCAGCGGAACTCCGTCCGCCAACCCGGCCCACGCCGAACACAGACAAAACCGCTCACGTCGGCCGGAGCATAGGCTGTTGCTATGAGCCTTGGTCTGGATGATGAGATCCGCAGCCCTGAGGAACTGGCCGCGTTTGTTCGCGGCCTGCACCAGGAGTACTTGAGCCGAGGGCAGGAGTGGGAGAACGGCACTCTGGAGAGTTTTCTTGAGGCTCTTGCTGCGTGGATTGACGGCGCGGGCGGCTTCTACCGCAACTTCGGCCAAGACCTCCCGCCCGAGGGCGACTGGACGTTCTTCGCGCGAAGTCTCCAGGCAGCCACAGTATTCGAGTGACCGGTGGACGTATTCGCGGCCAGCTGGACCGTGCGTTTGGTCGTCGAACAGGACTGGTACTTGAGGTGAGTCCTCAAGTACCGCGTCAACGTCAGCGGTCAGACCGGCACCGGCACCCTGACCTGGACCAGCAACGTCAAGACGGAGAAGTCACCATGGTTCTCTCACGCGACCTCGTCCAAGGCTGGGCCGAGGCGATCCTGGCGCAGCTCCAGGCTCCGGCCGAGCACACCCTGAGCGTCACCGGCCCGGGGTGTGCCACCGATGCCGGCGCCGGGGCACATACGGGTGCTGCGGGCGGCGCGGCGGAGGAGTTCGGTTCCTCGCTGTCCCTCGTCCTGGACGGCGGCCGGAATGGCAGTGACTCCGGCAGCGACATCGCCGGATTGCTGGTCACGCTCGCCTTCGCCGACGGCTCCTCGGTCTCCGTCCACTTCGAAGAGCCGATGCCGGAGGCCGAAGCCCTCACCCTCCTGACCGACCAGCTCCAGGACGCGGTGCTGGAAGAAACCGGCGGCGCCCCGAACCCGCCCTGCCCCGGCCACGGTCACCCCGCGGTGGCCCGAGTGGTGAACGGCGTTGCCAGTTGGGCCTGCCCGTCCGGCACCGCAGCGCGGCCCATCCTCCCCCAGCCTTTGACCTGACCGTTCCGGTCTCCCCGGCCCCGTAGGCCGGAGCGGGCTCCGTAGGCCGGAGCGGGCTCCGTAGGCCGGAGCGGGCTCCGGTGCGATGTCCGGCGAGGGAGCGGACGTCGCCCAGTCGATGCTCGTCACGATCTTCAACCTCGCCGTGGCCGGCGGCGGCGTGGCCGGCGGCTTCCTCCTGGAATCCGCCGGAGTCGCCTCCTTCCCCTGGGTGGTGCTGCTCCTGGCCCTCTGCGCCCTCGTAGTCGTCGGCACCGCCAGGTCACACGGCTTCACCCCCGGCCGACGCGCCTGGACCGGATAACCCTGCTGCGCGACACACAGCCGCCTTCTCATCAGCCCCACGCCCCTCAACGAGACGTCCCGCCCACGCCCTCACCTGCATACACGCCCGAAACACCGTGATCTATGGTGGAGGTGGGACTCCGGAGCAGCACCGCTTCGGAGACGGTTGCCATGCAGGTGATGCGGTCCAGTGACCGAGGAGCGGACACATGAGAGTCGACACGAACAGCATCGGCTTAGTCACCCTTGTTCGGGCAGCCCGTATGCCCTGTGGTGAGCCGCCTGCCGGCTCGGCGCAGTATCTGTTGCGCGCGCAGCGCAGCCTCCTCGCCTGCCGCTTCTCCTCCCCCGGCCGGACGGCCGGGGCCGTGTCATGACCAGGGACGTCATCGCCCTCACTCCGCAGCTGCCCGATGCGCGGACCCTCGCGGCCGCTCTGCTCTCAGGCGGGCCGGACCTGCGGTTGCAGACCCTCGGCGAGGGGGCTGTGGTGCAGCTGACCGACGAGGAAGGGCATCCGCTGGTCTCCCTCGAGACCCCGATGCTGCTGGCCGTGCCCCACGAGGCGCAGCGTCTTCTGGGCGTGCCGGCGGATGAGTTGGGCGAGGCGGTGTGGTGGACCGAGGTCCGGGCGACGGTCGGCACCGAGCAGGCGCAGCGTCTTGCCGCGGTCGCCGCCGGGCGGCTGGTCGCCGTTTCGGGCGGCGTGCTGTGGCCGCCGGACGCCGCGGAGGAGGGCATCGGCGTCGTGGACACCCGCGGCGTTCGGGCCTCTCCCCCACCGCACCCCGAGCAGCCCGCGGTGGATGTCCTGACCGACACCGCCACCGTCCTGTTTCAGGATCGTCCGGTGCTCGCGCTGTCCTCCTGGCTCGGCAATGCTCTGCTCGCCGCTGCGTCGGAGGGGCGCGAGATTCAGATGGTCACCCCGCCGCAGACGCTGCTGACGCTCCCTGCCCGCCTCGCCCTGACCGAAGCCCAGGGGCGCTGGGTGGTACGGGAGGAGACCGGCGGCTACTACGACGCTCTGACCGGAGCGGTGCTGCGCTGGCAGGACGACGCCTTCGCGCCGGTGCCGGCCGACTCCCGTGAGGAGGGCAGGGCTGGTACGGCGGCAGCTTTCGCGCCGGTGCCCAACCCAGAGGAGCAGCAGCTGCTGTCCCTGCGCACCTGCCACAGGGCCGAGGAACGCCTGGTGCTCGGCGGGGGGCGCTGGAGGCCGCCTGGCAGCACCTGACCGGAGCCGCTCCGGCCGCCTGGGGCACCGCCGAGCCAGCCGGTCTGCCCTGGTCCCGGCAGAACCTCACCGCCTTCGCCCGCGAACGCGCCCCCCGGCCCACCCGCCTGGTGGTTGCCGGCGCACCGGAGCGCCCGGCGATGGCGACCGTGCACGTGCTGCGTACCGCGGACGGGGTGGAGGAGGACATCAGCCTCGGCATCGGCTACGGCAGCGGCGAGACGCCACCGTACGACGCCCTGGCCGGCCTCGCCGATGACCTGGCCGCCCATCACCCTCTGCGGTCGGCTCTGTTCCAGGTGCGCACCGGGCGGCGGGATGTGCTGGAAGGACGACGACAAAAAGATCGCCGAGCACGCCGACCCGCTGCACGCGTTGAACGCCGCGGTTGCCGCCTTCCAGGCCGCCGAACGCCGCGCACCCAACACAATCGGCACCCGCTTCTTCGGCTCCACCCACTACCGCGCCGATGACGGCTCCGGCAAGAAGGGCATGTACGGCTACCGGGCCGGCGACCTGGACAAGGCCAAAGACCTGCCCTGGGGCACCCCGGAGGAGGAAACCCACCGCGCCTGGGAGCTGGATTACTGGGGCGCCCAGGCGGCCGAGGGCTTCGCCGTCGACGACCTGGGCGGCGACTCAACGACGCCCCCCAGGACATCACCCGCCGCGGGCAGTCCACGCCCGACGCCCCCTCCGCCCACGAAAAAGCCCCCGAGCGCGAAAAAGTCACCGTCGGCGCCGACCACCAGCCACCCCGCGCCCACGCCCACACCGGCGACGGCCCCTCCGCCCACCACGAGTTCGCCACCGGCGGACACAGTCGCAATCCCGACTCGGGCGGGCACCACAGCCCTCCGTCCGGCGGACACGGCGACGGCACTGGCGGCGGCCACGGCGGCACTGCGGGTGCGGGCGGGCACCACGCCCCCTCGGCCGGCGGTCATGGCGATTCCCCCTCCGGCGGCCACGGTGACGGGCGTCCGGGCGGGCACGAAGGTCCGCCGGGTCATGACAGCGGCCCCGGCGCCCCTGAACACGAAGGATCAGGTGGTGGTCATGGCGGCGGTCCCGACGAAGGGGGCGGGCCCGATAGCCGTGGCCCCGACGACCCCGATGACTGGCAGCGCCAGCCGGAGGACTCCGGCCCGTACCAGCGTGGCGGTGAGACGGAGAAGCAGCTCCTCAGGCACGTGCGGGCAGCAGCCAAACAGGGCGATGTGCCCACCATCATGGACAACTTCGGGACGCGGACGGAAACGTTCATGGCTATCAGCACAAGCGCGTCAGTAATCCGAAAAAGCTCCTCAACAAGGTCTTCAGTAACATGAATCAACTGGAGTTCTCCGGAGCAGACCTTAAGACCTTCGTGGTAGACACCAAGGGGACGTTGGCTGATCATGTGCGTCTTCGTACACAGCAGTGTCTTATGGATGTCTACGGTGACAAGGGCATCCAATTCGTCATTCGCGTTGAGGACGGGGTCCTGAGGATTCCGCCGAAGGGTACGTTGATGCCGGAAGGAACACTGTGATCGCCACCTCTCCCGTTGCCCGCTGGACCTGGGGGCGGTTCGACCAAGCCGGAGACAAGGTCGTCGCATGTCTGAACGACCTCCTGCGCGCCTACGGCGATCACCTGCTCCCGGACGACCAGCGGGGCGTTGCCGGCGGCCAGCAGCGCCACGCCCTGGCCGTTGGCGACCCCCTCGTGGGTCTCCTCGGCGCTGCCCACGACCCCGCCGATGCGCGGCGCGCGACCGTCCCGGGCGTCCAGGGCCAGCCAGTAGTCCCGCAGCGCGCCGGCCTCGGGCGGGAGGGCGAGGAACGGTTCCTCCAGCAGATCGGTGAAGTCCACCGCTCCCTCGCGGTCGGCTGCGGCCCGTACCGCCAGGGGGTGTTCCTGCGGCAGTGCCACCAGGCGTGGCTCCTGAGCCACCACCGCATACCGGTAGCGGTCGCCGTCCGGCAGCGGCAGCCAGACGAAGGCGACATCGCTGGAACCATCCGCCAACCCGGCCGTGGGATCGCCCCAGTTGACCTGCCGCAGGACGGGCCGTGCGGCCGGGTACCGGGAGACCAGTCGGGTACGCAGGGCGGGCAGCAGTCCGCGGCCCGGGCTGGTGGACATGCCGATCACCAGGGTGTGCAGCTCGGCGGCCCTCGCCTCGTCCATCGCCGTCTCGGCAGTCTCCCAGGCCGCCAGCATCCCGCGGGCATGGGGCAGCAGCGCTTGTCCCACCGCAGTCAGCCGCACCGCGCGCCGGTTGCGGTGGAACAGGGGCGCGCCGACCTGCTTCTCCAGCATCCGTATCTGTTTGCTGAGCGCGGGCTGGGAGACGAAGAGACGCTCGGCGGCGCGAGTGAAGTTCAACTCCTCGGCGACCGCGGTGAAGTAGCGCAGATCGCGTCCATGGACGTCCATAACTCATGGCTATCACAACAAGTCTTGGACGTGGCACCGGATTTTGACCAAGGATGGGGGTTGTCGGCGGGGAGGTCCCGAACGGCAGTTGACCGGGGAGACGAAGAAATGACCGAGAACAGCAAGGTCTGGCTGGTCACTGGCGCGAGCAGCGGTTTCGGGCGGGCCATCGCCGAGGCCGCGGTCGCCGCCGGTGACACGGTGATCGGCACGGCCCGACGGGCCGAGGGACTCGCCGACCTGGTCGCCGCGCACCCCGACCGGGTGGAGGCCATCGGCCTGGACGTCACCGACGGCGAGCGGATCGACGCGGTGGCCGCCGACATCCTGGAGCGCTACGGCCGGGTGGACGTACTGGTGAACAACGCCGGGCGTACGCAGGTCGGGGCGTTTGAGGAAACCACCGACCAGGAGCTGCGCGACCTGTTCGAGCTGCACGTCTTCGGCCCGGCGCGGCTGACCCGGGCGCTGCTTCCGCAGATGCGGGAGCGGGGCAGCGGATCCATCGTGAACATCAGCAGCTTCGGCGGACAGCTGTCCTTCGCCGGGTTCTCCGCCTACAGCGCCACCAAGGCGGCGCTGGAGCAGCTGTCGGAGGGGCTGGCCGACGAAGTGGCACCGTTCGGCATCAAGGTGCTGATCGTGGAGCCCGGCGCGTTCCGCACCAACCTGTTCGGCAAGGGCGCCGCCCACCTCTCCCAGGAGCACCCGGCGTACGCGGAGAAGGTCGGCGCCACCCGCAAGGCGGTACTGGGCGGTGACGGAACGCAGCCCGGGGACCCGGAAAAGGCCGCAGCCGCGATCCGGCTGGCCCTGGATGACGAGAACACCCCCTTGCGACTCGCCCTCGGCGGCGACGCCGTGGACGCCCTCACCGGCCACCTGGACTCGATGCGCGCTGAACTCGCCGCCTGGGAGAAGGTCTCTCGCGGGACGGACTTCGACACGCAGTGACCCTCCAACCCTCCGCGGCGGCGCGCGGCCGACCGCCGCAGTCAGCCGACCGGCCGGCCGACTGACTGGCACCTACCGCCGTGCCGGGCGGCGCACTCCCGCCGCCCGGCGTCCGCCCGCTGCACCGCACCAGCGTGCTCCCGCCACCAGCCGACCCCACAGCGATCGCTCCTGCCTCACCTCCCGACCGCACCCCTGCAGGCTCGGCTGCGCACCTTCAAGAAGGTCTCAGGAGCGCCCTGCCGACCTCCCTGCTCGCCGCCTCCCCCGCCTCCGGCGCCCCGGCCCATGCGCCGGCACGGGCCGGGGCGGATCCCCAGGAGGTGCCCGGTGCCGCCCTGCTGGGCTTCTTCCTCATCTCGCTGGACCTGCGTTGATCGTCACCGTCGCGCTGCCCGACATCGGCCGCAGCCTCGGCGGCAGCATGCCCGGCCTGCAGTGGGTGGTGGACGGATACACCCTGCTCTTCGCGGCCCTGACGCTCTTCCGCGGCCCGGATGCTCTCCGCGGGCGCCCGGTGCGACCGCATCGAGGCCCGGCGAGCCTACGGAGCGGCCCCGCGCTCTTCACGCCGGCCGCCCGCCACAGCCTCGCCGCAGCCACGTGCGGATCCGCGCCCGGGCGCGGCGCTGTGGTGACCGCGCGGCCGGTACAGAGGCCGCGGCAGCGGCGGCCGGCTGGTACGGAGGCGCCACAGCGGTGATGATGCCGACGTCGTCGCCGCCGGCCCGACACGCCTTACCCGACCCGGCGCAGCGGGCACGAGCCATCGCCCTCCCACCGTGGCCCGCACGCTCGCGGTGACAGCCGGACCGGCGCCCGGCGGAGCGCTCACCGCCTCCGCGGGATGACGGTGAATCCTCGTCGCCAACCTGCCCGCCGGACTGCTCGCCCCCCCTGCTCGCCCGGGTACCAACCTCCCCGCGCCTCCCCGCGCCCGCCCGCCTCGGCCCGGTCGAGCAGATGACAGCAGTGACCGCGACGAGTGCGCTGACCTACGGCTCAACAAAGGCGGCGCCGCCGAGGCCTCGGCCACCCACTGGTGGCGGTCTCGCTGCTGGTGGCCGCGGCAGCGGCGGCCACTCTCCTGACCGCCCAGGCCACAGGCACACACCTAACACTCCCACCGGCACCGCTCCGCTCACAACTGGCGGCGGCCTCCATGACCGTCGGCCTCATACTCAATGCCGCCCACCACGGCGGAGCCTTCACCTTCAGCCTCTACCAGCAGCAACAACACGGCCAATCCGCAATACACACGGACCCGCTGCTCATTCCCAAGACGACACTGATCGCAGCTGTGAACCTGGCATCGGCCAAGCCGGCCGGACTGTACGGCCCACGAGCACCGATGCCTGCACAACAACTACCGGATACGGCGAGGCTGTTGGCGCTGTACACAGTCGGCACGCACACCCACGCAGGGATGGCAGCAGCACCCAGATGCCGGCCGACCTCGAGGGGACACTGACGGTGCCGACACTGACCACGATACTGCTCGACACGGTGCCGACAGACCGGACGGGGACCGCCACCACCGCGCCCAGCACCGGCCGCCAGGACGACGCAGCAATCGCGGTGGCAGTCTTCGGAACACTCCTCACGGGAACGCATACCTTTCCGGCCGGGATAGGGTGCAGCACGCCGCTCGCAGCAGCCGGACTCACACTCACGACGGGTACAACGCCGACGCCACCCCACAAGGAACACCGAGCCGCCGCAACGTGAAACCCGCCGCAGGCGAGACGACCTCGTCATACCGCCCGCACATCATCTAATTCGACGCGAACTTCCGGCAGTTCGCCGGCTCACCGAGCCCAGGCCGTCCGGGCGTGGCAGGGGGCGTGCAGAAAGCAAGGACCTGGCCGTCTCACGCGAGGGTGGATTCGACGGGGCCTTGCGAACTGCCGGCCGTAAACGTGCTGGAAGGCGGCCAGCCAGTGGCCGACGGGGTGTCAGAAGTCGTACAGCTTGGTCGTGCTCCAGTTCAGCACATCTGCCTCCATCCAGCTGAACTGCGGCTTCCCGCCCTTGATGGCGACAGAGTAGGAGGGGCCGTCCTGGCCGTCCTGGCCGTCCGCGCAGCGCAGCGCGAGGGCGAACGACTGCGCCGTGTAATTCTTCGAACCGTAGTCGAAGAGATTCAACGCGCTGTATACCTTGCCGCCAGGCTGGAGCGTGAGGTGCTCCGTCCCGCCCGGCTTGTCCTTCTTCGAGTGCGGCAGGACGGGGTCAACGTCACCGAGCTTCACCGCCGGACAGGAGGTGACCCAGCACGCTTGCTGCCCTTGTTGGAGACAGTGGCCTGCTCCACGCCGCCCTTACCTTCCCCGCCCGCCGCGGACCGGCTCTGCGTCGTACTGGGGGCATTGTCGCTGCCGGCCGCCGTCGAGCCGTCGGCGCCGCCGCAGGCCGTCAGCCCCAGCGCCAGCGCGGCGGTGACGGCGGCCAGGACGGCGGTACGAATCCGGGCAGTACGCATGATCGGGTTCTCGTGCATGCCGTGCGGGAGCCTTCCATCGTCGTTCCCGCGATGTGCACACCACCCTTCCCGCAACCACAGACATCCCGGAAACGCCTCACCCACGCCCCGCCAACACACCGCACGCGAACCGGCGCAGCCGAGCCGCGGACAGCCAGCGGCTGTGCCGGTGCGCCCGCCGTCCGTCACGGGAGAGGACACGCTTAGATGGTGGCAACGGCCTCGCACCCGATCGAGGTCGGCATACGCGTACGCGAAAGGATGTAACTCATGGCCAGGGCTTCCGCACGACACATTCTCGTACCCTCTGAAGACAAGGCGAACGAGCTGAAGACACAGCTTGAAGCCGGAGCGGACTTCGCCGAGCTCGCCAAGGCGAACTCCACCTGCCCCTCCGGCCGCCAAGGCGGTGAGCTCGGTTCGTTCGGCCCGGGGCAGATGGTCCCCGAGTTCGACACCGTCGTCTTCTCCGCCCCCATCAACACAGTCCAGGGACCGGTCAAGACCCAGTTCGGATTCCACCTCATCGAGGTGACCAACCGCCAGGACTGACGCCACCGCTGCCCATGCGGTAGAACTACCGACGCCGCCGTGCGACTGCCCCCTCAGAAGAGTGCCTGTGTTCAAACCCTTGACCGGTGACTCTCTGCGGCGGGTCGGCATGTTCGTATACCGGCAGGCACGGAGGAGCGATTGGTCATGGGCGGTGTGGTTCCGGTGCGTGCGTGGGGTGTTCCCAGGCGCGTTCCCGGGGAGCCGGCGCCTCGCCGACCGGCCGGGAGGGACACGGTCGGTCGGCGAGGGTGAGAGTGGACTACTTGACGGTGATGTCGTCGAAGGCGATGCCGATGGTGTCGGCTTCGTTGTCGTCGTCGCTGTCGAAGCTCCACGTCGCCCAGGCGTTGGTCAGGCGGATGCGTCGCGCCTGGGGGCTGGCGGGGTCGCCGGCGATGATGACAACGTCCTGGTGGGTGCTGGTGTCCTCCACGGCGTCGACCCACGCACAGGTCGCCGGGTGCTGATTGGCCCCGCGCACGAGAACCAGGTCACCGGAGCGGGGTCGGCTGGCGCCGGTGTCGGAGGTGAGGAAGTCTTCGAGTTCGACGGGTTCCTCACCGAGGGTCAGGTTGAGGATGTCCGCGAGCTCCTCGGTCTGCGCCTCGCCGAGGTCGAGATGGTAGCTGGTCATGCTGGTTCTCCCGGTGGTGAGGCCGTCAGTACAGCTCGGGCGAGGTGCGGGCCATCATCCTGACCTTGAAGACTTTGCCGTCGGAGAGGAAGAAGATGAACCGCCCGTTGTCGCCCGGCTTGATGAGGTGGGTGGGCTTTTCGCACATCAGGTGGTACTTGCCCGGGACGAGCGCGAACTCCCCCTTGGCGGGGATGGTGAACTTGTCGACCTTCACCATCTTGCTGGACTCGGGCTCGATGACGGTCTTGTAGACCGTGATCTTCTTGTAGTCGGGGCTCTTGATCTTTGTGACGTCGAGAGGCGTGTCCGACGAACTCTTCAAGGTGATGTAGCCGGCGGCCGGCAGTTCGTTCGGAAGCCAGCGCAGCCAGACAGACTTCTCCGCAGCTACCACATCGACGCTGACGGGCATCTTCATGTTGCCTCCCTTTCCCTGGGGGCCTTCACCCCCACCCTGATCACGCTACGTGCCCCATCAGATGCAAGAAGTGATGCAATCGAAGTTGGCTGAACCGCTACGAACATGACGCAATCCATCCGTACAGGTGCGAACAGACAAGCGCATGACTCAGTGGCGGACTCACCGAGGAGCGCTGGGCTCTGCCCTAGAAGTGCTGTCGAGCTGCGGATCCGCTGTCGAGCACGAGCTCAACCGGCCGTCGTGACCGGGGGCCGTATGCCGAGCCACTGTTCGGCTCCCCATGCCTGGAACCGCTCTGCCTCGGTGAACCCCAGCTTCGCCGCGAGACGCATCGAGCCGGCGTTGGCGGTCTGGGTGCCACTCACGACCGGAAGCAGGGGGAAGGGCTTCGGAGCCACTCCGAGGAGCAGTGGGCCTCGGGTGAGGCGTACAACTACGCGATCACCTCGGGTGGAGTGGTCATCGGCAGCTGCGGGTTGCATCGCCGGATCGGACCTGGCGGTCTGGAAATCGGGTATTGGCTCCATCGCGCATGGACGGGGAAGGGACTGGCCACTATGGCCGCGACTGCCCTCGTGCAGGCTGGACGGGAGCTGCCGGGCATCGACCGCATCGAAATCCACCACGACGAGGCCAATTCCGCGAGTGGCTCCGTCGCTCGCCGCTTGGACTTCACTGAGGTTGAGCGCGTGCGGACGCCGAATGGGCCGCAAGCCCCCGGCGAGACGGGCGTCCTTGTGGTGTGGCGCCTTCAGATACGGGCCGACAGTCGTGCTGGGGGAACGCCCCGTAGGCGGTGCCGCCTTTGGCCGCAGCCACTGTGGGAGTGAGGAGCCCGCCGGACGCCGTGACCGGACCGCCTGCTGGTGCGGCATCGGTCATGAGTGTCCGGCGAGGAGCGCATCGATCACGCCCGAATCGGTCACCGCAGAACCGGTCACCTCTCGGCCGGTCCCGGAATCGGTCATGGCCCGCCCACACTGGCGACGCAGTCGAGCACAGCGGCACGCATGTCGGCGCTGCTGCGGAACCACGGCCTTCTGGAGCCGAGCCGCGTGGAATGGCTCTGGTTCGTCTACGACGTCGGCGGCATCGGCATCGGCATCGGCATCGGCATCAAGACGACACTCCCCGTGAGGGGCCGGCTCGACCCCGCCGACCTCGCCCAGCGCCTCGAACCCAGCCGGCCCTCGGTCTTCGTAGGTACAGGCGAAGGGGACTCGTCGCCTTCACGGCACACGTCGCGCACGTCGAGGCCCTGCCGGAGAGCTGGGACGGCGACGGCGGCGCAGCCACCGAGGCCCGACCAGGCGCATTTAACTCGAATACGAAGGCGAGGCGCGCCAAGCTCAGCGACGACAAGCTGCCCGGCTCGCCGAACACGGGCTGGACTGGGCACAGGGGCCGCACGCACGAATAGGCGCGGCCGCCTCTGCGGTGGTCATCTCGGGTTCCGGTCGACCACAGGCATGTCAGGCATATCAGGCAAATGCTTTGTCCAGGGGCGTGCCTGACAGATGCCTGAGGGGCGTTCAGGCATGTTGGATGTATACGGCGCGCAGGCCTCCACCTCACTTCGCCAACCAAGGTTGGATCACCGCGAGCATGACGCGCGCGACAGCCGGGCTCAAGGTGCCCCGCGGTCCCGCGGTCCCACGGGCCCGCGGGCCTGCAGCTCGCACTCGCCGAGCACCCGCGTCGCCGGGCCGTGGCCACGGGAAGGGCGCCCCGCCCGGGACGCCCCTTGCCGTAGCCGCAACCGACCTACGGCTTGGTGTAGGAGAACACCACCGCACCGTCGTGACCACGCTCGCCGGCCTGACCGGGCCGGCCCATCTCGCCGTCCGCGCCGTCGCACCCGGCGCAGTCGCCGCCGATGCCGCCGTCGCCTCCTCGACCGCCGTCGCCGCCCTTGCCGCCCTGGCCGTAGCCCTGGGCGCTCGTGCTCCCGCCTGCTCCCCCGAGGCCGCCGGGCCCACCCAGCTCACCGATGTTCGCGTCCGGGTCGCCATCACGTCCGGCAGATCCCACGCGGCCGTCCATGCCGGGGGCGACCTCCAGCGCCGTCCGTGTGCCGCCTACGCAGCCATAGGTGAACGGGTTCACAGGGGCGTCCCCGCCCCAGCCGCCCTGTCCGCCGGCCGCGCCGCCGTTGCCATGGCCGCCGGGAATGGCGAGCTTGCCTCCTCCCGCCCAGCCGCCTCCGCGCGCTGATCCCACCGCGCCCCGCGTGCGCTGTGAGTCACCGCCGCCGGCGCTGACCCTCGCGCGAAGGCCCGAGAATTTCACGAAGCTCAGGGCGCCCGGCTTCCCTGCTTCGGTGGTGGATACCGCGTCGGGGGCGTCGTGGCCACCGCCGGCGAAGACACCGGAAGTGCCTCGGGCCCCTCCGGCGGAGCCCGAAGTGCCGGGCGTCCCGTCGCCGCCGGCTGCGACCTCCAAAGTGACCTTTGACCCAGGCTTGGTCTTGACCACGCAGGTGACGTGTCCGCCGCCCTGGCCTCCGCCGCCGCCGTTACCACCGGCCCCGCCGCCGCCCGTGCCGCCGCGGCCAATGCCGGTGGCCGGCTTGCCGCCCGCTCCGCCACCTCCGCCGCCGCCCGCGCCTCCGGTACCGCCCGAGCCACCGGTCCCGGAGCCCCACACGTCCACGGTGACCGAGGTGACACCCTCGGGCACCGTCCACGCATGTTTTCCGGCGGTGGCGAAGGTCTCGGTGACCGGCACCGGTTCGGCGTGCGCGGTCGGAGTCAGCGACAGGGCGAGGGCAGCAGGAACGGCGAACGCACCCAGAGCGCGCCATTTGGTGAGCATCAATTCCCCTTCTAAGCGGTCAGAGATCACCGTACGGAGCGGTTCCGCTTCTCTGAGCGAGATCCCGTGTGCAGCGTCCGGAGCTCGACGGTGCGGGACCGAAACACGATCACCGGTGCAGCGACCACCACAACGACAGAGATACGAGCACCCCTTAGCACTGAGCTTGTCGTTCCGTTCCGGCCTGACCGTCCACCGCGCCGCGGCCGACTACCGGGGCCAGGGCAAGACCGACACCAAAGACGCACACGTCATCGCCAACCAGGCCCGGATGCGCCAGGACCCGGATCCGCTGCGGTCCGGCGACGAAATCGCCCTGAGCAGGAAGAGTGTGCGGCCTGCGGCAGCTGGGCACTGGGGTTCTTACTCATTGCTGCCCATTCATCGCACTCAGTGGCATGATCCGGCGTGTGGATTACCAAATGTGCGTCGACATGCTCGCAAAGGTGCAGGAGAACCCCAACGGGCTTCCCCGGGAGGTACGACAGGCGAACGTCTCCGGCCTGTTGGAGGCGCTGGGCCGTCCTGAGCAGGGACTGCGCGGGATGCTGGTGGTCGGGACGAACGGCAAGGGGTCGACGTGTGCGTTCGCGGTGTCGGCGGTGGCCGCGACCGGTGCACACGTGGGCAGCATGCCCAGCCCGCACCTGCAAGAGCCCAGGGAGCGGATCCGGATCGACGGGGTTCCGGTGACGCGCGCCGAATACGCTGCGGCATTCACCGAGGTCTGGCAGGCGATCGAGCGGCACGGCCTGCCTGTCCTGGCCCAGGGCATCTTCGCGACCACCGCGGCCGTGCACTTCCGACGGGCGGGGGTCGCGCTGACCGTGGCCGAGGCAGGCATCGGCGGGCGCCGGGCGGCGGCTGCGGAACTCGGCCTGGACGTGAAGGTCGTCACCGGCATCGGGCTCGACCACACCCGGCTGCTCGGCGCCTCCCTGTCCCAGATCACTCAGGCCAAGGTCGCAGCCGCCAAGGACGGGGACCATGTCGTCCTCGGGCGCCTGGCCCCCGAGGCAGCCACTGCCGCTGAGCGGGTCCTCAAAGAGCGGACGGGACTGTCCGTGTGGCGCATGGACCACGAGATCCATTACACCGCCCGCGCCGCCGATCACGCCGGCCCTCACGGCTCGGCGACACTGGTCGATGTATCCACTCCCCGCGCCGTGCACCGCGATCTGCCGTGCCCGCTCTCCGGAGCACACCAGCACCACAACCTCGCGGTCGCCATCGCCGCAGTGGACGCCATGGCCGAACGCGGCCACATCCGCGAGCCGGACGGGGAACAGCTCCGCTCACGACTGGCAGCCACACGCTGGCCCGGACGCCTTGAACTGGTCGAGACCCGGCTGGACAACTGGACGGGCCGTGTCCTGCTGGAAGGCGCCACCAATCCCCAAGGGGTCGCGACCGTAGCCCCGGAGATCCTGCTCCATGCCCGTGGCAACGGACACTCGGGACCACCCGTGCTGGTCTTCGCCTCGATGGGCGACAAGGACGTCTCCGGCATGCTCGCCCCACTCCCCTCCCACTGGCCCTTGGTCCTCACCCGCACCGACGCACCCCAGGCGGCGAGTCCCACCGCCTTGCGCACTCGGCTCGCACCCAGTCGCCGAGGACCGTGCCTGACCGCCGAAGACACTCCCTCGGCGCTGCGCCGGGCCGCCGAACTCGCCGGACCCGGCGGCCTGATCGTCGTCTTCGGTTCGCTGCGCCTGGTAGGGGAATCCCGCACCGCACTCGGTCTGCAGCCCGCGTGAAGGGTGCGCGGCTCTTCGCCCGGGCGACGCGGGCGAAGAGCCGCGCACCGGCCGGAGGACTCACCGTGTCCGTGCGGTGCCGCACACCCTCACCGGGCCGGCCGGCTCACAGGCACCGGCCGTTGGACGGGGCGCGGCCGGAGTCAACGCGCGCCGATGGGCTAAGGATGCTTTCTGTGGCGTATCGGCCGGGCTCGGCGCAGAAGGCGACGCCGCCGTTCATGGGGGGGGCGCATGTCGTTGATGTGGTGGTACACCGGCAGGCGCTCCGGCAGGGGGTATGCCAGCCCGTCGAGGAAACCGGGGATGCCGGCCGGGCGCCAACGCCGCCGCAGGTCAGCGAAGGCGAGGCGGACGCGACCATAATTCCCAACATGAGACCGGAACTCAGGGCCGCACCGATGTCTCCAGTCCAAAATCGACCACGACGGACAGCACATCGGCGTACCGCCCCCGTAGAGCCGCTGCTCACGGCTCCATAGGTCTCAATTTTCGTGTCGGAATCTCACGGCTGATGCCGGATGCAAGTCGGATCCGATGTCGCGCTGGGACGTGCAGGTCTCGCCTGTACCCCGGTCGCGTTGAAACGCCGACGCCTGGAGAACCACGGCCACGCCGGGAACATCTGGCCCGGCCGGCACGGTTGCATCGACCGAGGGACCGGCGCCGCACGGGCGGGAAACACGGAGGCCACAAGGTCGTCCGCCCCACCAGGGCCCGGGCCCCAGGTTCGCGGTGCGCCCGCCGTGCACTCGGAACACGACGGATTTCTGCAGGAGGACTGTTTCATGACTGACCGGCCCTTGACGCTCATGGCCGTACACGCCCACCCCGACGACGAGGCCACCTCCACCGGAGGGGTCCTCGCGCAGTACGCGGCGGAGGGCATCCGCACGGTTCTCGTGACGTGTACCGACGGCGGCTGCGGTGACGGACCGGGAGGTGTCAAGCCGGGCGACCCCGAGCACGATCCGGCGGCCGTCGCCCTGATGCGCCGCCAAGAACTTCAGGAGAGCTGTGACGCCCTGAAGATCAGCGATCTGGAGATGCTGAACTACGCCGACTCCGGAATGATCGGCTGGCCGAGCAACGACGCCCCCGGGTCCTTCTGGCAGACCCCGGTGGAGGAAGGTGCCGCCCGACTCGCGGAACTCATGCGGCACTACCGGCCCGATGTGGTTGTCACCTACGACGAGAACGGCTTCTACGGCCACCCCGACCACATCCAGGCCCACCGCATCACGATGGCGGCGCTGGAGATGACCGAGCTGACACCGAAGGTGTACTGGACGACGATGCCCCGCTCGGGGATGCAGCGGTTCGGTGAGATCATGCGCGAGCTTCATCCGGACATGCCGGAGCCGGACCCTGCCGAGGCCGCCGCGATGGCCGAGATCGGACTCCCCGACGATGAGATCACCACGTGGGTGGACGCCACCGCATTCAGCGGTCAGAAGTTCGATGCGCTGGCCGCCCACGCCAGTCAGGGCGAGAACATCATCTTCCTCAAGATGGGCAAGGAGCGGTTCGGCGAGTTGATGGGCATGGAGACCTTCGTACGTGTCAAGGACGCCACCGGCGCGGCCGTACCCGAGACCGACCTCTTCGCCGGACTGCGCTGATCTGGACGTCAGCCAGCCGAAGCCCGGGAAGGCTCATTGGACGCACGGCGCGATCGTGCGGGTCGCATCACCCAGAGGCTTGTCCACGCGAGTTCCGCTCGGGCAGCCCGCGTCCAGACTCGTGCCAGTGGCGTCACGCGTGCCGGCACTGCCGACACCTCGTTGACCTCCTTGACCACGGCGTCGGCCAGGCCCTCGGACGTGGCCAGGCGGTGGGCCGAGCGGCACGGCATCACGCCGTGCCGCTCGGCCCACCGCTCTGTCAGTACCTGGCGCTCGTCCTTCGGCAGATCCAGGCCGGAGCATCGCCGGTAGCTGCCCGTTAACGACGGTTTCACCGAAGTTGCGCTGCTGCTTGGGTGAGGAAGCTGAGCGCCGCGTCCTTACCTGACGCTCCGTCAGCCCATATTCGCCACCCCGCCTCTTCCGGACTCTCGAAGACCTCGGCAAACGTGAGCGAGGCATGGAGGCGGAAGCCGTCCCGCTCCCACCACGCTTCGGTGAATCCCGACGCGGCCTCCAACAGCGGGAGCCGCATGCGCTCGGCAGCGGCCCAGACGGTGGTCGCGCCCAACCCCTGGGGGCCATCGACGCGAGTCCAAGTAGTGCACTCCTGGTGCAGAGCATCCGCCTCGATCAGCGCATCGCCGCTGCGGAAGACCGGCACGGCCTTGCCGACGTGCGGTCCCGGAAAGCAGTAGGCGATCACGCCGTCCGCGAGCATCCACACTGCCAACGGGCTCGCGACGGCGTGGTCGATGAACCACGCGATGGGCTCTCCGTCCTCAGCGTCGTACTCCGGGCAAGGCTCGAACACCACATGGTGTCCGAACGACCTGCTGTAGTAGCGCAATCCCCCGTACCGCTTCTGCGCTGCCCGCAGCCGGGCCAGAGCCGCGTCGTCGGTGAGGCCGAAGTACTCGCTCAGCTGGGCTCGCAGTTCCTCGTCGGACTGGCCCGTTGGATCAGCAAAGGGCACCTTGGAAGCGTGCCTCCGTAGAAAGCACCGCGCTCGATCCGACAGACCGTGAGGATCATCGAGTACATGCATCACAGAAGAGAACTCCCGGAACCGATCCACCTCCCAAGCCTCATTACGCCACCATGCCCCTGAACAGGCGGAAACGGAAGAAACGGCAGAGCTGACGAAGCATTACTGAGAGGAACACTACTGGTGGGAGGCCGACGGGGACGCGGAGGAGACGGTAACCACGGCGGGCGAGGCATGGCCCGTTGCCCGCAGAGCATCGCCAGCTGCTTCAGTCAGCCACGCTGCGACCTCCGGTGACCACTCACGCGCGCGGATCACAAACTGCGCCATCGGCCGGGTTCCCTGCAGCAGCTCGCCACTCGTCCCGCGGCGCACCAGACGCGCCGCGTCGGACCTGGACAGCGTACGCGCCTCGGCCACTGTGCCAAGGCGCTCCTGCACAGCGGTGAGCACGCGCGCCGGCTCCTTCGGGGCGTTCCATGCCGCGGTGGGGACCGCGGAGACCGCTACATGGACATCGACGGGCGCGGACGGGGAGGCCAGGGAAAACCACTCCCGCATGTCGTCCAAGTCTTCGGACGCGTCCCCGGCGGTGATCTGGAGCGGAAGGTAAGTGCACAGCGCGGTGAAAGCGACGTCTCCCACCCGCCCGAGCGCGTCGAACAACATCCGGGTCATCGGCAGCACAGGCAGACGCGGGTGGCGGACGTCCTCAGGAATGTCGGCCCGCATCCAAGCGAGCTCGCGGACCTCATCGCCGCCGGCCCAGTCACCGCCCTTGTCACACTCCAGCCAGCGCTCCGGGTCGTGGAACAGCTTCTTGCCCTGCGGCGTGCGCCAGCCGTAGGGCGCGTGCCACCCATAGGCCTCCGCACGCACCAGGGCAAGATCCATCACCTGCTCGCGGAACTCCTCCGCGTCGCCGCTCTCCAGCCAGGGATGCCGGTTGAGGACCCCGTGCGCTCCCACAGTCATTCCACAGTGCATGACAGACAGCTCCCCAACCGGCTTCCCAGTGCTCACATCACACGCCGCAGCGCAGCTTCACGGTCTTGGTGTACGCCTTCTCCGGCGAGTCGTTGACACCGATGATGTCGACATCGATCAAGCTACGCCACTGACGCGTCTTGTGGTTGTTGCACTTCTTTCGAGCAGTGGTGCTCGGCTTCCGGCTCCGCGGCTTGGCCGGCTTGATGGTCTTCACGCCCTTGGCGACCGTGTGCCAGCGGCTGCCCTTCTTGGCCCGCGTCTGCAGCCACACGGTGACCTTGGCCTTGCTGCCGTCGCCGCTGAACTTCCGCCACCAGCCGTGCGCCGAGGCAGTACGCGGCGCGGAGCTGGAAACGTGCACCCTGTCCCCGTAGGTGCGGAAGACTCCGGCCCCTTGAGTGTGGACGTCACCGCTGATGCGGGCCGCGCCTGCTCCGTCGGAGTCCGCGTAGGCCGGGACGGCTGCACCGGTGGTCAATCCGGTGGTCAACAGTACGGCCATGGTGGTGGCTATGGCACCTCTGCGAATGTGCACGAAGAGTTCCCCCTACTCCGTAGTACATGTTGCGGTCGTGCTTGATCCAAGCGTGCGTGACTCGTGCGCCGCAAGCGTTTAAAGATCAACTTGCGGTGCGAGTGCGCGCACGACGGCACGTGGCCCCCAGCGCCGTTCTCACAGCGCAGCGAAGTACTGCGGCGGGCACAGGGGCACTGCACGAAGAGAGGAACGCACGGAACACGGAACAGGGGTGCCGGACGGCCGCCCGGCGGAGCCGACCCCGCCGCCGGCCGGCCCTCGACACCAGCCTCATGCGACGGACGATCATCGCGCCTCGTCACGCTGCGCCCCGGACGCTGCGCCCCAGAGCGTGTCCGTCGATGGAGCTTCTCCGTAACGGGGTCAGGTGCACGCCCAACGTGGCACCCACACATCAGCAGATGTCTCAGGTGCCGCCGAGCGCAGATAGTCGCGCAGCTCGGTCAGTACCGGGTGCTTGTCTCCGGTGCGGAACAGCAGGGTGTGCGGGTAGGCCGGTGTCGGGTCGTGCAGGGGGATGCGTCGCAGGTCGTGGGTTTGGGGCCACAGGTAGCGGTCCCCGGCACCGACGAGGGTGGCCAGGGAGGCCGAGTCCGCCAAGGCGTCCATGAGGGCCTCGTCGCCGAAGTTGGCGGTGCCCTGCAAGGTCGGCAGGTCGGATCGCGGGAGCTTTCGCCAGCGGGTGGGCGGGCCCGACCAACAGTTGCAGGGGCGCGTCCAAGAGCCGTTCGACGCTGATTCCGGCAGGGACCTGGTCGGCTGGTAGCGCGCGGAAGGAGGCGTCGGCCGTTCCTTCCAGTACGGCCTGGGCCGCCTGGGCCGCGTTCTCCTGGCTCAGGGTGACTGCGTCCAGGTTGGGCTCGGGGCGGGAGCGGTAGAACCGGTAGACGGCCTGGGCCGGCGCGATGCGCCGGTTGAGGACGTCGACCCGTAGGGGCCTGCTTCCCGGGCGCACGGCTTGCTCGGCCTGCTCCACGGCAGCCAGGACCTTCTTGGCATGGGGCAGGAAGACTTGGCCATCCAAGCTCAGCCGGGATCCGTGAGAGGTCCGCACCAGGAGTGACACAGCGAGGTGTCTCTCGAGGGACGCGATCCGCTTGGACACCGCCTGCTGGCTGATTCCCAGCTCGTCGGCTGCCGCCTGAAATTGCCCGCCGTCGGCTACCGCCACGAACGTACGAACCGCTTTGACATCCACCCCATGATCGTAGCGACACAACCAATGGTTGTGCCCAGCGCTCCAGCAGGTTGTTTGCCCGCAGAGCTGCAGCGTTGGTTCACTCGCCGCCATCACACGATGGTTGTCACATGATGGTTGTTGCTGGGGAAGGATGACATGGACTTTGCACAGAAGGTGCAGCGGGCGATCGCCATGGCCGAGCAGATCAACACGCTCGCGTATGCCCAGCAGGAGGAGATCCACGAGCGGTGGAGCGAGCTCACTGGGCAGGCGGTGGACGAGGCCTTCAACCTGATCCCGCCCGTCTACACCGACCACGGTGTGAATATCCGGGTAGGCCGCAACGTCTTCGTCAACCAGGGCTGCCGCTTCAACGACATCGGTGGCATCCAGATCGATGACGAGGTGATGCTCGGCCCGAACGTCAGCCTGATCACCTCGGGGCACCCGCTGGACCCGGCACAGCGGCGTACCGGGGTCACGTCGGCCCCGATCCGTATCGAACGCAACGCCTGGATCGGGGCTTCCGCTGTGATCCTGGAGGGAGTGACCATCGGCGCTGACGCCGTGGTGGCAGCCGGTGCGGTCGTGACCCGCGATGTTCCCGTCCGGAGCGTTGTCGCGGGGGTACCGGCGACGGTGATCAAGAAGATCGATTGATTGACCGGGGCCCGGCGATCTCGGTGACGCTGATGCCGACATGGCTGAGGTCGCGCAAGCCGTCCTCGCCTGGACCCAGCCAGCTCAGAGTGAGGACGGAAAGGTGAGGCTGCCGGCGGTCAGATCTGGTTGAGGCCGCCGTCGACGAAGAGTTCGGTGCCGGTGACGAAACTGCTCTGGTCGCTGGCGAGGAAGAGCGCCGCGGCGGCTGCCTCATCCGGGCGGCCCATGCGCCCCAGGGGGGTTTGGCTCGCGAAGAAGTCCCAGAGCTTGGCTGCCTCATCCGGATGGGGGGCGAGGCCGGCGTTGCCGGGTGTTTCGATGGGCCCGGGGACGAGGGTGTTGACACGGATCTTGCGATGCTTGAGCTCATTGGCCCAGGTGCGGGAAAAGGAACGGATGGCTGCCTTGGACGCGGCATAGACGCCGAACGCTTCGCCACCGGAACCCGCCGCGGTGGAGCCGGTGAGGATCACTGAGGCCCCGTCATTCAGGAGGGGAAGCGCCTTTTGGACGGTGAAGAGCATGCCCCTCACATTGGTGCCGAATATGGTGTCGAAGTGCTCTTCGGTGACCTGTTCCAGAGTGGAGAATTCGCCACCGCCGGCGTTGGCGAAGAGCACGTCCACGCGCCGCCCCTGCTCGGCGACGGCGGCGTAGAGCCGGTCGATGTCGGCGAGATCGGACACGTCACCCCGGACTCCGGTGGCGTTCGGGCCGATCTCGGAAAGTGCCGTATCAAGTGCCTCCTGCCGTCGCCCAGTAATGAACACATGCGCGCCCTCGGCGGCGAATCGCTTGGCGCTGGCCAATCCGATTCCGCTGTTGCCACCGGTGATGAGGGCGGTCTTTCCGTCAAGTTGCCCCATGGCGGATCAATGCTCCAGTTCTGTGGGGTCGGAGGGGTCGGAGCCGGCCAAGACGTCCCTGAGCACGTCGGCCAGCGTGATGTGTGCCAATTCGGCGCGAACGGCTTCCTCGACGCGCGCGTACGCGAGACGCATCACGGGCCGGATGCCGGAACCGATCGGACAGTCGGGATTGGGCTCAGAGCGGTGTACGGCGAACAGCGGCGCCGGCTCGATCGCCTCATACACGTCCCGCAGGGTCATCTCTTCCAGCGGCCTGGCGAGTACCCACCCCGCTTCAGCACCCCGTCGAGAATGCACCAGCCCCGCATCGCGCATCCGGCCGAGCAGTCGCCGGATCACGACGGGGTTGGTATTGACGCTGCCCGCGATCCGCTCGGATGTCGCGATGCCACCCTCGCGTCGACGGTGCAGTTCGATCCACGTCAGAGCGTGCGCTGCCACGGTGAGCTGACTATTGCCCGCCACGAGATCATCACCTCCTTCAAAGTAACCATAATAGTTACATCGGGTACCGTCAAAGAGTCACCGGCCGAAGGTACGAGCGGGGACTTTGAGGGCCCGAGCAGCAGGGGCAACCGCCGTATGAGCAGGTCGCCCGGCCGATGGGCGGGCAGGAGCAGGCCGCGGAGGAAGGACGAACGAGAGCCGAGTAGGGCGCTGGCGCCGTCAGCTCGGCGGGGCCGGGCGTCGTCAGCCCGGCGGGCCCGAGCGCCGTCAGCCCGGCGGGGCCGGCTGCTCGACCACGAGAACGCCGCGCGGCTTCACCACTTCACCAGCCCAACCGCCAAGCTCGTCTCGACGACGCCCCTTCAGCGCATAGGGGGCTTGGCATTGTTGGAGGTAGGCGTGAGTAGACGTGAGCCGTGGACGCGACGAAACAAGCGGAGGAGCAGGACGAACGCGCTGTCCCCTCCGGTTGCCCGTCAGGCTGGCTTACTCCGCGTTGCTTCGGCGAAGGCCAGCCCTTGCAGTGCAAGTCGTTGGGTTTCGTGTCGGCCTTCGGCCGTGGCCTCCACGTCGAACCCGTGCGCGACCTGCGGTGGGTAGCCGATGAGTTCGAGCGCCCGGCTGGGCAGCGCCTGCTGGGACGCCTCTTCCGACTCCCACAACAGAACGGCTCCCCACCGGTTGGTGTCCGGATCGGAGAGCCACATCTTGAAGCGAAGCCCGGGCACCTCGGAGAACGCGGCGACGGATTCCTCACGCAGGTATTCACGCATGGACTCGATGGTCTGCCCGGAAGCGGACAGGTCCCACCACACGATGTCGGCACGCATAGCGCTCCTTTCTTTCAAGAACGGAATCCGGCCGTCGACCGGCCGCGGGCACGCGCGGCTGCGGCGTCATGCCGGCAATTCCTGCCGCCGTCCGGGCCGAAATCGGCGCGCCCCACACCCTGCCCGCCCGCCTCGTGGCGACGTCACAGGCGGTCCAGGCGCTGTGGAGGGTGGGGCGGCCAGGGCCCGAGAGCAGGCAGCTCCTCCGCCGCCACCGGTGGGACCACGGGCGTACGTCCGGCCAGCCAAGCCGCCAGGTCGCGCACGCCTCCGGTAACCACCGTGCCCGGCGGCACGTCACCGGCGGACCACTGGCGGCCCACATCCTCGGCATGAACGCGGGTGCCTGCCGGAAGACGGCCGAGGAGGAAGTCGATGGCGTGTGCGGCCAGCTCCTCGGGCCAGTCGTCCGGCCGCACACCGAGTTCCAGATCGACCATGTGGATCCATGCCTCGCGCCAGCGTGCGAAGACGGTGGCGGCGAGGTCCGCGTTGCGGAATGTGACGGGCCGACTCCAGTCCACATCGGCGGCGCGCGCCCAGGATGCCTCCAGCCCGGCCGTGTGCGCGGCGAGTTGCGCGCGGTGATCGGCTGCGCTGCGGCCCGCCGTCGCCTCGATGATCGCGTTGCGTTCGTCGACCCCGCCCTCGTAACCCACTACGAGTTCACCGCGCAGGGCGTGTTCCGCGAGGCGCGCGAACATTCTCGCATTGTCGGCGAGATGGGCGAGGACGTGGCCGCGTGACCAGCCCGGAAGGGCAGACGCCTCGGCGACCTGCTGGTCGCTCAGCCCGGCCACCACCCTTTCCAGTGTCCGGTGGGCTTCGATCACAGCCGCGACAGGAGGTTGCATGACCCTACGCCCTACAGGGCCGGGGTCTGGTTGAGGTCTGCCGGGGCCTGGGCAGCGAGTTCCTTGAGTGGTTCCCCGCTCAGCCGGCATACCGTCCACTCGTTCAGCAGCTCCACGCCCAGCGACTTGTAGAAGTCGATCGTCGGTTCGTTCCAAGCCAGAACCCACCATTCGAAGCGCTCGTAGCCGTTGTGCTGACAGACCGCGGCCAGGGAGGCGAGCAGAGCCTTACCGTGTCCTCCCCCTCGTGCGTGCGACCGTACGTAGAGGTCCTCCAGGTGCATGCCGCGCGTGCCGGTCCAGGTCGAGAAACGGGGGAACCACAGGGCATAGCCCACGGTCTGCCTCGTCTCGTCGTCCTCAGCGATCAGTACGGAAGCAGCCGGAGATTCTCCGAACAGCGCGTCGCGGAGCTGCTCCTCGGTCGCTCGGGCTTGCTCAGCAGCTCGTTCGTACTCGGCGAGTTCACGGATCATCGCGCGGATCTCCGCGATGTCGTTCACAGTGGCGGCCCGGATCATGCCGGAGATCATCGGCCACCGCACCCAGCCGTGTCCATCGAATTCCGTGTCTGCTTCGCGGCAGGCACCCGACCGCGGTCTTCCTCTCGACGGACGATCCGCGGAACACGTCCGCAACTGGGCCGACAATGGGCCGGTGACGCACCGGCACACTGGGCGCTGCTGCCTCGATGATGACTTCCATTCGGCCAGTGGTGCTTCGTTAGGTTCGGTTGAGAGGTCGGCCGCAAGCGGTGCACGTTCCGGTCCAGCACCGCAGGAGGCCCTGAAGACGTCAAGGACCTGGTAGAGCGTCGGGTCGAGGTGTGGGCTTTGGGTCAAGGCGCCGGAGGGTGAGGAAGGCCTGGGCGGCGGTGACCATGGTGACGTGGCGGTGCCGGCCGCGCCAGGTGCGCCCTTCGAAGCGATCCAGGCCGTGGCCACGAGGTCTACCGGGACAAGTTCCACCGCTTCCAGATCACCACGCCCATCGCCCGGCACGGCACCGGGCACTGCTCCGGTCCGGGCAGGTACCGCTGGGTCGTAGAGGAAGCGATCGCGCTGCTGCGCTGGTTCCACTGCCTGCGCATCCGCTGGAGATCCGCGACGACAATCACCACGCGTTCGTCACCCGCGGCTGCGCCGTCATCTGCTGCTAACGACTCCGCACCGCCCTTTAGCGGGAGTTGGGCAAACAGTACGTACCAGGAGATGGCCTGCCCGATGCATCAGAACGCACTCACTGCAGTCGGGCCCATCTCGCCTCACATCCGGGATCTCAGCACATCGACTTCACAGCCCGGCGCGAACGGGTCGAAGTCATGCTCGACCAGCCAGCGAACCCCCAGCAGACTTCGCAACGACCACCACGCGCGGATCACGTCGAGGTCGACTTCGGTGCCATAGCCGGTGGCGACGTCTTCGAGGCGCTCCTCGTGTCCGAGCGTCAAGGTAGCGAGGTCGTACAGGGCATCACCCTGGCCCGCCTCGGACCAGTCGATGATGCCCGTGACCTCGTTGCCCTCGACAAACACGTGAGCTACCTGCAGGTCGCCGTGGGTGAACGCCGGAGTCCACGGCCGGAGCGCGGCCTCGGCGACCTGGCGGTTACAGGTGACCAAGTCGGCGGGGAGGACGCCGTTCGTCACGAGCCACTCGCACTCGCCGTCGAGCTCCGCCGCCAACTCGTCCAGGTCCCGACCGGCCCGGCCGGGCCGGGGTGGCAAGGGCGCGTCGTGCAGTTTCCGGATGGCGGCACCCGCCGCGGCCCATGCCGCCGGGGACGCGGTCGACGGCTCGCCGAGGCGGGCGAGCGCCGCCCCCGGGACCGCAGCGATCGCGAGCACGGGCGGCTTGCGCCACAGGACCTTCGGCGTCGGGACCGGCACCAAGGCCATCGCCTCGACCTCGACGTCGATGCGCGCTTGATCGGCGTCCACCTTCAGGAACACGTCACCGACGCGCAGGGTCGCGCGCTCGGAATGGGCGACGATGACCTTGACCTCATCCATGACCACCAGGATCCCGGATGACTGTCCACCTCGCCGGGATTATCGCGTCGGCTGCGCGGCCGGCCGCGTCCCGCTTCCCGCCCGACGATCTCATGCGGGACACCGCTGGCCAGGTCAAGGCAACCATGGCCGTAGCGACCATCGTCTGCTCGGGCATGTCGTGATCAACGCCGCCTTCGGTGTCGCGATCTGCTCGACACGCGAGGAGATCGGTCCACATCGGCATCGGCTACCCGAGCATCAACTGGTGAGTGCCTCGTGCGGGAAGGACGAGATGACGACGCGACTGGCGAACTTCCAACGGCCCGCGGTTCGGACGCAGCGATCGTCGTACGTGATGTGGGCTCGAACGTAGCGATCGTCGTACGTGATGTGGGCTCGGGCGCAGGGCGGCGAGCATCGCACTGACCGCCTTGCCCGGTCGGCAGCGTACGTGCCGACGGCCCTCAGCTACCCCTGCGCCCCTGCGGCTCACATTCGGCATCCGCCATCGGCGCCACATCCGGCGTCACTGCCTCACTTCGCCCTGGTCCCGATGGCGCGCCGGCCGCGGTTCGCACGTCCCCCGTCGTGCGTCCCGCGGCCCGGCCATCACCCATTCCAGGCGCTGCGGAATTGTTCGGCAGGCCCTCTGAGCTGCCCTGAGCAATCCGGCTTCCGCTCCGTCCGCCCTTGGTCGGAGCCGTCCGCCCGACCTGCGGTTCGCCATGTGTCATCGACGTCCCACAGCCCGAACACCACCAGGACATCGAAGCCGCCGAAAGCGGCCGGCGAGTCGCCTGGCGAGTACCTGCCTCTTGGGCCGGCAGGTGCCTCCAGACTGCCCCGTTGCCGCTGAGAGATCGTTAGCAGGCAATGTCCAGGACTTAGCAATGCGTCTCAGCCTGCATGCCGAGCGCACTGTGCCGGTATTCCCTGGGTGGCATGCCGAAGCGCGCGCGGAAGGCGCGGGTGAAGTCGGCAGCGCGGACAAAACCCCAGCGGGTGGCGATCTGATGGATGGTGTGGTGGCGCAGCGTGGGGTCGGCCAGGTCGCGGCGGGCACGTTCCAGGCGCTGGTGCCGGATCCAGGCAGCGACGGTCAGGTCCTGCTCCTTGAAGAGGCGGTGCAGGTGGCTGAGGGAGATGTGGTGCGCGGCGGCGATCTGACGAGGCGTGAGCTGGGGGTCGGCCAGGTGCTGCTGGATGAAGGAGTGGATGCGCATGGTCAGTGTCCGTCGGCGGGTCTCCGGGGTGAGGGCGGCCTCGGCCTGGAGTTCGTGAGCCAAGAGCCCGGAGACCAAATCGAGCACGATGGCCCCCAATCGGGGACTGTCGGAGGGCTGGAAGGAGCCGTTGTCCGTGGTGATGCCGGTCAGGAACTGCGACAGCAGGCCGCCGAACCCTTCCCGCGCCGATATGCGACGTCCGAGCAGCTTGCCTACCCCATTGCCGGGCAGCGCCAGCAGCTGCTTGGGGACCTCGATCCCCACTCCCTTCACCGGGCCTGCGTGGGAGTCGAAAGGCTGCGAGAAGTCGGCCACGCACAGTTCACCGGGGCCCGGGGTGGTCTCCTGCCCGGCCTGGACCATACCGATGGTCCCGCTCGCGACGATCGTCAGGTGGAGCATCTCGGGATCGGCCTGCCGGATCAGCTTGGGGGTGCGGTGAAAGGTCACCGACTGGAAGGCCGTCGGCCACACGGACACGGCCCCGAGCTCCATCACCCGCATGGATGCCCCGAAGTCGTCCGCATGGTCACTGCTCATGTCCATCGGCGCGACGGTCTGGATCATTAGCTCACGCCAGTAGTCGAACCGCTCCTGGGCAGGTACGTCCTCGCTGCGGAACACCGTCTCGTACACCGTCTTCGCTCCCCTGCCGATTGCGTTCCTGGTCCACTCGCCCGGCCCTCGAGCGAGCACGACAACATCATCTGCCACAGGTGGAAGTGCGTCCTGTCGGGAGATCTTCAGCGGCCGCCCGGGACGAGATGGTGGGGTGGTGGGGTGGTGGGGTGGTGCCGAGGCAGCTCAAGCACAGGGCCCAGCGACACCGTCCGCGGCGAGGATCCGCGATCGGGGCAGCGCGAGCGCCTGGAACAACCGGGCATCGCCGCGCCACTGCCACCGCAGGAGGCGCCGGCAACCATCAGCGGCCTGTGACGCCCTCGAAGAGCGGCCTGTTGAAAGGGTGTTGCAGTGTTGCAGACCCTGTGTCGGCCGCAGGCACCGAGAGGCGTTTGCGGACCGGCGACCGGCACGCATTGCTCATCGGCTCGTCGGATCGTCGATACCGGGCCCGTCCCCCGTAGCCGTCCCTGTCGACAACATGCCCCGACACGCAGGGAGATGGGTAACTGGCTGCCTGCTATGGTGCGCCGATGTCATCGATCAGGCAGGTCCAGGTCACGTTCGACTGCGCGGAACCTGAGCGCCTGGCGCGCTTCTGGTGCGAGGTGTTGGGGTACGTCGTGCCGCCGCCACCGGAGGGGTTTGCCACGTGGGAGGACTTCAAGCGCGCGCAGCCACCCGAGCAGCAGGACGCATGGTTTGCCTGTATTGACCCTTCAGGCGTGGGTCCGCGACTGTACTTTCAGCGTGTTCCCGAAGGCAAGGCCGTCAAGAACCGGGTACATCTTGATGTGCGGGTCGGCACCGGCCTTGTGGGGAAGGAGCGACTCGCCGCGCTTGAGGCCGAGTGCGCACGACTGATCCCGCTCGGCGCTGTACACGTACAAACGCTGTACGACGGCAATGATTCTTGCATCCCGATGCTGGACATCGAGGGCAACGAGTTCTGCATCGACTGAGGGGGCCGCGCAGGCGCCGGTGTCGCTCCCCTCTCCAACAGCCCGCACACAATCCCACCTACCGCCGCCCCACACAAACACTTCCGGGAGTTCTGCGATGCACCGCCGCCAGCCGCTGCCGGAGCCGGTGGCGTGGCACCCCACCCGTTCTGCCTCGGATGCACGGGGTGGCCTTCACGAGCCCAAGGCGCTCGCCCCGGCCAAGACCGATGCGCAACTCTGGGTGATGGCCAGCGTCACCTCGTAGGAGGAGAGTCGGGGCCACAACGCCTGCGGTGGTCGCTCTCGGCGCCTGTCTGTCAGCGCAGTGCGACCGCCGGGCCAGTTCGTTCGGTGGCGATTTTGATGGCGAAGCCCGCCAGCGCGGTGCCCATCGCATAGCGGTGCAGGCGCTGCCAGAGAGGGTGCCGGGCGAAGAACCCGGCAACGGAGCCGGCCGTCACGATGAAGAACGCATTGCCCGCGACCCCCACTGCGATCTGGGTCAGCCCCAACAGCAGCCCCTGCAGGCCGACATGTCCCCGCTCGGGGTCGACGAACTGCGGCAGCAGCGAGATGTAGAGGATGGCCACCTTGGGATTGAGCAGGCAGGTGAGGAAGCCCATCAGGAAGAGCTTGCGGGTTCCGTCCTGCGCCAACTCCTGTGTCGCGACAGCGGATCGGCCGCCCGGCCGGATGGCCTTCCAGGCCAGCCAGAGCAGGTACCCCGCTCCAGCCAGCTTGATCGCCAGGTAGATCTCCGGCACCAGCGCGAAGACCGTGGCGATACCGGCGGATACGGCGAAGAGGTAGGCGAGGAAGCCGAGGGCGACCCCGGCCAGCGAGATCAGTCCCGCCCGGCGACCCTGGCTGATCGAGCGGGATACCAGGTAGATCATGTTCGGCCCTGGCGTCAGCACCATGCCGAACTCCACCAACGCGATTCCCGCTATTGCGCCCAGCCCGATCACAGCACTACCTCCGTACACACGTTCGCCTATGGGCAACCTAGCAGCCCACGGCCATGTGCGGCGCAGAGTGCCGAGCCGAGAGGCCTGTCACCTCGCCACACGAACTGTCAACAAAGAGCGGAGTCGCGGCACCAGTTGGCCCTCGCGCACTGGAAGACGTGGCAACGTAAAACCGGGAATACAGAGGAAGGGACGTCGCGGCTTGTGTCAGACGACCGGTGGGGCCAGGTTGGGCCGTTGCTGCCGGTGTGGCTGCAACGACTTCGCAAACTCAGCGTTCACCACTCGATGACCGGCGATGCCCACAGGGAATCCTGTTCGTGCTGCACGCGGGGTCCGTGGAGGTGGCTGCCGCGTGAACTCGACCTCGGCTGGGGCGTCACCTGCTGGCGCCGACTGCGGGACTGGCACAAGGCCAGGTCGCATCAAGCGCCGCTCAGAGCAGCCCGGAACCCCGGACGACCGCACACCGGCCCACACCGAGGCATCCAGAAATGCAGAAACCGGTCCACGAGACTCCGCCGGAGCCCGTGGACCGGTCATCGTCAGGCATGCTCAGGCGAGGGTGATGTTCTCCGCCTGGGGGCCCTTCTGGCCCTGGGTGACCTCGAAGGTCACGGCCTGGCCCTCCTGCAACTCACGGAAGCCGGTGGCGTTGATGTTGGAGTAGTGCGCAAAGACGTCCGGACCCCCGCCGTCCTGCGCGATGAAACCGAAGCCCTTTTCAGAGTTGAACCACTTCACGGTTCCGCTTGCCATGCTCGTGCCTCTCCATCGTTGTCGGGTCCGCACCGCGCGGCCCGGAGGTGATCGCCCTGGTCCGGCACCACACACCAAGAAGCCCGCGCCGGAGCACGGGCAGGACCACGACAGCTGACGTCGACGCTACACGCCGAAACCGCCTACCACCAGAGAGCAATGATCTTCAGCCAACATCAACCTCCAACATCAACCACCGCTACTCACCCGCGCGCCACGCCCGGCGCCCTGACCACGCGTGATGCGCTTGATGCGTCGACCGTGTGCCGGTACGGGCCCGGACAGGAGGGTTGGAGGGGTGTAGGCGTGACGTCGACGGCGTCCTCGCGAGCGAGGTTCGGAGTTGCTGAGCCACCTGGGCAGTCAGGCGCAGTCGGGCAGTGAGATCAGGGGTGGCGGCCCTTCGGCGTCAGAAACTGAGTGTTCGCCTCTACCCGTCACAACAAGCCGCAGATCGAGGGTTCCGGCATAGCCACGAGGTGGAACCGGTTCGCCCTGCTGCATCGCCATACCGCCGCACCGCTTCCACGCTGCGTACTGACAACTCTGATACCGCGATCCGCCACACGCTGCAGCGGGCATGTTCAATCAAACGGGCATGTTCAATCATGGGTGGATGGCTGGCTTCTATCATGTGTGTTTCGTCGCCCCGGACATCGAACGGGCGATGCAGGACTTTCGGCGTTCCACTGGGGTCGAGTGGAGTGACCCGGTGTCCGACCGGATGGGTGAGTGGGACTACCGCATCGTCTTCAGCAAGGGCGGGCCACCGTTCATCGAGCTCATCACGGGGCCCGCGGGCAGCCCCTGGGACGCGTCCCAGGGGGCCAGGTTCGATCATGTCGGCTTCTGGTCCAGCGATGTCGGGGAATCGTCCCGGCGCTTGGAGAAGGAAGGCATGCCCGTGGACTTCTCGGGCTGCCCCTACGGCCGGCCCTTCGCCTATCACCGTATGGACAGCATCGGAGCGCGCATCGAGTTCGTCGACGCCGGCCGGCAGGCCGCCTTCCTCGACGCCTGGCACCCGGGCGGTGAGGCCATGCCCGTATGTGAGGAGAACCCCACGGGCTGAGCCGGCGCGCAGCGTGCGCGGTCAGGCGGCCGCAGGCTCGTTGCGCCGGCCGCACTGTTGCATCTCGCCGACCCGCGGTCGTTCCCACCCCCGCCGCGTCGCTGCGTACGACGAGTACGCCGCAGTCGACGTCGGGTCGGGTCAGGTCGGAATGGCGAATTGCCGCCTCTTGACGCACGTACTCTCTGCGGCTAGCTTTCCGTAGGAACTGCGTCATGATCACCAGGAACTGCATCATGATCACCGAAAGGAGGCGACCGGCAGATGTACACCAGCTCTGATCTGGGTCGCCTCGCCCAGTGCACGGTCTGGGTTCCGGGCCGCATCGCGCACGGCTGCTGACTACGCCGTCCTCACGTGCCTTCTGACGGCACTTTCCGGGTGTCCCGCCACCTCTTCTCCGGGTACCCGTCTCCCTCCTTTCCGCATGCCGACACTGTCGCTGCGTGCGTCTAGCTTCCGCTTCTCTCGTGTGGCGGGCCCGACACAGAAAGCTGCCTTGAATTGGCGAACATAATGAATCGACCGGTCGTGTGCCGAAGGGAAGGCCTGGCATGGTAGGGGCGCAGATCACGGTCAATGGAGAAGAAACACCGATTTCACCTGCCGCCCCTCACACCACGGTGTTGGATTTCCTGCGCGAGCGTGGCCTCACAGGTACCAAGGAGGGCTGCGCCGAAGGTGAATGCGGCGCGTGTTCGGTCCTGGTGGCGCGTCCCGGGGTGGACAAGCCCACCGACTGGGTGGCGGTCAACGCCTGCCTCGTCCCGGTCGCGGCGCTGGACGGCCAGGAAGTCATCACTTCCGAAGGCCTCGCAACGGACGGCGAGCCCGGTACCCCGCCTACTCTGCACCCGGTTCAGGAGGAGATGGCCGTCCGCGGCGGCTCCCAGTGCGGCTACTGCACGCCAGGGTTCATCTGCAGCATGGCAGCCGAGTACTACCGGCCGGGCCGCTGCGCACACGCGGGGCAGGAACAGCAGCAGGGGCAGGGGCAGGCCGAGAACGTCGACGCCGAGCACGGTCCGAACGGCTTTGATCTGCACTCGCTGAGTGGAAACCTTTGCCGCTGCACCGGCTACCGGCCGATCCGCGATGCCGCGTACGCGGTCGGCCTGCCCAGCGACGAAGACCCGCTGGCACAGCGTCGTGAGCAGTCCCCGCCAGTGCCGGTCGCCACCGAGTACGCGCGGGACGACAGGGTTTTCCTGCGCCGGAACACGCTCGCCGAGACACTGGACGTGCTGCGCGAACGGCCGGACGCCATCGTGGTCGCCGGGTCCACCGACTGGGGTGTGGAGGTCAACATCCGTGCCCGCAGGGCGGATTGCGTGATCGCCGTCGACCGGCTTGCCGAAATGCGCGAGCTGCGCGTCGAACCGGATCGCATCGAGATCGGCGCGGCGCTCACCCTCACCGAGATCGAACGCCGCCTGGACGGTGACGTCCCTCTGCTGGCGGAGCTGTTCCCGCAGTTCGCGTCCCGGCTGATCCGCAACGGAGCGACCCTCGGCGGCAACCTGGGGACCGGGTCCCCCATCGGCGACAGCCCGCCGGCGCTGCTCGCACTTGAGGCGTCGCTGGTGCTCGCTGACGCCGACGGCGAGCGCGTGGTCCCGCTGGCGGACTACTTCACCGGTTATCGGCAGAGCGTGCGGCGTCGCGATGAGCTGATCCGGGCGGTACGCATCCCGCTGCCGCTGTCACCCGTCGTGGCCTTCCACAAGATTGCCAAGCGGCGCTTTGACGACATCTCCAGCGTGGCGGTCGCCTTCGCGCTGGACATCGAGGGCGGAGTCGTCCGCAAGGCGCGCATCGGGCTGGGCGGCGTGGCCGCCACTCCGATCCGCGCCCTCACCACCGAGGCGGCCCTGGAGGGCAAGCCGTGGACGGAGGAGACTGTGGCGGGCGCGGCCAGTGTGCTCCAGGCAGAGGGCACACCGATGAATGACCATCGCGCCAGTGCCGACTACCGCTCCGCGATGCTCGGCCAGAGCATGCTCAAGCTGTACGCGCAGACCACCGAGGCGGTGCCGTCATGAGCCATCTGTCCGAGCGTCCCGAGAAGCCCGTCGTCGGCGTTCCCATGCCGCACGAGAGCGCCAGCCTGCACGTCACCGGCACCGCGCTCTACACCGACGACCTGGTCCAGCGCACCAAGGACGTGCTGCACGCCTACCCGGTGCAGGTCATGAAGGCCCACGGCAGGATCACCGCGCTGCGCACCGAGCCCGCGCTCGCCGTGCCCGGGGTGGTACGCGTACTCACCGGGGCCGACGTGCCCGGCGTCAACGACGCCGGCATGAAGCACGACGAACCGCTCTTCCCCGACGAGGTCATGTTCCACGGCCACGCCGTCGCCTGGGTGCTCGGCGAGACCCTGGAAGCGGCCCGGCTCGGAGCGGCGGCCGTCGAGGTGGAACTCGATGAACTCCCGTCCCTGGTAACGCTGCAGGAAGCAATCGCGGCGGGCAGCTATCACGGCGCACAGCCCTTGATGGTGCACGGCGACACCGACGCGGGCTTCGCCGAATCCGCCCACGTGTTCACCGGCGAGTTCCAGTTCTCCGGGCAGGAGCACTTCTACCTCGAAACGCACGCCGCGCTGGCCCAGATCGACGAGAACGGGCAGGTGTTCATCCAGAGCAGCACCCAGCACCCCTCCGAGACTCAGGAGATCGTGGCGCACGTGCTCGGCGTGGCCAGCCACGAGGTGACGGTGCAGTGTCTGCGGATGGGCGGCGGCTTCGGCGGCAAGGAGATGCAGCCGCACGGGTTCGCCGCTGTCGCCGCGCTCGGCGCCAAGCTGACCGGCCGGCCGGTCCGGTTCCGGCTCAACCGGACCCAGGACCTGACCATGTCGGGTAAGCGCCATGGTTTCCACTCCACGTGGAAGATCGGCTTCGACGCGGACGGCCGTATTCAGGCCCTGGACGCCACTCTGACCGCGGACGGCGGCTGGAGCCTGGACCTGTCCGAGCCGGTCCTGGCCCGCGCGTTGTGCCACATCGACAACACCTACTGGATCCCCAACGCACGCGTCGCAGGCCGTATCGCCAGGACCAACACGGTCTCCAACACCGCTTTCCGCGGCTTCGGCGGACCGCAGGGCATGCTGGTGATCGAGGACATCCTGGGCCGTGTCGCACCGCAGCTCGGCCTGGACCCCATGGAACTGCGGGAACGCAACTTCTACCAGCCCGGCCAAGGCCAGACGACGCCGTACGGACAGCCGGTCACGCAGCCCGAACGCATCTCCACCGTCTGGCGCCAGGTGCAGAACGAGGCCGGCATCGCCGATCGCAAGCGCGAGATCGCCGCCTTCAATGCCGCACACCCGCACACCAAGCGAGCCCTTGCGCTCACCGGTATCAAGTTCGGCATCTCGTTCAACCTCACCGCCTTCAACCAGGGCGGCGCACTGGTACTGATCTACAAGGACGGCTCCGTCCTGATCAACCACGGCGGCACCGAGATGGGCCAGGGCCTGCACACCAAGATGTTGCAGGTGGCCGCAACCACACTGGGCATCCCGCTGCACAAGGTCCGGCTGGCCCCCACACGCACCGACAAGGTGCCCAACACCTCGGCCACCGCCGCGAGTGCCGGTGCCGACCTCAACGGTGGAGCGGTGAAGAACGCCTGCGAGCAGTTGCGCGAGCGGTTGCAGCAGGTGGCCGCCACTCAACTGGGCGCGAACGCTTCGGACGTACGCATCGTCGAGGGCGTCGCGCGAGCCCTGGGCAATGACACGGAGCTGGCCTGGGACGACCTGGTGCGTACCGCGTACTTCCAGCGCGTTCAGCTGTCGGCGGCCGGCTTCTACCGGACCGAGGGGCTGCACTGGGACGCCAAGACCTTCCAGGGCTCACCGTTCAAGTACTTCGCTCATGGCGCTGCCGCGACGGAGGTGGAGGTGGACGGCTTCACCGGCGGATACCGGATCCGCCGCGTGGACATCGTGCACGATGTCGGCGACAGCCTGTCCCCGATGATCGACATCGGTCAGGTGGAGGGTGGCTTCGTACAGGGTGCGGGCTGGCTGACCCTTGAGGACCTGCGCTGGGACACCGGTGAGGGCCCGAACCGTGGACGGCTGCTCACCCAGGCCGCGAGCACCTACAAGCTGCCGAGCTTCTCGGAGATGCCCGAGGAATTCAACGTCACGCTCCTGGAGAACGCCACCGAAGACGGTGCCGTCTACGGGTCCAAGGCCGTGGGAGAGCCTCCGCTGATGCTGGCGTTCTCGGTGCGCGAAGCACTGCGGCAGGCCGCTGCCGCGTTCGGGCCGAGCGGGGCCAGTATCGAGTTGGCATCGCCCGCAACTCCGGAAGCCGTGTACTGGGCGATCCAGACTGCTCGTCGGGCTGCTCGCCGAGCTGGAGCCTCTCAGGAGGGGGTTGCCACCAGCGGGCGGGCCGCCGGCCGCCGAGCAGGAATCGGCGCAGAAGAGTTGAGCGGTGCCTGACATGGCCTGGGTCGCTGCGGTCGCGCGGTTGCGGGCACGCCGGGAGTCCGGCGTACTCGTGACCGTGGCGACCGTGCGCGGCCACGCCCCGCGCGACGCCGGTGCGAAACTCGTCGTGGGCCGGAGTGAGACGTGGGGGTCGATCGGCGGGGGCAATGTCGAGGCCGTTGCCATCGACCGCGCCCGGGAGATGCTCGCCGCGTCCAAGCCGGAGCCGGAGCTGCTTGATTTCGCCCTCAATGACAAGGTGGTCAACCGGCACGGCGTGCAGTGCTGCGGTGGCACGGTTTCGATCCTGCTGGAGCCGCTGCCGGCCGTGCAGGCGGTGGCGATCTTCGGCCTCGGGCACGTCGGACTGGAACTGGCGCGCATCCTGTCGCGCCAGGATCTCGACCTCCATCTGATCGACACGCGCTCCGACATGCTCACCAAGGAACGGCTCGGCCCGCTGTCGGACGCGGTGGCGCAGGTCCATGTGCATCACACGCCGTTGCTGCCCGAGGAAGTGCTGGCGGAGCTGCCGCACGGCGCCCACGTCCTGATCATGACCCACGATCACGCCGAGGACGCGGCGTTGTGCGACGCCGCTCTGCGCAGGCCGCAACTCGGCTCCATCGGACTGATCGGGTCGGCGGCCAAGTGGGGCCGGTTCCGCAAGCGTCTCGCCACGGAGGGCGGTCACGACGAAGCAACCATAGATCGCATCAAGACCCCGATCGGGATGGCAGACATCACCGGCAAGGAACCAGCGACCATCGCCGTGAGCGTAGCTGCCGATCTGCTGCGCACTTTCGAAACCGAGGGGGCCTGAACTCGGGCTCGTGGCGGTGCTCTCGGCCGCAGACAAGACCTCATCGCTCATTGACTCAGAATCTCTCATTGACTCAGAGTTCTGGCGGCTCAGAATCCTGGCGTCCGGACGGCGGGAACCGTCCTGACGGCAGGACCGGCTCTCATGGGCAACCGAGTTCCCCACGGCATACTTAGCTTATGGATCATCTGACGGCGCAAAGCTTCGTTGGCTCCTGGGTAACGGCGTGGAACGCGCACGACCTGGACGCTCTGCTGACACACTTCACCGACGACGTGACTTTCCACTCGCCGGTGGCCGCACAGTTGCTCGGCGGTGACGGGATCATCCGCGGCAAAGAGGCGCTGCGCGCCTACTGGGCGGCAGGGCTGCGACGCATACCCGACCTGCGGTTCGAGGTGGTCGGCAGCTACGTCGGCGTGAACAGCCTGGTCATCAACTACCGCAACCAAAAGGGCGGCCTCGTCAACGAGGTACTGCTCTTCGACGGTCCGCTGGTGAATGAGGGGTACGGCACCTACCTCGGCGAGGACGCCAATCCTGCCGGCGCCCGGTGAGTCGGGGCTGCGCCCAGTAGGCCCCGGCGGGTCACCGCTTGGGGCAAACCGGGCGCAGCGGAAGCATTCCCACGTTCCATGCTCCCCCGCCCCCGCCCTCAAGGCCTACGGACTGGGGTCCGGGGCGGCTGCCCGGATCTCGTCGAAACGGCGTCCCATCGCCTCGCTGAAGGCTGCCGCTTTGTCGATGTCATCCATGGATTTGTTGAATTCCGGCTCGTCGCCCTGGGCGAAGCTGTGCGAGCAGGACTTTGCCGCTTTCCGTACGAGGGTGTTGTGTTTCTGCCACTGCGCGTCGGCCCGGGCGTCCGGGATCGGGAAGTACTTTCCCGCGTCCTTGGCGATCCGGCCGAATTTTCGGCAGATCGGGTCGAAAGCGGATTCTTCGATGATTCCCCCTGCGTCGGCGCCTTTGGTGAACGCATCGCCGAGGGCTTGATGGGCCTCACCGAAGCGGTTCAGGAGGTCTCCCCCGCCGAATTTCAGCCAGTACTCCAGTTGCGCTCTTCGGATCACCGGGGTACTGGCCGCGGCGCGGGGTACCTGCGCATAGGCGCGGTTCCGCTTCTTCAGCCCCTCACCCGATGTTCCCTCCGGTCCGGTCTCCGCCGCAGCCGCCACCGTGGCGGACGTGACGACGGCACACATGGCGGCCACGGCAGTCCGCCGGACGTAGAGCCTTCGCCGGCTCTCCGGCTGCCGAGCAGCCGTACCAGCAGGCACCGCCCGCTGCCGGCCGCCGTACGAACGTCCCTGGTCGCGGCCTCGGAGTCGTTGAAACGCCAGCACTGCCGTAGCGGCGACGGTGACGGCGAGTGCGGTGGATACGAGCACAGGTGCCAGGAGTGGCCGAATGACGGTCCATGCGGGAGACGGCACCCAATGGCAATGGGAGGCGAGGGTGCTGAGCGGCTCGATGCATCCGTCGACCGACATCAGGAGGTAGGCCCCCAAAAGGCCGGTCAGCGCGGTGATTTCGGCGGTCAGCAGGGTGCTGTAGAGCGGGTAGCGGCCCAGCCGGTTGGCGAGGAGTGCACCGGTCGTCGCCGAGAAGGCCACCAGGACGACGAGCATCCAGGCGCTCAGGCTCACGGAGTACAGGCCGCCGCGCTCTCCCGACGGCGGCTGCCAGGTGTGCATGTATGCCTTGGCGACAGCGATCCCGCCCCAGCAGACCAGACCGCCCAGCATCGCGGCCAGCAGCACGGGCCGCAGCGGCGGTAGGGCCGGCCTGGGCTCTTCCGTCGTGCTCTCTCCCGAAGCCAGCCCCTCTCGGTAGCTCCGTCCTGTCGTCCAGGCCAGCAGCGGGACCACGCACAGCGCGCAGACAGCGGCCAGAACGAGGGGCTGGACGAATCCGGTGAACACTTCGAACCACACGGAAAGCGCAAGCACCATGCCCTGGTGCTCAGCGACCGGCCCGGGGAAGGTCAGTTCCGTCTCCCGGCGGGCCGCATCCATGTCGAACCATCCGCCGACCAGATTTATCCCGAACGTGGCCCACCAGACCATCCATGCCGTCAGCAGCAGACACCCCACCGCCATGACCAGCAGCATCGCCGGCCCTCTCACCCGCCGGGGCCATGCCCTCAGCCACAGCTGCGACGCCTCCGCAGTCCACCAGGCGAAAAGCACACCCGCGGCCACCACCGCGGCAAGGACTTCGGCATGGGGCGGAAACCAGCGCGTAGTCGATATCTGCTGCGTCGCCACTGCCCCGATCACCATTCCCGCACCCAGCCACAATCCAGCACGCACGCCGGACAGCACACGCCTTTCGGTGAGCACGGCATGGGCCACAGCACGCCACAGCGCAATCCCCGCGACACCGGTGACCGCGGCGGCCCCCAGCAGCGGCACCAGGTACTCACGCCATCCACTACCGCCGCCCAGCACGGTCCCTGCCTGATTGGTGATCACCGGCGCGGCGATGCCGGTCAGGAGCATCGGCAGTGCCTGCACGCCGAACAGCATCGCGGGATCCTCCAGCGCGCCCCGCCGCAGGTCCCAGCGGGGATGGGTCCGCCACACCTCGGCAAAGCGGGCCCAGCCGCGCCTGAGCCGGCCTTCGGGCCCGGGAGGCATCGGAACCGCCCAGCCGCCCGAGTCCGCGCCCCCGCTCACCGCCGCCAGGTCGGCGTACACCTCGCGCATCCGCAGTACGTCGGCGCGGGCCAGGTACACCAGCACGGTCAGGAACACGCAGAGGATGAGCGCCCGCCACACGGTCATCTGCTCGGCATGCCGGATGGGCGACTGGAACGACGTGGCGAGGGCCGCCGCGCACCACACCAGGTACGGCAGCAGGACCAGGGCGAGAAACACCCGCCACAGGGCGACGGTGGCGTACGTCAACGTGACGTCACCGTTGCGCACATGGGCGAACTCGTGCAGCAGCACCGCGCGGAAGCCCTCCGGGTCGCCGGACCTGCGGGCCAGCAGACCGGCGTGGAGGCAGACGGTCGGACGCCGGTTGCTTCCGTAGACCGCCGCGCCGGCCGACAGCGCGGTGGGCGCGACGACGAACCGCGGCGTGCGGGCCAGCCCGGCCTGGGCCGCCACTTCACGCAACGCACCGCGGATCTCCCCCGTACGGTCGACGTCCTCCAGCGGAACGTGCCGGCCGCGCCACATCTTCCAGGCCGGCAGGGCCCGGAACACCAGCGCGGACGCTACAAGTACCAGGACGGGCCACAGGAGGCCGAGGAGGTCCGGCGCCGGCTCCGGGGCGTACCGGGCCTGGCAGGCCTCAAGGGCGTCGGCGTGCAGGAGCATGCCGATGCTGCTGGCCATGTCGTCGATCCGGTTCAGGTCGACGCCTGCGGCGAGCATGCAGCCGAACGAGTTCGCGTCCGTCTCGCTGAGGCGACGGGAGAGCGAGACGCTGATCATCATCGAGCCGCTGCTCACCAGCAGCAGGATCACCAGCAGCACGAAGCGCGGGGTGGTGCCGGCGCCGATCGCCCGCTCGTCGAACCGGCGCCGTAGGTCCGGCGTGGTCATCGCGGCTGGTCCTCGCCCGCGGCGTCGTTCGCCGCATCGTCGGCGGGCCCGTCCTGCCCGTCCCCCTGCCCGTCCTGTGCGGTGAGCGTGAGTCTGACCACCACCGCGTCGGCGATCGTCTCCGCGCGCCGCTCGCTCAGACCACGCTCAGCACCCACCTTGATTACCAACTCACGAACTTCGCGCAGCTGTTCACGGCTCAAGGCCGGGATCACCGCTGGCTCCGCCGACCTGCGGAAGATCCGCCGGCCGACCGCCTTCACGCCCCTGGTGGCGCCGATCGCGGCCTGGCCGCCGAGCTGACGCGCCGCTTCGTGCACCGCGAGCCACACCACGGGCGTGACCAGTACGGCCACCTCGTCCAGCCCGAACCCGAGCGGATCCTGCTCGCTGCGCCCGCGGCCCATCCGCCGGGCCACGACCTCCTCGTCCAGCGCCGCCAGCCCGTCCACCACGGGCAATTCCTCCGCGGCGACCTCCGCCACCACGTCCCTGACCACATCGCCGGCCCGCACCCCACCAGAGGTCATGTCCCCCGCCCTCCGTACCACCGCCCGAAAACCGAAGCCTCAGGATGCACTCCCACAACACATTCGCCAACAGCCGTGCATGGCAGCGGACATCGCGACGGGGGGCTGCCAGCGGCCGCCCTCACGATCGATGGTGAGACACCGGCCCAAGGTCTGCGGTGAGGGGAAGGAACAGAGCCGCCAGGGACAAGGCAGCAGTCAGTAAGCCGGTGGAAGCCCTACATGCCCACCACCGTTGCGCCATCCAGCGCAACTGCGCCTTGTCAGTCATCGACACAAAGCCCTGCGTCTCCATCAAAGAGCCGTCCTCATCAAAGAACCGTCTGCGGGCGCCGCAAAACGGCGACAAGTCGCTGAATCACATCTGTCCCTGCTTCATCGCCAGTGGCAAGCTTCTCGCCCAGGCAGCTCTTACGGCAGGGGGAACGAGTGAGAGACGAACGATTAGAACCGGAAGGCATTACCGAGGTGGCCGCGTTCATGGCGGGGCTGCGTCGGATGCGCGCGCAGTCCGGGCTGACGTTCCGGGAACTGGCCCGCCGGGCCGAAGCAGAGGGGCGCGCCCTGCCCGCCAGCACGCTCGCTGCCGCTCTTGGCCGGGAGAAGCTGCCGAGGGCGGAAGTCGTGGAGGGGCTCGTGCGGGCCTGCGGCTGTCCCCCGGACACCGTCGCCGCCTGGCTGGCGGCGCGCAGCCGGCTTGCCTGTCCCGGCCCGGAAACCCCTGCGAGCACCGCGTCGGCCACAGCTCCTGACCAGGGCATCCCGGCCGATGCGGCGACTGCGGTACGGCGCAGGCGTGCGGGCCTGCGCCGGCGGACGGGACCGTACATCGCTGCGGCGGGTGTCGCCACCGCTGTCGCCCTGGGGCTGATCCTGCACGCGCAGACCGGCTCCGCAGCCGATGGGACCGGTGGGACCGATAGCACCGGGCCGGGGCGGGTCGCTGCTCTGGGTGAGACCACCGCGCCACCGGCCCGTTCGGCGTCCGTGCCGGAGGGCAAGTACCTTATCCGCGCCGCGCATTCGGGGCTCTGTCTCTCCGAACGCGTCGGCGAGGGGTCGGGGCAGGTCCATCAGGACGAATGCGCCGATGCCATTCCGGATTACGCCCTGGAACGCTTCCCGGACGGCACGTATCAGATCCTCTCCCAGCACCCCGAGTTCGGGCCGGGATGCATGGGCGTGACGGACCGGCGTACCGCCGACCTCGCCCCGGTCGCCGACGACTTCTGCGGACGCCGGGGTCCTGCCGAGCGCTTCGTACTGGAACGGGTGGACGACGACGCCGTCACCGGCGCGGCAAAGGCCGGCCTCGGCGCCTCAGCCGACAGCGACTTGTACCGGCTGCGCCCACGCCATTCGCAGAAGTGCCTGGGGTTCACACCGTCGGCGACGTCCAGCGGGCGCGAAGGGCAGCCGCTGCTCCAGTTGTCGTGCGACCCGAAAGCCGAGGGGCAGTTGTTCGCCTTCGACCCGGTGACGTGACGAGGATGACCGCACCGGTGGCGCCGTTCCCGGCAGTGGCGCTGTTCCCGGCGGTCGCGCTGTTCCCGGCGGTGGCGCGGCGGCCCCGTCGATGGTGCCGTTCCTGGCGGTGGCGCTAGCCCGGCCGGCCGTGATGTCCGTGAAGTTCCTGGTGTCGGTGACGACGGTCCTGGCGGGAGCGCCGGGCGGCTCGGCCGAGCGGTCGTACGACGACACCGAGTACCTCCGCGGTCGGGTAGTAGCCGAAGCGGCGTGAGTCGAAGCTCTGTGCCTGGTTGTCCCCGAGGAGTACGAGCCTGCCTGGCGGAACAGTGGTCTCGGGAACGTCCGCCAGGGACGGGACACGGTCGCGCGGTACCGCGTCACCAGGCAGCGCGGCGACCCGCTTGATGATCCACTCGAAGTAATCGGGGTCGTCGGGGCCCATCACAGCGCGCCCGAGCACCGCGAGCTCCCCCACCGCCCGGACGGGGCCGCGTCGGACGAGGACGCGGTCCCCGCCCAGGAGCGTGGGCTGCATGCTCGCGCCCCGGACCGTCACCACCACCCATCGGCCGCGCAGCAGCGCACGACCGACGGCCAGGGCGACCCAGGGGGCGGGCGCCAGGACGAGCAGCCACACCGGAGGTGTGGGCCGGCGCAGCACCGCCAGCAGTGCGGCCGCGGTCAGCAAGGTCAGTCCGATGAGCAGTGGGCCGCGTACGGGGCGGGCGAAGTCTTCGCCCCGGCGGTGCGCAGGAGGCGCGGCAGGTGCAGGAGGCGGGGAAGGCGCAGGAATGATCACGGTCGTGGGTCCTCAGTCGCGCGTGGCAGTCCGGTAGCCGGATGCCTGGAGTGTGAACAGCCGTGCGTACGTCCCGTCGAGTTCGAGGAGTTCCTTGTGGCTGCCCGCCTCCGCGACGCGGCCGTCCTCCAGAACGACGATCCGGTCGGCGCCCCGTAGTGCCCCGAGGCGGTGCGAGATGAGCAGATTGGTTCGGCCGGTGCGCGTACGCTGCAGGGAAGTGTGGATCTCGGCCTCGGCCTCGGCGTCGAGACCGGAGGACGGCTCGTCGAGGATCAGAAGTTCGCTGGCATCGCGCAGCAACGCCCTTGCCAGCGCGAGCCGTTGGAACTGCCCACCGGACAGCACCACACCCGTCTCCGGGTCGTTCTTGTCGCCTTCCATCATGAATGTGCGGGAGAGCAGGGTGTCATAGCCGTACGGAAGACGGCTGAGGGTGTCGTGGATGCCTGCCTCTTGTGCGGCGCTGGTCAGGCGCTCGCGGTCGTCCAGCGCGCTGAGGTCACCCAGGGCGATGCTCTCGGCGGCGGTGAGGTCGTAGTTCATGTAGTCCTGGAACACGACCCCGATCCTGCGGCGCAGTTCCACCGGGTCCACCTCGCGCAGGTCCACGCCGTTCCACCGGATCGCACCTCTCACCGGGTCGTAGAGCCGGCAGACCAGTTTCACCAGGGTGGTCTTGCCCGCGCCGTTCAGGCCGACCAGCGCAACGGACTGTCCGTACGGGATGCGGAGGCTGACGCCCCGCAGGATCCACGGGTGGTCCGCCGAGTAACGGAACCACACGTCGTCGAACTCGATCTCCCCGCTCAAGGGCGGCAGCTCGCGGGGCTTCTCGGCGACCGGCAGGTCCTCCGCCGCGGTGGTGACGGCGATGAAGTGGCCGAGCATCAGCAGCGAATGGTGGGTTCCGGCGAGCGCCCCCGCCAGACCCACCAGCGCGGACTGCACGGCGACGACGGCGGTGAGGAACATCGCCACATCCCCCAGGGACAGTGCGCCCCGGCTCGTTGCCGCCACCGCCCAGATCAGGCCGCCGCCCGAGACGAGGGCGCCCAGTACTCCCAGCCCCGCCTGCCAGGCGACTTCCCTGCGGTCCACGATCCGCCGTTCGGCGTTGGCGGCGCGGCGCTCTGCCAGCATCCGGCTCCGCAGGTGGGAGGCGGTTCCGAACAGCCGGATCTCCTTGGCTGCCGCCACACTCGACAGCAGGTGGCTGAAGAACATCTCGCGGCGTTCGATGGGACCGACCGTGGCCGATACCCGTGCGCGCTGCCGGGACAGTGCCACCTCCGCGATCAGGGTGGGGATGCCGGCGAAGAGCACCAGGACCGTCATGCCCGGATTCAGGGTCCACAACGACATCAGGAACCCTGCGAGCACAAGCGCCGACTGGCCCAGACGCAGCAGGCCGTCCACCGCCTGGAGGGGCATCGTCCCGCCTGCCTGTTCGGCCAGGCGCAGCCGGTCGAGGAAAGCGGGGTCCTCGAAGCGGGCGAGACCCACGAACCGCTCGACCGCACGGAACAGCTGGTCCTGTGCCCGCAGACCGACCGAGCGGTCGAGTTCGGTACGCAGGTACTCGGCGCCCTGGGGCCCGACAGCGAGGAGGACTCCCGCAAGGCCGAACCCCACCGCCGACCACATCGGATCGAAGGCAGGGGTACGGCCCGACAGGCCGTCGAGGATCAGCTTTGTCAGCCAGGCAGCCGCGACCGGGAGGACGCCGCCCACCAGGGTCATGATCACGTAGAGGGAGAAGGTTCCGGGCGCCGCGGCGCAGGCCAGGCGGCAGGCCGTCCGCAGCGCTTCCGGCCCTCCGCCCTCCCTCGGGGCCGCCTCCGGGGCCTCCGGGGCGCCGCCCTTTCCCGGGGTGTTCCCGGAAGCGCCCGGCGTGCCGTCGGCTGCGGAGGCGGCGATCGCAGGCTCGGCCATCAGATGAGAGCACCCACCGGCTGGTCCAGGTCGACGCTGTTGGCACTGACCCGTACCTGGCCGAGCTCGTCCCGTGCGACGCGCAACATCGTCGGGAAGGCCGATACCTTGAACGCTCCGGCGACGGGGCCCATGCCATTGGTCACCACGACGCGCGCGACCGGAGCCAGCGCCGCGGCGAACTCTTTTTCCTTGCCGCCGTCCTCGTCCACCACCACGAGTGTCTGGTTCCGGCCGCCGGGCAGCTTCTTGGCGTACTCGACGAATCGCGGCATCTTCTCCCGGCAGGGCGAACAGTCGTGCATGAAGAAGGCCACGAGGCAGTCGTCGGCGAGGTCGTCGCGTCCGACTTCCTCACCGTCGAGCGTGACAGCGGCGAACTCACCGACCTCCAGCCCGACGGGTACGTCCGACTCGCTCGGGCCACCCCGCTGGGCCAGCATGTCGCTGTGCGCGCGCAGCCGCTTGACCACACCGATCGTCAGCAGGATGTTCAGGCAGCACAGCAGCCCCAGGACCACAACGAGGGCTATGAACAGCGCATTCATCGTTTCACTCCATTTCGGATGCGCGGACGCATCGGATGCATCGGATGCTTCAGGGATGACGAGCGGGGGCGGAGGGAGCCGAGCGCCCCGAGCGGGAACGGTCACGGGCCGGGACGGGGACAACTGGCCGGTCACGGGCCGGGACGGGTACGACGGGCCGGTCACGGGCCGGGACGGTTACGGCGCCACCCGGCCGGAACAACGAGACGATCTCATCGAGCACGGTGACCAGGCCACCCAACGCGACTCCGGCACAGACAGCGACCAGCACCCCGGCCCACACAAGCGGCCCGTGGGCCGCGGTCGATGCGAAGGCACCGGTGACTGCTGCCGCGGCGAGCAGCACATTGCGCAGTACGTGGTGCGGTGCGAGCGTCGCCGAAGACGCACCGAAACAGCGGCACGGGCTGCTGTTGCCACGCCGCAGCAGTACCGCGATCGCGCCGGAGAAGACGATCAGGAGCAGGCCCGCCAGAGCGAAGCCCGCGCCGACGAGGAGGCGCGAGGGGGCGGCGAGGCAGACCACCAGGCCGAGTTCACCCGACACGACGCAGACGGCGGCCGGCGCCGTCAGACGGTCCGGTAGCAGTCTCATGGCCCGCAGGGACGCCCGGAATTCCCGGTGCGACGATGGGCCCAGCTTGCTCAGGGACGAGATCAGGAACACGACGCCGACGAAGCAGCGCAGGCCGATGGCCAGGTAGTGCATGACAGACATCCACCTCTGCTGGGAAGGGCGGCTCTGCTGGGAAGAGCGGCGCCACGTGGGCGCCGCCCCGTTTCAGGTCCGGTCAGCAGGAGCGCGCGCCGCACCAGGTGCTCTTGACGACACAGCCCTGTCCGTCGCAGCAGTACGCCTTGCACTGCTGATTGCTCGGGCACTGCCAGCACGCCTTGAACCACTTGCAGCCGCATTGCGCCGCAGACGCCTCGATGCTGGGCACGAACCGCTCCAGCAGACCTGCTCCGATGGCTTCCAGCTTCTTCAGCACGGGAATGTTCCTCTCTTCCGGGTCGCTCAGCCCTTCGTGGGCCGAGCCGGAACGAGATTCGCCAACCCCGAAGCGCCTGGGCAATCGCTCCGGCGAACCGGGACAGTACGGAACGGTTCCGTCCCTGTCCGATAGCGAACATGCAGGTCAGAGTGGCGTTCCGGACTGTCCCGAACAGTCCGGTACACCGCCGTACGGCCATGCGCCCGCCCGCCTGGCCGGCCAGGCGGGCGGCGTGATCGGTGGCTAGCTCAGATGCCGGGTGAAGAACCGGGCCGCGGCTTCCCCCGCGAACTGCGGGACGCCGGTGTGTCCGCCCAGATTGGCGTGGAGCGTCTTCTCCTTGGAGCCGAAGGCGTCGAACAGATCCAGGGCAGACTGCCGGTCGTTCCCTTCGTCATCCCACTGCAACAGGACATGCAACGGAATGGTGACCTGGCGGGCCTCCTCGAACATGGCGCGAGGCACAAAGCTCCCGGCGAACAGAACGGCGGCCGCGATGCGCGGCTCGACGACCGCCAGCCGGGTCCCGATGGCGATCACTCCCCCCGAGTACCCGACCGGTCCGCCGATCTCGGGCAGCGAAAGGAGGGCGTCCAGGGCGGCCTGCCATTCCGGGACCGCCCTTTCGACCAGCGGGAGAATGAGGGCGTCGATGATCTGGTCGCTGACCGGCTCGCCGGCCTCCAGCGCCCGGCGCAGGTCCGCACGGGCCTGCTCCGCATCGGTGGAACGGGGTCGGTCACCGCTTCCGGGGAGCTCGATGGTGGCCGTGGCGAAGCCGTCGGCCGCGGAGTGCCGGGCCCGGGCCACCAGTCGCGGGTACATCTTGTGCAGCCCGCCGGGGTGGCCGAGCAGGATCAGCGGCGCCGGTGCGGATGCGGATCCGGATCCGGGCGTCCACAGGACGCCAGGGATCTCGCCGAGGGTGAATTCGCGTTCGAGGAGGCCGTCGTCGAGGCGTCGCTCGGAAGTGAATCGCATGGTCGTGCCTTTCGGGAGTGCTCTGGAACGGCGCTCCCGGACGACCTGCCTATCGCCCGACCGTGACCCCGGAGGGGAGCACCCATGTCAATACTGCGTTCACGGGTACCACCTCCTCGATCTCTCGCACGGCCTCCGGAAAAGTAGCAGTGGTCGGCGTGGTCCGCCAACGGATTTCCGCATCGCCCCCGTGGCCCGCCGCGAAGGCTGCATGTGGGCGTTCTAGCCGAACAGCCTGTTCAGGTGTTGGTCCACGGCCGTGAGCACCTCCTGGGGATCGATCACGTCCAGTTCGATCAAGGTGGCGAATCCAGTAAGGGCGAGGAGCAGGTTGGTCTCGGTCGTCGGGTCACGGTCGGAACCGATGTGCCCGTTCGTGATCGCCTCGCGGATCAACTGCTCTACTTGTAGGCGCGCTTGGAGCCTGCCATCACGCGTGCGTGCGAGAAGCTTCTCGTCGTGCAGCGCCTCCAGAACGTACGCGGCGTTCATCCGACTGGTCGTGCGGGCGTCGGCGTGCAACGGCAGCATCTCCGTGAGTGTCAGTCGCAGCACGTCGCCCGGGTGCGGCGAGCCCCCCAGTTCTTCCAGTCACCGGCTGACACGCAGCGAGGTCTGTTCAGCGGCGAAGTCCATGGCGAAGGAGAGCAAGGCCCCGGAAGAACTGATGGAGACGGTGTACTCCGACGCCACTTTCCGCATGCCGTCGCTGCTGCTGGCCGAGGCGAACGCCGCGGCGGGCGGCAGTTCGTTCCTCCTCGAACTGCAACTCACCTCACCGGCCTTCGGCGGCGCCTGCCACAGCCTCGACGTCCCCCTGGCGTTCGGCACGATGGAGAGCCCCACCGGCAAACAACTCTTCGGCGACGAACCTGCGCCCGAGGCCGTCGCGGTATCGCGTGAACTCCAGGAGGCATGGGCCGTGTTTGCCACCACCGGTGAACCCGGGTGGCCCTCCTACGATCCCGACCAGCAGCTCATCCGCGTATTGGCCACCGAATCGAGGACCGTTCGCTACCCCGAGCAGACGTCCCGCCAGATTCGGCGCGGCGGAGCTCCCCTGCCCCCCTTCGACCTCACGTAGAGCCGGCCCCGCGTCCGCACCGGCGTGCGCCGCGTACGGGCACCGCGTACGGATGCCGCCTACGGACACCGCGTACGGATGCAGGGCCGGGGGCCCGAAACGTGCAGCGGTGAGCGGTCGCCGCCGTTACACCTCGGGCGCGTCGCCGAAGTCCGGGATCGGCAGCCGCTCGCCGCCCTGCCGTGCGGACTCGTGGGCGATGATGCCCGGCAGGGTGTAGCGGGCGGCCACCCAGGCGTTCACGGTCGGCAGGGTGCGGTCGTTGACGGCGGTGACGAAGTCGTCGACGAGGAAGTGATGGCTGCCTTCATGGCCGTTGTGCAGGGTGTCGAACTCCCGCGGCAGCCGGCCCCTGTCGTGCACGGGCGCCGAGCCGGAGGTGAAGGCGTCGCGCAGGGCGGGTGCCACGTTGCGCAGCATCGGGTCGTCGGGCGACAGGGTGGGCTTGGGCTGGAGCAGGTCGGAGACGTCGGTGACCCCCTTCTTGTCCTGCCACGTGCTGAAGGTGGCCAGCTGCTCGAAGCTGCCGTCGGTACCGAAGAACCGGAAGCGTGATTCGCGGATGTGTGACGGGTAGCCGACCCGGCGGAACTCGTTGGTGCGGAACGAACCGCCGCCCGCGACCTCGAACAGCGCGGTGGCGTTCGAGATGTCGTTGCCGAACTGGCTGACGTCCTTGTCGAAGACGCCGTCCCCACGTTCGTCGGTGACCCCGATGGCGGAGACGCTCACCGCGTGCGTCCGCCAGGCCCCCAGGACACCGCCGATGGCGTGGGTCGGGTAGAGCAGCGGCGGGTAGCTGGCGGTGGCTTTCCAGTTCTCACCGCCGCTGTACTGGTACGCCTCGTAGAAGCCGAGGTCCATGTCGTGGACGTAGTCGCCCTCGGCGTAGAAGAGGCGGCCGAAGGCGCCGTCGGCGATCTGGTTGCGAGCGTAGACCGTCGCCGGGTTGTACTGGCTGGTCTCGCCCATCATGTACGTCAGGCCGGTCTCGTGTACCGCGTCGATGATGGCCGCGATCTCCTCCTGGGTGACGGCCATCGGCACCGCCGAGTACACATGCTTGCCGGCCCGCAGGGCCTGCACGACGAGCGGTCCGTGGGTCCAGCGCTGGGTGAAGACCGCCACCGCGTCCAGGTCCGAGTCGAGCATCGCCTCGAACGAGGGGAACGTCCCGGCCAGCCCCTGGTCGGCGACCAGCCGCTCGGCGCGCTCCGGCAGCAGGTCGGTGACGTGCACCTCGCTGACTCCGGGGTGGGCCTGGAACAGCGTGGCGAACGCTCCGGAGAACTGCCCGGCGCCGACGATGCCGAGGGAGAAAGTCATCTGCATTCCTTCACTGGGGTGGTCGCTGACGTGATCGGTGAAGTGGTCGCTGACGCGAGCCGTGAGGTGATCGGTGAAGTGGTCGCTGTCGCGAGTCGTGAGGTGATGGGTGAGCTGGTCGGTGAGGCGAGCCGTGACGTGATGGGTGAGCTGGCCGGTGATAGCTTGCGGCGTCACTGGGACAGCAGGTGGTTGATCCGGTCGTTGGTCCCGTCAAGGCTGCCGACCGGGGCCCCGTTGGCATAGATGTCCTGCATGGCGGGGCGCATCAGCGCGTACACATCCGCGGCGTGCTGCGTGACGGGGAAGGAGAACGTCTCCTTGTCGGCCACCGGCCGCGTGAAGGCCGTGACGTCGATGCCCTTGTTCTTGTACGCGGCGACGGCGGTGTCCGTGGCTTCGGGCCGCGCGGGGAAGACGACGCCGTGTTGCCCGACGGTCTTCTGGCAGGCCGCGGAGGACATGTAGGCCACCCACTTTTCGGCGCCCTTCTTGTTCCGCGCGTCCTTGGTGATGGAGTCGGCGAGGCCGTTCATCATCGTGGCGCGCTTCCCGGACGGCCCGACCGGGGTCCGCGCGGTGCCGATGTCGATGCCCTTGAAGTCGTGGAAGGTGGTGAGCATCCACGAGCCGTGCAGGGCCGTCGCCGCCCGGCCCGCGCCGACCTGCGCCTCGGGCCCGTTGGTGTCGGAGAAGTCGGTGAAGGGCGCGAGGTAGCCCTTCTTCGCCAGGCCGAAGTACCACTCGATGGCCGACTGGAACGTCCGCTGGTCGTAGTTGTAGTGGGTGCCCCACACCTTCTTGTCCGTGTAGTGCCAGCCGGCCGAGGCGGCGAAGCTGCTCCACTGGGTCTGGCCGTCACCGTCGCCCGCGTCGTTCGTGGCCAGGCCGTAGACCTTGACGTGTTTCCGGTCGAAGCCCGGCTCGTCGCCGCGGACGCCGTTGACGTCCACGGTGAGGTGGGCGATGGCCTTCTCGAATGTGCCGCCGTCCTTCGGGTTCCAGGTCAGATGGTCCAGCTCCGCGGCGGAGAGGCCGGCGTCCGCGGCCATCTTCTTGTTGTAGAAGAGGGCGACGGTGTCCCAGTCCTTGGGGGCTCCGTAGCGGTGGCCGTCCCGGCCCTTCCACGCCGCACCGAGCCCGGGCTGGTAGTCGGAGTCCTTGATACGGTTGGTCAGCGGCAGCTCGTCCAGCGGTGCGAGCACCTGCAGGTCCGCGAACTGGGCGAACTTCTGCACGTGGTCGGTGAAGACGTCCGGCTGGGTGCCCGCGATGAACGCGGCGGCGAGTTTGGTCCAGTAGTCGTCCCATCCCACCTGACTGATCTTGACGTCGAGCCCGGGGTTCTCCTTCTCGAAGTCCCGCGCGCACGCCTCGTAGGACGGCAGCTGATTGGCGTCCCACAGCCAGTACGTGACGGTGTTGCGCGCGGTGGTGTCCGCACGGGCGTCCGCCGCGCACCCGGAGGCGAGCAGGGCCAGTGCGGCGGTCCCGGCGAGCGCGGCGGTGCACCGTTGTCGCTGCCTGCCGGCCCGGGTCCGTCTAAGGGATCTCGCACGAAGTCTCGTACCGAAGCGCATGCGTTCCCCTTACTTGATTCCGTTACCTGGTTCCGTTGCTTGATTCCGCACTTGTTACTTGATTCCGCTGAAGCCGATGGAGTTGACGATGCGCCGGGCGCAGGCCGCGAAGAGGACGAGCATCGGGAGCGCGGCGATGAGCGTCGCCGCCATCAGCCCAGACCAGTCCGTCCCGGTCTGCGGTGTCTGGGCCCGGAAGACGGCGAGCGCGACGGTCAGCACGCGGGAGTCGTCGCTGTAGGACACCATCAGGGGCCAGAAGTAGTCGTTCCAGGCGGTGATGTACGTCAGGACGCTGAGCGTGACGACGGGCGTGGACGCCATCGGCAGCAGCAGCCGGAAGAAGATACGGATCTTTCCCGCGCCGTCGAGCAAGGCCGCCTCCTCGACCTCGCGGGGCAGGTTCATGAAGAACTGCCGCAGGAAGAAGACGGCGAACGGCGTCATGAAGAGGCTGGGCAGGGCGATGCCGAACAGGGTGTCCACCAGGCCGAGCTGTTTGATGAGCACGAAGTTCGGCAGCAGGGTGAAGATCGTGGGAACCATCAGCCCGGCGAGGAAGAGCCCGAACACCCGGTCTCTGCCGCGCCACCGCAGCCGGGAGAAGGCGTAGGCGGCCATGGCGGAGAAGAAGATCTGGCAGCCGGTGACCGCCGTCGCGACGATCACCGAGTTGAGCAGGTAGCGCCAGAAGTCGATCGAACCGCCCGCGCCGCCCTGGGCCAGCGCCTCTTCCGTGCTCTGCAGGCCGAGTACGCGGGCGAAACCACCGCCGGTGAGGCCGACCGGCAGCGGGGAGGCGGGGTCGGCGGTGAGCGCGGCGTTGGAGGAGAGCGCGGTGCGCAGGATCCAGTAGAAGGGCACCAGGGTGATCGCGACGATCGCGGCCATCACGGCCCAGGCGAGGATCCGTCCGGGCGAGGGCCTGCGCCGGGCACGTACGCGGGGCGGTGCGGTGCGCGGGTCGCCCGGCGCGTCGGCAGGCGTGGTGGCGGTGGTGTCGGCGGCCATGAGGCGGCTCCTTACTGGCCGGGGCGGTCCGGGTCTCACTGGCCGAGGTCGGTCCGGCCGGCCCGGGTGAGCCGGTACTGGACGACGGTGATCACGCTCAGGACGGCCAGCAGCGCGACGGACATGGCCGAGGCGTAGCCGAACTGGAAGCGGCCGAAGGCGGAGTTGTAGATGTAGAGCTGCAGGACGTTGCTGGCGTTGGCGGGGCCGCCGAGCGTCGTCACCGCGACCGTGTCGAACACCTGGAACGACCCGATGACGGTCATGATCAGGACGACGGCGAGTACGGGCCGCAGCAGCGGCAACGTGACCCGCCAGAACATCCGCCACTCGTTCGCCCCGTCCACCTTCGCCGCCTCGTAGACATCGTTGGGGATCGCCTGCAGTCCCGCGAAGAGCAGCAGGGCCGTGTAGCCGACGTGCCGCCAGACGTTGATGAGCGCGATCGTCGGGATCGCCCAGGTACCGTCCGCCAGAAAGGGGATGTGGCCGACGCCGAGAGCGCCGATGACGCGGTTGGCGATGCCGAGCTGCGTGTCGAGCATCCACAGCCACACGATGCCGGCGACGACGTTGGACACCAGATAGGGCGTCAGCACGATCCCGCGCAGCACGGCCGACTGCGTGAGCCGCTGCATGAGCACGGCGATGGCCAGCGCCGCCACCGTCTGCACCCCGATGTTGATCACTACGTACTCGACAGTGACCCACAAGGACTCCCAGAAGAGCGGGTCGTTGACCATACGGACGTAGTTGTCCAGGCCGACCCACTCGGCGGGCGTCAGCAGGTTGAAGCGGGTGAAGCTGAGCCACACGCCGCGCAGGGCGGGCCACAGCAGGAACACCAGGAAGCCCAGCATGGCGGGGGCGATGAAGACCGCGGCGAGAGCGCCGTCCCCTCGCCCGCCGCCATCCCGTTCGTGGGCGCGGCGCTTCTTCGCCGTACGGGTCCCGCTGCGTACGCCGACGGCGGTACGCCTGCGCAGGCGCCACGGCGGGCTGTTGGAGGCGACGGTCATCCGGACTCCCTCGTCTGCGGCTCATCTCGCGACATTACTTTTGGTGCGGAACTATCCAAGCGTCAAGAGGTGCGTAAGAAGAGGCTCTGGACGACCCCAGCGACGATCCCACCCCATCAACCCCCTTGCCCTTACTTCCGCCTCAAAATTAATCTACGAGTACGCTGACGCTGTCACTTCACCCTTCGCGCGAGGTACCCATGAGCACACGTACCGCCAGCTGGCTCCCGCTGAGTCCCGGGGAACGGGCGGTGGCGCTGGAGGTGCTGACTCATGGACCGCTGTCCCGCACGGAGATCGCCAGACGTCTCGACCTGTCGGCCGGCAGCCTCACGCGGCTCACCAAGCCGCTGATCGAGTCGGGTCTGCTGGTCGAGACCGAACCGTCGGCCGAAGAGTCCGCGCAGGCCGCGGCGGCGCGGCAGGGCCGCCCCTCGCAGCCGCTGGACGTCATCGCCGACTCGCGCCACTTCGTCGGCTTCAAGGTCACGGCGGACACGGTCTACGGCGTCGTGACGACCCTGCGCAGCGACATCGTCGCCGAGCAGTCCCACCCGGTCACCAGCCACGATCCGGGCGAGATCGCGGACATCCTGCACGACATGACGAACGCCTTCGCCGCCGACTTCCCGCGTCTGGCCGGCATCGGCATCGGCGTGGGCGGCCGGGTCCACGGGCGTTCGGTGGTGGCCGAATCCGCCTTCCTGGGCTGGACGGACGTGCCCCTCGCCGAGCTGATCGAAGAACGCACCGGCCTGCCTGTGGTGGCCGAGAACGACGTCGCCGCGCTGATCGAGGCCGAGGCGTGGTTCGGCGCGGGCCGCGGCCTGGCCCGCTTCGCCGTGCTCACCATCGGCGCCGGCCTCGGATACGGGCTGGTGCTGGACGGCAGGATGATCCGCTCGGCCGACGAGGGACGGGGCGTCGGCAAGCACTGGATCATTGATCCCAACGGCCCGCTCACTCCGGACGGCGAGCGCGGCAGCGCCATCTCACTGCTGACCATCCCGAACATCTGCTACCAGGTACGGGCCGCCCTCGGGCGCGACGTCACGTACGAAGAGGTGCTCGCACTGGCCGCCGCCGGGGACCCCGCTGCGGCGCGTGTGATCGGCGAGGCGGCCCGCGCCCTCGGCACCCTGGTGGCCCAGATCGCCAACTTCGCCATGCCGCAGAAGATCCTGCTGGCCGGTGAGGGGGTCGGCCTCGCGGATGTGGCGGGCCCGGCCGTCCAGGAAGCCATCGCGGCGAACCGCCACCCGCAGGCCGACCCGGTCGTCCTGGAGGCAAAGGTCTCCGACTTCCACCAGTGGGCGCGAGGCGCGGCCGTACTGGCCATCCAGGTCCTGGTCCTGGGCGCGGCAGAAGGGTGAGGCCGCACGGAATTCATGGTGATCGATACGTTCAATAAGCGAACGTTATACGTTGCGGCCGCCCGCCCATCGGCTGGAGGGGCGGCGTTGTGCCCGAGGGGGCGCCACACCGGACCGCACAGCCGGTGTCGCGCCCCCCTTGGGCCGTGGTGAGGCGTTCAGGTGGCCTGGAACTCGACCTTGCCCAGGCCGTCGAACTCTGCCGTGACGACGGCCGGGCGCTTCAGTGGTACCGCCTCCAGGCAGCTGCCGGGCAGGATGACCTGGCCGGGTTCGAAGGCGATGCCGTACTGGGAGAGCTCGTTGGCCACCCAGGCGATGGCGGCGATCGGGTTGCCGAGGACGGCGGAGGCCGGGCCGGAGCCGACACGCTCGCCGTCGTAGCGCAGTTCGCCCGTCATCGTCGAGAAGTCGATCTGCCCCAGGGTCTTGGGCGTGGTGCCGAGGACGATGCCGCCGACGGAGCCGTTGTCGGCGAGGGTGTCGCCGATCTGGATGCGCCAGTCGGTGAAGCGGGAGTCGATGATCTCGATGGCGGGAACGACGTACTCGGTGGCGCGGAGGACGTCCGCGACCGTGACGTGGGGTCCTTCGAGCCGGTCCTTGAGGAGGAACGCGGGCTCGACCTCGGCGTACGGCTCGATGAACCGGTCGAGGCAGACCGGCATGTTCTCGAAGTGGAAGTCGCTCGCGAGCAGGTGGCCGTAGTCGGGTTGGCCGACGCCGAAGGCCTCCTGCATGACTTTGGCGATGTTGCCGAGTTTGTAGCCGACGAGGCGGTCGCCGGCCTCCGTCCGCCTCTGCACGTTGTGCTTCTGCACTGCCATCGCGTCGGCGAGGGCGAGGTCGGGGCGGGTGTCGGTGATCGGCTCGATCGCCTTGTGGTCCTGGCGGGCGGCCTCGATGGCGTCGGCGATTTCGATGAGGTCGTGCTGCATGGGCTCGCTTTCTGAAATGCGCGCGGACGGGAGCTGCGGGGAGGTGTCCGCTGCTTCTGGTGGTGCGGAAGGCGGTGGGGCCGTCAGCGTTTGGTGCGCGGTGCCGACGTCACGGTGAGCGGCTTGCCCTTCGTTTCGGGGGCGGTGAGCTGGGTGACGACAGCGCCGACGGCGCACAGCCCGGCAGCGACGAGCATGGTCGAGCCCACGCCGATGGTGTCCAGGGCGACGGGCACGAGGAAGGTGCCGGCCGCCGCGCCGATGCGGCTGGTGGCGGTGGCGAGGCCGATGCCGGCGCCGCGGATGTCGGTGGAGAAGACCTCGTTCGGGTAGACGCCGGTGACCGCTGTCGACATCGCGTTGGTGTACGAGAAGAGCAGGAAGCAGACGAGGATCAGCAGCGGGGACGCGGCCGGGAAGAAGCCGACCAGCGCGAGCGCCGCGGCACCCATCCAGAACTGCGGGATGACCAGCAGCCGGCGCCCGACCCGCTCGATCAGGACGAAGGTGGTCGCGGCGCCCGCGAGGGCGAGGCCGTTCACCCAGAGCGCGCCGAGGAATCCGTCTCCCATGCCGAAGCCCGACAGGACGGTGGGCGCGAAGGAGGCGATGGCGAAGTAGGGGGTGACAGTGCAGAACCAGAAGACGCAGACGAAAGCCGTGGCCTTGCGGTATTCGGCGGAGAAGAGACGCCAGAAGTTCGCCTTGCGGGTCTCTTCGCCGGCCAGGTCGGCGATCTCCTGGGCGTCCTCGAAGTACTCCTCGGCGATCTTCTGGGCCTCTTCGGTGCGGCCCTTGCTCATCAGCCAGCGCGGCGACTCGGGGGTGCCGATGCGGGCGATCAGGAGGAGGACGGCCGGCACGGCGCTGGTGCCGAGGATGATGCGCCAGTCCAGGTCCAGGGCGTGGCCGACGCCGTAGCCCACGGCGTACGCCGCCAGATAGCCCAGGTACCAGGCGAATTCCTGGAAGGCGAGCAGCTTGCCGCGCAGGCGGGTCGGGGAGAATTCGGCGAGCAGCGGCCAGCCGATCGAGTACTCGGCGCCGATGCCGATGCCCATGAGGAGACGTACGGCGAGCAGCTGCCAGCCGTTGTCGACGAAGAACTGCAGCACCGAGCTGGCGACGAACACCACCAGGTCCAGGGTGAACATGCGGGCGCGGCCGAACCTGTCGGAGAGATAGCCGCCGAGCGGGCCGCCGAAGAAGATGCCGATGAGGGCGGAGGCGGCCACCAGGCCCTGCCAGGTCAGGGAGAGCCCCAGGTCTTTGCTGATGGCGGCGTTGACGGCGCCGATACCGCCGAGTACGTAGCCGTCCAGGAACATCCCGCCGGAGGAGACGCCGGCCAGCCGGCGCAGGAATCTCTTCCGTTTGCGGTCGCTGGTCGGGCTGTGCGGCGGGCTCACGGTGATGGCCGTCATCGGCGACTCCAACTTCGGTGGAACGAGTGGAACGAGGGGCCGTTGCGTGGCGGGCGGTCAGGGACGCTGCTGCGGGACTCCGTCGGGCAGGGGCGCGCCGAGGGCCGGCCGGACAGCCGCTGAAGGTGCGCGGCGCCGGAAGGCCCCAAGCCCGGTGCTGCGGGAACGTCGGTACGCGCACGCCGAGGCAAGAGGGCGGCGTGGCCGGCTGCACCATCCGTCCCGAACGCTGCGTTCACAAATCACCGGCCGCACTGCCGACCGAAAACTTCCATGGGCCCCGGGGCGTGTCAAGAGGTGTGCGCGAGGTTGCCCACGGCAGCGGCGACCGAACGCCAGGCTCGCTCAAGTCGCCTTCCACCTGTACGAAGGCGGCGTCGCAGGCAGTCGATCAGGCCCTGTGGGGGCGGGCGCGAGGAGGGCTTGAATTTTCCTTCTCCGACGCCTTGACGGACTCGCCAGTCACTCTCAATATGAACGTGGCGTTCGGAAAATGAACGTCCACACGGCCTCGCAGTAGAGCGAGGAGCCGTGGGAGAGCTCCTCGCTCGCGCTCCGGGAGGGACACCATGAGCACACAGCCCCTGAAGCTTTTCGCCTTCGACGTCTGCGCCCCCGCCCACCTGACGGCCGGATCCTGGCGGGACGCCGCCGACCAGGGTTTCCGCTACACGGACCTGAGCTACTGGACGGACACGGCGAAGATGCTGGAGGAGGCCCGGTTCGACGGGCTCTTCTTCGCGGACAACGTCGGCTACCACGACGTCTACGGGGGCAGCCCGGACGCGGCGTTCCGTGACGCGGCCCAGTTCCCGATCAACGACCCGACGCTGCTGATCTCGGCGATGGCCTCGCACACCCGCCACCTGGGCTTCGGCGTCACCGCCTCGCTCACCTACGAGGCGCCGTACTCACTGGCCCGCCGTTTCTCCACCCTGGACCACCTCACCGACGGCCGGGTCGGCTGGAACATCGTCACCTCGTACAGCGACGCCGCGGCCCGCAACTTCGGTCTCTCGCAGCAGATACCGCACGACCAGCGCTACGACATGGCCGACGAATACATGGAGGTCGCCTACAAGCTGTGGGAGGGCTCCTGGCAGGACGACGCCGTCATCCGCGACGCCGCGAACGCCGGCTACATCGACCCGGCCCGCATCCACTCCATCCGGCACAAGGGCCAGTACTTCGACGTACCCGGCATCCACCTGTGCGAGCCGTCCCCGCAGCGCACCCCGATGCTTTTCCAGGCAGGCACCTCCTCGCGCGGCATGAAGTTCGCCGCCACCAATGCCGAGGCCGTCTTCGTCAACACGATGACGCCCGAGATGACCCGCCGCAGCGTCGACAAGATCCGTGCCGCGGTCGCCGAGGCGGGCCGTGACCCGCGCTCGGTCAAGGTTCTCGCGCTGCTCACCGTCATCGTCGCGCCGACGGACGCCGAGGCGCAGGCCAAGTACGAGCAGCACGTCCGCAACGTCTCCTACGACGGCGCGCTCGCCCGCTTCGCCGGCTGGACAGGCATCGACCTCTCCGGCGCCGACCCGGACATGCCGCTGGAGTACGTGAACGTCGAGGCCTCCCGGTCGATAGTCGAGATGTTCACCAAGGCCGACCCGAACCGGAAGTGGACCACCCGCCAGGTCGCCGAGTTCATCGGCATCGGCGGCACCGGCGCCGTGATCGTCGGTTCGCCGGAGACGGTCGCCGCTGAGATGCGCAAGTGGCACGAGGCCGCCGACGTCGACGGCTTCAACCTCTCCTACGCCAGCAAGCCCGGCAGCTGGGAGGACTTCATCGAGCTGGCGCTCCCCGTCCTGCGCAACGAGGGTCTGGTCCGCACCGAGTACGACAAGGACGCCGCCACCCTGCGCGAGTCCTTCTACGGTGCCGGCCGGCGCTACACGCTCGACGGCCACCCGGCCACGAAGATCCGCGCCGCCGCGCCCGGCACCGGCGCCGACTTCGCGCACTGATCCCCTCGGTCCGTCCCGCACGGGCCGCCACCCGCACACCTCATTTCCGCCCCGCACGATGACGTCGAAGGGACCGCTGTCATGACCGCCACCTCCATGGCCACCGCCGCCTCCGCCCCGGCCGCCTCTTCCCCCTCGGCCTCCGCCGAGAACGCCGTCGACCAGCGGGCTTTCCGCGACGTGATGGGACACCTGCCGACCGGCGTAGTCGCGATCACGGGCGTCGAGGCGGAGACCTCGCAGCCCGCCGGGATGATCGTCGGCACCTTCCAGTCGCTCTCGCTCACCCCGGCCCTGGTGACCTTCAGCGTCGACCGGTCCTCCACCAGCTGGCCCAAGATCCGCACCGGCGGCCGGTTCAGCGCCAGTGTCCTGGCCGAGCACCAGACGGACGTCTGCAAGGCGCTCTCGCGCAAGTCCGGCGACAAGTTCGAGGGCGTGGAGTGGGTCCGCTCGCCGGAGGGCTCCCCGCAGTTCCTCGGCGCCTCGGCCTGGATCGACTGCGAGATCGAGCAGGAGCTGGACGGCGGCGACCACGTCATCGTCATCGGCCGCGTCCTGCGCATGGACCGCGGATTCACCGATCCGCTCATCTTCCACAAGGGCAAGCTCGGCGGATACCGCGCTCCGGTCGCTGCCTGAGCCCACGCACGCGCCGGACAGGCACCCCCCGCGGCCACACCGTTGCCGCACAACCGCACACCCCGCACAGGCCCCGGGCCGTTCCGACGACCCGGGCCCCCGCACCCGCGAAGGACTCCCGTGAACCACCCCCAGTCCGCCGAACCCGAGACCCCGGCAGGCGAACTCGACCACCTGCTCGGCCTGGCCGCCAAGGCAGCCCCCGTCTGGGCCGCCTTCACCCCGCGTGAGCGGGCCACGGTCCTCGCCACCGTCGCAGACGCCCTTGAGGCGAACGCCGATCACCTGGTGACACTCGCCGACCAGGAGACCGGACTCGGCCACGCCCGGCTCTCCGGCGAGGTCAAGCGCGCCACGGGCCAGCTGCGCTCGTACGGCGAGTACACCGTCAGCGGCGCCCCGTTCGGCGTCACCATCGACCACGCCGATCCCGACGCCATCCCGCCGCGCCCTGAACTCCGCCGCCATCTGGTCCCCCTGGGCCCGGTCGAGGTGTTCGCGGGCGGCAACTTCCCCTTCGCCTTCTCGGTCGCCGGGACGGACACCGCCGCCGCGCTCGCGGCCGGCTGTCCGGTCCTGCTCAAGGCACACCCCGGCCACCCACAGACCTCCGCGACGACGGCCGCCCTGGTGCGCGAGGCGCTCGCCGAGGCGGGAGCACCGCTGGGCACCTTCGGGATGTTCACCGGCCGCGAGGCAGGTGTGACCGTGCTGCGCGACGAACGCGTCCAGGCCGCCGCCTTCACGGGGTCGGTCCGCGGCGGCCGCGCCCTGTTCGACATCGCCTCCTCCCGTCCCCGTCCCATCCCCTTCCACGGCGAACTCGGCAGTGTGAATCCGGTCGTCGTCACGGCGGGTGCGCTCGCCGAGCGCCGCTCCGAGATCGCCTCCGGGTTCGTCGCCTCCTTCACGCTGGGCACGGGCCAGTTCTGCACCAAGCCCGGCGTCCTGCTGATGCCCCGCGACCCGGAGGCCGTCCAGTACATCGCCGCCCAGGTGCGGACGGCACACGCGCTCCCGATGCTGTCGCCGCAGATCGCGGAGGGCTACCGGCGCCGCCGCGACGAGGTCGCCACCGCTCAGCAGGCCCGCACGCTGGTCGACGGCACCCTCACCACCGACGCGGACGGCCGCCCCCAGGCCTCCCCCAGCCTTTTCGTCGTGCCCTCCGTCGAGCGCTTCCTCCGAGAGGCGGACAACCTGCTGGAGGAGTGCTTCGGACCGGCGGCCGTGATCGTCCCGTACGACACCGAGGACGAGGCCGCGCAGGTGCTGGACGCGCTGGAGGGCAGCCTCACCCTCACCTTCCACACTGCGCCCGATGACCGGCCGGCCGGCCTGGTCACGCTGGCTCAGCGCAAGGCGGGCCGGGTGCTGTTCAACGGCTGGCCCACCGGCGTCGCCGTCACCGCCGCCCAGCAGCACGGCGGCCCGTACCCGTCCGCCACCTCGGCGCACACCTCGGTCGGCCCCTACGCCATCGACCGCTTCCTGCGCCCCGTCGCCTACCAGGACGCTCCGGCGGACCTCCTCCCGCCCGCCCTGCGTGACGACAACCCGCTCCGGTTCCTCCGCACCGTCGACGGAAAGCCCGAGACGGCCGCCCCTTGAGCAGCTGAGCAGCAGGACGCCTCTAAGGGAGCGGAGGAGGTGGGGTGCGTGTTTTTGGCAGTCGCCCACTGGAACCTGCGCCCCGAAACGCATTGACGGCACACCGAACGACCCGGAAGGGGACCCCATGGGAACGGAATCGCACGAGCAGGTCGACGTCGCGGTCATCGGAGCCGGCGTTGCCGGCCTGGTCGCGGCCCGCGAGCTCGGCCGCCAGGGGCTGAAGACCGTCGTCCTGGAGGCGCGGGACCGCCTCGGCGGCCGCACCTGGACCGACCACCGCCTCGGCCGCGACCTGGAGATCGGCGGCACGTGGCTGCACTGGACCCAGCCGCACGCCTGGGCCGAGGTCAACCGCTACGGCCTGGAGGTCACCCGTGGACCGCGCTCCGAGGAGACGTTCTGGCTCGCCGGCGACGAGGTCCGGCGCGGCACCCTCGACGACTTCATGAACCTGATCGACCCGGGCATGACGCGTCTTCTCGAAGAGACCATGACCTGGATCCCGCGCCCGGACGACCCGCTGCGCAACCCCGACCTGGTCAAGGCCGACGCGTGGACCGTCCAGGAGAAGCTCGACGAGCTGAACCTGCCGGTGGCGGAGAAGAACGCCAACGAATCGGCCTGGGTCGGCCACTTCAACGCCCCGCTCGACCAGTGCTCCTTCGTCAACGCGCTGCGCTGGACGGCCGCTTCGGCCGGTGCCTGGCACCTGATGCACGAGTCCTCGGCAATCTTCCGCCTGGCCGGCGGCACCAAGGGCCTGGTCGCGGCGATCGCGGCGGACGCCGAGGCCTCCGGCAACGTCGAGATCAGGCTTTCGTCGCCGGTGACGTCCCTTGCCCACGACGCCGACGGGGCGACCGTCTCGTACGGTGAAGGGCACACCGTCCGCGCCCGCCGCGTGATCGTCACCCTCGGCCAGAACCTCCTCGACGGCCTCGACGTCACTCCGGCCCTGCCCGAGGAGAAGCTCGTCCCCGCCCGTGAGAAGGCCGCCTCCCAGGGCGCCAAGGCGTGGATCCGCGTCCGCGGCCCGATCAAGCCGTTCTTCGCGTACTCCTCGCAGCATCACCCGCTCACGGTCGTCCGCACCGAGTTTCTCGGCGAGGACGACGCCGTACTGGTCGCCTTCGGCGCCGACGCCACCCGTATCGACGTCAACGACCGCGACGCGATCGACGCCGCGCTGAAGGTATGGCGTGACGACCTGGAGGTACTGGAGGTCGGCGGCCACGACTGGATGGCCGACGAGCACTCCCGCGAGACCTGGCTGATCCAGCGCCCCGGCCAGTTCACCGGCCACCACGCCGCGCTGCAGGCACCGTCCGGCGTGCTGCACTTCGCGAGCGGCGACATCGCCAACATCTGGGCAGGCTTCATCGACGGTGCCGTCGAGAGCGCCACCCGCGTCTCCCGGCAGGTCCGCGAGAGCCTCGCCTGACCGGCATCACCGGACTCCGGATCGGTACAAGGGGGCCGGTCCGGGCCGTCCGCGGCGCTTACCCGGTACAGCCGCCGCGGACGTGACGCGGCCCCGCCGGGCCTTCCTCCCGGCGGGGCCCCTCGGTGCTCCGCACGGAGGCACCGCACTGTACGGACGGCGGTACTCCCGCACGGGGTGCCGTCGAGCACGGAAGGAGGGCGCGCGTGCGAGGCGAGCCCATGGAAGAGCAGCGCGCTTACGCGTCCGAACCGGGCGGCCTTCCGCCCTGGGCACTGCGACGAGCCGCGTCCGTCCTGTCCGTCGAGGCGGCCCGCGCGGGGGACGCACTGCCCGCGGGGACAGCGACGGCGAGGCTGACCGTGGCCGAGCTGGCCCGCCGCACCGGGCTCAGCCGCAGCCTCGCCCGCCGCTGCCTGCACCGGCTGCGATCGGATGCGCAGGCTCGCTGAAGCTCGTACGTCCTTAGTCCGTCTCGTCCCACAGCACCGCCGCGAGCCGCTCCACCGTGGTCCGCATCAGCTCCAGCGTGCTGGGGATCTGCTCCCGGGTGAAGCGGTAGCGGGGGCCGTTCACGGTCAGGATCGCGATCAGCTCGCCCGCCGGGTCACGCACCGGTCGTGACAACGACAGCAGGCCCTCCTCCAGCTCGTTGTCGATGATCCCGTAACCCTGCTCCCGGACCTGGTCCAGCTCCCGCAACAGCTGAGTCCGGTCCGTGATCGTCTCCTCCGTGAACGCCTCCAGCCGCTCCGGCAGCAGCGCCGACACCCGCTCCCGTCCCAGCTCGGCCAGCAGCACCTTCCCCGTCGAGCTGGCGTGCATCGGGTAGTGCTGACCGCGCATGTCCTTGTTCATCACGCTGACGACGTGTGAGCCGTACGCCTCGGCGATCAGCTCAAGGCCGTCGTTCGGCGTGGCGACGGACAGGGTGACCGACTCGTTGAGGTGGTCCGCCAGCTCCTGCAACAGCGGCTGCGCGCGCTGGGCCACACCGGAGTGCGGGTCCGCGTACCGGCCGAGCCGGGCCAGCTCCCAGCCGAGCACGTAGTTGTTGTCGATGCGGTCCACGAGACCGGTCTGCTCAAGGCTGAGCAGCAGCCGGAAGGCGGTCGGCCGGGAGATCCCCACGGCTTTCGCCAACGTGGTGACGGTGGCGCCGGTACGCGGTTGGGCCGCCAGTTCACGCAACAATCGCGCCGCCTTGACCACGGACTTGTTGGTCAGCTCTGCGGGGGCGGCGGAGTCGTCGCTCATGGGAACCTCTCGACGGCTGGACAATCACGGACTGTGCGGCAGCGGACCACCTTCACTCTACTGACCACTCGTTCGCATTTTGAACGCACTGGTAAACATGGCGCTGGTCACACCTCCGGAGCTGGGGTGACAGAGCGCGGCCACGGCACTCAGGCGTCGATCACCAAGTCGTCCAGCGGTGTCGAGCAGCACAGCAGGATCTTGTTGTCGGCGATCTCGCGGGGGCGGATGCCGCCGTTGTGCTGCATGTCGACCGAGCCCGCGAGCAGTGTGGTCTTGCAGGTGCCGCACATGCCCTGCGCGCACGAGGCCGGCAGGGTGATGCCGGCGCGGGACGCGGCGGCCAGTACGGGGGTGCCCCGGTCGCAGTCGATCGTGCGCCCGCTGCGGGTGAGCTCGATCTTGAAGGACTGCCCGGTGTCGTGCTCGGGGACGGCCGGTGCGTCGAAGGTGAAGCTCTCCTCGTGATACCGGGCCATGTCGAAACCCGTCGTGCTGAGCATGCGCCGCACTGCTTCCATGTAGCCGGCCGGACCGCAGGTGAAGACCTCACGTTCGAGAAAGTCCGGGGCCATGTCCCGGAGCAGCTCCGCGTTCAGCTGCTTCCCGCGGTCGTCGAGGAGATGGGTCACCCGGAAGTTGGGTGCGGTGGCCGCGAGGAAGTCGAGTTCGCGACGGAAGATGATGTCGTCGAAGGTGCGGGCGCTGTGAATGAACACCACGTCCACGGGGTGGGTCAGGTCGTACAGCGTCCGCGTCATCGACATCACGGGGGTGACGCCGCTGCCCGCCGAGAGGAAGAGGTATTTCGGCGCCGGATGGCGGGCGCAGGAGAACCGACCGTGCGGGCCCCGCGCCCGCACGGTGGTGCCCGGGGTCAGGTGGTCGTGGAGCCAGTTGGAGACCAGGCCGTCCGGGACCCGCTTCACCGTGATCGCCACGAGATCGGGGCGGGTCGGCGGGGACGAGATGGTGTAGCAGCGCTCGACGGGGCGGTGGTCGATGTCGAGGAGGAGGGTGAGGAACTGGCCGGGGTCGTGCCGGAACAACCGGGGCTCGGTGGGTGCGAAGACGAAGGTCCGGACGTCGGCGGTGACGTCGTGGCGGTGTTTGCACACCAGCAGCCCGTCGCTCCAGGCCGGCGGGGGATTCCCGGTCGTCATGGCCGCTGTTGTCATCGCTCCCCCAGGTGTGCCTTCAGCCGGCCGATGTACCAGTTGATGAAGTCCTCGACCTGCGATTCGGTCGGGCTGTAGGGGCCGGGTACGTAGGCGGGGCTGCTGATGCCCCGGTGGGCGCGGGCGATGAAGGCCGCGTCCTGTTCGTTCGTGGCGGCCCATACGTGCGTCAGGGTGTCGAGGTCGTAGTCGACGCCCTCCACGGCCTCGGCGTGTACCAGCCAGGTGGTGCGTACGAGGGTCCGGTCCGGCGCGAGTGGGATAACGGAGAACGTGACGGCGTGGTCCGCCGCGAAGTGGAACCAGGCGTTGGGCTGCAGGTGAAAGGCGAGGCGGCCGAGGCGGGCCGTGGGGAAGTCGGACAGCAGGCGCTTGACCGCGGCCTTCCCGTCCATGGTGAAGGACTCGCCGGCGAGGTCGAGCGGTTCGCGCTGGATGCGGAAGCCGGTGGGGCGGCTGTCCAGTTCCTCGATCGTGGCGTAGGGCAGGCCCAGCGATGCGTAGGTCGCGTGTACCTCGGCTTCGGCCTTCACGAAGCGCTCGTAGGTCGGGCGGAGTGCCGGCGGGACGTTCTCCTCCGTGAAGTTGTAGAGGGGGAAGTAGCAGCGCTGCAGCTCGGGGTGGCCGGTGCAGTGGTAGCACTCCCGGTTGTTCTCCATGGTGAGCTTCCAGTTGCCGTGCTCGACGAGGTCGATCTGCTTGGCCACCTTCGCGTGCCGCAGGTGGTGCGGCGCGATGTAGGGCTCGATGCGGTGGGCGACCTCGTCGAAGTCGGCGGGTGGCTGCGCGGCGAGGCTGATGAAGACGAGGCCTGCGAGGGTGCGGACGTGGACGGGCTTGAGGCCGAAGCACGAGGGGTCGAATCCGGGCGGCTGCGACTCGGCGTGGAGCAGCGTTCCGTCCACGCCGTATGTCCAGTGGTGGTAGCCGCAGACGATGTTGCCGACGGTGCCGCGGTCCTGGTCGAGGATGCGTGCGCCTCGGTGCCTGCAGACGTTGTGGAAGGCCCGTACCGCCTCGTCGTCGTCGCGGACGAGGAGGACGGAGTACGGGCCGACGGTGACGGTGACGTAGTCGCCGGGTTCGGGAAGTTCGGCCTCCGCGGCGGCGAAGATCCAGCTGCGGGCGAAGACGGCTTCGATGTCGAGGCCGAAGAACTCGTCGCTGAGGTAGAAGGGGGCTTCGAGGCTCTGGCCGGCGGTGCGTCGGGCGACGAGGCCGGCGGCACTGGTGACGGAAGCTGGTGCGCTCATCTCAGGTCTCCCCTTGCTCGTCAGAGGGGCAGGCACAGTCGCAGGGCGTCGTAGACGGCGGCGTGGATATTGCGGCTGGTGACGGCGTCACCGATGCGGAACAGCTGGTACCGGCCCGTGCCGTTGCGGACGACCGCCTGCTCCTCGTGCGCCAGCAGGGCACGGTGGTCGACCTCGCCGAAGTTGCGGGAGCCGGGCAGCAGGTCGGTGTACAGCTCGTCGTTGGGCAGGGTGCCGTGCTCGACCACCACGTGGTCGACGGTCCGTTCGGTCTCGGTCTCGGTGTACTCGCTGTAGAGGGTCGCGATGAGCCGCCCTTCGCCGGTGCGGCGCACGCAACGCAGCCGTTGGGCGAGGGTGGTGCTGACGCCGTGTGCGGTGAAGGCCTTGAGGTATGCCGGCGAGTTCATGCTGCCGACGTCCGGTGCCAGCATGCGTTCCGGAGTCACGTAGGAGAGCCGGGCGCCGGACGGCGCCAGCAGCTCCACGGCGTCCATCGCCGGATAGCCGCCATGGTCGTCGTAGACGAGTACGTCGCTGCCGCTTCGCGGGCGGAGGGACCCCGACATCACGTCCCAGGCGTCGGCCACCAGGTCTTCGCCGTCGGTGAGGAAGGACCGGTCGGGCATGCCGCCGGTGGCCACGACGACGAGGTCGGGGTCTTCCGCGAGCACGTCCCGGGCCTCGGCATACGCGCCCAGGCGCAGGTCAACGCCGAGGTGTTTGCACTCGGCGATCCGCCAGTCGACGATGCCGAGCAGGTCGCGGCGGCGCGGGTTCGACGCGGCGAGCCGGACCTGGCCGCCGGGCTCGTCGCTCGCCTCGAACAACACGGCGTCGTGGCCGCGTTCGCCCAGGACGCGAGCGGCTTCGAGCCCGGCCGGGCCGGCCCCGACGATCACTGCCTTCCTACGCCGGCCGGTGGTCGGGGGAATGAGGTGGGGCAGCTGCAGTTCGCGGCCGGTGGCCGGGTTGTGAATGCACTTGGTGTCCCCGGAGTCGTAGATCGCGTCCAAGCAGTAACTCGCGCCGACGCAGGGCCGGATGCGGTCCTCCTGACCCGAGGCGACCTTCGCCACCAGATGCGGATCGGCGATCTGCGCCCGGGTCATTCCGACCAGGTCCAGCAGCCCTTCACGAACGGCGTACCGAGCGGTGGCCACGTCTGCGATGCGGGCCGCGTGCATCACGGGGATGTCCAGGCGCCGCTTCACCTCGCCGGTGAAGTCCAGGTACGGCGCCGACGGCGTGCCCATGGACGGGATCGTCTTCGCGAGAGAGGCGTCGCTCTCGATGGTGCCCCGGATGGCACTGACGAAGTCGATACCGTCGTCGCTGAACTGCTCCGCCGCGACCAGCGCCTCGTCGAACGTCAGGCCGCCGGGATGGCGCTCGTCGAGCGCCATCCGGATACCGACGACGAAGTGCGGGCCGACGGCCTCGCGCACGGCGCGGATCACCCGGCGGGGGAAGACCGTACGGTGCTCCAGGCTGCCACCGAACTCGTCGTCACGGTGGTTCGTCGCGGGCGACAGGAAGCCGTCGAGGAAGTGGCCGTAGGACTGGAGCTCGATGCCGTCCAGCCCGCCCGCCTGGCAGCGCAGCGCGGCGGCGACGTAGTCGGCGACGATGCGGTCGAGGTCCCATGGCTCGGCAGCCTTGGGGAACGCGCGGTGCGCGGGCTCCCGCAACGGCGAAGCGGCTACCACGGGCAGCCAGTCGCCGGCGTAGTTGCTGGTACGGCGCCCGAGGTGGGTGACCTGGCACATGACGGCCGCTCCCGCGCCGTGCACGTCGTCGGCGAGCCTGCGCAGCCAGGGCACGATCTCGTCCCGGTACAGCAGCAGGTTGCCGAACGCGGGCGGGCTGTTCGGGGAGACGACCGCGGAGCCGCCGATCATCGTCAGCCCCACACCGCCGCGGGCCTTTTCCAGGTGGTAGGCCCGGTAGCGGTCCTTGGGCAGACCGTCTTCCCCGAAGGCGGGTTCGTGGGACGTGCTGACCACGCGGTTGCGCAGGGTGAGGTGCTTCAGCCGGAAGGGCTGGAGCAGTGGATCCGTGTTCATGGGCTGTGCGCGCACAATCGCTCCTGAGGAAGCTCTGACCGACTGACGACGGGGCCTTGGACCTGCCGCACTCGAAGGACTCACGAGGTGTCGCCACCGCACTATCCTTTGTCTCGCATTGCGAAACAGTGACGCTATGCGAGACAACGGTGAGGCCTGGGCATCCCGCCGTCAAGGCCTTCCGCCGTGCGCTCAGCCGCGCCGGATGTAGCCCTTACGCCAGGAGATCCTGTCGCCGGCCGCGATGACCTGCTCGGCGAGCCGGGGAATCGTATGGTCGTTGATGCGGAACGTCGGACCGGAGATGGTCACGGCAGCGACTACCTGCCCGTTCAGCGACCTGATGGGGGCCGAGAGGGCGGCGAGTCCGATGTCGTGCTCCTCGCTCACGACTCCGTACCCCAGTTCACGTACGGTCTGCAGCTCCTCCTTGAGGCGCGCCGGCTCCGTCACGGTGTGCGGCGTGAACTTCTCCAGCGGCTGCGCGAGGATCTCGGCGGCTTCCTCCTGGGGCATGTGCGCCAGGAAGACCTTGCCCGCCGAGGTCGCATGTACGGGCGTGCGCTTGCCGACCCAGTCAATGCTGGTGATGGCCGCGCTGCTGATCACCTGGTCGATGCTGACGACCGCCTGCCCGTCGTACACCGCGAGATTCACCGTTTCCCCGACGGCCGCGGCAAGCTCCTGACAGATCGGGCGGCTCAACAGCGACAGGTCGCTCCCCTTGGTGGCCCCGCCCGCGAGTTCGACGACGGTGTACCCGATGCGGTATCGCCCGCGTTCGCCGCCCTGCTCGACGAGTCCCCGGGCCTCCAGGGTGGCGAGCAGTCGGAACACGGTCGACTTGTGGACCCCCAGCGCCTCAGCGATCTCCGTGACGCCGGACGGGCCTTGCGAGGCCAGCACTTGGAGGATCGACACCGCCCGGTCCACCGACTGCACCGACGTGTCCCGCGCCCGCCCCTTGCCATCCATGACGGAAGCCTAGCCGAGCCCCCTCGTCGGCCGTAGGGCGTGACCAGGCATGACACCAGCACGGGGCGTGGCCGGTGCCAACAGCGGTCGCACTCGACCGGCAGAACGCTTCCGCCCTCGGCGGTTGTGTGTCCGTATCTGTGGGATATATGGCGCTGCGGACATGGCGGTCGCACCGCCGTGTCGAGAAGACTCGACCCTGCCGGAGAGCCGGCAGACCCGAGCAGAACCTGGCGCGGGCGGGCCGAACGATGAGGAAGACGGGTGAGTGGTCATGACGACGAACGCTGACGCGGACAGCACGGCCGAGGTGCGCGTGCCGGACACCAAGTTGGCACGGGAAGCGACCCAACTGGTCCGCGAGAGCACCAGCGAACTGATCTACCACCACTCACGACGGGTGTACTTCTTCGGCAGCCTCCAGGGCCGCAACCGCGACCTGAGCTTCGACCCCGAGCTGCTGTACATCGGCGCGATGTTCCACGACCTGGGGCTCAACGAGCGGTTTCACACCAGCGGACGCCGTTTCGAGGTCGACGGTGCCGACGAGGCGCGCCGCTTCCTGCAGGCGCACGGAGTACCGGAGGACAGCGTGCGCCGGGTGTGGACGGCCATCGCCCTGCACACCACCCCCGGCATCCCCGAGTTCATGGAGCCGGAAGTCGCCCTGGTCACGGCCGGTGTGGAGTACGACGTCCTGGGCATCGGCTACCCGGACATCCCCACCGCGGAGCGCGAGAGGATCGTGGCACTGCACCCTCGCCCCGACTTCAAAAAGCGCATCCTCGGCGCGTTCACCGACGGCATCCGCCACAAGCCCGAGACGACCTTCGGCAACGTCAAAGCCGATGTGCTCCAGCACTACGTGCCCGGCTTCGAGCGCGGCGACTTCGTACGCACCATCCTGGACTCCCCGTGGGCGGAGTAGCGCCCGTCGCACCGGGCACGGCCCGGGTCGTCGTCATCGTGGCCTTCGACCAGGTCCAGCTGCTCGATGTCAGCGGACCACTGGAGGTCCTCGCCACCGCCAATCGCTACGGCGCCCGCTATGACGTGCACGTGGTGTCCCCTGCCGGGCTCGACGTACCCACTTCCTGCGGGCTGCGGATCGGGGTGACCACGCGCACCGAGCAGCTTCCCCACAACGTGCACACGGTGCTGGTGCCCGGGCGCAGAGACTGGCGGCGCGCCACCGCCGACGACGCACTGATGTCACTCGTCAGCACTCTCGCCGCGCGGGCACGGCGGGTGGCGTCGGTCTGTGCCGGCGCGCTTCTGCTGGCTCAGGCCGGGCTCCTGGACGGACGGCGCGCCGCCACCCACTGGGAGCTGGCACCGCAGCTGGCGGCCGCCTTCCCGCGCGTACGGGTGGCGGCGGACCCGGTGTTCGTACGCGACGGCCACGTCGTCACCTCCGCCGGGGTCACCGCGGGGATCGACCTGGCCCTCGCCCTGGTCGAGGAGGATTACGGAGCGGACATCGCGCGGGAGGCGGCGCGCCAGTTGGTGGTCTTCATGGCCCGGCCGGGCGGGCAGTCCCAGTTCAGCATCCGAATGACGCCACAGCGGACGAAGCATCCCCTGGTACGCCGGGTGATGGACGAGATCACCGCGGGTCCCTCGCTCCCACGCGGCATCGACGCGCTCGCAGCGGAGCTGGACATCAGCGGTCGGCACCTGTCCCGCCTGTTCCGCCAGGAGACGGGCATGACACCTGGGCAGTACGTCGACGCCGTCCGCGTGGAGGCCGCCCAGGCCCTGCTGTCCTCCGGCACCGCCTCGGTGGAGGAGGTCGCGCAGCAGGCCGGCTTCGGCTCATCGGAAACCATGCGCCGGGTGTTCCAGCACACCCTCGGCGTCTCCCCCACCGTCTACCGGGCTCGCTTCCGCACCACCACCGCTCCCCCGGCTTGACCCACCGCCGCTTCCTTGCACTTGTACCGCTGCGCAGGGCGAACCGGAGCGTCCAGCGTCCTCCGCACCGCTCCCCTGATTACCCGACCGAGCGCCTGGTGGCGAACCCGATCGCGGCGGCGACGGCGGCCAGGGCGGCGACGCTGGCGAGAGCGGTCGGCAGGGAGAGCCAGTCGGCTATGAAGCCGATCGCGGGAGGGCCGAGGAGCATGCCGCCGTAGCCGAAGGTGGACGCGATCGCGACACCGCTGGGGCCGGCGACGGCACCGGCGCGTTCCACGGCTATGGGAAAGAGGTTGGCCAGCCCGAGGCCGGTGACGGCGAAACCGAGGAGCGCGGCCCACACCGACGGTGCGAAACACCCGAGCAGCATGCCGGCCGTGGCGGTGCAGCCGCCGGCAACGATGGTGCGGGTACGGCCCAGCCGTTCGATGAGGGTGGTCCCCGTCAGCCGCCCGATCGTCATCGCCAGCGCGAAGCACGAGTAGCCGGCCGCCGCGACACCCGGGGAAGCAGCCAGGTCCTGCTGGAAGTGCAACGCGCCCCAGTCGGCCATGGCGCCCTCGCCGTATGCCGTGCACAGGGCGACCAGCCCCAGGACGGCGACCACGCCACGGGTGCGGGCGTTCAGGCCTCGCGCTTCGCGCTCGGCGGCGGGCGGCGCCTTCGGGCAGCCTCGGTCCGCCGGTGCCGGGCGCTCGTGCCGGAGCAGCGTACGACCGCAGACAGCGGTGACCAGCAGGCCGATCGCTGTCAGGCACAGCAGGTGGTGGGCCGGGGTCAGATATCCGGCCACGGTTCCGCCGAGACCGGCCCCCACCATGCCGCCGAGGCTGAAGGCCGCGTGGAACGTGGGCATGACCGGCCGCTGCAGAGCGGCGACCAGATCGACCGCCGCGCTGTTGAAGGCGACATTGATGCCTCCGTAGGCGGCACCGAAGATCATCAGGACAGCGCCCAGTGCCGGGGCGGAGTGGGTCAGCGGCGGCAGGGCGACGCTGAGCGAGAGCAGCACGGCGCAGACGACGGTGACCAGGTGACTGCCGTAACGGCGGCACAGGCGTCCGGTGAGGGTCATCGTCACGACAGCACCTGCCGAGACACCGAGGAGGGCCAGGCCGAGCGCTCCGGTGGAGGCATGGGTCTGGTGCTTGATGTCGGGGATGCGCACCACCCATCCGGCGAAGACAAAGCCGTCGAGGGCGAAGAAAGCGGTGACGGCGACGCGAAGACGCGTGAGCGCGTTGTCCCGCACAGCGGTACGCAGGTGCATTTTGTTCATCAGGGGCACAAATTCAGGCTAGGAGGGCGCTCCCAGCAAGACAAGAGGCACCCTCCTGCTCCCCGTCCTTACCGTCGCTCAGGGCCGCACACGCCGAGCAGTCCTCACCGGCGGTGGACGCTGACGGCATAGCCGCCGCCCTCGTAAGGGTCAGCGTCCCAGGTGGCGAAGCGGTCAACGAGGGTGAGACCGGCTGCGGCGCAGCAGTCGTCGTACTCCGACAGCGTGATGCTGGGCGGCACCGGCAGGTGGGCCGCGTCCAAGCCGAAGCCGGCAACCATCAGACCGCCCGGCCCCAGGGCCGCGGCCAGGCGCTTGACCACCGTGGCCTCGGTGCCTGGAGCGAGCAACGGGAAGATGTTGCCCGCAGCGACGACGAGGTCGAAGTCCGCCGCGATGCCGAGCCGGTCCGGCTCGAACCCGGCCAGGTCGGCTTGGAACCAGGGCAGGTCCGGCGCCTGTTCCCGCGCTACCGCCAGCATCGACCCGTCGAGATCCACGCCGACACAGTCGTAGCCGAGTTCCGCCAGTCGGATCATGACCCGGCCGGTACCGCATCCGGCGTCCAGTACCCGCGCTCCGGCAGGCACGAGAGCCGCACAGAACCGCGCCTCACCGTGCACGTCCTTCCCACTGCGGGCCAGCGCCGCGAACCGTGCGGCGTAGTCATTTCCGGACGTCTCCCCGGTCAGCTCATCCCAACGGCTCATGAGATCAACAATAGATCCACTGCGAGACAAACGGAGCCGAGGTGGCGTACGGCTTCACCACTACAAGTAGCCGGTGTGACCGGACCCTGGGGTCGGCTCACACCGGCACTGTTACCGCGGTTGCGCCTTCATGGCACCGGCGGCAGGAAGACGAGACAGAGTCCGTCGTAACCGGCGACTTGAATGTCGACCGAGCGCAGGTCGTTGACCACGTTGACGTCCTTGCCCGTCAGGGCGTCATGGGCCGTCCAGCCCGGCTCGAAGTACTCCGAGGCCACGGAGCCGGCGGCCGGTTCGGACCCGAAGTTGAGTACGGTCGCCTGGATCCTCCCGGCCTCGTCCAGACGGTGCACCATGACGAGCAGCGCGGGGTGCACCACCGACGGGATCTCGATCTGATCGGCCGTGGAAACGCCTGTCTCCTCCCGCACCCGCAGCAGGTGTTTGAGGCGTGCGGCGAAGGAATCGGAGTCGGCGAGTTGCGCGGGGAGGCTGCCGTAGAGGCTGCGGGCCTTGGGCATGCCCGAACCGGATGCGGTTGCTTCGGGCCGGTAACCCATCAGATCGTAGGCGCCCCGGTGGATCCATCGGGTGTCGCCGGTCGCGAGCAGGGGCGCGACGGCCTCCCGGTCCAGGGTGAGCAGGCCGCACAGGTCCCAGCCGGAGAGCGCGAAGACGCCGGGCTGCAGGGCATTGAACATCGCCAGCAGCAGGTGTGCGCGCTTGATGCCCTCCACGTCTTCCTGAGTGAGGCGGTCGAGCGTCGTGTGCCCGAGAGCAGCCGCGATGACGCTGACCGTCGTGGAGGCGATGCCATTGGTGGTGAAGACCGCGTTGTACGGAGCATCGGGCCCGACCAGTTTCTGCACCAGCTCGCCGCGCACGTGCTCGGCGAGCTGATCGCCTGTCACCTCGACACCGTGATAGGCGAACAGCTCGTCCTTCGACGTGGTGAAGTGCACCAGTTCGTAGGTGAGTTCGTCGTGGTTCTGCAGTGCGTGGACGAGGCCGGCGGCCGCCACCCCCTTCTCCAGGGAAAGGTTCAGCGTCAGGCGCAGGAACTCGGTGTCCCCGGTGGCCAGCGCGTGGTGGTAGGCCGGACGGTTGACGAAGTCGTACGAGAGGTCCGCGCCCGCCTCAGAGGTGACCTTGATGTCGTCGATCGTCAGGTTGAGCTCCTGGAAGGTGAAGCCGCCCAGCTTGCGCACCATGCTGGCGATCAGCTGATTGGCGGCCTCCGACAGCGGGTGCCCTTCCGACCAGGCCGGCAGACCCTCGGCGCTCTTCTCCACGCCCAGGAAGCCGTTGGCGTCCAGGCGGAGTGCGCCGGAGCCCAGGTCGCCGAGGGAGTGAAGGGCGTCCCCGATGACGAGCCTTATACCGGCGAAGGTGGGGTCGAGCCAGTTGATGGAGGGCTGCCCCTCCTTGAAGTAGTGCAGGTAGACCCAGCGCCGGCTGACGCCGTCCGGCCCGATGACCGCGCGCGTGGCGCTCCAGTTGGTGTCCTTCACGCCGGGGTCGTGGAAGATGACCCGCTGGAGGCGGCCGATGATGTAGCCCGCCTTCTCCAGCGCCTCCTCGGCCTCGACGTCGAGGTTGACCGAGTCGCGTTCCGGCGGCACTTCGGGCAGCAGGTACCAGTCCTCGGGCTCGATCTGGACCATGTGGTAGATGCCCGGGTAGTCGTCGACGTTCATCTCGGCCAGCCGGAAGTCCGGGCCCTTGCCGGTGTGCCCCGGCACGATGTCGTCGATGACCGTGCCGCCCTGTTCCGCCGCGGCCTCGCACATCCGCCGGAAGTCGTCCTCCGTGCCGAACGCCTCGTCGATGGCCGTACTGATGCGGTCGAAGTGCCCGTCGACGGTGGGCGTGGCGTCCCATCCCGAGATGCCGCCGGCCCGCTTCACCGGACCGGTGTGGACGGCCCGCACACCGAGGTCGGAGAAGGCACGCCACAGCTCGGGGTCGGCCAGGGTGCCCAGGAAGCTGTCGCCGGGGCGGGTGATGAAGGAGATGGGGTACGCCGTGAACCACACCGGGGCGGCTTCGACGGCTGCCTTGGGATTGGGCCGTGCGAAGGGGTTCTGCCACATGATGCCCTGGCCGGTGAGCTGTACGGACAGGTCTCTGGCGTCCTGCAGCATGGAGTGCCGGCGCAGCCAGGCCACGTATTCGGGGTTGGTACCGACCGGGTCCTGCCGGCGTTCGGGAGGCTGCGGCTGTTGCTGCTGCCGCAGCCGCGCGCGCGGCCGCAGCGACCGGGGCCGTGCCGGGTAGAACTGCTCCGAGTAGGTGATCTCTGTCGGTTCGTGCCGGGTCTCGTGCGGATCGCCGGCCGTCGCCTGCTCGTCGGTCATTGACACCTTCTTTCTGCCGCTCAGCTCGTTTGCATGCGTTTCCGACCTGCGGATATGAGGGGGTCGGACGAGGTGGACGACCCGCGCAGCAGCGATCGCCGCGCAAGCTGCACGTGTCGTCGAGCGCATGCCGGCGGCAGGGGGCACGTGAGCGACCGGTTCACGAGACCTTCTTGTGGAGAGATGAGGGACTGGCGGGCGGGTGCCGTTGCCCGTTGCTCAGCGGGCAGGGCGAGCTGACGCTCTGCCGCGTCGAGAACGGCGACGATGTTGCGGGCGTAGGCCGCGTCGAGCGGATGAGCTCGTCCGTCGCGACCGGCCACTGCTTCCTGAGACTGGCCCACCGCTCGGTGGCAGGCTTCCCGCAACATGCCGGTCGGCAGTTTCAGGGATTCGCGGCCCGCCGGGCCCCAGACGGTGATGACCGGCTGTCGGGCCCTGCTCGGGTGCGGTGACAGTCAGGGTCATTGAACTGACGGGTCCACCGGTATGTTCATTGCCCATATGTACCGTATCGCGCATTCCTCGTACTGCAGCGACTCGTTCCTCCTGGAACAGGAAGGTCATGAAGCCGAGGCTGGTGGCGCCGTCGCACCCCCAGAATCCGATGAGGTCCGCATCAGGGCGTTCGGCCGGCACCGTGCCGTGAGACCACCGGGCCCAGCAGCCGGTACCGCGGACGGCGGACCGGGGCGGGGAGCCGGGCGGCTGCCACCCTACGGCCGGGGCCGTGGCCGGCGCCTGGTCGGGACCCGTCATGGTGTTCTCCCGTGGAACGTTCGGGGGGAGAGCCTACGGTACGTCAGGAGGTTCGCGGAAAACCGAGGTTGAGGCTGCATGAGCTCGGATCGAGCCAACTGAGGTGATGGCCTTGCCGCGGGTGAGGCAGCTGACTTCCTCCTCCAGCAAGCGTGAGCGTCGCGGTCATGCCTGGAGATGACCCGAACGGCCACCGTGCGGGCGCGGGCGCGGGTGGGGCCCGGCTGTGCCGTCGGACCCCACCCGCTTACGGACGCGGCGTCAGATCATGCGCCGGTCAGGAGCCGCCGACGTAGTCGTGCTGCCAGCTGGTGGCCTTGAAGCGGTGCTTGTCGCCGGGCTTGAAGGCGAACTTCACCTTCTTGCCCTTCGAGCACGACGGCTTGGACTGGTCGGTGTCCTTGAGCCGGCCGTTCTTGTACCACCACACGACGGCCTTGTAGCAGCCGGAACTGGTGTTTTTCCTGATCCAGCCCGAGGCGCCCTTGCTGTTGAGCTTGTTGAACTTGACCGTGGCGATCCTGTCCTTGGCGTCCACGGTCCGGTGCTGCGCCGGCGCAGCCGGCGTTTCGGCAGTGGTGGCGGCGGTGGCCGTCCCGGCAGGACCGAGCAGCATGATTCCCACCGAGGCCACACCGACGGCGGCCTTGGTCCGTGCGTACATCTGTCGCTCTCCTTGCTGCGCCGTTTTCCCCCGGGACGGCGCCTTCCCCGGTTGCTGCATGGAGCGCTCCAGCCACGACCGTAAGGGTGAACACTGCTGATCCCGCAATGCTTTCCGTCAACGTCATCACTTCGGCACAACAGGTGCCTTTCGTTCCGCCGGCACCCCTGACTGCGGGATCGCCCCTGGTGCCCACCTGGAGCGTCGCGTACCGCGTCACCCCGTGATGGCCGCCACCACGACCGCGATGTCCTTACGGCTCGTGGGCTCCTCGTCCACAGAGTTATGGATGATGAGCCCCTCGATCAGGGCGTCCAGCGCGCGGGCCGTCCGGGCGTCGAAGTGGCGGCTGAGCGCGGCACGGCTCGCCTGCATCCAGGACCGCATCACCGACCGCAGCTCGGGGTTGCGGGAAGCGAAGGCGTAGAGCTCATAACTGAGGAGCAGCTCTCTCTCGCTGCCCACCTGCTGCCCGCAAATGATCTCCACGACGGCTTCCCGCGCCTCCTGCGGCGTACGGGCACGTTCGAGCAACGCCCCGTACCGCGAGGACTCGGACTCGGCAAGCCGCGTGAACGCCTCACCGAGCAGCTGCTGCAGGGAGTCGAAGTAATACGTCACCGAGCCCAGCGGCACCGCCGCGGCCTGCGCGACGCTCCGGTACGTCACGCTGACGACGCCGCGCTCCGCGACCAGCTCCAAGGCCGCGTCGATGATCCGGTCCCTACGACCGGGATCATTGGGGCCACGCGAGGACCCTGTCATACCACTGTGCTCCTTCCGGCCACCCACACATCAATGTACATTCGTACACACTTCTTCGAGACTCTCGAACTTTGAACACGGCCCCGCCTCCTCGCCTTCACGGAGCTGTCGCTATGGACCTCGCCACTCGCCGATGGCGCCGATCCCTCTTCCTCTTCTTCTTCCTGACCGGCCTGTCGATCTCCTCCTGGGTGACGCGCACTCCTGACATCCGCGACCGGCTGGGAGCGTCGACCGCCGAGATGGGCATCATCCTCTTCGGCCTCTCAGCGGGCTCGATGGTCGGGATTCTGTCCTCCGGCCCACTCGTGAGCAGGTTCGGTACCAGGCCCGTCATCGGCGTCGGCAACTTTCTCATCGTCGTCAGCGTGTCGCTCATCGGCTGCGGCAGCCTGGCCTCCTGGGCACCCGCCGTGTTCGTGGGACTGTTCATCTTCGGTGCGGGCATGGGCTCGGCCGAGATCGCGACCAACGTGGACGGGGTCGAGATCGAGCGGACCACAGGCACCACCGCGATGACGACCCTGCACGGTTGCTTCAGTCTCGGCACCGTCGTCGGCGCGGTGTGCGGCATTGCCGCCACCACGCAGCAACTGCCCACGTACTGGCATCTCCTGGCGGTCACCGGCCTTTCCCTCGCGATGTTCCTGTACGCCCTCAGGGCCGTCCCCTCGGGCACCGGGGTACGCACGCGCACGACCACAACGCACGAGGAATCGGCCGTGGCCGCGCCGAAGGTGTGGCGGGACCCCCGTCTGGTCCTGATCGGAGTGATCGTGCTGGCGATGGCGCTGGCGGAAGGCGCCGCGAACGACTGGCTGCCGCTGCTCATGGTGGACGGTCACGGACTCGACGCCGCACAGGGCTCACTGGTGTACGCCGGCTTCGCCGCGGCGATGACCACCGGGCGCTTTTGCGGCAGCTTCTTCCTCGACCGCTTCGGACGGGCCATGGTGGTCCGGGCGGGCGCGGTGTCAGGCGCTGTCGGCGTCGCCCTGGTGATCTTCGCCGACAACGCCCTGCTCGCCGGCGCCGCCGTGCTCTTCTGGGGACTGGGCGCCAGCCTCGGCTTCCCTGTCGCCCTGTCGGCCGCCGGCGACTCCGGCCCCAACTCCACGGCACGCGTGAGCCTGGTGGCCACCATTGGGTACGTCGCGTTCCTCGTCGGGCCCCCGAGCCTCGGGTTCCTAGGTGAACACTACGGACTGCGCACGGCCATGATCGTCGTACTCGCCTGCGTCACCCTGGCGATCTTCATCGCCCCGGCAGCCGGCGGTCGCGCCTTCTCCACACAGGCCGGCGGATCGGTCCGTGAAGCGACGACGTGCTCGGAGCGTCCGTCCCAGCATCGGAGGTGAACGGGGAATAGCGGCCCGGACCGGCCGGTTACCGGAAGCGCAAGATCGATACGGCAGTTCGGGAGGGGTCATGGCAGTTCACGGCACGGTGGTCACCGGTTTCGAGGGAGTACGGGAGGAGTTCGCCACCTTCCTCGCGGGCGAGGAGCACGCGCCGGGCGCGCAGCTGGTGGTGCTCCGGGACGGCGAACGAGTGGTGGACCTGTGGTCGGACGGAGTGACCGGGGAGTCGCTGCTCGGCGTGTTCTCGTCCACCAAGGGCGCGGCGTACCTGGTGACCGCGCTTCTGGTCCAGGAGGGTGTCCTGGACCTGGACCGCACCGTGGCCTCGTACTGGCCGGACTTCGCCGCCGAGGGCAAGGACGGGATCACCCTGCGCGACCTGCTCGCGCACCGGGCCGGAGTGATCGGCCTCGATGCCGGCTTCACCCCGGAGGAGCTGGCCGACGACCGGGCGATCGCGGCACGCCTGGCCGGGCAGCGCCCGTTATGGCAGCCGGGGAAGTTCTTCGGCTACCACGCGTTCGTGATAGGCGCGCTGATCGGCGAGGTGGTGTTCCGGGCCACCGGGCGCACCCTGCAGGAGTGGTACGAGGAGCGGATTCGCGCCCCGTACGGCCTCGGCCTGTGGCTGGGCCTCCCAGCGGCCGAGGAGTCGCGTTTCCTCACCACCCTGCCGATGCTGCCGACGCCGGAGCAGGCGGCCGAGATCGAGGCCGCCGCGCACAGCCCGTACAGCCTGGGCGGCATCGCCTTCAACGAGCACGCGCCGGGCAACCGCGAGCTGTACGACTTCCCGAACTCCCGCACCGTCCGCGCGAACGGCCAGGCGTCGGCGGGCGGCATCGGCACCGCACGCGGCCTGGCCGGCATGTACGCGGCGGCCGCGTTCGGCCTGGACGGCCGAGGTCCGCTCCTGAAGCCGGACACGGCCGCCGAGTTCGCCCGGATCCACTCCGAGGGCAAGGACCTGGTGAGCGGCGAACCGCAGGCGTTCGGCCTGGGCTTCCAGACCTACGGCCCCGACTTCCCCTCCGTCGGCGCCGGCACCTTCGGCCACAGCGGCGCCGCGGGCTCCCTCGCCCTCGCCGACCCGCGGCAGGGCTTCGCCTACGCGTACACCCGCCGCCGGTTCGCCTTCCCGGGCGGCGCGGCCCCCGAGAACGAGCGCCTGCTGTGGTCGGTGGTCCGGGCGCTCGGATGACGAAGGCGGGGCGCGGCCCCGTTGGGGCCGGCCGCGCAGAGACCGGGGCAGCGGCGTTGACCGGGATGTTCGTGTCGAGGTGGCCCGTGCAGGGCCCTGCCTCGCGTGGAGTCCGGAGCCTGTGACCGGACGCCACGGCGTCGTGCCCCTCTCTCGCGCCCGCCGGGGTGCATGCTCGCCCTATGAGCGACCTCTCCGCACCCGGCACAGTACGGATGGCCACCGCCCAGGGCCGCTGGGTCCTGCTCGCGGCCGTCCTCGGCTCGGGCATGGCAATGCTCGACAGTACCGTCGTCAACGTCGCCCTGCCCCGCATCGGTACCGACCTGAACGCCTCACTGGCGACCCTCCAGTGGACCGTCAACGCCTACCTGCTCACCCTGGCCGCCCTGCTCCTGCTCGGCGGCGCGCTCGGCGACCGCTACGGCCGGCGCCGGATCTTCCTCATCGGCATGGTGTGGTTCGCCGCCTCCTCACTGCTGTGCGGACTGGCACCCAACGCCGCGGTGCTCCTCACCGCGCGCGCTCTCCAGGGCGTCGGCGGCGCCCTGCTCACCCCTGGCTCGCTCGCCCTCATCCAGGCCGTCTTCCACCCCGACGAGCGGTCCCGTGCGGTCGGCGCCTGGTCCGGCCTGGGCGGCGTGGCCACCGCGGCCGGCCCCTTCCTCGGCGGCTGGCTCGTGGACGGCCCCGGCTGGCGATGGGTGTTCTTCCTCAACGTGCCCGTGGCGGCAGTGTGCGTACCCCTCGCCGCCCGCCACGTGCCCGAGACCCGGGACCCCACCGCGCACGGCCGGTTCGACTTCAGAGGCGCCGTGCTCGGCGCACTCGCGCTGGGTTCGGTGACCTACGCCCTGATTGCCGCACCCGGCCGGGGCACGGCACCCGACGTACTGCTCGCCGCGATCGCCGGCGTGCTGCTCGCCGTGGCCTTCCTCCTCGTCGAACGCAGGGCCCCCGATCCCATGCTGCCCCCTTGGCTCTTCGGGCTGCGGCAGTTCACCGCGGTCAACGCGGTCACTGTGTGCGTGTACGCGGCCTTCGGCGGGTTCTTCTTCCTCACCGTGGTGTATCTGCAGGTGGGCGCGGGGTATTCCGCGTTCGTCGCAGGGACCGCTCTGCTGCCCACCACCGTGTTGATGCTGCTGCTCTCCGCCCGCTCCGGCGAACTGGCCCAGCGCATCGGGCCCCGCATCCCGCTCACGCTCGGCCCGCTGGTGTGCGCCACCGGGATGCTTCTGATGACACGGGCGGGCACCGACGCCTCGTACCGCACCGAAGTCCTGCCCGCCGTGACCGTTCTGGGCCTTGGCATGGTCCTCCTGGTCGCACCGCTCACCGCCACCGTGCTGGCCTCCGTCGACGTCACACGCGCGGGACTGGCCAGCGGAGTCAACAACGCGGCGGCACGCGCGTCCGGCCTGCTCGCCGTTGCGGCCCTGCCCCTGCTGGCCGGCATGGGACCGGAGGCCTACCGCTCGGCCACCGCGTTCGCGGCCGGCTACCGGCGGTCCCTCTTCCTCTGCGCGGCCCTCCTCGTCATCGGCGCGGCCCTCGCCTGGTTCACCCTGCGTTCCCGCGACCAGGACCGCGCCAGGGAGGAGACGGCACGGACGGCCCGGAAGAGCCAAGCACAGGAACAGGAGAGCAACGTCCAGGAACAGCACTGCCGCCCTCAGTGCACCTACCACTGCGGCGTATCGGCACCGCCCCTCGACCCCGGCACCCCCCGATCGGCCCCACCACGTACGAGCGACGACTGACTTCCCCGGCTGCCCGGGGTCATCGAGTACGCGCCCATGGCCCGTAGGTGAGCCTACGTGCACGTACTCCGGGCCCCTGTGGACCCGGAGTACGTGCACGGCGTCATCAGGCGCTCTCCGTTTCTCCACGGAGAGGACGCTCAGAGGCCCATGGAGGCCCGGAACTCCTCGAACGAGACCTTGCGGTCACCGTCGGTGTCGATGGCGTCGATGAGTGCCTGCGCGGCCTCGTCGGTGACGCCCTGCTCGCCGAGGTCCTCGACGACCTTCCGGTACTCCTCTGCGGTCAGCTGACCGTCACCGTCGAGGTCGTAACGCTCGAAGACCTTCTGCGCTGCGGCTGTCATGTCCACCACGTGGGCGCCTTTCTCTCGCTGTTCCAAGACCGGGCCCACCCTAGTAGGCGTGGTCAGGTGCGTTCTCCGGTGGTGCGTCCGGATGATCGCCTGTCCCGGTCGAGTGCGACGGCTGAGCAGCCGGCCGTTTTCCGGCCGATGCGTGGCGAGCGGTGGGCGCCGCAGGAAGCCGGCTGTCAGACGACGATGTCGCCGGGCCGTGGCGGGACGGCGGCCAGGGCGGCGAGAGTTTCCTCGTCGAGTGTGATGGCGCCGACGGCGACGTTGGCTTCAAGGTGTTCGGCGTTGGCGGTACCGGGGATGAGCAGCACGTTCGGGGCGTGGTGGAGCAGCCAGGCCAGTGCGACCTGGGCAGGTGTGACGCCGAGGGCACGCGCGGCGGTGATGACGGCGGGCTCGTCGGTCACTTTCGGCATGCCCGCGAAGGCGCTGCCGAGGGGGAAGTAGGGAACCCAGGCGATGCCTTCCTCGACGCACAGGCGGAGCATGTCCTCGTCGTCGCGGGCCACGAGGCTGTAGGCGTTCTGGACGCATGCGATGCCCGCCGGCAGGGCGGCGCGCAGGACGTCCAGGGAGACGCTGCTGAGGCCGATCGCGCCGATCTTGCCTTCGTCGCGCAGGGCGGTCATCACGGCGAGCTGGTCGTCGAGGGGTACGACCTGGTCCCCTTCGGCGCGCAGGCCGGGGCCGGTGTCCGTACGGCGGAGGTTGACCAGGGGGATCTGTTCCATCCCCAGCGTCGCCAGGTTGTCCTCGACGGCGGCGCGCAGCTGCTCGGGGCGCTGGGCGAGGCGGAGGGGAAGCGGGCCCTCGGTGTCGGGCTCGGCGCCGACCTTGCTCACCACTATGACGTCGTCCTCCGGCCGGACGGCTTCGCGGATCACCTCGTTCACGAAGCCGTGGCCGTAGAACTGTGCGGTGTCGATGTGGTCGATGCCGAGTTCGACGCAGCGGCGCAGTATCGCGACCGCTGCCTTGCGGTCGTTGCGCAGGCGCTCCAGCTGCATCGCGCCGAAGCCGATCCGGGAGACGGTACGGCCTGCGAGGTCCCCGGGGCCGCCGGCGCGCCGCGCGCCGGTCGCGGTGACGGGAAGAGATCGGGCGGGGGAAGCCATGGGCTGTCTCCTTCGCGTGGGATCATAGGCGAAACGGAGTCACTCCGTTTCGCTCACCGCTTCACCGTACCACTAACCGGAGGTCCTCCGTTTTGCCTGAGACCGAGCCCCCGAGCAGCGGCAGCAGCGCGTCGGCGCCCGGCCGGCCGGCGCGCGCCGACGCGCGGCGCAACCGCGACAAGCTCCTCGCCGCAGCCCGTGACGCCTTCGCCGCAACGCCGGACGCCGTTCCACTGGACGCCGTCGCCCGCGCGGCCGGCGTCGGGATCGGCACGCTCTACCGGCACTTCCCCACCCGCGAGGCACTCGTGGAGGCCGTGTACGCCGCGGAACTCGACAAGGTCGTCGCCGGCGCACCGCCACTCCTCGACGAGCTGGAGCCCGCGGCCGCACTGCGCGCATGGCTGACGCAATACGCGGCGTTCTTCAAAATAAAGCGCGGCATGTCCGACACACTGCGTGCCGGCTGGGCATCGGGCACCATCGCCACACCCGCGACCCGGGAACGCATCACCGCCACCATCGCCATGATCCTGAGCCGCGGCGCAGAGGCCGGTTCGCTGCGCTCGGACGTCGACCCGGAGGACGTCACGATCATGCTCCTCGGCGTCTTCCTCTCCACCACGGCGACCGACTCGACGGAGCGGACCGACCAACTCCTCGACCTGATCGTCGACGCACTCCGCCCGCTGGATCAGACGACGCTCGCTTGATCACCGGCACCAAGGTCGACGTACACCGGCGGGGTCAGCCTGTAGCGACCTCCGTCCTCACCGGCCGGCCAGCGCGACGAGGACGGTGGCGGCCAGCGCCGCTCGCGCGAGCATGCCGGATACGTACGTGCTCTCCGAACGGGCGTGCGCGCCATGGCCGACCGCGCCGATGCCGTCGAGTACCGGTACACCGGCGGCGGCGAGGAAGTTGCCGTCGCTCGCTCCGCCGACCGAGGCCTCGGGCAGGTCGTACCCGAGCAGTCGTGCGCAGGCCTTCGCCAGGTGCGCGAGTGCGGCGACTTGCTCACTTCGTTCGAAAACGGGGCGGTTCCAGTCCCCCGTGATCTGCAATTGGGTGCGGGGGTCAACGGGTTGGAGGTCGGCGAGCGCCTGCGTGATGCGCTGCTGTTCGGTGGCGGATGCCACGCGCACGTCGAGGTGAGCGGTGGCTCTGCCCGCCGTCACATTGCTGCGTGTGCCGCCCTCGATCACCCCGACGTTGAGGGAGGTGCCGGCCTCGTGGTCGCGCAGGTGCGTCAAGTGCAGGATCTGGTGGGCGAGTTCATCTACGGCGCTGGCTCCGGCGGTGGGGTCCAGCCCGGCGTGGGCCTCGGTGCCGGTGACGGTGAGGGCGAACAGGCCGACGCCTTTGCGGGCGGTCTTGATGGCGCCGTCGGCTGCGCCTTCGAAGACCATGGCGAGCCGGGCACCGCGGGCTTCCGACACGATCGCCTCGTGCGAAGCGAGACTTCCGGTCTCCTCGTCGCCGTTGAGAATGAGGGTGAGGGCCGGGCGGGGCAGGTCGAGGGCGTCGAGCGCGCACAGCGCCCATACGGCCTGGACGAGGCCGGCCTTCATGTCGAAGACGCCGGGCCCGGTGAGGAGGTCGCCCTCCCGGCGGAAGGGCCAGGTGTCCAGGGTGCCGGTCGGCCACACGGTGTCGTAGTGCCCCACCAGCACGACGGTCCGGTCATCGGCCGCGGTCGCCCCGCGCGCCGGATAGCGGCGTATCAGGATGTCTCCGGCCTCGTCACGCGGGAGGATCTCCTCCGTCTCCGGTACGCCCAGACGCCGGTCCAGCCAGTCGCGCAGCCAAGCGAGACAGGTGTCCAAGGCGTCCAGGTCGTCGCTGGCACTGCCTTGCGCGGTGTACGCCGCGAGGTCGGCGACCAGGTCTTCGCGGTGGTGCTCCAGCCAGCCCTGCACTGCCACGGCTCGGTCACTGTCGGCCAGGCGGTCGGCAGCCGACTGTGTGGCGAGCCTGTCGAGTGCGGCGATCCGGTCCTCGGTCATCTTCTGGGGTGCGCCTTCGAGTTCGTGCAGTCCGTCCATGACGGCCTGCAGCAGGGTCGTGGGCAGGCCCTCGTGTGCGGCGTGCGCGATGATGCCGGTGTAGTGCGTGGTGACTTCGACGGGCCGGTGGCGTACGGCCAGGTCGCGCCAGATGCCGCTGCGGTCCTTGGTCTGGGTGCGCAGCCAGGCGGTGAGGCGGTCGAAGGCGGCGTCGCGTGCCGCGGCGTCACTTGTCTGCCGGAAGGGGTGGGGGTCGAAGGCGTCGAACGGCTCCAGTTCGACGCCGCGTTGGTCGGCCACGGCGAAGATCTCCCCCGTCAGCCCGGCCATGGCCGGACGGTGGCGGTCGATGAGGTCCGCCATGGGTGCGTCGGCGAGCGCTGTGGCCGCGAGCATGGCGCCGAATCCGGCCTTGGCCCACAGGTAGCCCTCGACGTTGTCGCTGGCCTGGGCAGGGCCCCAGCTCTGCAGGTCGGCGACCAGCTCACGGACGCGGTCGCTGACGGGCGCGCCGTTGGGTTCGCCGATGACCAGGGCTCCGGCGCCACCGTCCTGGATCACGCCCGGTTCGATGACGTCGGCGAAGATGTTGACGAAGGCGGCGATGGTGCGGTGGGCGCCGATGCGGCGGGCGATCAGGTCCTCGTTGAAGCCGTTCTGTACGGAGACGACGTACCCGTTCGGAGCCAGGCGAGGGGCGATCCAGTCGATGGCACTCTGGGTGGCCTGCGCCTTCACGGCCAGGAGGACACGCTCCAGGGGACGGGTGAGCTCCTCCGATCCGGCGACCGTCTCCGATCCGGCAACCTTCTCCGCCCCGGCGACCGTCTCCGGTCCGGTGAACTCCTCTGGCGTGGCGGCAGTGACCGGGATGCTGGTTCGGCCCTCGCCCCGGGCGAGTACGAGTCCGTGCGTACGTATGGCGTCGATGTGGGTGCCGTCGGTGTCGACGACGGTGACCGGGTGGCCCGCGCGGGCGAGGGCGAACGCGAGGGTGCCGCCGATCGCTCCCGCACCGACGATGGTGTAGGCGGCGCGTTCACGACTGCGGGCCACTTGTTCGACATTGCCGGCGGCTCGTTCAGGGCTGTGGTCGCTCATCGGGCGTGTTCCTCGTGTTCCTCTGTCGTGGTGGCGGCCGCAACGGGCTCGGCGGCCGCGGTGGCGCGGGCGTCGTGGGACTGCCAGATGCGGGGCAGGTGAAGGGCTCCCGCGCTCGACCCGCCGTCGACACGGAGGATCTCTCCGGTGATCCAGGAGGAATCGGGTCCCGCCAGCCAGCACACGGCTCGCGCGATGTCCTGCGGCGTACCGGGACGGCCGAGCGGGTTGGCGCTGATGGCGTTGGCGTACTCGGCGGAGACCGGGTTGCAGTCGCTGTCGACCAGGACGAAGCCGGGGCTGACCGCGTTGACGCGAATGGCATGGCTGCCCAGTTCCAGTGCGGCGGCCCGGGTGGCCATGTCCAGGGCCGCCTTGGAGCTGGCGTACGGTCCGCCGCCCGGCCGTGAGCGCAGGGCCGCGCCGGACGAGATGTTGATGACGGAACCGGGCCGGCCCGCCGATATGGCGAGGCGGGCGAAGGCGGCGGTCGCCAGCACGGGAGCGCGGAGGTTGACCGCGAACAGCCGGTCCCAGGCAGCTGCGTCGACGTCGGCCATGTCCAGGGAGGGGTAGCGGCCCGCGGCGTTGACCAGGACGTCCACCGGGCCGTGAGCGGCCCAGGCCTGTTCGACCAGGGCGGCGGGGGCGTCGGGGTCGGTCAGGTCCGCCACCCGGGCCGCCGTGCTCGCGCCGAAGCGGGAGGCCGTGGCGTGGAGTGCGTCGTGGTCGCGGTCGGCGAGCGTCAGGGAAGCACCCCGTACGGCGAATTCCTCGGCAATCGCGCTGCCGATGCCGCCCGCAGCGCCGGTGATGAGTACGTGCGGCGGCATCAGTGGAATTCCTTGTCCTTGGTCTCGGGCATCGTGAGATAGACGACGAGGGAGATCAGCGCGGCGGCGGCCACGTAGATCCACAACATGTCGCTGTGCCCGCTCTCGTGCAGCCACGTGGTGATGTAGGGGGCCGTTCCGCCGAAGACGGCGACGGCGAGCGCGTAGGGCAGGGCGATGCCGGTGGCGCGCACTTCCGCCGGGAACTGCTCGGCCATGATGACGGCGCAGTTGGCGGAGTAGCCGAGGATCATCAGCATGCCCACGAGCTGGACCAGGAAGAGGCTGAGGAAGCTGTTGTGGAGCAGGTGCAACAGCGGCCAGGCCAGGACGACGAAGCCGCCGGCGAATCCGGCCATCGTCGGCTTGCGCCCGATGCGGTCCGAGAGCAGTCCGGCGAACGGAAGCGCGATCACAAAGATGATCAGGCACAGGGTCTGCGAGAGCAGGGCCGTCTTCAGCGGGATACCGGTGGTCACATTCGCGTACGTGGGAAGGTAGTTGACCCAGATGTAGTAGGTGAGGGTGCCCGCGATCGTGATGCCGACGACGCGGAGGGTGGCTGCCGGGTGCTCGACGAACATGGCCTTGACGGGGTTGGTACGGGTGCGGCCGCTCCCCTGGGCCTGCGTGAAGGACTCGGTGTCCTCGACGGAGATCCGCAGCCACAGGCCCACCAGCCCCAGCAGTCCTCCGAAGATGAACGCCACGCGCCAGCCCCAGGAGTGCAGCGTTTCGTCGCTCAGCACCGAGGTGGTGAGGGTGCCCAGGAGCGAGGCGATCAGGACGCCGCCGGCGACCGAGACCTGCTGCCAGGACCCGGCGAAGGCGCGGCGGCCCCGGGCCGCGGATTCGACGAGGAAGGCGGAGGACGAGCCGAATTCGCCACCGGCGGAGAAGCCCTGCACAAGGCGGGCGATGAGCAGCAGCAGCGGCGAGAGCACGCCGATGGCCTCGTAGGACGGGGTGATGGCGATGATGAATCCGGCGCCCGCCATGAGGGCGACGGTGAGTGTCATGCCCTTCTTGCGGCCATGGCGGTCCGCGTAGGCGCCGAGTACCGCGGCACCGACCGGGCGCATGACGAACCCGACCGCGAACACCGCGAGGGTCGACAGCAGTGCGACGGCGCCGTTTCCCTTGGGGAAGAACTCATCAGCGATGATCTTCGCGAAGATCGAGTAGAGCGCCCAGTCCACCCACTCGACGGTGTTGCCGATGGTGCCCGCGACGATGGCCTTGCGCTGGGCGCCACTCAGTTTCCCGGTAGGTACGCCGCCGCTGTTCTCTCTTCGGGAACCGGCGGGCACGACAGATCCGGTGTTCATGGCGTGTGCTCCGGGGCGTCGGGGGCGGGACGGGAAGGGGTGGAGCTGTGCAGCATGCCGCGGGCGGCGTCGGCCAGTTGGGCGTGGGTGGCGAACCAGACGTCGCGGTGTGCGGTGATGTGGTCGAGCAGTTCCCGCAGCACCACCAGGCGTGAGCGGTGGCCGATGACATGTGGGTGCAGCGTGAGCTGGAAGACGCCGCCGTCACGGTAGGCGGCGTCGAACTCGTCCCGCCAGATCTCCCCGACGTCACGGGGCCGGCTGTAGGGGCGGGCGGATCCGTAGCGGTCCATGGTGAAGTACGGCGCGTCGTCCCGGATCCAGTCGACGGGGATCTCGACCAGTCCGGTGGGCCGCCCGCCGGCGACGATCTCGTACGGCTCGTCGTCGGCCATGAGCGAGGAGTCGTAGGCGAATCCGAGTTCGAGCATGATGTCGAGGGTGGATTCCGAGAAGTCCCAGGAGGGGGTCCGGATCCCGACCGGGCGCTGCCCGGTCAGCGTCGTGAGGGTGTCCAGGGCGCGTGCGGTCAGCTCCCGCTCATCGTTGTGGTCCAGGAGCATGTTCCGCTCGTGGATCCACCCGTGGACGGCCAGTTCGTGCCCGTCCCGGGTGTAGGCGCGGGCTTCCTCCGGGTGGAGGAGCGCCGAGACGGCCGGCATGAAGAACGTCGCGGGTACTCCGTAGTGCGCCAGCAGCCGCAGGATCCGCGGGGCGCCGGCGCGCGCACCGTACTCGCCCTGGGCCAGCCGGCCGGGGCTGGTCTCGCCGTCGCGCAGGGGGATCGTCTCGTGGTCGGAGTCGAAGGAGAGGGCGACTGCGACGCGAGCACCATCGGGCCAGCTGTCGGGAAGCAGACACCGGCCGGCGCGTACGGCATCGACGTGACCGCGCCATGTGCTCTCGGACCAGCGCCAGCTCTCTGCGGGCAGGCTGAAGCCTTCTGGGGGCATGATGACTCCACGGTGTTGATACGGGAGGGGTAGAGGGCCGGAGAGAAACGGGTGATTCGGCCGCTGCGGGCGGCAGCGACGTGTCGTGCGGAACCGGCGGGGCCGGCGGAGCCGGCGGCTCAGGTGGTCGGCCGGATGGTCAGGTGGTCACTCGCATGGTCGGGTCGTCACTCGCGTCGTCAGGTGGCCACTCCCATGGTCAGGTGGCCACTCGCACGGTCAGGTGGTGCGGTCCATCCGGTGCCACGAGTACTTCATCGTGACGAGGTGCAGCGTCACGTCGGAGGCGATGAGGCCGGGCAACGTCCCGATGACGTCGCTGGTGTAGTGCAAGAGGTCGGCACGCCGAGGCAGCACCATGTGCCCGGCGAGGTTGAAGCGCCCGGTCGCCGCTCCCAGGAATTTCGTTCCCGGGTGCCTGGCGAGTTGCCTGCCCGCGACATCCAGCTGGTCGGGCTTGATGGAGAGCCACACCATGAACTCCGCGTCGTAGCCGAGGAGGGATGGTTCGACGAGCGTGCGGAACTGGAGGATGCCGCGGGAGATGAGCCGGTCGAGAGCGCGCGCGACACTGGACTCGGCACGGTCCAGGCGCCGGGCCAGCACGCTGATCTGTGTCCGGCCGTCCTCCCTCAGCGCTGTGATGATTTCCTGCTCCAGCGGGGTGAGCGCTTGTGGCGCGCGGTCCCGGTCGGTGCGGTCGCAGGAGGCCGAAGACGAGGCCGGTCTCAGATCGGCGGCTGCCGCGGGGGGAAGCAGCCCGGTGTCCCACATCGCCGCCGAGGTGAACGCCCGGATGACGGGGACCGCCTCGGTGCTGGTGATGAGGTCCGCCGCGGGCAGATCGGTGAAGAGCATCCGCATCATCTCCTCGTTGTCGCGGGCGACGAAGTCGACGATGAGATCGGCCGACCCGGTGACGACGGCCACGAAGCGGACGTCGGGGCTCGCGGCGAAGCGGTCCGCGACCTCCAGTCCGCGCCCCGGGCGGGCCTGTACCCGGACCAGCATGGAGGAGCCCTCCCGTGTCCGGTCCAGTTCCAGGGTGCCGATGACTCGTAGCAGCCCTCGCTCACGCAGGGCCGTGTAGCGGCGCTGGGCGGTGGTCTCGCTGGCACCCACCCAACGCGCTACCGCGCTCCACGGGGCACGACCGTTGAGCTGGAGGGCTGCGATGACGCGGCGGTCCAGCTCGTCGATGGAGTCCGCGAGGGCTTCCTGGGGCATGCGCTGAAGCTAACCAGCGGCTTTCCGCCAGTCAATGGCGGAATCCTGCATCAATGCTGGTCAACGCGCTGATATCCGGCATCGCGAACTCCGGACGGAAGCAAAAGCGCAGATCCGGCCCGCTCAGGCGGGTGCACGCGGCATGAAGGATTTCCCCACGACTGCCGCAGGAAAACTCCACCGGCCGGCCCACAAGGGGTGTCAGCCCGGACTGGCGCCAGCCGGGACTGGTGCCAGCCGGGACTGGTGCCAGCCGAGACTGGCGTCAGTCCGGAATGATGTGAAAGCATCAGCCCATGATGACGTCAGTCGACACTGACCTGATCCGGGTACTGGCCGACCCGCTCAGGCTCCAGATCGTGAACCTGCTCGCCAAAGAGACTCTGTGCACCACCCACCTGGTGGAGGAGACCGGTGCCCGGCAGACCAACCTCTCCAACCATCTGAGGGTGCTGCGCGAGGCAGGGGTCGTGGACACCGAGCCGTGCGGACGCTTCACCTACTACCGGCTCCGTCCGGACGTCATCGCCCGTCTCGCCGGCCGGCTCGCCGAGCTGGCCGAGACCGCCCGTTCCACCGCCGATAACAAGAGGGCCTGTCCTTGAGCCGCACCGACGCCCCCACGACGCCCACGACACCCACAACGGCCGAGGACTCCTCGGTCGTCGCCAAGCTGTCCACCCTCGACCGGTTCCTCGCCGTCTGGATCCTCACCGCGATGGCCATCGGCCTCGGGCTCGGCCGGCTCGTCCCCGGCCTGAACGACGCCCTGGCGAAGGTCGAGATCGGCGGCATCTCCCTGCCGATCGCGCTGGGCCTGCTGGTCATGATGTACCCGGTCCTCGCCAAGGTCCGCTACGACAGGCTGGACGCGGTCACCGGCGACAAGCGACTGATGGCCTCCTCACTGGTCATCAACTGGATCCTCGGCCCCGCGGTGATGTTCGCGCTGGCCTGGATCTTCCTGCCGGACCTGCCCGAGTACCGCACCGGTCTGATCATCGTCGGGCTCGCCCGCTGCATCGCCATGGTCATCATCTGGAACGACCTGGCCTGCGGCGACCGCGAGGCCGCCGCCGTCCTCGTCGCGCTGAATTCCGTCTTCCAGGTCATCGCCTTCGGCCTGCTGGGCTGGTTCTACCTCGACCTGCTGCCCCAGTGGCTGGGCCTGGGCGACGGGCAGGGCCTGGACGTCCCCGTCTGGCACATCGCCCTGAACGTCATCGTCTTCCTCGGCGTCCCGCTGCTCGCCGGCTTCCTCACCCGCCGTATCGGCGAGAACAAGCTCGGCCGCGAGAAGTACGAGTCCCACTTCCTGCCGAAGATCGGGCCATGGGCACTGTACGGCCTGCTCTTCACGATCGTCGTGCTCTTCGCCCTGCAGGGGAAGACCATCACTTCGCAGCCGCTGGACGTGGTCCGGATCGCGCTGCCGCTGCTGGTGTACTTCGCGCTGATGTGGTTCGGCACGTTCGCCCTCGGCAAGGGGATCGGTCTGCGCTACGACCGCACCGCGACCCTCGCCTTCACCGCGGCGGGCAACAACTTCGAGCTGGCCATCGCGGTGGCCATCGCCACCTTCGGCGTCACCTCCGGCCAAGCCCTCTCCGGCGTCGTCGGCCCCCTCATCGAGGTCCCGGTCCTGGTCGCCCTGGTCTACGTCTCCCTGGCCTGGCGCAAGAAGTTCGCAGCCGCACACGAGAGTTGATGACGCAAGCCGTCCGGCAGCCCTCTCATCCGGGCGCCCTGAGCCGCACGAACCGCTGGCGGGGCCTGCTGCCGGCGCTACGGGAGGACTCCTTGTACGGCTGACGGGAGGTTGCGGGCGGTGCTCGGCGGCCTGGGTGATGGCTGCCCCGCAGTGAACTGCCCGCCCCGCCTCCCCTGTTCAGGTGGTCATCGCGTTGTAGTGCGCGGCGATGCGGTCGCCCGGGAGTTCGTACGAGTAGACCGCCACCTTGCCGATGCCACCGGGGAAGAAGGAGCGGAGACCCGCGGTGGCGATGCGCAGGGGGGACGTGGTGTTCGCGGGCTCGATCTTGAGCTTGGCGAGGGAGTCCTGGTCCCTCCGGTCGCCGTTCTTGTAGATCTTGGTGTATCCCATGGGGTACGGCGCATCGCGCACGACGGTGTTGATGACCAGCACGTAGTGGATCCACTCCCCCACCTGCACCGGGTCCTGGAAGTAGGAGCCCACGCCCTCCCCGCCTCCACGGTTGAAGGCATAGCCGGAGATGCGGTTGGCACGGTCCTCCGTGTTGTCCAGGGAGTACATGCGAGCGGCCCACTCCACGTTGTTGCCACCGCCGTAGGTGATCTTTCCCAGCCAGTGGACGTAACCACTGCTCTCCACGTTCGGCGGGGTGAGATCGTCCGGGCGCATCCAGGCCTCGATGGTGAGGATGCCGGTGGTGGGTACGGACAGCGAGTCGTCGTCGGGCACCTCGACGTACTCCGCCGGCGTGCCGTCGAAGACCGAGGCGGTGTCCCCGTTGGGGAGGGGGCCGGTACCCGGGGTTCCGTGGTACGCGGCGGTGAGGTGACCCGCCAGGGATGTTTCCTTTTCCCGGCCGCCCAGCGGGAGATAGAGGACGGGGGTGTCGGAGAGGACGATGTCGTCATAGGCGCTCATGAGCACGTCCTTGGAAGAGCGCTGACATTCCGGAAGTCACGGCCGGGAGCCGTGGCGCCGCTGTGAACAGCGGTGATGGCACAGACAGCTTGCCTGCGCACCTCCATGGTCGTACGAGGACTGTTCTTCGTCAGGCGCCGCTTTCGGCCAACTCCTCGATTGCTGGGCCGTGTGCAGTCGCGGACCGACGCCGACGGCGCACCGGCGGCGACGAGCATCGTTGGGTGTCCCTGGCAGTCACCTCAGGGAGAACCCTGAACCGGGCCCTGGCGCCCTTTCTCCCTGTGCCGCGTACGTTCGCGGCACCGCCGGCTTCTGGCTGGTCGACGGCTGATGCACGAGGGCCGAAGGAGTCGATGAGCATGTCACAGTACGGGCTCATGCCGAGCGAAAGTGATGGCTACGAAACTGAGTTCGCCACCGAGATGCAGAACCCCGGTGAATTCGAACTTCAAGGCGCTGAGGCCGAGTTCGGCATCGCGTCCGAGCAGTGGGAAATCCCGCAGGAGGGCAGTGAGCCCGCTGAGAGCAGCCTGCCGTCCATGGAGAGCCCGCTCGGCGAGACGGACGAGGTCCAGCTGGCCGCGGAGCTGATGGAGGTGACGACCGAGGCCGAACTCGAGCAGTTCCTCGGGAAGCTTTTCAAGAACGTGTCACGTGGGGTGGGCGGCTTTCTGCGGTCCCCCGTAGGGCGCTCGCTGGGCGGCATCTTCAAGAACGTGGCGAAGGCCGCACTCCCCATCGCCGGCAGGGCATTGGGGTCGTTCGTCGCACCGGGCGTCGGCACGCTCATCGGCGGCAAGCTGGGTTCGATGGCGAGCAACCTCTTCGAGGTGGACACAGAAGGCGCCGACCGCGAGGAGCAGGAGTTCGAGATCGCCCGCCGCTTCGTACGGCTGGCAGCCACCGCAGCGGGCAACGCCGCACTCGATCCCCGACGGGTCGCGCCCCAGATGCTGGCGCGGGACGCCGTCCTGTCGGCCGCCCGCCGTTATGCTCCCGGCCTGGCCCGGAGCTTCCGTGCCTTCGCGGCCCCGGCCGCCTGGTACTGGCCGGCGCCGGTGCCCACCTGCTCCTGTGGGCATGGCCAAGCCGGCTACTCGCCCCAGAGCGCGGGCCAGGAGATGCCGGTGAGCGAAGCGACCAGCCCGGATGGGATGGTCGCCGACGGTCAGGCAGCTGCCCGGGCACGGTCCGGTCGCTGGATACGCCAGGGGCGCAAGATCGTCATCCTGGGGGCCTGAGCACCATGGAGGCGTACGCGGACGCGGGCTCGTATCTGTCGGGAGAGGCGCGTGCCCTGCTGGCCCGGCTCGACCGGGTGCGTCCCTTCACGTTGTACGAGACGATGGTGCCCGCCGCCGCCCTGTCGCCGGCCGCCCAGACAGCCATCGAGCACTTCCTGGCCCGAGGCCAGGCGGATCTCCGACGCCGGGTCCAGGCATTTCTCGCCTGGCTCGACAGTACGGGCCGGGCGGCACCGCCCGGAGTGGCACAGCGCCGCTTCGTTGCGCTGCGCGGTGCTTTCCATGACGTCCTGGGCCAGTTCGATCTGTTCCAGGAAGTCATCACCCAGCGCAGCGAACGGGAGACCGGTGTCTGGCTCTCCGGGCTGGACGTCGCCGCGGCTGAAGCGCTCACCGTGCCGGGTACGGCCCTCGACACGCCGGTGCCGGTCGCCTGTTACCTGGACCGGGGGCCGGGTGGCGCGATCCGCCGGATCAACACCCGCGTACCCGGCCGCGCCCGCAGCCCCCTCGCACTGATCAGAATCCCCCGCGAACGCATGATCGGCCATGGGATAGGAGCTTCCCTCCTGCACGAGGTCGGTCATCAGGTGGCGGCGTTGCTCGATCTCGTCGGTTCGCTGCGCGCCGCACTGTACGTCGCGGAGCGCCGGTGCCGGGACGCGGCTTCCCGCACCGCCTTCGCATACTGGGGCCGTACGGTCTCGGAGATCGTGGCCGACTTCTTCGCGGTGGGAAAGCTCGGGATCGCCGCAACGCTCGGGCTGATGTCGGTCGTGAGTCTTCCCCGGCGTTTTGTCTTCGTTCCCGTACCGGGTGACCCCCACCCGTTCCCGTACATCCGGGTGAGACTGAGTTGCGCCATGGGTGACGCACTGCATCCACACCCGCAGTGGCGCAGGCTCAGCAATCTGTGGGGGACGCTCTATCCCCTGCCTCAGGTGCCCGATGAGCTGCGCATTCTCGTTCGGGCCCTGGAGAGCTCGATGCCGCGCTTCGTCGATCTGCTGCTGCGGCACCGCCCGCCCTCATTGAGCGGCGCGCGGCTGGCCGAGCTGGTCCCGCAGTCCGCGCGTACGCCACAGCTCCTTGCGGCCAGGTACCGGAGTTGGGTCCTGGAGCCGTTGTTGATGCGCGCCGCACCACCGTCCGTCGTCTTCGCGGTGCTGGGCCAGGCCAGGAGCACCGCACTGATCACCCCTGAGGAGGAGAGCCGCCTCCTGGGTGACCTGATCACGCATTGGGCGCTGTCCAGCACCCTCGGTACTGCCACGAGGTGTGCGGCGCTGCCCGGCAAGGCATTCAGCGAGAGTTGAGGGGGCCGGTCATGCCCGTAACCATCGAACCTTCTTCTGCAACCGTCGAGCAAGGCGGACGCATCGAGTTCATCACGAAGGAGCAACCCCCCAACCTCCCCGTCGATTGGGAAGTCCTCGGAGTGCAGGACTCTCCGGTGAAGGACCGCCGTAACCCGTACCGTGCATGGTGGAATGTGTCGCCGGAGCAGTCTCCGGGTGACTACATCGTCCGCGTGGTCATCACCCTCAAACCAGGCCAGACGGTCGGCACCACCGACCCCAACGCCCGTGCCAACGCGTTGACGGCTCTGAACGACGTCGACGTTGGAGAGATCACCATCCAAGTGGTCCCCGCCATTCGGCCTCCTTTCTCCTCAGGGGACAACGTCCAGGTCCAGATGAACCCCGCGGCGACCTTCCCCGAGGACGACCAGGCGCTGTGGAGCCTCATCCGCAACAGCACGGACCGCATCTCGTTCGAGGAGTACGACGCCTGGCTGGAGCCGATCATGTGCAACCCCGGGCTCCTCAACGCCGCACTCAGTAGGATCGTTCCACCGCGGGAGAAGCCCGACTTGGGAGCGCTGCCGTTCCCCGGTGTCGACGCCTACCAGTTGCTCAAGAGGGCCACCGAGGTCTTCCTGCTCGTCGAGTCCGGTGTCTTCGTCTCGTCCAACAAGGACGTCATCGACAAACTGATCGGCCGACTCGACCTGCGGGAAGAACGGGAGCGGTACGGCGAACGGGTTCTGCCGGACGACCCGTTCAGGCAGGCCATAATGAACCGCTGGCGGAGGTACATCTCCGCCGATCCCAAGGCATCAGCGGGCCATAACGATCCCGCGGTACTGCCCTACTTGGGGGTGATCCAGCGAAACCTCCCAGGGGTGCTTCTCCGGAGCGCCCACAGCTTCGGCACCGACACCTGCTACGGCATCCTTGAGGACAAGCTGCGCTACCCCTTCCTCCTGGAGTACATCTGGTCCTACTGGCATGAAGAGGGCATGCTGTGCTCCTCCCTGGACGCGGTGGCCAACCGCTTCCAGAACCTGCGGGGCACACTGGGGCCCGACCCCTTGGCCCAGCTGGAGACCGATCCGCTGCGCGCGCTCGGTCAGCTGCTCTGGGGCTACGTGCAGGACGAACAGCACCGGCTGACGGCGGTACGGCGGGCCTACGAGTACGACCACCAGTACGGCATCACCCAGCTTCCGCTCGGTGCACCGGCACTGCGACCGGCGGACAGCAGGCCTCGCTTCCTGGAAGCCCTCCACACCCTGCTGAATCTCACCTCGGCGTTCTTCCGGGAGGACGACGACACCACCGTGCTCGCCGACGGTTTCCCCGTGCTCAACGCTCTCAAAGACGTGCATCTGCTGCTCACTGAAGGCCAGCACAATCAGTACGGAGACCTGCCGTGGACAGCACGGCAGGAGATGCTGATCCAGGAGTGGCTGCTCTCGCGGCCGGAGATGCGTGAGTTCCTCCCCACGCGGACGATGGTGGCCTACCCGGAGCGGTGGATGGGGCAGGTCGACTGCATGAAGCGCCTGCAGGGCTGGTCAGCGGACAGTGTCATCCACTTCCGTGACCTGGGGCGGTTCGGTGAACAGCTGCTGCTGTCGGTACGGTTCGGCAACTGGAACGCCGTGATCGACCGGTCACAGGCTGCCCAGTGGGCCCGCTACTGGCGTACGGAGATTCAGGGATACGTGCACGCGTACCGCTCGGTCACCGGTGTCGACCTCGGTGTCGAACGGGCCGATGCACGCATCGACGTGACCATGCCCGCCGTCCATCTGCGCCGCCGGCTGGCCGACCAGTCCGGCAGGCGGGCCGTTACCGGTGCCGCGTCCGCCACCGCACCGCCCGTTGCGTACACACCGCGAGCCCGGCTTTCTCCGCAGTCCGTGCGGCAACTACCCGCCGCTCAGCCCCGTGCCGCCTTTCCCGGCCGGCCGTCCTCCGGTGCGCCCGCTCAGCTTCCGCCGGGCGCACCGAGGCGGCCCCTGCCCGGGCGACCGGAAGGCAGGTAGGGACATGACAGCTGTGCCTCCGATCGCACCGGAGCAGAGCGCCGAAGAGGTCGCGTCGCCCGCCCTCGCCCGCAAGGTGGAACGGAACCGGCAGTACGCGGCATCCCTGGGGTGGGGAGCACACCTGCCCGCACTCCGGCGCGCGCTCAACCCGAAGCGCACTGGATGGGACGAGGCCGCTCTGGTGGCCGAGGCAGCCAAGTGGCAGGCCAGGACCGGCCTCGCCGCTGATGGCCTGGTCGGCCCTGCCACCTGGTCCTTGCTGCGAGTCGCCGCGGGGCTGGGCAAGGACCCGGCGCTATCTGCTCAGCTGCCGGACAACGGCCCCGGCTTCTACGCCACGGCCCCGGCCGACCGACGCTACGGGAGGACGGAGACGGTACGGGCCCTGCAAGCAGTGGCAGCGGCCTGGCAGCAGGCGCGCCCCCGCGGCCCGAGGATCGGGGTCGGTGACATCGGTCTGCGTGGTGGCGGTCCGATCACGGGGCATGGATCACACCGGCTCGGCCTGGACGTCGACATCCGGCCGCTGCGGGACGACGGTCGGGAAACACCGGTCGTGCAGGGGCGCCCCGGCTATTCTCGGGCACTCACTCAGGAGCTCGTCGACCGGGTGCGCACCAACGGTGTACTCCGCGTGCACTTCATCCTGTTCAACGACCCGGGTGTGCGGGGCGTACAGCGGTGGGACAACCACGACAACCACTTGCACGTGCGCTTCGCTCCCCCGAAAGCACCACCGGCGGCACAGACCGCCGCGCCGGCCACCTCGGTACCGGTCCGGCAGCAGGCCGGCGGTGCGGCGGTCCGGCCGGCCGCGCCGGGCACCATGACTCTCGGCACTCTGACGACACTGGCGCCCGGCCCAGCGGGTACGGCGCCTCCCTACCGGTTCACCCCGGAGGACCTGCTGTGGACGGCACGCTTCATCATCGGGGAAAGCGGCGGCCGTGACGACTTGGAGACCCATGCGGTCCTGTACGCCATGTTCAACCGCTACGCACTGCTGACCCGCCGACGCTACGCCACCTTCGAGGCATTCCTCAGGGCCTATTCGACACCTCTGCAACCGGTCCTCAAGGACTGGCGCGCTGCCCGTCGCCATATGCACCGCCCCGACTACGTCCGTACCGGTGACACCTACAAAGCACCCGCCCCGCCGGGAATCCCCCGTGGCCAGCTGCGAGGGTTCCACCGACTGCAGCAGTCGCGGTGGGACCAGCTGCCCGACGCCGCCCGTACCGTTGCCTTTCGCGCCCTCACCGGGGCGATTCCCAACCCCATCGGCAACGCGACCGAGTTCGGCAGCACCTGGCAGTACTTCCGCGACGCACACCGCCGAAGCCCGAACCTCACGGAATGGCAGCAGTACACAGCGGCGCTCGCGCAGCGGAAGGGCTGGTCGTGGATCGGCCCGGTCCCCGGCATCGACCAGACGAGGAACGCTTTCTTCACCGACCGCAGGCTCGCCGGGCTCCCCCGCGGAGCCGTCCGCATCCTGCCGCCCTGACGGGAGAGCGGTAATGATCGTGGACTGCCATTGTCATGCGGGGCGAGGATCCGGCCTCAGCGGCCCCTGGGACACCGTCCCGTCGCTCGCCGACTACGAGTCCCGCGCCCGTGGAGCCGGCATCCGCCGTACCGTGCTGCTGCCCGTCTTCCACGAGGACTACGCGGTGGCCAACCATGACCTGGCCCGGATCGTGAGCGAGCGGCCTGAGCGCTACATCGGCTTCGCCATGGTGCACCCGGCACGGGACGCCGGCCGGGTGCACGCCCTGGTGTCGGAAGCCCTCGACCGCTGGGGATTCCGCGGTATCAAGGTGCACCGCCGGGACGGACGGATCACCCGCGAGGTGTGCGAAACGGCGCGCTGCTTCCGGCTTCCCGTGATCTACGACGTCATGGGTGAGACAGCACCCCTGGAACTGCTGGCCCGGGCCTTTCCCGACGTCAGCTTCGTCATCCCGCATCTGGGCAGCTTCGCCGACGACTGGAGTGCGCAGCTCTCCCTCATCGATCACTTGGTCCGCCACCCCAACATCCATGCCGACACCTCGGGGGTGCGCCGCTTCGATGTGCTTCGCCAGGCGGTGCTCAGGGCAGGCCCGGAGAAGATACTCTTCGGCTCCGACGGCCCGTGGCTGCACCCTGGTCTGGAGCTGGAGAAGATCCGCGCTCTGCGCCTCCCCCGCGCTGCCCAGGACCGGATCACCGGCGGCAATCTCCTGCGGCTGCTTCACGGCACGCCGGCGCTCGGGCATTCCCGCAGCTGGGAGGAGCCGTGCGATTCGTCATCGAGCTGTATTACCGAGCGGACGAGGTGTACGGCCGACTGCTCGCCGAGGGAGCGGCCGCACCCGTACCCTTCCGCACCTGGCTGGAACTACTGAGGCTGCTGGAGCGGCCCACCGGGCGCGATGAGCAGCCCGGCGATGCCGGGCGCGGACCACCACAGGACGGTGGGCACGATGCGACTTGAATCGCCACGCCGGGGCCGCCACCGTGGTGAGTAGAGCAGAGCCCACTGACACACGTCAGGGCAGGGGGTGGCCATGCCGAATGCTGATCCACTGCGTACGCCTGATGATGCCGCCTCCGACATCCCCTTCTTCGGCAGGGAGGAGGAACTTGCCGCCCTGGACTCGTGTCTGAGGGCCGCCGCGAACGGCACCGGCCGACTGGTCCTCGTCGAGGGCCGGCCGGGTATCGGGAAGACGGCGCTGGTCCGGCACTTCCTTCGACTGGCGGACCACGTGACGACACTGGCCGCCGGCGGTGTCGAGGACGAATCGGCTCTCGCCTACGGGGTACTGGGACGCTTCCTCTCGCCCGCTCCGGCCTCCGCGAGTGTGGCCACCACCGAAGCCCTCCGCGAGAGGGCGGATGTCTTCGCTGCGGGATCCTGTCTACTGGACCGGGTGAGCTGTCTTGAGAACGGCCGTACTGCTGTCCTGGTTCTGGACGACGCCCACTGGGCCGACACACCGTCCCTGCGAGCACTCGCCTTCGCCCTGCGCCGGCTGGACACCGACCGGGTCATGGCGGTGCTGACCGTACCGGACCTGGGTGACGCCCGGCTCCCGGAGGGACTGCATCGCCTGCTCGACGACGACAGCACGCTGCGACTGCTGCTGGGCGGCCTGACCGTGACCCAGCTCGCGGCGCTCAGCGAGAAGCTCCTCACCGAGCCCCTGCCCTTGTCCGCTGTCAAGCGACTGCACGAACACACGCATGGCAACCCCCTGCACGCGTGTGCCCTGCTGCGTCAGGTTCCCCCGGCGCTGCTGGCATCCCCCGACACGGACCTGCCTGCGCCCCGCTCCTTCGGGCTGCTCGTCGTGGCGCGCCTGGCACGCTGTGCCCACCCCACTCAGCAACTCGTCGCGGCGGCCAGCGTGCTCGGCATGACCAGCCCTCTCCCGCTGGCCGCCCGCCTCGCAGCCGTCGAGGACCCTTTACCTGCGATGGAGGAGGCAGCGGCCCAGGACCTTCTCCACCTGCCCCTCACCGTCGGCGCCCCGAGCCTCGTCTTTCCCCACCCCCTGATACGTGCCGCCGTGTATCACCACATCGGCCCCGCATGCCGGGCCGCCTTGCACACCCGGGCGGCGCTACTTGCGGAGGACGACTTCAGCACCCTGAAGCACCGCGTGCTGGCTGCTGCCTTTCCCGATCCGCCGCTCGCCGCCGACCTGGCCGCAGGCGCCCGCAGGGCGATGCACGCGGGTTCCGGAGACACTGCCGCGTTGCTGGCCGGCCACGCTGCCCGGCTGGCGGCGACGGACACCGCACGCGTCCGGCTCGCCGTCGAGGCAACGGACGCCCTGCTGCATGGCGGACGAGTCCCGGAAGCCACCGAGGCGGTCGGCACACTGCCGGGCGATTCCTCGTCCGCGTCGCACCGCTACGCCCGAGGACGTATCGCACTCGTACGAGGCGAGGCACGCGACGCCCGTGCCCTGCTCGAAGACGCATGGAACCGGTGCACCGAACCCGCCTTGGCCCGCCGGATCGCGGAACAGCTCACCTGCACCTGTCTCATCCAGTGCAGCTCGGCGTCCGTGCTGCACTGGGCGGGCCTTGCGCAGACCCTGCCACCGACCGCATTCGGTAGTGGGATGCTGCGGTTCGCGCAGGTGGCTGCCCTCGGTATGGCCGGCGCCACGACCGAGGGTCTCGCCCACGTGCAGGGGCTTCCGGACCGCGTCCTGGTCCAGGAGGACGACGCCGAGCTGCTGATCGGCCGGGGCGCGCTGTGCCTCTGGTCGGACGATGTCAAAGGAGGCCATGCCGATCTACGAGCGGCCCTCCCGCTCTGCCGGCGTGGTCCCGCCGCACTTCAAGTGCTGGCCGGTGTGCTCCTGGGCGAGGCCGAATTCCGGCTCGGCCGGTGGGACGATGCACTCCTCCACCTTGAGTCGGCATCCTCCACCTGCACCGACACCGGACAGCTGTGGCTGGAACCCATGGCATACGGGCAGACCGCCGTCGTACTGGCCGCCCGGGGAGAGCAGGGGCGCTCCGCCCGGTACCTCCTTCCCCTGCACTCCGGCAACGGACGGTGTCACAACGAGCTGGGCAGGCTCCATAGCGCCAGGGCGCAGGCACAACTCGCAGCGTTACGCGGCGCTCCTGAGCAGGCGGTGAGTGCCCTGCGCCCGCTGCTTGGGGAAGCTGCCGACGTGGATCCCGGCGTAGTGCCCTGGACAGAGCTCCTCGCGGAATCCCTTGTCGAGCTCGGGGAGTACCAGGAAGCGGAGGATGTCCTGGGGCGTCTGGAGGATGCGGCCTCCGCGCCCCGCCGCCACTCGGCGCTGGCATCCGTCGGCCGCATCAGAGGCACTCTTCTCGCCGCCCGGCACGACAAGGAAGCCGCGGAGCGTGCGTACCTCGACGGTCTCGGGCACGCGGACGAGGTGAGGAACCCTTTCGAGCGCGCTCGTGCTGCCCTGGACTTCGGTGCCTTCCTCCGCCGTTCCGGACGCCGTTCCGAAGCCGCGGTCCATCTCCGCCGCTCCATGGCAGCCTTCACGGAACTGGGTTCCGCACCGTACCTCGCCCGCTGCGAGAGGGAGTTCGCCGCCTGCGGGTACCGTGCCAGGTCCATCTCCACCCGGATGCCTCCGCTGACCCCTCAGGAGTTGACCATCGCCCGGCTGGTCACCACCGGCCGGACCAACCGCCAGATCGCCCGTGAACTGATGCTCAGCATCAAGACCGTCGAATGCCACCTCAGCCATATCTATGCCAAGCTCGACAACAGCTCACGCGTGGCCCTCATCAACCGGCTCTCTGCTGAGTGGTGAATAAGTGGCAGGCCCGCCGCCGAGTTTCATGTCGGCAGTGCTCGCGCTGTCTCTTCGCCGGCGAGCCGTTCTTGCAGGAGACCGTGGCGGAATAGGTGAACGCCACCGCTCTGGCGCAGTACGCCGTGATCACGGGCGTCATCGAGGAACCGCATGACGCCGAACGGCAGTCGTCGGCGGAGCGCCAGCCAGACGCGAGTGAAGACGAACTGGCACCACGCACTGCTCACCAGCGAGATTTCAGCGGTCATCAAGGAGCAACCGGCGAGCACGGCCAACGCCACCCTCAACCCTGTTCGTGCGCCCTGATCCGAAGCAACCAGCGCACCCATGGTCGCGGCCAGGACCGAACCGTAGATGATGCCGGCGATCAGTGAGGTGCCAAGCGCGTAGGCACGGTCACGGCGCAACACCGCAGCCGGGCTGGGCTGTTCGGCGCCGACGAGGGGAGGCACGTCCCAGAGCCACAGCAGGGCCAGTCCGCTCAGACCGCCCGCCACGGCGATGGCGCCTGCAGACGTGGCGGCGAGCAGCATCCCCGCGCCGGGCTCTCCCCCGGCCCAGCCACCCAGCAGGGCAAGCGCACCGAGGACGCCCGCCGGTCCGAGCCCGATCGTCAGCACCCCCACACTGAAGCGACGATGCAGGGGCGTACGGCGCTCGGCGGAGCGCCACTGAGCGACAGCGGGCGGGGGCGGCGTCGTCCTGCTGGTGCAAGCGCCACCCATGATCAGGCCGACGATCCCGAAACCCGGGCCGAAGAGGGTACCGAGACTCACCATGCCCAGAGAGGCTGCCGCCACTACGGTCATCCCCCGCAGCACCTGGCTCGGCACTGCCCGGTGCAGCTCCCACCAGGCCAGCTCCTGCGTGTGAAGGCGGGACAGATGCCGGGCGAGGAAACACAGCCGTTCCGGGGTATCGGGCGGCAGGGTACGGCCGTACGCGGTGCGGATGAACGCATCCAGTAGGTGATTCTCGATCTGCTCACGGACGGCAAACCGGCGGTCGTCGACCAGCTCTGACGGGGTGGCGTCCGCCTCGCTGTACGTGGTCCGGACCAGCGTGACCATCAACGGGGAAGAGAGCGCCTGCGCCAGCCGGCCGTGCGGTTGGTCGGCCAGTCGGTCGAACACCGGCTGCCAGATATCGGTGTGCTGCCGGCGGGTGGACAGGCGGAGGTGGTCACAGATCTCGGCAGTGGACAGAGGTTGAAGTTCCACGACAGCCGCGCCGGTGAGTACCCGGTTGGTCAGGGCAGTTTCGTACTCGTGCGGCCGACTGGTGAGGACAAGGGGTTCTCCTTCCGTCAGGCTGCTGTTGAGCTCTCTGATGGCAGCGGTGCGCAGGGGCGGTGACAGCTCGTCCAGTCCGTCCAGCAGCGGCATGATGCGGTGGGCGTCCACCAGCCGCCGGGCCAGCGTCGGTGCGCTCTCCGCCTGCACGCGCAGGTACGGGTAGTCGCGGCTCAATTGCTCGGCGATCCACTCACGGAACCCGGTACGCACCGGATTCCAGGAGTGCAGCGGTACCACGACCGGAATGGGGCTGCCGGGCTGCCATCGCTCCAGCAGACGCCTGGCAAGGCGGGTGACCAGGACCGTTTTGCCGGCCCCTGCCTCACCGAGCAGGACGAGCCGTCGCGACGGGATGCGTGCGAAGACTTCAGGGGCGTCCCGCAAGGGATCGTCCAGCGCACCTGAGAGGTCCAGTGGGCCGGCCGCATCGGGAGAGCGCCGCACGACTTCCCAGTGGTCGGTCACCGGTCGGTGAGTGTTGAACCAGCGCACCGGCAAGGGCAGTGGATCCTGCAAGCGGCGGTCCGCCTCGTCCGCCAAGTAGCGCTGCAGCAAGTCCTCGTGGATCTGCTCTTCGGAGTCCCGGCCCGGTCCGTTGTGCTGTCGGCGATGCAACGCCCAGGCGAAGAGGGGGCTGAGAAGGGCCGCCATCGAGCCCGCGACCGCAAGTACGTCCTTGAGGCCACCCAGCGAGTAGGCGGACCACACCCAGGTCGCCATGGTGAGGAGGACCGCGGTGGCCGAACCCGCCGCGGCCCATCGCAGGTATGTCGCCCTCCTGTGGCCCATGCCCCATGGTCCTGCGTCGGCCAGAGGTCGCATAGAGAGGACGCGGCGAAGGGGCTCTGCAGCCCCCGGCCCGGTGCAGCCGGTCCGCTCTGCAGCCGGCTCTGGAGCCGGTCCGGAGCCGGTCTGGGAGCCAAGATCGATTGTCAGTGGTGGGTGAGAAGGTAGGGGTACCGAGTGGGAAGAGGGGGACCAGTCATGTCAGCAGTGATGTCCGGAAGCCAGAACTACATCAACCACGTTGCTCTTGTGTTGGATGCCAGTTCGTCCATGTCGCACCTGAGCCGCAAGGTCGTCGACGTCGCCGACCAGCAGATTGCCTATCTTGCCCGCCGATCGAAGGAACTGGACCAGGAAACCCGCGTCACGGTGTACGTCTTCGCTGACAAGGTGGAGTGCGTCATCTACGACAAGGACGTGCTGCGGATGCCGTCCTTGAAGCAGCTCTACCGGGTCGGCGGCATGACGGCTCTGCTGGCGGCCACACTGAAGTCGCAGCAGGAGCTGGCACAGACCGCTCAGCTGTACGGCGACCACAGCTTCCTCACCTTCGTACTGACCGACGGACAGGAAAACGCAAGCCACCGCTGCCCGGATGCGCCCGCCGGGAATCCGCATGATCTGGTGCAGTCAGTAGCCAAGTTGATGGCGACACAGGAGGACAACTGGACGCTGGCCGTCCTGGTGCCGGACCAGATGGGCAAGCGCGAGGCCATGCAGTGCGGCTTCCCGAAGGACAACATCGCCATCTGGGACGCCACCAGCACCCAGGGCCTGGAGGAGGCAGGGCAGGTCATCCAGCAGGCCACCGAGAACTTCATGGTGGGCCGGGCCAACGGCATCCGGGGATCGCGGGCGGTGTTCTCCACGGGCGCGGAGGCAGTCAACAAGGACACCATCAAGAAGGCCGGCCTCACCCCGGTCAACCCGTCGGAGTACCAGCTGATTCCGGTGGCTCGCGCGGCGGCGATACGGGAGTGGGTCATCGAGTGCGGCCACACTTACCGCACGGGTTGCGCGTTCTACCAGCTGAGTAAGTCCGAGAAGATCCAGGCACGGAAGCAGATCGCGGTGCTGGAGAAGAAGACGGACCGGGTGTACACGGGGCCGCAGGCCCGATCGCTGCTCGGCCTGCCGGACACGGAAGTCCGCATCACCCCGGACCACAACGACGACTTCACGATATTCGTGCAGAGCACCAGCGTGAACCGCAAGCTCGTACCGCACACACGACTCCTGCTGATGATCTGAGCCTGAGGCATCGGAGGGGCTCCGCCGGTCCGGCCGGCGGAGCCCCTCCGCGTTCAGTGGTGCAGTGGTGCAGTGGTGCACAAGCTACGCCTAAGCAGGCCCGGCGTCACAGCGGCAATGATCTGACCCTGTAGTTCTCACCGCCGTAGAGGGACTCGTAACGAATGTCGATGAGCATTCTCCGGGCAATGAGGTCCCAGAACCAACCGTGCTCGTCTCCATCGAAATCGTCGATGTGCATAAGGAAAACCTTCTGCCCTACGAGGACGGCTCCTCCCCCGACCAAAGTGGAGACCTTGGGTTGCATCGGGAACGACCGGATCACCGTGCGGTACGTCTCCAGGTCCCACTGCCCGATGACCTCCCCGTCGAACGTCACTACGGTCTCGATCACGATTGCCGGTCCGAGTCCGGCGTTGATGACCTCAAGACGCGCAATGTTGTCCTTGAATTCCTTCACCCTTCGGATCTGCAGCAGGGGCCGCACGGACTGCCGGTTGTGTTCCCGGACCACCTTGGTTTGAGCAAAGCTGATCGCGAGTGAACCCAGCGCTATCACGGCCGCGCAGACAGCAATGCCCGTATCGGTGTCCACCGTCGCCCCCACTCCCTTGCAGCTTTCGGTGGAGGACGAGCTCGACGTACACGCGGTTCCGCTCATGAGGCGTTCTCCGCACCTGGCACACCAGCAGGGACGCGGCGAAGCCTTCGAATACTCGCCCAGCGTGGAATTCAGCGGGGCGCTTCTCCACGACGTACGCGAGTCGTGCCGCCGGGCCCCGCCCCCGCAAGACCGCGCTCGGACGCGAAGAAATGCACCAGCGCCATGGCCGTCTCCTCCGGCTGATCCTCGGCGATGAAGTGGCCGGCGTCGGCGATCGTGACACGTTGGGCGCCGGGGATGGCGGCGGCGAGCCGGTCACCCGTGGCGGGTGGCAGCCACTGGTCCTCCGCGCCCCACAAAACGAGGGTGGGGGCGCCGACTTCGCCCAAGCGGGCCACGGCCTCGCGGGTGTCCTCGAAACTGACGGCGCAGACCTGATCGATCCAGCGCTGCTGCCCTTCGGCACCCGCCCAGGGGGCACGGTAGGCCTCTGCGACTTCTTCGGACATCGGGCGGTGGACGGCGGTGCCGAGGCGGGCGGTGACGAGGTCGTCGAAGATATGGAGCGGCATTGTTCGGTACGCCTCGGCATACCGCTGCTGATGTTCGGTGAAGGGGGTGTTCCAGGGACCGAGGACGGCGGCGTCGAGGAGCGCGATCCGGGAGGCCGGTACGCCTTCGAGCAGGTGGGCGCGCATGACGACACCACCGCCGATGTCGTGTCCGACGAGTGCGGGAGCTGCGAGGCCCCAGTGCTCGACGAGTTCGGCGAGGGTGCGGGCCTGTTGAGCGATGGAGGGAGTGACTTCGGGATTGAGGTCGCGATCGAGGCGGGAGGCGCCGAAGCCGAGAAGGTCCCAGACGTAGACGGTGTGGTGGCGGGCGAGAGTGGGGACGACGTTCCGCCATAGGTAGGAGGAGGCAGGCGTGCCGTGGACGAGGACGACGGGTGGGCCGGCGCCGAAGACGCCGGTGGCTACGGCGCCTGCGGTGACCGGTACGTACTGGTGGAGTTGCCACGGGCGGGAGTGGGAGTACGTGGTGTGGGAGTACGTGGTCATGCCGACCTCTCCATAGCGGTAATGGGTATACTCGCCTTTCTTCGGTTACCGTAACATGGAGTAAGGCTTGAAGTTTCTTTTTTCCGATTACGCGCTCGGGGCGGGCGTCGCCACCGGCCTGGTCAACACCTCCGCCCTGGTTCGCAGAAGCACCGGCGAAACACTCACGGAACCGGCCGCGCTCGGCCGGTTCCTCAGCGAGCACCGAGCCCCCGTGGACGCCACGGTCTCCGGTGATCATCCGACCCAGCAGGACCTGGATGACGTGCTGGCACTCCGTCATGAGCTGCGCACCCTCTTGGAGTCCGACAGCGAGGACCGTGTCGCCGAAGGCGCGAACGCAATGGTCACCGCGGCAGGGGCGGGACCGCTCCTGGAGCGGGACGCGGACGGCCACTGGCAGTGGTACATCGCCACCAAGCCGCAGGCCTCACTCGCCGAAGGGCTCGCCGCAATGATCGGCACCGGCCTCCTCGGGGTGTTGCGCACCCTGTCCCACGACCGCATCCGCCACTGCGCCTCGCCCGTGTGCGACGGGATGTTCGTCGACACCAGTAAGGCAGGTCGGCGCCGGTACTGCATGCCCGACCTGTGCGGCAATCGCCTCAACGTCGCCAAGCACCGCGCCCGCCGACAAGCCGGCACGAGCCAGAGCAGCGAGTAACGCCACGACCTGGAGAGACGAGGGCCCATCACGTCGGCCGGCTGAAAGAACCACGCGCGGGCGACCCTGCATCAGTGCAGCCTGCGATGCGCGGCCCGCATGTGAAATTCCCTCCTCCCGGTCCAACCAGAAGGGAGTTGAGCGGTGTCAACTCCTGCGTTACGCGGGATAGTTGAGCTTCACATCGTGCTCATGCTCCCCACCGGACAAAGGAGAAGAAGAGATGATCACACCGAGACGACTGTTACGCACAAGAGCCATCCTGTTCAAAGGCGCAGCCGTCATCCTCGCCGCACTCGCCGTGCTGGCCGTGCAGGCGGGTCCGGCTGCCGCCGATGAAGCGGCCTGCAAGCAGTATCAGGTCGGCGGCGCCATCTTGGCGAAGTACGTCGAGATGGGCGGGGAGGGCTCGCCTCTGGGGTGCCCGACATCCGATGAGCTGACCACCCCGAACGGGCGCGGCAAGTACAACACTTTCACCGGCGGTTCGATCTACTGGACCGCCACGACCGGCGCCCACCCCGTCTGGGGCGCCATCCGCGACAAGTGGGGAGCCTTGGGCTGGGAGGCGGGCAAGCTGGGATTTCCGCTCAGTGACGAGCTGACCAACCCGGACGGCCAGGGCAAGCGCCAGCAGTTCGAGGGCGGCACCGTCTACTGGCATCCGACACTGTCCAACGGCGCGCACCCCGTGTGGGGAAGAATCGGGGAGCTGTGGGGAGAGTACGGATGGGAGGGCGGGGCGTTCGGCTACCCCACGTCCGACGAAGGATGGGACGAGGCCTACAAGTCGGTTTACCAGACATTCTCCTCCGACAACCTGACCCTCTTCTGGAGCGCCGGCGGCGGCGTGGAAGGGTGCGTCAATGAGTGCGTGGGCTACTCGGGCACCACAGGAACCGACTGGTTCAAGGAAACCCGGGTGGAAATTCCCGTCGGAACCGGCGACGTCGTCGTCCGCGCGTACCCCACGGAGGACGGTTTCCTCAACGCCCGCACCGATTTCGTCGGGGCCTGGGAGCAGGCGTGGAGCCTGGCGCCCTACCCGAACGGAGTCAGCGAAACGAAGCACCGGTCCCTCTACGAACAGTTCGCCTGCCATGCGGTCTTCGCGGACAAGGACGCGCCCGGACACTGGAACACCGGGCCGAGCTGGGACCTGGAATCCTGGCGCAGCGACGTCAGCATGGACTATGCGACAAGCCCGCTCTACGTCCTGAAACATCGGTGCAACTGGGAATGACTAACAGCGGCTCGTAGACGGACTGTCTTCGATGCCGCCCGACACACCTCGCCTGGCCCCGTCACACCTCACGTGGCCTTGAAGGTGCCCATCGGGCCTCCCCACGCTCGGGCATGTCACTTGAGGAGCAGCCGGCGCGGTGCGTGGGCGGTCAGGAAGCCGGTCAGGAGAGCCTTGCCCCCGTGTCTCATAAGAGTCCTTTGGAGGTAATGACGCGATTCTGACTGACGTGACGGCCGGTCGGCAGGAAGGATCAAGCGCGGCCAGGGGGTCGAGCCGCTGAGCGCCGGCCCCGTCCTGCGTCTACCCACTGAGGAGCATTTGTTGATCACGCGCCGTTCGGCCACGCTCGCCGCGCTGGCCGTTGCTGCCGCAACGCTCACAGCACCCAGCGCACATGCTGCCGACACCCCCGGCACATCCGCGCCCGCCGCCGCAGCCTCCATCACCCGCGACGAAGTGCTGGCCCGTACGAAGTTCTGGTTCGACCGCCAGGTGCCCTACAGCCAGAAGCGCACCGCCCCCGACCCGCAGGGCAGGGGGTACCGCACCGATTCCAGCGGCTACGCCTCCATGGTTCTGAAGCTGCCCGCGCCGGGACGCAACACCCAGGGGCTGGCCGACCCCGCCATCACCCAGAAGATCACCAAGGCTCAGCTCCAGGTCGGCGACCTGCTCCTCAACAAGACCAGGCACGTCGTGATCTTCGCCGGCTGGGCCAACGCGGCCAAGACCAAGTACTGGACGTACGAGCAGACCCCGCCGAAGGTCCAGAACCGCATCGCCCCGTACCCGTACTACGCCAACAACGGCAAGTTCGAGCCCTACCGCTACAGGTACATCAAGTAGCACTCGAAGCCGGCGGTCCCCCGCCCGCCTGCCTCAAGGCGGGTGACAGCGCCGTTATCGCTCAGCGCCGGCCATCGGCTTCGGCTGTCGCTGATATCGGCGTTATCACCCGCCTCAGCTGGATGTTCAACTGCCGGAGGCCGCCCGTCCGGCGAGCTCAACGCCTGGGCTTCACGACGTACCCCAGACGTACCCGAGTGACGCACCCCACTGACGCACCCCCAGTGCGGTGACGCCGACTCCGATGGCGCGGGAGCAACAACGAAAGTGCGGGGGAAACGATGACTTTCGTCGATGCCGCGCGGGGTACCGCGCTTTCTAATCTCCTGCCATGCGAACAACAACCGACCGCCGACACCGGCTCAGCAGGACCGCCCGGACGACCGCCATAGCCGTCGCCTCCGCTGCACTGCTCGTGCCCGTAGCCACCACGAGTGCCGCCACCGCCGCACCGCCCGCTGCCGGGTCCGGGGCTGGGGCCGGAGCCGGATCCGGAACCGAGCAACACGCAGCCACCCAGCAGGCGTTGAAGGCTGTGGTGGAGGAGGGCCTGCCGGGAGTGGCCGCCGAAGCCCGGACAGGGAAGGACACGTGGTTCGGGACGGCCGGGTACGCGGACACCACAACGCACCGCAAGCGTTCCCGCGCGGACCACTTCCGGGCCGCGAGTATCACGAAGGTCTTCATCGCCACCGTCCTGCTGCAGCTCCAGCAGGAGCGGCGGCTCGACCTCGACGACACCGTGGATGCCTGGTTGCCGGGGGTCGTACGCGGCAACGGTAACGACGGCCGGAAGATCCGACTGCGGCAGTTGCTGAACCACACCAGCGGCCTGGGCAACTACACCGACGACCCCGAATTCGCGCACCGCACCGCCGGCCCCGGATTCCCTGAACACCGCTACGACACTTACCGTCCCGAAGACCTGGTCGCACTCGCGATGAAGAGTCCCCCGTACGACACGCCGGGCGCGGCCCACTACAGCAACACCAACTACATACTTGCGGGAATGATCATCGAGAAGGCGACCGGGCACTCCTACGCGTACGAGGCCGAACGCCGCATCGTGCGCCCGCTGGGGCTGCGTGAGACCACCTTCCCGGGCCTGCGGGCGACCATGCCGCGCCCGCACCCGGTCGGCTACTCGCGGCTGCACAGCAAGGAACCCGATGCCCCGATCGTCGACGCCACCGAACAGAACATGTCGTGGCTCGGCGCGGCGGGCGAGGTGATCTCCACGACCGGCGACCTGAACACCCTCCTTCACGCCCTGCTGCGCGGCAGGCTTCTGGCTCCGGAAGCCATGCGGGAAATGCTCACCACCGTGCACTCCGAGGAGGACGGCTTCGACTACGGACTCGGTGTGGAGTCCGTGACCCTCTCCTGCGGAGTGCGGATCTACGGCAAGACCGGCCGCACCAACGGCTCCCTGTCCGGACTGGCCGCCACCAAGGACGGCAAGCATCAGCTGGCCTTCAACATCAACGGTGACTGGCCCAAGAACGCCACGACGTACGTCGGCGTCGTCGACGCCGAATTCTGCGCTACCCGTACGCCCTGACCCGACCCGCGCCAAGCCCCCGGAGCAGGGCCCGGGGGCCAAGGGATTGAGCCCCTACCGCACCGGATAGTTCATAGGCACGTACTGTGCGCCTCTCACGATCCACGCGATCCCTGCGACCCCAGCGACCGCCCGACCCCACGATCCCCACGACCCTCACAATCCCCAAGATCCCTACGAGAAGAAGAGTCCTGCATGACCGACGGCCCGTCCGCACCCGCGTTCCTCAGCTATGCCGGCGCCCTCCTCGACCTGCTGTCCGCCACGCCCGCCCGCCCCGTCGTCACGGCTGCCGACGGACGGCAGATCACCGGCGGCGAGCTGCGCGACAGCACCTACCGGCTGGCCTGGGAACTGGCCGAACGGGGCTTCGGCCCGGGGACGACCGTTTCCCTCCTCACGGGCAATACTCCGGAAGCCCTCACAGCGCGCTATGCGGCACACCTCGCCGGCGCCCGGGTCGTCCACCTCCACAACGGCCTGGCCCCCGCCGTGCTCGCCCGCATCGCCGAGAGCACCGAGACGACACTGCTGCTCATCGACTCGACCCGGCGCACATCGGCGAAGGAACTGCTGCCCCTGCTCGACGGACCCGCTGTACTGGGACTGGGCCCCGGCCCCTTCGGTGAGGACGTACTGGAGGACGTACTGGCGGCCGCTGCTCGGCGCGAGGCCCGCGCTTTCACCTCGCCGGTCGGACCGGAAGACGACCTGTACATCCAGCACACGGGTGGAACTACGGGTATTCCCAAGGGAATTCGTACGACTCACGGTCCGTACGGGAGGGGGGTGGGGTTCCCACTGCCCGATGCGGGGGATCCGCCGCGTTACCTCGCCTGCACGGCTCTCGCCCGGCTCGCCGGCTTCCTCACGGACAAGACACTGATGCAAGGCGGCTCCGTCGTCCTGCAGCACCCCTTCGAGCCCGGTGCCGTACTCGCCGCGATCGCGCGCGAACGCATCACCCACCTGTGGCTCCTGCCGGCCCAGCTGCACCAGCTCCTCGACCACCCGGACCTGCCCGGGACGGACCTTTCCAGCCTCACCCGGATCACCTACGGCGGCTCGCCCTCCTCCGCCACCCGCTTGCGTCGGGCTGCCGAGGTCTTCGGCCCGATCCTGTACGGCTGGTACGCCCAGAGCGAGGTGCCCGCCATCAGCGAAGCGCGGCCGCACGAGCACACCGTCACCGGTCCGGGCGGCCGTATCACCGTCGGCCGCCCCGTACCGGGCGTCGACGTCGCCATCCGCGACGAAGCGGGCAGAACTCTGCCGCCGGGTGCGGAAGGCGAGATCCAGGTACGGTCCCCCATCGTCATGTCCGGCTACTGGAAGCAGCCCGAACTCACCGCCGAAGTCCTTCGGGACGGCTGGCTGCGCACCGGAGACATCGGTTCCCTCGACGAGGACGGCTACCTCTTCGTCGCCGGCCGGCGGGACAACGTCATCATCGTGGTGGGCGGCCACGTCCATCCCACCGAGGTCGAGGACCTCCTCCTCTCCCATCCGGCCGTCGCCCAGTGCGCGGTGTTCGGCGTCCGCGACGTCGACGAGACGGAACGTATCCACGCGGCCGTCGTCCCGGTGCCCGGGCACAACCCCGACCTGGAGGAGATCCACGCCTTCGTCAGCGCCCACAAGGGGCCCCTGTACGCGCCCGATGCACTTCACCTGCTGACCGAGATTCCGCTCACCTCGGCGGACAAGCCCGATATCGGGCTGCTGCGCACGACGCTGGCAGCAAGTCCCGTACCCGACGCGAAAGACTGAGCCGCCGCACCACTGGAGGGCACTTCCCCGGCGGACACGCAGGCACGTAGGCACGTAGGCACGTACGCCGTCCTCACCGAGAAACGGGGGCGGACGTCGCACCGGCGCCCGCCCCCGCACGTCAGCCCGCGGTGTTCGTGTGCCAGATCGCCCGGCCGTTGGCGTAGATGACGACATTGCCATCGTCCTGCACCGAGAGCTGGGCACCGTCGTTTCCACCGGTGTCGGAGTGCCACAGCCGACTGCCGGAAGCGTCGTACACGGCGAAGTCGCCGCTCGTTTCCAGCGCGGCCGTGTCCCCGTTCGGGTACACGTTCTCGGCCTGCCAGGCCGCCTTGCCGTTGCGGTAGAGGACGAAGTTGCCGTCCTCCTGAAGGCGCAGAAGGGTGTTGCCGTCACCGGATGTCCAGGCCTGGTTGCGACAGATCAGCGTCCTGGGCCGGAAGTCCGCATTCGCCATGTCTTCCCCCTCGCATCGGTCCGGGGCCGTTCCCCGGGCCGCCCGTCACAGTAACTTCGCGAAACCGAGGTATCGCGGGGGAAATAAGCCGACTTATTCGGTCGGTACGGACACCACGAATACCGCCACCTGCCATGTCGCGACATGCCCGTACCCGGCGGGCGATGGCCGTACGAAGGCAGGCATGCATGTAGGCATGCAGCAAACGGCCCCGCCGCTCGCAACACGAGGACGGGGCCGACATGGAGCGCTGGGCAGGCCTTGCACCTGCATCTCCCCACAGGAAGTGGGGCGCCTTTCCTTGGACCACCAACGCTGGACACTCCGCCAGACATCTGGCGGCGCGCTCAAGATCAACTATACCCCGTCCGCGGCCAACAAGGAAACCGGCCGCGGACGAAAGGGGGCCCACGGCCGCCCCGACCACCTCCGACCACCTCCGACCACCTGGTCGGCACTCCCCCGCCACTCCGACGGCGTAACGAGCCACAGCCTCCCGCTTCCCACTGGGCACCGACGCCAAGCACCGACGGGCTCACCGTCCTGCCGGGCGACTCCCGCGCAGCGGTGATAGCAAGGGGACAGGATTGCGGCTCGACGAGCAGGGAGCGACGGATGAGCACGGAGAGAGTCGCATCCGCATCCGCATCTGCATCCGATGTCATCGAGGTCGTCCTCGCACCGGAGGACCCGTCCGACGGTGCAGAGGACGAATTGCGGGCCGCCCTCGCCGAAAGCCCGCGGCGGATCCCGCACCGCTATGGGTACGACGCGACCGGTTCACAGCTGTTCGAGGAAATCCGGCGGCTGCCCGCGTACTACCCTCCCCGTTCGGAGGACAGGCTGCTCCGAGACCATGCGGATGAGGTGGTGCGCCTGTCCGGGGCCACCGAACTCGTCGACCTCGGAGCCGGCAGCGCGGAGAAGTCGGAGCTCCTCCTGTCAGCCATGGCTGCGCACGGCCTTCTCCGCGCGTACACGGGGATCGATGTGAGCCCGGGGCCGATGAAGGCCGCGGGTCGACGGTTCGCAACCCGGTGGCCGGCCGTGCGGGTCACGACGGTGCACGGAGATTTCAGCGCTGCCCTGCCGTGGCTCCGGGGCCGCGGGACCGGCCGCCTCGTGGCAATGCTCGGCAATACCTTTGGCTGCCTGACGCCGCCCGAGCGGTCCCGCTTCCTGCGGTCGCTGCGGGACTGTTGCGGGCCGCACGACCACGTACTGCTCTGCGTTGACCTCTACCAGCCCGTCGAGGCCGTACGGCGGGCGTACGGAGCGGGGTTCGACGGGGAGCGGCCGGTGCGCCGGTTGTTCGCGCTCAACACGCTGGCTCACCTCAACAACGAGTACGGCGCCGACTTCGAGCTCGCCTCCTACGAGCCGACCGTGGTCTACGACGTCCCCCTCAAGCAGGTGAGGGGCGAGATCCGCAGTGTGGCGCAGCAGCGTGTGTCGCTCCCCCGGCTCAACATCTCGCTCGACTTCGCAAAGGACGAGACGTTCTTCCACGACGTGATCCAGAAGTTCGAACTCAGCGTATTGGAAGCAGAGTTGGCTGCATTTGGTTTCGAGTGCCGGCGGCACTGGGTGGAGGAGGAGTACCAGTACGGGGCTCTTCTGCTGCGCTGAAGCAGCGGCGCACTTCCACCTGTAGGGGGCTTCCGGGTGGAGGTGGCGAGGGCCAGTCCCCTACGGCCGTCGTGAAGGCAGTGCCCGAAGCTCGGGCCAGCGGGTGAGCATGCTTGTACGCATAGCTGCGGTGAGCCGGCCGAAGTCCTCCAATTCACCGTCCTCGGATGTCATCCGGCCGACTACCTGAAGGCGGTGCGCCAGCCGTTGACGGGCGGTCGCAGTGCCCCATTTCCAGTCGCGGCTCGGGACTTTGCCCAGGTGGTCGATGGTTCCGCGCTGGGCCCGCTGGACCAGCGCGTCGCCGCGCAGCAGCCAGCCGGCGCACGCGTCGGTGAGATTGCCGTCGGCCTCGGTGCCCGTCGCGTCGCGCCATGCCGTGCGGTACGCGCTCTCCGCCGCGTCCAGCAGTGCCGGCGTCGGGGCGGTGACGCACCAGCAGGTGGGGAAGCCGATGCGGAGGTAGGCGAGTTCCACGATTCCGTTGCCCAGCGCGGCCTGTTCGAAGTCGATGAATCTGACACCACTGCTGGTGTGCAGGTCGTTGCCGGGGCAGGGATCGCCGTGCAGCAACGCGCTACGGCCGGGAGCCCGGTTCAGGCGCTCCAGCAGGCCGTCGAGCCCGGTTCGTACGCCGGGCGGCACCGCGACATCCAGCGCCCGCGCCAGCGCCAGGAACGAGTCGATGTCGTACCCGCTCGGGCCCGACCAAGCGGGCAGGCCGTCCGCCGCGTCGGTGGTGGGGATCGCGTGGAGCCGGGCCAGTGCCGTCGCGTAGTCGACCACCCAGTCCTCGCGCGGCGCTCGCTCGTCGACGTACTCCAGGACCAGCAGCCGCTCGCCGGGATCGTTGGCGAGAAGCAGCGGCACCACGGGCGGGTCGGCCCTGGACGCGAGCCGCAACGCCGCCGCTTCGCGGGTGTAGCCCTCGGTGGCTTCCGGGCCGCCGATGAGCTGCTTGATGACCACACGGGTGCCGGACAACTCGGCTCGCCATACCCGTGATCGCGGACTGCTGGCCAGCTTGCGGACCCGCCGGGGCGCACCCAGCTCGGCCCTGAGCCTTTCCCCGAACGGCGGTCGTGACCACATGGAGTCATCCTTCCATGCACTTGGGCAAGCCTGGCCGATGATCCTCCGGTTGACGGGGACCTCAATGGCAGACCGACGACACCGGCCAAGGGCCTGGCCGGAGGAGCTACCGAAGGTCGCGGCGGCCGGAGCAGTCGGCCGTGGCACACGCGTGCGACGCCACCCGCGCGACGGCCCTGGCGCTCACTGCCGCAGAGGCTGCCCGGCCGGTCGGGTGAGGATCCCGGCGAGCCGGTCGGTCATCTCCGGCAGCAGCCAGTAGTACACCCATGTTCCGCGCCGTTCGCAGTCGATCAGACCGGCCTGCCGCAGCAGCTTGAGGTGGTGGGAGATCGTCGGCTGGGACAGGTCGAAGGCCGACGTCAGGTCGCAGACGCATATCTCTCCCCCGGCGCGGGAGGCGATCATCGACAGCAGCCGCAGCCTGATCGGGTCACCCAGGGCCTTGAACACCCTCGCGAGTTCCACGGCCTGGTCCGCGTCCAGCGGGGCGGTCAGCAGACCTGGGCAGCAGGCTCCGGCCTCGCCGAGTACCTCAAGCTCCTGTTTCGACATACCTCTATATTGACGAACCTCAATACAAGGCGCAAGCTTGTTGCATCGAAGGATGTCAATTCAGCAGGATGCCCGTTCAGCAGGGTCAGGAGGCCCCCATGTCCCGCGTTCAGCTCGCCCTCAATGTCGCCGACCTCGAAGCGTCGGTGGAGTTCTACTCCAAGCTGTTCGGCGTCGAGCCGGCCAAGCGCCGCTCCGGGTACGCGAACTTCGCGATCACCGAGCCGCCGCTGAAACTCGTATTGATCGAGGGACAGGCGGGCCAGGACACCCGCCTCGACCACCTCGGCGTCGAGGTCGAGTCCACCGACCAGGTCGCCGCTGCCACCGCCCGCCTCAAAGACGCGGGGCTGGCGACCTTCGAGGAGAACGACACCTCCTGCTGCTACGCCCTCCAGGACAAGGTCTGGGCGACCGGCCCCGGCAAGGAACCCTGGGAGGTCTACGTCGTCAAGGCCGACGCCGACCAACTGGGCAAGAGCCCCGCCCTGGACGACGACGCATGCTGCGGCAACGAGACCAAGACCGCCGTTCCCACCGAGGCCGCTTCAGGCTGCGCCTGTAAGGGCTGAGATGTGAGGCGGAGCCTGCGGAGGACGGCGGGCCGGCCACGTACGACAGCCCGCTCGATGCCGTCGTCACGGCTGCACCCCAGAAACATGCACGCCCCCGCCCGCCCCGCTTCATCGACGCGACTGACCGTCACCCGGCTCGGTGTCGGTGAACATGTCGACGAGGCTGTACGGGGCGTTCTCGTTGAGGTAGAGCGGGAGCAGATGATCGGCCTCTGCGGCGGCTTCGGCACTGCGAGGGAACAGGGAGTTCTCGTACTCGGTGAGTGCGGCCTCGACGTCGTCGGGGTGAGCGGCGATGGCGCTGCCGAGTTCCGCGCCGTCGAACATGGCGAGGTTGGCGCCTTCACCGGAAGGAATCATCAGGTGGGCGGCGTCTCCGAGCAGGGTGACGCCCGGGACACGGTCCCACCGGTGTCCGCTCGGGAGCGCGTGGATGGTTCGCAGGACCGGCGTGGTCTCACCGTCGGTGAGGAGCGCAGTGATTTCCGGCGCCCAGCCGTCGAACTCCTCGGCGATGCGGGCCGTGGCAGCGCCAGCGTCGGCGAAGTCGATGCCGTCGATCCACCGCTGGTCCTTGTTGAGCTGGACGTAGGTGTGCAGCACTCCACCCGGTTCCCGGTGGGCGACGATGCCCTTGCCGGGCGCGAGCGCGAACATGGAACCGCCGCCGACCGCCTTCGCGCTCGCGGGATGGCGCTCGTCGCTGTCGAACAGGTACGTCTCGATGAAAACCGTGCCGACGTACTCGGGCTTCGCCTCCGACAGCAAGGGGCGCACGCGCGACCACGCACCGTCCGCACCGACCAGGAGGCCGGTCGTCAGGGTCGAGCCGTCGGCGAAGGTGAGTTCGTGCCGACCGTCACCGAGGCTCCGGATCGCGGTGACTTTCCGCCCCCATTCGACGGTGCCGGCGGGCAGCGAATCAAGCAGGAGCTGCCGCAGCCTGCCGCGGAGCACCTCAGGCCGTCCACCGTCGCCGTCGTCAGGCTGGTCGAACAGCACGGTGCCGTGTCTGTCGAGCACCCGCACCGCCTCACCGCCCTCGTGGATGAGGTCGATGAATTGGTCGAACAGACCGGCATCCTTGAGGGCGAGCTGCCCGTTGTGATCGTGGATGTCGAGCATGCCGCCCTGGGCACGGGCGGTCGGCGAGTTCTCCGCCTCGTAGACGGTCGCCGGGATGCCGTGTACGTGGAGGACGCGGGCGAGCGTGAGCCCTCCGAGTCCCGCGCCGATGATCGTGATTTCAGTGGTCATGGTGCTGCCCTTCTACGCGCGGACCGGCCGAGCGGATGCCCGGCAGGCCACCTCCGGAACCTCTGAGCCTGCGATGAGCCCCTGATGAGCCCTTGAACCTCTGGAACGACGTTCCAGCAGCTCCAGAGTGGAACGGCATTCCATGCATTGTCAAGGTGGAACGATGTTCCAGAGCGTCTAGACTGGAGGCATGGCAACCAGGGCACACCGTCCGGAACGACGGCAGGAACCGCTCTCCCGGGAGCGCATCGTCAGTGCCGCCGTGGACCTGCTCGACACGGTGGGTGAGCGTGGACTCACGTTCCGGGCACTGGGCGAGCGCCTCGCGACCGGGCCCGGAGCGATCTACTGGCACATCGACGGCAAAACCGAACTGCTCGACGCCGCCACCGACGCTGTCGTCGCCGCCACGATCGTCGGCGACGACACCGACATCGACACAACACCGCAGGATTCGATCCGCGCCCTCGCACTCGGCGTGTTCGATGCGATCGAGGCCCACCCGTGGGTCGGCACGCACCTTGCCCGCACGTCGTGGCACTCGCCGATGCTGCGGATCTTCGAACACATCGGACGCCAGGTCCAGGCGCTCCGGGTGCCCGAAGCCGCCCAGTTCACCGCGGCGTCCACGCTGAGGGACTACATCCTCGGGGTGGCGGGCCAGAACGCCGCCAACACCCGAGCGGTCCAGCCGGGCACGGACCGGGCCGAGTTCCTCGATGCGGTGGCGACCGCATGGACAGAACTCGACCCCGACCAGTACGCATTCACCCGAAGCGTCGCCGGGCAGCTGCGCCGGCATGACGACCGGGCGGAGTTCCTCGCCGGAGTCGATCTCATCCTCACCGGAATCACGGCACGCCAGTAACGGAACAGGGGGCAGACGACGGCCCAGATATCCGCCCAGCCGCGCATGCGCACATGGCAGGCTGTTGCTGTCCGGCGCGGACAGCGCTTCCACTCATCGGGTGCCGCGGAGGCCAACCGCGCCGGAGAGGGGCGGAAATGGGTAACGGGGAATGAGTAAGTGGTCAGCTGGTACGGCCCTGCCCGGCCTTGTGGTGGAGGTGGCGAAACGGCTGCGGGATGAGGCCGTGGAGGAACTGCCGTCGCTGCAATGGGCGGCGGAGCAATGCCGGACGGTGTTCGAGGTCCGGGCGGCCGGGGTGCTACTGGCGGATCGGGGCGGCGGGTTGCGGGTGGCGGCCGCGACCAGCCCGCCGGTGCGGGCGCTGCAGCGGCTGGCGACGGCCAGAGACCAAGGGCCGGGACCGGCGTGCTTTCGCCGCGGTGTGCTGGTGCTCGTACCCGAATTGCCGGCCGTACGAAGCAGGTGACCGCAGTACGCGAGTGCGGCGCGAGGTGCCGGGATTTGCTCGGTGGGCTCGTTCCCACTGCATGACCGGCGGGCCGGCGGCGGGCTGCTGGGCGTGTTGAACTTGTTCGACGTACTGCCCGGCCCGCTGCGTAGCCCGCCGGCGGCGGTGCAGGTCGTCGCGGGTGCTGCCGCTCTGGCCCTGACGCAGCGACGAGTTGCGAATCAACCCCCGCTCGGGGAGAGGAAGATGGGCCAGGACGTGCCCGGCCGGCTGCTGATCGAGCAGGCCGCGGGGGTCTTGGCCGAACGATGGCAGAGCGACGTAACCATCGCTCTTGAGGCACTGCGCAAGCATGCCCGAAGGCAGCAGATGCCGCTCGCCGTGGCTGCCAGGGCAGTCCTGGAGGGAGGGCCCGGCACCGTCCCGCCGGCTTGATCGCTCAGCCCTGCCGCGATGGGTTCCGTGCTGACCGCGAGATGGGTTCCGTGCTGCCATGCAATGGGTTCCGTGCTGCCACGACGGGCAAGGAACAGCGTCGGCCCCTTGATCTTTACCGACGTCGCGGGGCACCCTTGCCTGCTTGGCGGGCCACCCCCTGCCTGCTTGCCTGCTTTCGTACCGGGGCCCGAGGTCGCAGGCCCCCAGGCCTGGAGGACACTGGGCCCACGCCTTCACGCCGCATCCCGCACCTTCCGCTGCCGCCACCGTCGGCAGGCAGCACTGGCCGAGAGAGTGACCGTGACAGACAAGCACCGCAGGGCAGACCCGATGGCGGATTGCCTGGAGCAGATCACCGCCGACGCCCTGCCACTGGACCAGTGTGCCCGCGCCCTGGGGCTGGACGGCCTGGCACTTCTCCTGAGCCATACGGAGGGCATGGTGCCCGAGCCGGTGCTGATCCACGGCCGGCTGACCGAGCTGCTGGAGGACGTTCAACTGGTCTACGGCCAGGGCCCCGGCGACGACGCCGTGCGGTACGGCCGCCGCGTGCTGGTTCCCGACCTTGCCGCCCTGCCGCCGGGCCCATGGCCAGGCCTCGTAACAAGCATCCAACAACTCGGCATCAGCGCGGTCTTCGCCTTCCCGCTGCTCCTGGGCGGCATGGCCATCGGAGCACTCACCGGCCACCGCACCACAGCAGGGCCCATGTCCCGCCGTCAGCTGACCGACGCCCGCACCCTGGCCGAGGGCGCCGCCCGGGCCACCTCACGCGAGCCCCACTGGCTCACCGAATCGCCCCTCCCCTTCGCCGCAGCCCACCAGGCAGCCGGGGCGCTCGCCCAACGCCACGGACTCTCACCCGACCATGCCTGGCTGCTCCTGCGCAGTCAGGCCCTGGCCCACGACCAGACCTTGCTGGAAACCTCCCATGCCGTCCTCCGCGGCCACCTTCTCTGAGCGGTCGCTTCGCGATCAGGCAGGGGTCTCCGGCTGCGGGCCGGTGGCGCGGGCGCGCAGCTCTTCGTTGATGCGCTGGGCCTCTTCGAGCTGGTCTTCCAGGATGATGATGCGACAGGCCGCTTCGATCTGGGTGCCGGTATCGACGAGTTCGCGAGCGCGGGCAGCGATACGCAGCTGGTAGCGGGAGTAACGGCGGTGGCCGCCTTCGGAACGCAACGGCGTGATCAGGCGGTGCTCGCCGAGGATGCGGAGGAAGGCGGGGGTGGTGCCGAGCATCTCGGCGGCCCGGCCCATGGTGTAGGCGGGATAATCATCGTCGTCGAACTTGTCGGCGACGTGGGTACTGCGAGGGGGCATAGACCTCTTCTTTCGGGGACACGTACGGGGGGCCAGGGCGCCATGGCGGCACCTTGGCCCCGAGCGTTCAACACCATCTGCCACTCCGCGGCCCGCGACACCCGGTGGGTGCCTCCTTGCGGCTCCCGCTCCGCTTCGCTGCCGTGCGCTCTTCACGTTCTGGAGTATGAACTGGAGTATGAAACTCTCTGAAGTACGGAACGGACGCTACACCTGGCGAACGCTCATGTCTACTGTGAACACGGCAGGTTTTCTACAGGCATCAGCGCTGATTTTCTGTCTCCGCCGGGTCGCGAAGATGCCCCTGCGGTGAAAAACCAACGCACTGAGGGCTCGACCGGCGTGGCCGGTCGAGCCCTCAGTGCTGCGTAAACCGCGTCAGTGCGTCATCCGCGTGATGTCGACTTGCGGCTCTCATGCCTCCGGCGCGCGGGGGATCCCGAGCATCGCCGAAGCCCGCTGGATCGGACTCGTGGTGTCCTCGCGGAGTTCCGCCTGGGCAATGCTGGAGCAGGTGAAGCCGAGCCGGGTCATGGCCCGGACCACTTCGCCGGCGCTGAAATCACGGCGGTCCTGCTTGGTGATCACCGCACCCACCTGCTTGACGGGGTAGGTGCGGCGGCCGATGATCACGGTCTCGCCGGTTGCCGGTTCGGGCTCAATGCCCTTCATCGACTCCAGCACACCGTTCTTGGTGAGGTCGAAGGGGAAGCGGGCGATGATGCAGCGCATGTTGCCTCACAGAGAAGAGGAAGCGGTCCGAACAGGAGAGGCGGTGCAGCGGGAAGAGGCGCGTGTACCCCGTTCCTGAATCAGCATCAAAGAAGCTCCTGCGGTGGTGGTGAGCTTGCTGATCACGAAGGATTCAGGCCGCCACGCCGGTGGTGGAGGACGCCGAAGGGCCGCGCCGGGTCTGCGAAGCGGGGCGGCGCCGGCCACGGGAGGCGGACCCGCGCTTGGGGCGTTCGGCCACGGGTGCGGCGATGACGACCGGGACTCCGGAGGGCGACTGAGCGCCGGTGATGCGGTTCAGCGCCGCTCCGCCCGAGCGGACCTGTGTGGTCTGCGGGGTGATGCCGGCGGCCGCCATCAGACGGCTCATGGTGCGGCGCTGCTTCGAGGTGACCAACGTGACCACGCTGCCGGACTCACCGGCGCGGGCGGTGCGCCCACCGCGGTGCAGATAGTCCTTGTGGTCGGCCGGCGGGTCGACGTTGACGACGAGGTCGAGGTTGTCGACGTGGATGCCGCGTGCCGCGACGTTCGTTGCCACAAGCACGGTGACGTGGCCGGTCTTGAACTGTTCCAGCGTGCGAGTGCGCTGGGACTGGGACTTTCCGGCGTGCAGGGCGGCGGCACGTACACCGCTGTTGAGAAGGTGCTTGGTCAGGCGGTCGACGGTGTGCCTGGTGTCCAGGAACATGATCACCCGGCCGTCGCGGGCGGCGATCTCGGTGGTGACCGCGTGCTTGTCGGCGCCGTCGATGTGCAGCACATGGTGCTCCATCGTGGTGACAGCACCGGCGGAGGGGTCGACGGAGTGGACGACGGGGTCGTCCAGGTAGCGGCGGACCAGCAGGTCGACGTTGCGGTCCAGGGTGGCGGAGAACAGCATCCGCTGGCCATCGTGGCGCACCTGGTCGAGCAGCGCGGTGACCTGCGGCATGAAGCCCATATCGGCCATCTGGTCGGCCTCGTCCAGCACCGTGATGCCCACCTGGCTCAGCCGGCAGTCGCCGCGCTCGATGAGGTCCTTCAGCCGCCCGGGGGTCGCAACGATGATCTCCGCGCCACCGTGCAGTGCACGGGCCTGCTTGCCGATCGACATACCACCGACGATGGTGGCCAGCCGCAGCTTCACCGCGCGGGCGTACGGGGCGAGCGCGCTCGTCACCTGCTGTGCCAGCTCACGCGTCGGTACGAGAATCAGCCCCAGCGGCTGGCGGGGCTCGGCGCGCTGTCCGGCCGTGCGCGCCAGCAGCGCCAGTCCAAAGGCGAGAGTCTTGCCGGAGCCGGTACGTCCGCGGCCCAGTACATCGCGACCCGCAAGAGAGTTCGGCAGCGTCGCCCCCTGGATCGGGAACGGTACGGACACTCCCTCCGAGCCGAGTGCGGCGAGCAGCTGCTTGGGCATGTCCAGCTCAGCGAAGCCGTTCACGGCAGGCAGCGCCGGGGTCACGGTCTTGGGGAGTGCGAACTCTCCCTGGCTCGCGACGGGCCGGCGGCTCTGACCGCCGGAACGATTCGACCCGCCGGAACGGCCTCCTCCCGACGTACCGAATCGACTGCCGCCCCTCCTGGGATCGGCGCCGCCGTTGCGGGAGCGAGCAAAACGGTCGTTCGTGCGTGTGCGGTTCATGAGGAACCTTCCTCGATACGGCACACATCAAGAAATCTCGCAGCGGTGGAGCGGCGTGGAGAATTGCAAGAATGAGCCGAGTGGAACGCGAAAGCGAATCTCGCCGACGGAAATGCCGCAGGAGCGTAAGTTTTTCTTCGGTGGCGTGTCCCGAATGCGACGGCGGCGCGGAAAAAGCCTTGCAGCTGGGGCCCGCACCCCGAAGGATGCGGGCCCCAGCTGCAAATATACGCCGTCAGCGTCAGGCGGAAACGATGTTCTCCGCCGTCGGGCCCTTCTGGCCCTGCGCGATGTCGAAGGTCACCTTCTGGCCTTCGCGCAGCTCACGGAAGCCCTGGGCAACGATGTTCGAGTAGTGGGCGAACACGTCGGCGCCACCGTCCTCCTGCTCGATGAACCCGAAACCCTTTTCGGCGTTGAACCACTTCACGGTACCAGCGGCCATGTCATTTCTCCTTTGGGGCAGTGCACCGGCATCCACAGTGCGCGAATGCCATGTCGCCGCGATGATCACCCCGACCGGAAAAGACCGGAAGTACAAAAGTGCTCTCCGCCGGCCGACAGCCGACTGGAGGGCACTTGAAGTTTTGGGAACCACAACTGCAACTGACACCAACAGTAGCACGCTGCGATCGTCCCGGTACGTCGGCGAAAACCGCTCCGCCTGTTACGGCAAAAATGCTGCTCGCGCAGGCAGCCAAATTCTCATCCGGCGAGCACAGATATTGATTGCCCGGAGGCCCATGTTCGGGAAGAGGTCGCCGGTACGTCCGGCGCCGGGAGTCGGCGTGGTGGCAGCCCCGGCACCGGTGCACAGCGTTGACCAGCGTCTGTGCGCCGATGAACACCGTCTATCCCTGCTGCCGGCGCACCATCTCGGTGATCCAAGTGGGCGCGAACGGCGACGTGCAGCCCGGGGAGGTCGGGTAGTCCTTGAGCACCTCCAGGCGCTCGCCAATGCCGATGGCACGGGTGCGGTGCTCGGGGTGCGCGATACCGATCTGCGCCAGGCAATGGTTCATCGCCCACTGCAGGCGGTCCGGGGCGTCCTTCATCTCCGCCTCGATCACGTCGAGCAGTCCGGAGAGGTCGGGGCCCTCGGATTTCTTCGCCACGCGTTCGGTGGTCAGCGCCCAGCCGGCACTCGCGACCACGGGATCCGGATCGCCGAACCAGGCCAGGCGCAGCTCTTCCGCGTGCGGGCTCTTCTTCACCACGTAATTCACGAGCCAGTCGTGCACTTTGGGTGTGCGCGCCTCGCGCACCATGGTGTCCAGCTCGTCACGCGCGAACGCCTTCGGGCGGCAGATCAGAAGCGCCAGCAGCCTCGCCGCGGTGTCGTCCGTCTCCCAGAGCCGGCACGCGAGCTCCTGCTGCGTCTTCAGCCGCTTCGCGAGCGCACGCAGTTTGGTGAGGTTCACACCGTGGTCGTCACCGTGCTTTTCGTTCACCGCACGGACCTTCGGGTCCTCGAGCGCGGCCAGCTCGGCCATCACCTCAGCGACCGTTGTCCCGGTCGACGCCGCCTCGGCCACCTCAGCCTCCCGTCTCTCACATGCGGGATTCACCCACGTGCGGGGGTTCACCCTACGACGGAAGCCGACCGCCGGTCGTACACACCGCTTCGGCTCGCGCATCATCACCGGAGGCTCAGAGGTCTCGGCGCCCAGAGGTCTCGGCGCCCAGAGGTCTCGGTGCTCAGATGCGCCAGGCCCGGATCCGCTCGGCTGCCGTGAAGACGTCGCAGCCGCCGGTGAGCAGGTCTTGCGCAAGGGTGACGAGGTCGCCGTAGGGCGGGTCGATGCCCTCCCCCGAGGCGTGCATGTACGCGAGTGTGATCGCACAGGCGTAGCGGACGTTGTACGCCGGCAACGCCTTGAGGAGCAGCAACGTCTGGAAGAGGGCGGCCGCGCGCCAGGCGGGGTCGGAGTCGATGCCGAGCCGGGGTGGGTCGACGCGGTGGCGGGCGACGGCGGCCACCAAAGCGGAGAAGTCGGAGACCGTGGTCTGCTCGGGCAGGGCGGCTTCGTACTGCTGGAGCAGCCAGCGGACATCTATGTGGAGTACAGGCGCCATGGGGTTAGGCGGCCCGGCCCTTCGGGCCCGCGGTCGGGCCGTCGTCGATACCGGCGGCCGCGATGGCCTCGGCCAGCGCGGGGTCCGCAAAGCGACGCTGGAATTCCTGCGCGGCGGTCTTGCGGGCGCGGTGCTGGGCGATCGCGTCGGCCGTGGCGGAGCGTACGAACGCCTTCATCGGCACGCCGGTCTCCTGAGCGATCTCCCGCAGGTCCGCGAGGTCCTGCTCGGGGAAATCCACGTTGAGAGCAGACATGCCCCAACGGTAGAGCTCCGGTACCCCGACGGCAAGGCCCCCAGCTCAGAGGCCATGGCCAGCGGTACCTGAACCAGTACCTCATGCCCTGGGTCCGGTCAGGCGGGCCACGACCGGTGGCCCGGTGAGGCATCGGCTCCCTCAGCGCTCATTCAGCCCCTGGGGAGCAGGCTCAGCAGGGCCTCGTATGCCCGCTGGATCAGGTGGTTGCCGTGGCCCGGGGCGCAGTTGGCGAGTGCTACCAGTGCGGTGTCGTGTGCGGGGCTGAAGCCGGCGAATGCCGTGCAGCCGCGGGTGCCTCCGGAGTGGTGGTACAGGAGGGAGCCGTCGGGACGAGTGCGGGTGTTCCACAGCAGGGCGAGGCCGGTGCCGTTCGGCAGCGTGAGGCGGGGGCGGGTGACGTCAGCGAGCGCCGTCCGCAGAGGTGCCGGAGTGGCAGTGGGTACGGCGTCACCGTGAGAGAGCAGCAGTGCCCTGGTGAGGGTGAGGAGGTCGCGCGCGCTGGAGCGGACGGCTCCGGCGGCCGGCAGGCCCGGGATGTCGAACGGCGGGCGGGGGCGGCCCCGCCAATAGCCCGTGGCTGCGGCGCGGGGAGTCGGACCGGGCGTGCAGTTCGTGTGGTGCAGGGCGAGCGGCCCGAGGATCCGCGCGGCCAGTAGTTCCTCGTACGGCAGGCCACCGGCGGCGGCACACATCGCGTGGCCGAGGAGGCCGACACCGAAGTTGGAGTACCGCACACGTGTGCCCGGCCGGGACCGCAGCCGGGTACGGGCGAGGGCGTCGAGGAGGTCCGCGCGGGTGAAGTCGGCGTAGGGGTTGCTCAGGAGCCGGGGCAGGGCGGTGCGCAGCAGTCCGGGTGGCAGGCGGGGCAGACCGGAGGTGTGGGTGGCCAGGTGAAGCAGCGTGATGGCGGTGCCGCCGGCGGGGAGGTGCGTGCCTGCGGGCAGGTAGTGGGCAGCGGCATCCCGGAAGGCCACTTCGCCGCGGGCCTTCTGCTCGGCCAGGAGCAGGGCGGTGAAGGTCTTGGTGAGCGAGCCGACTTCGAAACGGGTGTCCGCCGTTGCGGGGTGGTCGCCGTGGTGTGTGGTGGTTCCTGTCGCCACGACCGCCTGCTGCCCGGCGCGGTGGATGCCCACGGTGACGGCGCCGGCGTCCGGCGCGGCGGACAGCAGTGCGCGTACCGCGTCCTGCCCGACGGGGGACGGCCCTACGAGCGACTGCCCGCCGAGTGGGTCCCCGGCGGGGCCTTCGGACGTCACGCGCGACGGGTCGTGCGTATCCGGTGGCGTGCGCGGCGCTGCCGTCATGAGGACGGGTGGTGCGGCTCGTCCAGTACGCGGGTGAGGGCGAGCGTGCCGGCGATGACGGCCACGATGGTGGGGTGCTGGTGCGCATCGAAGCGCTGAGCGGGATCGTCCTCGACGGCCTTGTCGTCGCGGGGCACCATGCCGTCCTCGTACTGGACGTCGGCCAGCCGCTGCCAGTCGTCGGGATCGGTGTGCGGCGTGGGCAGGCAGTTTTCGACGATCATCAGCTCGGCCATCAGGTCCCACTGGCCGGTCTCCGCCCAGATGTCTATCCACACGGGCAGCCAGTTGGCCAGGTAGCCGGCTATGGGGGTGGGCAACGCGCCGGGTATTCGTCCCCAGTCACTGAGGTGAAAGGCGGTGTGGGTCACCGAGTAGCCGGTCATCCAGTCGATGTGCCAGGGCTCGGGGGTGTGGCCGAGCCAGGTGGCCTCGGTCATGGCGGTCCAGTCGCTCCCCTGGTTCCCTTCACCGTCGTGGGTCAAGCCGGCGACGCGGGCGGAGTTGGCGACTCCCAGGCGCCGGTTGGGCACCAGTTCACCGGCGCGTGTGGAGCGGAGCGCCATGGTGTGGGCGGCAAGCTGTTCCAGCTGCGCGTTTCGGTACCCGCCTCGTACGAAGTGGGCGTAGGTCTCCAGCGGGTCGGTCATCAGGGGGTGGCGCAGCAGCCGCTCGTACAGCAGCCGCCCCTCCCCCAGCTGCTCCCAGCAGAATTCCAGGAGTTCGCGCGCGAGGGCGAGCTGCGAGGATCCGGCCGCGCCGCTGCGCAGGACGAGCGAGGTGGCGAGTGCTGTCTCGCCGACGGCCTTGTAGGCATCGGCGTCATCGATGAGGTCGGGGCCGGGCAGGTCGGTGAGCGCGCCGTACTGTCGATTGGCGTGCAACCAGCCCAGGGCCCGGGAACTGACGGCGTGCGCCGTCTGCGTCACATCGGTGGTCACAGCGGTTCCTCCCTCAGCAGTTCCCGCGCGATCGCGGTGTCGAGTGCGAGGCGTCCGCCCACGCCCAGCAGCGTGAGGTGCTGGGTGAACGGCACGGGGTCGAGCGGCAGGGGTACGCCCTCGTGGTGCAGCCAGGCGAGCCAGCGGGCGAGGCGTGCGGCGGTGGGGAAGTCGCGTCGCAGCATCGAGCGGCAGGCGCCGCGGGCCAGGCCCGTCACGCCGGCCCGGGCGGACGCATGCACCGGTCCGTCCAGCCCGGGCAGAGCCAGCGGTGCCAGTGCGGCCATCCGTACCGCCCAGGGCACCCAGCCCTCGCGGGCGGTCTCATCGGGGTCGGTGTCTTCCGGACCGGCGACTGCGGGGTGCCGGCGCGGAAGGGCGTCGTCGCAGGCAGGAGGCGCTTCGGGGAGCGGAGCGGTGTGCGCCGAGGAGTGGCCGGGGGCCACCCGGGCAAGCGCGGCGACCAGACCCCAGTCGGTCCACGCCCGCAACCACGGTGCTTCGGGGCCTCCCGGCGGTGGGGGCGGCGCCGGACGGGCCGGGGGCAGCGCCGAGAGGGCGAGATCGATGACGTACGACTCCTCGTCCGGCAGCGCCCACTGCCGCAGTACGTACGGTGCGAGCACGTCGGCGCCGAGAATGCGCACTGCCCCGAGGGCGACCGCTGTATCTCCTTCGGACTCCGCTGCCGCTTCCTCCACATAACCCGCGGCCACGCCCGTGCTCTCGACGCCCTCCAGGGCGTCGAGAGCACGAAGCGCCAAACGGTCGGCGGATTCGCGGTGCGCAGTCCGTGACCGCTGGGGAATCACCGGCGGTTCGGGTCCTTCGGCTCCTTGGGCGAAAGAAGCAGCCCGAGCAGCAGCAGGCCGATGCCGCCACCTTCCGGCGAGGGGACAGGAGCGTCGCTCAGCGGCGCCTCAGGCTGCGCCGCGACCGCCTCCAGGGTTTCCCCATCGAGGGTCAGACCGGTTGTGCGAACGGTTTGGGAAAGCATCTCGGCTCCCTCCAACAGACTCCATCACCCGTCTGGGCAACAGTTCGACTGTATGCACACAAACACGCCCATTCAGGGTTGAAGTAGGCCGGACGAGTGAACAGGGCGGCGGTGACCAGGGACGGAGGGGGCAGTGGGGCCGGTGGAGGCCCATCGCAGTCGGACGACCACTTGCCATTGCCCGGCCATGACGGCTGGTGGTCGCTACCTCCTCACCCCGCGGTGGGCGCCGGCCGGCTGCCGGCCGCTGGAGGCAGGGGGTCGCCGACGAGGGGCGAGGGTTCGGTGAGGCGGGTACCGATCAGGACCATGCGGAGGGCCTGTTCAGCGGCATCGGCAAGGAGCGCGGCGGTACTGTCCATGGCTTCGCGTCGGGACATGGGACCGGAGAGGATGCAGGCGTAGGCGTCGATGCCGACCGGGTGGGTCTGCGCGGCGCCGTGGCCGATGATGCCGGCCAGCGCGATGACCTGCTTGCCCAGCCGTTTGGCGCGGCGGGCGACTTCGGCCGGGATCTTGCCGCGCGGAGTCTGATGGTCGAGCGCTCCCTCCGCGGTGATGACCAGGTCGGCCAGGGCAAGTTGGGCGTCCAGTTCCGCGTAGCCCGGGAGGACGTCGAAGCGGGGCAGCAGCCGGGCGCCGAGGACGGCCGCCAAGCCCGCGCCGAGCCCACCGGAGGCCCCTCCGCCCGGCATTTCTCGTACGTCCGTACCGCATCGGCGTGCCAGCAGCGCGGCCCAGTGGTCCATGGCCGAGGCCAGTTCTTCGACCTGGGCCGCCGTAGCGCCCTTTTGCGGCCCGAAAGTCCGGGCGACGCCGGCTTCACCGGTGAGGAGGTTGTACGGATTGCAGGCGACGAAGATCTCCGTACCGGTCAAACGTACGTCCAGGCCGTCGAGTTCCAGCGTCGAGGCGCGGAGCAGCCCGCTGCCGCCCGCAGGAACCTGGTGGCCGTCGGCGTCGAGCACGCGGGCGCCCAGGGCGGTCAGGGCGCCCGCGCCGCCGTCGCAGGTTCCCGAATCTCCACAGCCCACCACGATCCGTTCGCAGCGCTGGTCGAGGGCGGCACGGATCAGCTCCCCGACCCCGAAGGTGGTGGTGCGGCCGGGGTCGCGGGCGTCGGCGGGGACGAGCGCAAGCCCGGCCGCGGCGGCCATTTCGACGACAGCGGTCAGCGGACCCGCGCCGCCCAGGACGGCGATGTGCGAGGAGACGGCCTCCCCGGTGGGTCCGGTGACCGTCACCGGTACCAGCTTCCCGCCACTGGCGGCGGCCAGCGTACGGGCGGTGCCCTCGCCGCCATCGACCAGAGGGACTGCCGAGACGCAGGCGCCGGGCAGCACGCGCTGGATACCGGCGCTGATCGCCGCACCGACCGCTTCGACGGCCAGGGATTCCTTGAAGCCGCTGGGAGCGACCAGAACTCGCAAGAACATGAGTCTTCCCGTTTCCTCAGCGGCGGTCCCGGTCAGGGCCGCCATCCTGTACGCGCGCCTTGTACACGCGCCGCGGTGTGTTCAGCGCATGTGTTCAGCGCAGGGGCAGGCCCAGCCAGGGCCAGATGGTCAGGGCACAGCCGACGGTCACCGCGGCGGTGGCGGGGCCGAGCCAGGCCGACAGACGCAGCAGATCCCGCTCGCCGAAGACCGAAGGGACGCCGCTTTGGGCGAACAGGGCAAGGGGCTTGGCCGAAGCGATCGTGGTGTGACAGAACCCGGCAGCGGCGGTGGAGGCGAAGGCCAGTGCGGCTGGTTGCAGGCCCGCGGTCGAGGCCAGTGGGATGACCAGCGGCACCAGCACCGACGACCGCGCCGAGCGCGACTGGAGCATCAGATGAGAGGCCGCGCTGACCACGACGACAACCACCAAAACCATGCCCGGGCCTGCGGCAGCGGGGAAGAACAGCGAGGTGAGCCAGTCCGCCGCTCCCGAAGAGGCCAGTGCGCCCCCCAGCACGGTGGTGGTCACCATGAACAGCAGCAATGACCACGGAACCGCGTCGAGGGCCGCCGACATACCGATGGTGCCCCACTTGGGCGCGGTGATCATGACCGCGCCGGCCAGTGCCGTGACGGCGGGCGGGATGCCGTGCAGGTACTCGGTGCACCACAGGGCCATGACCACGAGCAGAATCGCGGCGGCGCGGGCCTGGTCGCGTCCGAGCCGTCCCCATCGGCCCAGCCGTCCGGGGGGCCGCGACTGCTGTTCGCCCCCTGCTTCGCCGACCGTTTCGCCGGACGAGTCACCGGACGATTCACCGGCCGCCGAAGAGTCATCACGCAGACGTACCAACGGGGCGCGGCGCTCCTCCCGGTCGGTCATCGTCCGCAAGAGTCCCTCCGTGGCCAGGTGAGAGCAGATCAGTGCGAACGGCAGTCCCAGCACCAGCCACCGCACGTAGCTGATGCCGCCGCCCGTCGTGCCGGCCAGTAGCTGGCTGGTGATCAGATGGGCGCCCGCGCCGGTCAGGGTGGCCATGGCCGACAGCAGCACCACCGTGGGGAACAACAGGGACAGCGCGCGTACGACGGTGACGCGCTCCTGCACGGAGGCGGCCAGCGCCACGAAGACGGGGAGCACCAGGGCCGCCCGGCCCGCGGTGGCCGGAAGAGCGAAGGCCGTCAGCACCAGCACTGCCGCCACCAGGTGGAACAGCTGCCGCACCGTACGGGCGCGGGAGCACAGGGCCAGCGCCACGCGGGCCGGTAGGCCCGTTGCGCCGATACCCGCCGCCAGGACGAAGGCGGCGATCAGCAACCACACAGTCTCGTTCCCGAGCCCGGCGAAGAGCCGCGCCGGCGCCACGACACCGGCGACCACGAGCATCAGTACGGCGACCAGTCCGACGAAAGTGGTATCGCCCCGGCCCGACACCCACGCCACGGTGGCCCCGGCGAAGACCGTCAGCGCGATCGCCGCCGGCGCGGGCGGTCCCGCGCCCGACCAGACGATGACCAGTGCGGCGGCCACTGCCAGCAGGACGCCCGCCCACACGATGGCGGGCAACTGCCTGCAGAGTCCGGCCAGCGCTGTGGTCGCCCTGCCGGCGGCCCCGGGGGCCTGCAACAGCAGACACATTCGCTTGTACAGCTCTTGCACGATGGGTTTCCCTGGTCGGTCCCGGTGTGATGCCGAGCAGCGGCCAGCGATACGGACCCCGTCATGACAGGCGTGGCAGCAGAGCCGACGAGCCGGCCCCTGCGGTAGCGCCTGGCAAGCGGGCCGACCGGCCGGAGCCGAGCACGGCGCGTACGCCATGGCGGAGGCCGGCACAGTGCCGGTGACCGGCACCGGCGCGAGAACGACCGCACGCCGGTCCTGTCCATCTGACCTCCCACAACAACCGGTATCACAATCCGACAATTACGACATCAGTGATCGTGGGCATCGTTCCCGCTCCGCTCCCCGATGCCTCCCCGGTTCACCCAACCGCCACCGATTGACACGAGGCAGCAGCCCTGCAGCGCCCCCTGCAGCAGCCTTGGCCTGCGTCAACGGACGTCGTTGAGACGGCCGGTCACCACCAGGCCGCCGTCGGGGGTGCGCCGCGCGAGCCGACCGGTACGGAGGTAGCCGTCGGCGGTGAAGGCGCGTGCGTTCTTGTCGTGCGCCCGGTAATAGCCTCGCGGGGTGTACGGCCCACGGGCGAGGAGTTCGCCGGGCTCCCCCTCGGGCACGTCCTTGCCGTCGACGTCGACAAGGCGGATCTCATCGTCGGGCGAGAGCGGGCGGCCGTGCGCGGCGAGCACGGTCTCGTCCGGGTCGGTCGGCAGGGTGAAGGTGAGCAGGCCCTCCGCCATGCCGAAGACCTGTTGCAGACGGCAGCCGCCCAATCCTGGACCGATCCGTTGGGCGGTCGCCGGGGGCAAGGGCGCGCCACCGGCCTGTACGAGCCGCAGGCTGCTCAAGTCGCGCACGTCGGCCTGGACGGTGGGCAGTGCGTCGAGCCAGAGCTGAGCGACGGCCGGCACCACCGATGTGAGGGTGACCCGCTCGCGCTCGATGACCGCGAAGCATTCGGTGGGATCCGGGCTCTCGACGAGTACAACGGTGCCGCCGGCGGAGAGAGTGCCGACGATGCCGGGGCAGCCTAGGGCGAAGTTGGACTCGGCGGGCAGCGCGGCGAGGTACACGTCACTCCCGGCGAGCGACACCAGTCCGGCGGCGGCCCGCGCCTGGTAGGCGTAGTCGTTGTGGGTACGAGGAATGAGCCTGGGCGCCGCGGTGGTATCGCCGGAGAGCAGGAAGAAGGCCACCTGGTCGGCAGTCTGCGCGAGTCCCCGCTCGGGCGGGGCGTCGACGGATTCCAGCGGGAAGTAGTGGCAGCCCGACGTGTCGACCGCCATCCCGCCGTACGGCGACGAGGCTCCCGGCGGCTCGTAGGTGAACACCCTTCGCAGGAAGGGACCTTGGGTCGCAATGTCCGCCGCCATGGCCGTGTGGTCGAAGCCATGCCGTGTCGAGGGGCCGACGTAGCCGGCGGCCTCGGCGGTCCGCACGAGGTGGGACACCTCGGCGGCGCGGTGCGAGACCGGACAGAGCACGGGGATCGCGCCGGTGCGCATCAGCGCGAACACGGTGATGACGAACTCGGGAACGTTCGGCAGCTGGACGACGACCCGTTGCCCGGGCCTGAGGCCGCGCAGCCGGAATCCGGCAGCCATGCGGTCCACGCGCCGGTTCAGGTTCGCGTACGTGACGCGGGTGCCGCCGTGTACGAGCGCGGTCCGCGGTCCGTACTCCAGGGCCCAGTCGCGCAGCAGGTTGTCCAGCGTACAGCCACGCCAGTGCCCGGCCGCCCAGTAACGGTCGACGAACTCCTCCGGCCAGGGCGTACAACCGTCGAGCATGGATGCCATTCGCTTACCTCTGCGCCGGTTCCCGAACCGGAAACCGTGCGGGTCGTGATGCGCCGCGGCGGGGCAGGGCGGCGATCTCGACACATGACCCCGCTCCCAGAACCGGGGAGCAGCCCGCCGTCGTGATCCTTGGCAGTCCAGACCCTCAACGCCCCCATGCGCAATGCGCTTTCCCCACCATGGACCCCGGCTACGCTCAGCAGAACATCCAACGAGCACGATCGTTCAGTTGGCACGCGGTCGATCGGTACGCAATCGGTCACCCGGCGCGTGGATGTCCGGTGGGTTGTAGCCGTCGTGGTCCTTGAGGGCGTGCGCACGTCCGTCTGCATGGGAGGAGGGGTACGGGCTGCCGCCCGTGTGCCGAGTGAGAAGCTGGGGGCATGACCTCATCCGATCCCGGCGTCCGGGCCGTACCCGATGCGCTCGCCTACCTCGCAGGCAACTGGAGCGTGGAGCGTGAGCTGTACGCCGGTGAACACGTCGGCCACTTCTCCGGACGGGCCGAGTTCCGCACCGACGACGCCGATGACGTCGACGACGGGTGGCTGCACGTGGAGGAAGGCGTCATGGAATGGGACGGCGCACGGCGGGACGCCAGCCGAACCCTCCGGATGACGCCGCTCCCGGACGGCTCCGCCGAGGTGTCCTTCGCGGACGGCCGTCCCTTCCACACGCTGGACCTGCGCCGCGGCCACTGGACGGCCGTGCACCAGTGCGCCGCGGATCGCTACGAAGGCACCTTCACCGTCCTGTCACCGGACGAATGGCACCTGCGCTGGGAAGTCCACGGCCCCGCCAAGGACCAGCTCCTCGTCTCGGTCTACCGCCGCGCCGGTACGTGAGGGCCCCTCGCAAGCCGCTCACGTCACACCGGTCCGCTCCCCCACCTCCTCATCCCCGTCACCCCCTCGCCCCCGACTCGCTCGCGGTCACACGTGGGTCACACGTCCCAGGTGACCGGGAGGCTCTTCACCCCGTAGATGTCCGCGGCCTCCGGGCGCAGGCTGACTTCTTCCGCCGGTACGGCCAGGCGCAGCGTGGGGAAGCGGCTCAGCAGCGCGGAGAACGCGACCCGCATCTCGACGCGGGCGAGCTGCTGCCCCAGACACTGGTGGACGCCGTGACCGAAGGCCAGGTGCCCGCCTTCCTGCCGCTGCAGGTCGAGCGCATGGGGATCCGTGAAGCGCTCCGGGTCGCGGTTGGCGGTGTTGTACGACAGGACGACCGTCGTGCCGGCCTTGATGGTCTGGCCGCCCAGCTCGACGTCTTCCAGGGCCGTCCGCCAGAACTGCTTGGCGACGCTCAGGTACCGCAGCAGTTCCTCCACGGCCCGGTCGGCGAGCGCAGGGTCTGAGCGCAGTGCGGCCAGCTGGTCCGGGTGCTGGAGCAGCGCGAAGGTGCCCAGCGCCAGCATGTTCGCGGTGGTGTCGAACCCGGCCGACAGCAGAATCAGGCCGATCCCCTTCAGCTCCTCATCGGTCAGGTCGCTGTCCGTGAGGTCGCTGAGCACGTCGTCGGTGGGGTTCGCACGCTTGGCGACCACCAGCTCCGCGAGGTAGTTCTGGACCGCGGCGTAGGCCGCCATCAGGTCCTCGTCACTCGTCTCTCCGTTCATGAACGAGTCGATCTGCTCCTGGAAGGAGCCCCGGTCCTCGTACGGCACGCCCAACAGCTCGCATATGACGATGGCGGGGATGGGCTTGGCGAATGCGGTCACCAGGTCCGCCGGCGGCCCGGTCTTCTCCATGGCGTCCAGACAGTCGGCGGTGACCTGCTCCACGCGCTCGGTGAGCAGGCGCATGCGCCGTACGGTGAACTTGCCCATCAGCGGCTTGCGGTAGCGCCGATGCTGCGGGTCGTCCATGAGGAGGAACTCGCCGGGCGGCGCCGGCGGAATCTCGAAGTCGACCACGTTCAGCAGCTCCTTGCGCGCACTGAACCGAGGGTCGGCAAGGACCGACCTGACCATGTCGTATCCGGTGACCAGCCAGCCGGGCTTCCCACCGGGGTGGGTGAAGCGGCTGATGGGACCGTGTCGGCGGGCATCGAGCAGTTCCGCCGGCGGGTCGAAGGGGCAGCCGGACTGACGCACCGTCGGCATCGTCGGGACGGTGTGGACGGATTCACCCATGACCATTCCTCATTTCGCGATAGTACGCGTTTGGGATTACTTGAAAGCTACGTTGCGTTCGGAGGGCCGTCAATCCACTAAAGACCCTTATCCCAGCTAGCAGGCGGTAAATTGATGCAATGACGCTGAGCTCGAATGCAATGATGCGTTGCAATGGATGGCGGCGAAGGCAATACTGACGGCATGCCAGGAGGACGGTTGACCCAGCAGGAACGCCAGCGCATCGCGGCCGGGCTCGCCGACGGACTCTCGTACGCCGAGATCGCCAGGCGGCTCGACCGGCCGACCTCGACGATCAGCCGGGAGGTCGGACGCAACGGCGGCGCCGGTGGCTACCGGCCCCAGCATGCGCACCGGGCGACGGTTCAGCGGGCCCGGCGTGGCACGCCCACTCCCCCACGCGGTGCCGGGCCGCCGGCCGGCGCGGTGGAAGAGGAGATCATTGAGCTGGCGGTCAGGTCGGGACTGCCGAGAATGACAGCGCGGGTGCATGTCGACCTGTTGCTGTCCGAGGACGGCAGGCGCACCGCGGCCGAGCTGACCCGCAGGCTGCAGGTGAGCCCGGCCTCCGTCTCCGTGGCTGTCAACTCCCTGGTGGAGCAGGGTTATGTCCGGCGCGAGCACGATCCGCAGCGGCGCCGCGACATCTACGTCATCGACGACAACGCCTGGTACAACTCGATCGTCATCAGCGCGCGGCACACGCTCGAATCGGCGCAGGCCGCGCTGGCGGCGGCGGAGACGTTCGGGCTCGGCACGCCCGTGGGACAACGGATGGCCAAGGCGGGGACATTCCTGGAGCGGGTCATCACGGACATGCTGGAGTCCGCCGACCGCTGGCGCCCTCTCCTGGCCTGACGGGCCCGCCTGGCCTGACGGGCCCGCCTGGCCTGACGGGCCCGCCTGGCCTGACGGGCCTCGCCTTGCCCGTCCGTCAACCGCTGAACACCGCTTTGATGAGCCTGTCCAACGCCTCCTGGATCACCACTGCCGGGTTGGACTCGGCATCGCCGGTCGTCAGCCCCGCGGTCAGGGTCTTGCTGCCATCGGGCGTGCTGATCATCAGCGCGCCGTAGCCCCCTGGGGCGCCGCCGTTGTGGTGGACGATGGTGCCGCCGTGGTCCGGACCCAGTTCCTGTACGAACAGCCCCAGACCGTAACCGAGTTCACCATGCGGCTTGAGCATCTCGGCCAGCAGCCGGTCGGGCAGCAGCTTGCCGCCCAGCAGCGCGGAGAAGAACGTGTGGAGGTCCTGGGTGCTGGAGATCATGTCACCCGCGCCGGCCAGCAGGGAGGAGTTCTGCCGGCTGACGTCGACCACCTTCCATTCGTCGCCGTCCTGGTAGCGGTAGTAACCGTGGGCGTGCGGCCCGGGGAGCTCCGGCGAGGTGCCCGGCACCACGGTGTCCCGCAGCCCGAGCGGCCGCAGGATCCCCCGTTGCATCTCCTCGGCGTACGAGCGGCCGGTGACCTGCTCGATCAGCAGCACGGCCAGCGTGTAGTTGGTGTTGGAGTAGCTCTGACCCGCCCCCGGCTCGAACCGCACCGGCTTGGAGAGCGCGAACCGCACGAGCTCCTCCGGCCGATGGGTGCGGAGCCGGTTCTCCACCCACTCCTTGCCCATCGAGGGGATACCCGGCACGAACGTCCCGTCGGCGTCGAGCTCGCCGGTGTAGCTGTACAACCCGCTGGTGTGCTGCAGCAGCATCCGCACCGTGATCCGCCGGTCCAGCCCGAGCCGGGGCAGATGGTCGGCCACCGGATCATCCAGTCCGATCGCGCCGTCGGCGACCAGTCGCAGCACCAGGGTCGCGGTGAAGGTCTTGGTGGAACTGCCCACCCAGAAAAGCCCGTTCGTCTGCGGCTTGGCGTCCTCGCCCAGCTTGCGCACCCCGGCGCTGCCGACCCACTCGCCCCGCTCGTCGTGCACCCGCATCTGCATGCCGGCGAACCCGGCATCGACGAACTCCTGGATGGCCTTCTGCAGCTCCGGACGGTCCTGCCCGCTGCCGTTCTCGACGGTGTGAAGGGCTTCACTCATGGTCTTTCCTCATCTCTCAAAGGGACGTATTCGGTGCGGATGGAGAGCGCAACGGCGGCCACCGCGACTCCCCACGGCCTTGTTGCCGTGGGACTTCTGTTTTCGGGCTTGGGGCTTGGGGCTTGGGAGTTGCGCAGCCCGTTCACCGTGATGGCCGGGGTTGGGTATCGGTCGTGAGGGTGTTTCTCAGAGGCTGCGGGCGGTGATGTCGCCGTGGGCGGTGGTCGCGTGGATGTTCAGTCCGGCGGCGGCGCCGTCGGTGTTCTTGAGCGTGTTGTGGATCCGGCCGTAGGAGGTGCCGGCGTCGAGCGCGGCGGAGACACAGCGGGCGGCGCCGACCGAGATGTCGCCGGCCTCGGTGCGCAGGGTGACCGCGCCGCTCACGGCCTCGGCGATGCGGATGTCGCCCTTTGCTGTGGTGACCTCCGCGGGCCCGCCCAGGCGGCCGACCGAGATGTCGCCCGCGAGGAGGGCGAGGCGGACACTCTTGGTCTCATCGAGCTTGACCGAGCCGTGCGCGCCTTCGAAGGTGACGTCGCCGAGCCGTCCCACGCCCCGGAATTCGGCGCTGGCCGCCTTCGCCTCGACGCGGGAGCCGGCGGGCAGTTGGACGGTCACCTCGATGGATCCGGAGGGGCCGAGGATCCGGTTCTTCGGCGCCGGGGCCTCGATCCGCAGGACGCCTTCGCGGTACGCGACCTCGATCTGCTCCGCCGCCTTCACGTCGCGGCTCTTCGAGGCGTCCGCCGGCAGGACCTCGACCGTGGTGTCGGCCCGGTCGGCGGCGATGAACCGGACGCGCCCCGCGGGGATGTCCAGGACGGCGGCCACCGGGGCCGGAGTGTCGAACTTCTGGATCGTGCTCTGCTTCGTCTGCATCGTGTGCTCCTTCGGCTCCTGTTTCCGACCTGTTTCTGATATTGGAAACGCTACGTTGCATTCACAGATCAAGCAATACTGTTATTGCGAACAACCGCTATTTACGCAGCTCATCGCCCGTATTTCGTTGCAACAGCACGGAGGGTAACGCAATAGCCACCACCCATTCGTTGCAATGAATGAGAAGTGAACGCTATGCTGCACAGCCGGCGCTCCTGAGACACCAGGAGCCACTAAGGGCGACGAAGGAGACGGCGATGCCGGGAGGCAGGCTCAGCCAGCAGGAACGCCAGCAGATTGCCCTGGGGCTGGCCGATGGCCTCGCCTATGCGGAGGTCGCCAGACGTCTCGACCGCCCCACCTCGACCATCACACGCGAGGTGATGCGCAACGGCGGCCCCACCGCCTACCGCGCCGATCTCGCCCACCGCGCCACCCAACACCGCGCCCACCGGCGCAGGCAGGCCGCACCCCGGGGCGCCAAGGTTCCCGAACAGGCCCATGGCCGCGATGCCGAGGCGGTGCGCGAGTACGAGGAGGCCTTCACCACCGTCCTCATACAGACGGGCTCGCCCAAGATGATGGCCCGGGTGCTGGCCTGCCTCTGCATCAGCGACGCGGGGAGCCTCACCGCATCCGAACTCGCCCAGCGCCTGCAGGTCAGCCCGGCGTCCATCTCCAAAGCGATCGCATACCTCGAGAACCAGGGTCTCGTCCGCCGGGAACGCGATGACAGCCGCCGCGAGCGCTACGTAGTCGATGACGACGTCTGGTACCAATCCATGCTGGCCAGCGCCCGCGGCACCGCCCACGTCGCCGAAACCGCACGACAGGGCGTCAGCATTCTCGGCTCCGGCACCCCGGCGGCCGTCCGCCTCGAAAACATCGCCCGCTTCGTCGACTTCGTCTCCGAGAGCATCATCAGCGCCGCGGACCAGGCCCGCGACGTCCTGCACACAAAGCCCGAAACGGCCTCGGACAGCGCGACCAGCGCCACTTGAGCGCCGTTCAGGCCGTCACTCCTCCAGGTCCGGCACCGGCGAGACCGTCGCGCCGGCCGACAGCAGTTTCTCCGCCAGCACACGGCAGCGCCTCCCCAGTTCCGGAGGGTCGAGTACCTCGAAGTCATGCCCCAGCAGGAGCACGTGCATGAGCACGGCATCAAGGCTGCCGCCCCCGCTGAGTACCTCGCAGCGCTCGCTCCCCCGCCCTCGTACGACGGCTGCCGACGCCGGAATCTGTGCGCGTACCGTGTCGGCCGACGCGTGCACGAGAAAGCGCGCCTGGTGCGGGTAGACCCGGCTGGCCACCCCCTCCTGCACGTACGCCGCCGCGTCCGGCGCCGCGCGCGGGCGGAAGCGCCAGGTCCGTGCGGACACCTCGGTCATCCGGTCGAGACGGAAGCTGCGCCAGTCGTCGCGTTCGAGGTCGTAGGCGAGGAGGTACCAGCGCCGGTCGGAGGCGACCAGGCGATAAGGCTCCACCCGCCGCTGTCGCACCTCGCCCCCGGAGGGATAGCCAAAACCGGCCTCGGTCTCGTCGCGGCAGGCTCTGGCCAGCGTCATCAGCACCTCGGGGTCGACCGGCGCGCGGCCGGTACCGAAGAACTCCACCGAGCCGGAGAGCGTGCGCACCTCGTGCCGCAGCCTGGTGGGCAGCACCCGGTCGAGCTTGGTCAGTGCGCGGAGCGCGGCGTCACCGGCGGCCGCACCGCCCGCATGGGCGAGCAGCGAGACCGCGGTGGCGATCGCCTCTTCGTCATCGAGCAACAGCGGCGGCAGGTCCTGCCCGGGACCTGGCTGATAACCGCCGCCGACCCCCTGGCTGGCCTGCACCGGATAGCCGAGGGCACGCAACCGCTCGACATCACGCAGTACCGTGCGCGGCGTGACCCCGAGCCGCTCGGCGAGTTCGGGACCCGTCCAGACCTGGCGCTGCTGCAGCAGCCCGAGCAGAGCGAGCACCCGCTCCGTCGTCCCCCGCTCCTCACCACTCCCCACATCCATGCCCGTCACCCTGCCAGAAATAGCGGACCGATCCTGTCCGCTAGAGGTGTCACAGTGGGCCCTGCCCGTGGCTTTCCGCTGCGCGGCCTCTCCTTGCACGCGCCCCCCGCTACGAACGGAGCATCCCCATGAGCCGCCACATCCAGATCACCTTCGACGCTCACGACCCGCGGGCCCTGTCGAACTTCTGGCGCGACGCGCTGGGCTATGTCCATCCCTGCCCGCCCGGGGTGGATCTGCCCGAGGGCACCGACCCGCTGGCCGCATGGGACGACTTTCTCGCGCGGCTCGGCGTGCCGGAGGACCAACGCAACACGAAGTCGGCCATCGAGGACCCGGACGGGCACGGCCCGCGACTGTTCTTCCAGCAGGTACCGGAGGGGAAGATCGCCAAGAACCGCGTCCACCTCGACGTTCGTGCGGCTCCCGGATTGCAGGGAGAGGAACGGATGGCGGCGCTGGAGGCCGAGTGCGACCGGCTCATCGCGCTGGGAGCGAAGCGGGTACGCCGCGATGAGCCGGCTCCCCCGATGAGCGCCGGACTCATCGTGATGACCGACCCCGAAGGCAACGAATTCTGCCTGGACTGACGCATACCTCAGCGGGGGCCAGGCCACGAACTCGGCTCTCTCAGTGAGTGGGAGGCGGAGGCAGACAGCCGCTCTCCAGGTAGTGGCCGTTGACGTTCGCCCACACGCGGTCCTTGCTGACGGTCCCCGTGACGCAGGCGGTTTTCCCGATCCAGATGCCGTAAGAGCTCCCTCCGGCCTTGTCCGACCAAAGGCTGCGCAACCCTGTTACCGAGAGGGGATCAGAGGCGGCCAGCTTGTCGAGTACGGGCTGAACCTCTGCGGGGCTGATCTTGCCCCATCGGCGCAGCTCTTCAAGAGCCCGTTTGACCTCGGTGGCCCTCTGCCCTGCTCGCTTCTCGTCCTGCGGGCTCATCTCGCCGGGTATCCGGACGCGGTTGTTGTCCGCGTAGTTCGGCGGTGCGTCGGACCGTGGCGCTCCCGTCTCGGAGGTGCCGGTGTTATCGGAGGTATCGGTGGCCTGCGACTGGGAGGCGCCGGTGCCGTTGAGGTTGGAGAACAGCTCGTCCCCGCTGAGCCCGCATCCCGCCAGGAGGAGAACGCCGGCTGCTGCGGTGACCACCGCGGCAGTGTGTTTGCGCAGAGGCATAGGTACGGGCATGGGGCAATGCTCACTGCCCGGCCCTTGAGGCACATGAGTACCGGTACTCATGTGCGTCCGATGGTGGCTCGGCAAATGGCACGCTGGCCCACCGGCTGTGGGCCCGGGTTACTGTGCCCATGGCGAGCGCGCCGCGGAAGCGACGCTGGTGCGGCTCCAGGGGCCGGCCCGGGTGAGCCGGTCCTCGATGTCGCCGACCGTCTCCTCCAACCATTGCTCGACGAGGTGGGCCAGCTCGGGATCCACTACACCGGCACTGTACGGTGCGCTGGGTCGGGCCCGGCCCAGCGGCGCCGGCCCGGTTGCAGCCGCTCATGCGAACGCGGGAAGTCGAACGAATCGGGACCGCGATCCCCGCACGGCGGGACCGCGGACCGTACACGGCATGGCAGCGGCCCGTACGCGGCATGATGGGATCATGCGAACTCTGCCTGTGCTGGTCTATGACGGAGACTGCGGCTTCTGTACGTCCGCGGTAGGGCTTGCCGAGCGGTACGTTCGGCCCCGTTGCGAAGCCACCCCGTGGCAGCGGGCTCCCCTGGCCTCCTTCGGTGTTTCGCAGCAACGGGCCGAGTACGAGGCGCTCTGGGTGACGCCGACGAATGCGGTCCACGGTGGCGCGCAGGCAGTGGCCAAGCTGCTGTTGAGCGCAGGCAGCGGGTGGGCCGTTCTCGGAGCGGTGCTCACCTTGCCGCCCATGCGCTGGATCGCCCATGGCGTCTACCGGCTCATCTCGAACAACCGCCAACGCCTCCCAGGAGGCACTCCGGCCTGCGCTCTACCCGCCAGCCGGCAGTGATCCTGCACCACTCATCCGCTCACAACGGCGCCGGCTTCCAATGGCTGGGCGACGGAGCGCCGGATCTGGAACGAAGAGGACACCAGCTGGGGCCGCATGCCTCTCCAAACAGCAGCCTCTCCCCGGTGCCGCGAGCGCACGCGGTCACAGCACTAGCCTTGGCTGCGCATCATCGACATCAGCAGCCCGTGGGTCTCGTCGTCGGCGGCGGCCACGAGCCCACGGCCTGTCTCACCGATCGGGGCACCGTCGATCCCGGTGACTACGCAGCCGGCAGCCCGGCACAGAGCGATGCCGGCCGCGAAATGCACGCTGCTGGAGAGGTCTCCGCCGTCGGTGACGTACGCGGCGCGCTTACCGGCGGCGACCCAGGCAAGCGCCAGCGTCGTGGATACGACGCGGGGCCGGAATCGTTCGACGAACTCGGGGTGGGCGAGGAGATCCACTGCCCGGAATCCGGGTGCACTCGGGAACGGCGGATCCAGGTTGACGTCCACCAATCGGGTAGCGGACGTGGGCGTCAGTAGTGCGTCGTCGGCCCCGTCATGGCGCACCCGGGCGGTTTCCCCGTCGGTGAAGAAGACCTCGCCGCTGAACGGGTCGGCCACCGCCGCCGCCCCATCGCGCAGCGCCACGTTGACGGCCACCAGCATGTTGCCGACGGCGTAGTTCAGCGTGCCGCACAGGGGATCCACCAACCACTGGCGCACAGCGGCGGCGGTGCCCTGCTGCCCGCCTTCCTCGCCGAGCACCGCGTCATCGGGCCGTGCGGCACGGATGACACCGAGGATCGCCCCCTCGGCCGCCACATCGGCGGCAGTGGCAAAGTCCCCTGCCCCCTTGTCGATGCGGTGGAGCCGCTGACCGTACATGCTGCGGACCACGTCCGCGCCGGCCCGCGCCCCGGCTATCGCGACCGCAGCGTCGTCGGAGCTCGTGTATGAGTTGATCACGCCGTGCAGACTATCGAGGCGAGGCCACCACCTCTGTCGCCCCTGTCGCGCCTGCCGCCCCGGCGAACCTCCTTGTTTGGAGGGCGAGTTGGTCAGCGTCTCTTGCCGAGTGGTCTCGGTGCCCGTCCGAGACAGCCGGCGAGGTGGTCCAAGGCCGGTGCGTCATCAGGCACCGGCTGCGGCGGGCCGAAGGAACCACCGGCGGTACGGGGCAGGTCGCCGTAGATCTCGCGTACGACCGGCAGTGCGGCTCGTGCGAGGTCCGGCAGCAGGTCGCGGTCGCGGCCGAGCGCGGCGGCCAGGTCCCATCCGTGCACGAGCAGTTCGATGACGAGTTGCTCGACCAGGCGACGTCCGGGGGCAGGGCCGAAGGCGCGCGTCAGCATGCCCGGCTGCCGGAAGGCGGTGAGGGCTTCCTCCGCAGCGGTCTCGAAGGCGGCTACGTGGTCGGTGCCGAGGTGGTCGTCGGTATGTCCGCCGGCAGGGGGCATGCCCTGGGCCAGACCACCCCACAGGATGTTCTCCCACACCAGGTGGTCCAGGAGGTCACGTACCGTCCAGCCCCCGCAGGGAGTCGGCAGGTCGAAGTCGGCCGATGGCGTATCGCGGACGAGTGCGGCGACGGTGTACTGAACGCGGGCGCAGGCGTCCAGGACACCGCGCGGCCAGGGGTCGGAGTCGTCCCGGTACAGGGCATTGAGCTGCGTGTCGCGTGCGCCCGGCGTGGGGTTGGCGCGCAGGGCGGTGGTCAGCCAGTCGCCGGCTCGGGCGAGGCTCGGTGGTGCCGGGCGGCCGCCCAGTACGCACAGCAGCTGCCAGAAGCGTTCTACGGCCGGCTCGGAGGCGGCGGTGAGTTGTTCGCGGAGGAGGCCGCGGGCCTCGGCACCGTCGGCGGTCACCGTCGGGTCGGTGTTCGCGCGGCTGGGCAGCCAGGCGGCGACGATGTCGGCCACGACGGGGTCGGCGGCCGGCGAATCCGGTGCGGTGCCCGCGTCGATCGCTTCCCGTACTCGCGCGGTCCAGGTGTCGGTCAGTCGGCGCATCTCCTCCGCCGCCGCGAGGTCGTCCTCGCCCCGTCCCTGGTCGGCGCCCCGTCCCTGGTCGGCGGCGTGCTGCGCCATGCGCCGCATCGCCGGCTGCAGCTGTCCTCCGGCGATCAGCTCGCCCAGCTCCAGCCATGCCTCGATCTGGTCGTCGGTAGGGTTCTCCGGGAGGTCGGCGCCGGCTGCCAGCAGCCCTTCCCGGAAGTGGGGCACGTCCAGGTCACCGAGGGTCTCGGTGAGGAAGTGATGGATCAGCGCGCGGCGCTCGTCAGGTGACATGTGGGCGGTACGGGTCATGAGAGCGAGCCCTTCGCGGGTGGTGCGGTGGGTGACGGTGCGCAGGACGGCCTGATGCGTACGGAGCCGGCGGATCTGCGACTCCAATGCCTCCACGTGTGCGGCGGCCACCTCCGCGAGACCGTCCTCGCGATCCAGGACGGCACGGATCTCGCCGAGCCCCATACCCAGATCTCGCAACGTCCGGGCCAGCTGCAGGCGTGCCACGGCTGTGGCGTCGTAACACCGGTATCCGGCGGCGGTCCGTCCCGCCGGCGGTACCACTCCCAGGTCCGACCAGTGCCGGATCACCTTCACCGGCAGGCCGGTCTTACGCGCGACGGTCCCGATGCTCCACATGAGCCGCTGTTCGTCGTTGTGCATGGCGCCCACCTTCGACTCTCCCACGATGGGAGAGTCAAGCAGCGTCATCGGACGACATCACCATCACCGCACATCACACACGGCGTGCCGCACCGCACCTCCCGGCCCTATCGCCCACCGAAGCGCCCCTCACCTCACCTCCCACCGGAGGTCCCACACCTCTCACCGGAGCCCCGCTCCTCTCACTGGAACCTCGCTCCTCACCTCCCGCAGAAGGCCCCCACACTTCATCTCCGCTTGCCCTGAGCCGCGATCGACGAGAGCGACCGACCCGCGCTACACCGCACCATCCCGTCGCTGCTCGCGGCTTTCAAGACGCCTGATGACCACGTTGGCCAGGGCCACGACGAGTGTGGCCAGCAGGGCGGGGAGCCAGGGGTGCTGCACGTGCAGTCCGGGCGTGAAGGACTCGACGAACAGCACGGCAAGGAAGGTCGCCCCTGCCGACAAGCCCATCTCCACGCTTCGCTTGGCCGCTGCGGAGAGCGGGAGGAGACGCGCGGCTAGGCGAAGCGGGTAGACGAAGATGCCGGCGAGCAGCCCACAGGGCAAGCACAGCAACGCACCCCAGAACAGGGGCGCGACTCCCTCGGATTCGATGAGACTGCGGGAGAGCAGCGCGACGAGGAGGACGCCCATCAGGACGACAAGGGCCACGACGGCCGCGATGCCGAGCCCCAGCCCGGTCATGCCGAAGGCGGCGAGTACTTTCTCGCGAGGGGACAGGGAAGCCCAGGTGGGTTCTTCCTCTTCTTGCTGATGGTCTTTCACTGTGCACTCCTTGCTGCACCCGGACGGTGGTGCGGGCGGCACCTCGACGAATTGCCGGGGTGCCGCCCGCATGGTCGGTTCCTCAGAGGGCGACCATCATGATGGCCTTGGCGATGTCATGGGCGACGTCGGTGGGAACGCCTGCCTTCACCATGGCGATGGAAAGGGCGGTCTCGCTCCAGCCCTCGACATCCTCGATCGCGTCGGCGATCTTGTTGCCATTGCGGGAGATGAAGGCGCCGCTCTTCTTGCTGACCTTTCCGACGATCTTGCCTGCCCAGCTGCCGCCGTGGCGCAGACCGGCGACGATCAGCTTGCGCACGATGGTGCCCATGCCCAGGGCACGCTTCGTACGCTTGTGGGCATCGGGGTTCTCCAGCTGCTTGGCGTACTCCTCGAACTCCCGGATCCGGTGGGCATCGGCGCCGTCGGCACGCATACGGGAGATGAGGTCACGGACGTCCTCAGCGGTCGGCTGCAGCGGCTCGGCAGCCTGCGCCGCGACTGCCCGGCCACGGTGTGCCTCGACCGCGCTCGCGGCGGGGGCGGCAACGCCGATGGTGACGGCGGTCAGGGCGGTGGCCGCGGCTATGCGGATGTGATTGTTCTTCACGTACACTTTCCTTGCAGGGCAGGGGGAAGAGGGCGACGGATACGCCGCTTGGCGTGGAAACTGAACGGCCCCCGTTTTCTTCTTCCCCCTGGTCTTCTTTCTTTTGCCTCCCCCGACCCTTCCCCTCCTGTTCCAGTCCTGTTCCGGTCCTACTCCAGTTCCGTTCCAGCAGGTCAGGCCGGGCGAGGCATTGACGGTAACTCACTTTTTTCGATGATCCAAAACGGATAACCGGCAGCCGTCGACGCGCCCCCCCCAGCGAAACGTCGTTCAACATTGCACAAATCTCAACGCATCAATTCAAAGATGCCGGGAAAAGCGCCATGGTTGCTCGTGAGAGCAAAATCCACGATGACGGGGACACTCGAAAATCCGTTACCGGAGATGCCGGAGATGCCGACGGACCGAGGCCGTAGGAACTGAAATCCCCTGCCATGCCCACGAATCCGCGCATCGCGGGGGTCCCGCCAACGGGGCTCCAGATGGCGAACCGGGCGGCGACCACGCGTTAGCCGGATGTTAGCGGAGCGGCAGCCACACGTCAGCGGCCCAGGTCAGAGTGGGTGGCGTACCGAGGAAACAACGGCACCGACTCCCCCGGGGGACCTGAAATGAGCTCCAACACCACTGCCCGCACCGCCCGTCGCCGCACCGTGCGCATTGCCGCCGCGGCCGTGATCGCAGCTGCCGGCCTCTCCCTGACCGCCTGCTCCGGCTCGGATGCCGCTGGCACGAAGCCCGCGGCCCACACGGAAACGGGTACCGCGGCCCAGTCCGGCGGCGCGAGCTCCTCCGCCGGATCGCAGGGCTCCGATGCTCAGGCGGACTCTGGTGACAAGGTCGACTCCAAGGCGGGTGCCGCGGGCAAGCAGTCGGGCAGCGCGCACGCCGCCACATCCAAGTCGAAGTCCCCGGTCCGCACGGTGACCCTGGTGGACGGCAGCAAGGCCGAGGTCTACCGGCTCAGCGAGCAGCACTACCGCGCCAAGATCGTCAACGACGGTTCGGTCCTGGCCACGCTGGAGACGGGCGAGCACGATGCCGGGCTCGACGCCAACGACATGTTCGTCGTGCTCACGCTGGGCGGCGAAGTCCACTCGTGGATGGGCGGCGGGCACCAGGGGCCGGGCACGTTCAAGCTCGCGGGCGGTTGGACGGCCAAGGTCACGAAGGTCGGCGAACTCCGGTACCGCGCGGAGATCCTCGGCACGGACGGCGCGGTGTACGGCACGATGGAGGCGAACGAGCAGGACACCGGCCTCGACGCCAACGGCGTGTACATCGTGCTCAGCGCCGGCGGTGTGATCAGCGCCCACGCGTAACCACCGGACCGGCTGCCGCCACGGCCCGGGACCCCTTGGGTGCGTTGACAAGCCGCTCGATCTCGTTCATCTGGGCATATCGATCCAGTCGAACCATCGGACCCAACAGACCCAACGGGCCGACCGCCTCCGCTACCACGCGGAGGCGGTCGGCGCGCTCATCCCGAAGGACCCGCCACCACTCCCCTCAGCCGCGAGGGCTGCTGATCCGTTCGGGCTGGATCACATAGATCACTCTGACCTGGTCGCGACCGCCGAACCACGGGTACGGCCCACCGAGGTACTTCTGCGCGAGCGCTTCGATGTGGTCGACCGCCCCCTCCTTGGTCACGCGCACCACCCGTCCGCGGATCTGGACGTAGGAGCTCGGGTCCGAGGGGTCGGCGACTGCGACGGCCACCCGCGGGTCACGGGCGATGTTCCGGGTCTTCTGGTGTGACTCGACACTGTTGATCAAAACGTGCTCGCCGTCGGTGTCGACCCATGTCTGGGTGAGCTGGGGCGAGCCGTCGGGCATCGATGTCGCGATGTAGCAGGTGCTGGGACGGCGCAGGAGCGCCACCACCTCATCGCCGAGGGGCACAGGCACAAGTTCTCCAGTGATGGTCCATTGGGGTACTGGAACAACGCTAGCCCTGGCAGAAGACCCTTCCCGCACGCCCCGCCCGTGAGCCGGCCGCGGTGCGCAACCCGCGGAAGCTGACACGGCTCGACGTCGCCGCCGTCCTGGCCGGGTGAGCCGCTGCGGATGTTCCGGTTCTGTGTGTTCGGGCGAGGGGAATCGCCCGGGCACGCACGGCCGGACAGTGGTCGGAAGTCGGAGGTCGGACGTCGAGGTACGCCGGTGCTCGGGCGCTCGTGGCCGTGTCAGTCGACCAGCAGCACAAGTTTTCCGCGTACGTGCCCGTCCTCGCTGACGCGGTGTGCCTCCGCGATCTCGGCAAGCGGGAAGGTCCCCGCGACCCGGAGCGAGAAGCGCCCGGTCTCGATCAGTTCGCCGATGTCGTCGAGCGCGTGGAGCGCCCGGCCGGTGTCCCCGCGACTGAACGTCACAGCGTGCTCCTGGGCGCCGGCGAAGTCGGCGACCGTCACGACATGCTCGGCGCCGCCGGCGAGTTCAATGAGCTCGGGCAGCACGCCGCTCCCGGCGACGTCGAGCGCGAGGTCTACGCCGCCTGGCGGGGAGTCGATGTCACTGGGGGCGGAGTCGACGCCACCGGGCGCGGAGTCAACGCCGCCACCGGGCGCAAGCGCGCGAACCCGCTCGACGAGGCCTGCGCCATAGGCGACGGGCTCGGCTCCCAGCGTGCGCAGGTAGTCGTGGTTTGACGGGCTGGCAGTGCCGATCACGCGTGCGCCGCGCACCACGGCCAGCTGCACCGCGGCGCTGCCGACGCTTCCGGAGGCGCCATTGACGAGCAGTGTGCTGCCGCTGCCGACGCCGAGCTGGTCGAGCGCGCGCGTGGCCGTTTCGATGGCGGCCGGCAGCGCGGCAGCGCCGGCGAAGTCGAGCGACGGCGGGATCGGTGCGTAGTAGGACAGCACAGCCAGCTCGGCCTGGGCCGTCGCATCGGCGGAGAAGCCGAAAACCCGGTCGCCGACGGCCACGTCCGCAACGCCCTCGCCCAGCTCGTCGACGACGCCTGCCGCCTCGTGGCCCATGGTCTGCGGGAGCTCCTCATCCATCAGGCCCCTGCGCTTCTTCCAGTCGCTCGGGTTGATGCCGGCCGCGCGCACCGCGATCCGGATCTGACCGGGGCCCGGGTGCGGATCAGGGAGATCCACAATTTCGAGTACCTCCGGGCCCCCGAACCGGTTGAAACGGGCTGCCCTCATCATTCGCTCCGATCCTGACCAGGCGACCAGGCGACCCGTTCTCCAGTGCACACTGCTCGCTGGTCGCCGATTCGTCGACTCGCTGACTCGCTGACTCGCTGAGAACAACGTACGTCACGGTTGATGGTCTCCTTGCGGGGCATCCCATGCGGCGGGTCATCCCATGTGGTGGGTCGTTCGCCTCCGCTTAAATCGCAGGCGTTGCCGGCGTTCTGCGCAGTACGGTCCGAGCATGGACGACGAAGACGGCTACTTCCCCGCAAGTGTTGCGGCGACGTACGACGAGTCGACAGCTGAGATGTCCGAGCCGGGAGTCGTGGCCACCACGGTCGATGTGCTCGCGAATCTCGCAGGTGACGGCCGCGCCCTGGAGCTCGGCATCGGAACGGGACGCATTGCGTTGCCGCTTGCCGACAGAGGAGTTCCGGTCCATGGCATCGACTTGTCGCGGGCGATGGTTGACCGGCTCCGTGCGAAGCCGGGCGGTGACGCCATCGGTGTGACGATCGGCGACTTCGCGACGACAAAGGTGGACGGCTCGTTCTCCGTCGCGTACCTGGCCTTCAACACGATCATGAACCTGACGACGCAGGCGGAACAGGTGGCCTGTTTCCGCAACGTTGCGGCTCACCTCGCTCCTGGCGGCTGTTTCGTCATCGAAGTCATCGTTCCCGAACTCCGAAAGCTGCCGGCCGGGCAGAACGTCGTGCCCTTCCATGTGAGCCCGACCCGTTGGGCCTTCGACATCTACGATGTTGCCACCCAAGCGACGAGTTCGAATTATGTCGAGGTCGTCGACGGGCGCGGCACGTACAGGTCGATTCCCTTCCGGTATGTGTGGCCGTCGGAACTCGACCTGATGGCTCAGCTCGCCGGCCTGCGGCTGCGTGAGCGGTGGGGCGGCTGGGCGAGGGAGCCCTTCACGAGCGAGAGCGGCCAGCACGTCTCAGTATGGGAGAAGCCGGTGGGATGATGGCTGGTGGTCGGCGTCCGCTGGGCAGTGTCCGCTGGGCGGCGTCAGCTTCCCTCAGCGGCACCTTCATCGAGACGAGATACCAAGGGAGCGTGCCGTGGACCAGGAGAACGTGAGCGCCACCCTGACCGTCGCCGGGTCCGTTGCGAGGGTGTTCGCGGTGCTGGCGGACCCGACGACCCATGCTGCGATCGATGGCACCGGCTGGGTTCAGGAATCCGTCGACCGGGCTCCACTGACCGAGGTGGGGCAGGTTTTCCGGATGGACATGTATCACGCCGACCATCCGAATGGTGACTACCGGGTGGCGAACAAGGTCCATGTGCTCGATCCGCCGCGCGCCATTGGCTGGCTGACGGGGCAGGAGAAGGACGACGGTCGCCTGGAGTTCGGCGGCTGGTTCTGGCGTTATGACCTCGCGCCGCTCGGTTCGTCCGAGACTGAGGTCACGCTCACCTACGACTGGTCGGCGGTGCCGCAGTCCATCCGGGAGTACCTCCAGTTCCCGCCGTTCGGCCCGGAACATCTCACCAACTCGCTGCGCCACCTGGCCGAGCTGGTCTCCGGTGAGTGATCAGGCCCCGTCCTCTCAGTGATCAGGCCCCGTCCTCCTGGTCAACCCGGTGGTCAACCCGGTCCGCAGAGCTCGGACGATGCACTGCCGTGTTGTCGCCGGACAGCCCCGTACGGCGGGTCATTGCCCACAGGAGCAGGGCAGCGAGGCTGAACGACGTGCCGAGGGCCGTCACCGCCGGCCAGCCCGCCGCCGCGTAGGCGAGGGAGGAGCCCAGGGCGCCGAGACCGCTGCCCGCGGAGTAGAAGACCATGTAGCCGCCGATGATCCTGCTGCCCGCGTCGGGTCGGACGGCGTGGATCAGGGTCTGGTTGGTGACGTGGACGGCCTGCACGGCGAAGTCCAGCAGGACAGCGCCGATCGCCAGCGCCCACAGCGAGTGCCGGGTCAGGGCGATCGGGAGCCAGGAAAGCGCCAGGACGGCGAGGCCGATGCCGGTCGTACGGTGGGCGAAGCCCTGGTCGTTCCAGCGTCCGGCCACTCCGGCGGCTATGGCTCCGGCCGCCCCGGCGAGCCCGAACGCGCCGATCGCGGTGTGCGACAGCGACCACGGCGGCTCGCTCAGGGGCTGTGCCATGCCGCTCCACAGCGTGCTGAAGGCCGCGAAGACCAGCAGGGCGAGCGCACCCCGGATCCGCAGCACCGGATGGCGCACGAACAGGGCGACGGTCGAGGCTACCAACCGTAGGTACGACGTCTTCCCTACGCCAAGGGTCGGCGCGCCTGCCGAAGGAGCACTTGCGGAAGGGATGCTTGCGGAAGGGATGCTTGCAGAAGACGCGCCTGCGGAAGTCACGCCTGCGGGCAGTACGCGGAGCAGTAGTACGGCGAGTACGGCGGTGACGCACGCGGATGCCAGGTAGACCGCCCGCCAGCCGGCGAGGTCGGCGAGGATGCCGGCGGCGGCGCGGGCCAGGAGGATTCCGGTGACGATGCCGCCGGTGACAGTTCCGACGGCGCGGCCGCGCCGGGCACGTGGCGTCAGGGCGGCAGCCGCAGCGACCATCGTCTGGGCGACGACGGCGAGCAGTCCGACCATGGCGAGGGCGCCGAGGAGTGCCGCAACGCCCGGCGCCAGCCCGGCGGCCAGCAGGGCGAGCGCCAGCAGCCCGAGCTGACCGGTGATCAGCCGCCGATGGCCGAGCAGGTCGCCGAGTGGCACGAGCGTGAGCAGGCCCGCCGCGTAACCGAGTTGAGTCACGGTGACGATCGCACCGAGCTGCCCTGAACCGAACCCGAACCGTTCGCCGAGTGTCACCAGCAGGGGCTGGGCGAAGTAGACGGTGGCGACGGAGCTGCCGCAGGCGAGGGCGAGCAGGGGCACGAGCCGGGCGGGCGACGGCGACGCATCCGGGACCGACGCCACGAATGGGACTTCGCAGGATGGAACTGGAACTTCGCGGAGTGGGGCCTCGTGGCATGGGGCCCCATGGGATGGGCGGGACCGTGCCTGGTGGCCGCCGGTCCCGCCGCACCCGTCGACCGCACCGGAGCACTGCATCGCCATACCGACAGACCTTCCGCTCGGTTACTCGGTTACTCGGTTGCATCTTGCTACCAGCGTGACGTTAGCCGTGCGAGGTAGCATGTTGCAACCACTCCTGGAGAAGGTCCGGGGAGCTGGAGGTGAGGAGCCGCGAATGGTCGCCCGTACCCGTTTCGACGCCGACCCCTGCCCGGTCGCCCGGTCGGTGAATGCCATTGGCGACTGGTGGTCGCTGCTGATCGTGCGGGACGCCTTCGACGGCAGCCGCCGCTTCGGTGAGTTCCATCGCAGCCTCGGCATCGCCAAGAACATCCTGGCGGCGCGGCTACGCGCGCTGGAGGAGGCCGGGGTGCTGCGCAGTGCGCCCGCGGCAGATGGCGGGTCCCACCGCGAGTACCTCCTCACCGACAAGGGCCGCGCCCTGTTCCCGGTGATCGTCGCCCTGCGCCAGTGGGGCGAGGAGCAGTGCTTCACCACCGGCGAGGACCACTCCCGCCTGCTGGACCGCCGGACCGGCCGGCCGTTGCGCTCGTTGCAGATCCAAGCGGCGGACGGGCGACAGGTAGGGCCGGACGACACCGTTGTGGAGAAGGTGCACGAGACGGAGGGCGCCGAAGAAGACCTTTCGGCGGAGGCGGGCGGAGCCCACTGAGCGGGGTGTCAGCCACGAGGCGGCGCGTCGATTAGGCGTGCGGTCCGGGACCGCGTACAGTTGCGTTCACCGACGCGGGGTGGAGCAGCTCGGTAGCTCGCTGGGCTCATAACCCAGAGGTCGCAGGTTCAAATCCTGTCCCCGCTACTCGCCCTTGGGCCCGCCGGAGCATCTCCGGCGGGCCCAAGGTGTCTTCCGAGCCGCAGGCGGCGGCCTTCCGAGGTGATGGCCATGCCGCCGTGCCGCTTGTCGAGGATCAGGTGCGCTGCCGGATGTCGGAGGATGTCCACCCGCGGTAGGGCTGCAGCGCTTCCTCTGCCAGACCCTTCTTGATGACCTGTGCGCGGACCAGGTTGTTCACCGCTTCCATGATGGATTCGGTGATGGGTGTCGCGTCACCACCCGCGATGATGCCCGGGTCGAAGTGTTCCTTGATGGTGGAGTTGTCGCGGGAGTGGCCCGCTCGCAGGTTCCGGCCGTTGTTCGAGGTCGCACCGACGACGCCTTCGAAGCCGGCGTTCGCCGAAGCGAACTGGCGGAAGTCGTTCATGATGCCCTGCACCATGCCGGAGGGGGCGCACGCGGTGATGAACTGCTGCACAGCGGTGTCGATCTGCACCACGCGCATTCCGTTGGCGCCGGCGGCGCGTCGGGCTTCGGCAGCATGCTCGATGATGTGACCGACGTAGTGATCGGACAGCCGGTGGTTCCGCGAGATGGGGACGGGGTTGGCGCCACTGGTGCTGCCGGTGCGCTGGTTCTGTTCCCAGTTGGTGGCGAGATCGCGGTCGAAGTGGTTTTCGCCCTGAAGGCCGTCCATGCGCTGCTGCGCTCGCGGCGAGTTCGGGCGGTCGCCCACGCCCTGGTAGCTCAGCATCTCCTCGGTGGCCGCGTTGGAGATGCCCGGGCGGTTGTAGCCCTGCATGTGCTGCCCCTTCGGCCACCGCTGTACGGCGTGCTCGGCGGAGGGGCCGGATGATGCCTGCGTCTGCTCGGCCCGCTGGACGGCAGGCGCTGTCGCCTCCGCGGGCGGGGCCGACATCACCTTGGCGGCCGTCTCCTCGGCTTCGCGTTCGAAGCGGTCGGAGGGATCGCTGACACTCAGCCCCGCGCCGTTGTCCGTCCCGGCGACCGGACCCTTTCGCTGCTGGATGACGTGCGTCAGCTCGTGGGCCAGGGTGTGTCGATCGCTGCCCCCGTCCCCGACCACGATGTGGCTGCCGGAGGTGTAGGCCCGGGCACCGATCTCGTTCGCCGAGGCGGCTGCTGCCGGACCGGTGTGCAGCCGTACGTCTGAGAAGTCCGCCCCGAGCCGCGCTTCCATGTCGGTTCGGGTGCTTTCGTCCAGCGGGCTACCGGGGGCGCGCAGCACTTCGTGGACGGCCGAACGCTGGACCGGCGCCTCCTGCTCGTGGTGGCCGCAGCCCGGACCGTGGGCGTGCCGTTCCTGTTCGATCGCTCGGGCGACTGCCGCGTTGCCGGCACTGCGCTGCAGCGCTCGGAGGGCCTCCGGGCTGTGCGTGCCGGCGGCGATGGCAGATGTGGCCGGGGTACGCGTGGCGGCGGCCTTCCGCTGCGCCTCTCCCGGCTTCCGGTCCTGTGCGTGCATCAATACCCTCTCCCTGCAGAACATTCAGCCTCGATCGCCGTAGGCGGGCAGAGCAAGGTCCGTCGGGGCACTGGTTGCCGCAGAAGGGCAGACCGGGACGGTGCGTTCGGGCAACGGTGCTTTCGGCGCGCTTTCCCCGGCGGCCTTCAGCCGAGTTGCTCGGCCAGTCCGACGATGATGCCCTCGGGGCCACGGACGTAGCAGAGCCGATAGCTGTCCTCGTACCGAGCCACTTCGCCGACGAGTTCAGCGCCGTGTGTGCGCAGCCGGGCAACGGCCTCATCGATGTCGTCGACCGCGAACATGATGCGACGAATCCCCAGCGTGTTCGCCGGGGAGTCCTCTGGCTCGTTCCTGATCGCCTTCGGCGTGTGGAACATCGCCAGCTCGATTTTGCCGTGCCCGTCCGGGGTCCGCAGCATCGCGACGTCCTGCCGGACGTCATCGAGCCCGATGACACGCTCCACCCAACGTCCCTCGACCGGCCCCTTGCCCTCCAGCTCCATGCCGAGTTCGACGAAGAACGCAATGACGGCGTCAAGGTCGTCGACAACGATGAGGACGTTGTCCATCCGCTGGATCGTCATGCCGGATCTCCTTGTGTGAGGTGTGCGTCCACGGTGGGCGCATCCATACCGGGGACGGAGTCGCCACGCCGTTCTCGACACCCTCCGCTGCTCCGCTTCGAGATCCTCCGGAGGCGTCAGTTGTTGGTCGTCGCAAGCTGAAAGCCGAGACCGACGAAGGCGGCGGCGAAGCTGCGACGCATCCAGGTGAGGACCTTCGGGCGGGAGATCACGTGATCGCGAACCGCTGCGGCGAATGCCCCGTAGACGGCGAAGACGACGAAGGTCATCGCCATGAAGACCGCGCTCAGTTCGAGCATGTGGGGAAGGGAGTTCCTCGCGTCCACCGGAACGAACTGAGGGAGGAAGGCCAGGAAGAAGATGGACAGCTTGGGATTCAGGACGTTGATGAGAATGGCGGTACCGGTGATCCTGGCGGCTGACGTGCTGCCGGAACGGGTGTCATCGACCTTCAATGTGCCGTGTTCGCGCAGCGTGTTCCAGGCCATGTACAGGAGGTAGGCCACGCCCGCGTATTTGAAGGCCTCGAAGACGACGGCGCTGGTGTGGAGGATGGCCGCGAGCCCCGCGATCGCGGCCGCCAGGTGCGGGACGATCCCGAGCGTGCATCCGAAGGCCGCGATGACGCTCTTGCGGAACCCCTGGGAGAGCCCCGTTGCGATGGTGTACAGGGCGCCCGTACCGGGCGAGACGACGATGATTAACGAGGTGATCAGGAACTCGATGCTCACGGGATCGCTCCTTGGTCCATGCCGCGCCCGGCGTAGTCAACGACCGGAACGGTACCCGTTGTTGAGGCAAGGAGTTCAGGAGTTACGGATGAGGAGGGCGGCATGCCGCACGTCTGGTGTCGTCGCCGGCAGAACGGGCTGAGGTGCGCCACCGCACCGCGTCGGTACGTACGCCGCCGCACCGCACGGATGCGCCGCCGCACCGCGTTAGCCGTCCGTTAGCGGAACGCCAACGCGATCTTCGAGGCTGATTGCCGTCAGAGCGTGTGCCTGGCGCTGTGAACGGTGAAGCAGTCCGATCTACGGGGGAGCACCCATGCGCAAGAACCTCATCCGCACCACCAGCCTGGCCGCTGTGGCGGCCGCCGCCGTCCTCTCGCTGAGCGCTTGCGAGGAGGGGGCCGATTCCGCCGGTGCTTCGCCCGTGCCCAGCGCGGCGCAGACGCAGTCCGGAGACAAGGGGCAGGAAGCCGACGGCGGCACGGGCGGCAGCGCCGAGGACACCGGCTCCAAGGGCAGCTCGGCAGGGTCGGGCAGTGGGGGTTCGACGAGCGGCAATGGGGCTGGCGACGGCGGCAGCGCGTCCGACGGCGGGGGCAGTGGGGGCACCGACAAGGGCGGATACGGGCAGGTCTGCGGCGCCAACGACCTGACGTGGAACGCCAAGTCCGAGACCCAGGCCGGCGGGTACATTCTCATCTCGGTGAAGGCCAAGTCGGGTATCACCTGCACCCTCCCGGCTGCGCTTCCGGTGGTGGCCTTCGGGTCCGACGGCACCGAAGCAGGCCCGGCCGAGCAGGCCGTCGGAGAGCCGGTGAAGCTCAGCGGCGGCACCGTCGCCTACGCGGGGGTGAACCCCAAGACCACGAACAACGATTACGGCAAGGAACTGACCGAGATCATCGCCGCGGTGAGCAAGGACGACAAGACCGACCCGGTCAGCCTGTCCACCGGCAGCATCACCGTCGACCGGCCGATCGTCACCAACTGGCACACCGCGCCCCGGGACGCCGTTCCCGGTGACGGCTTGGACAGCCACTGACGACACCACACGGTGCGCGGAACAGGGACAGCGCCCCCATACGCGTTGCGGGGGGGCGCTGTACGCGGTGAGGCCGGAGACGACGGCGGCGGCTATGGCGGACGCTCCCCCGGCCCGTTCCTCCCAACCCCCGGGCTGCGGCTGCGGCCGCTCGGGTGAATCTCCGGAGGTACCGCGTCATCGTCACATCGGAGGGAAATATACCGGCTGACCGCTGAGAGCGAACGCCGGAAGAAGCGTAGAACCATGCGTGCCCGCACCGCACACGTCACCGCGCTACCGCGAATTACCGATGTCTTGAGCAGTGACAGCCGCAGCGCGGGATTCCTGCCGCTTGGACGACCGTCAGCGGGCTCGGAGGAGCGTTTTCGTTGACCACAGCGACCGAGGTATTCGCCGTCCGGCCGTACACCCGCCACTGCCAGGTCATTCATGACGAAGGAGCACACGCCGTCATCGGCGTCTCCCCCGGGAACTCCTACTTCTCACATCAGCGAGTCATCGACCTCGCATCCTGGGGCCTGCGCCACTTCGATCAGGTCGACCTGATCTACACGGACCTGCACGTCGCCGACATGTATGAAGCGCTGGGGTACGGTCCGGTCGAAGCTCGCCGCAAGGCTGTCAAGAACCTGCGTGGCGTGCGCGCCAAGGTCGACGCCGCCGGCGCCGCAACCGATCCCGACGGGACTCGGTTGCGGGGCAGGCCGCTGTCCGCACTGTTGGACCTGCCCGCCTATCAGCAGCTCCGTACGGGCATCGGCGGCCTCCTGACGTCGGATCCAGAATTCCGCACCGCATGCTTCCGGCTCGCCGACGCGTTTCTCCACAGCAGGACGCCGGACGGCCAGGCAGCCACCGACGGACAGCGAGAGGCGTGCCCGGCCTACATCTGCGCCGAGGCACCGCTGTTCCTCGATACCCCGGCGATCCTCGGGGTGCAGTCATCGCTCAACTGCTACCACCAGCTTCTCCCCATGGCTGAACTGCTGTACGCGCGCGGGCCCGGTCTGCGTGCCTCCCGTAACCAAGGGCACGGCATCGTCACTCCCCTCGCAACAGGAGATCGTCATGACCACCACCACTGACAGCCTGCCGCGGTTTCCCTTCGACGCCCGCGGCGACCGGCTGCCTGCCCAGCTCGACGGTCTTTGGCGCGATGCACCGGTCATCAAGGTGCGCACCATCGCTGGAGACGAAGCCTGGCTGGTGTCCTCGCACGCACTGTGCAAGCAGGTGCTGGAAGACGAGCGCTTCAGCCTCAAAGACACATCGGCACCGGGAGTACCGCGTCAGTACGCACTGACCATTCCGCCCGAGGTCGTCAACAACATGGGCAACATCACCGGCGCTGGGCCGCGCAAGGCGGTGATGAAGGCCCTCAATCCCAAGGCTCCCGGCGTGGAGGAATGGCTGCCGGCCACGCTCGTAAGCTGCTCGACGGGCTCCTCGTGGAGGGAGCGCCGGGCGACCTCCGCGCCCAGTTCACGGTGCCGTACTCCACCGGCCTCCACTGTCACATTCTCGGGATTCCGCAGTCCGACGCGGCTCGGCTCTACCGCAGCCTGCACATCGCCTTCATGAACTCGGCCACGCCGATCGTCGGGGCGAGGATGAACTGGGACCGCGACCTCGCCCACATGACCGCGCGTCTGAACGATCCGGACACCCGCGGCCTGATGGGGGACTTGGCGGCGCTGCGTCATGACCCCGACTACGGGCACCTGACGGATGACATGCTGGCGACGGTCGGTGTCACGATGTTCGGGGCCGGAACGATCTCCACCATGGGGTTTCTGACCATGGCACTGGTCTCCCTCATGCAGCGCCCGGACCTGAAGAAACTGCTCGTGGACGACCCTTCGCTGATCCCGGCCGGAGTGGAGGAACTGCTGCGCGTCAACCTCTCGATCGGTGACGGGCTGCCTCGCCTGGCTCTGGACACCGTGCGGCTCGGCGACGTCGAGGTGAAGAAGGGCGAACTTGTCCTGGTCCTGGTCGAGGGCGCCAACCATGACCCGTCCGCATTCCCGGACCCGCACGCAGCGGACCTGGGGCGCCCCAACGCGGGTGCACACCTGTCGTTCGGTGGCGGGCAGCACTACTGCCCGGCGTCCGCACTGGCCAAGCGGCACGCCCAGATCGCCTTGGAGGTCCTGCTCGACCGGATGCCGAAGCTGGAACTCGCGGTACCGATCGAGCAGTTGGTGTGGCGCACCGGCTTCATGAAGCGCATCCCGGAAAGACTGCCCATGACCTGGTGAGCCGGCAGCGAGCATCGGCGATTCGGCGCGTGGCCGCGGGGGCCGCACATGGCATGAGCCGACCCGCACCGCGTTCGGCCGGTCGGAAACCGGGTGCGGGCCGCCAGTGCGATGGTGTGTCATCGGGGACATGGCGATGGTGTTGGGCAAGCCGGAAGTCGAGGGGCTGAGCGAGGTTGTGAGCGTGCTGCGGGACTGGCAGTACGACACGGCGCCGATGCAACTGCATCCGGGGGACCTGGGCTGGTTCTGGCGGTCGGGTGCGGAAGCGACCGCCGCGGCGGTCAGGACGTGGAGCCGGGGCGGACGGATTCTCGCCGTCGGGCTGCTGGACGGTCCCGGGATGTTACGGCTGACGATCGCGCCGGACGCTCAGCGGGAGGAGGAGCTGGCGCGGCAGTTGGTCGATGACGTGACCGAGCCGGACCGCGGCGTGCTGCCGAGGGGAAGGGTGAGCATCGAGGCGCCGATGGGTGCCCTGGTCCAAGATCTGCTGTTGGAGGAAGGCTGGAGCCCCGACGAACCGTGGACGCCGCTGCGCCGCGACCTCTCGGATCCGGTGGAGGACCCAGGTGTGCGGGTCGAGGTGGCGGGGCCGGAGCTGGCGCACGTGTTCGCCGCCGTACATCGGTCAGCGTTCACCGGGTCGAGGTTCGCTGAGGAACGCTGGCACGCGATGGCGGCCGGATTGCCGTACGCCGACGCCGGATGTCTGGTCGCGTACGACGACCAGGGCAATGCGGTGGCGGCAGTGGCGGTGTGGTCGGCTGGCCCGGGAAGGCCCGGGCTGCTCGAACCGATGGGCGTACACCGGGAGCATCGCCGTCACGGCTACGGCGCGGCGATCACCGTCGCCGCGGCGGCCGCACTCCAGGAGCTGGGGTCGTCGAGCGCGATCGTGTGCACCCCGAGCGTCAATTTCGGCGCCATCGCCACCTACCAGGCAGCCGGCTTCCAGCAACGCCCCGAGGTCCGGGACCGATCCCGGGACGTCTGAGTCCCGAGGGGAAGAACGACCGCTGAACGCCGTGGGCGACGTCCAGCGGTCGTCGTTCGAAAACTTCGGAAATGACTTACTGATCGCTGCCGGAGGACTGAGTGGTGTTGGTGGCGCACTGCTGGTTCTGCGGGGAGGAGAGAACGTTGACGTCCTGTACCGCGACCGGCACCAGGATGCCCACCAGCGCTCCGACATTGGCCTTCGCCGGCACCCCGACGCACAGCTCGTTCAACGTGCCCTGGACAGCGCCGAACTGCCCGCTCAGGCTGCCATGAGTCGTCGAGTTGCCGAACGCGGTCTGTGCGCCGTTGCCGCTGAGGTTCGTCGGACCGTCGTCGATCGCGACGGCGGTTCCGGCTCCGCCGGCGATCGCAGCGGCGGCGAGGCTGCAGGCGGTCATGGTGCTACGGATGTACATGGCTCTCTCCACAGAATGACGACGTGTCCAAAGCCAGGAGTACATCCTGCGGCGCGGCGCGTTCACATCCATTCACCTGATCGTCGGCGTGCCCAAGACAAGCCTTCAATCGCCTTGTCCGGCAAGCCAGTACCACCCGGCGATCCCGATGGGAACAACGTCGAAGCGTTCTGCCATCGGCCTGGCTGAGCGCACCTACCGCGAGGGCCGCTGCATGGAAGGCGTCCACCGTGGCGCGGTCGGCCGCGGCGAACGCGATGTGCAGTTCACGCGCGGGCGCGGAGTCGGTCGCGGGGACCAGCTCCCGGCCACTCCCCCGGTCGGGGCCGGCCGCTGGCACGGGTGGGCGCCCTGTCATCCGCCCTCAAGCCTGAAACTGAAGAGCGCTTCAGGGTTTCAGGTTGTGTTCAGGTTCGGTTCGGCACTGTGGTGAATGTCGGAAGGGCGCGACAGGGCCCGCCGGCGGAACCACACCGCACCACGATCCGGAGGAACGTCCCCATGAAGGCCACCGCCAAGCGCACGCTCACCCCCCGCGCCATCGTCCTCGGCACGGCCGCTGCCGTCGCACTGATCGGTGGCACGGGTGCCGTGACCGCCTTCGCCGACGACGACGCCCCGGCCCCGCACTCCTCGGTCCAGCTCTCCCAGAAGGAGCGCCACCTGGACGACACCGCCAAGGACCGCGCGCAGGTCAAGGCCGACAAGGTCAGCCAGTCCGAGGCCACCGCCAAGGCCCTCAAGGCCGTCCCCGGCACCGCGACCTCCGCCGAACTCGACACCGCGGACCGTAACGGCTCCCTCATCTGGGAGGTCGATGTCCTGGGCAAGGACCACAAGAACCATGACGTCACCATCGACGCCGGCAACGGCAAGGTCCTCAACCAGCACACCGACCGCGACGACGACGCCGCCCAGGACGCCGCCGAGACCCAGGCCCAGGTCAAGGCCGACAAGATCGGCCACGACAAGGCCACCGACAAGGCCCTGAAGGCCGTCCCCGGCACCGTCACCTCCTACAGCCTCGACGACAACGACCGCAACGGTGCCACCGTCTGGGAGGTCGACGTCCTCGGCAAGGACCACAAGAGCCACGACGTCACCATCGACGCGGCCAGCGGCAAGGTCCTCAACCAGCACGTCGACCAGGACGACCACGGCAACAACAACGACGACGACTGATCAGGCATTCGGTCAGGCACCAGACCACCTGCCTGGCGCCTTCCGATAATCCGAAGGGGCCGTGCCCGCCAACGTCCGGCGGACACGGCCCCTTCATCGGGTTCCGGCATTTCCGTACGAAAAGGAATCTTTCGATCCGGGTGCGCGGCGATGAGCGCACAGCTACTGTGACCGTGCACGGCCTGGTGCGCGGTGCATCCCCCGTCGTCGCGCACCAGGCCTGTTTGCGGACATGCCCCTACGCCCAGGGGCGCGCCAGGCGCGCTCGATTCCGTGAAACCCGGAGGCAGTCGAATCCGCGGACTGGGCTGCCGTTATTGAACTGGGCTGCCGCTATTGAGATGCGAGCCTCTTGAGCCAGTGCCCGACGGGGACGACATCCGCCCACTGCGGAAAAAGCCGCTCGACGAGGACCCGGTGCACCTCTGGATCGGGGTCCAGGCAGGCGTCGGGCAGAACAGCGAGGCCGAAGTCCAGGTCGTTCGCCTGGCACAGGGTGGACAGCACCACAGCGCTGGTGGCGATGCCGGTGAGCACAAGGCTGTCGATACCGCGCGCCCGCAACACCACGTCGAGATCGCTGCCCGAGAACGCGCTCGCCCGCCTCTTGGTGACCACCACGTCGCCCGGCCGGGGCGCGACCTCGGGGTGGATCTCGGTACCCGGGGCACCCTCGACGTACAGGCCGGCCTGGGCGATGGCAGCGAGAGCCCTATTTCGGGTCCCGACCTCGGGGAAACCGGGACGTAGTCCGATGACCACGTAGATCACGGGCATGTTCGCCGCCCGGGCTCCGTCGATCGCCCCGCGCAGGCGTGGCAGGTACCCGGAGTCGTCGTCCACCGCGTCCACGATGGCCCGTTGGACGTCCATCACGAGTAAGGCGCTGCTGCTCATGTCGTCTCCAGGCGGCGTTGAAACGGGCCGGGTGCTGATGTGACGCTCGGATCCTACGCGGCGTGGGCATGGTGGTGGCGCGCCCGCCGGGCTGGGTTCGAGCATTCAGCGCGAGGGGAAACGACGTTTGCCTCGCGTCACGGGCAAGTGACGCGGACGACGGTCAGGTGCCCCTCCCCCTGTACGCCCGGTACGGCAGCACGGGCGCTGAGTGGGCGGTCTCCCTGCGGGGTCCGGGCGGGGAGACCGTTGGGGGGATGGGTACAGCAAAGCGCATATATGCGTCTGAGGGAACGGTCCTGCACCGCATCACTCATATGGAGCACGCGAGAGCTTCGACCCGTTCGACCTGTCGGGATTGGCGGCATCGGCCTCGATCTTCGGCGCCGTCCCCATCCGCTGCCACGTGCCACTCCCCGACCAGCGATGATGCTTCGCGCGTGGGGCGGCGGTCGCCCGGCAGTCGTCTCAGTGCTGGATCAGGCCGCCGACCGGGACGGGCGGGACATGGCCGGTTGCCGGAAGGGTCTGCGCCAGGGCGAGGCCGATGTCGACGAGCGATGATCTGCGCAGGCCGGCGACGTCGGGGAGCGGAGTCCAGACCGACTCTGCGACCTCGCCGTTCGGCTCGGGCCGGAGTTGGCCGCCGGTGATGCGGACCTGGTAGAAGATGCCGACATTCTGGTGTTCCGGTCCGCCGGGGACGGCGCGCTCGGCGGCGGGAATGATCCTTGAGTCCACGCCCAGCAGGCGTTCGACGACGGCGTCGCAGCCGGTCTCCTCGGCGACCTCCCGGATCACCGCGTCGTACGGATCCTCCCCGTGCTCGACCCTGCCGCCCGGAAGAGTCCAGTTGGGACCGCCCCTCGGTGGTACATGACAGGCGAGCAGCACTCGGCCGTCTTCGATGCACACGGCGTACGCCGCCAGGCGGAAACTCATCTTCTAGCTCCGGTGCTAGCAAGCGCGGTTCGCTTTACGTGCTGGAACGGGTCGCCCAGTTCTCATCGATGCGGCCCAACCAGGCGTCTTGGTCGTCGGCCAAGGGGGTGGTCAGGGGAAGGGGGAGGAAGCGGCAGGAGAAGACCATGCCGGCATCGCTGTCCTGGCCCTCAACGCGATGGATCCAGGCATCGGGGCTCGCCGCCGGCGCTGCGAGATGGAAGAAGGTCGTCCGGCGGGGCTGCCCCGTGTCGGGATGCGGCTTGTCCTCAACGGTGACCTGTCCCATGACTGTCGCCGTCAGCAGGCCTGTCTCTTCACGGACCTCGCGGAGCACGGCGTCCTCCAGCGCCTCCCCCGGCCGTACACCGCCCGCAGGGACCTGGGTGCCGGCCCCGGGTGCGTCGACATGGTCAAAGACCAGCAGCTCCGGCAGGTCGCGGTGTCGGATCACGTATGCGGCGACGCGGACGCGTGGACGGGCCGTCCTCACGGTTGAACAATCCGGTCGAGCAGCCAGGTCTCGATGTCGCTGAGCGCGGTCCGGGCCACTGCTGTGGGGTGCCCTGTGAAGCCGTGGGGTGACTCCGGGTAGATACGGAGTTCGACGTCGTTTCCAGCGGCGGAGAGCCGGCCCGCCATCGCGAGGTTGTCCTCCAGCAGTACGTCCGCGCTGCCGATGACCAGCAGCGCAGGGGGAAGGTCGCGCAGGTCGCCGTAGAGGGGAGAGATGTCCGGGAGGGTGCGGTCCACGACATGGCCGGCGTAGGCCTGGAGGAAGTACTCGTCCGCGATCCTGCGTCCGGCCGGCGTCCGTGCGCTCAAGTCGTAGGTGCCGAACTGGAGCGCGGCGCCTACGAATCTGTCGACGGTCCCCTTGTCCCTCAGCCGGAGCAGGGTCGTCAGTGCGAGTGTCGCTCCCGCCGAGCTTCCACCGATCATCAGTCGAGTAGTTCCGAACCGGTCACCCGCTTGTTCGACGAGCCAGCGTGCCGCCGCTTCGCAGTCGTCAGGTGCGGCCGGCCAGGGATGCTCAGGGGCCAGCCGATAGTCGACACTGACGACCGCGAGGTGCAGGGCTTCGGCCAGCTCACGGTTCCGTACGTCTCCTCGCGCGGCGGAATCCATGTAGAAGCCGCCGCCGTGGATGTCCAGGTAGACGCCTCGTGCCCGCTTGCCGGCGGGGGTGAAGATCCGTACCGGGACACGCACTCCCCCGGCTTCGACCGTCTCTTCGATGGCCGGTGGATCGGCCGGGAGCGGCGTGGACCGCTTCGCTCGTACCTCCTGCAGCTCCTCCGGAGTGCTGGGACCACGACCGGCTGCCCTCGATCCGTAGAAGTCCCGGGCTTCCTCGACCTGCTCCGCCGGTAGGTCGGCCAATAGATCGTCCAGCGAGAATCGCACGCGGCCCTCCACATCACCCAGGGGTCTTGCCGTCCTGCCCCAGGCTATTGCAGGCCCCAGCACCAGCCTCGGCCGACGTCCAGTGCTACGGACGTCGCCCGAGGATGCGCTCGCCGTCAGGGACTGCGCTCGCCGTCAGTGGTTCTGGCCGGCTACCGCCTTGGAGCGGTCGGTGTCGGTCGGCGCCTGGTGGGAGCCGCCGGCCGTGTCACTCGTCCAGAGGGGCTTGAGCCGGTACGTCAGCAGATAGACCAGCGAGGCCGCGACGGCGGCGACGAGCATGCTCAGGTCGCCGGCTTCCGGGAACGCCTTCGCGAACGCGCCGGTGTAGAGGTGGGACTGCCAGAACGGCACCGACGCGGCGACACCGCCCACCCATGCCACGAAGCCCCAGTTCAGCACGCGGGAGCGGTCGTAGAGCTCCGAGATGCGGCGGATGTCGGCCCGGCCGCCCAGGTAGTAGTCGAGGAGGAGCACGGCGGCGAAGGGGGCGATGAAGTATGCCGTCAGGTTGAGGAAGACCTTGAACTTGTCCTCCGTCCCGGACGCACCCCACAGGCTGACGACGTACGCCACCGCGCAGATGCCGATGACCGCCTGGGAGCGGGTGACGGGCACCTTCAGGGTCTGGACGGAGATGGCACCGCCGTAGACGTTGAGGAAGTTCTGTGCCAGTGCCGAGAGGCCGACCGCCAGCAGGGCGGGGACGGCGAACGGGCCTGCCAGCTGGTGGAGGGCGGTGATGGTGTCCGAGCTGCTGGCGCTGCCGCCGACGACCACTCCCAGGATGCCGAGCCAGCAGAGGGTGACGAAGTTGCCGAGGCCGGTGTACCAGGCGGTGCGCTTGACGACCTGCGGGGTGTCGGGCAGGTAGCGGGAGTAGTCCGAGGCGAAGGGTGCCCAGGCGACGAGGAAGGCGAAGAACCAGCCGCCGAAAGTGATCAGGCCGCCGGTGTTGCCGATGAAGCCCGGTGCTTGCGGGTTGGCCTCGAAGACGTTGCCGCCGCGGACGAGGGCGACCACGGTGATCAGTGCGAACAGCGGGGTCAGAACGTAGGTCAGCGCCTTCTGAAGGAAGTTGATCATGTTGTAGCCGTAGACGGCCACCACCATCTCGATCAACGTCAGCAGCGCCGCGCAGAGCCAGTACGGCAGATGTGTCAGCTCGGCGAAGGCCTTGCCGCCGAGGATCACCGTCACGGCCGCCCAGCCGACGCCGGCGAAGACGTTGATGTAGGCGACGGGCAGGAAGTTGCCGAAGAAGCCGAGCGGTCCGCGGGCCTGGATCTGCTGCGGTACGCCGAGCCGGACGCCCATCCGGGACATGACGGCCATGAGCAGGCAGCCGAGCCCGGACCCGACGACGATGGCGGCGACGGCGGCGGGAAAACTCAGCCCGAACGAGGCCGCGTTGAACCCGAGCAAAATGATCGGGAAGTTGAGGCCGGCGGCGAACCAGACGAAGAACTGCGAACTGGGCTTCCCATGCCGCTCGTTGGCGGGAATGTGATCGACCCCGAAGGGTTCGACCTTGGTGACCGAGCTGCCGTAGACCGGTGCGGCGGCTTCCGGCGGCGGGGAGTCATGGGTCATGCCGTACTCCTGACTGGGCGGAGTTGAAAAACGGGCGTCACGGCACGGGGCCGTGTGCGGGGACGCGGCGGATGCGGTCTGCAGGAGTGACGGTGCGTTCAAGGCTGCGGCTCATCACAGTCCCCTCAGTGAAACTCTTGCATGGCAGAGGACCGTAGGTACGCGGCCAGGCAGTGTCAACACTGGAGGCCGAATCACTTATGAAGCGACTCCTTGACCTGGGCATTGCCACATAAGCAAGGGGTGCGGAGGTCGAGGAATGGCATGTCTTGACGAGCCACGCTCGGCGAACTTAGCCTCTCTTGCATGGCACAGCCAGAACGGAAGGACTGCGTATGAGGTTCTCGATCTTTCACAATCTGGGAGCCCCAGGGCGCCTGGGTGAGTACGCCCAGGTCATGAACGAGGCCCGGGAGTTCGCAAGCGCCGCCGACCAGGGAGGCTTCTGGTCCACCTGGTACACCGAGCACCACTTCGGGCACGAGGCGATCGAGATCACCCCGAATCCGGTCCTGATGGGCGCCGACATCGCCGCACGCACGGAGCGCATCCGCATCGGCCAGGCAGCGAACATCGCCACCTTCTGGCACCCCCTGCGCCTCGCCGAAGACATCGCCATGCTGGATCAGCTCTCCGGCGGCCGCGTCGAGGTCGGCCTCGGCCGCGGGCTGTACGGCCGCGAGGCGCTCAACCTCAATGCGCTCGCCGACCCGCGTGACCAGGAACAGAACCGGTCACTGTACGACGAGACGGTAGAGGTGCTGCGCAAGGCGTGGAGCGGCGACTTCTTCTCGCACAAGGGCCGCTGCTACGAGTTCCCGGCGCCCGGTGTGCGGTGGAACCATCCCCTGTCACCCGCGACCGATGACTACACCTCCGCCGGTGTGATCACGAAGATGCAGGTCACGCCCGCTCCCCTGCAGCGTCCCCACCCGCCGCTGTGGCAGGTCATCGACAGTCCCCGGTCGATCAAGGCCGCCGCCACCGATGGCGTCCAGGGCATGTTCTGGCTGCCGCCGGTTTCGGCGCTCAAGGAGCGTTTCGAGCTGTACCGCGACACCGCCAGTGCGGCATCGGGCCGGGAGTACGCGCTCGGCGAGGGCATCGGCCTGGTCCGCGATGTCTACGTCGCGGACACCATGGAGCAGGCCCGCGCCGACTTCGAGGAGGCACTGATGACGACGTACCGCTGGATCACGCACTGGCGCGGGCTGGGCAACCTGATGGAGGCCGGCGAGGAGCTGACCGACGCCCACCGGCTCTCGTTCGAGTTCCTGCACAGCCGCAATCTGCTGGTCGGCACCCCCGAGTACGTCACCGAGAAGATCGCGGAACTCCGCGCCGAGGTGGGCCTGGAGCACCTGCTGCTGTGGACCACCCACCCCGGACTGGAACACCGCAAGGCGATGCGCAGCCTGGAACTGTTCACGGAGAAGGTCATGCCGGAGTTCACCTCATGAGCGGCCTGGTGCGGAAGGTGGTGACGGTCGTCGACGAGGTCCTGCTGGAGCTCGGACGCCCGGTCGCCACACCGGTGCGGCGCGTCGCGGCCGCCGCGGTCATCCGCAACCCCTGGGCCGGACGCGGCTTCGTAGCCGATCTGCAGCCGGCGGTCGAAGAAGTGGCCCCGGAATTGGGCCAGTTGCTCACCGGCAAGCTGATCGAGACGCTGGGCGGTGTCGACCGGATCGAAGCCTTCGGCAAGGCGGCCATGGTCGGCCTGGACGGGGAGATCGAACACGGCGGTGCGCTGATCCATACGCCCTACTTCGGCAATGTCCTGCGGGAACTGACCGAAGGCACCTCGATCATCGTCTTCAACGACGACCGGCTGCCCGCCGGCGAGCCCCTCACCGTGCCGCTGTGGCACAAGACGGCCGCCGCGACCCGTACGCACTACCAGACCGTTCAGATCCGGATCCCGGACGCTCCTCGTGCCGACGAGATCGTTGTGATCGCCGGCGCCTCGTCCGGACCGCGCCCCAACGCCCGGATCGGGGACCGCCGCACCGACCCCGTCGTCCGCCTCGCCGACCTGGACAACGCGGCCCGATGACCGTACGCAAGATCATCACCTGCACCGAGGACAGGCCGCGGCCGGCGCGGTATTCGACATCCCGCTCAAGCACATCACTGACGCCACCGTTCGTCCGCACCACCAGACGATCGAGGCCCGCGTGCCGGACGGCCCCCGGGCGAACGAGATCGTGATCGGACTCGCGGCGGCCTCCCGGGGGCGCCCGCAGGCCCGGCTGGCGCCCTTGTCCACCGAGCAATGACTGGTCCAGGCCCTCGGTAGGAGCCCACTACGGCCGTCGGCCGGGAAAGCGCCCGGGGAGAGACGCCCACGATGCATGCGGGTCTCTCCCCGGGCGCTTGTCGCTGGGTACGCCCTGGCCGGCCCACCCGTACACGCCATCACCGGTACTGGTACTTGTATGGCACCAGCACTGTGTCGCGTGAGTTGACGTGCAAAGCGGGGGCCCACTAGCGTCTTGTGCCATGCAAGGATCAACGGGGACTGCCAAGCGCCTGCCACGCACGAGCATGCAGGCGCGAGTGGCTGACGAGCTCCGCCAGATGATTATCAGCGGCGAGCTGCAGCCGGGGGCCAGCCTTTCCGAGATGACTCTGTCGGAGAACTTCGGCGTCAGTCGCACTCCGATCCGCGAGGCACTCAAGCAGCTGCAGATCGAGGGCCTGGTGCAGGTGCGGCCGCGGGTCGGCACCTTCGTGGCCGTGCCGTCGCGGCGCGAGGTCACCGAGCTGTTCCAGATGAAGGAACTGCTGGAGGGCGCTGCGGCCCGGCTGCTGGCCCTCCGCGGTCGGGTACCGGAAGTGGACCGGCTCCAGGCCACCATGCAGGAGGCCGACGAGGCGGTCCGAGCGGGTGACGCCGAGCGGTACGCGGAGCTGGTGCACGAATTCCACGAACTGATCGTCATCGGCGCCGACAACAGCAAGCTCGTCGCGCACTATCGCACGCTCATGAACCAGTTGGCCTACACCCGTCTGGTCCGCACATCACTGGCACAGCCCGGCCGGCTGAGCGAATCCGATCACGAGCACCATCGCGTCCTCGATCTCATCCTCGCCAAGGACGGCGACGGCGCCGAACGCGTGATGCGTGAGCACGTGCGCCGAAGCCATCAGGCGGTCATGGCCGGCATCGACGAACAGGAACGCGGCTGAGCGCAGAAGCGCCCCGGCCGGTCATGCCCTTGCGAGCATGACCGGCCGGGGCATGAGGCACCGGCGCTTCCCCCGGTAACCGGCGCCTCACTGGAAGGCCGGCACGACTTCCTTGATGAACATCTCCAGGGACTCGCGCTTCTCCTCGTGCGACATGCTGTTGTCGATCCAGAAGCTGTACTCGTCGACGCCCAGCTCCTCGTAATGACGCAGCCGCTCGATGACCTCGGCCGGGGTGCCGACCATGGCGGTCTTGTGCAGCGACTCCGGGTCGAACTCGGGCCGCTCCTCGAACTTCGACTCCGGGCTGGGCTCCAGGAACCCGTTCTCCGGGGTGGTCTTGTTGCCGAACCAGGCATCGAAGGTCCGGTAGTACCGGTTGATCGCCTCAGCGGCCGGGCGCCAGCCGTCGGGCTCCTCGGGCGAATGGACGTGCGTGTGGCGCAGCACCATCAGCTCGGGACGCGGCACCTCGGGGTGGTTCGCCACCGCGGTGTCGAACTTCTCCTTCAGGGCGACGACCTCCTCATCACCCTTCATCAGCGGGGTGACCATGACGTTGCAGCCCTGGGCCACCGCGAAGTCGTGGGAGGCGGGGTCGCGGGCGGCTATCCACATGGGCGGAGTGGGCTGCTGCACCGGCTTGGGCACGCTGGTCGAGGTCGGGAACTGCCAGATCTCGCCGTCGTGGGCGTAGTCGCCCTGCCAGAGGGCCCGGACGGCGGGCACCAGCTCGCGCAGGTGCTTCCCGCCTTCGGCGGCCGGCAGCCCGCCCGCCATGCGGTCGAACTCGAATTGGTGGGCACCGCGGGCGAGTCCCACCTCCATGCGGCCATTGCTGATGACGTCGAGCAGCGCGGTTTCGCCGGCGACCCGGAGCGGGTGCCAGAACGGGGCGACGATGGTCCCCGCGCCCAGCCGGATGGTCGAGGTCTGCGCGGCCAGGTGTGCCAGCAGTGGCATCGGGCTCGGGGAGATCACGTACTCCATCGCGTGATGCTCGCCGATCCACACGGTGCTGAACCCGCCGGCCTCGGCCATCAGGGTCAGCTCGGAGAGATTCTCGAAGAGCTGCCGGTGGCTGTCCTTCTCGTCCCAGCGCTCCATGTGCACGAAGAGTGAAAATCGCATGGCTGATCCTCGTCAGTGTCTACGGAAGCGACCCGGCGCCCGGCGCGGCGTCCTGATCGCTGTGGTCTTCGGCCGTCGCAGCGGTGTGCCGCGCAGCCGCGGCGTCAAGCTCGGTGAGGGTGAGGTCTCCGGTGGCCCAGTACGTCCGGGGCACCTCGTGGACGACGACCCGGATGTGCTCGGGGCGGGTGTTCACGGTACGGAGGACCGCGGCATGCACCTCGTGCATCATGCTCCGGAGCTGCTCCGGTGTGCGGCCCTCGGCAATGGTGATCGCGATCTGGGGCATGTCAGCTCCGCATCGTGAACGGGTCGGCCACGGGCTCCTCGCTCGTGTTGATCCACACGCTCTTGAGCCGGGTGTATTCCTTGATCGTCTCGGTACCGTGCTCGACGCCGACGCCACTGGTCTTGAAGCCCTGCCGCGGGGACATCGGCGACATGGCCCGGTAGGTGTTCACCCAGACCGTTCCGGCATCCAGCCGCGCCGCCATCCGGTGGGCCCGCGAGAGGTTCTGCGTCCAGACGCCGGCCGCGAGGCCGTACTCGGTGTCGTTCGCCAGCCGGACGACTTCCTCCTCGGAGTCGAACGGCATGACCGCCAGGACGGGCCCGAAGATCTCCTCACGCACGACGCGCATGCTGTTGTCGACGTCCACCAGCACGGTGGGCTCGTAGAAGTAGCCGCCGAGGCCGCCGTCGGTGGGGTTGCCGCCGGTCAGCACGCGGGCACCCTCGCTGCGCCCGAGGTCGACGTACCCTGCGACCTTGTTCCGCTGCTCGGCGAAGGCGAGCGGGCCCAGTTCGGTCTTCTCGTCCAGCGGGTCGCCGATACGGATGGTCTTCGCCCGCTCGCACACCCGCTCAAGGAGTTCGCCGTAGACGGACCGGTGGGCGAACACCCGGCTGCCGGCGATGCAGGTCTGTCCGGCGGCCGCGAAGATACCGGCGACCACGCCCATCGCGGCGTTCGCGATGTTCGCGTCCTCGAACACGATGTTGGGTGACTTGCCGCCGAGTTCCAGGGTCGAGCCGATGAAACGGCTCGCGGTCGCCGCGGCGATTCGCGACCCGGTGGCGGTGCTGCCCGTGAAGGAGATCTTCCCGAGGCCGGGGTGATCGACCAGCGCCTGGCCGGCCTCCGCGCCGAATCCGGTGACGACGTTCACCGCGCCCGGCGGGAACCCGGCCTCCAGCGCCAGCTCGGCGAGCTTGAGCACCGTGGCCGAGGTGTACTCCGACGGCTTGATCACCACGGTGTTGCCGGCGCAGAGCGCAGGTGCCAGCTTGCTGCTGGTCAACGTGAGGGGGGAGTTCCAGGGCGTGATCGCACCGACGACGCCCAGCGGCTCGCGCGCCGTGTAGTTCAGTACCTGACGGTCGGAGGTGGGGATGAAATCGCCATGGATCTTGTCCGCCAGGCCGGCGTAGTAGTGGTAGTACTCCGGCAGGGTGGCCAGCTGCCCACGCATCTCGCGCAACAGCTTGCCGTTGTCCTCCGACTCCATCCGTGCCAGTTCTTCGGCGTTCTCCGCGATCAGGTCGCCGAGACGGCGCAGCAGCTGTCCACGGCGGGTCTGGCTGAGGTCCCGCCAGCGCGGGTCCTCGAACGCGGCCTGCGCGGCGGCCACGGCCCGTTCCATGTCAGCGGCGTTCCCGCGGGCTGCCCGGTAGAGCGTCTGGCGGGTGGCCGGGTTGGTGCTCTCGAAGTACTCGCCGGACGCGGGCTCGACCCACGTGCCGCCGATGAAGTGCTGCAGCGTGGTGAGGTCAGGCATGTGCGCACTCTCCGATGAAGGTGGTGAGGCAGTCGACGAAGGTCTCGGGGCGCTCGACGGGCAGCATGTGACGCGCTTCGGGGACGACCACCGCTCGGCAGTGCGGAAGTGCCGAGGCGAGCCGGTGGGTCATCTCGGGGGTGGAGCCGGGATCGTTCTCCCCCGTGACCGCCAGCGCTCGCGTGGTGATGCTCGCCAGGTCAGGGCCGAGTTCGGCATCTGCCGTGGCGAACACGCGGTAGCAGTTGAGGAAGGACCGGACGTCACTGCCCCGCAGCGTTGCCTCGGTACGCGCAACCCAGTGGGGGTCGACGCCGGTGCCGGCGTACCACCGCTCCAGGGATGCGGCGGTACTCGCCGTGAAGTCCGACTCCGCCCGGCCGAGCCGGGCGAGGACGGCATCCCGCTCCTCGGGGGTCCGCCGGCACACCGAACTGACCGAGGTCAGCGTGGCTGCCAGCTCCGGCCGGTGCAGCGCCAGGTGCTGGGCGACGAGCGCGCCCAGGGAGAAACCGACGAGGTGTGAGCCGGCCGGGATCCGGTCGGCGACCCCGTCCGCCAGGTCAGCGAGTGTCACCTTGTCGTCCGCCGGAGGGCGGGTTCCGTGGCCCGGCAGATCGGGGGTGAGTACGGTGAATCGGTCGGCAAGCAGTGTGGCGGCGGGCTCCCACATGGTGTGGTCGAGCCCGACCCCGTGCAGCAGTACGACGGTGGGCTTGCTCATGCGCGCCTACTGTTCGGTCGAGAGCGACGCCAGGCGCTGCTGGGGGCGTCCCTGGGCAGCGGCGGCAAGCGCGACGAGGATTTCGTCGCGGTGGGGAGCGTCGGCGACCCGGGCTTCGACGGTCTGATGGTGCGAGCGGATGGTCGCGTCGGTGATGTGCTTCAGCGGGATGTCGAAGACGGCACCGGCATCCGCACGCTTCTCGACTGCCGGCAGCAGGGTCGTGGCGTTGGCGGCCTTGCGGAAGTGGTCGCCGAACTTGAGCGTGTGAATAAGAGCCGAGCCGTGCTCGATTTCGCCGTTCAGGCCGACGATGGCCGCCTTGCCGTAGGCCTCGGCAGGTTCGCCAAGCGCGTCGAGCACCGCCGGGGCCAGCAGCGCACCGAGGTCGGAAGCGGTGGCCTCGATGCCGGGAGCAAGATCCTCGACAAAGCCCTGACCGGCCCATGGGTTCTCGATCACCGCTGCGACGACGGCGACCCGGGCGGCGGGGGTGACCTGGCGGCCTCCTTCTGTGCGGATCTCCTCGACAGTGGTCACGATCTTGCGAACGTTCATGGCAGGACTTCCTTCAAGGTTGCAACGATGATGGCGGCGCCGGTTTGCGGTGGCCGAGGCGCCGGTTTGCGGTGCCCGATAAGGCTTGCGGTGCGCGGGAATGCTTGCGGTGCCCCTGTGCCTGGGCCGGGCAACGCTCGCTCGGTACAGCGCTGACGAGGGCGTTCCGCCCGTACGCGAGATGCCGGACAGCGGTGCTGAGTACGGGCGGGCCGGTGCGAGACGCTGCGTCCCACGAACCCCGGTGCGCGTGCCGGATGGGGGGCCGTGCCCGGATGAGAGGCCGTGCCCGCCGGTGTCCCGTGCTACCGCAGTGGCACTTGCTCGCCGCGTGGCTGTGCGGGTCGCGCACGCCCGTCGCGGTAGAGCACCAGCGTACGGAGACCGACGCTCCCGTCAGACCGATCCGCGATGGGCTCTTGCATGGCACAGACGGTAGGCATCCCACTTGCATGGGTCAAGAGGGCAAGACCAAAGACTTCTCCATGCCAGCACCTGGACCGCTTCGCCGACACCAAGAGGGCCGCCTGAACTGCCCACTGTCCAATATGCACCTGCGCTGAGGCGATCCGTCCCCACAGGACCCTTGACACTGAATCTTCGAGCCGTCTTACTACTTCTTGTATGCCAGACCGGCGCCCCTCCGGACACCGGGACGCAAGGAGCCGCATCCCAACTCCCCCACTCCGTTCGGTGCGTCCCTGCGCACCGAGCTCTGGCCGCCCCGCCCTTCCTCAAGCGCCCGCGGGCCCCGGCCCTGGCGGCGGCCTGCCCGGAAAGAGCCGGGCGCGCACCGAAAGGAGAAGAGAATGTCGACCACTGAAGCACGTCGAAAGCTCATCGAGCAGGTGTGGGCCGCGGCCTGGGGCCAGGGGGATGTCGACGCCCTCGACCAGCTGCTCGGCCCCTCCTACCTCCGCCACGGCGGAGACGGACACGCCCAGAACCTGAGCGCCTTCAAAGCGTCCATCGTCTCCACCAGGTCGGCATTTCCCGACCTGGTCACCGCCCTCGACGACGTCGTGGTCGACGGCGACAAGGCGGCGATCCGCTGGCACAGCAGCGGAACCCACGAGAACGCGCTTCTCGGTGTGCCCGCCACCAAGCGGCACGTCGAGGTGAGCGGCGCCACGTTCGCCCGATTCGAAGGAGATCGCATCGTCGAGGAGTTCGTGACATGGGACCCCCGAGCGCTGCTCTCGGCGCTCGGCATCATCCGAGTGGGACAGGACTGACGACCGCAATGACCAGGAGCACTTCCATGACCACGCTTTCCGCGCAGCCCGACATCGACCTGATGAAGCAGGTCAACCGGCAGTTCGTCACCGGCGTCACGGTCGTGACCGCGATGGACGAGGACACCCCCAGGGGGCTGGCGGTCAACGCGTTCTCCAGCATCTCGCTCGACCCCGCCACGGTGATGGTGTGCGTACAGCACACCTCCTCCACGCACGACTGCCTCTTCCGGGCCAACCACCTTGCGATCAACATTCTCTCCACTGACCAGCTGGACGTCGTCAACACGTTCGCAAGGAAGTCCGACAACAAGTTCAGGGACCTGGAGTGGGAGGCCGGCCCGTTCGGAAGCCCGTTGATCTCTCGCAGCAGCGCAGAGATGGAAGTCGAGATCCGGGAGCGGCTCCAGGCCAGTACCCACACCGTCTTCATCTGCCGTGTGGTGCACGCCGCGGTCACGGAGACGCCCCCGATGGTCTACAGCGCGGGCACGTTCTTCGACGGTGGCGCCCTCGCGCCGCTGGGATGACCGGCGGATGATGCCAACGACGGGGGCCGGCCCGGTGAACTGCGGCACCGACGGAGCGAAAAGCGGTTCCATGCAGGTCAGGGTCACCGCCGAGATGCGGCGCCGCATCATCATGGGCGACATCGAGCCCGGCGCTCCACTCTCGGAGATCGCACTGGCCGAGGAGTTCGGTGTGAGCCGTACGCCGGCCCGCGAGGCCCTCAAGCAGCTCCAGGCCGAAGGGTTGGTCGAGGTGCGGCCGCGCGTCGGCACCTTCGTCACCACCCCGTCCCGCCGCGAAATCACCGAGCTCTTCGAAATGAAGGAACTCATCGAGGGGGCGGCCGCCCGCCTCCTCGCCCGACGCGGCCGGGTGCCGGAGATCGACATGCTGGAGCGGAACCTGCGCGAGGCCGATGAAGCGGTGGCGCAGGACGACCGGGAACGGCACGCCCAACTGGTTCAGGAATTTCATGACTTGCTCATCGTCGGAGCCGACAACAGCAAGCTGGAGGCCCACTACCGGATGCTGATGAACCAATTGGCCTACTCCCGACTGGTCAAAACATCACTGAGCCAGCCAGGGCGTGCCCTGGAATCCGACCGCGAGCACCATCTCGTCCTGGAGCTGATCCTTGAGAAGGACGTCGACAGCGTCGAACACATCATGCGCGAGCACGTCAGGGCCAGTCGCCGCGCGCTACTGGCAGGACTGCCCATCGGCAATGCGAGCGTGAGCACGAACAGGAGGTGACCAAGGGCGTGGGCCGGTGTCGGCCTACCCCTCCGGTGCGTAGGGCAAGGTGTGCAGTACGGCCTCGGGCCGGCAGACGGGGCAGGGCCGGGTGCGCTCGGGATCACTCAGCCGTGTCAGAGCATCCTGGTCCGAGATCCAGGTGTCACCGGCCTGAGCGCAGTCGGAGCGGTGCACCCACTCCACTCCATCGCGGTCGATCGAGATGCGCCAGCGTCCCGGCGGCCCCGACGACTGCCGGGCCGGGTCCAGAACGCTGTAGTCCTGCCCCTCGATCGGCTCCACCGTGGGGTAGCCGGCCGTGAAGCTGATGACGCGGCCCTGCTGGACAGGGCCGCCGACGGCAGGCAACCGATCCGGGACGACGATCTCCAGCGTGTACCACCAGGCGCCGGTCGGGTCCTGCTCGCGACTGCGGACGGTCGCGTGGATGTCCTGGCCGTCCGGCAGGTGCACGCGCGCGTACGGCCCATCCGGCCCGTCGTCGTCCACTTCCCCAGCCATTTCTTCCTCCGCCATGGCCCGGATCATAGGACGGTCACGTGCGTGCTCACGTGAGTCACTCGCCCACAGGTCGAGGAAGCCAAGGCACCCGCGGTCTATTTCTTGAAGCTCTTCGCCCACTTGCGGGACTGGAAGAAGCCCATCGCCAGGAATACCAGTCCGAAGCAGAACCACATACCGGATTCCAGGACCGCTCCGACACCGACCTCCCTGAACCGCCACTCGCTGCTCCAGGCCTCGGCCACAGCAAGCTTCGTACCGGCCCGGTAGTCGTCCGCGTTCTCCAGCTTTCCGCTCCACCCGTCGTCGGCGCTCCCGCCACGAGGGGCGAAGTCACCTCCGCACTCGTAATCGGAATTCTTCCGGCTGGGATCGGTGTCGACGCAGTAGTCGACCGTGAACGTGCCGCGTGTGCCGACCAGTCCCGTGCCCCGCACCCCCTGGACACCGTTGACGACGACAGTTCCGGCGCCGACGAGGAGGATCGCGAGACCGAGCAGCAACCCGATGGCGCGCCAACCCCACGCCGGTTTCGGCTCCCGCTTCGGCTCTCTCGCCGGCTCGCTCTGCTGCCCCTTGCTCGCCTCACGCGATATCCCACTGCCCACCGGAGCACCCTAGTACGATCACGGCGCCGCCGATGCTCAGGGGCAACGCGCTGTCGGGCGCCCTGAGTGCTGCCGCACCAACCCTGACGGCCGCTACGCCACCGCAGTCAAAGGGGGCGGCGGCCACGGCCACGGCCACGGCCACGGCCACTGACGGTATACCTGCCCAGCGTCGGACCCCGCGCCCTCGTCGTGACGCCGTACAGCCCGCGCCCCGTGCCAGTGGTACGGGGCGCGGGTGCGTCGTACGGGATCACCACACCGTGGTCCGTCGTGCGGGCCGACCGGCGCCGTGCAAGGGACTGATGGCCCATGGCCTCCTGGGCGGCGGTGGCGACACGCTGATGGCGGGATTGCAGGAGGGGCTGCGACGAAGAGGAGTACCCGGCACTTTGCCCAGCACCATGCGTGGCACTTTGCGGGAGCGTGAATCATGAACTTCATACCGGGGCCCGATGACGGTGAACGTAAACCCATCAAGGTCTTCCTGTTGGACGATCACGAAGTCGTCCGCCGTGGCTTGCGCGATCTCCTCGACACCGAGCCGGACATGGCGGTGGTGGGCGACGCGGCGGACGCCCGTCAGGCGCTTGCCCGTGTCCCGGCGCTCCGGCCCGATGTTGCCGTACTCGACGTCCGGCTGGGCTCCTCCGAAGAGCACGGCGATGACGAAGGCATCATGGTCTGCCGGGAGTTACGTGCCCGGCTGCCCGGACTCGCCTGTCTGATGCTGACCTCCTTCGACGACGACGAAGCGCTCTTCGACGCCATCATGGCCGGTGCCGCTGGTTACGCCCTCAAGCAGATCAAGGGGTCGGACCTGGTGGCCGCCGTGCGGACGGTGGCTTCCGGTAAATCCATGCTCTCCCCCGAAGTGACGGCCCGCGTCCTGACTCGTGTCCGAGGCCCGGCGACGCCCACCGGACCTCCTGAGCTCGCCCGTCTGACCCCGCGGGAGCGGGAGATCCTGGACCTGGTCGGCGATGGCCTCACCAACCGTCAGATCGCCGACCGGCTCTACCTCGCCGAGAAGAGCGTGAAGAACCGGATATCCACCATCCTGTCGAAGCTCAAGGTGGAGCGACGCATCCAGGCCGCGGTGATCGCGGAGCGTGTGCGCGACCGGGAGGATCCACCGCGCCACCCTCCTGACCAGCACACATGATCACGCTGTGGTCAGCGGAACCTGCCATACGATCCGCGTTCCACCATCGGCCGGTGTCTCCAGAACCATACTGCCGCCCAGCAGGTCCGCGCGGCCCCGCATGTTGGCCAGGCCGTTTCCGCCCCTCGACACGCATTCCAGTCCCACTCCGTCATCCGTGACGGTGAGTACCACCTCGTCGGCCACGGACAGCGTCACGTCCGCACGACGAGCGCGCGCGTGCCGGGCCGTGTTGCTCAGCGCCTCGGTCAGTACGGCGAGGATGTGTTCGGCGACCTCGGCGGGGATGTCGGTGTCGACCGGGCCGTCCATCCTCAGCGAGGGGGTGAATCCGAGGGCCTCGCCGGCCTTGGCGACCACGTCGAGGGTGCGTCGCCGCAGTCCCGCCTCCTCCCGTGGCTGGGCCGAGGTGCGCAGGCCGAAGATGGTGGAGCGGATGATCTTTATCGTCTCGTCGAGGTCGTCAACGGCCCGCCCGACGCGCAGTGCCGCTTCCGGCCGCTCGATCAGACGGGTGGCGCTCTGCAGCGTCATCCCGGTGGCGAACAGCCGTTGCACGGCGAGGTCGTGCAGGTCACGGGCGATACGGTCGCGCTCCCGTAGCGCGTCCAGCTGCTCCGACTCCCGCCGCCTGCGGTCCAGCTCAAGAGCGAGCGCGGCCTGCTCGGCGAAGCCGGAGAGCAAGGTGACGTCATGTTCCGTGAAGGCCGGGCGCCCCCGCACGCGGCTCAACCGGATCGAGCCCGCCTCCTGCTGGTCCCTCAACAGCGGTACCGCCACTGCCGGGCCGGTGACCTGTGACCCGGCAGGCGCGGTGCAATCGCGGGAGTCGGCGCTCAGGTCGCCGGTGACCGCCGGCTCTCCGGTGCGGGCCGCCAGCCCCACGAGTGAGCCGTTGCGCGGCACGACGGCGTCGGCAAGATGAGCGGCATCCGCGCCGTGCACCACCACTGCCCGCAGCCCTCCCGTATCCGCGTCCGGCAGGAAGACGGCCACACAGTCCGCGTCGGCGAGCTCCCCGCTGTGGCGGGCGATCAGGTTCAGCGCTTCCTTGGTGTCGGCTCCGGACAGCAGGGCCCTGGTGATCTCGCCGAGCACCTCCAGCCACCGTTCGCGCGTCCGGCTCTCGTGGTACAGCCGTGCGTTGTCGATGGCCACTCCGGCGGCCACCGCGAGCATCGTCAGCACTGCCTCGTCATCGGCGTCGAACTGCGCCCCGCCCCGTTTCTCGGTGAGGTAGAGGTTGCCGAAGATCTCGTCACGGACGCGAATCGGTACGCCGAGGAAGGTACGCATCGGTGGGTGGTTCGGAGGGAATCCGTAGCTGCTGGGGTGCTCGGCGAGATCGGTGAGCCGCAGCGGCTCGGGGTGGCGGATCAGCTCCCCGAGGATGCCGTGCCCCGAGGGTAATGCCCCTATTTTGGCCGCAAGTGGTTCCGATATTCCCACCGGAAGGAACCGGGAGAGCCGTTGGCCGTTCTCGACGACGCCCAGCGCGCCGTACTCGGCGTCGGCGAGCACGACGCCCGCCTCGATGATGTGCTTCAGCACTTGTTCGACGTCCAGGTCGCTGCCGACGCTGAGCACCGCCTCCAGCAGGCTCTGCATGCGCTCGTGCGTGGCACGGGCGCTGTCCAGGCGGGACTGCAACTCGTCAAGCAACTGGTCCAGACGCAACTGCGGCAACACAGAGTGGCGCTCGTGGCCCCCCGAGTTCGGCATGGAGCGCGCCTCCCCGCTCCCTCGCGACCGATTCGCTCCCCTCTCCGCAGAGTAGCCCGTCGGCGGCGTTTTGCCTCCTGCGGGCACAGGGCCCTTCGAGTCGGCGAGTGGACGGTCGGACACAGCTCAGCTCTCCGGTACGACCGCTACCGGGCACTGCGCGTGATGCAGCACCGTATGGTTCACCGGCCCGAGCTGCAGCCCGGCGCGGCCTTGGCGTCGGCGGGCACCCACCACGAGCAGGTCGGCGCTCTCCGACGCCGCCACCAAGGATGCGCCCGCAGGCCCCTCGACGGTGCGGCGCTCCACCGTCACCTGGCGGTGTTCGGCCGGCTGTTCCGTCAGCACCTCCTCGAACAGGAGCTCCGCCTGTCGCTCATGGTCTGCCCGGCACTCACTGTGCGGTGCCCGGTGCTCGGGCACCTCCCCGATGCCGCATCGCCACGCGTGCACGGCTTCGACCGCACACCTGCGCGCCGCGGCCTCGCGCAACGCGAAGGCCACGGCTGCCGCCTCGCGACGCCCCTCCCCGATACCCAACACCACCTTGCGCATCGCGCCGCGCACACGGTTGGTGCGGCCGCGCACGACCACCACAGGACAGCTCGCTCGCGCCGCCACGACAAGTCCGACCGAACCGAGCAGCAACGACGCCAGCCGACCGCGGCCTCGGTGCCCGACGACCACGGCCCTCGCACGGTGAGCTTCCGCCAGCAACGCCATCGTGGGGTCGTCCGGCAGAAGATGCGTGGTGACCTTGAGCCCTGGCACGCGGCGGTTGGCTCGCTCCGCGGCGACACCGATGACCTGTTCCTCCATGACCCGTTCGGCCGAGGGTTCGGTCGACAGGTCGAGGAGCTGTCCCTCGTACCTCTCCCATCGGGAGGCGTACACAATGCGCAGTGGGCAGTCGTACCGGGCGGCCGCACCCGCTGCCCAGTCCACTGCCTCCAGACTCGGGTCGGATCCGTCGCATCCCACTACCAGCGGCTGCTCCATGGCTGTGCCCTTCTCCAGAACCGGCCACTCGGCATCAGCTTCGGCCGGCCGGCGCCCCGGAGGCAGGGGCCGATGCGGGTCCGCCCGAGGGACATTCGGCCCCACCGGTGTGGCCGGTTCGCCTGCACTTCGAGCACCGCCGGCGTTTTGGCACAGTGACCGGACGTGCCCTCTCCCACTGCCGATCGGCACGGCGTCCCGGGCCGTTCAGCCGCCGCCGGGGCCCGCCGGCCCCCTGCGGACGATGCCGGAGGCACCGGACGATGAAGGCACAAGCAAGCCGACGATGCACGATGCAGGTGACGACGGAGGACGGCGGTGGAACGCCATGACCGGGGAGATGCACGCGGGACGGCCCGGCCTACGGGGCCTTGCTCGCGCTCGTCCACGAGCAGCTTGTCGGCACCGCGAGGTTCCCGCCCACCGTGCTGGTGCCCCCCACAATCGCCGCGGCGACCGGTGAGGATGCCGTACGGGCCCTTCTCGGGTCCACCGGCTCCCAGGGTCTGCCGGTCGCCGCGGTGCTGCGGGACCGGGTCGCCCGCGTCCACCTGCTGCACCGGCTCCCCCGTACCGCACACGATCCGTACCTGCGCCGCCCGCGAGCGCGTTGCCCGGGCCCGCCGCGCGGCGCAGCTGAGATCCACCGTCTCGCGCGACCGGAAGGAAGGGAGAGGCAGGATGCACAACCGACCGATCAGCGATGTCATGAGCCGCGACGTGGTCGCCGTACCGCCCAACGCCCCGTTCAAGCAGGTCGCGGCGCTGCTCGCCCAACACGGCATCAGCGGAGTACCGGTCGTCGATGGTGACGACAGGGTCCTCGGTGTGGTGTCCGAGGCCGACCTGATGGCACGGCAAGCAGCTCCGCTCAACGAGGCCAAGCCCCGACTCGGGCGCCTGCCCCTGCGCGGCAGGCGCATGGTCCGGGCCGAGAGCCGCGCGGTCACGGCCGGCGACCTCATGACCAAACCTGCCATCACCGTCGGCCCGCGCCAGTCCCTCACCGAAGCAGCCGGTCTCATGGCCCGCCACCACTGCAATCGCCTGCCCGTCATCGACGTGGAGGGGCGCCTGATGGGCATCGTCACGCGCGGCGATCTGGTGAGTGTGTTCCTGCGCCCCGACGACGACATCCGCACGGAAATCATCGAAGAGGTGCTGGTGCGCACCCTGTGGCTGAAGCCGCACACCGTGGAGGTCACCGTGCACAACGGCGTGGTCACCCTGACCGGCACCCTGCAACGCAGCAGCGAAATCCCGCTTGCTGTCCGGTTCGCCTCCCGTGTCGACGGGGTCGTCGACGTCATCGACCGCCTCGGCTACCAGGAGGACGACTCCCACCTGCGCCCGAGCGAACAGGCTCTGCACGGCATAGCGGAGGAGTGGCTGCGACGGACCTGACGACCCACTGGTCAGTCATGCGAGTCATGTGCGGGGAGACGAGGAGATTCCCCCGGCGCACCATGGGCCGGTCGCTGTGATGCGGAAGATGTGGAAGACCCCGAACCCGCCCTCGACGCCCGGATCTGCACGTGGTGATGTGCTGTGCGATGTGCACTGTCACCTGTACGCGGTGCTGAGCTGCACTGTTGATGGGGAATCGAACCCCCGCGTTGCTCTTCACGCGCCAGGAGGGGCCGGAAAACCGCCGGCCCTCGGTGTGTGCACGCCTCCGGAACGCCTACCTGCTCCACACCCCGACCTGCCGGGACTGCTCAGTCCAGCAGATCGGCCTCCCAGTTCTTGCGCTGAATCCGCACGTCGATCTCCCGGATCGCTCGTGCCAAATCGTCTGCCTGTCCGCGCAGCTCGGCGACCGGGAGCGCGGAGAGCATCTTCAGCTCGGACCGAAGCTGCCGGCCGTACCCCCGCTCGCCCGTACCCGCTGCCGCGTCCGCCGCCGCGGTGATCACCGAGTGACGCAGCCGCAGTACGTCCCGGCGGGCGAGCGCGTCGGTGAGCGTACCGTCCTCCCCCATGTACACCGCGGCGTTGGTCCGGTTGATGCGCCGGATCAACGTCTCGAGGGAGTCCATCACCTCACCGGCCTCGGCCAGCAGCAGAGCCGCTTCTTCCGCAGGTGTCTCACCCTCCTGGTAGCGCGCGCTGCTGACAACGCGCGCTCGCAGCTGTTCTACGCGCCGCGTCGCTTCCGCCCGTTCTGCCAGCGCCTCGGCAAGCTTCACTGTCTCCACCTCCCGTCCGTCGTGATCTTGCTTGAGCATACGACCGCGAGCAGCGCGAACGCACCGGGTTTTCGTGCGCAGAACTCATGGAGGGGGCAGAGGGAGATCAGCCGCAGTGGCCGCGGCCGTTGGCACCCACGCCGGCGATCGCGGCGTTCCACAGGATGCACTGGCCACGGGCGTCCAGGTACACCGGCCCCGCATAGGACGTGTAGTTGCCGCTGTCCACCACGTACGGCGCGTCGCGCCCGGCGTCGATGGCGAGCGAGACGGCCATCCACACCGGCGGATTGCCGGGCGTGTTCCGGATGGTGACGGCGCAGTTCTTGCCCGTCGACTCGTTCCAGGTCACGAAGACCGTGCCGGCGTCGCCGACCGGCGTCGAGTCGATGACCTGGTAACCGCTTCCGCAGGCGCCGTTGTACACCGCCTGCGCCGAGGCCGGAGAGGCGACGGCCTCGGTGGTCGTCCGGGGCGCCGCGGACGCCGGCGTCGCGAAGGCGGCCACCGCGCCGACCGTGACAGTGGTCAGCGCGGCTGTCGTGGCAGCGCGACGGAAGAGATTCATGGTGTTCCCCCAGTTCGTCATGTGTGGCGCTCCCTGCGCCTGCCACATCAGACAAGGCTGCCCGCGGGATCGTTGTGCTCCGTGTGTCACCGTTCTGTCACTGTGCAGGGAGCGTCCAGCAATTTCGCCAGGCTCCGCAACCGACCGGCAACGGCAACCGGCAACCGGCAACAACACGAACGGCCGCCGGTGTGGGGTCGGCGGCCGTTCGCTGCGGGGGGTGGTGTGAGAGGGGCGTCGTGCGGGTGAGCGTGCTGGGACCGTCTACGGGTAATCCACCACGTACGCCTCCTGGTTGCCCGTGTTCGCGGGACCGCCCTGATCGTTGATGACGTGGTTGATCGTGCCGGTACCACCGAGCGAGACCGCCACCATGTGGTGGAACTTCACGCCGTCCGCCTTGGGCACCTGGAAGGCGCGGTCGGCGGCCACCGATTTGTTGACGTTGAAGTAGCAGTAGCTGCCCAGCCCGTACGCCTGGTGGTCGGTGACGCCGTCGGCCACCTTGTACGCGGCGTAGCCCTTCGTGCCGCCGTCCATCCAGGCCGCCTGGTCCGGCGGGTCGTACGGCATCTCGTTCTGGAAGAAGTACGTCCGGCCGCCGTCGCCGTTCCAGACCACCTGGTCCTTCTGGTAGTGCTCGACGAACAGGCCGTACATCGTGACGTCGTCACCGTTGACGGTCAGGCCGTTGTCCGCGGTGTTCTGCGTCCAGCCGACTCCGTCGCCATGGTCGGCCCGCCAGATCCAGGTGTGGTCGCCGATGACGTCCGAGCTGTTGACGACGAGGCTCTTGGCCGCCTTGCCGACGCCCGCGCCGCCGACGCGGAAGTAGACGTCGTGGAGGGAGGAAGGGTTGGCGGAGTGGTCCGCCGAAGCGCCCTTCTGGCCCATCTCCATCAACGTGTCGGAGCTTTCCTTGCCGGCGTCGATCAGCACGCCGGCGATCTTCGCGCCGTCCACGTCGGCCACCGAGAGGGCGGTGACCCCGCCGTCCGGGACGAGCGTGGCGAGGCCGAGGCCGAGTACCACGGTGTCCGGCTTCGTCACCTTGATCGTGTCGTCCAGGTGGTAGACCCCGGGCGTGAACAGCAGTTGCTTGCCCTCGTCCAGCGCGGCGTTGATCTCGGATGTCTGCACGCCGGGCTTGGCGATGAAGAAGTCGCCGATCGGGAGGGACTTGCCCTTCGGCGCGCCGCCGGACCACGTGGTGCCCTGGGTGTTTGTGGCGACGTCGGGGACGAAGACCTGGTAGGCGCCCGCGTCGTCGACGTAGAGGAACGGCTTCTCGCGGGACTTCGGGGTCTTGTCCACCGTGGTGTACGGCGGCTCGGGGAAGGCGCCGGCCGGTGGGTTGGTCGCACCGACGAACACCATGTTCCAGTTGGAGCCTTCCCAGCCGCTCCACTCGGTGTTGCGCGACAGGTACTGCTGCTGCGACCCGGAGGAGACCGTACCGTCGACCTTGGTGTCGGCGAGCAGGCCACCGCTGGACCAGCCGTGGTTGCGCGGGTCCAGCTGAAGGTTGCCCTTCACGTGCATGCGGCGGAACGGCGCGGCCTGTGAGACGGCCCATCGGTCGGTGCCGTTGGCCGGGGTGACGGCCAGGTTCTCGGCGCCGCGCCAGAAGTTCTGCGTGGCGTTGTCGTCGAACCAGTCGGCCTCGGCGTGCACATCACCGTTGATGTCGGTGTCGTCGGGCGACAGGCCGAGCCCGGCGATCTGCGTGTAGAAGCCGATATTGGCGTCCACGTCGTACTTACCCGGCTTGAACAGCAGCGCGTGCCGTTCCTGGCCGAACTGGTTCTTCTCCTGCTCCTTGAAGACGGTGTCGAGCCGGGACTGGATCTCGTCCTTGGACATCGAGGGGTCGAAGACATCGACGTTGGGGCCGAGGTCGGGAGCGTCCGCCGCGGTGAGGTGCTTCTGCTTTTGCGTCTGCGTCTGCGTCGTGGAGTGTTCGGGACCGGCGCTCGCGCTCTGCGTGGTGACGAGGGTTGCGGTGCCGGTCGCGAGGAGCAGCGCGGTGGCAGCTGCGGGGAGGGCGCGGCGCCGTCGGTGGCGTGGCCGCTCCGCTCCAGTGGATCCCTTGCGGTTCATGTTCAGCTTCACGGTGTCTCCCCGCCCCGTCAGCCCGTGTATCCGGCGAATATCCTGGTGAACTCCCAGGGCTCCTGGTCCACTCCGGAGCAGGTGTCGTCGTTGGGATAGGCGCCGGGGCACGGACGGTCGCGGTTGGCCGACCAGTAGGTGAGCCGGGCGAGGTGGTGTTCCTGGGCGTAGGCGCGGATGGCCTCGAAGTTCTCCGGGGTGACCCGCTCGTTGACGTCGGTGATGCCGTTCATCGACGAGACGCCGCTGTGCCGGTAGGCCTCGTCGTCGCTGTAGCCGTAGGCGTCCTTGACGGTGTTCTTCAGGCCCTCGGCGGCCTTCTTGGTCAGCTCGCCCATGTCCTGGTCGCCGGCGTCGCCGAAGTCGAACGGCATGATCGTCCAGCCGTCCACCTCCAGACCGGCGTCGGCGGCCCGCTTGATCATGCTGTCGTCCGGGCCGTCCTGGGCACTGGGGAACGTGACGTACGTCGTCAGGCCGGCGTTGTCGGCCTTCACCTGCTTCAGCGCGTCGATCGTCTTCTGCTGCACCTGGGGGTCGTTGTAGGCGTCGCCCTCGATGTCGATGTCGATCGCCTTCAGGTCGTAGGCGTCGATCACCTTCTGGTAAGCGCCGGCCAGCGCAGCGGCGTCCTGGCAGCTCTGCTCCAGCTTGCTGCCACTGGCCCCGCCGAAGGAGGGGATGACGTCACCGCCCTTGGCGCGGATCGCGTCCACGGTCTTCGCGTCGACGCCGCCGGTGAGGGGGCGGCTGCCGTCCCACCGCGGATCGCACGCGCCGCTGCTGAGAACGAAGGCCAGCGTGAACCACTTGACGCCGGTCGCGTCCATCACCGTCGCGGGATCGGGCGTATCGCCCCAACCGTTGTACAGATACGGGGCCACGGCCTGCGGTGCGTCGGCGGCCTCGGGGCCGTCGGCCGGTACGGCGTCGGCTGCCGCCATGGTCGCGCCGCCGATGACCGCAGCGGCGGCCACGGCGATCGCGCTCCGGCGGGCGAGGCGACGCGGTGACACGGAACGCAGGCGCCGGGTACTGCTGCCGTGACTGCCGTCTTGCCTGCTTCTGTGCCTGGTTCCGTGCCGTGCTGCTGAACTCATAGCGGCTCCTGTGCGGTGTGGGGGGAGCGGGCGTCGGCCCGTGACGGCCGCACTGCCGTCGGACGTACGTGTGCCACAAAGTCGTGCGTGTGCACCAAAGTCGTGCGTGTGCCACGAAGTGTTGAAGACCTGGACACTCAGGAGAGGGTTGGCTGCCCCTCCATACGCAGCGCACATCGGCCCGGCCGACCGGCAATGACGCCATGGCCGGCCCAACTCGACCTGGTCCAGACCTTGTTCACGCCTTGAGTTAACTCGTCACAAGAAGGGTCGTCAAGGGATTCGGAATCATCCGCTTCACTTCAAGAGATGAAGGAAACCGCGGCCTGGGAGAACGGCGCAGCCCAGTGCCGGGACAGCCGCGGTGCAAGGGCACATCACGGCCGCCCCGGCCCCCGTTCACGCGAGGTGATGGACCTCCTGGAGGCCGTAGACCGGGGTGGGGAGGCCCTCGTAGCGGGCCTTCAGCTGGAGCGCGAGGTACAGCGAGTAGTGGCGGGACTGGTGCAGGTTTCCGCCGTGGAACCACAGACCCGGTTGTTGGGTGGGCTTCCACATGTTGCGTTGTTCGCCTTCCCACGGGCCGGGGTCCTTGGTCGTGTCCGAGCCCAGCCCCCAGCACTTGCCGACCCGGTCCGCCATCTCCTGGCCGCACAGGTCGGCGACCCAGCCGTTCATGGAGCCGTAGCCGGTCGCGTAGACGATGAGGTCGGCGTCCAGTTCCGTGCCGTCGGCGAGCACGACGCCGGTACGGGTGAGGTGGTCGACCTGGCCGCGGGCGAGCTTGATCCTGCCGTCGGCCACGAGTTCGGCCGCGCCCACATCGATGTAGTAGCCGGAGCCGCGGCGCAGGTACTTCATGAACAGTCCCGACCCGTCGTCGCCCCAATCGTGCTCGAAGCCGGCCTTGGCGAGGCGCTCGTAGAAGTCGGCATCCCGTTCGCGGATCTGGTCGTAGACCGGGATCTGGAACTCATGCATGATCCGGTAGGGCAGCGATGCGAACACCATGTCGGCCTTCTCGGTGGTCACCCCGGCCCGTACCGCGCGTTCGGAGTAGAGGTCCCCGAGCCCCAGTTCCATCAGGGAATCCGACCGCACGACGTGCGTCGAGGAACGCTGCACCATCGTCACGTCGGCGCCGTGTTCCCACAGCGCCGCGCAGATGTCGTGCGCGGAGTTGTTCGACCCGATGACGACCGCCTTCTTGCCCGCGTACCGGTCCGGGCCCGGGTGCTGCGACGAGTGGTGCTGATCGCCCACGAAAAGGTCCATGCCGGGGAACGACGGGAGATTGGGCTTGCCCGACATGCCGGTGGCGAAGACGAGGTGGCGAGGGGTGAGCACGGTCTCTGCGCCGTCCCGGTCCACCACGACCCGCCAGGTCCCGGTCGCCTCGTCGAAGGCGGCCGAGGTGACCTCCGACCGCGTCCAGTACGGCACGTCCATCACACGGGTGTACATCTCCAGCCAGTCCGCGATCTTGTCCTTCGGCGCGAACACCGGCCAGTTGTCCGGGAAGGGCAGGTAGGGAAGGTGGTCGTACCAGACGGGGTCGTGCAGACACAGGCTCTTGTACCGCTTGCGCCAGGAGTCGCCCGGCCGGTCGTTGCGCTCCACGACCAGGGCGGGCACGCCGAGCTGACGCAGCCGGGCACCGAGCGCGATGCCGCCCTGGCCACCGCCGATCACCACCACGTACGGCTGCCGGCCGTAGCCCAGCCGGCCCTGCTCCAGCTCCCGTTCCTCGGCCCAGGAGCGGCGCTGGGCGATCGCACCGTGCAGCGTGCCCTTGGGACGCAGGTCACCGCGCGGTTCCGGGAAGTCCTTGAGCTCGCGAAGGCTGGTCAGCAACGTCCACGCGCCCTCGTCCGTCAGCCGCAGATGCCCCTTCGCCTGCCCCACCGCGGTCTCGAACTCGATCCACGCCTCGGTGACGCCGTCGGCTTCCGCCGGCGCTTCGGTGGTGCGGAATCCGGACGGGTCGGTGCTGTCGAGGCATGCGGTGAGCAGGTCCGCTACGCCGGCCCGGCCCTCCACGGTCTTGATGTTCCAGGTGAAGGCCACCAGGTCTCGCCAGTAGCTGGTGGTGGCGAACAGTGAGGCCGCGGCCGCCAGGTCCCGGGCCGTGAGTGCGGCCTCGAACCGGGCGAGCCAGTCGTCCACGCGTGCCTGGGGAGAACGGCCCTGTTGCACCGCGTCCAGCGTCTGTGCCATCGGAACTCCCTTCGACCGGAGGTTCATAACGTAACGCCGATCACACCGCGGCCGGAGTACCGGCGGCAACGGTTGCGCGGAGTTGCACGCGCGCAGGACCGTGGTCATCGCGCCGGGCCGGCTCACCTCCGCCGGGCGGAGGTGAGCCGGCTCCGCCGACTCCTCGGAGCCGTCGTGGGGGTGAGCGTTCAGCTGCGGGCCCGGCGGGCCCGTCGCACCAGGAACCCGCCACCGAGAAGTGCGACTGCGCTGCCGGCAGCCGTCAGGCCGAGCCACTCGGCCCCGGTCTCGGCCAAGGTGGCGTGCGCGGGGGCCGGCGCATGAGGAGTCGTTTCGCCTGAGGCAGGCTCGTCGGTCGACGGCTCGTGCGGGCGCGGTGCCTGCGGCTTGGCCGGAGGCGTTGCCTTCTCCGGAGGAGTTTCCTTCTCCGGGGGCGTGGGCGGCTTGTGGTCGGTGGGCGGCTGGTGCGGGTGTTCCGTCGGCGGCCGGTGGTGGGGCGGACGCTGCGCCGGGCCGTCGTTCGAGCACGTGTTGCCGGTGACCGGGTTGAGTACGCCGACGACATCGATGGTGTTGCCACAGGCGTTGACCGGCAGGTCGACCGGCACCTGGATGCCGTTGCCCGAGCCCACCCCCGGCGAGTCGCCGGTCGTGCCATGGGCCTCAGCGCCGCCTTGCTGGTGTCCGCCGTGCTGGTGCCCCTCGTGCTGGCCGGCGTTGTCCTGCCGGCCGTTTGCACAGGTGTTGCCTGCCGCCGGATTCAGCAGGCCGACGACGTTCACGGTGTTTCCGCACAGATTGACCGGGACGTGTACCGGCAGCTGGGCCAGGGTGCCCGCCAGCACGCCCGGTGAACCGGAGGCCGCGCCTGTCGCTCCGGCGTCCGCGTGGGCGGTGCCGCCGACCGCTGCGAAAAGTCCCGCTGCGGTTGCCGCGACGAGCGCGACGCTCTGCAATGTCTGTCGCATTGATTCTTCTCTTGTCTTGAGTTGTGTCACACGGGCGAGGACCTGTGTGCGCTCTTGCAAGGGATGCCACGCGCGGCGTATTGGGTGGCCGGCCTCATGGCCGGCTGCTGACGGCACAGCAGCGATCGGCGAAGGCGACGCTGGGCAGCGCCGAATCCGCCGAACCGGTATCTGTCTGTGCAGGAACCCCCTCCCCCACCTCAATAAATGCTGCTGTTGCACGCATGCTCTTCACACATATGTCAGCTGCATTCCTCTATCGCCACGCGTACGAGCGATGATTGATATCGCTAACGACACTCCCTGGAAGAGGAAACGCGGGAAGGCGTGAATCTCTCGTGAATCACTCGTATGCCGCAATCACTCGGGCCCCCGGCCACGTGATGTGGCCGGGGGAAGCGGGTCAGTTCACGTAGACCTCGGCGCGGTCGACGCTCACGAAGGACGCCTGGGAGTCGGTGTTGTGCCCGCCGGTCACGCGGACGCGGAGAGTGTGGTTGCCGTTCGCGAGGCGGGGGCTCATGTACTGCAGCGCCTCACCGACCCGGGGTGAGCCGTGGAAGTCCACCTGCTGCTCCGGACCGCCGTCGATGCTGATCGCCGCGTACCCGTTGCCGACGTCCTTGACGGACAGCAGCGCGATACGGGTGCCGGTGAAGGAGAAGGTGGCCGTGGCGTCGGCCTGGTCGCTCCAGTGGTCGTCGCTCCAGAAGCACTGCGTGCCGCAGCCCGTACCGGAGTTCCAGGAACCGCTGTAGGTCAGTTTGCCCGGCCCGCTGGACCGGCCGTCGTCATTGATCCAGTAGTTGCCCGACCCGGGGTCGCCCGAGGGCAGATCCTGCGTGGCTCCGAGCGCGAGCGGCCGGCCGAGGTCGGGGCTGCCGTCCGCGCGCCAGGTGATCTTCTGAGCCCGGGTCGTACGGTTGCCGTACGTGTACGCTGAGGTGGTCTTGGCGTGGTAGACGATCCAGTCTTCCGTGCCGTCAGGGGACTGGAAGAAGGCGTGGTGGCCGGGGCCGAACACGCCGCGGTCGTCGGCCCGGGAGAAGGCCGCGCCCTGATGCTGCCGCCAGTTGCCGGGGACGAGCGGATCGGCGTCCGAGGGCAGCGACATCATCCAGACCTGGTAGTCGGGCTTGCCGGTGTCGCAGGTGGAGTACGTCATCCACGTACGGCCGTTGCGGTAGAGGAACTCGGGGCCCTCCCGCACCTCGGGGCAGCCGCCGGCCCCGTTGAGGGCGACGGCGTCACCGGAGACCGTGTAGGGGTTGGACATCGGGGCGATGTTGAGTCCGTTGTGCTGGTACTGATTGAGGCCGCTGTAGGCCAGATACAGGCGGCCGTTGTGCTGCAGGATGCCCGCGTCGATGGCGAAGTCGTTCGCGTGGTTGGGCGGCGCGAGCTTGGCCTTGAAGTGGTACGGCCCGGTGGGGTCGTCGCGTTCGGACTCCAGGACGTACAGGCGGTGGTGCTCGTCCACGCCGTCGTCGGCCGTGTAGTACATGTACCAGCGGTCACCGAACCGGTAGAACTCCGGGGCCCAGATGTTGCGGTTGCGGGAGGAGTCCGAGTCGGTCCAGACGGTGACGGGATCGGACGAGAGCAGGTTGCCGAGGGAGGACGAGCGCCACATCCGGATGCTGTCGCCCTGCGTCGTGGTCAGGTAGTAGGACCCTTTCCAGTGGGTCATAAACGGGTCGGGTCCCGTGTTGAGCGGATTGCGGAACGTACCGGCCGCCGCGGCCCCCGCGCGCTCGGCGGCCGGTGCGGCCGAGGCCGGAAGCAACCCCGCGACCAGCGCGAGCAGGGCGACGGCGAGCAGCCCCGCACGGGCGAGCAGGGCGCGGAGTGGTCTCTTGGGCATGCGGACACCTTTCGGGGAGCATCAGCCGCACCCGGCGCTGAAGCCGCCTGCCGTCAGGCAGCGGCATAAGTGGGTGCGGGCATCGGGGTGGGGAGCGGTCATCGTCCCGGTCTCGAAGGTGATCACCTTCTTGCCGTGGTCCTGGGCGAACGTCATCACTCTTGAAGATGTGGCTGCCGTGGCCCCAGTTGCTCCAGAACGCCTCTGGGTTGCCGGTCTGGGTTTTACATCGATGAAAGGACGCTGTAAACCCCTCGTGCGCGGCACCCTGAGGGACGCGAGGGGACCAGCGCTGCTGCGGGTGCCGCCTCAGCCTCCCGAGCTCTCCCGTACGACCAGTCGGTGTCCCGCCACCTTCTCGACGGCGGCGTCGCCGGTATTTCCGCTGTCGGTATGTCCGCTGTCGATGCGGTCCAGCAGCATGCCCACCGCGTCCTGTGCGATGCCGGGCTTGTCCGGGGCCACGGTGGTGAGGGTGGGGATGCTGTAGCGGGCGGCCTCGATGTCGTCAAAGCCCACGACGTCCAGGTCCTTCGGCACCGACCAGCCGTCCTCGTGCAGGGCGCGTACGGCACCGAGCGCCAGATGGTCGTTGAGGCAGAGCAGCGCGTCCGGCCGCTCCGGCCCCCGCATGAGGGCGCGGGCGGCGCTCGCCCCGTCCGCCCAGCGGTAGGCGGGCACCGGCACCACGAGGTCGTCCGGCACCGGGACGTCCGCGGCATCCAGCGCCTTCTGGTACCCCATCGTGCGCAGCCGGCCGGTGTTCCGCGGGCCGCGCAGCGCGCCGCCGATCACCGCGATCCGGCGGCGGCCGCGCGACAGCAGGTGTTCGGTCGCCTCGCGGGCCGCCGCCACGTTGTCGATGGCGACGTGGTCGGCGCTGCCGGGCGGATTGCACTCGCCGAGCAGCACCAGTGGCAGCCGGGTGTCGCGCCGGGCGAGGTCGCGGGGCTGCAGGGCGAGCGGGCTGAGGATGACGCCGTCGGTGAACTCCGCGTCAAATCCCTGTACGGCGGCGATCTCGCGCTCCCGCCGGCCGCCGGTCTCCAGGATGAGGAGGGTGCCGCCGCGCCGCTCGGCCTCCAGCATGATGTGGTGCGCGAGTTCCGCGAAGTAGGCGATGTCCAGGTCGGGGACGGCGAGGGCGATCATGCCCGTGCGCCCGCGGCGCAACTGGCGGCCCGCGATGTTGACCCGGTAACCGAGGGCGTCGATGGCCTCCCGGACCACGGTCCGGGTTCGGTCGGAGACGTGCTCGTAGTCGTTGAGGACGTTCGACACCGTCTTCGGGGAGACGCCGGCGTACTCCGCGACGTCCTTGATCCTTGGCCTGCCCATATGCCCTGCTTCCTTCCGCCACCGGGGATCGTATCCGGCCGTCGCGGGCGGGCCGCCGGGCGGATGCGGCAGGCGTGTCCGTACGAAAACTTTGCCGATCGCCAGTATTTACATCGATGTAAGTGCATGGTGGCATGAGCTCGATCCGAGTGCACCGGCACGAGCGAGGAGCAGTATGAGCAGGCCCCTGCCCACGGACGTCCCGCGTCCCGAGTATCCGCGCCCCCAGTTCGCCCGGGCCGCATGGCTGAACCTCAACGGCCGCTGGCAGTTCGAGGTGGACCGGGCGGACAGCGGGCTGGAGCGTGGGCTGCGCGACCGTGACCTCTCGGGCGAGATCACGGTGCCGTTCTGCCCCGAGTCCGCGCTGTCCGGTATCGGCGACACCGACTTCATGGAGGCCGTCTGGTACCGACGCACCGTGACGGTCCCGGCCGAGTGGGCCGGATCCGATGTGCTGTTGCACTTCGGAGCGGTGGACCAGGACGCCACGGTCTGGGTCAACGGCATCGAGGTGGCACGCCATCGCGGCGGATTCACCCCGTTCAGCGCGGAGCTGCGCGGCGTGGCCGCGCCCGGCGAGGACGCGGTGATCGTGGTGCGGGCGCGGGACAGCCGGCACGGTCCGCAGGCCCGGGGCAAACAGGCCACCTGGTACGCCAACACGCACTGCCACTACACCCGGACCACCGGCATCTGGCAGACGGTGTGGCTGGAGCCGGTCCCGGCCCGCACCCGCTTCAAGCGCCCCCGCATCACCCCCGACCTGGGCTCGGGCTCCTTCCATCTGGAGCTGCCGGTCACCGCCAATCTGCCGGGGCACCGGGTGCGTGCTGTGCTGTCCGACGAGCGGGGCGAAGTGGTGCGCGCCGAGGCCCGCGCGAACTCGACCTGTGCCCGCGGCTGGTGCTGACGGTGCCGCAGGACCGGGTGCGGACCTGGTCGCCGGCCGACCCGCACCTGTACGACCTGCGGCTCCAGCTGCTCGACACCGAGGGCGCCGTCGTCGACGAGGCCACGTCGTACGCGGGGCTGCGGTCGGTCGCCCTGCACGGCAAGCGGGTCCTGCTCAACGGCGAGCCCGTGTTCCAGCGGCTCGTGCTCGACCAGGGCTACTACCCGGACGGGCTGATGACCGCACCCAGCGACGCCGACCTGGTGCGCGACATCGAGCTGGGTTTGCGGGCCGGATTCAACGGAGCCCGGTTGCACCAGAAGGTGTTCGAGGAGCGGTACCTCTTCCACGCCGACCGGCTGGGCTATCTGGTGTGGGGCGAGTTCGGCGACTGGGGCTGCGAGACCGGCGTCCGTGACGACAATCAGCGCCCTGACGCCAGTTATGTCACGCAGTGGCTGGAGGCGCTGGAGCGGGACCACTCGCACCCCTCGATCATCGGCTGGTGCCCGCTGAACGAGACGTACCAGCATCTGCACGACCGGATCACCGGGCTCGACGACGTCACACGGGCGATGTTCCTGGCCACGAAGCAGGCCGATCCCAGCCGGCCGGTCATCGACGCCTCCGGCTACGCGCACCGGGTGCCGGAGACCGACGTCTACGACTCGCACTGCTACGAGCAGAACGTCGAGGCGTTCGCCAAGACGATGTCGGGGCTCGCCGAGGACCGTCCGTACATCAACACCGGCCCCGACGGACGCACTTGGTCGGTCCCCTATCGCGGGCAGCCGTACTTCTGCAGTGAGTTCGGCGGCATCTGGTGGGACCCCGCCGCGGCGGACACCGCTGCCGGCGACGAGACCGGCACGTCCTGGGGATACGGCGAACGGCCGCGCAGCGCCGAGGAGGTCATCACGCGCTTCACCGGCCTAATGGACGTGCTGCTCGACGACCCGGACATGTTCGGCTACTGCTACACGCAGCTCACCGACGTCTTCCAGGAACGCAACGGCGTCTACGGGTTCGACCGCAGCGAGAAGTTCGACGCGGCCGCACTGCGCCGCGTCCAGCAGCGCGCGGCGGCCTGCGAGACCACCGGCTGAGCACCACCACCTTGCCGTACACCGATGCAGAGAGAGGCAGCTCCATGGTCGACCTGTCCCGACGGGACGTGCTGCGGGCTTCGCTGGCCTCGGCCGCCGCGCTGGCCGCCGGCGGGACCCTCGCCGGCTGCGGTACGGCCGCGGCCGCCGGTGACCCGCGTACCGTGCACCTGTGGGACCTGTTCAGCGGCGCCGACGGGGTCCTGCTGAACGATCTGTTGCGTACCGCCCGGCCGGACATGCCCGGTACCCGCGTCGAGCGCACCGTGCTGGAGTGGGGCACGCCGTACTACACCAAACTCGCGATGGCCTCGGCCGGCGGGCGCGGGCCGGACGTCGCCATCGCGCACATGTCGCGCCTGGCGGGTTACGCGCCCACGGGGCTGGTCGATCCATGGGACACCGATCTGCTCGCCGAATTCGGTATTCGCGAGGAGGACTTCGCCGACGCGGTGTGGCGCCGCACGCAGCACCGCGGCCGGACGTACGCCGTGCCACTGGACACCCACCCCTTCATCGTCTTCTTCCATCCCGCCGTCGCACGCAAGGCCGGGCTGGTGACGGGCGACGGATCGCTGGACCAGGAGGCGTTCTCCTCTCCGGCGCGCTTCCTGGAGGCGGGCAGGGAGCTGGCGAGGGCGTCCGGCAAGCAGGGCGTTTCCTTCGGATACGTCAATGACACGGCTCAGGGCTGGCGGCTGTTCTACGGGCTGTACCGGCAGACCGGGAACGACTTCGCACTGCCCGAAGGCGGCCCCGTGACGGCCGACGCGGACGCCATGGCCGAGGTCATCGCGTTCATGGCGAAGCTGGTCGACGGGCGCGCCAACCCCCGCCGCCTGGACTACCCGGCGGCGCTGGCCTCCTTCACCAACGGGCGGACGGCCATGACGCTGACCGGAGAGTGGGAGCTCGGCACCTTCCGTGCCGCCGACCCGAGAGTCGGTGCCGCGCCCTTTCCCACGGTGTTCGGCAGCCCCGCGGTCTACGCCGATTCCCACTCCTTCGTACTGCCCCGGCACCCCGGTCGCGACGAGGCACACCGCAGGCGGGCGCACCAGGCGGTGGCGGCGATCCTCAAGGCGGGCCAGACCTGGGCGAAGGCCGGTCACATCCCCGCTTACGAGCCGGTGACACGCACCCGGGCGTACGAGCGGCTCGAACCGCAGTCGCGGTACGCGCGCGCCGCCGACCACGTGGTGCTCGACCCGGCGGTCTGGTTCACCGGTGCCGGGTCCGACTTCCAGAACGCCATGTCACAGGTGCTGCAGCAGGCGCTGCTCGACGGCCTGGCGCCCGACCGGGCGGCCCGCGCCATGATCAAGCGCATCAATACGGCCCTGTCCCGGCCGAGCCCCGCCTGAGCCGCCGCGAAGGAGCCATCGATGTCCACCCAGTACGCCTCGCCCGGCCGGCCGCGGGCCGCCGCCGGTTCCTCCGAAGAGCCCGGCACCAGAGCCGAGGGGCTCGGCACCGGACTGCGCCGAGCCGTCCCTCCTGGTCTGCTCTTCGCCCTGCCCTTCCTTCTCCTGTTCGCCGTCTTCATGCTCTGGCCGCTGGCGGACGGCCTCTGGATGAGCCTCACCGACGCCTCGCTGTCCGCCCACTCCCCCTCGTTCGTCGGCCTGGACAACTACGGGGAGGCCCTGGGCGACGCGGAGATGTGGCGCTCGGTGTGGCACACCGTGTGGTTCACCGCGGTCTCCACGGTGCCGCTGGTGACGGTGGCGCTCGGCATGGCGCTACTGGTGCACACCGGACTGCCCGGCCAGTGGGTGTGGCGGCTGGCGTTCTTCGCCCCCTACCTGCTGCCGGTGGGCGTCATCAGCCTGCTGTGGACGTGGCTCTACCAGCCGGACCTCGGCCTCTACAACCACCTGCTCGGCGCGGTCGGCCTGGACGGCCTCAGCTGGCTGAGCGACGAGTCGACCGCCCTGTACGCGATCGTGCTCGCCACGTTGTGGTGGACGGTCGGCTTCAACTTCCTGCTCTTCCTCGCGGCGCTGCAGTCGGTGCCGGACCATCTGTACGAGGCGGCGGCGCTGGACGGAGCCGGCGCGTGGCGGCGGCTGTGGCATGTGACGCTTCCTCAGCTGCGGCGCATCACCTCCGTGATCGCCGTGCTCCAGGTGCTCGCCTCGCTGAAGGTCTTCGACCAGGTGTACCTGCTGACCAAGGGCGGACCCAACGGCTCCACCCGCCCGGTCGTCGAGTACCTCTACGACATGGGCTTCACCGGCTACCGGCTCGGCTACGCCTCCGCCATCAGCTATGTCTTCTTCGCCCTCGTCGTCCTGGCCTCCGCCGCGCAGTTCCTCGCCTTCCGCCGCAGGGAGAAGTGACATGACCGCCACCGAAGCCCGGGTGCGCCCGGGGCGCCGCGCCCTCTCCCCCGTTCCCGCCGTGCCCCGGGCCGGGCGGACGCGGCGGCCGGCACCGCAGCGCGGCCCCAACCTCACCCTGGGAGCGAGCAGGCTCTCGCGGACGCTCGCGCTGGCCACCCTCTCGGTACTGGCCCTCACCTGGCTGCTGCCGATGGCCTGGGCGGTGTTCACCTCGGTCAAGTCCGAGCGGGACGCCAGCGACCCGCTGCACTGGATATGGCCGCAGGCCGGCTTCACCCTGGACGGCTTCCGTACCGTGATCGAGCGCGGTGACCTGCCGCTGTGGATGCTGAACAGCTTCGTCATCTCCGCGGCGGTCACCCTCGTCACCGTGGTGGTGTCGGCGATGGCCGGCTACGCCTTCTCCCGGACCCTGTTCCGGGGCCGCCGGTGGCTCTTCACGATCTCCACGGCGGCGATCCTCGTGCCGCCGCAGCTGCTGATGGTCCCGTGGTTCCAGCAGATGCTCACCCTGAACCTGGTCGACACCTACGCGGCCGTGATCCTGCCGCAGACGGTCGCCCCGGTGATGGTCTTCATCCTGAAGAAGCACTTCGACACCATCCCCCGTGAACTGGAGGAGGCGGCCCGGCTCGACGGCGCGGGGCACGCCCGGATCTTCTGGTCGGTGATGCTGCCCCTGTCCCGCCCGATGCTCGCGGCCGTCGCCATCTTCGTGTTCATCGGCGCATGGAACAACTTCATGTGGCCGTTCATCTCCACATCCGACCCGGCACTGATGACACTGCCCGTCGGCATCACCTCGGTGAAGGACGCCTACGGCGTCAACTACGCGCAGACCATGGCGTCGGCGGTGCTGGCCGCACTGCCGCTGGTACTGGTCTTCGTCTTCTTCCAGCGGCACATCGTGAAGTCGGTGGCCACCACGGGCCTGGGAGGCCAGTGACCAAACCCATTGCGTGCACCGTTCGTTCAGCGACGAAAGGGAGAACTCATGAGCTCAGGAATACGGCGTCGGAGCGTTCTGTCCGCGGCCGCGCTGGGTGGCGTGGTCGGTTCCCTCGGCCTGTCGGGGCCGGCGTCGGCGCAGCCGGCCGTCGGTACCGGGCCGTCGGCGACAACGTTGTCCGCCGAGGACGGCTACGACCTCTGGCTGCGTTACCGGCAGGTGGCGGACCCCGGACAGCTCAAGCGCTACCGAGCCGCCCTGGGGACCCTCGTCCGGCAGGGGGGCGGCCCGCTCCAGCGATCGGCGGTGGACGAGTTGGCCCGCGGGCTGACCGGGCTGCTCGGCACGCGGGTGAAGCCACGCTCCCACGCCCCGTCCGACGCGGCACTCGTGGTGGGTACGCCGACGAGTTCCCCCCTGATCAGGGAGCTCGTCCCGGCGGCGGAGCTGGCCGAGCTGGGCGATGAGGGCTACGTCATCCGCCGCGTCACCAAGCGCGGCAGGATCCGCACCGTGGTGGCGGCCCACACCGACCGGGGCGTGCTCTACGGCGCTTTCCACCTGCTGCGGCTCGTGCAGACCCGACGACCGCTGGAGCACGTCGATCTCACGGAGCGGCCCGCCGCACCGTTGCGCGTGGCCGACCACTGGGACAACATCGACGGTTCGATCGAGCGCGGCTATGCGGGCCTGTCCTTCTTCGACTGGGAAAGACTGCCGCAACTCGACGCCCGGTACACGGACTACGCGCGCGTCCTCGCCTCGCTCGGCATCAACGGCGCCGTGATCAACAACGTCAACACGCCCGCGGACTATCTAGCCGAGCCGTTCCTGACCAAGCTGGCCGCACTGGCCGGCGTACTGCGCCGCTACGGCGTGACGCTGTACGTCACGGCGAACTTCGCCGCCCCCATCGACCTGGGCGGGCTGGAAACGGCCGACCCCTTCGACCCGGGCGTACGCAGTTGGTGGCAGCAGAAGGCCAAGGAGATCTACGGCAAGATCGAGGATTTCGGCGGCTTCCTCGTGAAGGCCAACTCCGAGGGGCGTCCCGGACCGCTGGACTACGGACGCACCCACGCCGACGGGGCCAACCTGCTGGCAGGCGCTCTCGCACCGCACGGCGGCATCGTGATGTGGCGGTCGTTCGTCCACGACGGCGACGAACAGTGGGACCGGCAGGCCTACCAGGACTTCACACCGCTGGACGGGAAGTTCGCGGACAACGCCATCGTGCAGATCAAGAACGGCCCCATCGACTTCCAGGTCCGCGAACCCGCCCATCCCCTCTTCGGTTCGCTGCCGCGTACGAACTCGATGATCGAGCTCCAGGTGACGCAGGAGTACACCGGGCACTCCACCCACCTGTGCTATCTGGTGCCGCAATGGAAGGAAGTCCTGGACTTCGACACGCGCAAGGGCGGCGAGGGCAGCACCGTGGCGCGTGTCGTGACCGGCCGAGTGCACTCCTACACGCACTTCGGTTTCGCCGGTGTGATGAATTTCGGCGACGCCAGGAACTGGACCGGCTCCCACCTCGCCGCCGCCAACACCCACGGCTACGGACGGCTCGCCTGGAACCCGGAGCTGTCGGTTGAGGACCTGGCCGACGAATGGATCCGGATGACGTTCGGCAACGACCCCCACGTCATCACCACGGTCTCCGCCCTGCTGCTGGGCTCCTGGCACACGTACGAGGACTACACCTCACCGCTGGGCACCGGCTACATCACGCATCCGCCGGACGGCTCGGTGACGGGGCACTTCGACCCCAGCCCGACCACGACCACCCAGTTCCACAAGTCCAACCGCGAGGGCATCGGCTATGACCGTACGGCCGCCACCGGCAACGGCTACACCGAGCTGTACGCACCGGCGATACGGGACACCTACGAGTCGCTGGAGAACTGCCCCGAGGAGCTGCTCCTCTTCCTCCACCACGTCCCCTACACCCACCGGCTGGACAACGGCACAACCGTCATCCAGCACATCTACGACACGCACTTCGACGGTGCGGCACGGGTCGCCGGCATGCGCAAGGACTGGGAAGGACTGCGCCGCCGCATCGACCACCAACGCTTCACCGACGTACTCCGCCAGTTCGACCGGCAGCTGACCGAGGCCACGAAGTGGCGGGACACCCTGGTCGCCTACTGGTTCGAACTCAGCCGGATCCGCGACGAGCGGCGCAGCTGGCTCCAAGCGGTCATCGCCCCGGCCGACACGGTACTGCTGGGCGGCGAACGCAACGACCTGCCGGTGCAGCTGGTCAATGCGACCGGCTCCGGCCTGCGCACGACGGTGTCGCTGGACGTCCCCGAGGGCTGGCAATCGGAGCAGGCAACGAGCTACGTCGCCGCTGAGGGCGACACCACGGTGAAGATGACCGTCGTGCCGTCGCCGGCACCCGCACTCGCCACACTGCACGCGCGCCCGAGATCGGGCTCCGTGCCGGTCCTCGACTCCTCGCTGCGCAGCCTGGCCAGGACCGTCGTCGTGCCACCCGCCGCCCGATGCGTACACGCTCTGGACGCCGGTCCCGGCTCGGCGCCGGTACTGAAGGAGTACACCCGCCTTGCGCCCGACAGCACCTGGCACGAGGGCGCGGACTTCGGCTGGGTGGGCAACACGCCGGACGCCACCGACACCGGGCTCTTCGACGTCGTGCGCCGGGACTACGTACGCGACAGCGCACCGACCGTGCTGCGACTGAAGCTGCCCGCAGGGCGCTGCACGGCGTATCTGCTCACCGGCGATCCGAACACCTTCAACAGGCCGCTGATCGTCCGCGTGGACGGCGAGGAGCAGGCCCGCAGCGAGCAGCTCGACGGCCGGGAATTCACCTGGCTCCGCATCCCTCTGGACGGCGGCCCCTTCGGGCGCGACGTGGACCTGGAGATCTCCGCGAAGGAGGACCAGACCTGGCATCTCAGCGCCTGCGTGGTAGTGGCCGACGACCGGGAGTGAGCGTGCCCGCACGGCCGGCAGCCCACCAAAAACCAGAGGCCGGGTCGGGGCGCGCTCACTACGATCCGGATCATGAGTACTCACCATGCCGGTCCTACGTTCGTCCTGGTGCACGGGGCCTGCTCCAGTTCGTTCATGTGGGCACCGGTACAACGGGAGTTGGCGCTGCACGGTCACCGCAGCTTCGCCGTCGACCTGCCGGGCCATGGGTTCGACGCCCAGTACCCGGTGGCCTACCAGGCCCCGCAGGACCTCGACGCCTGGGCGGTCGAGCCCTCGAAGCTGGCCGAGGTCACCTTGCAGGACAACGTGGACATGGTCGTCGACGTGGTCCGCAAGGTGGCCCGGCACGGGCCTGTGGTGCTGGTGGGCGCCAGTCTCGGCGGAACCACCGTCACGCAAGTGGGCAACACGATCCCCGACCTGGTGGACAGGCTCGTCACCAGCTGATGGCAATGAGGGGCCGTCCGCACGCCCCCAATGGGGCCTTTTGCGCCGACCGTTCCCACCAATGACGCAGGCGATCGAGGCGCCCTTGCGCCAGGGTGCGGCCGTATAGTCGGCTACCTCTCATGAGGAGCATGAGAAACAGGAGCATGGGGACACTGGCAGCCGTCACCCTGGTCGCGGGAACCCTGTGTGCCGCCGTGCCGCATTCGTATGCGGAGGGCGCGAGTACCGGTGCCGGCCATCAGCAGGCACCGGCCGGTTCGCCTCCCGAGCTGGGCGTCGACCTGGACACGGTCACGATCCCGCAGTTGCAGACACGTATGGCCCGCGGATCGCTCACCTCGTCGGCGCTGATCAGCGCCTACCTGTGGCGGATCAAGACCGTCGACCCCAAGATCCACGCGGTGCTGCGTACCGACCCGACGGCTCTGCGCCAGGCTGCCGCCAGCGATGCCCGGCATCGGCACGGACGCGCTCTCGGCCCGCTCGACGGCATCCCCGTCCTGCTCAAGGACAACGTGGACACCCGCGGTATGCCGACGACGGCCGGGTCGCTCGCGCTGGCCGGCAGCCCACCGCGCACCGACGCGCTCCTGGTGAAGCGGCTGCGGGAAGCGGGGGCGGTGATCCTCGGCAAGACCAACCTCTCCGAGTGGGCCAACTTCCGTGCGGAGAAGCCGACATCGGGCTGGTCGGCGGTGGGCGGGCAGACCCATAACCCGTACGTGCTCGACAGGAATCCGTGCGGGTCCTCCGCCGGTTCGGGTGCCGCGCTCGCCGCGTCCCTGGCGCAGGTGGCGATCGGCACCGAGACGGACGGCTCCATCGTCTGCCCGGCCGGCATGAACGGGGCGGTCGGCCACAAGCCCAGCCTCGGCCTGGTCAGCCAGGACGGCGTGGTACCGATCTCCGCCGAGCAGGACACCGCGGGGCCCATGGCGCGCAACGTGACCGACACCGCGCTCACCCTGTCGGTGCTCAGCGGCGACCGTACCGCTTCGCGTCCCGGTGGTTCCTTCGGCCTCGCGAACGGGTCGGCGCGCTCGGGCGACCTGCGCGGCAAGCGGATCGGCCTGTGGCGGCTGCCCTCGCTCGGGCCGGAGGTGGACGCGCTGATGACCCGTACCGCGAAGAAGCTGCGTGCGGCGGGGGCCGAGGTCGTCGAGGTGACGCCCCCGTACCAGAAGCGACTCGCCGAGCTCGAATTCCCGGCTCTGCTCAGCGAGTTCCACCGGGACATCGATGCCTACCTCGCCACCCGCAAGGGGCCGCAGAGCCTCGCCGAACTCATCGAATTCAACCGCACCCACCCCGCGGAGCAGACCTGCTTCGCCGGCCAGCAGCTGTTCGAGCAGGCCCTCGCCGCGCCTCCCACCACCGACCCCTCGTACCGGGCCAAGCGCGCCGAGCTGAAGGATCTCTCGCGGCGCTCCATCGACGAGACCATGGCCGCCCATCGGCTGGACGCCATCGCCTCGCCGACGAATCCGCCGGCCTGGACGACCGACTGCGCGCGGGGCGACAACGACGTGATCCCGTCCTCCACCCCGGCGGCCGTCGCCGGCTACCCGTCCTTGTCGGTACCCGCCGGTTTCGTGAACGAGCTGCCTGTCGGAGTGCTGCTGATGGCCGGTGACCAGCAGGACGCCAGGCTGCTGTCGCTGGGGGCCGCGGTGGAGCACAGGCTGTCCGCCTGGCGAGCTCCGCAGTACCTGCCGTCGGTGGGCCCCGACGCCACTCCGCCGTCGTCATAGCCGGAAGGCCCGGAAGGAAGGCGGCAGGGCTCGCACTTCCTTCCGAGCCGGGTTCGGCCGGGGGCCAACCGCTCCACCTCACTGATCAGGCGTTCCGCCAGAGCGTCAGCTCGGTCGAGACGTCCGGCAGGTCGCTCTCCGCGCTGGACGTGATCCTGGTGACCCTGAGCATGGCGAGGTTTCCCTCGCTGGTCTCGGTGCACAGCACGGTCCCCACCCGGATCGTCCGCTGCCTGCTCAGGTCCTCGGCGTCGATACGCGAGGGCAGCGCATTGCCCTGGAGGCCCTGACGGCACTGCTCGAAGGTCGTACCCGCGCTGATACCGGTGGTGGTCCTGAACTCCCAATCGCCGCCGCTCACTTCGCTCAGCTGCAGCTCGTCGTCGCTGGTGGTGAACTCGTCCGGGTCGTTGACCTTCGGCTCGTCGAGGTCGACTCCGACGACATCGGGTTCCGCCGGTGCCCGCAGCGCGAACGGCTGTGCGTCGATGAGCTTTTCCCGGCTCTCCACCGAGGACGGCGACTGGTTCGGCGACGGCTCCTCCGTGCTCCTGGAGGGCGACTCCGTCGGCTCGGAGGACTCGGAACCGACACTCGGACTCGGCGTCGGCTCGTGCCCGCCGCCTCCGTCCGGCAGCGCCGCCTTGATCACGAGGCCGGCCACGGCCAGCACTGCCACGGTCGCCACTGCTGCCAGGAGCACCGCGCGCGGGCTTCGGCCCGCGCCCGGAACGCCCGGCGGTCGATCGGGCTGCGGCGGAATGCCGTAATAGGCGTTGTTGATGACCGTCTGATCCCGGCCCGCCTGATGGTTGACACCGTGATCACGCGCGGTCGCGCCCATACGGACCCGCGGCTGATCACCGTGTTCACCGGCTCCAGTGGCTTCACCGGATCCGCTGGATTCGCCTGCACCGGACGACCGACCGTCCCCTGCTTGGTCGTTGACCACCGTTGTTCAACGCCCCCCGTACCGCGCCACGCCGATCACCTCTGTCACACAGAGATTACCCACGATGGGCGACGGGACGAAGCCGGTTACGCTCCCCCGGCAGGCTCCACCATGCGCAGCAGATAGGTGTCCATGATCCACCCGTGTCGTTCACGGGCCTCGGCGCGCAGTTGCCGGATGCGGCCGGCCACTTCACTCAGCGGGCCGGCGACCAGAAGCTCGTCCGGCGTGCCGAGGTACGCCCCCCAGTAGATCCAGACGTCCGCACCGTCGAACCGGGTGAACGACTCGTGTGCGTCGAGCATGACGACGATGTCTCCGTCGTCGTTCTGGGCCACGTCGGAGAGCCTGCGGGCCGGGGTGATGTGCACCGGTCGCCCCACCTGGTTCAGCGGAATGCGGTGGCGTGCGGCCAGCGACGACACACTGCTGATGCCGGGAATGACCTCCACATCGAAGGCGACGGAGCCCCGGGCCTCGATGGTGGAGAGAATGCCGAGTGTGCTGTCGTACAGCGATGGGTCACCCCACACCAAAAAGGCCGCGGTCTCCCCCGCCGTCATCTCCTCGCGCATCAGCCGCTCGAAGAGGTCCGCCCGCCGGGTGCGCCAGCCCTCGACCGCCGAGGTGTAGTCCGAGCGGTCCATGGGATGCCGGTCCCGGCTGGGGTCCGCCACCTCCACGACTCTGTACTCGGCCTGGGCGTGCTCCTCCAGCATGCTGTGGCGCAGGTCGGTCAGTGCGGTTGTGTCCGGTCCCTTGCCGACGATGAAGAAGACGTCGGCCCGGCGGATCGCCTTGACCGCCCCGAGGGTCAGGTGGTCCGGGTCGCCCGCTCCGATGCCGATGACGAGAATCCGGCGTTGCTCCGTGGTCATGGGCGCAGTCTCGCAGGTCCGGAGGCCGACCATGGTGCTCGCCGAGCGACGCCCTTGATGGTGGCCCTGCGGTGACTCGGCGCAGCCGCTCAACGCCGCTGCCGCCCGAGAGCGTGCGGCTCCCGGGCGGCAGGTCGCGTTGCGCACCGGCCAGGGCGTCAGCCGCGGGCGAGGTCCGCGATCTCGGTCGGCGTCAGTGTCCTGCCGTATACGCGGAAGTCGTCGACCGCCGCTTCGAGGTACGGGTCGGGGTACTGGGACCGGCCGATGAAGGCGGAGCGTATGTGGTTGCCGAATCCGTCGGGCTGGGCGGTGACCTGCTCGTTTCGGCCTACCTCGGTGCCGTTGACGTACAGGACCGCCGTCCCCTTGCCATACGCCACCGCGAGGTGTGTCCAGGTGTCCGTCGGCAGCGGATCGGCATCGATGCGCTGTTCGGCTCCGCCGCCGGCCACGGTGACCGCGAACCGCAGGGTGCCCGTGTCGCTGCGCGGGGTCAGGAACATGTTGGCGGTCACGCCGGTGCCGATGTCGAAGATCCGGGTCCAGGTCTCCGGCGTGCCGTCGAGTCTGACCCAGGTCGCGAGGGAGTACGCGGCTGCTCCCGCGAGGACGTCCTCCGCGAGTTGCACGTGGCCGCCCGATCCGTCCAGCGCGACGGCGCCGCCGGTCCTGCCGGTGGTGATCCAGGAGGCGCCGCCTGCCAGGTGTGCGGTCATGCTGTTGCCGGTGGCGTCCGCTGCGGTGGTGCCGGAGGTCTCGTCGAAGCGGTGCCAGGCGGCGAACTCCGGTGGCGGCGGCGGTGGTTCGCCGGTCAGCCAGTAGACGTTGTAGTGCTCGTGGTGGGTGCGCGCGACAGGCAGGAGGGTGACGTCCGCGTCGTCGGCCCGTGCGGTGAACCGCATCGGGGCCGCCGCCTTCTTCCGCACGGACCGGGTGTCGAGGCGCGGCATCCGCAGCGCGTCACGGTCGCCGTACAGTCCGGCGAGTACCACCGGTCCGTACAGCACGGCCCGCACATCGGGATCGTCGGGTGTCGGCTCGATCGTGAGCCGCATCGGGAGGGCGACCTCCACCCGGTCCCCGGGCTGCCAGCGGCGGTCCAGGACGAACCAGCTGCCCGGCTTCGGGCGGTCCGCCAGGGATCGGCCGTTGAGTCTGATCCGGGCCTTCGACGCCCAGGAGGGGATACGGATGCGCAGTGCGTGCTTCGTCCGGCCGGCGGTGACGGTGAGGACCGTGGAGTCCTGGTCCGGGAACCCTGTGGTCTGTCGCCAGGTGATGCCCTTGTCCCGCCACGTCACCTCGGAGGGGACGAAGAGGTTGACGAGCAGGCTGTCGTCACCGTGCGTGTAGACGCTCTCCGCGAACTTCGCCTGGGTCTCCATGCCACTTCCGTGGTCGCAGGAGAAGTTGTCGTAGTCCGTGGAGTAGGCGTCCGGATCGGTGCCCATGAAGGACGGCTGCTGTTTGAAGGCTCCCGGCGCCAGGCCGGTGTAGTAGATGTTGAAGCCGTGGGCCGAGTCGGGGTCCTGCTCTCCGAGCATCTGGTTGAACAGGGTGCGCTCGTAGTAGTCGAGCAGGTCGATGCGCTCGGGTGCGTGGAAGTGCATCAGCCGGGTGAGCTTGAGCATGTTGTAGCTGTTGCAGTTCTCGCAGCAGTTGTTGGACAGCTGCGAGGCAATGGCGTCCGGCTCGTGAAAGGCCTCGCCGTTGCTGTTGCCGCCGATGACATACGTGTGGTGGTCGGTGACGATCTGCCAGAAGTTCTCGGCGATCGTGCGGTACCGGGCGTCGAGGCCCTCCTCCCAGAGCCTGAACGCGCCGACCATCTTCGGTATCTGCGTGTTGGCGTGCAGTCCGGCGAGCCGGTCCTCGTCCTTCGCGAGCGGGTCGAAGACGACTTCGTGCGTGAACCGCTCGGCGACCTTCAGCCAGGCCGCATCGCCGGTGACCTCGTGCAGATCGGCGAACACATCGTTCATCCCGCCGAACTCGGTCTGCAGGACCCGCTGCATCTGACCGTGGCTGAGCTTCGCCGTCCGGGCGTCCACCCAGGCGGCCTGGCGCAGCACCACATCGCGGGCCTGCTCGTTGCCCGCGAGGCGGTACTGGTCGACGAGTCCCGCCATGATCTTGTGGATCGTGTAGTACGGCGCCCAGACACTGGTACCGGCTTCGAGGCGGTCGAAGAAGCTCTCCGGGAAGGCCGACAAGTACCCCTTGCCGTAACCGGCCTTGACCGACGCGGCCTGGCACTGGGCGAGTGCGGCGACCAGCTTGCGGCCCTTGTCGCGTACCGCTTCGTCCCCGGTGTTGGCGTACGTCAGGGCCAGCCCGGACAGCAGGTGCCCGGTGGTGTGGCCGCGCAGCTCGACGTCCGGGGCCTCCCAGCCACCACAGGGCTGCGCGTCGCTCGGCAGTCCGACGTTGCGGCGGAAGGTGTGCAGTAGCCGGTCGATGTCGACGAAGTGCAGGTAGGCGGTGTTGCGCGCCTGGTTGTCACGGAAGGCGCCGGGGAGAAGGCGCACGGCGTCGAGCGGAAACGGCCGGACCCTGCCGGTGCCGGTGCCGATCGCGTGTCCGTGGCCGGCGACGGTACGGGGGGTGCTCGCGTACGCCGGACCGGTACCGGCCGAGGCGAGCATGACGGCAGCGGCCCCGGCGGCGGTCGCGACGAAATGCCGTCTGCCGAGGGGACCGGGCGAAACACCCTCCGTCATCGCACACTCCCTCTCAGGACCGGTGAATCACCTACAGGGGCGGGGCGTTGGCGGGGCGCTCTGTCGGGGGTACGGGCGCGGGTCGGCTCTTCGGTGCAGCTCACGTGGCTCTCCTCGCACAGCTCGCTGTTCGGGATTTCGAACGATGATCGCGACTTCGGACGTGAAGATAGAGTCGGCGCGCATGGTCGTCAACACCCCGTGCGGGCCTCCGTCGGCAGGCCCGCGGGAGACCGGTACGTACAACGGGGCCGAGGTATTGAACGGTCGTCCAAATCGCCCTATGTTCCTCGGCATGGCTCCTCTCACCGCAGATCTCACCGCAGCAGAGGCCGAGGCGATCGCCTCCGGCTATGACCGGGATCCCGCGAACTCCATGTCCCTACGGGCGGATGCCTATACCGACCCCAAGTGGCACGACGTGGACCTCAAGGCCATCTTCAGCCGCACGTGGCAGTGGGTCTGCCACGTCGAGAAGCTGACGCGTCCGGGCAGTTACGTCACCACCACCATCGCCGGCATGCCGCTGGTCGTCGTCCGCGACCGGTCGATGCGGCTGCGCGCCTTCTACAACGTCTGCAAGCACCGCGCGCACGAACTCCTGTCGGGCGAAGGAACCACACGCGCCATCGTGTGCCCCTACCACGCGTGGACGTACGACCTCGGCGGCGCCCTGGTCGGGGCCCGGCAGACAGGCAGGATGGACACCTTCGACAAGTCGGGGATCTGCCTCGACCGGGTCCAGGTCGAGGAGTTCTGCGGCTTCGTCTACGTCAATCTCGACCCGGCCGCACCGCCGCTGGCGCAGCAGGCTCCCGACCTCGCCGCCGAGATCACCCGGCGGGCACCGGACATCGCCGGACTCACACACGCCAAGCGGCTGAACTACGAGGTCAAGACCAACTGGAAGAACGTCATCGACAACTTCCTGGAGTGCTACCACTGCCACGTCGCGCACAAGGAGTTCGTGTCCCTCGTGGACATGGACACCTATGACGTGCAGACCCACAACATCTGGTCGAGCCACTTCGCGGACGCGGGCAAGTCCGAGAACATCGCGTACGACGTGTCCGACGCGACCGTCACGGAGCACGCGGTGTGGTGGCTGTGGCCCAACACCTGCCTGCTGCGCTACCCCGGGCGGGGCAACTTCATGGTCTTCCAGGTGCTGCCGGCCGGACCCGACCGAACCGTGGAGACCTGGGACTTCTTCCTGGAGAGCCCGGATCTCGACGCGGCGGAACAGCAGTCGGTGCAGTACATCGACGAGGTGCTGCAAGTACAGGACATCAACCTGGTCGAGAGCGTCCAGCGCGGCATGGGCACGCCCGCCTTCGACCAGGGCCGGATCGTCTACGACCCCGAACGGGCGCCCGGACTCTCCGAGCACGGCGTGCATCACTTCCACGGTCTCGTCCTCGACGCCTACCGCACGCCGGCGAACGGCCGCAGCGCGCCCTGACCGCGAGAGCCACGCGCCCCTCGCACCCGCACGCGGGACGGCCTCGTCTGTGGCTCGGTGCGGTGCAGCGGCTAGTCTCGTGCGGGTGAGTGAGACGTCTGCGGAGCTCGAGAAGAAGGCCGGCCGGGAGGAGCGCATCCTCGACGCCGTCCTGACCCTCTTGTCGCGGCAGGGGATCTCGGGCGTCAGCATGCGTGCGGTATCGCGGCAGGCCGGCGTCTCCCTCGGGCTGGTCAACTACTACTACGACGACAAGGTCACTCTCATCTGCGCGGCGCTGCGCCACATCGAGAGACAGGACATGGCCATCGTCGCCGCCGACCCCACGCGCACCCCGCAGGAGAATCTCCGCGCCATCCTGCGTCGTGTCGCCAACCCCGAATTCCTGACGACGGAGTACCTCTCCCTGCGCCTGCAGCTGTGGTCACTCGGGCAGGCCGACCCGGTCTTCGGGCAGATCAACACGGCCGCCCAGAAGCGTTACCGCAAGGCCGTCGCCACCCTCATCCGATCCGCCCGGCCGGAGCTGTCCAGGGCAGAGGCCAACAAGCGGGCCGCGGACATCGACGTCGTCCAGAACGGCATGTGGCTCACTGCCCTGCTCGGTCTCGACCGGGCGTCCATCCGTCGCAGCGTCACCCGATGCGAAGAGATCGCCTTCGAGTGATTGCCGTGGCTGTCCGGCGCTCCCGATCACTACGGTTCACGGTTCGTCTTCCGTTCTGCCCGGGCTCGGGCACCGTGCGGCTGGGCTCCGCCGAGGCCGTGCGGGTCGGGCTCGGCCGCCACGCTTCGCAGCAGCGGATCGGGGAGGCCGGTGGCCGCCAGACGTTCCAGTGCCTGACGGCGTTCGGTGATCGGTGCTCTGCGGTCGCCGCGGTCGTCGGTGGTGGCGGCGAGCAGGCGGTCGAAGAGGGCGTGCAGGCGTCGGACGATCTGCGGGTTGGCGGAGCCGTAGAGAAGTGTCTCGTCCAGGGCGAGCGAGAGCAGGTCGGGCCACTCGGGTGCGAGGCTGTGGACGCGCGGCCGGCCGTGCTTGTCCAGCAGCCACGCGGGGCCGAGAGGGCGGTCGGCCAGACGTACAAGGACGTCCTCGATCTGGTCCAGTGCCTGGACCGCCGTGGTCGGGTCGTTCACGGCGGGTGACAGCGCCCTGATGGCGATGTCGGCGAGGAGACGGAAGCCGTACGCGGGGTCCTGCTCCACGGTGCGGCTGGGTCCGAAGCGGATATGGGCGGCCACCTGGCGGGTCAGCCGCCGGTACCGCGCCGTGTCCGTGCCGGTGCCGATGCCGGCTCCGATGTCGGTGTCGGTGCCCGTGGCGGCGTCGGCAGCGAGGGCATCGAAGGGCTCCAGGTGGGCGACCGTTGTGCCGGTGCCGACGAATTCACCCACCGCGTGCGCGAAGCGCACGCGGATGTTGTGCCTGGCAGCGAGGCGGATCAGGTGGGGTTCGTCCAGCGCGAAGATCATCAATGGCCGCCCGCCGTACACGATGGGCACCTCCGAGGGCAGCGCACGGCTCTCCGCCGACGATGCCCCCGCGCTCGGCCCGAGGACCGCGGACCGCCCAGCCGGGGACCGCCCGGCCACGGACCGTCCGGCCACGGACGGCCGCTCGTCGGTGGAAAACAGCCGCGCCTCCGTGGGGTACGACCCCGCCTCGGGCGGATAGACCTGGTCGACGACGGTGCGCAGCCGTGCCCCGACGGCTCGCGCGAGTCCACCGCCGGTCACGGCGTGCCGCAGGGAGGAGAGCAGGGACAGTACGGTCACGGCGTCGACCAGGACGAGGCCGACGGCGAGCGTCACCGTCAGCCGGGGGACGTTCTCGCCGCGGATCTGGCTCAGCGCCACCAGCGCGTACAGAGCGGTGCCGATCAGCAGGCCGAACAGGACGAGGTACCGGCTGAAGTGGCCGAGGGCCGCGACGAGGCGGGGCGACATGGCCTGCACGGTCTGGACGACGAGCGTGATGGCCGTGACGACGAAGCCGGCCAGGGTGATCATGCCGCCGGCGATCGCGGCGAGCGTTGCCTGCGCCGTGGAGGCGTCGAAGGTCAGCCCGGCCGCGGGCAGCCGGCGTTCCCAGAGAGGCAGCGTCCAGCCCAGCAGGGCGCCCGCCATGACCAGGAGGAGCGCGAGGGCATGGCTCCGCGTGCGGCGGACGCGGTGCGTCCCCCGGCTGCCGTGCGCGAACCGCGTGCGCAGGGGGTATGTCATCGGCGGCCGGGGGTGGTGGGGAACAGCTCGCTCATCGACTCCCTCGGTTCTCGGCGCGGGACATCGGACTTCGAGCATCGGACGGCGACGGCGGCCGCGCCAGCCCACGGGTCTGCTCGCGTGGGCCCGCTCGGACGGCTGCACACGCGTACCGTCCTTCCGACGGCGTACATGCGGTTGTCCGGGCCGGACTGCCAGGGAAGAGTGACACTGCCGCGCGCGTCGTCGAGTCACCGGCCTCCGCACAGCCTGTCGGGTCGTTGTGCCACTGGCCTCCGCACAGCCCGCGAAGGAGCTGCGATGCCTGGAAACACCGAGCCCAAGTCCGCGGAACCGGTCATCGCGGAAGCCAACCGGGCGGTTCGGCAGCGCTTTGCCTTCGATGACGAGCAGGACCTTCAGGACGCGCGCCGCGGCTTCATGGGGACCGCGTCCGACAACCTGATCCGCTCCCCCGACGGCCGCACCGTCTGGGACCTCGACGCGTACGGCTTCTTGGATCAGGACTGCCCGGACACGGCCAACCCGAGCCTGTGGCGGCAGAGCCGGCTGACTGCCGACCACGGTCTGTTCGAAGTCGTCGCGGGCATCTACCAGGTACGCGGCTTCGATCTGTCGAACATGACCCTGGTGGAGGGCGAGCGGGGCGTCTTCGTGATCGACCCGCTGCTGTGTGCCGAGACCGCCGCCGCGGCCCTCGCGCTGTACCGCGCTCATCGCGGAGACCGGCCCGTCACCGGCGTGCTGTACACGCACAGTCACGCCGACCACTTCGGCGGGGTGCGTGGCGTCATCCCCGGCGGGGAGGCGGCGAGGGGTCTTCCGGTGCTCGCGCCCGAGGGCTTCCTCGACCACGCTGTCAGCGAGAACGTCTACGCCGGTACGGCGATGAACCGCCGTGCCACCTACATGTACGGTGCCGCGCTTCCCAAGGGCGAGCGCGGCCAGATCGGCACGGGCCTGGGCCAGACCATCTCCACCGGGGCGGTCGGCCTGATCCCGCCCACCCTGTACCTCGCCCGCACCGGGCAGACGGAGACGATCGACGGCATCCGGATGGTTTTCCAGCTCACTCCCGGCACCGAAGCCCCAGCGGAGCTGAACATCCACTTTCCGGACCACGCGGCGCTGTGCATGGCGGAGAACGCCACCCACAACCTGCACAACCTGCTCACCCTGCGCGGCGCGCAGGTCCGTGATCCGCGTCATTGGGCCCGCTACCTCACCGAGGCCATCGGCCTCTTCGTGGACGGCTCGGACGTCGCGTTCGCCTCGCACCACTGGCCGGTGTGGGGTCGCGAGCGTGTCCTGACGTACCTGTCGGAACAGCGAGACCTGTACGCCTACCTGCACGATCAGACGCTGCGCATGCTCAACCAGGGTCTGACGGCTCCGGAGGTCGCCGAGGTGATCGAGATGCCTCCGGCTCTGGAGCGGGCCTGGCACACGCACGGTTACTACGGTTCGGTCAGCCACAACACCAAGGCCGTCTACCAGCGCTATCTGGGCTGGTTCGACGGCAATCCGGGGCGCCTGTGGCAGCACCCACCGGTCGAGGCGGCGCGGCGGTACGTGGAGTTCATGGGCGGTGCGGACGAGGTTCTGCGACGCGCCCGGCAGTGCTACGCCGACGGCGACTTCCGGTGGGTGGTCCAGGTCGTCGATCATGTGCTCTTCGCGGACCCGGACAATGCATCGGCCCGCGAGCTGCAGGCCAACGCCCTGGAGCAGCTCGGCTACGGCAGTGAGAACGGTACGTGGCGCAACTTCTTCCTCACCGGGGCCCTGGAACTGCGCAAGGGACCGGTCGGCACCCCCACCTCGACCGTCGCCCCCGACCTGCTGGCGGCCCTGACGCTGGAACAGCTCTTCGACTCCCTCGCCATCCGGGTGAACGGCCCACGCAGCTGGGAAACGGAGATCACCATCCGCTGGAACGTCAAGGCCGCCGACCCCATCACCCTCCAACTGCGCAACGGCGTCCTCACCCAGGTCACCGGCACCGGTCCTGCCGCGGCCGATCCGGACGTGGAGATCGCCCTCGACGAAGCGGTCCTGCGCGCGGTGCTCGTCGGCGCCCTCACCCCCGACGAACTGGCCGAACGCGCAGGCGTCGAGATCACCGGCGACCTGGGGAAGCTGACGGAACTCCTCGGCTTCCTCACCGACCCCGACCCCGACTTCGCCATCGTCACCCCCTGACGCGGCGACACGGCAGCAGCCCATGACGCATCCCGGTACCCTCGTCCTGATCATGACCGTCGCCGTACTGGCGCCGCTGCTGGTGTACGCCACACAACGCCGGCTCTCCGTACCCCTGGTCATCTTCGAGATCGCCCTGGGCATCCTCATCGGCCCGGACGTCCTCGGCTGGGCACACCCCGACAAGGTCACCGACACGCTCGCCCACCTCGGACTGGCCATGCTGATCTTCCTGGCCGGTTACGAGATCGAGTTCGCCGATGTACGCGGTGACACACTGCGACGCGCGTTGTGGGCCTGGCTGCTCTCCCTGGTCGTCGGCATCGGACTGGCACTCCTGATCAGCGGCGGGGAGTTGTTCAAGGCGTTCGTCATCGGTACGGCACTGACCAGTACGGCGCTAGGTACGGTCCTGCCGATGCTGCGCGACCGCGGGGAGCTGCGGGGCCGGTTCGGCACGGTGATGTCGGCGTTCGGGGCGGTCGGCGAGTTCGGTCCCGTGGTCGCCGTGGCGCTGTTGCTCAGCGGGCGCCGGCCGGCCGAGTCGGCAGCGCTGCTGGCAGCGTTCGGTGTGCTCACGGCCGGCGCCGTCTTCTGGGCGCTGCGTCCCCGGTCACGCTGGTTCGTCCGGCTCACCGAGCGGACATTGCACAGCAGCGGCCAGTTCGCGGTCCGGTTCGTCATGCTCCTGCTGGCCTGCATGCTGGGCCTGGCCGAGGTGTTCGGCCTCGACGTGCTGCTGGGCGCCTTCGCCGCCGGGGTGCTCACCCGCCTGGTACTGCACCGGGCCGCGCCCGAGAGCAGTGCGGAGGTGCTCGGCAAGGTGGAGGCGATGGGGTTCGGCTTCCTGGTACCACTGTTCTACGTCGTCACCGGCATCGAGTTCGACCTGGACGCCCTGCTGCACAACCCCGGCACCCTCCTGCTGGTACCGCTCTTCCTGCTGCTGTTCCTGCTGGTGCGCGGTGGGCCGGTGTACCTGTTCGCTCCCCGGGACCTGAGCCGTCGGGACCGGGTGGCCCTGCCCTTGTTCGCCTCGACGTGCCTGCCGCTCGTCGTCGCGATCACCACCATCGGCCTGGACCAGAAGCTTCTCGGCTCGGACCAGGCCGCAGCACTGGTCGGCGCGGCGATGCTCTCCGTACTGCTGCTGCCCCTGCTCGCGATGCGCCTGCGCTCACCGGCCGATGGAGGGGGCCGAACCGGGCGTTCCTCGGCGGCGGCGAAGGAGTCGGAGGCGTGGTGACCGAGCACAACGCCGCCACCCGGCTGTCTCGCTCGCCTCATGCCACTGGCCTCCCACACGCCTATCACCCGTTCGGAGCATGCTCTGTGGCGACCGGCGGGCGGGGTGGACAAGGTCGAAGGAGGCTGCGGCGTTCCATGCCGCCGGACGGAAGGGCACGACCATGAGCGATCAGCCGTCCTCAGCACACCCCCCGCCCGGCTACGGCCAGGGCCGGACCCCGGGGTCGTCCGAGGCCGCCCCCGGCCTGCGGGACAACAGCGGCTGGGTGACCGGTGGCGTCACCTTCGCGGGCGTCCTCATGCTGGTCAACGGCGTACTGTTCATCCTTCAGGGCATCGCCGCGATCGCCAAGGACAACCTGTACGTCAGCCTCGACAGCTACATCTACCGGATCAACCTCACCGGCTGGGGCTGGATCCTCCTGATCCTGGGCGTGGTCGCGGTCCTCGTCGGGTGCGGCATCCTCGGTGGCCAGATCTGGGCCCGCATGACCGGCATCATGCTGGCCTCGCTGAGCCTGGTGGCCCAGTTCCTCTTCCTGCCGTACGCCCCCATCTGGTCCGTCATCATGATGGCGCTCGACGTCTTCGTGATCTGGGCCCTCGCGGTCTACCACCCCGCCCGCGCGGAGACGTGACAGGCCGTCCCCCGCCACCCTGATGTGCTACTCGCCCGTCTCCCCATCGATGAGCTCACGGGCGATGTCGAGGTGGCCGACGTGGCGGGCGTACTCCTGAAGCAGGTGGAACAGGATTCGTCCGAGGGACGGAGCCTGGTCGGGTGTGGGGAGCCGCCCTCCGACGCGTGCCTTTTCGGTCAGAGCGGCGGCCGCGATCAGCGAGCTCGCCGCGTTCACCTCGTCGCGGTAAGCGGTGATGACCGTGCCGGCGGGCGTGGGAGCAGTTCACGGGCATCGGAGACGTCGACCGCCGGACCGTCGAGCGGCGCGGGAGGTTGTTCCGGACGATTCTGCATGCCCCGAACGTAGCGCAGGACGCACCCTCGCCCGACGCTGTCACAGGCACGCAGGCAGCAGCGGTCGGCGGGCCTTCTCCCCCGGTCGCGCGACGGTGGCGTGGGGCATCCCGCACCCCTTGGTCTCCCCATCGGGTTCTGTCCGTACGGTCATCAGCGGAGCCATCCACTCGGGCCGCCGGGCGCGATGCGGGGAACTGCACCCGTCGCGACGAGGGTCCACTCGATGGAGGTCGCCGACGGGCATCACCTGGGATCCCCTGCCCTCCCCCAGAGCGGCACCGGCTGCGAGCGCCCCCGCGCACATGACGTACGGTTCCGGCCCGGCGGCGTCCACCAGGGCTGAACACGCCTCCGGCAAGGCGTGCTGGCCGGCCGGCGTCCGACGGGTACGACCGCGGCGTAAGCCAATGTCGGGCAGGCGCCGCGCAGAAGTGTGCCGCTCTCCGGCACGCTGCCGGTCGAGTCCGGCGCGATTACCAGGACTTTGCGACTCCAGCACCGCTCGGCCCGCCTTCAACGACCTTCAGCAGCTAGCAACACCGCAGCCCCCGCCTACGGTTGGCCCCCGGGAAGACGTGCATCCCGAACTCGTGAGGGCTCGCGCTCGATGCTCTGATCGCGAGTACGAGGAACTCCCTCGGGACGGCGCCGATGCACGCGAGCCGTAGAGCGAGACGACGCGTTTCGCTCAGGACGGAACACTGTGGAACGGGACCGGGGGCGAAATTCCGCGATGACTCGACAGCTGACAGAACGATTACCGGAGCACCCGCCAAGCGGAGCGGCGACCACACCCGACGTGCTCCCCGTCGCCCACCTCGGACTGCTCGGGGGCTTCCGGCTTCAGTACGGTGGTGAAGCCGCCGAGGCGGCCGAGGTCAGCACAAGCGGCCAGCGGCTGCTGGCATACCTGGGGTTGCGGCAGCGGGCGGCCCGCACCGTCCTCGCCGGCACACTGTGGCCGGACGTCACAGAAGATCACGCGCTGGGCAGCCTGCGCACCACACTGTGGCGACTGCGTCAGCAGCGGCCGTCAGTGGTCCGCAGTCACCAGGACACCCTTGCGCTGGAGGACTCGGTGCGCGTTGACGTACGCGACCTGTGCTGGTGCGCCCAGCACGCCGTGCAGTCGGAGGCGAGGGCGGACGGGCGGCCGAACGTCGCCTCGCTCCTCGCCGGAGACCTGCTGCCCGGCTGGGACGAGGACTGGGTCGTGCTGGAGCGCGAACGGCTCCAGCAGATGCGCTTGCACGCTCTCGAAACACTGGCCGGCCACCTCATCGAACGCGGCGGGTACGCACTGGCGCTGGAGGCAGCCTTGGAGTGCGTACGGACGGACCCGCTGCGTGAGAGTGCGCACCGCGCTGTGGTGACCGTGCATCTGGCCGAACGCAACCTCGGTGATGCGGTCCGGCACTACCAGGCCTTCCGCCGTCTCCTGCGCCGGGAGCTCGGGGTCGAGCCCTCGGACCGGTTCCGTGCGCTGATGCGGCGGGCACCGACCTGACGCGCTGCGGTGCACCGCCCCGCTCACCTGCGGTGTGACGGCGAAGTGACGCATCCGGGGCAGTCTGTCCGGCAACCACAACCGAACGTCGGCAGCGGAGAGAGAGGGGGTGCGCAATGCGTTGCTCGGCCTATGAGCCTCCCATGCTGGTGAAGGTCGGTTCGTTCGCAGACCTGACCCGCGGTCGGAAGGGGAAACACCGCGACTGTCGGGGCTGGTACTGCCCCTACCACTGATGCGCTAGGAGTGGCATGACCCACTTACCCGGGTCGGTGCACGGCGAGGCGTGGTTCGTGGTCCTGCCCGACCACGCGGCCGCTCTCGCCGTGTCCCACACCCCGGCACTCGCCGGACTCCGGCGTATCGACCACGGCCCGGGGCGCCCCTGGCTGCTCGGGCAGTGGCGCGACGGAGCCATCACCCTTGCCGAAGCCGGCCCGCTCCGGGTGGCCCTGATCGGATACTGCTCCATGACGGAGGCGGAGCTGACCGCGGCGATCCGGCCGTTGCGCACCGTCCATGACGTGGACCGCCTACTGCCTCAGCTGTCCGGCACCTTCCACCTGGTGGCGGCCGACCCGGACGGCGTACGAGTACAGGGCACGCTCTCCGGCACCCGCCGCGTCTTCCGTGCCCGCGCCGGGCATCACCACCTTGCCGCCAGTCGCAGCGACGTGCTCGCCCGGGTGCTCGGCACGGGAATCGACGACCGGCAGATCGCCGTGCGTCTGCTGTCACCCGCCGCTCCGCACCCGCTGCAGGGCCAGTCCGTATGGTCCGATGTGCAGGCCGTGCCGGAGGACGCGTACCTTCACCTGAGGGCCGACCGGCCCGCCACGACGACAACATGCCGGCGGCCCCCTGAGGCCGGCCTCTCCCTCTCCGAGGGAGCGCCACGGCTGCGCGACGCCCTCAGCGCCGCGGTGGCCGCTGCGGTCCGAGGCGGTGGGGCCCGCAGCTGTGACCTCTCCGGCGGCCTGGACAGTACCCCGATCTGCTTCCTGGCGGCACGCCTGGCCGACCGTCTCACCACCTTCACCTTCCCGGCCGCCGGGGCCGCCGACGATGACCCGTACTGGGTGAAGACGGCGCTGGCAGCGCTGCCGGATGTCGAAGCGGTCTTCGTCCCCGAGGAGGAGGCGCCCTTGCCGTTCGCGGGCGTGAGCACACCGGGCACGGTGCTGGACGAGCCCCACCTGGGGCTGGAGGATCGTGCACTTCTGCTGGACGTCACACGCCGCCTGCCCCACCACTCCGCCGGTCTCCACCTGACCGGACACGGCGGTGACGAGGTGCTCGAATGCATGCTGAGTTACCTGCACGACCTCGCACACACACGTCCACGCCTCGCATGGGCCCACCTCCGGGGATACCGTGCACGCCACCGGTGGCCACTGCGCGACTCACTGGCCGCACTGGCCGATCAGCGCAGCTACCGTCAGTGGCTCGCCGCCGCCCTCCCCCGCCTCACCGAACCACCGCCGCGGCCGACGCCGGCCGAACACCTGGGCTGGGGCCAAGCCCCTCGGCTCCCGTCATGGGCCACCGCCAGGGCCGCCGACGCGGTCCGCTCCGTCGCCGAGGAGTCACCGTGGACACCGCTCGCGGCGCCCCGGGGGCGGCACTCGACGCTGGAGGCCGTGCGCTTCAGCGGCCGGGCCACCCGGCTGGACGGCTGGCTGATGGCGGACAACGGCCTGCCGATGGCCGCTCCCCTGCTGGACGACCGGGTCGTCGAAGCATGCCTGGCCGTCCGGCCGCACGAACGCACCACGCCCTGGCACTACAAACCACTCATGACGGAGGCCATGCGCGGACTGCTCCCCCACGAACTGCTGCGCCGCACGACGAAGGGCGGCGGCGGCGCGGAGGAGCTGGAGTACGAGGGCCTGCGTCGCTACCGCGACGAACTGCTCGCCCTCACCGAGGACTCCAGGCTGGCCGCCCGAGGACTCATCGATGCGGTGGCACTGCGCCGGATGTGCGCGAGTTCCTTCATGCCCGGCCTGAGCCCTCACATGCTGGCGCTGGCTCTCGCCTGCGAGGCGTGGCTGCGCGATGTGGAGTTCGCCGCCGGCCGCCGTGACCATGCCTGAGGAGGACGTATGACCATGCGCCTGTCTCCGCACGTGTCCCTCACGAAGAACGACGACGGAGCCGTGCTGCTCGACGAACGCCGCGGCGACTACTGGCAGCTCAACCGTACCGGCACCGCGGTCCTGGACACCCTCCTGGCGGGTGGTACGCCTGCCGACGCGGCACGCGTGCTGGCTGATGATCACCTGGTCCCGGCAGGCCGGGCACGCGACGATGTCACGGCCCTGATCGACTCGCTGCGCACCGCCCGTCTCGTGGAGACCTCATGAGTGAACCGGAAGGCACCGTCCTCACCACCGCCAGGACCACGGTGCATCCGGCCGAACGGCGGCGCGCTCGCCGGCACATGACGCTACTGCGCAGGGCAACGGCAGGCGTCGCCGTCGGCACGGCGCGGCTTCTGGCACGACAGCCACCGGCGCGCATCCGTACCGTCCTCGCCGTACTGAGCAGGGGAGCCGCTCCCGCCTCGTACGAGCAGGCGGAGCAAGCCCGACGGGACGTGGTCGCGGTGAGCGGCATGTGTGCGGGGCAGGCATGCGTGGCGCGCTCGCTCGCCACCGTGCTGCTCTGCCGGACGACCGGCGTATGGCCCACGTGGTGCACCGGAGCCCGGACGTTCCCTTTCCGGGCACACGCCTGGGTCGAGGCCGACGGCCGGCCCGTGGCAGAGCCGGCCGAGGTCGGCCGGTACCGGACCCTGATACGCATCGGACCACGCCCGTCGGAACGATGTCCACTGCCGACGGGTGCCGGGACGGGTGATGTTCCTGCGTGACGCGTCCGCCGGCGTGTCCCTGCGGACCCTCCTCGCCACCGCTCGCGGTCACGGCAGGGGCGTTCTCCTGGCTCTGCTCCTCACCATCGTCTCCTCCGCACTGAGCCTGGCTCAGCCGCTTCTGGCCATGCGCGCCGTCGAAGCCACCCGCAGCGGGCCGGGTCTCGTCCCCCTTCTGATCCTGCTCGCCTTCGTGTTCGTGGCGGAGGCGGTGGCCGGCGGCGGCGCGCACTACCTCCTGCAACGCGTCGGCGAGAGCATCGTTCTGGGGCTGCGTACCGGGCTCGTCTCGCGATTGCTGCGGCTGCCGATGCGCACGTACGACAACCACCGCATGGCCGACCTCATCTCCCGTGTCAACGCGGACACCACCCTGCTGCGTGACGTGGTCGCCTTCGGATCGGTCGACGTACTCTCCGGGCTGCTCTTCGTCATCGGGGCGACCGTGATGATGGTGTGGATCGATGCGTTCCTCTTCGTTCTCGTCTGCGTCACCATCGGCGTCTGCAGCGGCCTCACCACATTGCTGGTGCGAGGCATCAGGACAGCCACCGAACGCACCCAGGAAAGCGTGGGCCGGATGGCAGCGGACCTCGACCGGGCGCTGTCCGCCATCCGCACCGTCAAGATCAACCATGCCGAGGAGCGCGAGGCCCGACGCGTCACCGAGCAAGCGCGTGCCGCGTGGCGCGCAGGGGTGCACGTCGTCAAACTCGACTCGGTCATCGATCCCCTGGTCGGGCTGTCCACCAACGGTACGTTCATCCTCGTTCTGGTCGTCGGCAGTGTGCGGGTCTCGCACGGGAGTCTCGAACTGGCCCAACTCGTCGCGTTCCTGCTCTACCTCACCTACCTGGACGCACCGCTCTCCGCCCTCTTCGAGACCGCCGGCCTGATACAGAGGGGCCGCGGCGCCCTGAAGCGCATCGACGGCATGGCCCGCCTGCCGGTCGAGGACCTGTTCCCAGCCAACGGCCACCATGCCGCGCGTCCCGGCTGCCGCACGGCGACGCCCGTACTGGAGCTGCGCGACGTCCACTTCGCCTACGGCGACCGTCCTGTCCTGCGGGGCGTCTCCCTCAGCGTGCCGCAGTGCTCCCGTACTGCCCTTGTCGGCCCCTCCGGTGCCGGTAAGTCGACCGTCTTCGCCCTCGTTGCCCGCTTCTACGACCCCGACCGGGGAGATATCCTCCTGGACGGCCTGGACACCCGCCGACAGCTCGCCCTCGGCACCTGCCGGGCCCGCATCGGCCTGGTCGAGCAGGACTCTCCCGTTCTCCACGGCACCCTGCGCGACAACCTCTGCTACGGGGCTCCGCACGCCACCGAGGCCGAGCTGCTCCGCGCCGTGGAGCTGGCCAACCTCGACGATCTGCTGCGTCGGCTGCCGGCCGGCCTCGACACCCCGGTCGGCGACCGCGGCACACTCCTCTCCGGCGGCGAGCGCCAACGCGTCGCCATCGCCCGGGCGCTGCTGCCCCGCCCCTCCCTGCTTCTCCTGGACGAACCCACCTCGCAGATGGACGCGCTGAACGAGGCCGCGCTGACCGACACGCTGGAACAGGTGACGGCGGAGGCGACGCTTCTCATCATCGCCCACCGCCTCTCCACGGTCCGCTCCGCCGACCACATCGCCGTACTCGACGCCGGCCGAATCCGCGCCACCGGCACGCACGACGAACTCCTACGGTCCGACCGTCTCTACCGCACGCTGGCACAGAGCCAGTTGCTCACGCCGGGTCAGCGTAGGCTGTAAGGGATTGCTCGGTGCACGGGGACAGCCGGCCACGGGGACTGCGATGAGTGATCAGCAGACAGCGCCTGCACGGTCTTACGAACTGCTCGGTCCGCTACGTGTGCGGCTCGACACCGCACCGCTGCAACTCGGCGAGGCCCAGCAGCGCGTGGTACTCGCGGTGCTCCTGCTGCACGCCAACCAACCGGTGCCGACGGATCGGCTCATGGAAGCGGTGTGGGGACTCGCGCCCCCGGCACGCGCGCTGAATCTGCTGCAGCGGCATGTCTCCGCACTGCGCCGGGTGCTCGAACCGGGCCGCCGGCCTCGCGGGCCCTCCTCCCTTCTCACCTGGACCGACGCCGGATACCTGCTGACCGTGCCCGCCGACGCACTGGACCTGCACGCCTTCGGCCGGGAAGTGGCACGTGCGCACACCGCTCGTGCCACGGGCGATACGGCTGTAGCGGCCGATGCACTGCATGGTGCGCTGCGGCTCTGGCGGGGCCGGCTGTGTGAGGGACTGACCGCACCGTTGCTGGACATCGAGCGGGACCGGCTGGAGGAGCAACGACTCACCGTGCTGGAGGAGCGTATCGAGGTGGACCTGGCACTGGGCCGGCACGCGGAGCTGGTGGCCGAGCTGACCGGACTGGTCCGGCGTCACCCGTTGCGGGAACGGTTGCACGCACACCTCATGATCGCCCTGTACCGCTCCGGCCGCCAGGCCGAGGCACTGTCCGTGTACCGCGACGCCCGGCTGTTGCTGATCGACGAACTGGGCGTCGACCCCGGCCCCGAGCTGCGGCGTCTGGAGCAGGCGGTGCTCGCCGCCGACCCCGCTCTGGACCCACCGCCGATGGTGCGCGCCGAAACGGCACGGGCGCCTCGCATGCTGCCTGGTGACGTCATGGGCTTCACCGGGCGGCAGGAGCAGTTGGCTGAGCTCGATGCGCTGGCGCATCCGGGCTCGGACACTCCCGCGGTGGCGATCGGTGCGGTCACCGGTGCGGCCGGGGTGGGCAAGACGGCCTTGGTGGTGCACTGGGCCCACCGAGTGCAAGAAGCATTTCCCGATGGGCAGTTGTACGTCGACCTGCGCGGGTACGACCCCGAACAGCCGGTGACTCCAGGCGATGCGCTGGCCCGGTTCTTGACCGCACTCGGACTCGACGGGCAGAGCATCCCTTTGACGATGGAGGACCGGGCGGCCCGTTACCGCAGCGAGTTGGCCGGGCGGCGCATCCTGGTGCTCCTGGACAACGCTTCCTCCGGAGAACACGTCAAGCCGCTGTTGCCCGGGACCCCGACGTGTGCAGTGCTCGTGACCAGCCGGGATTCCCTCGCCGACCTGGTCGCCTTGCACGGTGCCCGACGGCTCACCCTCGACACACTGCCCACGACCGACGCCCACACGCTGCTGCGCCGGCTGATCGGCGCCCGCGTACAGGCTGCTCCCCTGGCCGCGGCACAGCTGGCCGCCTTGTGCGTACGGCTGCCGCTGGCTCTCCGCATCGCCGCCGAACTTGCCGGCTCACGTCCACACGACGACCTGTCCGTCCTGGTCACCGAGCTGACCGACCAGCAACGGCGACTGGACTTCCTGGACTCCGGCGGTGACCCCCGCGCCACCGTACGCGCCGTCTTCTCCTGGTCCTACCAGCAGCTGCCCGCCCCCGCTGCCCGCACCTTCCGCCTCCTCGGCCTGCACCCCGGCCCCGACATCGATCCCACGGCGGCGGCCGCCCTCACCGGCGCCGGTCCGGAGGAGACCCGCCGTTCGCTCGGCGTGCTGGTTCGCGCGCACCTCCTCCACCACACCGGAAGCACCCGCTACGGCATGCATGATCTACTGCGCGCCTACTCCGCCGAACTCGCCATCCGCGCAGACTCGGATGGCGACAGGAACGCCTGCCTGACCCGTCTGTTCGATCACTACCTGTCCAGCGCCACCGGTGCCATGGCCGCCTTCCATCCGGCAGCCCCACACCATCGCCCACCACCGGATTCCCTGCCCGCCCCACTGCCGCCGGTCACCGGCCCGGACACGGCCCGGGACTGGCTGGAGGCCGAACGCGACAACCTGGTCTCCGTGTGCCTCCACGCCGCGCGTACCGGCCGACACCCACATGCCCTTGGCCTGGCCGACACGCTCTCCCGTTACCTCGACGTCAGCAGCCGGTATGCCGAAGCACACGCCGTGCACACCCACGCGCATCAGGCCGCCCGCCGGGCCGGCGACCGGACGGCTGAAGCCCGCGCGGTGTACCGGCTCGGAATGGTCTGCTTCTGGCAGGGCCACTACCACCAGGCAAGTGATCACCTGGCCCAGGCCCTCGCCCTGTTCCGGCAGACCGGCAACACCGTCGGCGAAGGCGACGCACTGAGCCATCTTGGTCTCGTCCGCTGGCGGCAGGGCCACTACCAGGAGGCCACCGATCACCAGCAGCGCGCCATCGCTCTCTTCCGACAGGCCGGCGACAGCGACGGAGAGGCCCTGGCACTGCTCTTTCTCGGCCTGTCCGCCTGGAAGCAGGGCGAGTGCGGCCCTGCCGTCGACCGGCTTCAACAGGCACTGACCCTGTGCCGCCGGCTCGGTAACCGTTCCGGGGAGGCCTATGCCCTCACGGCCCAAGGCCGGCTCCGCTGTTCTCAGGGCGACCATGATCGAGCTACCGAGCTGCGCGACCAAGCCCTGCGCCTCTTCCGGCAGCTCGGTAACCGTTCCGGCGAGGCAGCGGCGCTCAACGGCCTCGGCGAGAGCCTGCATGCCGGCGGCCGCACGGCCGGGGCCCGCGCCCGGCACACCGCCGCTCTGACTGTGGCGACTGCCATCGGCGCTCGGTTCGAGCAGGCCCGCGCCCACGACGGCCTTGCCGCCACCCACCGGGCCACCGGCGACCGGGCCAAGGCCCATTGTCATTGGGAAGACGCCCTGGCCCTCTACACCACTCTCGGCGTTCCCGAGGCCGGCACCGTTCTCGACCGGCTGGCCTCACTGGAGCCCAAGGACGCCGGTGAGGGCTCGACACTGACGATGCCCGGGCAGTAGGGGGCCCAAGAGGACCCCGGGAGCCCCTGGTGGGATGTTCACCGAACCGGACATCAGCGTTCGGGCATCCGACGTGGTTGTCTCCGATCAGCGCCGCCACCAGGGACGCAATCGCTCCGCATCGGCGATCGCCGCCGCCACCGCCCGGCCGACCTCGCGCGTCGCCCTCAGGACCTCGTCCAAGGTCTCCGCGCGGTTCGCCGCGGCTGTCAGCTCAGCCAGCAACGCTTCCCGGCCCCGGTACGGAGGAAGCGCCTCGGCTGCGTCCGCGATCAGGCCTCGCAGGCGCAGTCCCGCCCAACGCTCTGCCGCGGCTGAATCGAGCCGCAGCTCCGGCAGGTCGCGGAGCTGCTCGGGGACATCCGGTTCCGCATGCGTTCCTGACGTGGCCCGCAGGCCGTGCGAAGGGCCGTCCTTGATATCGGTCACGCTGCCTCTTCCCGCCGAGGAACGATCATGAACCTGTCGCCGCGGGCGCTGTAGACGACCTGTACGTCCTCACCTGCCGCGTTGCGGCCTGCGGCCTCCGCATCGAGCCTCGGCAACGACCGCGGGTCGCCCGCAGGTAACCATCGGCACTCCGCGCTTCGTCCCGGAACGTACTCGCCCCTCAACATCCTGGCGTTCCCCAGCGAAGCGGTTGCCCAAGAATTCGTCGAGTGCTTCATGATGTGCCCACTGTCCCTGTCGTCCAAGCAATTCTGCCGGGCCGGCCAACGGACTGGCCTCTTCGAAGGCCCGTGGCTTCATGGTTCCTGACCGAGTTGCAGAACTCGTTGCACCGGCCGCTGCAGCGGCCCGCGGACTGTGGAGCGCCGCACGGCAGGAAACCGGTCCGGACGTCACGGTCGAGCTCCGGCCGTCTGCCCGGCGGGGGCCGCCGCACGGCGGGGGCGGGCGACGAGTTCACCGCCGCAGTTGGGGCACGTGTTCCGCATGGCGTCGCTGCAGGACACGCAGAACGTGCACTCATACGAGCATATGCGGGCCGGTGAGGTCTGCGACAGCGCCGTGTCACATCGTTCGCAGCGGTCGCGCATTTCCAGTGCCATGGCTCTCCTGACGAGTTCGCGTATCCGTTGCCTGGTGCGCCGGCAGCGGAGGAAGTCGGGTGGCCATTCTCGGAACAGGGATATTGATGTGAAAGCGGCGGCAGGGACAGCTTTGCGGAAGATCGGGCCACTGGCGGAGCACCCGACGGCCGCGCGAAGGAATCGCCGTACGGGTCGGCCCCGCGTCCACGCCGCGAGGTGGCACGGCGAGAATCAGCCATGTTCCGCCGGGGAGACGTGAACTTCCGTACTGGAAGGTCAAGTTCGGAGGGGCGCCGGTACGGTTTGGCTGACACAGGGCGGTTCACCGGGTGCGATGCGGCCGGGTCAGGAATCCCGCTCGAATGGACGGGGGTCCGATGCTTTCGTGGGCCGAGGGCGCGCTGTACGGCGCCGGCGGCGGGCTGATCGTCGAGGCGGTCGTGACCTTCGGGCGGCTGCACGCATGGCAGCAGGCGCGGCATGCGGCGAGGGTGGCCACCGAGGCGCTGCCACAGCTCAGTACGTACATCGACCCGCCCGCTGATGCACTCGCCGCGCTCTTCCGCATCGTGCTGGGCGGCGCGGCCGGCTGGCTGCTTCACGGCGAGCTGGCCGGGGTGTACGCGGCCATCGCCGTGGGCGCTTCCGCGCCTGCCGTACTCGCCCAGATGGGCAGCGCCACCACCATGGCCGAAGCGCTCCAGACCGGGGCCGCTCCCGGGAGCGCGTCCGGAGTCCCGTCAGGGACCGTCCCCGGGCCCGGAGTCGCCGCACCCACCGCCCCGGCCCCGTCCATCGCCCCGGCTTCTTCCGCCGCCCCGGCTCCTTCGGCCGTCCCAGCGCAGCCCGAGCCACCGGAGCCCGACCGGACACGAGGGGAGGCCGCCCCGTGAGTCGTGGATCGGTCGCCCGGCGCTCCTGGTCCTCGTTCACCGGCGGACGCGGCACCAGCACCGGCCCCCGGAGGGCAGCGGAACGCGGACGTGGCGGGTACAGCATCTGGCAGCGCGCCTGGGCGTCGTTCACCGGCGTCAACCTTCCCCCACGTCGCCCCGTCCAGGGCCCCACCTCCGCCGCTGCCTCCGCCCTCGCTTCGCCACAGCCGCTCGCGCACCGGCCCCCGGCCCGCCCCCTTGCGCCGGGATGGTTCACGCTGCCGTCGCTTCCCGCAGTCGGCGCGCTGACCGCCTCCGGGAGTGACGCCGTGGTCCTTGACACCTCCTCCCCCGACGGCCGTACGAGGTTCCTGCTGCGCCGTACCGACGGCGACTCAGCCGAGTACCGACTTGAGGTGGTCGTGCGCGACGGCGCCGACGAGGACCGGCCGCTGCTGGCCACAGTCGCCTACGCGCAGCCGGGCGGGGACGAGCACATCCTTCTCGTGCCCGTGGTGCGGGGGCGCTTCGGACCCGCGGCCTCGTACGTCCGCCTCAGCGGCTTCGGACCGGACACCACGTGGGCCGCGACCGGCCCGTACCCCGTTCCGCCGGCGGCGGACTGGGCCCCGGCCACCGTCACGGACTCCATCGGCGCGGCGCTCAACGAGACGACCCGGGACGCCTGGCGTCGCGTGCGGGAGTTCGTGGACGGAGACATGAGCGACGTCATCGGTGGTGCGCTGCAATGACGTCCAAGAAGGCGGCATCACAGGTGTCCGAGAAGACAGCGGCAGGGCCGTTCAAGAAGGCGGTGTCCGGCGCCGCCGGGCGGCAGCGCGCCGCGCTCGACGCCGTACTCCGGGAGGCAGCGAGTTCGCAGGCCGCCGTGCACGAACTGCTCGGAGAGCGGCAGTTGTGGTGGAAGGCCTGCAGTGAGGCGGTCCGCGCGGACCCCGACTGGCTGCGCTCCGGACCGGCCGAGGAGCTTGCCGCCTGGATCGACGCGACAGCCCCGGACCGGTCGGCCGACGGGATGACACCCGCCGGCCACGCCCATCTGCTGGCCCTCGCGCTGAGCGCACCGGAGGGCGGGGCGGCGCGGCACGACGAGGCCCTGGCCCGCGTGCGGAGCATGTGGGCAGGCAGCGGCCTGTTGTCCGGCCACGCCGCGCCCGGCCCCGCGCAGCCGTCCGGCCGCGGGGTCGACGGCCTTCCGGCGGACACCGCCGAGCGGCTGAACGCCGTACTCGAACGCGTCCCGCAGCTGCCCGGCGGCGAAGCCGAGCGAGCCCCCGCGCCGGACGGCACGCTGATCACCGCCGCGCTGCTGATGGCGGGCTGCGAGCCGCGCAGACGGCCGCTCGTACAAGTACCGGTGGTGTTCGGCGAGACGGATCCCGAGGACGGCGAGGAGCCCGGCGCCACGGGCGTACTGCAGCTCTGCGAGTTCCCCGCCGGGCCTCCGGGTCTGTACCCCGACCCTCGCTCCATGACGGGGCTGCGCAGCTCCGACGGCCAGTTCGCGACCGCCCTCGGCCGGGCGTGGGCACTGGCCGGGCCCGGCCGCGGCTCGCGGTGTGTGCTGTGGCGCCTCGTCATCACGGACCGTCCTGCCCTCCCCCCACGGATCGAGGGCCCCTCCCTCGGCGTCGCCTTCGCCCTGGGCCTACGGGAACTCCTGCGACATCCCCGGACCCGGCGGCCCAGCGTGGCCGGGCTGCGCGGCATCTTCTACGGTCTGCGTCCGCGCACCGCGGTGACGGGGGCGCTGGGCAACGGTGAGCGTCTCACCGGCGTCAGCGGTATGGAGAGCAAGCTGCTGGCCGCACGGCGCAAGGGGCTGCGGCTGGTCGCCCCCGCCGCGAACCGGACCGACGCCGCGAACGCGCCCGAGCCCGCGGATGTGAAGTTCGCCGAAACGCTCCGGCAGGCCGACCGGTACGCCCGCCGCTTCCGCACCGCCCGCCTGGTCACCGCGATGGCCCTGGTCGCGGCGGCCGTGACGTCCGGGGTGGTGGTGGAGCACCGGGAGTCCGCGGCCAGGGACCGGCTGACCACCGCACACCGGCTGGCCGATGTGTCGGAGGACCTGCTGCGCAGCGACGTGGGGCTCGCCGGGCTGTTCGCCGAGCGGGCCTACCGGCAGCACGCCGATACGCTGACCCGCCGCGCCCTCTTCCGCGCGGTCACCGAGAGCCCTCATCTGACCGGAAGCGTGCGGGCCGCCGGGACGGTCTCGGCAGTGGCGGCCTCGGGAGGCGGTCAGCGTGCCGTCTCCGGGACGCGGGACGGAGACGTAGAGGTGTGGGCGCTCGACAACGGGCGGTTCGGCGACTACCACGAGCGCCTGGGCCGCTTCCCCGGCCCGGTGGAGACGGTCGCCTCCGACGCCGTCGGCGAGATCGTCGTGGCGGCCGACCGTCGCACGGTCAAGGTGTGGGCGAACGGGACGACCTCCACCGCCCCCCGCCTGCCCGACGGGCAACGGCCCACGGCGCTCGCGGTCTCCCCGTCGGGACGCTTCGTCGCGGTCACCACCACGACCTCGGAATTCGAGCTCCCGACGACTCTCTCGGTCATGGACCGGACCTCGGGGCGGACGAGGCACCTGCGGCTCGACGACATGACTTCGGGCCCGACGGCGCTCGCCTTCGACGGGGAGGCGGAGCTGGTGATCCTTGAGGACGCCTACGGTAAATGGAGCCGGATCTCCATGAAGCGGCTCACCCGCACCGCCGGAAGCTCCCTCAGCTTCGGCACTTACAACGTGGCCTCCGCACTCGCACCCGACGGCAGCCACATCAGCTACAGCAACAAGGGCTCCCCGCTGCCGGTCTGGCCGACCCGGGGCAAACCCGACGCCTTCAAACCGGATCTGGAGGCGAAGACGGAACCGGGCCTCACGACAGCCCTGGCCGTCAGCCCCGGCGGCTCCCACGTGGCCACGGCCATCGGTTCCACCCTGCGCGTGAGCCGAACGCACGCGCCTGGCGGGAAGGCGTCCGATCCGCTCGCCCTCACGGGCGCCGGCACGGTCCCCCGGGGCGGCCTCGGCTTCGTCGGCTCCGGCAGCAGCAGGCTCGTCTCGGCGTCCCGCGACCTGCTCAACCTGTGGGACCTGAACCAGCGCACACGTATCGCGCGAGCCACCGAAGTCCCGATCCCGGGCTCCTGCCTGGCCTGTGATGCACCCCGCGTGTCCGTGTCGCCGGACGGGCGCGACGCGGCGGTCATGGACAGCGAAGGAACGCGGCTGTCCACGCTGAGGCTCGATGTTCCCGCCGCGAAAGAGCGGCAGCGGATGCTGCCACCCAAGGCGAGGATCCCCGGGTTCGCGGAGCTGCTGTGGCGGCCCGACAGCCAACGTCTGACCGTGGTGGCACCGGACGGCAGCGCGGAGATCCTCGCCCGCGGACGCACCTGGCGGTCTGTCGGCACCTGGCCCGCCCTGCCGAACCCGCTCCAGCTCTCCGACCCTCCCACGCTGCTGCGGTTGCTGCCCGGCGGCCGGCAGGTGGCCGAGGTGCACGCCTCCGGCACGGTCCGCTTCAGAGACCCGGAGTCCGGCAAGGTGCTGCGCGAGGTCCCGGGCCCGAGATCCATGGCGCCGACGGCCAACTCCAGCGTCGAGCTGGGCCGCACCTACGTGGCACTGGACGCGCGGGCCGCGTATGCCGCGGTGATCGACCGGTCGGGCGAGACCGACAGCGCCCGGATCCGCGTCATCAGCACCGAGTCCGGCCGCATCCGTACGATCCCCCTGGCCGATGTCCGGGGCATCACTTACGCCGGCGACCGCCTGCTCGTCCAGCGCGGCGGCAGCGCCCTGGAGTTGTGGACCGCGTCCGGCAGCCGGCGCCTCGGCACGGTCGAGGGCGCGGCCGACCCCGCGATCGGCCCGGTCACCGGCGGGAACCTCGTCGCCGGGACGACGTCGGAGGACCACACCGTCCGCCTTCTCGACCTGCCGTCCGAGAGCGCCCTCGGAACGCTCCCGCTGCCCGAGGGCAACAAGGCGGAGTCGACGGGCCTCACCCTCACGGCGGACGGCACGAAGCTCATCACCGCCACGGAGGCCGACTTCTCGGAGAGCGATGCCCCCGAACCCGACGGCCCCACCACCAACGACATGGGGCAGCTCATCGAATGGAGGCTCGATCCGCGTGTCTGGATCCGCACCGTCTGCTCGTCGGCCGGCAGACACCTCCGGCCGGCGGACTGGGAGCAGCACATGGGCACGGAGGCACCGTCATCGCTGCGCTGCAGGGAGTGACGCACGGCGGAGGACCGCCGCGGCGCTCGCGCTGACGGCGGCGCTCGCGGTGGCCGGCTGCGGGCCGGATTCCCACGGCCGCGCGGACGAGGGCACTCGAACTCCCTCCCCCTCTGCTCCTGCCGTGCTCCTCCTGCCGGGCAACGCCTCCCCCAGCGACATGATCCGGACCGACGACGGGACGCTGTGGGTCACCGAGTCGGCGCTCGCCGCGATCGCGGAGGTCGCCCCGTCGGGGAAGATCACCCAGCACCCCCTGCCCCGCGACGGCGGCTTGCCGCCCTCCCCGGCCGACCTCCAGGAGTCCCCGGACGGCGGGATCTGGTACACGGCCGGCGACCAGATCGGACGCCTCGGCCCGTCCGGCGAGTTCACCTGGTGGAACGACAGTGCCGACGCCCCCGGCAATGGACCCGGTGCCGACGGCAAGGGTCCCGGCTTCCCCGAGGCCCTGACACTCGGCCCCGACGACACCATCTGGTTCGAGCACTCCGACCGCGGCTCGAAGGTCTTCAGCCGCGCGGACGCGAAGCGGGGGCTGGACCGCATCGCGCGGCTGAACACCCAGTTCGACGTCGGCGCTGGCGGCATGGCCCTGGGGCCGGACGGTGCGGTGTGGTTCTCCCAGAAGAGCGAGTACAGCGCGAAGCGGCACGAGAGCATCGGACGGCTCACCGCCGAGGGTGACTACAAGAAGTGGCCGCTGCCCAAGAACTCGGTCCCCAACGACATCGTCGCCGGCCCCGATGAAGCGCTGTGGTTCACCGACCGGCGCAGCATCGGGCGCATCGACACCGACGGCGGCCGCACCCGGTTCCCGGTACGCGCCTCCACCCACCCGAGTGACATCGTCCTCGGGCCGGACAAGGCCCTCTGGTTCACGACGGACCACCGAGTCGGGCGCATCATCACCAAGGGCAAACTCAAGGGCAAGGTCACCCTCTGGCCCGTACGAGGAGCGAAGGACCTGAGCGCCATCGTCCCCGCCCCCGACGACGGCTTCTGGCTGGCGGACCGCGACACCGCCACGCTCCTCCGCTTCACACCGCCCCGCTGAACCAGCAACATCTATGGGGTAGTTGAATGGCCCTTATCGAGTTGACCATGAGAAGCGGCGGCTTCGTGCGGAGGAGACGGGGGTTTCGCGTGTTGATAGCGGAGGAGGACACGTTTGATCCCGAGGAGATGCTCAACCTCTACGACTCGGTGGGCTGGGAGGGCTGTACCAGCGATGTCGACAGGCTCTGTCGCGGCCTGAGGAACTCGCACCTCGTCATCACGGCACGAAGTGCTGACGGAACGCTCCTCGGCCTGGCCCGGACGGTCTCCGACGACGAGCACATCTGTTATGTCCAGGACGTCGTGGTCAACCCTGCCTTCCACAGACAGGGCATCGGCCGTGGTCTGGTCGGGCACCTGATGCGGCGCTATGCGCACTGCCGCTTCTTCCTCCTGTCCACCGACCATGAGTCGTCGCCGGAGGGCAAGCGCAACCATGCGTTCTACCGGAGCCTGGGTTTCCTGTCCTACGAGGAGAAGGAGCTGGCGGGCTTTGGGTTGCCCAGGAACCGGAGCCGTGCTGACCGGCATGAAACGGATTCATGAGGGCCATCGTGCGACAGGTCACGGCGCCGGCTGCCGGACAGGACGGTCAGGGCGATCGGGGCGGTCAGGTCGTCTCCCGTATCGCGCGAGCCAGGACGTGCAGGCCCTCGTCGAGTTCGTCGGGGGTCACCGTGAGGGGCGGCAGGAGTTTGAGCACCTCGCTGTCCGGGCCGGAGGTTTCGACCAGCAGGCCGAGTTCGAAGGCCCGCGCGGCGGCCCGCGCCGCGCGATGCGTGTCGTGGAACTCCAGGCCCCACACCAATCCCCGGCCGCGTACCCCCTTCACCTCTTCGAGGTGCTCGGCACTGACCGTTGCCAGCTCCTGCGCGACCTGCTCGCCACGGAGCAGCGTCTGCTTCTCCAGCTGGTCGTCCCTCCAGTAGGTGTTGAGCGCGGCGGTGGCGGTGACGAAGGCTGGGTTGTTGCCGCGGAAGGTTCCGTTGTGTTCGCCCGGTTCCCAGATGTCGAGTTCCGGCTTGAAGAGGCACAACGCCATGGGCAGTCCGTAACCGCTGATGGACTTGGACACGGTGACGATGTCGGGGACGATGCCCGATTCCTCGAAGGAGAAGAACGCGCCGGTGCGGCCACAGCCCATCTGGACGTCATCCACGATCAGCAGCATGTCGTGGTGCCGGCACAGCTCGGCGAGTTCGCGAAGCCACCCGGGCCCGGCCACGTTGATGCCGCCCTCGCCCTGCACCGTCTCGACGATCACAGCGGCGGGACGGTCCAGTCCGGAGCCCTTGTCCGCCAGGAGCCGCTCGAACCAGGCGAAGGAAGAGACGTCGTCGAGATAGCCGTCGTAGGGCAGCGGGGTGCTGTGTACCAGCGGTACGCCCGCGCCCGCCCGTTTGAAGGCGTTGCCGGTGACGGCGAGCGCGCCGAGGGTCATACCGTGGAAGGCGTTCGTGAACGACACGACCGTCTCGCGCCCCTTGACCTTGCGGGCCAGCTTGAGCGCTGCCTCGACGGCGTTGGCGCCGGTCGGGCCCGGGAACATCACCTTGTACGGCAGTTCGCGGGGGTGCAGGATCACGTCCTGGAAGGTCTGCAGGAACGCGCGTTTGGCCGTGGTCGACATGTCCAGGCCGTGGGTGACACCGTCACGCTGAAGGTAGTCGAGCAACGCGCCCTTGAGGATGGGGTTGTTGTGGCCGTAGTTCAGCGAACCCGCCCCGGTGAAGAAGTCGACGTAGACACGGCCCCGCTCGTCGTACAGGTACGAGCCGCGGGCACGTTCGAAGACGGTCGGCCAGCCGCGGCAGTAGCTGCGGACTTCCGACTCCAGGGTCTCGAAGACGTCAGGACCGGGGTGGGTGACGGTGCGAGGAAGGGTCATTGCACATCCTTGAGGGGCAGAGGAGTGGACAGGCGAGTCCGGGCGGGCCGGGGAACTCGGCTGCGGCCGGCCAGAATCTCCTGCAGCAGCGCTTCCCTCTGGTGCGGCGCACCCGGGGGGCCGGTGAGGGTCCGCTGCCACCTGCGGGTGGATTCGTGCGGACTCTGGTAGGGGTCCGCGTACGGACCGAGGTCGTCGGAGCGGCAGGAGGCCCGGCAGTCGAGTACGACGCCGGATTCTTCGGGAAGCGGTCGGGACAGGCCGATACGGACGGACGCCTCGGGGAAGTCCACCGTCACGGCGTCGTGGTCGCACACGATCCGGAGCGCCTCGGTCAGTCGCTCGTCACCGATGATCAGGATGAACCGGAGGGCGAGGCCCTGCCGCTCCACGGCAGTCCACGGCCGGCGCCGCTGCGCCTGGCGGACCGGTACTGCACGAAGTGAGACGCCTGGGTCGGACATGGTGAGCTGTCTCCTGCCTACAGCCCGCCATGCGCTGTCCAGCGACGGACGAGGGGCTGCTGGTGGGGTGCGGGGCGTGCCGTGTCACGCCTGTCGTTCGTGAGGGGTAACGGGAACGGCGAGCACTGGGCTGCTTGTTACGCAAAGCGCTCTCTGTCAATCCGGCGTTCGCCACCCTGGGCTCCTTCGGCACGGGCTCGGCCGAAGGCGGAGTCGATGGGACATCGGAAGAGTTGCAAAGGGCGTTCAAGAAACGGTTAAAGAGAATGTCGAATCGCAGCTCGGACGGGTGCCCGGCAGTGATCGCCGCGGTCATGCGCGGATGCTGTACAAGCATTGCCACTGTGTAACGCGGGAGTTTCCGCCAACGCCCGCGAGCCATCGGAGCGGCTTGAAACCACGGTGCAGATTGCGCCATTTCAGCGCGCCACAACGAGACTCGGACACCCATGAAGGCGGCATGGGAACCAAGAGGTGACTGCGGGTAGCGACCCCCTGCTCCCCCGCATAATTCCACGCCTGGAATGGTCCGCCGCCCCTGCGCCAGCCGTCACAAAAGGAGCGAAACGGGAGTTCACCTTTCGCCACCAGAAGCGTTGTATGCAAAGTCCAGTCGTAGCTTTAACGCCACGGGAGGCCGGATCCGTCTGGTTGACCTGTGAAGCGCTGTGTATGTTCGTGTTGGCTTCTGTGAATTTCGATGGGTCACCGGCATCTGGCACGCAAAGAGATTGGTGGGCACTGGTGTATCGCTCGAAGCTTATGGACGAACTGGATCCTGGACCGTTAGCAAGAACCCGCCCGCTGAACGAGGATGTTGGAGTCGCGGTTCACAGTGGAGTCCTCGGCCCACTGCGCCTGGGTGTCTCCGCTTCGGCCGAAGGCGTCTCGATCGCACCAAAGATTCGCACGGTTATGGCCATGCTGCTGGTCCACGCGGACCAGGTGGTTCCGTTGTCCGCCTTCAAGCGCGAGCTCTGGCGGGAGCGACCGCCCGCCACCGGACTCCGTACCCTGCAGACCTACATCCTGAACTGCAGGAAAACGTTGTCTCAACTCACCGGGTGCCCGTCCTCCCAAGTCGCCCGGGAGATCCTGGTGACCGGGGCGGGCGGCTACGGAATGAAGAGCACCCATATCCGGCTGGACTGGCTGGATTTCCAGCGGATGCGGAACCTGGGAACCAGAGCGCTGGAGCGGGGCGAGACCCAGGCCGGCATCGCACTGCTCGATGACGCGCTGGAGCTGTGGCGGGGCGACGCCCTGGTCGACACCCCGGCGGGCCCGGTACTCGATTCGAAGCGACGGTTCTTCGAGGAGTCCCGGCTCGATGCCATAGCGATACGGGCAGAAGCGCAGATCAAGGCCGGCCTGCACCAGCGAGCCATCACCCAGCTCGCCGCGGTGACCACCATGCACCCTCTCCATGAGGGACTGCACGCCCAGTACGTCCGCGCGCTCGCCCTGGTCGGACGCCGGGCCGAGGCACTCGAAGTGCTGCGGGCGCTGCGCACCCGGCTGGTGAGCGAGATCGGCATCGAGCCCGGCACGCCGCTCAAGGACCTCCAACTGGCCATCCTGTCATCGGAGCCCAGCGCCGTGTGAGCGAGAGGTGCGTGGCCGCGGGGCGGTGCACCACCGCGCCCGGCCACGTTCCGCCGGCCCTCGGCCACCTCGATGCGGGTGCTCGCCGCTGTCGTGGCTCTCACCGCCGGGCCACGTCCCTGACCGCGCCGACCTGCCGCATCAAGGACTTCACGGGTACGTCCGTCGCGGTCAGCGCATGCACGTCCTCCCACGGGCAGAAGCCGGACCGGCTGTCGCCCAGTGAAACGATCAGGTCGCCTGCGCAACGCGCGACGCGGTCGCGCAGTTGCCGCCTCACCGGCCCACTCCGGGCCCCTCGGCCGGCCCTCCCCATCCGGTACGTCTCTCCGGCCTTCGCGGGCCCGTGATGGCAGCCACGGCGCCTCGCCGCCCCGCCTCCCCCTCACCGCTTCCGGGCGCTCCCGGGGCCCCCGCTGCCCCTCTGGCCTGCTTCTTTGCCGTGTTCATGCGCGTTCGTTGAGCGCTTGTGGGGCTCGCTTTCGACAAGACCTCGACAGGGGCTTGCAAGGCTGACAACGCGATCGGCCCCCGCGACGAAGTTCGGTTGCGGCGGCACTCCGCGATGGCCCCCCCGCACCGCCGACTGCCCCACACAGCGCACCTCGTCCTCGCGGCACCCAGCTGACCGATCACCACTCGCCACCCCCGATGGATCCAGGAGAGACCTTGGACAGCCAGGCCTCGGCCCCGCCTCTCACCGCAACCGCAGACCCCGATCCACAGGTCCGCCCCGAACTGCCCCTGGCGCCGGGTGCGGTCACCCGGGCACGGGAACTGGTACTGCGCAACCCCGCGGACCTCGACTCGGCGACCGCCCTCCTCGACCACGTCGCCCGGCACGCCCGGACCCGACCGGACGCCTGCGCGGTCCAGGACCGCGAACGCACGCTGACCTACACCGAGTTGGTCGCCCGGGTCGCCGCGGCGCGGGACGCGATGCGTATCCGGGGGGTGCGCGCCGGCGATGTCGTCGCCTGCGTCGGGCCGCGCAGTGCGCACACGCCGGTGGCCTTCCTCGCGCTGGAGAGCCTCGGGGCGTCGTATCTGCCGATCGACCTGGGCTGGCCGGAGGGCCGCGTCCGGGACGTGCTCGACCGCAGCCGGCCGGCCCTGCTGCTGGACTACTCCGACGGAACCGCCTCCGCCGCCCACTCGGCCGCCGTCGCCGAAGGGATCGGCACCCTCAGCCTGCCGACCGAGGGCAGGCCCGGCGGCCTGGGCGAGGGTCCGTACGGCGACCGTAGCGGCGAGGCCCGCTACACGATCTTCACCTCCGGCACCACCGGTCGCCCGAAGGGCGCCACCATCGAACACCGGGGCCTGCTCAACCACCTGTGGTCCAAGGTGGCCGACCTGGCCCTGGGGCCCGAGGACGCCATCGCCTTCTCCGCACCGCTGGTGTTCGACATCTCCATCTGGCAGATGCTCTGCCCCTTCCTGGTCGGCGGCAGGGTCGTCGTGCTCGACGACGCGGCGATGCGTATGCCGCGCTGGCTGCTCGGTGCCCTCGACACCACGGGCGTGACCGTCGTGGAGCTGGTACCCACCGTCATCGGCCGGCTGATCGACGAGATACGGCGCAAGGACGGACCGGCGCTGCCGGGCCTGCGGTGGCTGCTGTCCACCGGCGAAGAGGTCTACCCCGCCCTCGCGGAGCAGGTGCTCGACACGCTCCCGCACGTGTCCCTGGTCAACGCCTACGGGCCGGCGGAGTGCTCCGACGACGTCACCCTGCACGTGGTGACCCGCGCGGACCTGGCCCGGCCCCGGCTCCCGGTCGGCACGCCCGTGGCCAACTGCACCCTCCACGTCCTGCTCCAGGACGGCGACGGCACCTGGCGGCCGGCCGAACCGGGGGAAAGCGGCGAGCTGTTCGTCGGCGGCACCTGCGTCGGGCTCGGCTACCTCAACGACCCCGCCACCACCGAACGCGCCTTCTTCCGCGACCCCTTCGACCCGGACTCGGCGACCGGACGGATCTACCGCACCGGCGACCTCGCCCGCGTCGAGGACGGGCTCGTGCACTACCTGGGCCGCGACGACCGGCAGGTGAAGGTCGGCGGCGTACGGATGGAACTGGGTGAGATCGAAGCCACCCTCAGCCGGCACCCCGCCGTCGAGAGCTGCGCCGTCACCGTCTCCGACGAGGGGCCCGTCAGCGAACTCGTCGCCCACTACACCCTGCGCAAGGAGGTGCCGCAGCAGGAACTGAAGCAGGCGCTCAGCGCGGCCCTGCCCCCGGTGATGGTGCCGCGGCACTGGCGGAAATGGGACGCGCTCCCCCTGAGCCGCAACGGAAAGATCGACTACCGGTCGCTCACGGCGACCCCCGCCGGACCCCGGAAAGAGGCACGATGACCACGGCAACATCAACGGCCACGGCAACAGCGACGACATTCGAGGGTGCGGGCCGGACCGGCGTCCCCGACCTCGCGGAACGCCTCGCGGCGGTGACCCAGGTCGCCGAGCAGCACCTGGACCGGACCGACCGGGACGCGACGTTCCCCGATGAGGCGCTGGCGCAGCTGCGCGACACCCGCCTGCTGGGCCTGCTGGTGCCCAAGGAGGAGGGCGGCCTCGGCGGCACCCTCGGCGACCTCATCGAGGCCGGCCTGGTGCTCGGGCGTACCGACATGTCGCTGGCCATGATTTTCGTGATGCACTGTCAGCAGGCCGAAGCGGTGGTCCGGCACGCCGCGTCGCCGCTGCGCGAGGAGCTGATCCCGCTCCTCGCCGCCGGCAAGCTGTACCTGGCCTCCGTGACCACCGAGAGCGGCAAGGGCGCGGACCTCTTCAAGTCCGAGGAGCCGCTGCACGAGACGGACGGCACGCTGGAGGTCGACCGGGCGGTCCCCATCTCCACCGGCGGCACGTCCGCCGACGGGTTCCTGATCACCATGCGCAGCCCGTACGCCACGGCCGATCACCATGTCTCCCTCGTCTACGCCCACCGCCACCAGCTGGACGTGCAGGTGGTCGGAGGATGGAGCCCCTTGGGCATGCGGGCCACCCACAGCCTGCCGCTCAAGCTCAGCGGCCGGATCCCCGGCCATCAGGTGATCGGCGAGCACGGTGCCTTCCACCGCATCGTGCAGTCCGTCTTCGGCCCGCTCGCCCACCTCGGCTGGTCGGCCGCCTGGCTGGGCACCGCCTCCGGGGCGCTGTCCCGGGTGCTGCGCCTGCTGCGCGACCCGGCCGGCCGCAAGCGCTTCGACCTCACCTCCGAGTTGCTGCTCACCCGGCTCTCCCGGGCCCGGCAGCGGCTGGAGACCGTGCACGCGCTGCTGCGCCGGACCCAGGAGCTGGCCGAGTCCGGTACGGACTGGTCGGTCACCAGCCACCAGCTGCTGCTGAACAACCTGAAGATCACGGCGGCCGAGGAGTGCCACGCCGCCGTGGAGGAACTCATCGACGCGGTCGGCCTCAAGCACGGCTACCTCCAGGACTCGCCGACCCGCCTGGAAAAGGCCCTGCGCGACCTGCGCTCGGCCGTCCTCAACTTCAGCAACGACCGGCTGCACCTCGCCGACGGGCGGCTGTGCCTGCTGGACCCGGACGTCAGGTTCCACTGAGCGACCGGTCCCTTCGCGGTCACCTCACCCACATCCCACCCGCACCCCACCCTCCGAGGATTCGCCATGCCCGAGAACACCGCCGGAGCCCCGACCCAGAACTGGAACACCGCCCTGAAGTACATCGCGGGGCGCAAGGCAGCCGAGGAGTCCCTGGGATTCGTCGCGCACGTCAGCACCACCGTCCGCGACACCGAGGACGCAACCGGCGTCCTCCCGGCCGTCGCCCGCGCCTGCGCGCCCTTCTTCGCCACCGCGGTCTCGCTGGACGCCGGGCCCACCCACGGGCAGGCCGTCGTCCAGGGCCCGGACGAGCTGACCGCCGTCCTCAAGACGCTGCGCGATCTCGCCGTGGAGGCGGGGCAGCGGCAGCTCGTCATCAGCGAGCACGAGAAGCTCGCCGGCAAGACCGACCCGCGCCACCTGGAGCTGCTGCGGGAGGGGGGCGGTGACTCGGCGGTGGTGGTCTCGCTGGACTACCGCGGGCTGTCCGGCGGCCACGTCGTCTTCGTCCGGGAGGCGAAGCACCGCCGTGGGGTCTACGGCCCCTCGGATCTCGCCCTGGCAAACGAAGTGGCGGACCGCGTAGGGGCGTTCAACGCGCTCATCGGCCTGACCACCCCCGCCGGGCAGTGACCCCACCGGACCGAACGCCGCACGGCACATGGAGGGCTGATGACAGCGACCTGGACGGACGTACGCGACTGGATTCTCGAACGGAATCCGGACCTGACGGACCTGGCGCCCGAGACCGACATCATCGACTCGCGCCTCGTCGACTCCCTGCAGTTCGTCGAGCTCGTCCTGTACATCGAGGACCTGCGCGGAACGGCACTGGACGCGGACGCCGTCAGTCTCGATTCCTTTCGCACCCTCAAGGAGATCGAGCAGAACTTCCTCCAATGACACTGACCGCCGACCTCCGTGCGGGGAGCGACGATGGGCGCTAGTACCCAACGATCCATAGTCTTCCAGGGCGATGCGGACAGGGCCGACGACCTCGTCGTCTTCCTGCCGCCGGCGGGCAGCGTCACCTCGCCGTACTTCCCGATCGGTGATCTTCTCGCGGACACCCTGCCCTCCGTGCACTGCGAGACGCCGGGACGTGGCCGGCTGGCCGCCGAGGAGCCGCCCGGCTCCGTGCACGGCGCGGCCGACCGCTGGGCCACGGAACTGGCCGAGGCCCTGCCGGGGCGCCGGCTGCACTTCTTCGGACACAGCCTGGGCGCGCTGTACGCCTACGAACTGACGCTGCGTTTCGAGGCCCGGCCCGTCTGCGAGGCCGCCAGCCTGTCCGCGTCGGGCGCCCGCGAGCCGGGCAGCACGCCCCGCTCGCTGCTGACCACCGCGTTCGCCGCCCTCCGGGCACCGGACCGGCAGGAGGGCGCCGGGGAGCAGTGGATGGACCGGGACCTGCGGATGCGGGGTGAGTACCGGACCGCTCACCAGGCGGTGCGGGCACCTCTGGCCCTGCTGTGCGGCACCTCGGACCCCTTCGCCCGCCCGGCCGAGATGGAGCGGTGGCAACGCTTCACGAGCGGCCCGTACCTGGGGCTGTCCACCTTCCGCGGCGGCCACGACTACTACCTGTCCGACCCGCGGGCGATCGCGGAGGCCATCGCGCGGACCGTCCACCACAGCCGGCACCCGGAAGGCAGCACGCACCGGAGTGACTGACCGGCCCACCGAACCCTGTCCCCTCACACCGGCACGCCGGAAGCAATCCCTCGTACCTCAACACACCGTAACCAGTACCTCACCTCAGCACCCCGAACGAATGGAGTCAGCAATGCCGAACGACCAGCGGCCCTCGGTCGACCAGCTGATCGATGTCATCGCGAACAGCTCGGTGGGCATCACGGTCACCGACCGCTCCGGCGCCGTCGTCCTGCACAACCGGGCCCAGTCCGTGCTGATGGGCGGGGAGGCCGACCACCTCGGCGGCCGCATCCTGCTCGACGGCTCGGCGGACGGCCTCCAGGAGCTGATCCAGCGCCTGGAGAAGGACCAGCGCGTGGAGAACGTCCAGGTCACCTACCGTGGCATCGACGGCGGGCACGAGCAGACCGCCCGCCTGAACGCCGTGCTGACCGGCAGCGGCGCCGACACCCACATCCACTGGGTGAGCCGGCCGGAGCTGGGCGAGCGGCTCCCGGTCTCCAACAACACCGTCGAGGACGTCACCTCCGACGCCGCCACCTGGATCCGCGCCGTCAACGCGCGCCCGCTGCCCACCCTGGCCCCCGCCAAGGACCAGGAGGACGTGCTGCGCGAGTTCTACGAGGTCGCCCCGGTGGCGATCCACCTGATCGGCGTCAACGGCCAGGTCATGCACGCCAACCCGGCGGACGTCGCCCTCGTCGGATACACCCCCTCGCCGAACGAGTACGTCGGTCAGCACATCCGCACCATCTACGAGGACCAGGGGCTGCTCGACGACTTCCTCGGCCGCTGGGACGAGGACTCGCCGATCATCAACTTCCGGGCCAACTTCCTCACCAGGGAAGGCGCCCCGCAGCCCGTACTGATCTTCTCGACCGCCCAGGCCGAGGGCGGCAGCGTCACCAACACGCGCTGCTTCGTCTTCAGCGACCCGGAGCCGCAGCGCGAGCGGGACACCATCAGCGCCTTCGGCTGGCCGGCCTGACGCGTGGCGGGCGGGCGCGGTCACGTACCGCGCCCGCCCGCCGGTTCCGCACCCGCCAGGTTTCCCGACCGGACCACACGACACCAGGGGTGGCTGTGTCCCACGTATTGGTCATATCCGGCAGCCCGTCAGCGACCTCCAAGACCGAAGCCATCGGCGACCACGTGGCGCGGCGCCTCGCCGAGTCCGAGTGGCACGTCGGGCACCTGAAGGTCCGCACCCTGCCGGCCGCACCGCTGATGAACGCCGACACCACGGATCCCGCGATCGCCGAGGCCCTCGAACAGGTCGCCCGGGCCGATGGCATCGTCCTCGCCACACCGACGTACAAAGCGAGCTTCTCGGGCCTGCTCAAGACCTTCCTGGACCTGCTGCCCCAGTACGGGTTCCGGCAGAAGGCCGTGCTGCCACTGGCCACCGGCGGCAGCATCGCCCATCTCCTCGTCCTCGACTACGCCCTGCGGCCCGTGGCCGTCTCGCTGGGCGCACGGCACGTGGTGCAGAGCTTCTTCCTCCTCAACGAGCACCTCACCTTCCACGAGGGCGAGCCGCAGCTGGCTCCGGACGGCACACGCCTCCTCGACGAGGTGATCGAGCAGTTCCGCAAGTCCCTGATCGCACCGACCTGAACCGGCCGGCCCCGCGACTCTAGGCGGGATCGGCGGCCGCGAAGGCCGCCACCTCGCCCTCGTGGAGCAGCACCACCGCCGCACAGGTGCACCGGCAGTACTCGACGCTGCCGGCCGACGTGGCGTGACTGGACATCAGCTGCCAGTCGGGCTGCTCCAGCCCGGTACGGCACCCCCAGGCGGCCAGCGGGCAGGACTCCTGGGCCGGTGGCCGGGCAGCCTCGGCCGGTGCGGTCGAGGAGGGCGTCACGTGGCGGCTCGCTGGGTCCCGGTCTCCTGGGTGCCGGCCTCCGGCGCGGCTTCCTCACCACTGTCTCCCAACAGGGGCTTGGGCACGGCGGGTTCGGGCAAGGTGCGGAACAGCAGCCAGCTCAGCGCCGGCATCACGATAAGGGGCATCAGGGCCGTACGCAGCGACGTGGCGTCGGCGATGCTGCCGATGATCGGGCTGGTCAGACCGCCGACGCTGACCATGAGGCCGAGGGTGATGCCGCTGGCCGTTCCGACGCGGGTGGGCAGATAGTCCTGGGCGAGGGTGACCTGCAGCGAGAACGGCACGTACAGGCCGATCGAGGTCAGCGCCACGAACAGGTAGATCGCCGGGCCCGGCACGAACACCACGCCGGCGACGGCGGCGGCCGTGACCAGGTACGCCGTGCTCACCACCGTGACCCGGTCCCAGCGGTGCGCCAGGTTGCTGCCGACGACCGTGCCGACGGCACCTCCGAGGTAGAGCACGAACAGGGCGGCCGACCCGGCGACCGTACCGCCGCCCGTCTGCTCCCGGACGTGGAACGCGATGAAGGTGCTCAGCCCGACGAACGCGATCGACCGGCACACCACGGCCAGTGACAGCCGCACGAACGAGTTCCAGTCGTCCCGGCCCTCCGCGGCCCCCTTGCCGCCGGCGGCCTGCGGCACCTTCGCCAGCGCCCGCAGCACCGGCAGCGTCAGCACGCTGCCGACCAGCGCGGGCAGGATCAGCAGCGGGGACAGCCGCAGTCCGCCGGTGGCGATCACAGCGGTGACCAGGAGCGGAGCAGCGGAGAAGCCGACGTTGCCGCCCAGGGAGAACCACCCCATGGAGCTGTGGCGGCCCTTGCTGGCGACCCGCGCGAGGCGTGCGGATTCCGGATGGTAGGCGGCGACTCCGATGCCGGACAGCGCCACGAACACCAGCGTGAGCGCGTACGAGCCGGTGATCCCGCTCAGCGCCACACCGAGTCCGCCGAGCAGCGTGCTCACCGGCAGCAGCCAGGGGATGGGGTGCCGGTCGGTGAGCGCTCCGAAGAAGGGCTGCGCCACCGAGGACAGGAGGCTGGCGGCGAGCACGATGCCCGAGGCCGCGGCGTACGTGTAGGCGCGCTCGGCGACGAAGAACGGGACCAGGGCGGCCACGGCGCCCTGGTAGACGTCCACACAGGCATGTCCCACCGACAGCAGCACGATCGACTTGTTCCTTGGCATAGCGCCATGGTCGGCCGTGGCCGCCATGCCGTACTTCCGATATTCTGCCAATCAATGAGGGAAATCCGCCATGAGTCGGTGGCACCCACCAACGCCCGCTGGCTGGCCCCCGGCGCAGGCATCGACGCCCATCGCCACGACGACCACCAGATCGTCTACGCGGGCCGGGGCGTACTCGCCGTCACCACCGGCGCGGGCTCATGGACGGCCCCGGCCACCCGGGCGATCTGGGTACCGGCCGGCACCGTGCACTCCCACCAGGCACAGGGCGAGCTCGAACTGCACCTGATCGGCCTGCCCGCCGACACCAACCCGCTCGGCCTGGACGAGCCCACCGTGCTGACCGTCGGCCCACTGCTGCGCGAGCTGATCCTCGCCTGCACCCGCGATCCCGCGGACGACAGCCCGGAACAGCGCCGCCTGCGTGCCGTCCTCTGCGACCAGCTGCGGGTCTCCCCCCAGCAGCCCCTCCACGTGCCGACACCCACCGCGCCACAGCTCAAGGCGCTCTGCGCGATCCTGCACGCCGACCCGGCCGACAACCGCACTCTGGCGGCCCTGGGCAGGCAGGTCGGCGCCAGCGAGCGGACGCTGTCCCGCCTGTTCAAGGCCGACCTGGGCATGACGTTCCCGCAGTGGCGCACCCAGCTGCGGCTCGGCCACGCCCTGGCGCTGCTCGCCCAGGACACGCCGGTGACGGTCGTGGCGCACCAGTGCGGCTGGTCCTCGGCCAGCGCGTTCATCGACATCTTCCGCCGTACCTTCGGTCACACACCGGGCCGCGCCGCGACCACGGCCCGCCGTGATCGCTGAGGGTGAAGACGCGCGCACCGTACGCGGTCATCAAGGGGCATCGGCGCGCCCGGAACGGCGATCCCGGGCCGGAAAGGATCACCGAACGGGGAGGCAGGTGTGCGGGCGATTCGGGCGCAGGAGTACCGTCGGGGGCGCCCCCGGGCCGCGAAGTGAGGAGTTCGTTCACACCATGCCGTCATCCCCGACGCCGTTGCCGATGCCGTCCCCCGTGCCGTCCCGCCGGGCCCCGTCCCCCCAGCAGGACCTGCAGGGACACCCGAACCGGACCGCCCTGGTCGAGGACCTGATGCAGCGCTTCCCGCACATCCCGCGCGAAGCGGTGATCAAGGAGGACCTGCTCCGGGGCGGAATGGCCTTCGACGACTCGGCGCTCAGCGACACGACCGACGAAGCGACCGGCGAGGTCAAGCCGAAGTCCTACTTCATCTTCTCCTTCGACCACCGCACGCTCCCCGAGCTGGGTGAGGCCGCGCTGCGGCGGCCTCCGGAGGAGGTCGTGCTCACCGGCGGCCCGTACGACCTGCGCCGTACCGTCGTCTCGGTGCGCGTGAACCCGGACTCGCCCTACCGGGTGCGGGCCGGCGAGGACGGCGCCCTCGGGCTCTACCTCGACGGGAAGCGGATCTCGGACGTCGGCCTGCCGCCGATGCCGGACTACTACCGGCACACGCTGGCCAACGGCAAGTCGGTGATGGAGGTGGCACCCACCATCCAGTGGGGCTACCTGATCTATCTGACGGTCTTCCGGGTGTGCCAGTACTTCGGCGCCAAGGAGGAGTGCCAGTACTGCGACATCAACCACAACTGGCGCCAGCACAAGGCCGCAGGCCGCCCGTACACGGGAGTCAAGCCCGTCGAGGAGGTGCTGGAGGCGCTCCAGATCATCTCCGACCACGACACCCTCGGCGCCTCCAGCGCCTACACCCTCACCGGTGGCTCGATCACCTCGAAGGTGCAGGGCATGGACGAGGCGGACTTCTACGGGATGTACGCCAAGGCCATCGAGGAGCGGTTCCCCGGCCGCTGGACCGGCAAGGTCGTCGCGCAGGCGCTGCCCAAGGACGACGTCAAGCGCTTCCACGACTACGGCATCCGCATCTACCACCCGAACTTCGAGGTCTGGGACAAGCGCCTCTTCGAGCTGTACTGCCCCGGCAAGGAGCGGTACGTCGGCCGCGAGGAGTGGCACCGCCGCATCCTGGACTCGGCGGACGTGTTCGGACCGCGCAACGTCATCCCGAACTTCGTCGCCGGCGTCGAGATGGCGGCGCCGTACGGCTTCAACACCGTGGACGAGGCCGTCGCCTCCACCACCGAGGGCCTGGACTTCTTCATGTCCAACGGCATCACCCCGCGGTTCACCACCTGGTGCCCGGAGCCGACGACGCCGCTGGGCCGGAGCAACCCGCAGGGCGCGCCGCTGGAGTACCACATCCGGCTGCTGGACGCGTACCGCTCGGCGATGCAGCGGCACGGCCTGTCCTCGCCTCCCGGCTACGGTCCGGCGGGCGCCGGCCGGGCGGTGTTCTCGGTCAGCTCCTTCATGGACACGCTGCCCGCCGAGGAAGGCGCTCCCGTCTCCGGCGAGTGACCGCGCGACGGATCACGCTCGGGCAGCAGCCCCTCATGCGCTCCGGCTGCCTCAGGGCTGCCGGAGCGCCTTCGCGGGCGCAGCCCCACGAATGACCGGCCCGGTGTGCCGCCACGCACCGGGCCGGCCGCTGTCGCCGGACGGTCGCTACGCGCCCGTCACGGTGCCCACGGGGCCTCCACCGTCCAGGTGGTGTCCTCGGTGAACAGGGTGGGGGTGTCCCAGGCGTGGGTGCCGCCCGGGGTGGCCAGCCGCAGTTCGCTGTCGTAGTGGCGCAGGTACTGGTCGGGGAAGTTGTACGCGGACAGCCGCACTCCCCCGTTGGCGCCCCGGACGGGGCAGAACGTGGCGTCGGCCCGGTACAGATCGCCGCTGCCCGCCTCCTTGTAGACGCGGTACTCGCGGTGGCGCAGATATTCGCCGGGGTAGTTGCGCGATTCGAAGGAGTAGCAGGTGCTGTTGGCGAGGCCGGGGACGATCTTCCACGTGGCGTCGTTCTTCAGCAGCCCGTCGCTGCCACTGCCCACGACCTCCGTGAAGACGGCGCCGTCCTTGTGCCGCACGTACCGGTCGGTGAGGCCCGCTGTCGTCACGCGGAGCGACTTGTACTGGCCGTTGGGCAGGGTGACGGGTGCCGAGGGTGAGCGGGAGGCGTTGATGAGGGCCTGGTTGGCGGCCCGGACCCGGGCCTCGTCGACCTTGACGACCTGCCGGTCATAGGTGAGCAGGCCGTTCGCCTCGTTCTCCACGTCGGTGATCTCGGTGTAGACCGCGGCGGACAGTCCGCGTGGCATGCGGACCTCGCGGATGGCGTCGAGCAGCCCGATGAACCGGTTGTTGAGGTGGGCGGGGTCGGGCTGGTCCTCGTAGCTGAAGCCGCCGCCCGGGTACCACTCGTGGCCCGCCACCTTGTAGCCGAGGCCGCCGTACTCGCCGAGGACGGCGGCGCGGGTGGCGCTGGGCACGGTGGTGCCGGGGCCGACGTAGACGTGGTGGTCGACGACGTCGCCGTTGCCGCCGTCGACGGAGCCGCAGCAGTTGACGCCGCTCATGTTGTCGACCAGCCGGGAGGGGTCGTACGCCTTGACGTGGTCGGCGATGCGGGCCTGGTCGTACTGGCCCCAGCCCTCGTTCTCGTTGACCCACAGCACGAGCGACGGGGAGCTGCGGTGCTGGTCGATGATTCGGTCGTACTCCGCCTCCCACTGGGTGCGGGCGGCCGAGTCCGGGGTGCGCAGGTCCATGGCGGGCATGTCCTGCCAGACCAGCAGGCCCAGCTTGTCCGCCCAGTAGAACCACCGTTGCGGTTCCACCTTGATGTGCTTGCGGACCATGTTGAATCCCAGGTCCTTGTGCTTCTGGAGGTCGTACTTGAGCGCGGCGTCCGTGGGTGCGGTGTAGATGCCGTCCGGCCAGTAGCCCTGGTCCAGGGGGCCGGTCTGGAAGACGAACTTGCCGTTGAGTACGGGGCGCAGCACTCCGTCGACCTTCGCCACGCCGATCGAGCGCATGCCGGCGTAGCCGCCGACCGAGTCGACGGTCGACGTGCCGGAGAGCAGGTCGGCCTTGACGTCGTAGAGGAAGGGGTCCTCCGGCGTCCACAGGTGCGGGTCGGGAACCGGCACGGTGAACTCACTGCCGACCGGCCCGGTGGCGGTGCCCACCGTGCGCCCGCCCGTGGAGACCGTGACGCGGGCCCGGTGGCCGTTGGTTCCGGCGCCGCGGACGGTGACCTTCAGGCGGTTGTCGGCGAGGTCGGGGACCATGTCGACGCGGGTGACGTGCGCGGCGGAGGTGGGCTCCAGCCAGACCGTCTGCCAGATGCCGGAAGCGGCGGTGTAGAAGATGCCGCCGCCGGGGTGCGGGGTGACGTCGTTGATGCGCTGCTTGCCGACGGCCTGGCCTCCGGTCTGGGTGGGGTCCCAGACGGAGACGACGACGGTGTTGGTGCCGCCGTTCAGGAGGTCGGTGATGTCGTAGGAGAAGGCGTCGTAGCCGCCGCTGTGCGTGGCGCCGGCCTGCCGGCCGTTGACCCAGACGGTCGTACGCCAGTCGCTGGCACCGAAGTTGAGCTGGACGCGGCGGCCATTCCAGTCCGACGGCACGGTGAAGGTGCGCTTGTACCAGAGCTTGTCGTTCTGCGTGATCTTCCGCTGGATGCCGGAGAGCGCCGACTCGGCAACGAACGGGACCCGGATCTGCTCGGACCAGGTCGTGGGCTGCCCCGCGTCCTTGCCGGTCACCGCGAAGTCCCAGATGCCGTTGAGGTTGGCCCAGTCGGGGCGGGTGAGCTGGGGGCGCGGGTACTCCGGCAGCGGCTTGTCGGTGGGGACCTGGTTCGTCCACGGGGTGGTCATGGGCGAGGGCTTGGGGGTCCAGGCCCGGGGTGCGGCGGCCGCGGTGCCGGAGGCCGCCAGGGCCGTGCCCAGCAGGGTCAGCGCGGCCAGTGCGGTGGTGGCCCGTTGGGCCCACCGTCTGAGCCGGGGCGCGGGGGAACGACGTGCGGGTGAGCGACGCATCGTGACTCCTTGAGGGGTGGGGGTGGGAGACGTGCGCGTACGGGCCTTCACATCAGCTGCCGCCTGCGGCCGAGCCAGGTCTGGGCGATGACCACGACGGCCAGGAACGCGCCGCTGACGACCTGCTGGTAGGAGGAGTCCAGCGAGCCGATCTGATTGATGACGTTCTGGATCACCTTCAGCAGCAGAACGCCGACCAGCGAGCCGCTGATGTAGCCGAGGCCGCCGGTCAGCAGGGTGCCGCCGATGACGACGGCGGAGATGGCGTCCAGCTCCATGCCGTTGCCGAGGATGGTCACGCCGGAGGCGAGCCAGGCGGCGTTGAGCGCGCCGGCCAGCCCGGCCAGCACACCGGACAGGGCGTAGACAATGATCTTGGTGCGGGCCACCGGGGCACCCATCAGGGCCGCCGCGTCCTCGTTGCCGCCCACCGCGTACACGTGCTGGCCGAACCCGGTACGGCGCAGCACGACGGCGCCCGCTACGAACAGGGCCAGCATGATCCATACGGGGTTGCCGAGGCCGAGGGTGGTGCCCTGGCCCAGTTCGGCGAGGAACGATCCCTTGCCGATGAGGTAGGTGTCGGCACCCTCGTCCGTGAGGGCCAGCAGCAGACCGCGCGCTCCGAGCATGGCGGCCAGGGTGACGATGAAGGGCGCCAGCCGGGAGCGCGCCACCAGCAGACCGTTGACGAGGCCGATCGCACCGCAGACCACCAGCGGCAGCAACAGGGCGAGCAGGGAGCCGTTGCGTGCGCCCCAGGCGGCCAGCACACCGCCGAGGGCGAACAGGGAGCCGACGGACAGGTCGATGCCGCCAGTGATGATCACGAAGGTCATGCCCAGGGCGACGACGGCGAGGAACGCCGAGCTGGTCGCCATGTTCGCGATGTTGTCGCCGGTGGCGAAGGAGTCGAGACCGAACGACGCCACCAGGAAGACGATCACCAGGACGGCCAGCGCACCGTGCTGCTGGCCCAGCGCGCTCAGCCGCTCGGAGCGGGCGTGTCCGACCGGTTCGGAAGCGGCCGTCGGTTCGTTGCTCGCCGTGGTCACGGGAGTGCCGGTCTCCGTGGCGGTCATCGCTTCCCCCGTCCCCGTGCCGCGTAGACCGCGCACACGATCACTATGGCCTGGGCGATCTGTGTCCACGAGGGGGGCAGATCGTGCTTGATGAGGGTGGCGGTGAGCAACTGGATGAGGACGGCTCCCGCCACGGTGCCGCCGATGTTGACCCGGCCGCCGCTCAGCGGGGTGCCACCGACCACGACGGCGGTGATGGCGGAGAGTTCCATCAGGTTGCCGAGGGAGGTCGGGTCGCTGGCCTGGAGCCGGGCGGTGGCGAGGACGCCGGCCACGGCCGCGAGCAGCGCGGAGAGTACGTACACCACGATCAGCACGCGACGTACCGGCAGGCCGGCGAGCTGGGCCGCGGGGCGGCTGTCGCCGATGGCGAGGAGACGGCGTCCGAAGGTGGTGCGGCGCACCACGAAGGCCACCAGCAGCGCCAGGACGGCGGCGATCAGGATGAGGTAGGGAATGCCCACGATGTCGGCGGAGCCCAGGGAGGCCAGGGCGGGGTTGTGGAGGTCCTTCAGCTGCGGCAGCAGCACCAGGGCGAGGCCCCGGCCGCCGACCATGAGGGCCAGAGTGGCCACGATGGGCTGTACTCCCACCAAGGCGACCAGCGCCCCGTTGGCGAGGCCGGCTCCGGCGGCGAACAGTGCCACCACCAACAGGGCCGGCAGCAGGCCGTAGCCGAGGTAGAGCGCCGTCACCGAGGCCGCCAGTGCCATCACGGCACCGACCGACAGGTCGACGCCCTCGGTGCCGATGACCAGGGCCATGCCCAGCGCGACGATGATGACCGGGGCGACCTGCACGGCCTGCGTACGGAAGTTCTCCGCTGACAGGAAGTGCGGTGTGATGACGATGTTGACGACCAGCAGCAGTGCCACTCCGACGTACACGCCGTAGGTCTGCAGCCACTGCAGGACGCGGGCCTTGTCCAGCGGGGCGATCCGCAGGGTGGCTTCAGCCATCGGTGGCCGCCTTCCCGGCCGCGTCCGGCGCCGGAGCGTCCCCGGCGATGGTCCGCATCAGCTTGTCCTCGGTGACGTCGTCGCCGGTCAGTTCGCCGACGACCGCACCGTCCTTCAGTACGACCACGCGGTCGGACCCTTCGATCAGTTCCTCCAGGTCGGAGGAGATGAGCAGGACGCCCAGGCCGTCGGCGGCCAGTTCGTCCACAAGTTTCTGCACCTCGGCCTTGGCGCCGACGTCGATGCCCCGGGTGGGCTCGTCGAGCAGCAGCACCTTGGGGTTCATCGCCAGCCAACGGGCCAGGAGCACCTTCTGCTGATTGCCGCCGGAGAGTTCGCCGACCTTCTGGTACGGCGAGGACGCCTTGATCCGCAGCCGTTCGACGAACGTGTCGACGACGCTGTCCAGGCGGGCCTCGGAGACCAGTCCGAAGCGCGAGAGACGGGGCAGGGCGGCCAGTGCGATGTTCTCGCGGACGGAGAGGCCGGGGACGATGCCTTCACTCTTGCGGTCCTCGGGCAGCAGGCTGATGCCCGCCCGGATGGCGGCAGGGGTGGAACCGCCCCGCAGCGGGACGCCGGCCACCATGACGTTCCCCGAACGCACCGGCAGGGCGCCGGAGATGGCCTTCGCCGTCTCGGTGCGTCCGGAGCCGAGCAGCCCGCCCAGTCCGACGACCTCGCCCGGCCGGATGCGTACGGATACGTCGTGCAGCTTGTGCGCGACCGTCAGGCCGTCCGCTTCCAGCACGGGCCGGGCGTCGGCGACCTGGTGATCGCCGGCGAACTTCGTCAGCCCCTCCTTGCGCACCTCGCCCAGCTCCCGGCCGAGCATGGTCGACACCAGCGCCAGCCGGTCCAGGCCGGCCAGGGGGCCGTGGTGGACGCGACGGCCGTCGCGCAGCACGGTGACCGTGTCGCACACCGCGTACAGCTCATCGAGGCGGTGGCTGACGTAGACCACCGCGATGCCGTCGTCACGCAGCCGCCGGATCACCGAGAAGAGGGTCTCCACCTCGCGCGGTTCGAGGGAGGAGGTCGGTTCGTCCATGATGACGATCCGCGCGTCGGTCGCCACCGCACGGGCCAGCGCCACCATCTGCTGAGCGCCGACGCCGAGGGTACGCAGCGGCTGCCGGACGTCCACCCGCACGCCGTAGGTGCGCAGCGTTTCCCCGGCCACCCGGTGCATCCGGGCGAAGTCCAGCAGGCCCAGCCGGGTGCGTGGCTCGCGGCCCAGGAAGAGGTTGCGGGCCACGCTCAGCAGCGGGATGAGGTTGACCTCTTGGTAGATGGTCGAGATGCCGGCCTTCTGGGCCTCCAGTGGGGTGGCGAAGGAGACCTTGCGGCCCTGGAAGGTGATGTCCCCCGCGTCGGGCCGGTGGACGCCGGTGAGGAGCTTGATGAGAGTCGACTTGCCGGCGCCGTTCTCGCCGATCAGGGCGTGGACCTCACCGGGACGCAGGGTGAGGTCCACGTCGTCCAGGGCCCGGACGCCGGGGAAGGACTTGCTCAGTCCGCGGACGGCGAGGACTTCGGCCGGGGCAGACACCTGTGCCTCCTGAAAGGGTGGTGAGGCGAGTGGGAGGGGAAGGGGCGGGACCGAGCAGGGCCATGAGCGACCGCCCGTGTCATGGCGTCAGTACGCCTTGCCGATGTCCTGCTTGGCGTTGTCCGCGGTGTAGGCGCTGTCCTGGATGACGACGTCCTGGGGCACCTTCTCGCCCTTGGTGAAGGTGTCCAGCGTCTGGAACGCCAGCGGGCCGAACCGCGGGTTGGACTCGACGACACCGCTGATCCAGCCGTCCACCACCCCCTGGACCGCGCTGCGGGTACCGTCGACCGTGACGATCTTGATGTCCCCGGACTTCTTGCCCGCTCCCTTGAGCGCGGCCATCGCGCCCAGGCCCATCTCGTCGTTCTCCGCGTAGATGCCCTTGATCCCCGGCTTGGACTGGATGAGCTGCTCGGTGACCTGCTGGCCCTTCTCGCGGGTGAAGTCACCGGTCTGCTCGAAGACGACCTTCAGGCCCGGGGCCTTCTTCTCGATCTGCTCCTTGAACCCCTTGGTGCGCTCGGTGGTGACGTTGTTCCCCGCGGAGCCGAGCAGGATCGCGACCTCTCCCTTGCCGCCGGTCGCCTCGATCATCTGATCGGCGGCGCGCCGGCCCTGCTCGACGAAGTCGGAGGCGATGAAGGAGACGTAGTCCTTGCAGGCAGTCGCATTGATCTTGCGGTCGATCGTGACGATCGGGACCTTCTTGGCGGCGGCCGCCTTCAGCACCGGGTCCCAGCCGTCGGAGTTGAGCGGTGCGATGACCAGCAGGTCGACGCCCTTGGCGAGCAGGTCCTGCACATCGCTGATCTGCTTGGAGAACTGCGACTGGGCGTTGGCCGTCAGCAGCTTGACGCCGCGTCTGGAGGCCTCGTCCTTGATGGACTTCGTCTCGGCGATGCGGAACGGGTTGGCCTCCTTCTCCGACTGGGAGAAGCCGACGGTCGCGCCCTTCAGGTCCAGCTTCTCGGCGCCGTAGGCGTCGATGGTGCAGCTCTTGCTGCCGGGCTTCGGCGTGACGACCTTCTGCCCGGCATCGGCGGCCGACGAGGACTTTTTGCCGTCCGACACGTCGTCCTCCGACTTCGCGCAGCCGGTGGCGGCCAAGGCCACCGCGGCGGCGGCGACCACGAGCGCAGGACGGGCGAGGAGGTGCGGGCGGTGAGTGGTGTGCTGCATGAAGACCCCGTTCCGGGTGGAGCCGAGAGGAATTGGGGAAGCCGAACGACGAGCGGAAGTGGCGCTTCTCCCCCAGGCGTTGGACGTTTTAGGTCCGTCGCAAGGGGTTTTTACATCGTTGGAAGGATGCTGTAAACCCTTCGTGCACGACAGGAGGACTTCGGCAGGCAAGTCGCCGACCTTCGAAGGCCGTTGGCGCGGCACTCAAGCATGTCGGCCGCCGCTCGCCGTACGGCGCCCCAGCGTGCTCTCCCGCTCGACGAGGCGGTGGCTCGCCCGGATGCGCCTGTGCTCGGGCGTCCTGCCGCTGAGCCGTGCGAGCACCGACTCCACCGCGAGCCGGCCGATGGCCCCCTTGTCCGGCGACACGGACGTGAGCGTCACCGTGCCGAAGCGCCCCTCGACCACGTCGTCGAACCCGGCCACCGCGACGTCCTCGGGCACGCGCAGCCCCCACTCGTGGAGCACCCGCATCGCGCCGATGGCCATCGGGTCGTTGTAGGCGAAGACCGCGTCGGGACGTCGCCCGGCCCGCAGAATGCCGGTCATGGCCGCGGCGCCGGCCGCGAACCCCCAGCCTTCGGTGACGGCCACGAGCCCGTCGTCGTCGGGCAGGCCCGCGGCGGTCAGCTCCTCGCGCCAGCCGCGGACCCGCAGTTCGGCGGGCTCACTGCGGCCGCGCCGGGCGCCGATGAACGCCACCTCCCGGCGTCCCAGGGCGACCATGTGGCGGACGGCGGCGCGGGCCGCCGCGACGTTGTCGATGGCGATGTGGTCGTACGGCAGGTCGTACTCGCGCTCGCCGAGCAGCACCAGCGGCGCGTCCTCCGCGCGGTCGCACAGGTCGTCGGCCTCCAGCTCGATGGGGCTGAGGATCAGTCCGTCGATGACCCGCGCCCGGAAGGCCTGGCTGACGAGGATCTCCTGCTCGCGGCGGCCACCGGTGTGGTCCAGCAGCACGATGTAGTCGTGCTCGGCCGCCGCGTCGATGACCGCGGCGGCAAGCTCGGCGAAGTAGGGGTTGCCGAACTCGGGCAGCGCGAGGGCGATGATGCCCGTACGCCCCTTGCGGAGGTGCCTGGCCGCGAGGTTGGGCCGGTAACCGAGCGCGTCGATGGACCGCTGGACGCGCTCTCGCATCGCCGGTGTCACGTGCGGGTAATCGTTCACCACGTTCGAGACGGTCTTGATGGAGACCCCCGCGTGCGCGGCGACGTCCTTGAGGCTGACCCGCACGTCGATCCCTTCCCGAACGGCCCGGCTCCGGTGGCCGGTGCGGGTCCCGTGTCAGTCACCATCGTGAGCCGTGCGCCAAGCCTTGGTGTGCAATTTTACAACGTTATACGGCGCGCGTGCCGCGCTGACAAGACGAGGCACCAGGTCCGTGTGGTGCCGCTGTCCGGTGCCGGTGTGTGCCCGCTGCCGGCCGGCCGGGGAAGAAGCCGGCAGCGGGCGCTGCGTCCAAGGACAGACCGCCTACTCGAAGAACTTGATGCTCCAGCCGGTGTCCGAGTTCGGCCCCGGCACGTTGGCGCGGCTGTAAGTGGCGTTGCCCCACCAGGTGAACGTGCCGGTGTACCAGTACCGGTTCTCCCACGAGTACGGCGTTCCCTTCGGAACGGCGTGGAACATCAGGGGGAACTTCGGGCCCGCGGGCGGGCTGGTGTTGATGTCGCCGTTGAGCAGGACGAAGCTGTGGTGGCCGGGGCCGTTGACGTACAGGGTCGGGTCCCAGCCGGACATCATCGTCGCGCGGTTGGAGCCGAAGAGGCAGCCGTTCGACTTGTACCAGTCCCACACGTAGGTCGGGTCGCCGCCGGCCCGCAGACGCAGGTCGGCGAGGCAGTACTGCTCACTCCAGCTGCCGTTGGCGGAGTACACGATGTGCAACTGCCCGCTCGGGTCCTTGATGGCTTCGGGCGCTTCGTTGATGAACGGGTTGCCGACCACTCGCTCCCAGCTCTCCCGCGGCTGCGAGATGACGTACCGGGCGCCGGTGGGTACGGTGGGGCTGCTCATCCGGGCGATGTAGAGGTTCTGCTCGACGTTGGTGTCACCGGCCCAGCCCGACCAGACGAACCAGCGCTGTCCGTTGAAGGTGAACAGGGTCCCGTCGATGGCCCACTTGTCGTCCGGCAGCGCCAGCTTCGTCTCGGCGCTGTAGCCACTGTCCGCGGCGGCGGAGCTGATGACGTACATCCGGTGCGCCGCACCTCGGCCGGCCGAGAAGTAGATGTAGTAGCGGCCGCCGTCCCGCACGATCTCGGGAGCCCAGACCTCTCCGAGGCTCCGGGTGTCCGACCAGACCTGCCGGGCGGGCGCCGAGGCGAGATCGGCCGTCGACGGAGCTTGGCGCACGGCGATGCCGCCGCCGGTCGACTGCACCGAGATGTAGGTGCTGTCGACCCGGATCACGCTCGGGTCGGCGGCCCGAAGACCGGTCTGGTCCGCCCGGGCCGGCTCGGCGGACGACAAGGACATCACGGTGGCGAGGGCGCCGGCCAGCACGAATGCGGCGGCGCCGGATAGACAACGAGAAAGCTTCATGGTCCCGTCCCATCGATTCCGCCTCTCCCAGGCCGCTTTACATCGATAGAAGAGGGCTCCGACAGCATTGCGACTAGCGCTGGACATGTCAACGCGTCGGCGAATGCGGGGCGTTGGGTCATTCACCCGCTACGGGGGATGCCGCCCGGCGCCATCTGCTGCTCAATGACGTGCACCCCCTATCGAGGGAGGCATACGATGACCGAGACCGGGCCCATACAGCTGTTGGTGATCACCTTCGGCCCGGATGCGGCGTTCGAGGGGCGAATCCTCGACGAGCTGACGGAACTCACGGCTGCGGGCCAGATACTCGTCCTGGACCTGCTGGTCGTACGGAAGGACACCAACGACGACCTCGTCGCCCTCGGCTATCAGGCCGAGGGGATGGGTGACACGATCAGCGCGCTGCTCGGACTCGGACCGGGCAGCATGCGGGAGGCGGAGAAGGCGTTTCCTTCACTGGCCCCGGGGCGAGCCTTCGGGCTGGCCGCGGATGACATCCGAGAGGTGGCGGATGCGCTGACTCCGGGTGCCACAGCGGGTTTCCTCCTCCTGGAACACCGGTGGGCGAGGAAGCTGAAAGCTGCGATCCGCGAGCAGGGCGGCGTTCCGCTCGCGGAGGGCTTCCTCACCGAGGAGGCGATGGCCCCCGTAGCCGCTGAACTGCTCGCCGCCGCCGCGCGCCTCGACGAAGGGGCGGCAGAGGAACCAACGGAACGGACGACCGAACCGGCGACCGAACGGACGACGGGTGAATCCGCGGGCGGGCTCACCGTCGACACCCCCGACGAAACGCACAGGGCCGGTGCCCGGCCCGTTGCCCAGGAGGTTCCCATGACCGGACTGGTGGTGCTCGGCTTCTCCGACAAGGAACAGGCCGAAGCCGTCATGCGTCTCAGCAGCCAGCTCTCCCGTGAAGAACTGCTCGACCTGGAGGACGCCGCGCTGGCCTGGCGCAGCCAGGACGGCAAGGTGCACGTCCAGCAGTCCCACAACACCACCGCCAAGGGAGCGGGCACGGGTGCCCTGTGGGGAACGCTGTTCGGGATGCTCTTCCTGATGCCGGTCTTCGGCGCGGCGGCGGGCGCGGCGACCGGCGCCGTCGCGGGCAAGCTCCGGGACGTCGGTCTGAACGACGCGTTCATCAAGGAGACGGCCGGCGCCCTGGAGCCCGGACGTGCCGCGGTCTTCGCACTCGTACGGAAGTCCACTCCCGACCGGGTGCGGGAAGCCCTCCGGCCCTTCAACCCCACGGTTCTGCACACCTCGCTCACCAAGGAACGCGAAGACGAACTCATCGCCGCACTCCACGGCGTATGACCGCCGGCAGGCGAAAGGAAGGAGAAGTCCATGAGCGGTTCCGTCACCCTCGCGTACGACTATCCGCTCCTCGGGGTTTTCTGGACCACGTTCGTGCTGTTCATGTGGGTGCTGTGGTTCTTCCTGCTCTTCCGCGTCATCGGCGATGTCTTCCGTGACGACGGGCTGAACGGGTGGGCCAAGGCGGCCTGGATCATCTTCGTGGTCGTGCTGCCGTTCATCGGTGTCCTGGTCTACGTTCTCGCCCGGGGCCGCGGCATGGGCCGGCGTGAAGTGAACAGGGCACAGGCGCAGCAGGAAGCCTTCGACAACTACGTCCGCCGGACTGCGGCGACCGGCACGCCCCGGACCAGCCAGGCCGACGAGCTGGCGAAGCTCTCCCGGATCAGGGAACGCGGCGACATCTCGGACGACGAGTTCCAGCGGGCGAAGGACAGGATCCTGCACTGACCTCGGTCATGCACTGACATCGGTCACACCGGTCGCTGCTCTGTCCTGGTGCGGCCTTCCGGACGGAGGGTAGCCATGGCGGAAAACACTCCAGGGCCACCGGCCGGCCCGTCCCGGAGGGCGGATGCCGCGGCGGCGGACGGCCCACGCCCGTCGCCGGGGTCCCGCAAACGCCGGGAGGCGCTGTCCGTCACCCTCCCCGGTTGTTGGGGAGCGCTCCTGTTCGCCTGTCTCTCCTACACCCCGTCACTGCTCCCGCGCGGCGGCATCCTGCAGGGCCTGATATGCGGCATCAACGCCGCCCTCGGGTACGGCGCCGGCGTGCTCGCCGCGTGGGTGTGGCGCGCGTTCGCCGATCGCGGGCCACGGCCCCCGCAGCCCAGGTCCTGGGCCGCCTTCTTCGTCAGTGCGGCCATCCTGTTCGGTCTCTTCTTCGGCTTCGGGCAGTACTGGCAGCACGAAATCCGCCGGCTGATGGGGGTCACCCACTACAACATCCCGCTCGCCGTGATCTCCCCCCTCATCGCGGCCCTGGTCTTCGCCCTGCTCCTGCTGACCGCACGCGGCATCCGCGGCCTGTACCGCAGGCTGAAGGGGCTGCTGAGGCGCTGGATCGGGCCGCGCGCTGCGACCGCGGTCGGCTGGATCCTGGTCGCCGGACTCGTCTGGGCGGTCGTCACCGGCCTGCTGCTCAACGGCTTCGTCGGCGTTGCCAACAAGGCGTTCTCGCTGCGCGACACCACGACCGAGGAGGGGGTGCACCAGCCCTCGTCGAACCTGCGCTCGGGCGGACCCGGCTCGCTCGTACCGTGGGACTCGCTGGGCCGGCAAGGGCGGAACTTCACCGCCACCGGCCCTTCGGCGAAGGACATCGCGAGGTTCACCGGCGGCCCCGCAAGGCAACCGATCCGGTCCTATGCCGGGCTGGCATCGGCCGGCAGTGCGGAGTCCCGGGCCGCCGAAGCGGTCGCGGACCTGACCCGGCAGGGCGGCTTCCGGCGCGCGAACCTGCTCGTGGTGACGACGACCGGGAGCGGCTGGGTCGATCCCGCGGCGGTGGACACGTTCGAGTACCTCAGCGGCGGCGACTCGGCCACCGTGGCGATCCAGTACTCCTACCTCCCGTCCTGGCTCTCCTATCTGGTCGACCAGACCAAGGCACGCGAGGCGGGCCGCGCCCTCTTCGACGCCGTCTACGACGACTGGTCGAAGCTGCCGCCGGGTGACCGCCCCCGGCTGTTCGTCGCCGGGGAGAGCCTGGGGTCGTTCGGCGGCGAGACCGCGTTCAGCGGCGAGTACGACCTGCGCAACCGCACGAACGGCACACTCTTCGCCGGCCCTCCCGCCTTCAACACACTGTTCCGGGAATTCAGCGACCGTCGTGACGCCGGCAGCCCCGAGGTCCTCCCCGTCTACAAGGACGGACGCACCGTACGGTTCGCCAACGATCCGGCGACCGGGATCCCCCCGGCGAACCGGCCCTGGAAGGACAGCCGGGTCCTCTACCTCATGCACCCGTCCGACCCGATCGTCTGGTGGAGCCCGCGCCTCATCCACAGCGAACCGGACTGGATCGGCCAGCACCCGGGCGACGACGTACTCAAGCAGATGGTGTGGCTTCCCCTCGTGACCTTCTGGCAGGTCACCGCGGACCTTCCGTTCTCCACCGATGTCCCGGGCGGCCACGGTCACGCGTACACCACCGAGTACGTCGACGCGTGGAACGCCGTCCTGCGGCCGGCGGACGTCACCGCCCAGGACCTCGACCGTCTCAAGGACATCATCGCGGCCGGGAAGTGACAGCGTGGCGGTGCACGCCGCCGCCATACGGCGCGTGCCTGCCACAGGCAGGTCAGCGCAGCAGCAGGAAGCCCGCCAGATAGCCGAAGGCGTTGACCGCCCAATGCAGGCCCATGGGCGCCAGCAGGCTGCCACTGCGGCGGCGCAGCTCGCAGAAGAGCACGCCCGCGGCCCCGGTGAACAGCACCGCGGCCACGACGGCGGCCACCGCACCGAGCGCGGACCGTCCGAACACCGGCGCCAGCGCGGGCTTCACGCTCGCCAGTTGCAGCGACGGCAGGACGTGCCACAACCCGAACAGCACACTCGACACCGCCGTCGCCCACACCGCACCCCGGGCCCGGCGCACCAGTCCGTACAGCACGCCCCGGAAGGCGACCTCCTCCAGCAGCACCGTTCCGAGGGGCACGGTGACGAGGACACGCATCGCCACCTGACCGCCGGTCAGCGTGCTGTACCGCTCGTCCGCGAACAGGGCACGGGTGGCCGGCAGCAGCGCCGCCGCCGCGTAAACCACGCCGACCAGCCCGATCAGCACCGCGGCCCAGCGCGCGCCACGTCCCAGCGTGGCAGGGTCCAGCCCCGCATCCGCCCAGGTGCCTCCGGCTCGGAAGAGCACCCCCAGCAGCAGCGCGCCGGCGACGAGGGCGGTCAGCCACCCCCACGCGGGCAGCCAGTGGTTGTTGGCCAGATTGGCGGCCACCAGCACCGCCACGGTGACAGCCACGGCCGTGCCGGTGCCCATCGGCCGCGGTGTGCGGGAGGGACGGGGACCCCTCCCCTTCGCCCCGCGCCGGAAGTCACGCATGCCGCCGCCGGTCCCGTGCGGGAGCCGGATTCCGTGCGGCCCGAGGCAGCCGTGCCGCCAGTGCGGCGCCGGACAGGGCGAACACCCCCATGGCGGCCATGGCCGCGGTCAGGCCGTCCTCACGGGCCAGTGCGTTGATGCGTACCAGCTCGTCGGCGGGCGGCCCGGTGATGCCCCGCTGGTCCAGCTCGGCTCGCAGCTGCTGGTCGCTCACCGCGGTCGCCTGGACGCTGTGCTCCAGTGCGTGCTCCACGGTGGCCTTCTGGCTGCTGGTGAGGGCGGTGCTGGTCCGGGCCGAGGCCAGCACGGTACTGAGCAGAACGCCGATCATCAGCGCGCCGGCCAGTGCGATGCCCAGCGACTGGCCCAGGTAGGAGAAGCTGCGGGAGAGTCCGGCGACATCGCTGACCCGGTCCTCGGCCGCGGAGGACTGCACGAGATCCGGGAGCAGCGTGCACAGGCCGAGTCCGAGACCGGTGACCGCCAGCCCGGGAGCGATCTTCAGGCCGGAGCTGACCGGCTCGAACGCGAAGACGATCATTGCGGCACCGGCGGCGATCAGCAGGAAACCGACGATGATGAGCGGCTTGCGTGTCGTGCGTCCCCTGCCGACGGCACGGGTGCCGGCCGCCGCGCCCAGGACGAGCATCACGGTCGCCGGGAGCAGCGTCAGTCCGCTCTCCAGGGCGTCGTAGTCCAGCGTCGTCTGCACGAAGACGGGGACGAGGAAGAACACCCCCGCCAGCACGAGGAACTGCAGGCCCAGGGACAACGACCCCACGCGTGTGGTCCGGTTGCGCAGGACGGCGGGACGGACGAGCGGATCCCGTCCGGTGCGTATGCGGTGGCCCTCCCACCAGGCGAACAGCGCGAGCACGACGAGGCCGGACAGTCCGAGCACCAGCGTGGGCGAGACCTGGCCTTCGTCGAGTACGGTGCGGCCGGACACGACGACGTCGGTGCGTGCGGTGAGCAGCCCGTACCGGCTGGCCAGCAGGGTGCCGAGCACGATCAGTCCGAAGCCCAGCGCCGACAGAACGGCGCCCAGGATGTCGAAGGACGGCTGCCTGACGGCTTTCGAGGGCGGTGTCCGGTGCCGGCTGATGAGGACGACAGCGACCGCCGTCACGACGGTCTCCAGGAGGAACGAGACCCGCCAGCTCAGATAGCGCGTGATCACGCCGCCGAGAAGGGGGCCGAGCGCGGCGCCCACTCCTGCCGCCGCGCCGACGAGGGTGAGGGCGCGGGTACGCGCGGCGCCGGTGAAGGCCAGGGTGGCGATGGACAGGATCGCCGGGAAGACCAGGGCCGCGCCGATGCCTTCGAGCAGCGACCAGCCCAGGAGCATGACCGGCAGCCCCGGGCTCAGCGCGGTGACCAGGGCGCCGCATCCGTAGAGGGTGGCGCCGAGGGTGAACATGCGCAGGTGCCCGACCCGGCTGCCGAGTTTGCTGCCGGTGATCATCAGCGCGGCCATGACCAGGGCGTAGAGCGAGATCGCGGACTGCACTCCGGTCAGTGTGGTGTCGAGGTCGGTGACGATGTCGGAGACGGCGACGTTCATGGCGGTCGAGTCGTACGCCATGAGCAGCTGCTGGGTCGCGATGACGGCAAGGACGACCCGGGCGGCGCCCGCTCCCTCCCCGGTCCCCCGCCGAGCGGCCTCCCCGGCCCCCGCGGATTCCCGACGGTCAGCCACGGCCCGGCTCGACCGCGAAGAGATGCACGCCCCAGGCGTCCAGGTCGACGAAGAGTCCGGGGCCGGTCACTTCGCGACCGGAACGTTCGTACCGGGAGTCGTCCAGCAGACCGGCCAACCGCACCTGACTGTCTGCCAGTTCGGCCCACGGCAGCCGTACCCTGGCCTGGGAGCGATGTCCGGCGAAGTTGACGACGCTCACGAACCGGCCGGTCTCCCCGGTCCAGCACCAGGCGAGCAGAGCACGGTGGGAGGCGTTGTCCGGCCAGCCCTCGCACTCCAGGAGGCGCCAGTGGCCGTTGCGCATTCCGGTGTTGCGGACGGCTGCCAGGAGCCGCTCGTGGAAGGCCCGCAGCCCGGCGTCGGGCGGCTCCTCGGGGCGCCGGGTCAGGAAGACCGGAAGGTGCGTGCGGCGGCCGGTGAACTGGCCCTCGTGCCACAGCGTCGCGCCGGGGAGGGTGGCCGTCATGACGGCCGCGGCGCGTTCCTCCGGCGGGCCGAGGTGCGCTGCCACCCTCGGCTCGTCGTGGTTCTCCAGGAAGCGTACGAGGCGGCGCTGGTAGTCCTCGCCCGCTCGCAGGTGCGCGCGCACGGCATCCGCGCTCCCGTGCAGGATCCGGTCGTACAGGCGCTTGTCGTAGCAGAAGTCGAACCCCTGCTGCTGCAGGGCCCATTCGAGGTCCCAGTACGCCTCGGCGACGAAGGTCATGCCGGGGCGTCGCTGCCGCACGCCGGACAGGACGGCGGGCCAGAAGTCCTCCTCGGGCGGCGGGCCGGCATGGCGTTGCCAGGTCCTGGCGAAGACGTCGTTCATCAGCAGCATGGCCATGTCGCAGCGGACGCCGTCGCAGAGCTCACCGATCCGGGCGAGCACGTCCGTGGTGGCCGCGCGCAGCTCCGGCGCGAACGCGTTGAGCTGGACCACGTCCGGCCAGGGCGGGAAGAACGGGTCCCGGCCACGGGCGAGGATCCGGCCGCCGGCCTCCAGGTAGGCGGCCGGGTCGCGGCGCAGATCCTCGGCGGTGCCCTGGACGAAGTACTCGGGGTGCTCGCTCACCCAGGGGCTGTCGGGCGCGAGGTGGTTCGGTACGTAGTCGAGGATCAGACCGATGCCCCGGCGGGCCAGCTCGGCGCGTGCCGAGGCGAGCCCCGCGTTGCCGCCCAGCGTCTCGTCGACGACATAGCGGCGGATGCAGTACGGCGATCCGGCGATGTCCTCCTCCGTCACATCCGGCAGTGCCTGCTTGAAGGCACTGCGCAGCGCCGGGTCGCGCAGGGCGATGTCCCGGCCCACGTCGCTGCGTTCCCACACCCCCATGAGCCAGACGGCGTCGACGCCCTGCGGGGTGATCTCGTCCCAGGCGTCCTTGGGCACGTCGCCGAGGCCGGCCGGGCGGCCGGGACGGGCCTGGAGTTCGCGGAGCCACACTCGGGTGTTGACCTCGTGGATGACCGGCTGCGCCGGGAGTTTGGTCATGGTGTCCGCCTCCGGGCGGGGTCGGCCTGGAAGTCCTCGGGCGTGAGGTTCCCGAAGGTGCTCATCAAGGTGGCGACCAGGCCCGTCCAGCCGGTCTGGTGGGCAGCGCCGATGCCCGCGCCGTTGTCGCCGTGGAAGTACTCGTGGAAGGAGATCAGGTCGCGCCAGTGCGGATCGTTCCGGAACTTTTCCTGACCGCCGTACACGGGCCTGTGGCCGTCGGCGTCGCGCAGGAAGAGCCGGGTGAGCCGCGCCGAGATCTCCTCGGCGACCTCGTAGAGGTTCATCCGGACGCCGGATCCGGTGGGGCATTCGACGGTGAAGTCGTCTCCGTGGAACGCGTACAGGTTGAGCAGCCCGCGGATGATGAGGGCGTTCATGGGGAACCACACGGGCCCGCGCCAGTTCGAGTTGCCGCCGAACATCCCGGAGTCCGATTCGGCGGGCAGATAGCCGACCCGGTATTCCTCGCCGTGCACCCAGAAGGTGTAAGGGTGCTCGGCGTGGTGGCGGGAGAGGGACCTGATGCCGTACGGGCTCAGGAACTCGTCCTCGGAGAGCAGGTACGCCAGGACTCGCAGCAGCTTCTTCTCGTCGACGACGGAGAGCAGCCGGGGGCCGCCGGGGACGCCGCTCCGAGCCGAGGCCAGGGTGGCGGTGAGCGAGGGATGCCGGTCGGCGAAGCGGCGCAGCCGGTCGCCCAGTCCGCGTACCTTGGCCAGCTGGGCGGGCCGGAACACGGTGGCGGCGCACAGCGGGAGCAGGCCCACCATCGAACGGACCTTCAGCCGGACCGCCTGCCCGTCCGGCAGCCGCAGGACGTCGTAGAAGAAGCCGTCCTCCTCGTCCCACAGATCGTCCGGCAGGTCACCGGTGCGGTCCATGGCGCCCGAGATCCACATGAAGTGCTCGGCGAACTTGAGCACGTGCTCCTCGTAGACGGCCGGGTTGTGCTCGACCAGTTCCGCGGCGATCTGCAGCATGTTCTGGCAGTACAGGGCCATCCACGCGGTGCCGTCGGCCTGTTCCAGCTGCCCTCCGGTGGGCAGTGGCGCACTGCGGTCGAACACGCCGATGTTGTCCAGGCCGAGGAAGCCGCCCTGGAACACATTGCGGCCCGCGGGGTCCTTGCGGTTGACCCACCAGGTGAAATTGGTGAGCAGTTTCTGGAAGACGCGCTCAAGGAAGTCCCGGTCGGCCAGGCCGGTACGGCGCTGTTCCAGGACGTAGAGGAAGTAGGCGGCCCAGGCGTGGACCGGCGGATTGACGTCGGTGAAGTTCCATTCGTACGCCGGGATCTGACCGTTGGGGTGCAGATGCGTGCCGCGCAGCAGCAGTTCGAGCTGCTCCTTCGCGAAGTCCGCGTCCACCACCGCCAGCGCGAGGGTGTGGAAGGCCAGGTCCCAGGCGGCGAACCACGGGTACTCCCACTTGTCCGGCATGGCCACGATGTCGTCGCTGACCATGTGGAACCACTCGTGATTACGCATCGCCCGGGGCGGCATGTGCCACGGCTCCAGGCCGTGGTCGGCGAGCCAGGCCTCCACATCGAAGTGGTAGTACTGCTTGCTCCACAGCATCCCGGCCAGCGCCTGGCGCATGACACGCGCCTCGTCCTCGGTCGCGCCGTCCGGGAGCAGCGTGCGGTAGAAGGCGTCCGCCTCGGCCCGCCGGTCGCGGAAGACGCGGTCGAAGTCACGGGCCAGGGGCATCGGAGAGCCGGTGGGCGCCAGGCGCAGCCGTACGGTCTCGCTGCCGCCCGCCGCGATGGTCAGGGTGTAGTGCGCCGCGGCCTTGGTGCCTTCGCGCGCGGGGTTGACCGCCTCGGTCTCGCCGCCCACGACGTACCGCCCGATGCCGTCCTTGACGTAGGGCGAGGCGTTGGGCGATCCGAAGAGCCGTTCGTTGTTGGTCTCGTTCTCGGTGCACAGCAGCGGTACCTGGCCGCCGCACCTCAGCTCGTAGCTGCCCAGGCCGGGGTGGTCCGCCCGGAGCGCGGTCGTGCCGCGCGGGCTCTCGACGGCGGCCAGCCGGGGCTTGCCGGCCCCCTCCCGCCAGGACCAGGTGTTGCGGAACCAGAGCGTCGGCAGCAGGTGCAGTGCGGCCTCGTCCGGTCCGCGGTTCTCGGCGGTGATCCGGATCAGGATGTCGTCCGGCGCGGCCTTGGCGTACTCCACGGTGACGTCGAAGTACCGGTCGTCGTCGAAGATCCCGGTGTCCAGCAGTTCGTACTCGAACTCCTGCCGGCCGCGGGCCCGGTTGGTGGCCACCAGGTCGTTGTACGGGAACTCGCCCTGCGGGTACTTGTACAGGTACCGCAGGTAGGAATGGCTGGGCGTGCTGTCGAGATAGAAGTAGTACTCCTTCACGTCCTCGCCGTGATTGCCCTCGCTGTTGGTCAGCCCGAACGCCCGCTCCTTGAGGATCGGATCGCGCCCGTTCCACAGCGTGACCGCGAAGCACAGCCGCTGCTTCTCGTCGCAGATGCCGCCGAGGCCGTCCTCGCCCCACCGGTAGGCGCGCGACCGTGCGTGCTCGTGCGGGAAGGAGGACCAGGCGTCCCCCGACTCGCTGTAGTCCTCCCGGACCGTGCCCCACTGCCTTTCGCTGAGGTACGGCCCCCACAACCGCCACTTCCCGCCGGTCTCGGCGGCCGCTCCGGTCCGCTGCGTCTGCGCCTTCGTCGTCATCCGCGTACTCCCTCACCGCACGGTGGGACTCCGGGACGGCGTCAGTCTGGCGAGGGTTATCCGGTCGTGCATCACCTGATGCGGGTGAGCGTCCCGGCCCGGCGGCCGGCTCGCGCGCGTCAGCGCAGCAGCAGCTGCAGCCCGCCGAGCACCGTCGCTCCGATCACCAGGCGCTCGAAGAGCCGCTGGTTGATGCGGTTCACGCACCGCTTGCCGAGGTAGGCACCGGGGAGCACGAAGAGCACGAGGGCCGCGTCCAGGAGCAGTGACCGGGCGTCGATCAGGCCGAGGCCGGCGCTGAAGGGCAGCTTGGAGGTGTTGACGATCAGGAAGAACCAGGCCGAGGTGCCGAGGAAGCCGAGCTTCTTGAAGCCGGTGGAGATCAGATAGAGGGACATCACCGGGCCGCCCGCGTTGGCCACCATGGTGGTGAATCCCCCGAGCACACCGTACGAGCGGGTCTTGAGGCGGCCACCGCCCGCCGCGCCCTCGTCCTCCCGCTCCCCCGCTGTGCTCGCGGCGCGTCTGCGCCATACCGTGACCGCGGCCATGAACAGCAGGATCGCGCCGATCGAGATACGCACCACCGCATCGTCCGCCCACAGCATGAACAGCGTCCCCAGCACCACGCCCCCGGCAACCGCGGGGAACATCCGCCACAGCGTGGGCCAGTGGGCATGGCGCCGGTAGGTGAGCACCGCCAGCACATCCCCGACGATCAGCAGCGGCAGCAGCACTCCGGTGGATGCGCGGGCGGGCAGTACGGCCGCGAACACGGCGAGGCTGATCGTATTGGCCCCGCTGACGGCGGTCTTGGAGAAGCCGACGAGGGCTGCGGCAGCAGCGAGCGCGAGGAATTCCCAGAGGGTGACAGTGAGCATAGGGAGACCGATGCTATGCCCATCGATTCCGGGGCCGCATGACCGGGGACACATGCATGACCGGGGTCGGGTGCGCGGAAGCGGAGTCGTCGCCGTCCGTACCGGTCATGGGCGCAGTCGCCGCTGTGCTTCGTACAGATTCTGCGGCCGGACCGCTTCGGGGCTGCCGTAGGCCGCCAGCCTGCCGTGCAGGTCACCGGCGAAGTCCGGGACGTCGATCTGGTCGAATTCACGGACCGGGGAGATGCCGACGGTGGCGCTGTACGGGGCCAGTCCGTCGATCTTCACCAGGCCGGCCCGTCCATTGGTGACGCGGATGTTCCAGTGGGTGAACCGTGCGCCGAAGAGGGGGCCCGCGCTGGCGTCCCCGCCGTGCCGGCCGTTGTTGTCCAGCGTGATGTCGGTACGGACGTTCGCGAAGGGCATCCCGCGGTGGCTGTCGAACGTACCCATCTCCATCCGGCCGCGTGACCAGACGTTGTAGCTGGACAGGCCCTCGACGTTGATGCCGTGCAGCTGGGTGCCCGGCGGCGCGGGGACGGTGCGCTCCTCGATGGTGAAGTCCTCGACGAGGTTGTCGTGCGAGCCCTCGCGGCAGAAGTACGGATGGTGTGCGCCGCGGCCCGTCACCCGGGTGGTGCGCAGGGTGCAGGCGGAGGCCGCGACGAATCCGAAGCCGTTGTCGACGTGGCGGACGGTCACGTCCTGCGCCCAGCAGTCGTACGCGCACTGGAGGACGACACCGTTGTAGCCCTTGTCGAGCAGGTGCGGCGATTGCGGCGTCTCGACGGCTTCGAGGGTGAGCCCTTCGACGCCGGCACCCGTCAGTGCCCGGACGTGGGTGGTGAGCTGCGGGTGCCACTCCGGGCGTATGTCGAGCGGGATCGGACGCTCGAAGGTCACCGTGCGCGCGTTGACGTGTGCGATGCGCACCGGCCACTCGTAGGGGACATAGCTGGTGAGCTTGGTCTTGTCGTCCCAGACGTACGCCTCGGGGCCGGGGCCGCCCCCGGCCATGTGCTCCAGGAGGGTGTGGTCCGGATCGTCGGCCAGGCGCAGCAGGACCAGGTCGCCGCGGGAGAGGCGGGCCGTGTCGTCGACCGTCACCGTCCAGGAACCGCGGCGGGCGGGGTGCACGGCGGTGAGCGGGCGCCACTCGTCACGCCGGTTGCCCGTCCAGCCCTCGAACGGCCACTCCTGCTTCTTGACCGCCGTGACCAGCGAGTCCCAACGGGCGGTCGGGCAGAGCCAGATGAGGCCGCCCGCCCAGGACCAGCTGGACTTGTCACCGCCGTACCGGCTGCCGTACGGGCCGATCAGCTCGGTCAGGTTCTTGGTGGCGTGGAGTGTGGTGCGGCCGCTGCCCGCGCCGCGCAGGACGACGCCGTCGTGGCCGATGCGGATGACGTCGTCGATGCGGTAGGTGCCGGGCGGGAGGGTGACGGTGCCGCCCCCGCGCCGGCCCACCGTCTCGATCGCGCGATTGATGGCGGGAGCGGCGTCGGCCGAGCCGTCGGCGGCCGCACCGAGATCGCGTACGACATCGATGTCCCGCACGCCGGCGCTCCGGGCGGCGACGGGGCGGCCGTCCGGTCCCGCACCGGCCCGGCAGCCCGCCCGGCCCACGTACGGAATCTGCGGGTGCGTGAAGGGCCGATCGCTGAACTCGCCCCAGAGGTCCGCACGGTGACCGGCCGCCGTGGCCGCGGCGGTGGGCAGTGCGGCCGACGCGGCGACGCCGATCGCACTGCCCAGCAGGGTGCGTCTACTGATCTCCATGAGCCCGCCTTCCATGGATATGAACGATGTTCATAAGAGCGACGAGCGTGAGGATGCCACGGGCGCACCGGAAGGCGGAAGGGGCACGCGAGGGGCTGTTGGTGAGAAGGACTCAGCGGACCTGCTCGTGCCGGTGCGCGGGTTTGTTCGGCGGGCGGGTGGGCGCCTTGTCGGGACGCCGCTGAGTCGGCTGCTGGGCCGGCCGCCGGGTCACGGACGCCGCGATGCGGGGGGTGAGCGGTGAGTTCGTGGTGCGGGACGCGAAGGGCATGGTCCGGGCTCCTGCCTGGTCGAAACAGTCGATCGTGGATCGTCGATTCCCAGGAGAAGCGCGTTCCGGAAGGCACACCCGGGTGGATACACACCACTTCCCAAGGGCATGCCTCCGTTCCGAAGCATGTTCGACGCGTGCCCGTCCTCTCCCCCGGCAAACGTTGAGCTCTACCGCCGGGGCACCGCGGAAGGACCGGTGTCGCGGGGTGCGCCGGCCGGTACGTGGGTGCCGAATCGGCGGCGGTGGTAGGTGAGCGGCCCGGCGTCTTCGCTGACGCGCGCCTCGGTGACCAGGCCCGCTGCGATGATGTGGTCGCCGCCCGGGAGGAATTGGTCCACGGCGCAGGCGAGCCAGATGCTGACATCGGCGAGCCGTGGCAGCCCGGATTCCTCGTACCAACGGACCCCGGCGAACCTGTCGGAGCCCTTGCGGGCGAAGGCGCCCGCAAGGTTTTCCTGGCCTGCGCCGAGGACGTTGAGGGCGAAGCGGTGTGTGCGGCGCAGCACGGCCAGCAGGCTGGAGTTCTCGTCCAGTGCGACCATCGCCATCGGCGGGTTCCTGGACAGGGAGGCGAACGCGCTCACGGTGGTGCCGTACGGCGTGCCTCCCTCGGCGGTGGTGACGACGGAGACGGGCGTGGCGACCTCGGCTATGGCCTGCCGGAAGAGCGTGTCGGAGACGAGGTCGGCGCCGGGGCTGCGGGTGGTGGGTGCGGTGTCGTGTTGAGGCATGTCGGTTGCTTTCGGGGGCCGGCGGGGCTGGGCAGGGGGCCCGGCGAGGCGGCCGGGCCGGGACCGGTGCTCAGAGGCGGATGATCGTGGACAGCGGCGGGAGGCGGTTGCCGAGCTCGTAGCCGCCGATGTAAACGTTCTTCGCGTCGGTGGGGTCGTGGGAGGCGAAGGTGCGGGCGTTGCGCCAGTAGCGGTCGAGCCGGTAGGCGTGGGAAGTGCTGCGGGCGCCCGTGACCTCGTGAATCCCGGCGGCTGCTTCGAGGGAGGCATCGACGGCGGCGACCTTGGCCCGGAAGCAGTCGATGGCGACGGCGTCCATGTCCGCGCCGTCCTCGGATGTCTCCAGTTGGTCCGCCGCGGTGTGCAGCAGTGCGCGGGAGGCGGCCAGCCTGCTGGAGAGGGCGCCGATGCGGCGCAGGATCAGTGGGTCATCGGCCGGGGTGGCGAACTGGGGCAGCGAGCCGCGCTTCATGGTGCGCGTGTGCTGGACGAGGGCGTCCAGGGCGCCCTCGCCGATGCCTTGCATCAGTGCCGCGTGCAGCAGCATGGCCGCGCCCAGGAAGACCGAGGTCGGCTGCCCGTCGGCCGGCTGGTGCCAGCCGTCGGGCACGAAGACGTCCCGGTAGGTGATCGTCTGGCTGCGGGTGCCGCGCTGCCCCATGTTGTCCCAGTCGTCGTGCAACTGCACCGAGGGGTCGTTGAGGTCCACCAGGACCTGGTGACGCGCGGGCCGTTCCCCTTCCATCAGGCAGCTGACCATGGCCATGCCCAGGCCACCGCTGTTGGAATTGAAGGACTTGGAACCGCTGAGCACCACACCGCCATCGGCGAGGCGCGCGGTCACCTTGCCCGTCACGCCCGTTTCGGCAGCCGAGGAGACGAGCCGCAGGCCGTCGTCGAGTATCCGGCGTGCCAGTTCCCCGCGGGTCGGCTTGGGAAGGCCGTTGTCGGGGCCGAGCAGTTCGCGGGCCACCAGGACAGTGGTGAGCCAGTTCTGTCCGGTGGGGCCGTCACCCGCGCTGACCTCCCGTACCGCCCGGATGACCGCACCCCACCCGCCGCGTTCCGTACCGTCCCAGAGCCCGCCGTACTCGGTGGGAACGGCCAGCCGCGCCGCCCCGATCCCGGCCAGCAGCGCCAGGTTGGCGGTGGGGTCCGCGTTGTCACGGTCGCTGGCGAAACCGCCCTCGGCCAATTCGCCGCGGCGCTCGCGGATGGCGGTGATCAGGGCATGGGCCTGCGCGGCGCTCTCCGACTGCAGAGGCATGGGTGGCATCGGTGGCTCCTCGTCGTGGACTGAAATGCGAACGAGAACTCGCATTCGCATTTACGATACTAGCGACGAGAGCGCGTCACCTGTCAAGAACGATCGCCCGAGCCACCGCCGATACGATGCCGACCATGAGTGATGAGCCGAAGCACCGAGCGCACTACCGGGAACCCCGGCAGGCGCGCAGCGCCGCGACCCTGGCCCGGGTGCTGCAGGCGGCCGAGGAGCTCGTCACCTCGGTGGGCCTGGAGGAGATGACGATCACCGGCGTCGCGGCACGCGCCGGCGTCTCGGTCGGCTCGATCTACCGCCGCTTCGAAGGCAAGGAGCAGTTGGTCACCGCGCTGACGGAGCGGATGCTCGAACGGCGCGAAGAGCATGTGGCCGAGCAACTGCGCACGGCCGAGCCCTCCCTGCCCGGGGTCATGGACGCGTACACACACGCGCTGCTGCAGTCCTTCGCCGACACCAGCGGCCTCTTCCCCGACCTGCTGCGCGTCCGGGGAACCTACGCACTGGACCGCGGCGCCCGCACCATCACCGAGGTCCACCGCCTCCTGCTCGAAGCCGCGGCTCCCTACGCCGGCCAGATCCGGCGCTCGGACCCGCAGGCAGCACTGGACACCGTGGCCCGCGCCCTCCTCGGCGCCTGCTTCCACAACTCCGTACGCCCCGACCGTCCGGCGGACGAGACGGCCCAGAACGCCTACGCGGACGAACTCAGCGACATGGCGCTCGCCTACCTGCTCACCCCCGACCGCCGCCGCGCCGGACAGTCGCCCGCTCGCGCCTGATCCCCCAACCTGCCGACAGAGCGAGGGAGTTGGGAACGGATTGTGCGGTACGCGTCAGCCTTGGAGCCATTCCAGTGTCTCGGCGTAGAAGGCCGCCGTGCGGTCGGGCCGGTCGTCGCCGAGCAGGTCGGAGGCCACGTCGTAGCCGCGCCGGGCCAGGTGCCAGGCGAGGATCGCGTACGGCGCGCGGTAGGCGGCAAGGTCCTGCGGGGCGATGGCGATGTGCCGGCCGGGGACGGCGGGAGAGAGCGTGTCGCGCTCGTACACGCAGTCCAGCGCGGTGATGCCCCAGCGGCCGTCGCGTCGCTCGAGGCGGTAGATGATGCGGGTGAAGGAAACGAGGTCGGCGGCGACGTCGTCGACGACCGTCCGCACCTCGATGCAGGCCGGTACCTCGACGAAGGCCCGGTCGCCCACGATCCGGACGGCCGGCGGGGACAGGCGGTGCACGCTGGCGTCTCCCCTGCCGGACATGGCCTCGGAAGCGGCTGCGAACCCTGGGCCGTCGCCCCGGTACCAGCTGAGGAACACCGTGGAATCGGGCCAGTAGCAGGCCAGCATCCGGTCCCACCAGCCGCGGTCGCGTGCTTGGCGTTCCAGCAGCACGGTCTGGGTGACGACGTCGATGTCCGACATGGAGTTCTCCGTACGGTGCGTCGGGTGCGGTGTGGGGTATTCGGCCGGTCGCTTGGGGGGGCGGGCCCGGTCAGTCGACGGTTCGCTCTGCCGCGAGCCGGTCCTTGGCCGCCGTGAGGTCCGCTTCGGAGTAGTGCGTACCGGCGCGCACCACGCCGACGACGCGGTGCAGGTTGGCCGTGTCCTCGACGGGGTTGGCGTCGAGGAGGACGAGGTCGGCGTTCCTGCCGGTCTCGACGGTGCCCATCGTGTCCGTGGTGCCGAGGAACTCCGCAGCGGACAGGGTGAGCATCTGCAGCATCCGCAGCGGCGGGATTCCCGCCTCCGCGAGCAGGTCGATCTCGTCGTGGAGCGCGGCGCCGGGGACGACCCAGACGGCTCCGGAGGAGTCGGTGCCGACGAGCATCCTGACACCCTCGGCGTCGAAGACCCGCGCCATGTCGTACTCGTAGCGGTGGGACGCGGCGAAGGTGGCACGCTGCTCGGGCGTGAACTGCTTGCGGAACCTGGCGACCACGCCGTCCCAGGTCTTCAGGGTGGCGCGGGACATGTACCGCAGGTCGGGGTCGGTGGCGAAGGCGTCGTCGTCGCAGAGCTTGCTGGTCTTCTGGCGGATCAGGGTGGGCACGTGCCAGGTCCCGTCCGCGGCGAAGCGCGCGGCGAGTTCGCGTGTACGGTCCTCGTCGTACGTCCGGACGGCCCGGTCCACCAGGGCGACGTCTTCGGGCCGGTTGAGGTTGACGGGATTGAGTACCACCCGCTTCATGAGGGCGTTCACGGCCTTGTCCATGAACGGCAGTTTGATCTTCGGCAGGCTCAGCCGCTGCCGTGCGCCCGCGGCCTTCTGGAGGGTGTGTTCCTCGGTGGAGCAGCACGCCAGAACGCCGAGCCCGGAGCCGAAGTGCTCGATCGATTTCATCCCGAGCCGTGAGGCGCGCAGGACGTCGATGCCGCCGGGCAGGTGGCCGACGATCGGCACTCCGAGCCGCAGCGCCTCGGCCTGGGCGTCAAAGAAACGCTCCTTGGTCATGGCGGCGGATTTGATGAAGTCCGCGCCCGCCGCGACCTGCTCGCGCACGGTCGCGACGGCCTGCTCGGGCGTTGCGGTGTTCAGCATGGTCAGGAGCGGGCCGGGCATGGCGAGCAGTGCCGGCGATGCCGGGGGGAAGCTCAGCGTGCCCGACGCGCGGGCGTGCAGCAGGTCGAGGTCGCCGGACATCTGGCGGTAGCCGGTGATGCCGTGGACCAGCATGAGTTCGAGGGTGGCGGCCACGTCACCGCCACGGCCCAGCGGATGGGCGTGCATGTCGTTGTACCCCGGGACGAGGTACCGGCCGTGGGCGTCGACGGCCGTCGTGTGGTCGGGTGCGGTGAGGCCGCGTCCTACGGCGGTGATGACACCACCCTGGATCAGCACGTCGGTCTCGGGATGGAGCGAGCCGTCGCGGGTGTCGACGACGGTCGCGGAGCGCAGGAGAAGAGGGGTGGGAGGCACGGGCTGCCGGTCCTTCGCGTCTCGGGCGGTCATCGGGCGTCCGCGGCGAACAGGCGGCGCGCGTTGCGTGTGGTGAGGTCCCGCCAGGTGTCGGTGGCGGACGGCTGTACCGCGGAGTCGACGGACGCGACCTGGGCGAACACCAGGTCGGCAGGGGTCCAGCAGGAGTCACTGCCGTACAGAAGGCGTTCGGTGCCGAAGGCCGCGTCGAAGGCCGGGATCTGGCGCGGGAAGGGCGTACCGGCCATGTCGTACCAGAGGCGGCCCAGCTGTTCCACGGTGCTCGGTGCGGCCGCGGGTCCGTCGCCCTCGGAACCGACGCCCGCCAGGGTGCGGAACAGCTCCATGCGGTCGGCGAGCAGGGGCAGGACTCCGCCGCCGTGGGTCAGGATCCAACGGATCCGCGGGTAACGGGCCAGGACACCGCTGAAGAGCAGGTCGCTCGCGGTGCGGGCGGTGTCGAAGAGGAACTCCAACATGGGCCGCGGCCGGCCCAGGGAGAGGTCGTCGGCGTGGGGCGGTGAGGTGGGGTGGACGAAGACGAGGGCGCCGCGCCGGTCGAGGTCCGCCCAGAGCGGCTCGAACCGGGGATTCCCGAGGTAGCGGCCGTGGTGGTTGCTTTCCACGGTTACGCCGTCCGCACCCAGTACGTCGAGTGCGTGGGCGGCCTCGGCGAGCGAACCTTCGACGTCGGGCAGGGGCAGGGAGGCGAAGTGACCGAACCGCTGAGGGTGCTCGGTACGGACCCGGGCACCGAACTCGTTGACCTCGCGCGCGAGGGAGCGGGCCGCGCCGTCGTCCCCGAAGTGCACGCCCGGGGAGGACACCGACAGGTAGGACTTCTCGATCCCTGCGCGCTCCATCATGGCGAGCTGCCCTTCGACGCTCCATGTGGGCCAGCCGGGCATTCCGTCGGGGTGCTCGATACCGGCGGAGCGGGCAGCGTCGACGTAACCGTCGGTGACGAAGTGGGCGTGGACATCAATGAGCCCGGTCGGGGTCATGGGGGTCTCCTCGTGGTGGATTCCGTACTCGTGCCACGCTAGAAACGAGGCCGTAGATTGGCATGAGTGATGCCGATGAATGAAACACCGATTTCCGATGGTGGTGGCCGGCCCCGGCGCGGAGGCCGGCCGGCTCAGGGGCAACCGGTGATCGACCGGGCATTCGCCCTGCTCAGCGCCTTTGACAGCAACCATCGTGCGCAGACTCTCGCCGAGCTCGCACAGCGCAGCGGCATCCCCCGCAGCAGTGCCCTGCGGCTCGCCCGCTCCCTCATCCAGGTGGGTGCGCTGGAACGTCTCGACGACGGCCGCTTCGTCGTGGGGCTGCGCTTGCTGGAGACCGCTTCCCTGGCTCCGCGTGGTCACGGGCTGCGGTCGGTGGCGATGCCCTTCATGGAGGACCTCTTCCACGTCACCCGGCAGCACGTACTGCTCGCCGTGCGGGACGGGAACGAGGCGCTGCTCGTCGAGCGGCTGTCGGCGCTCGACGCCGGCCCCGTGCGGTACCGCGTGGGCGGCCGCCTTCCTCTGACGTGCACCGGTGTCGGGCTGGTGCTGCTCGCCTTCGCGCCGCCGTCCGTCCAGGAGCACGCCATCGCCACGTACGAGCCGGGGCAGGGTCACGACGACATCGACACCCCCGCCGAACTGCGTCGCGTGCTGGCGGAGGTACGCCGCGGTGATCATGCCTTCGGGCACCAGAGCCGCCCCTGGCGGGTGAGTACGGTAGCCGCGCCGGTGCGGGACGGCGCGGAGGTGGTGGCGGCGTTGTCGGTCGTCGCACCGAGCACCGGTTTCGCGGATTCGGGCTACGGCCCGGCCGTCCGGGCGACGGCCCGCGCGATCTCCCGCCGGCTCTCGGAGGACAGTCATCGGGCGTCTGCTCCCGGGGGTGCGGACGCGGCGCTGTGACAGCCGGGGGTGGACCCGTGCCTGGCCGCCGACCGGCACGGCGCTCGGTTCGCGGGTGGCGCGCCGCCCGGTTCGGTTGCGGCACCGCACTCGGGCACGGAGATTCAGCTGCCCCACCAGTCGAAGGACCGGGTGGCCATGTGCCCCTCGCCGGCGCGGTCCAGGCGGACCAGCCGGCCGCGGTGGAAGATCAGGGGGCCGCGGGTCCCGCCGGCCGCGGCCAGGCGCTGTACCCGGCCCACCACCGCCACGTGGTCACCTGCGGGGAAGCTGTCCTCGACAGCGCACTCGATCCAGGCCGCCGCCCCGCCGAGGCGCGGTGCCGCACGCGCGGCGAGCTGCCAGTCGCCGGTGGCGAACCGGTCCGCCGTGCGGCCGGCAAAGGCCGCGCAGACCTGCTGCTGGTCTTCGGCCAGTACGTTCACGCAGAAGGCCCCGGACGCGACGATCGCCTCCGCACTGGCCGAGTGCCGGCCGCAGTAGAAGGCCACCAGTGGGGGTTCGAGGGAGACGGAGGTGAAGCTGCCCACCGTGACACCCACCGGGCCCTGCGGTGTCGTGGCGGTCACCACGCTCACCGAGGTCGGTACCTGGCCGAGCACGTGACGGAACGCCGTGGGGTCGGCCGTAGTGGCGGGCAGGTCAGGCGCGGCAAGGGCGGATGCGGACACAACGACCTCCAGGGATGCGGGGACCGGACCGTGCGCCGCCAGCGGTGACACGCGGGATCGGCGGCGCGGATGCCACTCCAGTGAATCCACCGCTGCCTCCGCAGGGCATTGGGCCGGGCGGCCAAGCCGGGCTGGTGATCCTGGGCGCCGGGCGCAACCCGCCGCCGGACTGGTCCCCCGGCCCAACCGACGCGACGGACTCTGCGGTCCCGGCCACAGGACAGCGACGCGTAGCCGGCGTGGAATCCCGGCAACGGCGCCTCGCCTCATGAGGTGCCACCCGAGCCGCGAAACACAGGAGGATCCCATGGCCACGACCACAGCCGGACCGCGTACCACGGCGGCGCCCACCGCGGCGCTGACGGAGAGCGCGGCAGCACTGGTGCCGCTGTTGCGGGAGAACGCCGCCCGTACGGAGGCGGACCGTATGGTCGCCGAGGAGAACATCGCGGCCCTGTCCGAGGCCGGGCTGTTCCGCCTGACCGTGCCGCGGCGGTTCGGCGGCCACGAGGCGGATTTCCGTACCTTTCTGGAGGTCACCGCCGAGCTCGCGCGCGGCTGCGGGTCCACGGCCTGGGTGACCACGCTGATCAACGTCTGCAACTGGATGGTCGGCCTCTACCCCGAGCGGGCGCAGCGGGATGTCTGGGGCGAGAATCCCGACGCGCGGGTGTGCGGGGTGCTCGCTCCCAGCGCCACCAGCCGGGCGGTCGACGGCGGGCTGATCGTGAGCGGCCGCTGGGGTTTCGCCTCCGGCAGCTTGCACTCGCAGTGGGCGTCGCTCGGCATTCCCGTGGTGGACGGCTCCGGACAGCAGATCGACCAGGGCGCCGCCCTCATCCCGCTGGACGAGCTGACGATCGAGGACACCTGGTACGTGGCCGGCATGCGGGGCACCGGCAGCAACACCCTCGTCGCCCAGGACGTCTTCGTCCCCACGCACCGCATCCTGTCGGTGACCCGGAGCGTGCAGGGCGGCTACCCCACCGAGCACAAGGACGAGGCGCTGTACCGGTCGGCGTTGGTTCCGGTGCTCGCGCTGGTGCTGGCGGGGCCGCAGGTGGGTCTGGCGCAGGCCGGGCTGGACCTGGTCACGGCCTCCCTCGCCAAGGGCAGGGGGATCTCCTACACCTTCTACGAGCGCGCCGGCGAGGCTCCTTCGACCCAGATCCAGCTGGCCGAGGCGGCCCAGTTGGTCGACACCGCCCGTCTGCATCTGATGCGGGCCGCCGACGACATCGACAGCTGGGCGGCCCGGGACGCGTACATGCCGTTCGAGACGCGGGCGCGGGTGCGGATGGACACCGGTTACGTGGCCCGGCGTTCCCGTGAGGCGCTCGATCTGCTGCTGAGCATCCAGGGCGCCGGCAGCTTCGCCGAGGCCAATCCGCTGCAGCGGATCTGGCGTGACCAGGAGACGGGCAGCCGGCACGCGGTGATCAACCCGGCTATCGCGAGCGAGCTGTACGGGCGCGCGCTCCTGGGCGTCGAAGAGCAGGTCACTCCCCTGATCTGAGCTGCTCATGAGGGCTCGTCAGGAGCGGCGACGGCCTCAGGAGCGGTGGTGACCGTCCCCGTCATGGGCGCTGTTGCCCGCCGGCCGGAGCACTGCGGGGCCGAGCGTCCGGGCGGCCTCCAGGGCCGACATGACCTCGGGCAGCCGGGGCGTGAGGTCGTGGCCGAGCAGTTGCTGGGCGCGCTTGACCCGGTAGGTGACGGTGTTGCGCGCGATGTGCAGCTGCGCGGCGGCGACCGTCAGGCTGCGTTCGTTGCGCAAGTACAGGTGCAGCGTCCGGCGCAGCTGGTCCGCCTGGCGGCTGTCCGCTGCCAGGTCCCCCAGTTCGTCGCTCACGAAGCGGCGCAGGGCGGACAGGTCGGCGGAGAGCAGTGCCGCCAGCTGGATGTCCGGGTGGTCGACGACGGGAGCCGTGCCATGGGGGTTGAGCTGCATGACCCGGACGGTGTGCCGGGCGTCTTCGTGCGACTGGCGGAACCCCGGCAGTCCGTTCCGCACCGAGCCGCAGGCGAAGCGGATGCCTTCCGGGGCCGGAAACCCACCGGGCGTCGGGGCGGCGGATGCGGCCTGCGGGGTGCCCCACGCCCACACGGTGGTCCGGCCGGTGGGGAGCACCAGTGTCGACGCACAACCGCGCGAATGCAGCAGTTCGGCCGCCGCCCGTTGCAGATCGCCGGCGGCGTCCGCGGCCGGGCTGTCGCACCATGCGATGACGGCCAGGTGGCGGCCCTCCAGCCGGTAGGTGAGCAGCTCGCTCGCGGCTGCTTGCCGTACCGGTTGCCCGTCGAGGATCGTACGGACGGTTTCCTCGCGGGCCGCGGCACCGCTGGTCAGCCACCGGTCGTGCTCGGACAGGTACTCGGCGGTCATCCGCGAGGAGAACTCGTCGACGAAGCCGAAGAGCAGCTCGGAGACGCGGCGGAACTGCTCCGCACGTTCGGCGGGCGGGGTGAGTTCCTGGCATGCGGTCATCAGGGCGTGTGTCAGGGCCGCGTGTGCGACGCGGATGCCGCGCAACACCTTGTCCAGGCCGAGGCGCCGCCGGGCGAACTCACGGTCCCCCAGCAGGGACTCCTCGGGAATCCTCCGCTCCACCGCGGGGTCGGCCAGCAGGAGCAGCGCGTAGAGTGTCGCGGCTTCGGTGCCCATCCGCAGCGTTTCGAAGGGGGCCGGCCCGCCCCCGAGTTCGGGGACCTCACGGATGATGACGCGGGCCAGCTCGTCGCCGACGTCGATGGCCCAGGCCACGGGCCGAGGACCGAGGCGGTCGGTCGCCTCGGCGATGCCGTGCGCCGAGCTGGCGGGAGAGTGCGGTGCGTCCGCGCGGCCGGGGGCGAGGCGGTGGATCCAGCCGGCGGGGCCGGGTGCGGGGTGAGCCGTCATGACGCCGTCCTTGCCGTCGTGCGAGCAGCGTGGCGCGTACCGGGTACGGCACGGCATGGACCTGCCGGGCTACGCCACCGTGGCGGGGTTGTTCTCGATCACCGTACGCAGTGCCTGCGAGGTGCGGTCGATGTGCCGCGCCAGCAGTTCGACCGCATCGTCGGCGTCCCTGCGCAATACGGCGTCGACGATCGCTTGGTGCTCGCCCGCGACATCGCGCTCGGTGTCGTGGCCCACGGGCAGCGACCAGCGGCGGTACAGCGTGGCCGCGTCCCGCAGGCTGAGGGCCGCGGCCAGCAGCCGGGCATTGCCGCACGCTTGGAGCAGCGTCTGGTGGAACTGCTCGTGGACGGCGAACCAGTCGCTGTTCATGGTGCCGTCCGGCCGCACGCCGCTGACTCCGGTCAGGTGATGGTGTGCGGCGACCACGGTCGCCTCCCACTTGAGGTCGCCGCGTTCGATGGCCCGGCGCAGCACCAGCGTTTCGAGCTCGATCCGGGCCTCGGTGAGTTCATTGAGGTCCTCCAGGGACACCGTGACCACACGGAAGCCCTGCTGGGGAGCGGCGTGCACGAGGCCCTGCTCCGACAGGCGCGTGAGGGCTTCACGCACGACCGACTGGCTGACGGAGAAGTGCTGCGCCAGTTCCACCAGGCGCAGCCGCTGCCCGGGCTGGAACACCCCTTGGAAGATGTCCTCGCGGATCCGCGCGTAGACGATGCCGCCTCTAGTTGCCTTCTCACCAGCCATGACCGCACACCGTAGCAGCAAAACGACAACGTGAAAAAATATCGTTAATCTATTGCCTCAGCGAGATTGCCGGAGAAGACTGCCGCTGCAGACACCCGTACGGCATGGAGGACCGCATGCGCCTGGCACACATCAACGGACGACTCGTCATCAAGGGCCCGGAGCGCTACGTCGACGCCGCGGAGGCCAGCGGAGGACGCTTCGGCCCCGACGCACAGACCGCACTGGCCGACTGGGACGCCTTCGCCACCTGGGCGCGGGAGTTCCTGGCGTCACCGGACGCGGCGACGGCACCCGGGGTCGGCACGGACGCCGACACGGTGTGGGGACCTCCCGTCCCCCGGCCGGCCCAGATCTTCGCGGTCGGCCTGAACTACCGCGACCACATCGCGGAGTCGAAGCTGGAGGTACCGGCCGAACCCGCCGTCTTCACCAAGTTCCCCACGTCCCTGACCGGCCACGAGACGGCCGTCGCCCTCCCCGACGGGCTGGTCGACTGGGAGGCGGAACTCGTCGTCGTCATCGGCCGCCACTGCCATCGCGCGACCCGCGAGACCGCATGGTCCCACGTGGCGGGAATGACAGTGGGTCAGGACCTCTCCGAGCGGCGCCTGCAACTCACTGGACCCGCACCGCAGTTCTCGCTCGGCAAGTCCTACCCCGGCTTCGCCCCGCTCGGCCCCGAACTCGTCAGCACCGACGAGTTCGCCGACCCCGACGACCTGGAGCTGGGCTGCCGGCTCGAAGGCGGCGAAGTCCTGCAGAAGAGCCGCACCTCCGAGATGGTCTTCGACGTCCCGGAGCTGGTCACCCGACTGTCGGCCGTGTGCCCCCTGCTGCCGGGCGACCTGATCTTCACCGGTACCCCGGCCGGCGTCGGCGGTGCCCGCACCCCGCAGAAGTTCCTCGCTCCGGGAGACGTGCTGGTCACCTGGCTCGAAGGGGTCGGGACCCTGCGCAACCCGATGGTCGCCCGCTGACCTCCCGTACGAGCTCTCGCAGGTCCGCACCACCGTTCCGCCTCGCCGATCCGAAGGAGCCGCAACCATGTCACTGCACCGACTGACCCAGATCCTCATGGGCGTGCCGAACGTCGAGCAGGCGACCGCCTACTACGAGGAGTTCGGCCTCTCCCCCACCACCGACGCCCCCGCCGACGCGAGGACGCCGAAGCCGTCCCACGTGCTGGCGACCGTCGACGGCGGCGAGCAGCTGCGCATCGTCCACTCCCCGCGCCGCCGCCTGATCGAGCTCGGCGTGGGCGCCGACGACCCCGACGACCTCGACCGGGTCGCCGCCTCACTCGCCCGGCTGGACGTGCCGGTGCACCGCACGGCCGGGTCCGTGACGGCCGCGGACCCGGGCACCGAGGTCCTCGTACGCGTGGAACTCGCCCCACGCCTTCGGCAGGCCCCCGCCCCGGCACCCACGTACAACGCGCCCGGCACCACCGACCGCCTGCACGAGCGCGCCCCGGGCATCCTGCGCGAGGGGCCGGTCCGGCCGCGCAAGCTCGGCCATGTCGTCCTCGGCTCCACGGACCAGGAGGCCTCGCAGCGCTTCTTCCAGCAGGGCCTCGGCTTCAAGGTCAGCGACACCGTCAAGGGCCTGGCCGCCTTCATGCGCTGCTCCACCGACCACCACAACGTGCTCGTGCAGCAGGCGCCCGTCGCCTTCCTGCACCACACCTCCTGGCAGGTCGACGACGTCGACGAGATCGGCCGCGGTGCCACCGCCATGCTGGCGGCGGACCCCGACCGCCACACCTGGGGGCCCGGCCGCCACTACATCGGCTCGAACTTCTTCTGGTACCTCAAGGACCCGGCCGGCACCTTCTCCGAGTACTACTCCGACCTCGACTGCATCGTCGACGACGCCCTGTGGAAGCCAGGCGTCTTCGAAGGCGCGAAATCCCTGTACGCCTGGGGTCCGCCCCCGCCCCCGTCGTTCCTCGCCCCCGAGGACCTGGCGGCCCTGATGACCGGCGCCCACGCGCCGGCGCAGTGAGGACGGCCGCCATGCAGCAGCACACCGATTGCCGGGCCCGCAGCGACGTCCTCGTCATCGGAGCCGGCCCCACCGGCCTCACCACGGCCCTGTTCCTGGCCCGCGACGGGTGGCGGGTCACCGTCCTGGAACGGTGGCCCACCCCCTACGCCCTGCCGCGCGCCGTGCACTTCGACGACGAGGTCGCCCGGCTGCTCGCCGACGCCGGGCTCGGCGAACGGCTGGGCGCACTGTCCGAACCCGCCGACACCTACGAGTGGCGCAACGCGGACGGCGCAGCCCTGCTCCGCTTCGACTGGTCGGGCACCGGCCCGTCCGGCTGGCCACGCGCTTCGATGACGTACCAGCCGGACTTGGAACGGGCCCTGGCCGAGGCGGTCGAGGCGTGTCCGAACGTGACGGTCCTCCGCGGCCACGAGGCGGTCGGCCTGGCCGAGAGCGAGCAGGAGGTCACCGTCACCGCGCGGGACGGCGACGGCCGGCAGCGCGAGCTGACCGCCGACTGGGTCGTGGGCGCGGACGGCGCCAACAGCTTCGTCCGCGGCCACATGCCCACTCAGGTGACGGATCTCGGCTTCTTCTACGACTGGCTCATCGTCGACGTATGCCCCCGCACCCACCGCACATGGGACCCCGTCAACCTGCAGATCTGCGACCCGGCGCGGCCCACGACCCTGGTGTCGGGCGGGCCGGGCCGCCGGCGCTGGGAATTCATGCGCATGCCCGGCGAGACGGTGGCGGAACTCGACACCGAGGCCACGGCCTGGCGGCTGCTCGCCCCCTTCGGCATGACCCCGGACACCTGCGCCCTGGAGCGGCACGCCGTCTACACCTTCCAGGCGCAGTGGGCCGACCGCTGGCGCTCCGGACGCCTGCTGCTGGCCGGGGACGCCGCCCACCTGATGCCGCCGTTCGCGGGCCAGGGAATGTGCTCCGGCCTGCGGGACGCGGCCAACCTCTCCTTCAAACTCGACCTGGTCCTGCGGGGCGCCGCCGACCCGGCCGTGCTGGACACGTACGGCACCGAGCGCAGCGCCCACGTCCAGCACGCCATCGGCATGTCGGTGGAACTGGGCAAGGTGATCTGTGTCACGGACCCCGGGGTCGCGGCACAACGCGACGCGTACCTGATCGGCAACGGCGCCGACCCGTCGAGGGCCCTGCCGCCACTGCCCACGACGCGTCTGACCGACGGCCTCATCGCCCGGGGAGAGCCCGGTGCCGCCGGGAAACTGACCCGGCAGGCACGCATCTCCTACCGGGGACGCACCGGCCTGCTCAATGAAGTGGCCGGCCGCGGCTTCGTCGTCGCCTCCACCACCGACCCGCGCACCGTGCTGCCCGCGCACCAACTGGCGTTCCTCGACCGGATCGGGGCGAGTCTGCTGCACCTCGCTCCGCCCGGGGAGAGTCCCGACGAGGAGGTGGCCGCCATCGATGTGGACGGCTTCTACCTTCCCCATCTCGCCGAGGAAGGCCGGGCGGGAGTGGTGATCCGCCCCGATCACTACCTCTTCGGCACCACCACGACGGCGGACGGTCTTCCCCGGCTCATCGACGAGCTCACAGATCAGCTGACCGCCCCGCGCACCTCCACGGGTGACGTCCCGGTCCCGACACCCCCCGCACTCACCACCGGAGGTGAGTGGTGAGCACGTCCCCGATACCCGCCTCCGGCGAGCCGATCTGGCTGCCCGATCCGTCCGAGGCAGCCCGCTCCCGCCTCGCGCGCTTCACCGACTTCGTCGCCCGGCGCACCGGCATCACCCACGCCGACTACGAGTCCCTGTGGACCTGGTCGGTCCAGGATCTGCCCGGCTTCTGGGCGGCCGTCGCCGAGTTCTTCGACCTCCGCTTCGGCGGAGCGTGGGAGTGCGTCCTCGACGACGCCCCGATGCCGGCCACGCGCTGGTTCCCCGGCGCCCGGCTGAACTACGCCCGGCACGCACTGCGCACCGGCGAGCCCCACGCCACCGCGGTGATCTCGGTGGGTGAGGACGGCACCACCACGTACACCACCTGGGCCGACCTGCGCGCCCAGGTCGGCGCGCTGGCCGCCTGGCTTCGCCGGCAAGGCGTCACAGCCGGTGACCGCGTGGTGGGCTACCTGCCCAACGCCCTGCACACCGTGGTCGCGTTCCTGGCCACGGCCGCCATCGGTGCCGTGTGGTCGGCCTGCGGCCAGGACTACGGTGCCGACGGCGCGGCGAACCGCTTCGCGCAGCTCGAACCGGTCGTCCTCTTCGCCGCTGACGGCTACCGGTGGAACGGCAGGCAGCACGACCGCCGCGCGGAATCCGCCGCACTGCGCGCCGCGCTGCCGTCCGTCCGCGTCACCGTGCAGGTGCCGAACCTCGGTCTGCCCTCCGCGACGGACGCGGCCACGAACGCAGATACAAGGACGGAAGCGGAAGCGGGCACAGGTACGGTTCGCTGGGAGGACGCTCTCGCCGCCCCCGCGGAGTGCGCATTCGAGGACGTGCCCTTCGACGCGCCGCTGTGGGTGCTGTTCTCCTCCGGCACCACCGGCACCCCCAAGGGCATCGTCCACGGCCACGGCGGAGTCCTGATCGACCACCACAAACTCCTGGGCCTCCACCTCGACCTCGGCCCCGGCGACCGGTTCCTGTGGTACACCACCACCAACTGGATGATGTGGAACATGGTCGTCTCCGGCCTGCTCGTCGGTGCCACCCTCGTGCTGTACGACGGAAGCCCGGCCCACCCGGATCCGGGCCGCCTGTGGGAACTGGCCGCCGAGCACCGCACCTCCGTCCTGGGCGTCAGCCCCGGCCATCTCCAGGGCTCCGCCAAGGCCGGCCTCGAACCCGGGCGCGACCTCGATCTTTCCGCGCTGCGCGTCCTCGGCTCCACCGGCGCCCCCCTGCCCGCCCAGTCGTACCACTGGGTGCACGATCACGTGGGTCCCCGCGTCCAGGTCGCCTCCACCAGCGGCGGCACCGACGTCGTCAGCGGCTTCACCGGCAGCGCCCCCACCACCCCCGTGTGGCCGGGCGAGATGTCGGCCCCACTGCTCGGCGTCGCGCTGCAGTCCTTCGACGCACACGGGCGGCCCGTCACCGGAGAGGTGGGCGAGCTGGTGATCACCCGGCCCATGCCCTCGATGCCGCTCCGCTTCTGGAACGACCCCGACGGCTCCCGCTACCACCGGGCGTACTTCGGCTCCTACCCCGGCGTGTGGCGGCACGGCGACTGGATCACCCGCACCGCACACGGCAGTGTCATCGTCTCCGGCCGCTCCGACTCCACCCTCAACCGGCATGGAGTACGACTGGGCAGTGCCGATATCTACGCCGTCGTGGACGAGCTGCCCGGCATCCGCGAAAGCCTCGTCATCGGCGCCGAACTCGCCGCCGGGGGCTACTGGATGCCCCTGTTCGTCGTCCTGGAACCGGGCCACGAACTCACCGCGGACCTGCGCGACACCCTCACTGCCGCGATCCGCACCCACGCCTCACCACGGCACGTCCCCGACACGGTCATCGAGGTGCCGGCGCTGCCGCACACCCGTACCGGAAAGAAGCTGGAAGTCCCCGTCAAACGCCTGCTGCAGGGCGCGCCCCTCGACCAGGTCGCCGGCCGTGAGGCCGTCGACGACATCTCGGCACTGGAGTACTTCACACGGTTCGTGCCATCCGCCGCGGCCGTCGGGCCGACGCCGGGAGCCCCGCGTCAGCAGACCGGCGACTGATCTATCTTGGCGTTCATGCAGTCATACACGATCGGCCAGGCGGCACGGCTGCTCGGCGTGAGTCCGGACACCGCGCGGCGGTGGGCGGACTCGGGCCGGGTGGCGACCCATCGCGACGAGGGCGGAAAGCGGCTCATCGACGGCAAGGACCTGGCCGTCTTCTCCGTGGAACTCGCCAAGGGCGGCAGTGGTGAGGAGGACGCCTCCTACACCTCGGTACGGAACGCCTTCCCCGGCATCGTCACCGCGATCAAACTGGGCGACGTCGCCGCGCAGGTGGAGATCCAGGCCGGTCCGCACCGGCTGGTGTCGCTGCTCACGCGGGAGGCCGTGGAGGAGCTGGGGCTGGAGGTCGGCATGGAGGCCACCGCGCGGGTGAAGTCGACGAACGTCCACATCGACCGCGTCTGAGCGAGCCGCGCCGAGCCGACGGCCGGGGGCACGGTCACCGCGCGGGTGACGTCGACGCGCGTGCGCGTCGTGGGGGCGGGGCGGACGTGGTGCTCGGTTCCGGCGTCCGGCACAGCAGGGCCGCCCACAGGTCGAGGCGGTCCCGGAGACTGGAGAGGTTCCGGCCGGTGAAGTGCTCAATGCGCTGGATCCGGTAATGCACGGTGTTGACGTGCAGGTGCAGCGCCTCGGCCGTACGGGCCCAGGAGCCGTCGTGCGTGAGGAACACCTCCAGGGTGTGCAGCAGCGCGGCGGAGGAATTCGCCGTAGTGAGCAGCGGCCCGAGGACGGTGCGGCTGTAGGAGGTGCGGACCTCGGCCGGTATGCCGGTGAGCAGCGCGTCCAGCGTGGTGAGGGCGGTGGCGTCGGTCAGGGACGAGGTGGTGGGGCCGGTCGTCCGTGCGGAGGTCAGGGCGTAGCGGGCCTCGGCCAGCGCGCCGGACAGTCCGGACACTTCGGTGGCCCGTGAGGCCAGGCCGCCGTGCAGGAGGACGTCCGGCTCGCAGGCCGCCACCAGTGGCCAGGTGTCCGCCAGGCCGGCGGCGGCTTCCTCGGACAGCACCGCGAACGCGGTCCCGTCGGGCAGTCGTCCCACCGTGGCGAACGCCGGGGCCGTCTGCGCGACCGCTTCCGCCAGGGCCCCTTCCGCCAGTCCCTTGTTGCGGGTGCCGGTGTCGGCCACGACCACGCGGTACGGGCCCTCCGCCGGCAGCCCGCAGGCCCGCGCCGCGCCGGCCACGTCGCCCGCTTCGGGGGCGGTGAGCAGCCTGCCCAGTGCGTCCGCCGTCCGGTGCTCGGCGGCTCGGCGACGGGCCCACGCTTCCTGGCAGCGGCGCAGGACGGTGGCGATCTCGTGCACCAGCCGCAGCGGTGCGACGGTGGCCTCGGGAAGGTGCAGCGACCAGCGCTCGTACGGGGTGACCGCGTCGGCCTCCACGGGCACGGTCACACCGCTGTCGCCGCCGGGCAGTGCCGCGGCCTCCCGCGCCGGAAGCGGGGCGGCGCCCGGGGTGGCGGCGACGGTCCGGCCTGTCGAGGACAGCAGGTAGGCCGCGGTCCGGTCGAGGTGCGCGAAGGCGGCGGTGAGGATCAGGCCGGGGTCGGCGTCCTGGGCGACGAGCCGGTTCAGCCGGCCGCGCACGTGCTCGGGCAGGGCGTGGTGGCGGCTCAGTTCGCCCCACTGCCGCAGGTACACGGTGTCCGTGATCGCCCGGAACATCACATGGGCGGGCACGCTCGCCACCGGTACTCCGTGCCGTTCGCACGCCTCGATCAGTTCGTCGGGCACCGAGCCGTGGGTCTCCTCACCGGCGAGCAACGCGGCGGCTCCCGCGTGCTTCAGGCCGGAGACGAAGCGTTCGGCCTTGTCCCTTCCCCCGTCCGCGCTCCACCAGACGAGCCCGCTGAGCACGACCTCGTCGGGCCGGACGAAGCGAGCGGGGTCCTCCAGGTCGGTGACGGTGACTCCGCTGATCTCCCGGCGCAGCGGCTCGTCCTCGGCCCAGAGGAGTCGCAGACCGAGGGAGTCGTCCTGCAGGAGGTGTTCGACGTGCATGTGCTCCGGCTCCTCGTACGGCTGCCGGGTGGCGTCGCCTGACACCCGGTATCTCACATTCACCACGTGTATGCGAGTCATTGCATCGTAAATGCAAGGCGATGTGAGCGGTATTCCTCTTGGTTGATTCACCAGGAGCCGGCCTGAAAAACCTGTCGTTTCCGTGCTGTGAACCAGTCGTCCCGGCCCGGTCCGCGTTGCTTCACTGACGGCCATGGACCTGAACACGGTGGTGGAGATCCGGGACTCGCGGCGCCCGGCGCCCTGGCGGCCGGGCGACGCCTGGCTCGGCGGCGGCACGTACTTGTTCTCGGAACCGCAGCCGCACCTGCGCCGCCTGATCGACCTCGGCCGCACCGGCTGGACGCCCGTGCAACAGCACCCCGACGGCACGCTGGAGATCGCCGCCACCTGCACCATCGCCCAGCTGTCCGAGTTCGCGAAGGGTTACACCGCCGAGGCGGCACCGCTGTTCGAGCAGTGCTGCCGCGCGTTCCTCGCCTCGTTCAAGATCTGGAACATGGCCACCGTCGGCGGCAACCTCTGCAACGCCCTCCCGGCCGGCCCCATGACCTCCCTCACCGCCGCGCTGGACGGCGAGTGCCTGCTGCTCGCGCAGGACGGCGTGCGGCGCCGGGTACGCGTCGCCGACTTCGTCACCGGCGCGGGACGCAAGGTACTGGCGGACGGCGAACTGCTGCGGTCCGTCACCCTGCCCGCCCGGACGCTGGCCTGCCGTACCGCGTTCCGCCAGGCGTCGCTGTACGGGCTGGGACGCTCCGGCGCACTGATCATCGGCGCGCTGGACCCACTGGACGGCTCGCTCGCCATCACACTCACCGCGTCGACGGTCCGGCCCGTGCGGCTGTGGTTCCCGCTGCCGCCGACCGCCGAGGCGCTGCGGGCCGCGATCGGCTCGGCCGTCGCCGACGACGAGTGGTTCGACGACATCCACGGACTGCCCGAGTGGCGGCGGCACATGACATTCCGCTACGCGGAGGAGATCCGCCGGGAACTGGGAGGAACGGCACGATGAGGATCGAGGTCAACGGACGGACCCACGAGGAAGAACCGCGCGCGGGCCAGTGCCTGCGCACCTACCTGCGCGCAGGCGGCTGGTTCGGTGTGAAGAAGGGCTGCGACGCGGGCGACTGCGGCGCCTGCACGGTCCATGTGGACGGCAAGCCGGTGCACAGCTGCCTGTACCCGGCCTTCCGCGCCGACGGCCGCACCGTCACCACGGTCGAGGGCCTGGCCTCCCCGGAAGGCGATCTCCACCCCGTCCAGCAGAAGTTTCTGGACGCCCAGGGATTCCAGTGCGGCTTCTGCACGGCCGGCTTCCTGATGACCACGGCAGCGCTGGACGAGGACAAGCGGGACGACCTGCCACGGGCGTTCAAGGGAAACCTGTGCCGCTGCACCGGCTACCGGGCCATCGAGGACGCCGTACGCGGGGTCAAGAACGTCGAGGCTCCGGCGCCCGGCGAGTCCGTCGGCCGCAGCCTGCCCGCCCCGGCCGGCCCGCAGGTCGTCACCGGCACCGCCCGCTACACCTTCGACCTCGACGTGCCCGGCCTGCTGCACATGAAGCTGCTGCGCTCCCCGCACGCCCACGCCCGCATCGTCGCCATCGACACCGCCGCCGCCCTGCGCGTACCCGGCGTCCAGGCCGTGTTCACCCACCACGACGCCCCGGAACGGCATTTCTCCACAGCCCGCCACGAGCACCCCGAGGAGGACCCGGACGACACCCGCGTCCTGGACGACACGGTCCGCTACGTCGGCCAGCGCGTCGCCGCCGTGGTCGCCGACAGCGAGGCCGCCGCCGAGGAGGGCTGCCGCCGGATCGAGGTGACGTACGAGGTACTGTCGGCCGTCCTGGACCCGGAGGACGCGATGCGGCCGGGCGCCCCCGTCGTGCACGACAAGGACGCCGGGTCGGCGCGTATCGCACGCCCCCGGAACAATGTCGTCGGCGAGGCGCACGGCGAGACCGGCGACGTCGCGGCCGGATTCGCCGCGGCCGACATCGTGTACGAGGACACCTTCCGCACGCAGCGCGCGCAGCACGCCAGCCTGGAGACGCACGGGGCCGTGGCCTGGTTCGACGAGGACGGCCGGCTCACCGTGCGCACCAGCTCCCAGACGCCGTTCCTCACCCGCCGTGCCCTGTGCGCGCTCTACGACCTGCCACTGGAGCAGGTGCGGGTGGTCGCGGGCCGGGTCGGCGGCGGGTTCGGCGGCAAGCAGGAGATGCTCGTCGAGGACATCGTGGCGCTGGCCGTGCTCGCACTGCGCCGCCCGGTGAAGCTGGAGTACACCCGCGCCGAGCAGTTCTTCGGCGCCACCACCCGGCATCCCTTCACCATTCGGGTCAAGGCGGGTGCCCGCCGCGACGGCACCCTCACCGCACTCCAGCTGCGGGTCGTCGCCAACACGGGCGCCTACGGAAACCACGGCCCGGCGGTGATGTTCCACAGCGTCGGCGAGTCCATGGCCGTCTACCGGTCCCCCCACAAGAAGGTCGACGCCTACTCCGTCTACACCCACACCGTCCCGGCCGGCGCCTTCCGCGGCTACGGTCTCGGCCAGGTGATGTTCGCCGTCGAGTCCGCCTTCGACGAACTGGCCCGACGACTCGATCTGGACCCGCTGGAGTTCAGGGCCCGCAACGTCATCGGGGCCGACGAGCCGATGGTCACCCCCGGCGGCCACGAAGAGGACCTGCACATCGCCAGCTACGGCCTCGACCAGTGCGTCGCCATCGTGCGCCGTGCCCAGGCGGAGACCGACGCCGGAACGCCGGCGCCGGACGGCTGGCTGGTCGGCGAGGGAGCGGCGCTCGCGATGATCGCCACCGGGCCGCCCGGCGGCCACATCGCCGACGCCAAGGCAGCCCTGCTCCCCGACGGCACCTTCGACCTGGCCTTCGGCACCGCCGAATTCGGCAACGGCACGACCACCGTCCACAAACAGATCGCGGCCGGGGAACTCGCCACCACCGTCGACCGCATCACCATCCGCCAGTCCGACACCGACGTCGTACGCCACGACACCGGCGCCTTCGCCTCCACCGGCACCGTCGTCGCCGGCAAGGCCACCCTGCGCGCCTCCCGCGCCCTCGCCGACATGCTCCTCGACTTCGCCGCCGCCCAGCTGCGCGTCCCGCGCGCCGACTGCCGGCTCGCGGAGGAGGCCGTGCTGTACAGCGGCGGGCGCCTGCCGCTGAAGGAGCTGTACGCGGCGGCCCGCGCGGTCGGCGTCGAGTTCACCGCCGACGGGCACTTCGGCGGCACCCCGCGCTCGGTCGCCTTCAACGCCCAGTGGTTCAAGATCGCCGTCGACCCCGGCACCGGCGAGATACGCATCCTGCGCAGCGTGCACGCCGCCGACGCGGGCAAGGTCATGAACCCGATGCAGTGCCGCGGCCAGGTCGAAGGGGGCGTCGCCCAGGCACTGGGCGCCACGCTCTTCGAAAACGTCCGCATCGACGAGCACGGCAAGGTCGACACGGCCGCCTTCCGCCGCTACCGGCTGCCCCAGTACGCCGACATCCCGCGCACCGAGGTCCACTTCATGGAAACCGCCGACGCCATCGGCCCGTTGGGCGCAAAGTCGATGAGCGAGAGCCCCTTCAACCCGGTCGCCCCGGCCTTCGCCAACGCACTGCGCGACGCCACCGGCGTCCGCTTCACCGAACTGCCGCTGACCCGCGACCGGGTATGGCTGGCGCTGCGCGACGCGGGAGTGACGGACCAGGACAAGGACGCGACGGCTCGGAGGCGTAGCGGGTCAGCGGCGTAACGAAGGGAGCGTACCGATCAGAGCGTGAGCAGCTCCTCGTAGAACCCGCCGAAGCCCCGCTCCCGGTCGATGAGATGGATCTCCTGGATCCACTGGCAGCGGCGCCCGGCCTTGTCGGTACGCCGCAGCGGGGTGTCGTTCCCGGGCGTGACGTACGACTCGACGTCCGCGCCGTCGATCTTCTCGTGCGGGAACTCGCCCACCAGGTGCCCGGCGTGCCAGCCGCCCAGCTCCCACCCGGCCTCGGCGGCGAGCCGGGCGACCTCGGCGTGCAGCGCGGCACCGGTGATCTCCGGGTCGGCCTCGAAGAACCGCTTGCCGGCCTTGAAGACCTCGGGCAGGTCAGCGCGCAGCCGGTGCTTGACCGGGTCGTCGCCGAAGACGAAGGTCCGGCCGAAGTCCGCCTCGTACTCCTCGAAGATCGGCCCGAAGTCGGCGAACACGATGTCGTCCGCGCCGATCACCCGGTCCGGCGGGTTCTCCTTGTACGGCAGGAGGGTGTTCGGCCCGGACCGCACGATCCGCTTGTGCCAGTGCCGGGTCGTGCCGAACATGTCATTCGCCAGATCCCTGATCCGGTCGCTGACCGCCCGCTCCCCCCGGCCCGGCGCCACCAGCCCGCGCTCCTCGATCTCCGCGAAGAGCCGTACGGCCTTCGCCTGGGCATCCAGCAGGCGCGCGGCGCGCGCGGCTTCGTCGTCCGACATGCAACCGAACGTAACCGCCCGGTTCCTCTTCCCGCAATGCACACGGATCATCGCCCGCACGCGGCGCCGGCGTGCCGGTCCACGGCCCGACGGCCGCGTTCCTCACGGCTGCAGCCGCTCCCACGACCAGCCCTCGTCGGGCGCTCGGTCATAGCGAAGCCTGCGGTGCAGCCGGTCCGGGCTGCCGTACCAGAACTCGATTTTCTCCGGGACCAGGCGGTAGCCGACCCATCCCTCCGGACGCGGCACCGGCCCGCCGGCGGTGAGCAGGTCCCGAGCACGGGCCCGCAGAGCGTCGTCATCGATGAGCGGGCGGCTCTGCTCCGATACGGCCGAGGCGGCTCGGGCAGCCTCGGGTCGTGCGGCGAACAGGGCGTCGGAGGCGGCAGGAGAGAGCATTTCGACGGGGCCGGCCACCGCGAGCTGCTGCAGTGTCTCCCGCCAGTAGAAGGACAACAAAGCCCAGGGCCGCTCGGCCAGTTCACGCCCCTTGCGACTGCCCCGGGCGCTCCCGAAGACCAGACCGCGACCGTCGAACTCCTTGATCAGCAGCACCCGGACCGAAGGCCGCCCGCTGTCGTCGGCGGTGGCCAGCACCGCCGCGTTCGGCTCCCGCACGCCCCGCTGCACGGCGCTGTCCAGCCATGTACTGAGCAGGGCGAGCGGTTCGGCGGGCGGGGCGTCGAACTCAGGAAGGGCCAGAGCGTTGTCCCCGCTCAGGGTAGTGGGCCGTCCGATGCTCTCGATCATGCTCCGCCGTCCCCTGGATCGTGTCGATGCCGCTCGCGGCGACCTGTGTCCGGTACCGGGGCCGGCCGAGAAGGTCCGAAACCGGCACACGGGCCGCCACCTCCCGGAGGACCGTACCCGCACAGCCGGCACGTACAAACGCACATGCCATGCCATCTGCAGGAAGCTTCGGCTCATGCGAAGTGACAGGAGACTTTTGCCTCGCATCTGCGGCAGTATGATCGCGCCGAAAGACCGAAAGTGAGTCCGTTCAGGACCAGAGGGAGTGGACCCGTGATGACCCGTTCCGCGCGTCGGACCCGCCGGATGCTTCAGGTGACCGGCGTGGGCGCCGCCGCCCTGCTGGCCCTGAGTGCCTGCTCGTCGTCCGGCTCGGACTCCGCCAAGAAGTCGGACTCCTCCTCGGACAAGCTGTCCGGCGAGGTGACGGTCTTCGCCGCCGCGTCGCTGAAGGAGAGCTTCACGACGCTGAAGAAGGAGTTCGAGAAGGAGCACCCGGGGACGAAGGTCACCTTCAGCTTCGGCGGCAGCGACAGCCTCGCGGCGGGCATCACCAGCGGTGCCCCGGCAGACGTGTTCGCCGCTGCCAGCCCCAAGACGATGAAGACCGTGACGGACAAGGGCGACGCGGACGGCAAGCCGGCCACCTTCGTACGGAACCAGCTGGAGATCGCCACCCTGCCGGGCAACCCCGACAAGGTCTCCTCCCTGAAGGACCTCACCAAGTCCGGCCGGAAGGTCGTCCTGTGCGACAAGACGGTGCCGTGCGGTTCCGCCGCGCAGAAGGCGCTGGACGCCAGCCACCTCAAGCTCACCCCCGTCTCCTACGAGCAGGACGTCAAGTCCGCCCTGAACAAGGTCGTGCTCAAGGAGGCCGACGCCGCGGTGGTCTACAAGACCGATGTGAAGGCCGCGGGTGACAAGGTGGAGGGCGTGGAGTTCCCCGAGTCCGCCAAGGCCATCAACGACTACCCCATCGCCCTGCTCAAGAACTCGAAGAACGCCGAGGCCGCCAAGGCGTTCATCGCGCTCGTACAGTCCGACAAGGGCCAGCAGGTCCTGAACAAGGCCGGGTTCCTCAAGCCGTGACCTCGCTCGACAAGACCGGCGCCGCGGCCGACCCCCGCACGGGTGGGCCGCGGCGTCGCCGCGCCCGCGGGGGTGCCCCGCTCCCCCTCCTCGTGCCCGCACTGATCGGCCTCGCGTTCCTGACCCTCCCGCTCGTCGCCCTGCTGGTCAGGGCTCCTTGGCGGGGCATGCCGGACCTGCTGACCAGCGCCGAGGTGTGGCAGGCGCTCAAGCTCTCCCTCATCTGCGCGACGGCGGCCACCGCGGTGAGCCTGGTGATCGGCGTACCGCTGGCCTGGCTGCTCGCGCGGGTCGAGTTCCCGGGGCGTGGCTTCGTCCGGGCCCTGGTGACGCTGCCGCTCGTCCTGCCACCGGTGGTGGGCGGTGTGGCCCTGCTGATGGCCCTCGGCCGCAACGGGATCATGGGGCAGTGGCTGGACGACACCTTCGGCATCACCCTGCCGTTCACCACTGCCGGAGTGGTGCTCGCCGAAGCGTTCGTGGCCATGCCGTTCCTGGTCATCAGCGTGGAGGGCACCTTGCGCGCCGCCGACCCGCGCTACGAGGAGGCGGCCACCACGCTCGGCGCCTCGCGCTTCACCGCATTCCGCCGGGTCACCCTGCCGCTCATCGCTCCCGGCATCGCCGCGGGTGCGGTGCTGGCCTGGGCCCGCGCGCTCGGCGAGTTCGGCGCGACGATCACCTTCGCCGGCAACTTCCCCGACCGTACGCAGACCATGCCGCTGGCCGTCTATCTCGCCCTGCAGAACGACCCGGACGCGGCCATCGCGCTCAGCCTGGTCCTGCTGGCCGTGTCGATCGCGGTGCTGGCGGGGCTGCGGGACCGCTGGATGACCGCCTCATGACCGACACCCACGACACCCACGAATCCCGCGACACTCATGGCACATCCGCGGAGAACGCCGTCGGCTTCCCCGGGCCGGCCGCCGAGGGGCTGGACGCCCGGCTGGTGGTCGAACGCGGTGCCTTCCGCCTCGATGTGACACTGACGGCCGCGCCCGGTGACGTCGTCGCGCTCCTCGGCCCGAACGGCGCCGGCAAGACGACCGCCCTGCGCGCACTCGCCGGTCTCGTACCGCTCTCCGAAGGCCATCTCCGCCTGGACGGCGCCGAGTTGGACCGTACACCGCCGGAGTCCCGGCCGGTCGGCGTCGTCTTCCAGGACTACCTGCTCTTCCCCCACCTCAGCGCGCTGGACAACGTGGCCTTCGGGCCGCGCTGCCACGGCGCGTCCAAGGCGGCGGCCCGTACCCAGGCCGCCGCCTGGCTGGACCGCATGGGCCTCGCCCAGCACGCCTCCGTCAAACCGCGACGGCTCTCCGGCGGCCAGGCCCAGCGCGTCGCACTGGCCCGCGCGCTGGCCACCCGCCCCAGGCTGCTGCTCCTCGACGAGCCGCTCGCCGCCCTCGACGCCCGCACCCGGCTCGACGTCCGCGCCAAGCTCCGCCATCACCTCGCCGACTTCGAAGCGGTCGCCGTACTCGTCACCCACGACCCGCTGGACGCCATGGTCCTGGCCGACCATCTCGTCGTCGTGGAGGACGGCCGCATCGTCCAGGAGGGCACCCCCTCCGACATCGCCCGCCACCCGCGCACCGACTACATCGCCCACCTGGTCGGCCTGAACCTCTACCGGGGACAGGCCCAGGGGCACACGGTGCGGGTGGACGGCGGCCCGGAGATCACCACGACGGAGGACCTCACCGGCTCGGTGTGCGTCGCCTTCCCGCCCAGCGCGGTGACCCTGTACCGGGACCGCCCCGCCGGCTCCAGCGCCCGCAACCTCTGGCGCTGCGAGGTGGCCGGCCTGGAGACCCACGGCGACCAGATTCGCGCCGACCTCACCGGCGAGCTGCCCCTGGCAGCCGCGCTGACCACGGCCGCCGCCGCCGAACTCGACCTGCGCGCCGGCGCCACGGTGTGGGCCACGGTCAAGGCGGCGCAGACCCACGCGTACCCGGCCTGAGACGTCTACTGACAAGGCGTCCTCGCCACGGTGACCGCGGCGCAGTGAGCTTCGCCGCGGTCACCGGGTGCCCCTCTTCAGAGGGTGCCGTCGTTAAAGGGTGCCGTCTTTAGAGGGTGCCCGACGCCTTGATGGCAATCTTGGCGCTGGTGGCGCCGGTGCGGGAGCCCAGGGCCTCGACCTGCTTGACGATGTCCTGGCCCTCGACGACCTCGCCGAAGACGACGTGCTTGCCGTCCAGCCAGTCGGTGATGACGGTCGTGATGAAGAACTGCGAGCCGTTGCTGTTGGGGCCCGCGTTGGCCATGCTCAGCAGGAACGGGCGGTCGTGCTTGAGCTGGAAGTTCTCGTCCGCGAACTTCTCGCCGTAGATGCTCTTGCCACCGGTGCCATTGTGGTTGGTGAAGTCACCGCCCTGGAGCATGAACGCGGGTATGACGCGGTGGAAGGTCGACTCGGCGTAACCGTAGCCGTTCTCGCCCGTGGCAAGCTCACGGAAGTTCCGCGCGGTCTTCGGCACGACATCGTCGAAAAGCCGGAAGACGATCCGGCCGATGAAGTCGTCGTTGACGGTGACGTCGAAGTAGACGTTGGCTCCGTTGTCAGCCATAACTGTGCTCCTTATGAATATCGGAATGAGGCGATCCGGGAGAGCTTAACCTCCCGGCATGCGCCTTTCGCGACGCGCCCGCAGCACCCGGCATGTTCAGGACAAATGCCCCAGGTTTTGCCGGTGCCCACCGCCCGACCAGCCAGTATCGTGAGGCCCACCGAGCCCCGGGAGGGTGAGCATGACAGCACTCAAGAGGCGACTCGTCGTTCTCCTCACGGCCGCCCTGCTGCTGGCCGGCTGCGGTGAGTCCGCCGCGTCTGAGGACTCACCCCCGTCCAAGGACGTGAGCCTCGTCATCACCGGTGGCATCGCCGGGGTCAGCCAGGGCATCGAGGTGCACCCCGCCGGCTCGGTCGTCCTCACCGGCCGCAAGGGCGACCACGCGGCCCCTGACCTGACGCGCGCCGAGCACAGAAAGCTCGACTCACTCCTGACCGCCGTCGACTTCGCCGACCTGCCCGCCCGCAGCATCTCCGCGACCTCCCAGGACCGCTTCGAGTACCGGCTGAGGTACGACGGCCACAGCCTGGTCACCGACCGCAGCACCGACCTGGGCCCGGCCGACGACCTCATCCGTCATCTGGCGGCCTGCATGCGGGCGCGCCAGTAGCGACGCCATCGCCGCTGTTTCGCCTGCTGTTGCCGAATCGGCAAGAACGCTCGATCGGGCAGTGCGGGCTCCCGCAGGATCGGTGACGAGCCCGGCAGAAACGTACGGAGCCGGCCGGGTTCACCACTGACCTACGGTCCTGGAGGAGATGCATGTCGCAGCACGTCGCGGAGGTCACCCACCGGTCGGTCGCCGCACCGGCGGGCCGGATTCACCTCGCGGAGCAGGGCAGCGGGCCGCTGGTGCTGCTCGTGCACGGCTTCCCGGAATGCTGGTACTCCTGGCGCCACCAGCTGCCTGCCCTCGCGGCGGCGGGATACCGCGCGGTGGCCATCGACGTACGCGGCTACGGCCGCTCCGCCCGGCCGGCCGCGACCGACGCGTACCGGATGGTCGACCTGGTGGCGGACAACGTGGCGGTGGTGCGCGCCCTGGGCGAGGAGTCGGCGGTCGTCATCGGCCACGACTGGGGTGCGACCATCGCCGCGAACTCCGCGCTGCTCCATCCGGAGGTCTTCACGGCGGCAGGGCTGCTGAGCGTTCCCTACACCCCGCGCGGCGGGCCCCGCCCCAGCGAGGTCTTCGCCCGGACGGGCGGGGAGGAGGAGTTCTACGTCTCCTACTTCCAGCAGCCCGGCCGCGCCGAGGCCGAGATCGAACCCGACGTACGCGGCTGGCTCGCCGGCTTCTACGCGGCCCTGTCCGCCGACACCATGCCCGGCCCGGGCGCCCCCGATCCCCACTTCGTCAGCCCGGCGGGGACACTGCGGGACCGTTTCCCCACCGGCGTCCTGCCCGCCTGGCTCAGCGCGAGCGACCTGGACGTGTATGCCGGGGAATTCGAGCGCACCGGCCTGACCGGCGCGCTCAACCGCTACCGCAACATGGACCGCGACTGGGAGGACCTCGCCGCCTACGACGGTGCTCCCGTGCTCCAGCCGTCGCTGTTCCTCGGCGGCGGCCTGGACGCCTCCACCACCTGGCTGGCCGACGCGATCGCGGCGTACCCGGTCACCCTGCCGGGCCTGGTCGCCTCCCACCTCCTCGAAGGCTGCGGCCACTGGATCCAGCAAGAACGCCCGGCCGAGGTCAACCGTCTGCTGACCCACTGGCTCGCCGCCCTGCCCTCCTGACACGCCCGCGGCCACCGGGGCTGAGCGCTCGCGCGCGGTCAGCCCCGGTTCCGTCGGCCGACGGGTCCGGTCATCCGAACTGGCCGGGCTGGTAGTCACCGGCCGGCATCTGGAGCATGACGTTGCCGCGGTTGAAGGCATTGATGACGGCGACCACACCCACCAGTGCGGCCAGCTGGTCCTCGTCGTAGTGCTTGGCGGCATTCGCCCACACCGCGTCCGAGACGCCCCCGGCCGCATCGGCGATACGGGTGGCCTCCTCCGCCAGCTCCAGCGCGGCCCGCTCGGCCTCGGTGAACACCGTGGCCTCCCGCCAGGCCGCGACCAGGTTCAGGCGCTCAGCGGACTCCCCGGCGTGCACGGCGTCCTTGAAGTGCATGTCGGTGCAGAAACCGCAGCCGTTGATCTGGCTCGCGCGGAGCTTCACCAGCTCCTGCGTCGAGGCGGGCAGCGTCGACTCCTCCAGCGCCTTGCCCGCGGCGATCAGATGCTTGAAGACCTTGCCCAGGACCGGGCTGGTGAAGGGGTTCAGACGTGCTTCCATGATCGACTCCCACGCATCGTTCCGACGGTTGCACACCTATGACGGGGCGGCCCGGCCCGCTGTGACATGCCTCTGTGTGACGTGGGCCACTCCCCCACTCCCGCCGGCACGCACCCGCGCACCGGCCCCCTCACACCGTCACCCCACCGTCACACCGTGGCGGCCACCACTGGAGAGGTCGACCCGCTGCGTGCGCCACAGCACCGGCTCCCTACCCTTTTGCCGAGCACGAACGAAGGAGCACTGTGGTGGGGACCATCGAAACCCAGGTGGCCATCGTCGGCGCCGGTCCTTCCGGCCTGACCCTGGCGGCGCTGTTGCGCGAGTGGGGCGTCGCCTGCGTGGTGATCGACAAGTTCGACCGCGATCAGCTGGTGGCCAGGGCCCGCGCCGGTTTCCTGGAGCGCCGCACCGTACAGCTCCTGGACCGGCTCGGCTGCTCGAAGCGGCTGCGCACCGAGGGCCTGCCGCACACCGCGTGCGAGTTCCGCTGCGACGGCGAGGTCATCCGGCTGGACTACGCGGACCTGTGCGGCGACACCCCGAGCTTCGTCTACCCGCAGCAGGAAGTGGTGGCCGATCTGCTCGACGGGTACGAGTCGGCGGGCGGAGCCGCTCTGCTGGGCCGTCCGGTCGTCGGCCTCGGCACCGAGCGGGAGCTGCCGGTGGTGCGGTGCGCGGACGGCACGGTGGTACGCGCCGAGGTAGTGGTGGAGGCAGCCGGTCAGTACGGTCCCGTGCGTGCCGCCCTGCCCACCGATGCCTTCACCGAGTACGACGTCCGGCACGGCGTACGGCTCCTGGGCGTCCTGGCGCGGACGCCGCCCTTCGCGCCGCACACCGTCTACGGCCAGCACACCGACGGGTTCGCGGGGCAGATGCTGCGGTCGCCGGAGGTGACGCGCCTGTACCTGGAGGTGACGGAGGAAGAGAACCTGGAGGACTGGCCCGAGGAACGCATCTGGCGGGAGCTGGACGACCGGCTGTCGCTGCCGCCCGGGGCGCTGCGGCGGGGGCCGGTGCTGGAGCGGTCCGTCGTGGAGATGCGGACGTGGGTACTGGAGCCCATGCACCTGGGCCGGGTGGCGCTGGTGGGCGACGCGGCGCACATCGTGCCGCCCTCCGGGGGCAAGGGAATGAACCTGGCCATGGCCGACGCCGCCGATCTCGCGGGGGCCCTGAGTCGTCACTTCCGTGCGGACGCCGCCGGGGACGCCCCCGGGGACATCAGCGAGGTGCTGGCGGCCTACTCGCGGCGGCGCCTGGCCGACGTGTGGCAGGTGCAGGAGTTCAGCCACTTCATGCTCCACCTGCAGCACGGTCCGCGGCCCGGCACCCCGGACGCGGGTTACGTCGAAGCGCTGCGGCGGGCCCGGCTGTTCCGGCTGCGGGACGACCCGGCCTACGCGCGCGCCTTCCTGGACCGCTACATGGGCCCGGAACTCGACCCGGCACTCTGAACCGCACGGCAGCGTCGGAGCTCGCTTTCTCCGCGGTGACGTCGTGCGACTTCCCGTGGAATCGGGATATCCGCACTGTGGAATCGGGATATCCCCGCCGGTGTTGGCGCAAGCTACTGGGGCAGGCCATCGGCCGGCCCGCTGGAGGCCGAGCGCGATGCTGACGTGACGAGGAGCAGGCGGGCGTATGACGGACGGCATGGGTGCGGTGGAGGCGGCGAACCAGCCGCGGGAGCAAGCCGGTTCGGGTCCGGGTTCCGGGCTGAGGGCGCGTCATGCGGTGGTGATCGGGGGTGGCCTGGCGGGCCTGCTGTCCGCGCATGTCCTCGCGGGCCACGCGGGACAGGTCACCTTGATCGAGCGCGATCGCTTCCCGAAGCAGGAGCGGGAGCTGAAGCGTGACCAGGAGCGGGGCGAGGAACTGGCGGAGGGCCGCCCCGGTGTGCCGCAGGGCCGGCACCCGCACATCCTCCTGGAGAGCGGCCAGCAGGCAATGGACAGCCTCCTGCCCGGCTTCACCGAGCAGTTGGAGGCCGCCGGATCGCCCCGGGTGGGGCTGCCCGCTGACATGGTCCAGTGGCAGGAGCGCTGGTTCGCGCGACTGCCCGCCACCCAGTCCATCTTCACCGGATCGCGCGCCCAGTTGGAGCAGTTGGTGCGGGAGCGGGTGTTCGCCAACCCCGCGATCCGGTTGGTCGACGGCACCGACGTCGTCGGATTGACGGGCGACGCCGAGCGGGTCCGGGGCGTGAAGCTGCGCGAACGCGACCGCAACACTCGGCGCGAACTGGCCGCCGACCTGGTCGTGGACGCCTCCGGACGCGGCTCGCACGCCGACCGCTGGCTGACGGACATCGGGGCCGAGCCTCCCCATGAGGAACGACTGGACACCGGACTCGCCTACGCCTCCCGCCTCTACCGCGACACCCGCGGCGAACTCACCCGCAACGGGGCAGGCTCGGGGACAGGGACGGGGACGAGCCAGGGGAACGGGCGCCGCACCGACGCGCTGGCCTACTACGTCTTCCCGACCCCGACCCACCCCAACGGCGGAGGCATTCTGCCCGTAGAAGGCGGCCGCCACCTCGCCATCCTCTTCGGCCTGCGTGGCGACGAACCACCCACCGACGAAAAGGAGTTCACCCAGTACGCCGCAACGCGCCTGCCGCACCCCTTCATTCACGACTGGCTGACGCATTCCGAACCGCTCTCCCCCGTCCACGGCTTCCGCAAGACCGCCAACGTCCGGCGCCGCTACGACCTTCCGGGCCGTCGCCCTGCCGGGTTCCTCGCCGTGGGGGACGCGCTGTGCACCTTCAACCCGATCTACGGGCAGGGCATGGCCGTTGCTGCCATGACCGCCGTGGCCCTGCGCGACGCCCTGGCGGACCCCCGCCGCACACCCACGACGCTGCGCGTCCAGCGAGCGCTCCTGGACACCTCGCGACAGGCCTGGGAGATCTCGGCCGGCGCCGACAAGACGATGCCGGGAGCGGTCGGGGACGAGGCCATGACCCGGACGCCGCTGGCGCAGCGCCCGGCGAACTGGTACCTCAAGCGAGTTCAGGAGCACTACGCCACCGAACCCACGGTCGCGGCCGCCTTCCGCTCCGTACTCGACCTGTCGTCCCCCTTCACCGCACTGTTCGCACCGAAGGTCGCCCGCGCGGTGCTCCTGCGCCCGGCCCCGCCCGCACCGGTGGACCCGCCCCTGCACCGCCCTTCCCGGGACGGAGGCAGCGAGTGAGTGACGCCGTCGCGCTCGGCACGTGTTCGACGAATCCGCCGAGTCCACGCTCGTCGCGTCGCTTGCCGACCGCCCGTGGGATGTCGTGGTCGTCGGTGGTGGGATCCGTAAGACGGAGCAGCTGCTGAGATCGGTCGCCATCGCACATGTCACAGTTCGCCGGGCTGTCTCGTCCAAGAGGGTGCACCCCCGCACCGACACCCACACAGGAGTGAGTGCACCATGGAAGCTCGGTTGAACCTCATGGCCCACCCGGTCTCGGCAAAGGTCATGAAACACCTCATCGCCGCGGGCCAGTCACTCATGGAGACGACGCTGCCGGCCGCGACGCGCCAATTGGTGATGCTCCGCGCCAGCCAGATCAACGGCTGCGCCGGGTGCATCGACATGCACACCAAGGAAGCCGTCGCGGCCGGGGAGACCGCGGTACGCCTCAACCTGGTCGCCGCGTGGCGCGAGGCCACGGTCTTCACCGAGGCCGAGCGCACCGCGCTGGAGCTGACGGAGCAGGGTACTCGCCTTGCCGATGCCGCGGGTGGCGTCAGCGAGGCGGTCTGGGCGAACGCCGCCAAGCACTACGACGAGGACCAACTCGCCGCCCTGGTGGCCCAGATCGCCGTCATCAACGCCTTCAACCGCGGAAATGTCATCACTCAGCAGCCGGCCGGTGACTACCAGGTGGGCCAGTACCACTGACGGGACCTGCTGGGCTTACGGGCGAGGCTGCCTGGGTGGCCGTTGGACCTTTTTCCAGCCCTCGGGGGTCACCCAGTAGAAGTCGCCACCGTCGGCGTCCATGCGCGAGTGGGCGTGGACCTCCAGATGGCTCAGATCAAGGCGGTAGGTGAAGCCGCCCAGCATGCCGACCACCTTGAAGGCGATCTCCACGGCCGGCCCCTCCGTCAGGGGAGACAACGGCGGCAGCAGGTGTTCGATCTCTTCGAAGCAGCTGCCGGTGGTCTCGCGCAGCAGTGAGTGGAAGTGGTGCTCCAGCGTCTCCGCCGGCTCGGGCAGCTTGCGCACCGCGACCGGTTCCAGCAGCTCCAGCAGTTGCGTGTGCCCCTGCTCGCGCGCGATGTCCACGGCGCGCCGCCCGTCCCGGGTGCGCTGGGTGCGCCAGGCACCGTGCGCGAGCAGCCGGGAGACGACGGCGATGCTCGCACCGTGCCAGGCCGCCTGGTGCAGCGGGGCGAAGCCGCTGTGGTTCCCCGGCCGGGGCAGGTTGACTCGCCGCGGGTGCCTCTCCAGCTCCTCGAACACGGTGTTCCAGTCGGCGTCCCGGGCAGCGTCGGCGAACCCGTCCCGTTCGGTCAGGTACCAGTCGTTGAAGCGCTCACGGTCGGTGAGGCCATCCCACTCCATGCTGATCACGCGGACACGCTAACCGACCCCGCCGAGGCCGCGTGGGCCGCCCCAGGAGCGGTCCCGGCCGTGTGAGTCCCGTCCCTGGGGACCGTCCGTGGGTTCAGCCGGCGTCAAGGCCGTCGATGAGGCGGTTGAGGAAGCGGGTGAAGGTGGCTTCGGGCGTGACAGGGCGTTCGGAGGCGGCGAGCGCTTCGGCGAGTTCCGGGTGGTGGCCGTCGGCGGCGACGGCGGCGAGGTAACGGGCTTCGGCGGCGCTCCGGTCCGGCGAGCGCGCGGCCGCGGCCTGGGTGATCTCGTGGCTGACGTGCCCGGACACGAAGGCGGTGAGCTGAGCGAATGCCTCCATCCTCGCCGCACCGTCGAGTCCGGTGGGCCGCAGGGCGGCGAGAACGCGCTCCAGAAACGCCAGGCCGTTGGGGCCGAGCGTACGGCGGCTGGTCAGGGCCGCGGGCAGCCAGGGGTGCCGCAGCATGAGGGCGCGCTGAAGGTGGGCGATGTTCTTCAGGTCGGCTCGCCAGTCACCGGTGGGTGCTGCCACGTGCGGCGATTCGCCGCTGACGTGGTCGACCATGAGTTCCAGCAGGGTCTCCTTGTCGGGGGCGTAGCTGTAGAGCGACATGACACCGGCTCCGACCTTGGCGGCGACCCGCCGCATGGTGACCGCGTCGAGTCCCTCCGCGTCCGCCAGGGCGACGGCCGCCGCCGTGATCTGTTCGCGGCTGAAGGAGGGCTTGCGGCCCCTGCGGGGCTCGGAGGAGCGCAGCCAGAGCTGCTGCGGATCGATACCTGTGGCGCTGCGTTCTCCGTCCTGGGGCACGGTCTCGCGCTCCTTTCCCCTGGTCATTGCGGCTGGTCGCGGCAGCCGGCCGTTGCGGCGGCACTTGCGGAGGACATCCAAGCATCCTCTATTCTCGTACACTGTACGGAATAATGGAGGAGGGGAACGATGTCAGCACGCAATCCCGACGCCGTGGCCAGCTCGCCCTGGGTGCCGCCTGCCGCCAAGCCACCGCTGTCCGCACGGATGATGCGGGCGACCTGGCGAGGGCTCCCGGCGAAACGGCACGAGGTGGGTTGGGAGCCGGGGCTGGCGGTGCCGTCCGCCGAGGGCGGCCCGCTCCTCACCGACCACTACTTCCCGCGCGCCGAGGGCGACTTCCCCACCCTCCTGGTCCGCTCGCCCTACGGACGGGGCCTGCCGTGGGCTCCGCTGTACGGCCTGCTCTTCGCCGAACAGGGATTCCACGTGGTCCTGCAGAGCTGTCGCGGTACCGGTGGTTCGGCAGGGGCGTTCGACCTCTGGCGCAACGAGGCCGCCGACGGCCGGGCGACGGTGGCCTGGCTCCGCGAGCAGCCCTGGTTCAACGGAAGCCTGGGCACGGTGGGCGCAAGCTATCTGGGCCATGTGCAGTGGGCCCTCGCCCTGGACCCGCCGCCGGAGCTGAAGGCGATGGTGGTGCAGGTGGGGCTGCACGATCCGCATGCCTTTTTCCACGGCGGGGGCGTCCGCCACCTGGAGAACGCGCTCGTGTCCGGCGTCGGCATGACCTACCAGCACCGAGGCACCCGCGCCTTCCTCAACTCACTGCTGCGCCTACGGCGCCGGATCCGCGAGATATCCACCGCGCGGCCGCCGTACGAGCCGTACGCCTCCGGCCTGGGGGCCGAAACGGCCTGGCTGGAGGAGGCGTTGGCCCGCTCGGACGCCGACGACCCGTTCTGGCAGGGTACGTCCGTCGGGGAGGCGGCGGAGCGGCTTCGCGTGCCCACCGGCCTGATCACCGGGTGGTACGACGCGCTGGCCGACCAGACCTTCGAGCAGTACGGCCGGCTGCGTGCGGCCGGCTGCGAGACGAATCTGCTCGTCGGCCCCTGGACACACACGTCCGCGTTCCAGCAGGGCCTGCCCGTCGTGTTCGGCGAGAGCCTCGCCTGGCTGCGTGCGCACCTGGAAGGCGACGCGTCCGGCCTGCGCCCGACACGAGTGCGCGTACGCGTCGGCGGCGAAGACGCCTGGCGGGACCTCGACGACTGGCCGTCCGAACCGGCCGCCACCTCCTGGTACCCCGCCCCGGAAGGGCGTCTCGTACAGCAGGCTTCCACGGACTCCGCACCACTGGAGTCGTTCCGCTACGACCCGGCCGACCCCACCCCCTCCCTCGGCGGCCCGCTGCTCTCCCGCACCGCCGGCCCTCGCGACAACAGCACCCTGGAGGCCCGGGATGACGTCCTGACCTTCACCACTCCCCCGTTGACCAAAGCCGTCGACATCCTCGGCCCGGTCACCGCGCGGCTGACCGTCTCCACCGACACCGGCCATCCCCACGTTTTCGCCCGCCTGTGCGACGTGGACCCGCAAGGACGCTCCGTCAACCTCTGCGACGGACTGGGGGTCCTCCCGGCAGCTCCGCAGGAGTCCGCGCAGGTCGGCGTGGAGATGGGCGCCACGGCCCATCGCTTCGCCGTCGGCCACCGCATCCGCTGGCAGGTCAGCGGCGGCGCCCACCCGCGCTATGCCTCAGCGGGCGCCATCGCACAGGCACCGGTGCGCATCACGCTTCACACCGACTCGGAGCTGTTGCTCCCCCACGGCACCGAGGTCACCTGATGGCGCTCAGACCGCAGAGCGGCGCTTACGTCGCAGAAAAACGCTCACGTCGTAGGAACCGTAGCCCCGCCTCCTGCGCGCGCCGCCTCGACGGCCGCCTGGTGGAGCTCCCGGGACTCGGCCTCCGAGGAGCAGTGGGCGGGTCCGCCGACCATCGTGAACCAGTCCGAGGCACCGGTGTACTGAACCGCGACCAGCGCGAGACCGTCATCGGCGGACCAGGTGGTGTGCACGGTGACGTCGCCGGTGACAGCGCCGTTTTCCACTGTGGCGACACCACCCGGTCCGGCGATCACCCCGGTCGTTGTCCACGAGCTCCACTCCGTCACTGCTCTCCTCGTCGTCCGGGCGCACCGCTCCGCCGCCGGAAAGTGTCTCCTTCTTGATAGCCGCAATGAGCCTCGGAAAGACGAGGGCGCGCAGCTCAGCACCCGACTGGCGGAGCCACGAGGAAAGGCGCCGTCGCTCGCGCCGCGCCTGCAAGAGCCGCTATCTTGTCGCGCGTCCTGGGCCGAGGGCAGGGTACCCGCGGACTACACAGTGATCTGACGAGGTGAGAACCGTGCATCCGGTGCTCCGGACCACGTGCGAGAGTCAGTTGTTCGAGGCGACCGCGGCCCCGTACGTGGTGCTCGACAAGAACCTGCACATCCAGGGCGTCAATTCGGCCTATCTGCGCGCTACCAGGCGGTCGCGCGACGAGTTGATCGGTACGTTCATGTTCGACGCGTTCCCGGACAACCCCGAGGACGCCACCGCGACCGGCGTACGCAACCTCACCCGCTCGCTGGAACGCGTACTGCGCGGCGGCGCTCCGGACGAGATGGGGGTGCAGCGCTACGACATCCCCGACCGCGACCGTCCCGGCACGTTCCGCGTCAAGACGTGGAGCCCGATCAATTCGCCGCTGACGGACGCCGACGGGAACGTCATCGGTGCGCTGCACCACGTCGAGGACATCACCGCCGCGCACGACGCCCTGCGCGAGGGCCGCGGAACCGATCTGTGGGACGGCGGGCGGCAGCCGCCGGCGATGCTGCGGCGCGCCATGCTGGCCCTCGCCCAGTACGAGCGGACCCTCGCCGCGCTGAGGGCCCCGCATGCCGCGTCCGGTGACCTGTCCGGCGGCATGCGCGGTGACCTGCCGGCCGGCGTCTCCCACGACTCGCCGGACGAGGACTCCGGCGCTCCGGCACATCACGTCGCCAGTACCCCGTCGCACCGCGCGCCCGGTGGTCCGCCGCACGGCACGGCGTCTCGTGACGCGTTATGGCACAGCATCGTCCACGCCGCACGCCAGGAATCGCGCAGGAACTGCGCGGCGGCGGTGTGCTCCGCGGCGGTGCGGGAACTGCCCACGATCGACGCCGCGGCGATCACACTGCACGGCAGGGGCCCGGTGCCGTTCCACCTCGCCGTCAGTTCCTTCTTGGCGCAGCGCGTCGAGGAGATCCAGTGGGTGACCAGCGAAGGTCCGTCGTTGACCGCGTTCGAGACCGGCGAACCCGTCCTGGTGGCCGATGTGGAGTTGCTCGGCTCTTCGTGGCCTCTGTTCACCGACGCAGCGTGCGGCGCCGGCGTCACGGCGGCCTTCGCGTACCCCCTGCGCTCGACGTCCGCCACGCTGGGCACCCTCACCCTCTACCGCAAGGGCCGCACCGAACCCACGGGCCCGCCCGCTCAAGCGGAAACCTTCGCCGAGATCGCCACTGTCGTGCTGCTCGCCGACCTGGACACCGAGATCGCCGAGGAGCTACGGGCCACCAGTGATGCCGACGACATCAACACCGCGATCGGCGTCCTGGCTGCGGTCCACGGCATCAGCATGCGCGACGCGGCGGTGATGCTGCGGGCCACAGCACAGTCCAGGCGGCTCCCCCTCGCCGACATCGCCCGCGCGGCCCTCGTCCGGCATCTGCCGGGCGGCCCCGGGAATCGTCCGTGACCGGTCGCCCCGGACGGTCTTACGCGTCGGCGTCGGTGAACTTTCTACGGGGTCGCAGCCCCCTGTCGATCACGTCGGCGGCGACGTCGGTCAGGGGCCGGCGGCTGCTGCGGGCGTGGCGGCGGATGGCTTCGAATGCTTCGGGCATCGAACAGTGCAGATGGACGCTGAGGACGCCCTTGGCCTGCTCGATGAGGACGCGGCTGTGCAGGGCGGTGTACAGCTGACTGTTGAGGGTGGTCTCGGCCTCGAACCGGTAGCGGTGGACCAGCCCGACGGCCGCTTGATCGGTGAGCGCCCGCGCCAGGCACAGCTCCTTCCCGGCCGGCGCACTGGTGTGGAGGGTGAGCAGAGCCCCCAGCGCACGCTCGCGCAGCCGCAGTGGCAGGGCGGCGGCATGGGAGTAGCCCGCTCTTCGGGCCTCGTGAGCGAAGTCGGACTGCGGCCCGGAAACACGGGCCAGGTCCACGGCGAGCACGGTCTCCGCGGTGTGGTGAGCGCGCGTCATCGGGCTGTCGGTGGCGGCGGTGAACAGGAGGTCCGCCGTGTGCGGCGGTACGGGGGTCCAGGCGCACGGGTGCAGGAAGTCGTCGCTGGGCCGGGTGAGGAACAGGACGGCGCTGGCGATGTCGAGGAGCTCGACACACCGGTCGGTCAGCGTCTGGAAGAACTCGACCAGGTCGAAGTCGTCGGACAACGTGTCAGAGAGCAGGATGAAGGTCTCCGCCAATCTTTGTTCACGGTCAGTGCTCACTTCTTACTCCGGTGAGGACGCTTCGGGGTTAGATTTGCCGCCCTCCGAACCGCTGTGGGCGGCAAGCCGCAGCTCACGGTGGATCACGGCGTGGGCGATGTCGTTGATGTCGCGGTTCGCGGCGAAGGCCTCGGCTCGCAGCCGGGCCAGGGCGGCAGGCATGGAGATGTCCAGCAGCGTGGCGATCATGCCGGTGGCCTGGTGCACCTCGGCCCGGTGCAGGGCCATGAGTCCGGCCGGGCCCGGCCGGGTGTCCGCCGCGCCGGGATCGGGATGGGTCAGGTGCAGGCGGAGGACGAACTCGGTCAGGGCGTCGCAGAGGATCAGTGCGTCATCGACCAGCTCCCGGCTGATCATGCCTGGCGTGGCCCGGTAGCCGGTGAAGGCACCTACCCGTAACGCGCCCAGACGCAGGGGGAACGCGAACACGGCACGTACCGGGAGGCCGGCGATGGCCGGCAGAAAGGCCGCCCACCGGTCACCGGGCGTCTCCCGGACATCGGCCAGCAGGCACATCGCACCGTCACGCGCCGCGTCGAGCCCTGGCCCCTCCCCCAGTGTGAACTGGGTGTTCTCCAGCTGCTCGCTGACCTCGTCGCTGAAGCACACCAGCTCCGCGCCGTCGGTCACCAGCGTCGCCGCCACTCCGTCCAGCTCCAGAGCCTCGGCCGCCTGCCCCGCCCACTGCGGCGCAAGAGTGTCCTCGTCGCTGTGTGCCAGCGCTTCCACCAACCTGCAGATGACGACACCGATCACGACGCAGCGACCCTTCCCCAGTCCTACGCTGCCTGCCAGCAGGATGCGAAAAGCACGAGGGAAGACACAACGGTGGCGTCGCATCATTTGCGAACAAAACGGCTCCGGGTCCATCAGCGACGACGCCACTCGCCGGCACCGCCCCTGTGACGCGATTTGGTGGTGGCGGCCTGGCGCACCGTCGTCCGCTCACCCCGCTCCGTGACACCATCTGCGGCGGGCATCGATTCATCGCTGTGAGCGCCGCGTTGACAAGCATGCGCACCGGCGCGGCCGGCCGCCCCACGTCCGTGTGGTCTTCCCGGGAGGATGCCGTGATCCGCCTCATCGTCGCCAACGGCGACAGCTACACCCAGGGCGTGGGCCTGGACGATCCGTCGCGTGAGACGTGGCCGGTGGTCCTTGCCGGAATGCTCGGCACCGGCCATGTCAACCTCGCCCGGTTCGCGTCGCCGAACCGGCGTACCGTCCGGAGCACGGTGCACCGGCTCGACGCGTTGCGCACCGAGCGGGGGCTGGCCCCGCCCGAGGTGCTGGCCATCATCGCCTGGACGGAACTCCGCCGTCACGACTACTACTCGGCGACGGAACGTGTGGACCACCGCGACCATGCGACCGACCGGGGCTGGCACCGCATGGGCATGTGGCGCCGCGGCGCACATCGGCCCACCGACGCCTTCTTCGACCACCTCTGGTCGGAGGAGGGTGCGATCGCGGAATTCCTGCTGGACTGGGTCCTGTTCGACCACTACCTCCGTGAGCGCGGCTACCACCGGCGGTACGTCTTCACGTTCCCCTTCAGCGGCCCGGTTCCGGACATCGCGACGGAGTTCGCCGGCCAGTTGCCGGCGGACACCGTGCTGGGCGGCCTGCCACCGCGGCCCGGCACGTCCTTCGACGAGGCAGTGGCGGGACTCCCCCGCGCCGACGACGGGCACCCGCTGTCCGAAGGACACGCGTGGTTCGCCCGGCAACTCGCCGACTGGCTCACGGCGACACCGCCGGATACCCGGCCGGAGCGCCGGCTCTTCCCCGTATCGGCAGCGCGCGGACCTGGCGACCGCACGCTGTGATCACCGCTGCTCCCAGTGCCCGGGCCATGGCCTCGCGGGCGGGCTTGGGACGGTAGGCGTCGTCGTACAGGGTGGGGGTCCCGTAGCGGCTGCGGCTGCCTTGCGGCACCCAGGAGTCCGCGTCACCGACGCCCCAGACGGTGAGGCCTGTGCAGGCCGGCACGGCGAGGCATTCCTCGACGACGGCTCGGTAGGTTGCGGCCTGTGCGGCGAGCTTCGCGGGGGTGACCGGCGGCAGCATACGCACACTGAGTTCGGTGACGGCGACCTCCAGACCGAGGTCGGCGAAGCTGTTGAGCGTGCGGGCCAGGCCGGGCACCTCCTGCCCCAGGAGCAGATGGCACTGGAAGCCGACGCCGTGCAGGGGGATGCCCCGGTCGAGGAGTGACGCGGCGAGGTCGTGCAGCCCCTTGGCCTTGGGGCCTTCCGCCAAGGCGTTGAACTCGTTGACGTAGAGCCGGGCTGCGGGGTCCGTGGCATGCGCCCAGGTGAGGGCGTGGGCGACGTAGTCGGGTCCGAGCGCCTCGTACCAGAGGGTGCGGCGCGGGGAGCCGTCGTCCTCGATGGGTTCGTTGACGACGTCCCAGGCGGTGACGGTGCCGGCGTAGCGCCGGGTGAGGGTGGTGACGTGGGTACGGAGGAGGGTGGCGAGCTCTGCCGGTGTGAAGTGGCCCTCCGTGAGCCAGTGCGGCAGCTGGTCGTGCCAGACCAGCGGGTGGCCGCGCAGCTCCTGGCCGTGCTGTGCGGCGAAGCGGGCGATGGCGTCGGCCCGGGCCCAGGTGCGGGTGTGCCGATCCCGCTCCAGGTGGTCCCACTTCATGGCGTTCTCGGGTGTGACGCTGCTGAACTCCGTTGCTGCGAGCTCCCGGTAGCGGGGTACGGCGAGGCCGCGTTCGGTGAGGGCGGCGCCCAGGCTGAGGCCGTGCCGGGCGGCAAGGTCGCGGAGGGGCAAGACGAGCGTCAAGACAGGGCCGACGCCGACGCTGCCGTGGCTCCGGCCTCGGATCCGGACGCCGATGCAGATCCTGATGCCGCCGAACGGAACCAGGAGATGGTGCGGAGCAGCCCCGCCGTCAGGTCGGTCGTCGGCTTCCAGCCGAGTTCCTGCCGTGCCCGGGTGATGTCGGGGCGGCGCAGCGACGGGTCGTCCTGAGGGCGTTCGGTGAACACGATCGGTGAGGCGGAGCCCGTCATCCGGACCACCCGGGTGGCGAGGTCGAGCATGGAGATCTCGTACGGATTGCCGAGGTTGACCGGGCCGGGAATCGCCGCGGTGGACAGCAGCAGGAGTCCTTCGACAAGGTCGTCGACATAGCAGAGGGAACGGGTCTGCAGGCCGTCGCCCGCGACGGTGACCGGGTCGTCGCGCAACGCCTGGGTGACGAAGGCGGGCACGGCGCGGCCGTCGGCGGATCGCATGCGCGGCCCGTAGGTGTTGAAGATGCGGGCGATTCCTGTGCTGGTTCCGCAGGTGCGGCGGTGGGCTTCCGTCAGCGCTTCCGCGAAGCGTTTGGCCTCGTCGTAGACGCTGCGCTGGCCGATGGGGTTGACGTTGCCCCAGTACGTCTCGGGCTGCGGGTGGACGAGCGGGTCGCCGTAGACCTCGGATGTCGAGGCGAGAACGAAGCGGGCGCACTTCTCCCGGGCGAGGCGCAGGAGGTTGTCCGTACCGGTGGAGCCGGTCGCGAGGGTGGCGAGGGGATGGCGGAGGTAGTCGAGGGGCGAGGCGGGTGAGGCGAGGTGGAAGACCACGTCGACGGCCTCGGGCAGACCGGTGCTGTGGGTGATGTCGTGGCGCTGAAAACGGAACGGGCCGCGCTCCTCCAGCCCGGAGATGTTGCGGAGGTCGCCGGTGAGGAGGTTGTCGAGACAGATGACCTCGTGTCCCCCGTCGAGCAGGTGCCGGCACAGGTGGGAGCCCACGAAGCCGGCCCCGCCGGCGACGACCACCGTACTGCGGCGGCTCATGCCCGGCTCCCGGGAAGCCGCCGCCCCAACAGATACGCCTCCAGGACGCGGCCCCCTTCCCGAAAGCACTGTCCGGCTCCGCGCAGCACCGCGTCGGCCTCGTCCGTGTCCCGCGGCGCGCCATCGGGGCAGGCGACCCAGGCCCGGTGAAGCTCCTCGGCGGTGGGGGCGGGGGCGGCAGCGGGGTGCGGGGACCGCATAAAGGCGGCGAGGTCATGTTCGTACGCCCTGTCGTTGCCGTCGCCGTCACGCGCGCTGTCGTCGCGCCCGCGAAGGCTTGCGTGAGTCCGCAGGAGGTCGCCGTGCCACTCGGGCACCCGGAGCCGCTCACCCGGGGCAACACCGAACCGGTGATAGTCGGGCACCACGTCCGGCGCGGAAGAGGCCCCGGAGGAGACCAGGGCCTCCTGCGACATCGCCGCCCGCTCCCACCCCGCGGTGAGTTTGTCGTGGTCCACCGTGATCAGGGGGCGGCCCCACTCGTTGCCGAGCTCTTCGAGGTAGCCGATGAGGAAGGAGGCGCCCAGGATGAGGTCGTACGCCGTGAACGCCTCGCGCAGAGCGGGGTCGGCCAGCTCGCTGAAGCAGCGGTGGATGCGCTCGGGCTCGTCGCACATGGCCGCGTACCAGCGGCGCACGCCGCCGAGCGCCGTACCCGGGTGCCGTTTGCGGGTGCACAGGCGGACATGGGCCCGGCCGTAGCGGAGCCACCTGCGCGAGATCTCCTCCACGGCACCGGACAGCCGGTGGGCGACCGGCGGCGCCCCGGCCAGCCACCGTATGGTGCGACCGGCGGCGCGCAGCCTGATCCCGAAGTCGGCGTCCTCGGCGGCATTGTTGAAGTTCGCGTCGTCGAACCGCATGCCGAGCGGGAGCCGGTCGCGCCGCACGCCGCAGTTGGCCGTCACCACGTACCCGGCACCGCCCGCGCCGTCCGGTGGCGCGTCGAAGAGACGCTGGTGGTTCATGTACGCGAGCAACGGGCCCGGCCCTTCGGCACGGACCGGCGCGGCCACGGCGACCTCGCCGGGAGCAACCAGCGCCGTGGCGAGATCCGTACACCAGGTGGACGGCAGCCGGCAGTCGTCGTCGGTGAAGAGCACCGTGTCGTGGAGCGCCGCGCTCAGGGCGCCGTTACGTGCGGCGGGCGCGCTGCGGCGGGCCAACCGGACCACCCGTACCTGTGGGGAGCCGAGGTGGGCCAGCTGGTCGGGGGACGGGGGCGTGCCGTTGACCACGACCAGCACTTCGGCATGCGGACCGCACGATGTCGCGGCGGCCAGCGCGGACTCGACGGTGGCACGCACGGAGGGGCGTTCGAGGGTGGTCGGGATGGCGACGGTGACGCTCAAGGGTGGCTCCATGGAGGGGTGGATGCGGCTCATGGCGTTGCTATCGATGGCGCAGCAGTTCGGTCAGAAGCTGCTGGTCCTTGCCACCGATCCACAGCTCGTCTCCGATGAACCGGCCGGCGGGGTACGTCTCCAGTGCGCAGTGGTAGTACGGGCGGCCCGCGTCGTGGAGCAGGACGGCCGTGCGGTCCCCGAGGAACTGCCGGGCGGCCAGCAGGCAGCGACGGCGCTTGCGCCCGTCCACCAGAACGACGTCGTACTCCCCCGGGCCCCTGGAGACCTTGGTGGGGTGGTCGACGTAGTCGTCGAGGTCGGCCTCGCGGTCCGCGTGGTGGCTGATTCCGAAGTGCGGGTGCACCGGCCCCCTGTCCCAGCACAGCACCTCGATGCGGATGTCGTGGGTACGGATGTCGTCGGTCTCGCCGGCGATGGCCGTCCCGTCGTCCATGTACCGCACGGCGGCTCCCGGCCGGGCTGCCAGGTGCGGGAGCAGCTCGGTGTCGAAGTAGCCCCGGTGGTGTTCCAGGCTGGTCCAGTGGCACGCCATACCGGCGTCGGCGAGCAGCTGCGGGAGGGCCAGGGTGCTGCGTCCCGAGCCCCATTCCAGGACTCGCAGGGGTTGTCCGTCCCTGAGTGCGGCGGCGTTGAGCAGCACGGTCCTGATCAGTTCGCCGTCGGTCTCGCTGGTCAGGCCGTACGGGCTCGCGTGGTCGGCGGAGGCGGTCGCGGGGCCGGACACGGTCATGGTGAAGTCGTCGATGTGGAAGGGCGCGGTGCCGTGGACCGTTTCGGCGTAGAGGATGAGCCGGGTGGCCTCGTGGGTGAGGGTGTAGGTGCCGCTGAGCCGGGTCCAGCCGCCAGCCGTGACCGGCGTCTCCGGGACGACGGTGTCGTACCGGACGGTGTCGGAGGTGTGCCGCTCGATGGTGAGCTTGAGCGCGGCGGGTGCCTCGCCGGGGGCGAGCCGGGCCCACAGCCGGAAGGTGTAGGTGGAGCCGGGTGTCGGCGGGGCGGGGAGCGCCAGCCGGGGGCCTTCCCAGGGCTCGGTGCGGCTGCCGCACCGCAGGCTGTGGGTTCCGCTGTGTGCCAAGGTGTCGCCGGCCTGCACTCGCGCGCTGCCGACGCGGCAGGACCAGCCCTGTGTCGTGCCGTCATCGAAGGAACAGGTGATCGGTGCGTCGGTGGCTGCCGGCACCTCGGCAGTAGGTGCGGCGGGGGTGCCCGGAGCAGGTGGTCCAGCGTGAGCATCCGAGACGGCGCCATCACGGTACGCCTCCCACAGTGCGTGGTTGACGAGGGGCGCCGCCGCCTGCTTCAGCGAACCGGACCAGTGCAGGAAGAAGGGCTGCCGGCCGTCCGGCCAGGCCACTCGGCCGTCCTCGACGGCACCGACCGGATGGCCGCCCCACCACTCCAGGGGAAGGTCCGTCGCGCCGGCCCACGTCAGACCGCTGAGGCTGCTGAAGCGATAACCGGACGTCACCATGAGGTAGTTCAGCACCGGCTGGTCGTTGAGACCGGGACACATGTGTGGCACGAGCTCACGTATCTCCGGCAACCGCTCGACGACGTCCGCGAGAGACAGGCACTCCTTGCGGGAGGCGAGGAAGCCGGTGGCCCCGGCGAAGGAGATCTGCTCCTCGGTCAGCCTTCCGGTGGCCTCGATCGAGTCGTTCCATACGAACCGGCGTGTCGTGGGGTCGTTGCCGTGGGCGGTGAGAAAGCCGTAGTCGGCGAGGAGGTCGAAGACGAAGTCGGCGCTGTGCAGCACGACGGTGTCGGAGTCGAAGTAGGCGAACTCGTCGAACGGCCCCTCCCACATGGCCAGTTTCCGGAAGTGTCCGCGGGGCGTGCCACGGATGGCGGTACCGACCGTGTCACACGCTTCGAGTACTGCGCGATTTTCCAACACCGAGAAGTCATGGCTCGACCGCAGTGCGCGCAGTGCGGCGATGTCGTCGGCGAAGGGAATGAGGCACAGCGGAAGGGTCGGGTTGAAGCGCCGGAAGCTGTTGAGGAAGGCGGTGGCGTAGTCCAGGAAACCGTCGTTCGCCAGAAAATACACACCGCGGCGGTGGGCCATGGGGCTACCTTCCCAGGTCATCGGCTGGTGCCGGCGGAACAGCACCGCAGAGCCCGAACGTCGCCCCACGGGTGGGGAGTTCGAGCACGCCCCAAACAGTAGGTGAGCCCACTGAAGCGGGTGAGGCGCCGATCGGCCGAACTGCCGTGGCCGATTCGCACGGCGGCAGACCGAGCGGCGCCGCAGAGCGGAGGAACGCCCTCGCAGGGCTATGGTGGCCACGTAGCGACCCAAAGACAGACAAATCTCCACACTCTGCGAGGCGTCCCGTCATGAGCCTGAGCATCCGCAATCAGATCCCCGGCACCGTCACCTCCGTCACTCCGGGCGAAGCCATGGCCACGGTCAGGGTGCGCCTCGACGGCGGCCAGGACATCACCGCCGCCATCACCCTCGACGCCGTGAAGGACCTCGGTCTCGCCGAAGGCGCCGCGGTGCACACCCTCGTCAAGGCCACGGAGGTCGCACTGGCCACCGGTCCGGTGGAGGGCCTGTCCATCCGCAACCGGCTGTCCGGCACCGTGCGCGAGGTTTCGACCGGCGCCGCCATGGCCTCGGTCAGGGTCTCGGTCGGCAGCGCCGAACTGACCGCCGCGATCACCAAGGACGCGGTCACCGACCTCGCCCTCACCCAGGGCTCCGCCGTCACCGTCCTGTTCAAGTCGACGGAGGTCTCGCTCTCCGCCGGATGACGCGGCGGGGAAACCACGGGCGCGGCGTACAGGACAGTGGTCAGTACACGTCCCGTACGTAGCGTTTGTCGGCGGCGAGCTGTCTGACGTACGTCGCCGCCTCGGCCTCCGTCAGGCCGCCATGGACAGTGGCGATCTCCCGCAGGGCCCGGTCGACGTCCCTGGCCATGCGGGAGGCGTCGCCGCAGACGTAGAAGTGTGCGCCGTCGCGCAGCCAGGACCACAGCAGCGGACCGTGTTCGCGCATCCGGTCCTGGACGTAGACCTTGGCGCGCTCGTCCCGGGAAAAGGCGGTGTCCAGGCGGGTGAGTGTGCCCTCGGCGAGGAACGCGCTCAGCTCCTGCTCGTAATAGAAGTCCGTCGCACGGTGCTGCTCGCCGAAGAACAGCCAGTTCGGGGCGCGGTGGCCGCGGGCCCGGCGCTCCTCCAGAAAGCCGATGAAGGGCGCTACACCGGTGCCGGGGCCCACCATCACCGCCGGCGTGCCGGGGTCGGCAGGCGGGCGGAAGTGCGGCGCCGGCCGCACACTGACCGGCACCGGGGCGCCGCGCTCGGCGTCGGCGAGGAAGGGCGAACACACACCGTGGCGGGGGTGGCCGCTCAGATTCTCGTAGCGGACGACGGAGACCGTCAGCGACACCAGGTGGGGGCCGGTGAGCGGGCTGGAGGATATGGAGTACAGGCGAGGCTGCAGGCGTCCCAGCACGTCGGCCCACTCCTGTGCACCGGCCCTGACACCGAACTCGGCGACGACGTCGACTGCCTGTCGTCCCCAGGACCACTTCGCCAGCTCGCCCTTGTTGCCGGGCCGCAGCAGCTTCCGCAACTCGCGTGGGTTGCGTACCCGGTCCGCCGCGAAGCGCAGCAGGCCGGGCGTGATGCGGGTGATGTCGGCATGCCGCAGCAGCGCCTCGGCGAAGGGCACGTCTCCGACACTCTTGACCTCGACGGTCGCCTCCGCGTCCAGCCCGGTGACGGCCAGCCACTCCGTCACGAGTTCCGCCCGGTTGAGCGCGTGCACCGCCAGCGCGTCCCCGGCTTCATAGATCAGCGGGGTGTCACTGTCACGGGTGTCGAAGGTGAAGCGCCGCACCTCCTTGCCCGCACCGGGCAGGCTCAGCAGACGGTTGCCGGCGAGACGAGCGGTGACAAGGGCAGGGCGGCGGCCGCCCGGCCGGAAAACCACCGGGGCGGAAGGGGCTGCTTCCGCCCCGGAAACCGGCGGCCGAGTCGCCTGCAGCGCGTCGAGTACCCCGTCGAGCCAGGCATCGGCTGCGCTCTCGTAGTCCGGTTCGCAGTCGGTGCGCGGGGCCAGCCGTACCGCGCCCAGTTCCGTCATACGAGCGTCGAGGCGGCGGCCGTGGCCGCAGAAGTCGTCGTAGGAGGAGTCGCCGAAGGCCAGGACCGCGTAGCGGCTGCCCGTCAGGCGCGGCGCGTCGGGCGAGGCGAGAGTGTCCCAGAACGCCACACCGTTGTCCGGGGCCTCGCCGTCGCCGAAGGTGCTCGTGACCAGCAGCAGGTCGCCATCGGACGGCAGTGTGGCGGGGTCGGCCTCCGCCATGGACAGCAGGGCGGCGGAATGGCCGGCGGCGGTGAGCCGGTCGGCCGTGTTGATCGCGAACTTCTCCGCGTTGCCGGTCTGCGACGCCCACAGGATCACGACCTGTCGGCGCGGGACGTCCGCGGACGGTCCGGAGGATCGCGGCACGGAGGCCGGCTCCCTTCTCCCCGTCCCCGCGCCCGCCAGGGCCGGTGGCCGCACCGTCACCGGGGCGGCCACCCTGGTCAGCGACACCGCGCACACCTTCAGTTCGGGCTGGAAGGACAGCGGGTCGACGGCGTCGCTGGTCACCGCGTTGATGCTCAGGTACTCCCCGAACAGGTCGTTCCAGTGGAACGGCGCGAAGCAGCAGCCCGGCCGTACTCGATCGGTGACCACAGCGGGCAGCACGGCCCGTCCGCGCCGCGAGGCGACCTCCACCGAATCGCCCTCGGCCAGTCCGAGCCCGGCCGCGTCCCGCGGGTGCACCTCCACGAACGGGCCCGGGTCGAGCTTGTTCAGCTTGGCCACCTTGCCCGTCTTGGTCAGTGTGTGCCACTGGTGCGGCAGACGGCCGGTGTTCAGCACGTACGGATAGTCGTCGTCGGGCATCTCCGCCGCCGGGATGTGCGGGCGCGCGTAGAAGGCCGCCCGGCCGCTCTCGGTCGGGAAGACCGGCGAGCCGTCCGCACCGACGTACCGGACCGGGTTGCGGTCGGGCCCCTCCGCGCTCGCCGCCGGCCACTGCACCGGTGTGGCGCGCAGCCGCTCGTAGCTCACTCCGCGCAGGTCCCAGCCGGTCGCCGGGTTCCAGGCGCGCTTGATCTCCTCGAAGACCTCCTCGGCGCTGTCGTACGCGAAGCCCTTCTCGTACCCCATCGCGCGGGCCACAGCGGCGATGATCCGCCAGTCGGCCATCGCCTCGCCGGGCGGATCGGTGGCCGGCCGGGCGAGGGTGAGGTTGCGCTCGCTGTTGATCAGGACGCCTTCGGCCTCGGTCCATAACGCGGCCGGCAGTACGACATCGGCGTACGCGTTGGTCTCCGTCTCGGCGAACGCGTCCTGGGTGATGACGAGTTCGGCGGCCTCCAGGCCCGCGATGACCGTCTTGCGGTTGGCGACGGAGGCGACCGGGTTGGTGCAGATGATCCAGCAGGCTTTGATGTCGCCGTCGGCCAGCCGCTGGAACATCTCGACGGTGCCCCGGCCCACGCCGTCGGCCCGCAGTGTGCCCGGCGCCAGCTCCCACAGTTCCTCGGCGAAAGCGCGGTCCGCGTCTACAAGTACCGACCGCTGTCCGGGCAGCCCCGGTCCCATGTATCCCATCTCCCGGCCGCCCATGGCGTTGGGCTGGCCGGTGAGGGAGAAGGGCCCGCTGCCGGGACGGCAGATCCTGCCGGTCGCGAGATGGAGGTTCACCAGCGCGTTGGTGTTCCAGGTGCCGTGCGTGGACTGGTTGAGGCCCATCGTCCAGCAGCTCATCCACTCCCCCGCCGCACCGATCAGTCGCGCCGCCCGGCGGAGGTCGTCCTCCGCGATGCCGGTGATCCCGGCGACGGTGGCGGGCGGGTAATCGGCGAGGAAGTCGGGCATCGCCTCCCAGCCCTCGGTGTGCGCGGCGATGAACTCGGCGTCGGTGTCACCGTTGATGTGCAGCAGGTGCAGCAGTCCGTTGAGGAGTGCGAGATCCGTACCCGGCTCGATCTGCAGGAACAGGTCGGCCTTGGCCGCGGTGGCGGTGCGCCGCGGGTCGACAACGATCAGCTTGGCGCCCGCCGACTTCACTCGGTCCATCATCCGCAGGAAGAGGATGGGATGGCAGTCGGCCATGTTGGAACCGATGACGAAGAACACGTCGGCCCGGTCGAAGTCCTCGTACGAGCCGGGCGGCCCGTCCGCGCCCAGCGACAGCTTGTAACCGGTACCGGCGCTTGCCATGCACAGCCGGGAGTTGGACTCGATCCGGTTGGTCCCCAGGAAGCCCTTGGCCAGCTTGTTCGCCAGGTACTGCGCCTCCAGGCCCAGCTGCCCGGAGACGTACAGGGCGACGGCATCCGGGCCGTGTTCGTCGACGATCGCACGCAGGCGGCGGGCGGTCTCGGCGACGGCGACCGCCACCGGCGCGGGCCGCGGCTCCCTCCCGCGGTCCGGCCGGACGAGGGCCGTGGTCAGGCGCCCCGGTGCGGCGAGCATGTCTGCGGTGGTCGCGCCCTTGGTGCACAGCCGGCCGAAGTTCGCCGGGTGCTCCTTGTCCCCCGTCGCCTTCAGGACCGTACGCCGCCCGTCCGGTCCCCGGCCGACTTCGAGGACCATGCCGCAGCCCACCCCGCAGTACGAGCAGACCGTCCGCACCGTCGTCGTGCCCTCACTCCGCGAACCCGGCGTGGCCACGGGCGCCTCCCTTGCTCTGCTCGGCCCGATGTCACTCCTGGCGACATTCGGACCGAGCATCACACGGGCCTCTCCACACCCGATCAAGAAACGTTCAAGGCCGCCGTACAGGCACTCGACACGACGGTGCTCGTCCTCTCCCTCCCCGGGCCCCGGCTCCCCGGGCAGTCACCCCGTGACCACCTCACCGCCCTGCACGACGTGGCGGATGTGCTTGGGGTCGGCCAGGACGCCGATGTCGGTGAGCGGGTCGCCGTCGAGTACGAGGAGGTCGGCGTGGGCTCCCGGTTCGAGGGTCCCGATCCGGCCGGTCATATTGACGAGTTCGGCCGCGTTCGCCGTGGCCGCCCGGATGATGTCGATCGGGTCCTGCACCTGCGCGCGCAGCCGGAACTCCTCGTTCTGGTGCCGGTGCATGCCGCCGAGCAGGTCGGTGCCATAGACCAGGTTCACCCCGCCCCGCGCGGCACGCTCCAGGGCGGCGAGGCCGGCGCCCAGTACCTCGTCCACCTTGCGCCAGCTGGACTCCGGCAATCCGTGCTCCCTGCCCTCCTCCTTCAGCGCCCAGTACGTGACCAGCGTCGGCACCAGGTACGCGTCGTGCGCCACGAACAGTTCCACACTGCGGTCGTCGAGCAGGTTGCCGTGCTCGATGGACCGGATGCCCGCCTCCAGGGCACGGTTGATGGCGCGCGCGGTGTAGGCGTGGGCGGCCACGTAGCGGTTGGCGGCCCGTGCCTCTTCGACGATGGCCCGCAGTTCGTCGTCGGAGTACTGGGTGGAGTCGATGCGATCGGTCGGCGAGGCGACACCGCCGGAGGCCATCACCTTGATGTGGTGCGCGCCTTTGCGGAGCTCGTCGCGTGCGGCGGCCCGTACCGCGTCGACGCCGTCGGCGACCCGGCCGAGCCCCGCGCAGCAGGGGTGGTCGTCGCTCCGGTGCGTACCGCGGCCCCGTACGTCACCGTGCCCGCCGGTCTGGCTCAACGCCCGTCCGCAGAAAAGCAGTCGGGGTCCGCGGATGAGGCCCTCCGCCTGTGCGTCGGCCAAGCCGTAGTCGGCGCCGGAGGCATCCCGGACCGTGGTGAAGCCGCGGTCCAGCATCTGCCCCATGATCCGTGCGCTGTGCGCGGCCACGTAGGACGGCGACAGGGAGGGCAGCTCGCCCAGCCCCGCGGTGAGTGCGGTGACGTGCACATGGGCGTCGATCAGGCCGGGCATGACGACAGCCCCGCCCAGATCGAGGGTCCGGGCATCGGGCGCCTTCAGCCCCGCCCCCGTCTCCACGATCCGCCCGTCGGCGCAGCGGAGGTCGCCCTCGGTGTACGCACCGTTGACGACATCGAGCAGAGTGGCGTTGCGCAGCAGCAGGGAATCGGTCATGTCCGGCCTCCGGCCTGGTCGACAAGGGCGCGCGGGGCAGGCACCACCAGTGGAGCCAGCATGCCGTGCGCGACGGAATCGGATACTTCGCCACAGCTGCCCGAGGAGCAGCAGCACAACTCGCCCGCCGGCGGGATGAGTCGATGGGCCCTCACTTCACCATGTCCTTCGCCGTCGCGGTGGGTTCGCCGCCTTCGGTGAGGTCCTCCAGCGACCGGCCGGCCGTGGACAGGCCGAAGACCACCACGCACACGACCCCGAGTACGAGCACAGCGGTGGTCAGGCCGAACACGCCGGCGAAGCCGAGGGACGCGGCGGACAGACCGATGATGGTCGGGGCGAGGATGCTGCCGATCCGGCCGAAGGCGCTGGACAGGCCGGTGCCGCTGGCCCGGATCCAGGTCGGGAAGACCTCGGGGGTGTAGGAGTACACGCCCGCGTAGGTGCCGTTGAGGAAGAACGACAGCACCGCGCCGGCCAGCGTGATCATCACGGGATCGTCCATCTGGCTCAGCCAGAACGCGCTGAGGGCCGAGCCTGCCAGGTACAGCGCGATGGTGTTCTTGCGGTCCAGCCGTTCGGACAGCCACGCGGCCGAGAAGTAGCCGGGCACTTGGGCCAGGTAGATGATGATCGAGAACTCGAAGCTCTTGGTCACGGTGATTCCGCGCTGCACGAGCAGTGTGGGGATCCAGGAGAAGAACCCGTAGTACGAGAACGTGACCACGAACCAGATCAGCCAGATGATCGCCGTACGACGGGCCATCGCCGGGCTCCACAGGAATTTCAGCGCGCTGAGCAGATTGACCTTGGGTGTGACCGTTGCGGGCCCGGCCGCGGCCTCGGCCACCGGGGGCAGCGGCCGGCCGGTGGCTGCCTCGACTCGTCGTTCCAGATCAGCGACGATCTCCTCGGCCTCGGTGTGACGGCCGTTGGCCACCAGGAACCGGGGTGACTCGGGCAGGGACCGGCGCCACCACAGCAGCATCACGATGGGCAACGCGGTGATGAGCTGCGCAACTCGCCACCCCTCGGGCAGGGTGGGGACGACGAACCGGCCGAGCAGCGCGGCGGCGACGAAGCCGAAGGAGAAGAACCCGGCCAGCGCGCCGACGAACCACCCTCGCCGGTTCGCAGGAACGAACTCGGACAGGAACGGGGCGATGATCGCGCTCTCCGCACCCGCGCCGGCGCCGGCGAGCACCCGAGCGGGCAGGAAGATCTCGTACGTCGGTGCGACCGCGGCGACGACGGAGAAGGCCACGTAGAAGGCCAGGGCGTACATCATGACCTTCTTGCGGCCGATGCGGTCGCCGAGCAGCCCGGCGGCCACCGCGCCGAACAGGAACCCGAAGGGCGCCGCCGAGCCGATCAGCCCGAGCTGGCCGTTGTCCAGGCTCCAGGCCGCCTGCGCGCTCGGGAGCAGGAAGGCGACCACGGCCGAGTCCATGCCGTCGAAGGTGTAGCCCAGGCCGCCGATCAACAGCAGGTAGTAGTGCGGGCGGCTCAGCGGGAGCCGATCCAGTCGTGCCAGCAGCGACATGCCACACCTTCCGGCGATCAGCAGCGATGAGACGGCGAGCAAAGTAACCTGCGTATTCCGCCATACGCAATACTCTTTGCACAGCCACGAAGAAGCACACGTCACCCCGGGGCCCCCGAGGGGACCCTGGCGAGATCGCGCTAGCGTGAGCATGGAGCCCGAGTCATGGGGAGGGTCATGTGACAGAGCCGGCGACCACCGGAGCCGCCGCCGCGCACCAGGCCCCGGCCGCGGACGGTTTCGACGACTGGCTGCGGGCGCACCTTCCCGACCGGGGGCTGAGCCCCAAGGCCGCCGCGGTCGTCGAGGTGCTGTTGTCGCAGCCGCGCCGGGCCTCGTACGCCTCGACCGTGGAGCTCGCACAGCTGGCGGGCGTCAACGTCGCCACCGTGACCAGAACCGCGCAGGCCCTGGGCTTCGCCGGCTGGCCGGCCCTCCAGCAGGAGCTGCGGGCCCGGTACCTGTCCTCGCTCAGCGCCCCCCAGGTGGCGGCGGAACACCGCGGCGTCACCGCACCGTCCGCGGCCTCACTGCGACGCGACCTGGACAGCCTCGCGCTGCTCAACCGGCGCTTCGACGAGGAGGCGATCCGCACCGTCGCCGAGGCCGTCGCCGCGGCCCGCCGGACCGTGGTGATCGCGGACGGCAGCTACGCCGCCGTGGGCATGGCACTGTCCCACAACGCCCGGATCGCCGGGTACGAGGTGATGTCGGTGACCCACGGGGACGCCGAACTCGCCAACACCGTGGCGACATTGCGCGCCGACGACGTACTGATCGCCATCAGCTTCTGGCGGCTCTACGAGAGCACCATCCTCGCCGCCGACGAGGCGCGCTCCAAGGGGGCCCGGGTGTTCGCGGTCACCGACGCGGCGAGCCCGGCCCTGGCCGAGGCGGCCGAACGCGTGCTGATGGTGCCGGCCGAGGGCGTGGCCTTCTTCCCCTCCCTCACCGCGGGGATGGCAGTGGTACAGGCCCTGGTCGCCCAGCTCGCCGCGGTCGACCCGGCCCGCACCAGCGCATCGGTCGAACAGGCCGAAGCAGCCTGGGCCCGCTTCGCCCTCCTCCACCGCCGCCCAACCCCACCGGACCCGACACCACAACGCCCGGCGAGGGACGCCTGAGGAGGCGCCGTTGACGACGGTGCGGGGTGCGGTCCTGCACGTGCTCGAAGGGGGCCAAGTGGTGTCGGGGGGGGGGCGAGACAGGCCGAGGTCAGGAGGCGGGCAGCCGCCACAGCTGCGTACGCGCTCTTGCTTGTTCGGCGGGCCTCTCGCGGACGAGGTGGCAGAGGTTCTCGAAGTATTCCAGCCAGCGGTTGGGGTCCGGCAGAGCGCTCTGCGCGCGTCTGGCCCGTTCCACCGCCACCAGCGGCTCCATGTGCTCCCACACCGAGATCACCGACCCTCCCAGGTAACCCGATACGGGCTCGACCTCGACCACACCGTGCGCCACGAGTGCGCCCAAGTTGTCGTAGTACCAGCCCAGTTCCCGTACCAGGTCTCGCCCTTCCTCCGGCAGGCCGGCCAAGCCGAGGGACAGGTCACAGGCGGGCAGCTCCTCATGCACGAACGACCTCGCCCGGGCCAGCCGTAGAGTCCGGTGCTCCCGAAACAGGTCCACGACCACCGGCAGTGTGTTGGCGTGCTGCGAAAGCCGTAACTGCCGCCAGGACACCGCTCCGGACACGCCGAGCGCCACCAACGACACGATCAACGCCGCAACCTCCACCGAGCCTCCACGTCATCACTATCAGTGCTTGCGCGTCGGCCGAATTTACCTTCCAGCGACCGGGGCCAGGCTGGCGGCATCGGCCGGCGGTCACTCGTGGAGGGAGCGGGCTCCTGGGCTGGTGGCGTTGAAGCGTTGGCCCGCGGCGATCTCTTCGCCGATCACCGACCAGGCGGTGTCGTCGTCCTGGAAGGGAAGCGGGTCCATGCCGCTCGTCTCCTGACGGATACGCTCGACCTCGCGCTCCAGGCGCTCGAAGCCGGCTTCCTCGTCGCCGTCGTCGCCGCTGAAGGTGAACTCCTCCAGCAGGCGCTGGAACCGGAGGGTGACCTGGAGGAGGGAGGAGGCGTCCGTGTGGAGTTCCTGCGCGGTCCCCTCGTCGGCGTCAAAGGCATGCACCTTGCCGGAACCGGGGTCGAGGGCGAGGTGGGCGTTGAGCAGCCAGCCGATGACGGGCCATTCGCCCACGTTCTGCGGGGCGTCCTCGAAGTCCTCGAAGTCCTCGATGCAGATGACGTCCTGGACGAGGGGCAGCCGGCCGTTGTTCTCGTCGGGCTCACGCAGGAGAAGTGTCCCGGTGGGGACGCCGACGGTCTGCAGGAGACGGGCGCCCTCGGTGTCCGCGGTGGAGGGCGGGAACGCGGTGGCGGGCAGGGTCACGAGCCGGTCCTCGCCGAAGATGTCGGCGAGTTCGCCGGGGGTGACGTCGAAAAGCACTGCCGGAACTCCGAACTGGGCGGCGGCACGGGCGCCGAAGGGGGATGATGAGCGGGGACGACGGGCGGGGACGCTGAGCGGGGCTGGGGCTTGACCGGGCCCCGGGCCCTCGAAGAGTATCTTGACCGGCCGTGGCGCCCCCGCGCCCTCCGGAAGCCGGGCGTACACGCTTCCGTGACTGGGCGCCCTGATTGGCCCGGCTGGTCCACCAGGGCGCCCGAAGAAGCCCGGCGCCCGGTCAGCGGGTGGCGAGGTACTCCAGCGTGTCGATCACACGGTTCGAGAAGCCCCACTCGTTGTCGTACCACGCGACCACCTTGACGTGGCGGCCGTCGACGCGGGTGAGGGCCGAGTCAAAGATCGACGAGGCGGGATTGCCCGTGATGTCGGACGACACGAGCGGGTCGTCCGAGTACTCGAGGATGCCGGCGAGCGGCCCCTGCGCCGCGTCGCGGTACGCCGCCAGCACGTCGTCGCGGGTCACGTCGCGGGCGACGGTCGTGTTGAGTTCGACGATCGAGCCCACCGGCACCGGTACGCGGATCGAGTCGCCCGACAGCTTGCCGTCGAGGTTCGGCAGCACCAGGCCGATCGCCTTGGCGGCGCCGGTCGTGGTCGGCACGATGTTGACGCCGGCGGCCCGGGCTCGGCGGGCATCGCGGTGCGGACCGTCCTGCAGGTTCTGCTCCTGCGTGTAGGCGTGCACCGTCGTCATGAATCCGTGCTCGATACCGGCGAGATCGTCCAGCACCTTGGCCAGCGGAGCCAGCGCGTTGGTGGTGCAGGAGGCGTTCGAGACGATCGCGTGCACCTCCGGGTCGTAAGCATCGGTGTTCACCCCGAACGCGAGCGTGACGTCGGCGCCGTCCGACGGCGCGCTGACGAGTACCTTCCTCGCCCCCGCGTCGAGGTGGGCGCGGGCGGCCTTGGCCGAGGTGAAGCGGCCGGTTGCCTCCAGGACGATGTCGACGCCGAGTTCGGCCCACGGCAGCTTCGCGGGTTCGCGCTCGGCCAGCACCGTGATCCGACGGCCGTCGACGACGAGGGTGTCCCCGTCGACGGTGACCGGGCGACCGAGCCGGCCGGCCGTGCTGTCGTAGGCGAGCAGCCGGGCGAGCGTGGCGGGCTCCGTCAGGTCGTTGACGGCGACGATTTCAAGGGTGCTGTCGCGTTCCAGCAGTGCGCGCAGCACGTTGCGTCCGATGCGGCCGAATCCGTTGATGGCGATGCGAGTCATGAGTGAGGTCCCTTCCCTTCCTCCTCAGGCTCGCCCGCGGCCGGCGCCGCTGACAGTGGCGGGATCGCCAGGGTTCAAAAGGATCCCGCCACGGACGGTGCAAAAGGATCCCGCGCCACGGCTCCCGCCATGCGGTGCCGGGCGGCGCAGGGTGGGTTACTCGCCGCGGGTGAAGGTGCGCCGGTACTCGCTCGGTGTGGTGCCGAGGATGCGCTGGAAGTGCAGGCGCAGGTTCGCGCCGGTGCCGAGCCCGATGTCGGCGGCGATCTGTTCGACACTGCGCTGCGAGCGTTCGAGCAGTTCGCGGGCCAGGTCGATGCGGGCGCGCATCACCCACTGCATCGGCGTGCAGCCGGTCTCCTCGACGAAGCGCCGGGAGAACGTGCGGGGTGAGACCCCCGCCTGCCGCGCCAGCGTGTCGAGGGTGAGGGGCTCGCCGAGCCGGTGCAGCGCCCACTCGCGGGTGGCGGCGAACCGTTCGCCGAGCGGCTCGGGGACGCTGCGCGGCACGTACTGGGCCTGGCCGCCGCTGCGGTAGGGGGCCGCGACCAGACGCCGGGCCGCGTGGTTGGACGCGGCCACTCCGAGGTCGCCGCGCAGGATGTGCAGGCAGAGGTCGATGCCGGAGGCGGCGCCGGCCGAGGTGAGCACGCTGCCCTCGTCGACGAACAGCACGTTCTCGTCGACCTGGACGAGCGGATGCCTGGCCATGAGCGCCCGCGTGTAGTGCCAGTGCGTCGTGGCGCGTCTGCCGTCGAGCAGGCCCGTGGCGGCGAGCGCGAAGGCGCCGGTCGAGATGGCGGCGAGCCGCGCGCCCCGGTCGTGGGCGGCGATCAGCGCGTCGACGACGGCCTGCGGCGGGTCGTCGCGGTCCGGGAACCGGTAGCCGGGGACGAAGACGATGTCCGCCCACGCCAGCGCGTCGAGTCCGTGGGCGACGGCGTACGCAAGGCCGTCACCACCGGTCACGGGACCGGGTGTCGCCCCGCACACCCGCACCTCGTACGGCATGCTCGCGCGGGTCGTGAAAACCTGCGCGGGAATTCCGACGTCGAGCGGCTTCGCGCCTTCGAGCACAAGGACGGCGACGCGATGCAGGCGGGAGGCTGGCACAGGAAGAGGTTACGTTCATTGCAGTCCACCCTTCGCATCTCGATGACCGCACGCTTCACGAACGCCGCCCTCAGACCGTACGGAAGCCCTGAACCGCGCGGGCTCCCCGGGTGCCGAGCGGAGGGCCAGCGGCAGTGGATTGCTCGGGGGCATGCGGGAAGTGCAAGGATGGCGGGCATGGACTTCCTGCGCAGGAACAACGTCACCGTTACGGGCAATCCGGAGGGGCCGGCGGTGGTGCTGGCTCACGGATTCGGCTGTGACCAGAACATGTGGCGTCTGACGGTGCCGGCCCTGGCGGACGACTACCGCGTGGTGCTGTTCGACTACGTGGGCTCCGGCCGGTCCGACCTGTCGGCTTTCCGGGAGGACCGTTACGCGGACCTGGACGGCTACGCGCAGGACGTCGTGGAGATCTGCGAGGCACTTGACCTGCGCGGAGCGGCGTTCGTGGGGCACTCGGTCAGCGCCATGACCGGTGTGCTGGCCGCCGCCAAGGCTCCGGAACGCATCGGCTCCCTGGTCATGGTCGCGCCCTCGCCCCGCTACATCGACGATGACGGCTACCGCGGCGGGTTCAGCGCCGAGGACATCGAGGAACTGCTGGTGTCGCTGGAGTCCAACTATCTGGGCTGGTCGGCCACCATGGCCCCGCTCATCATGGGCAACCCGGACCGCCCCGAGCTGGGCGAGGAGCTGACCAACAGCTTCTGTGCCACCGATCCGGACATGGCCCGCGTCTTCGCGCGCACCACCTTCCTGTCCGACTCCCGCGACGAGCTGACAACGGTCGGTGTGCCGACGCTGGTACTGGAATGCACCCAGGACGTCATCGCCCCTCGCGAGGTCGGCGCCTTCGTCCACACGCAGATCCCCGGCTCGACACTGATGACGCTCGACGCCACCGGCCACTGCCCGCACCTGTCCGCGCCCGACGCCACCAACCAGGCAATCACCGGCTTCCTCGCGGGCCTGCGGTGGTGAGCCGAACCGGGCAACAGCCGGACCCGTCCGAGGCCGGCGACGAGGAAAGCGCCGAAGCTTCTGGCCACGAGGGGGCGGCCGAGTCCGCGGCCGGGGGTCCGGGAGACGGCGCAGCCGACAACGCGACGTTCGCCGCGCTCCTGGAAGACAGCGCGGAGGAGCTCTACGAGACCGCTCCGTGCGGCTACCTCTCCACGCTGATGGACGGCACCATCGCGAAGATCAACACAACGCTGCTGGACTGGCTCGGGCTGGACCGGCAGGCCGTGGTGGGGCGGTTGCGGTTCCCCGACCTGCTCACCGTGGGCGGCAAGCTGTACCACGAGACACACTTCGCCCCGCTGCTGCGCATGCAGGGCGAACTCAGCGGCATCGCGCTGGAGATCAAGGCCACCGACGGCACACGGATGCCCGTCCTGGTCTCCTCGGCGGTGAAGTTCAGCAGCGAGGGCGAACCGCTGCTCATCCGTACCACCCTCTTCGACGCCCGCGACCGCCGCGCCTACGAACAGGAACTCCTGCGCCGCCAGCAGGAAGCGGAGGCGGCCCGCAAACAGGCGGAGGCCGACCGGGCACGGCTGCAGGAGGCGCTCGCCGCGCTCCAGCAGAGCCTGCTGCCCGCCTCGCTCCCCGCGGTGCCCGGGATGGCGTCGGCCTCGTACTACCACACCGCCTCCCCCGACCAGCTCGGCGGCGACTTCTACGACCTGTTCCCCCTCGACGGCAAGCGCTGGGCGTTCTTCCTGGGCGACGTGAGCGGCAAGGGCCCCGGGGCCGCCGCCCTCACCTCGCTGACCCGCTACACCCTGCGCGCCGCCGCCCTGCACGATCCCGACCCGGCCGCCGCGCTGACCACGCTCAACACCGTGCTGCACGAGCGGTACACCGGCAGTGACGCGCGCTACTGCACCACCATCTTCGGCGTCCTCGAACCCGACGACGTCAGCGGCCACGTCACCGTACGGCTCGCCTCCGGCGGCCACCCGCCGGCCCTGGTCCTGCGCGCCGACGGCGAGTGCGACTACCTGCCCACTCCCGGCGGGCTGCTCGTCGGCGTCCTGCCGGACCCGCACTTCACCGCCGCCACGGCAGTGCTCGGTCGCGGCGACACCATGCTGCTGTACACCGACGGTCTGACCGAGGCCCGTACCGGCCCCGACCGCGAGCTGTACGGAGACGAAGCCCTGCGCACGTTCGCCGCCGGCCACGCCGGGGCATCGCCGCAGGCCCTGATCAAGGCCCTGACGGAGCTGCTGGACAGCTTCGATGAGGGCCTGGACGACGACACCGCCCTGCTCGCCCTGGGCATTCCCCACGCACCCCGGCCGGCTTCCACTCCTGGCCCGGCCCCGACGACGAACGCCTGAAATGAGCTCACTGCGAATCGCTGTCCGAGAAGCCACCGCCGGTCCCGTAGTGGAGATCGACGGCGAACTGGACCACGTCACCTCCGATGAACTGCGTACGCGCGTCAGCGGCCTCACCTTGAAGGCGGAGGGGCGCCTGACGATCCACCTGGCGGGGATGGAGTTCTGCGACTCCAGCGGCATCACCGCTTTGCTGGCCGCCCGCAACCACGCCCTCGCGGCCGGTGCGGACATAGTCCTGACCGCCGTGCCCGCCAACACCATGCGGATCCTCCGCATCGCCGGCCTCGACCAGGTCTTCCGCATCGAGACCGCCGACAGTACCGACACCGACACGGCCGGCGCGCTCTGACCGTTTCACGACGCGGCCGGGGCGAGCCGGGAACCCGAACGGGCGGCCGTTGACGGTACATCGAAGAGGCGGAGACCCGGCCGACACACCGTAGAGGTCAGTCGACCGGCACCGGTGCCTGCATGCGGCTCCACACAATGCCTTCGACACCTCGCAAGAAGGTCTCGGAGATCAGCGCAGGGTCGAAGAGGCAGCCCGCCGCCATGGCGCCGTCCCGCAACATGGCCAGGTGACGCGCATCGGCGTCCGCGGGAGTGTCACCGATGCGCGCCAACAGGTCTGTGACGGTGTCGAGGAACCACTGCCGGTGCCGCAGAACGGCCTGGTGGACCGGGTGGGCCGGGTCGGGATACTCGGCCACCGCGTTGAGGAAGGCACATCCCCGGAACCCCTGGGACCGGATGCCGTCGGTGATGGCCCTGGCGACGGCGCGCACGGCGTCGGCGGCCGGCCCGGTGTCTGCCCGGGCGGCGGCGAGCTGCCCGCGCATCATCCGGTCGGCCTGGTCGAGGTAGGCCAGGACAAGGTCTTCCTTGCCCGAGAAGTGCCGGTAGAGCGTTGCGCGGGTCACCTGCGCCTCGGCGATGATCCTGTCGATACCGACGGAGTGGATGCCCTCCGCGTAGAAGATCCGGGTCGCCGTGTTCAGCAGTCGCGTGCGCGCTTCCGATGTCTTGCCACTGCCGTCGTTGCTGGTCCGCGTCATGCGCACAGTCTACGCACCGCGAGGGAGAACGTTCGGTCTTGACTCCGAGGCGCATCCCCGCGCATCATCTCGCACAAGAAGACAGAACGTTCTCCCTCGCGAACGTTCTCCCTTGCAGGCGTTTTCCCTCACAGGGGAATGTCCGCGCTCCGGCCACGCCCCGTCGCCCCGCCCCAGGAAGGCACTCCCATGGACACCCTCGTCGGCCCCGCCTCCGCCCCTCCCAGCGCTTCTGCGGCCCTGCGCAAGCTGTACTTCCTGCGCTTCGCGTTCGCCGCGGCGTGGGCCGGGCTGCTGTTCGCGACCGCCTCGAAGCTGGGCCCGCTGACCGCGGCCCTACTGGTGATCTATCCCCTGTTCGACGTGGCGGCCGCGGTCGTCGACGTACGGTCCGCCAAGGCGAACGGCGGTCCTGTCCGAGGCCTGTACGTCAACATCGCGCTGAGCACGCTGACCGGCATCGGCCTGGCCCTCGCCGCCACGTCCGGCATACCCGCCGTCCTGCGGGTCTGGGGCGTCTGGGCCATCACCGCAGGACTCGTCCAGCTCGTCGTCGGCGCCCGTCGACGACGGCTGGGAGGTCAATGGGCGATGATCGTCAGCGGCGCCATCTCCACCCTCGCCGGCGCGTCGTTCTTCGCACAGGCCGGCACCGATGGCGCCTCGCTGAGCAGCCTCGCCGGCTACGCCTTCCTCGGCGGCGTCTTCTTCCTCGTCTCCGCGCTCCGCATGACACGCGCCGACAAGGTCAACGCGACAGCCTGACGCGCACCACCACGCACCGCGGCCCGATCGGCACTTCCACCGATCGGGCCGTACTCGCCGGACGGCTTCACGGTACGCAGACCGACACCACCCAGGCCAACACGCAAACTACCGCTCGCGCCCTCGGCGGGCCCGACGGGCGAACGCCGATCAACGCGCGAGCCCGATGGCGAATCTCCACCGGAGGGCATGGCAGGCGTGGCCCGCGTGCATAAGAAATCGAACACGTGGTCTAATTCGAGCCATGGCGCGAAGCACCCCTTTTCCTCAGGACCTGATCGACGCGCAGCGCGACTGGAACCGCACGTATGCCGCCCTCGCCGCGCGGCCGGCTCATACGACGGCGCTGCGCCGGCGGCTGCAGCTGCTCTCCGCCCGGATCGCGGCGCATCCGTTCTGGACGGCGACCGAGCGACGCTCGGCGGCTACCCGGGCGGAGCTGCGCAGGCAGGCCCGTGCACTTGAGGAGCGGGAGGCGGAGTCGTGCGGGAGGAGCTGAGCGAGCGGCAGGAGCGCATGCTGGCCTGCATCCGGGAGTGGATCGCCGAGCACGGCGAGGCTCCGACGGTGCGGGAGATCGGCCGTCGGGTGGGGCTGTCGAGCCCGTCGTCGGCGCTGTACCAGCTGCGGCAGCTGGAGGAGCGCGGCCTGATAGTGCGTACCGGAGAGCGCACGCGTTCCTATCGGCTGCGCTGAGCGGTCCGCGCCTGCCCCCCGGCTCCTGCGTGGTTCAGTAACCGGCTACAGGCGCGCTCGCGTGGCTGACCGGGACGGTGTGGGTGACCCACGACGTTCCGGTGTGGACGTGCAGCAGGAAGGACGTGGGCTCGGCGAGGTAGTGGAACGAGGAATCGCTCAGGGTCAGTCCGGTCTGGAGGTGGGTGCTGGGCGCGATGGCCAGCGTGCTGCCGGCGAAGGCGGCGGTGATGGGCCGGTGGATATGGCCCGCCAGGACGCGTACGACACGCGGATGGCGGCTCACGACCTCGGCCAGCTCGGCACCGTCCTCCAGCCGGAAGCCGTCCATGAAGGGGAGGCCGACCGGGACCGGCGGGTGATGCAGACACACCAGCGCCGGGACGTCGGCCCGACGCGCCAGCACCTCCTCCAGCCAGGCCAGCTGGTCGCCGCCCAGGCGGCCGCCGGCAGCCCCGGGAACGTGGGAGTCCAGGACGACGACGGTGAATCCCGGGTGTTCCACGGCGTAGTGCGTCTGCTTCGCACCGCCGAGGAAGTCGGTGCCACCGAAGGCGTCCCGCAGGGCCTCGGGATCGTCGTGATTGCCCGCGACCAGATGCAGCGGCAGCGGGAAGTTGCGGATGACCTCGTGCAGGGCCGCGTACTCCTGCGGGCGGCCTCCGTCGACCAGGTCCCCCGTGATCACCACGGCGTCCGGCAGCGGATCGAGCGCCAGCACACGGCCGAGCGCACGGTTCAGTCCCGCGGCCGGCGCACCGCCCAGCACGCCGGCCGTGAGGTGTGGATCGCTGAGGTGAGCAATCATCAGTGTCATGCCCGCACGTTTCACCGTGCGGTCAGCCTCCGGCTACCGATCACGCTCAGGGCGAAACGCGAGAACGCGAGGAGCACGAGTGCACGGGAGCGTGAGAATACGAGAACAACCCGTACTGGGCGCGCACTTGGGGGCGGCCGCCCCGTGAAAGTCATTCCTCCAGCGCTGCCGCGATGTGGTCGAGGTCGGCGAGCAGGGCGGCCATGCGGTCCTGCGGGATCGCGTCGACCATGCGTTGCTCGACGGCGTAGACGGCGGTTTGCACCGCGGCCAGCCGCGTACGCCCTTCCTCGGTGAGCCGAGCGGGCCGGGCGCGGCCGTGGTCGGCGGCGTCGGGACGGGCGATCAGCCCCGCTTCCTGCAAGCCCCGCAGGACGACGTTTCCGGACTGCCGCGTGACGAAGGTCGCGCGGGCGAGGTCGGCGTTGGACATGCCGGGGCGCAGGGCCAGGAGTTCGAGGGTGGAGTACTGCGGCACGGTCAGTCCGTGCTCACGCAGGACCTTGTCCATGGCGCCACGCAGGGCGGACTGGGCGCGTTTCAGCAGGTATCCCACGTGCTGGGTGACGTCCTCCGCGCGGTGGGGCGGCTCGGGCGGCATGCTCTCTTTCATGTCAGCATTTTGACATAGGTCGATCCGTCGCCCTAGTCTCACTCATGTCAAAGTCCTGACATGCGGCAGCGGCATCGCCATCTGGTGCGCGTGGTGGCGTTGTGCGCGTTCCGGCACACGGACATACGGATCGAGAAAAGGAATCCCATGACTGTCAGCATCGACGGCCCCGACTTCGTCGCCCTCCAGGTCCGCGACCTGGAGGCGGCCGCCACCTTCTGCGAGCGACACCTGGGGCTGCGCCGGGCCGCGTTCTCGCCGCCGCACGCGGTCGTGTTCGACACCAAACCGACCCCGTTCGCCGTGCGCGAGCCGCTCCCGGGCGTCGACCTCGCCGAAACCGTACGGCCCGGCCTCGGCGTGGCGCTCTGGTTCCGAACCTCGGACGCCCACGCGCTCCACGATCAGCTCACCGCCGCCGGAGTCAAGATCCTGACCCCCGTCACCGACAGCCCCTTCGGGCCGATGTTCTCCTTCGAGGGCCCCGAGGGGTACGCACTCACCGCACACGGAGGCTGACCGCAACTTCCGACCGTCCCGGCCACAGCGCTCAGCCGGTCACAGCGCTCAGCCGGACACGGCACTCAGGGGGCAGCGCTCAGGCCGACTCGCCGGGCCGCAGGTACCGGTAGTCGGTGGTGGTCGCCTCGGCGAGCCAGCCGTTGACACTGCTGAGGCCGCGGTCGTTGAGCTGTGCGTCGTGCATCGCGATCGCCCGCCGCGGCGCGATCGCCTTGACGAAGTCGATCGCTTCCGCCGTCTTCACCCACGAGCCGTGGACCGGGACCAGCAGCGTGTCGATCGGCTGGTCCGGCACGTGCAGAGAGTCGCCGGGGTGGTGGACCGCCTCGTCGATGACGTAGCCGAGGTTCGCGCAGCCCGGTTGACCGTCGTACACGGACGCGTGGCGGCCGCCGACCGCCTGCACACGGAAGCCGGCGGCCAGGAACTCCGCACCGGGCGACACCCGGGTCACCTCCAGCCCCCGTATGTCCGACTCGGCAGGGGCGTGGACCGGGACGCCGAGGCCGGCCAGCCGCAGGACATCGATGTGGTCGGCGTGTTCGTGCGTCACCAGCACGGCGTCCGCGCCCGTGAGCGCCGCCGGCTCGCTCCACGTTCCGGGATCGACGACCAGCACGCGGCCATCCCTCGCCAGCCGTACACAGGCGTGGGTGTACTTGGTTACCCGCATGGCAAGCGAACCTACTGCGGTGCGCCCAACGGCGGCAGGCACACAGCCGGCTGACGCATTAACAGTCCGCGTCAACAGTCAGCGTGGAGCGCCGCCGAATCCGATCTCGTTTCCGTCCGGGTCCCGATAGGTGACCTTGCGTACGCCGTTGGAGTAGGTCTCGCGGTCGGTGGGCTCCAGCCCCCGGTCGGCGATGCCTGCCACGCGTGCGTCGAGGTCGTCGACGAAGAGCGTGTGCATGGCGTGGCCCGCGTGCCCGGGCCGGTGCTCGACGTACACATACCGGTGTTCCGCCAGCTCCCATACGGCTTCGGAGTCGTTCGGGAGGAACGCCGGCGGGGCGCCGAGCAGCCGCTCGTACCAGGCCAGCGCTGCCGCGTAGTCACTCACTGGGATGCCTGCGAAGAGGTCGACGGCCATGCCCGCCATGCTAGGTCCACCGGCGCCCCGCATCGCGGCCCGACTCGCCCCGTCGGCATGAGGCCGGCTTCGAGGCACCGGCCGCCGCGGAAATTCAGATGTCTGCGGCCGCACGGAGGAGTAATGTGCCACCTCGGCTAGTGACCATTACTCAGTAGGTGATGCAGGTGCTGTAGGTGATGACCGCTCAGCAGGTGAACCACCGAGTGAACTCTTGCTCCGGCCGTCGATACGGCCGCCACGGCTTCGGGAGGGCATGATGGTTGCGGACATTGTCAGAACCTGGGTGGCGGGCTGGGCCGTGTCCCGAAGGACGCCTCCGCCGGTCGAGATGCCCTGGGGGTTCTACATCTCGGTGGCCGACAGCCCCTCCGAGGTGGGACGCCATGTCCTGCCCAGAACCGAGGAGCCGTTGGTCCGCGACGCCGCCGCCTCGGTGTCCGAGCCGCGGACCTGGATGAAGATGCCGGCGGAGCCGGAGGAGATCGAGCCGTGGATGTCCCGGGGGTGGGTGGTGGCCTGGGAGTGCACGGGACATCTGATGGCCGTTGACCTGGTCGCCACGCGTCCGGTCGCGCCCGAGGGGTACACCGCGTCCGTGGATACCGTCGGCGGCGTCACCTGCGTCCGGGTGCTGGACGCGGCCGGCAGGCCGGCGGCCCAGGGGCAGCTGGCGGCCTTGGGGGAAGCGGTGGTCGTCGACCGCGTGCTGACCGAGAAGACCCACCGGCGGCACGGGCTGGGCGCCTTCGTGATGCGTACGCTCGCCGACCGTGCCGTGGCGGACGGCGCGACGCTGGGCGTGCTCGGCGCGACCGATGCCGGGCGCGCACTGTACGAGTCGCTGGGCTGGAAGAAGCACGCGACGCTGGCGGAGTGCGTCTACCGGCCCTGAGTCCGGGCGCGAGCCCACCGTACGCGCAGGTGGTGAGCGGTGCGGTTGGCCCACCCCGTGGTGTGGGCCCCCGTGGTGTGGGCCTTCCCATGATGTGCGTCCCCCCGTCGTGTGGGTCATCCCGCGGTGTCCGACACCGGATACGGCACGAATGTGGTGCTGTTCTGGTCGATCTCCAGGGGACGGCCGAGGGGCGGGGCCGCGCGTTGGGGGCAGTCGAGGCGTTCGCAGACGCGGCAGCCCATGCCGATGGGGGTGGCGGCCGAGGCGTTGGCGAGGTCCAGCCCCGCTGAATAGACGAGACGGTGGGCGTGCCGGATCTCGCAGCCCAGGCCGATGGCGTAGGTCTTGCCCGGTTCGCCCCAGCCGCCGCGGTGCCGGGTGACGGCACGCGCCGTCCAGAGGTAGCGCTGGCCGTCCGGCATCTCCGCGACCTGGACGTGGATGCGGCCGGGCGCCGCGAACGCCTCGTAGACGTTCCACAGCGGGCAGGTGCCGCCCGCCCGGGAGAAGTGGAAGCCGGTCGCGGACTGCCGCTTGGACATGTTGCCGGCCCGGTCGACGCGGACGAAGGAGAAGGGCACGCCGCGCAGCCGCGGGCGCTGGAGCGTGCTCAGGCGGTGGCAGACGGTCTCGTAGCCGAGACCGTAGCGATCGGTGAGGCGCTCGATGTCGTAGCGCACCTCCTCGGCCGCCGCGTGGAAGGCGGAGTACGGGAGGATCAGCGCGGCGGCGAAGTAGTTGGCGATGCCGATGCGGGCCAGTGCGTGGGCGGGTGAGCCGGGCGGGAAGTCCTCGGCCGCCTGCCGGTCCAGCCCGTCGTCGTACTCCAGCAGGGCCAGTTGGGTCGCGAGGCGGAAGGCGCGCTGCCCGGGGCGCAGCCGGGGCGACAGGTGCAGGGTGCGGGTCGCCTCGTCGTAGTGGTGCAGGTGGCGGGCGGTGCCGGACGCGGCGAGGCGGACGCCGTGCGTGTCGGCCAGCCGCGCCGTGAGCGCGCGGACGACGTCGCCGGGCCGGATGCCGATCTCCTCGGCGAGCCGCTCGGCCGCGAGGTCGGTGTCGTGCAGGTAGTTCTGGCGGCGGTAGAAGAAGTCCCGGATCTCTTCGTGCGGTGAGTGCGGCAGCGCGCGGCCGGTGTCGCGGCCGTCGGCGGCACCCGCCAGCCGTTCGGCCAGCGCCTGATTGCGGCGCCCCAGGTCAACCAGTACCTGTGCCACCGAGGGCATGCGCGAGGCCAGGTCGGCGAGGTCGGACGGGGACACCCGGGAGTCGGCGACCTCACCGGCCAACGCCTCGCGCAGGTCCGCCAGCAGCCGGCTCGTGTCGCGCTCGGAGAAGAAGCCGGGGTCGATGCCGAAGGTCTCGGTGAGCCGCAGCAGTACCGGGACGGTGAGCGGGCGGGAGTCGTGCTCCATCTGGTTCAGGTAGCTCGGGGAGATGCTCAGTGTGCGGGCGAGTTCCGCCTGGCTCATCCGGCGTTCCTCGCGCAGTCTCCGCAGCCGCGCCCCCGCGTAGGTCTTGCTCACCAGCGCTCCTCCTCCGTGTGCGGAACGGTCACAGCGTACGGGGAAAGGCGCACGGTGGAGCCTTCGCAATGTTGGCAAAAAACGGTGAGAAGATTCGCAAAGGTTGGCATGGGTCCACACTTGTTGGCACTCAGTGCCAGTGCGAGAGTCGCAGTGTGGCCCACCGGAACCGACCGGCACCGCCCGCAACCGGGACCCGATTCCTGCTCTGACGTCGGCAATCCCGGCACTGTTGGCAGCCTGGACCGGCAGCATTGCTCACCAGCACCTCCCCCGGTGACGGTGGGCCGCAATCCGCTTCGAGACACGCAGTGCCGCTCGTACGAGAAGAACGTACGGGATTGGCAGACACAACAGACCGCAGACACAACACACCGCACACAACAGACCGAGGAGACGGTGACAGTCATGGCAGAGGCGAGGACGCAGGCGGCCGGGGAACTCGCGCGGCGCTGGGCCACCGACCCCCGGTGGCAAAGCATCGAGCGCACCTACACCGCCGAGGACGTGGTCCGGCTCGCCGGCAGCGTCCGCGAGGAGCACACTCTCGCGCGGCGCGGTGCCGAGCGGCTGTGGCGGCAGCTGCACGAGAGCGACTACGTCCACGCCCTGGGCGCGCTGACGGGCGGTCAGGCCGTGCAGCAGGTGAAGGCCGGCCTCCAGGCGATCTATCTGTCCGGCTGGCAGGTCGCCGCCGACGCCAACCTGGCCGGCCAGACCTACCCCGACCAGAGCCTCTACCCGGCGAACTCGGTGCCGCAGGTGGTGCGCCGGATCAACAACGCACTGCTGCGCGCCGACCAGATCGCCACCGCCGAGAACACCGGGGACACGACGGACTGGCTCGCCCCGATCGTCGCCGACGCAGAGGCCGGCTTCGGCGGCCCGCTGAACGCCTTCGAGCTGACCAAGGCCATGATCGCGGCGGGTGCGGCCGGCATCCACTACGAGGACCAGCTCGCCTCCGAGAAGAAGTGCGGCCACCTCGGCGGCAAGGTCCTGGTGCCCACCTCCCAGCACGTCCGCACCCTCAACGCGGCCCGGCTGGCCGCCGACCTCTCCGACGTACCCACCGTCATCGTCGCCCGCACCGACGCACTCGCCGCCAACCTCATCACCAGCGACGTCGACGAGCGCGACGCCGAATTCCTGACGGGCGAGCGGACCGCCGAGGGCTTCCACCGGGTCCGCAACGGCATGGCTCCCGTCATCGCCCGCGGGCTCGCCTACGCCCCGTACGCCGACCTGATCTGGGTCGAGACCGGTACCCCGGACCTGGCGCAGGCCCGCGAGTTCGCCGAGGCGATCCACGCGCGGTACCCGGACCAGATGCTGGCCTACAACTGCTCGCCGTCCTTCAACTGGAAGGCCGCGCTGGACGACGACCAGATCGCCAAGTTCCAGCGGGAGCTGGGCGCGATGGGCTATAAGTTCCAGTTCATCACGCTGGCCGGCTTCCACTCGCTCAACCACGGCATGTTCGACCTGGCCCGCGGCTACGCCGAGCACGGCATGACCGCCTATGTCGACCTGCAGGAAAAGGAGTTCGCCGCGCAGGAGCACGGCTTCACCGCCGTCAAGCACCAGCGCGAGGTCGGCACCGGCTACTTCGACCTGGTCTCCACCGCCGTCAACCCCACCTCCTCCACCACCGCGCTGGCCGGCTCCACGGAGGCGGAGCAGTTCCACTAGGCCGCCCCTCCGAGGTCGCCGCCCGGTCCGCCCGGCCGAGCGGGGGTCGGACGACCGTCCCCGTCCGCCCCCGCTCCCTCCCTCCCGCAGGAGAACCCGATGACCATCACCGCACCGCCCGCCCACCGTGTCCGCGTCCTCGCCGCGCCCGGCGACCGCCACGACGAGATCCTCACGCCCGCCGCCCTGGACTTCGTCGGCCGGCTGGCCGCGGCGTTCGGCGGACGCCGCCGGGAGCTGATGAAGGAACGCCGCCGACAGGCGCTCCGCCTCGCCAGCGGCTCCCCGCTCGACTTCCCCCTGGTCACGTCCGCCGTCCGGGCCGACCCCGACTGGCGGGTCGCACCGCCGGCACCCGGCCTGACCGACCGCCGCGTCGAGATCACCGGCCCGCCCGAGCCCCGGATGGCGGTCAACGCGCTGAAGTCGGGCGCCCGGGTGTGGATGGCCGACTTCGAGGACGCCACCTCACCCAACTGGGAAAACATCATCGGCGGCCAGATCGCTCTGCTCGACGCGGTCCAGCGGCGTATCGACTTCACCACCCCCGACGGCAGGGAGTACCGGCTCGCCGGCCACGACCGGCTCGCCACCCTCGTGGTCCGGCCGCGCGGCTGGCACCTGGACGAGGCGCACCTGGAGTACGACGGAGCGCCGGTGCCCGCCGCACTCGTCGACTTCGGGCTGTACTTCTTCCACTGCGCACAACACCGGATCGACGCCGGCCAGGGCCCGTACTTCTACCTGCCGAAGCTGGAGAACCGCCACGAGGCCCGGCTGTGGAACGACATCTTCGTCACGGCCCAGGAACTCCTGGGCATTCCGCGGGGCACGGTCCGCGCCACCGTGCTCATCGAGACGATCACCGCCGCGTTCGAGATGGAGGAGATCCTCTACGAACTGCGCGAGCACAGCTCGGGCCTCAACGCGGGCCGCTGGGACTACCTGTTCAGCATCGTCAAGACCTTCGGACACCGCACCGACTTCCTGCTGCCGGACCGCGCGAAGGTGACGATGACCGCTCCGTTCATGCGCGCGTACACGGAGCTGCTGGTACGCACCTGCCACAAACGGGGCGCCCACGCGATCGGGGGCATGGCGGCCCAGGTGCCGAGCAAGGACCCGGCCACTCACGAAGCGGCGCTCGCCAAGGTGCGGCTGGACAAGGAACGCGAGGCGGAGGACGGTTTCGACGGCTCCTGGGTCGCCCATCCCGGCCTCGTGCCGGTGTGCCGCGAGGCGTACGACGGTGTGCTGGGTGACCGGCCCCACCAGATCGACCGGACGCGGGACGACGTGGAGGTGACGGCGGCGCAGCTGCTGTCCGTGCGCCGGATCAGCGAGCGGCCCACCGCGGAAGGCGTGCGTACCAACATCGCGGTCGCCCTGCGGTACTTCGCCGCCTGGCTGCACGGCCGCGGTGCGGTCGCCCTGGACGGTCTCATGGAGGACGCGGCCACCGCCGAGATCGCCCGCGTCCAGATCTGGCAGTGGCTGCGGCACCGGGTCCTGGACCGGGAGACGGTCCTGCGGCTGCTCGACGAGGAAGTCGAGTCGCTCGGCGCCGAGTACCCGTGGGCGCCCGTCGACGAGGTGCGGGAGCTGTTCGAACGCAACGCGCTGGCAAGCCAGTTGCCGCTCTTCTTCACTCCGGACGCCTACACCGCCCACCTCGTGCGCCACGTGGAGCAGCCGTGAGCGCGGGCATCCGGCGCGTCGGGGCCGTCGGCGGCGGGCCGCTGGGCGCGGGCATCGCGGAGGTGTACGCGGGCAGTTCGACCGGACCCGAGCCCCGCCTCGACCAGTCCGGCCGGGGTTTCCCCATGTACGGCCGGGACCGAGATCCCGGCACGTCCGGGCGGAGGGTGCCCGGACCACCGGGCTGAGGGGCCCGGAAGGCACCGCCGGCCGAGGGAACCGGCGAGTGCGCGGGGAACGGGCGGGAAGTGCGCGTGCGGCGCTTCCCGCCCGCTGCCCGTGTCCAGCACCGTGCCCGTGTGTCTCAGCTCACCATCCGAATGACGGACGTGATCCGCCGGGGAGCGGGGGCGGCCCGTAGGGTGTCCGGTGCAGTTGGTTCGCCCCGTCCGCCAGGCGGGATGCGTCGCAAGAGGGAACCCGGTGGAAATCCGGGACTGCCCCGCAGCGGTGTGTGGGAACGACCGCCGTCATACGCACTGGGCCCGAGTGGGCCTGGGAAGCGACGGCCAGTAGATGTCCTCCTCGGTGAGGACGCGCCCATGAGTCCGAAGACCTGCCAGCTGCCCGCGTACGGACGATTCGTACGCGGACATCCCGGTGACCTCGTGGGCGGGTCGGCGTTTCTTACCAGGCGAATGGCCGCGCACTGCCGCGCGAGGCCGTACCGCCCGGTGGGTCACCCCTTCGCGTTCTCGTCCCGTTGCCGGGATCTCAGGGATTCATCTCGCGAAGGAGATCTCCGTGACAGCGAAGTCCGCAGCCGCGGCAGCACGGGCCACCGTGTACGGCTACCCGCGCCAGGGCCAGAACCGGGAACTGAAGAAGGCGATCGAGGGGTACTGGAAGGGCCGCGTCACCGCCGCCGAGCTCCGCGCCACCGCCGCCGAGCTGCGCCGCACCAACTGGCGGCAGCTGGCCGACGCCGGCATCGACGAGGTCCCGACCGGCGACTTCTCGTACTACGACCACGTGCTGGACATCACCGTCATGGTGGGTGCCGTACCCGACCGCCACCGCGACGCCGTCGCAGCGGACCGCCTCGACGGCTACTTCGCGATGGCGCGCGGTACGCGGGACGTCGCACCGCTGGAGATGACCAAGTGGTTCGACACCAACTACCACTACCTGGTCCCCGAGCTGGGTCCGGACACGGTGTTCTCCGCCGACTCCGCCAAGCAGGTCGCCGAGCTGAAGGAAGCCGTCGCCCTGGGCCTGACGGCCCGTCCGGTCCTGGTCGGCCCGGTCACCTATCTGCTCCTCGCCAAGCCGGCGCCCGGTGTGGCCGCCGGCTTCGATCCGCTGACGCTGCTGGACCGGCTGCTCCCCGTCTACGCCGAGGTCCTCGCCGACCTGCGTGCCGCCGGCGCCGAGTGGGTACAGCTGGACGAGCCCGCCCTGGTACAGGACCGCACCCCGGCCGAGCTGAACGCCGCCGAGCGTGCCTACCGTGACCTGGGCGCCCTCACCGACCGCCCGAAGCTGCTGATCGCCACGTACTTCGACCGCCTCGGCAACGCGCTGCCGGTGCTCGCGAAGACGCCCGTCGAGGGCCTCGCCCTGGACTTCACCGGGGCGGCCGCCGCCAACCTGGACGCCCTCGCCGCCGTCGGCGGGCTGCCGGGCAAGCGGCTGGTCGCCGGTGTGGTCAACGGCCGCAACATCTGGGTCAACGACCTGGAGAACTCGCTCGCCACGCTCGGCACGCTCCTCGGCCTCGCCGACCGCGTCGACGTGTCGGCCTCCTGCTCCCTGCTGCACGTCCCCCTCGACACGGGCGCCGAGCGGGACATCGCACCGCAGATCCTGCGCTGGCTCGCCTTCGCCCGCCAGAAGACCACCGAGATCGTCACCCTCGCCAAGGGCCTCGCCCAGGGTACGGACACGATCGCGGCCGAACTCGCCGCCAACCGCGCCGACCTGGCCTCCCGCGCCGGCTCCCCCATCACCCGCGACCCGGCCGTACGCTCCCGTACCGCGGCCGTCACGGCGGCCGACGGCCGGCGCTCCCAGCCGTACGCCCGACGGGCCGCTGCCCAGCGCGCCCACCTCGGCCTGCCCCTGCTGCCGACGACCACCATCGGCTCCTTCCCTCAGACCGGCGAGGTGCGCACCGCCCGCGCCGACCTGCGTGCGGGCCGCATCGACACGGCCGGCTACGAGGAGCGCATCAAGGCGGAGATCCAGGAGGTCATCTCCTTCCAGGAGAAGGCAGGGCTGGATGTGCTGGTGCACGGCGAGGCCGAGCGCAACGACATGGTCCAGTACTTCGCGGAGCAGCTCACCGGCTACCTCGCGACGCAGCACGGCTGGGTCCAGTCGTACGGCACCCGCTACGTCCGCCCGCCGATCCTGGCCGGTGACATCTCCCGTCCCGAGCCCATGACGGTGCGCTGGACGGAGTACGCCCGGTCCCTCACCGACCGCCCGGTCAAGGGCATGCTCACCGGCCCGGTCACCATGCTCGCCTGGTCCTTCGTCCGAGACGACCAGTCCCTCGCCGACACCGCCCGGCAGGTTGCGCTCGCGCTGCGCGACGAGGTGGGCGACCTGGAGACGGCGGGCACCTCCGTCATCCAGGTGGACGAACCGGCACTGCGCGAGACCCTGCCACTGCGCGCCGCCGACCATCCCGCCTACCTGGCGTGGGCGACCGAGGCGTTCCGGCTCACCACCAGTGGTGTGCGCCCTGACACGCAGATCCACACGCACATGTGCTACGCGGAGTTCGGCGACATCGTCCAGGCCATCGACGACCTCGACGCCGATGTCATCAGCCTGGAGGCCGCCCGCTCGCACATGCAGGTCGCGCGCGAGCTGGCCGCCCACGGCTACCCGCGCGAGGCCGGGCCCGGTGTGTACGACATCCACTCCCCGCGCGTGCCCAGCGCCGAGGAGTCGGCCGCGCTGCTCCGCACCGGCCTGGAGGCGATCCCCGCCGAACGGCTGTGGGTCAACCCCGACTGCGGCCTGAAGACCCGCGGCTGGTCCGAGACCCGCGCCTCGCTGGAGAACCTGGTCGCCGCGGCCCGCACCGTCCGCGGCGAGCTGCCCGCGCGCTGATTCCGGTGAACCGCTGACGGTCCTCCCGGACCGGCGTACTTCGGTACGCGCGTCCGGGAGGACCTGAGGAAGCGTCAGCGGTGGCGGAACTCCGGTGGCCGTTTGTCGGCGAAGGCGCTCATGCCCTCCTTCTGGTCGGCGGTGGCGAACACCGCGTGGAAGAGACGGCGTTCGAAGCGGACACCCTCGGCGAGGGTCGTCTCGAAGGCCCGGCCGACTGCCTCCTTCGCCATCATCGCCACCGGCAGCGACATGCCGGCGACGGTCTCGGCGACCGCGAGGGCCTCGCCGAGCAGGTCGGCGGCGGGCACGACACGGGAGACGAGCCCGGCGCGCTCGGCCTCGGCCGCGTCCATGGTGCGCCCGGTCAGGCACATCTCCATGGCCTTGGCCTTGCCGACGGCCCGGGTCAGCCGCTGGGAGCCGCCGATGCCCGGAATCACACCGAGCTTGATCTCCGGCTGGCCGAAGACCGCGGTGTCGGCGGCGAGCAGGATGTCGCAGAGCATGGCGAGCTCGCAGCCGCCACCGAGCGCGTAGCCGGAGACGGCCGCGACGGTCGGTGTGCGCAGCTGTCCGAGCCGGTCCCAGGCGGCGAACCAGTCGGCGAGGTACATGTCCAGGTAGTCGTGGGGCCGCATCTCCTTGATGTCGGCGCCGGCCGCGAACGCCTTCTCGGAGCCGGTGATCACCACGCAGCCGCAGTCCGGGTCGCGGTCGAGGGCCTCGGTGGCGGCCACGACCTCGTTCATGACCTGGAGGTTCAGTGCGTTGAGTGCCTTCGGCCGGTTGAGGGTGAGCAGGGCGGTACGGCCCTTGCGTTCGACGCGGATCGCCTCGTGCTCCGCGGGCGGGTGCGTGGTCACGGCTGCCCTCCGTCGTGTTCCCTTATCGTGCGGACGATGCCGGAGAAGTCCTCCGTGTTTCCGGCGCGCTCCGCGTAGGACGCGTACAACTCCGCCGCGCGCAAACCCAGTTCGGCGTTGACGCCGCCCGCTCGTACCGCGTTGGCGGCCAGGCCCAGGTCCTTGGCCATCAGGGCGGCGGCGAAGCCGGGCCGGTAGTCCCGGTTGGCCGGGCTCGTCGGTACGGGGCCGGGGACCGGGCAGTTGACGCTGAGCGCCCAGCACTGGCCGGATGCCGTCGACGCCACGTCGTACAGGGCCTGGTGGGAGAGGCCGAGGCGCTCGCCCAGGACGAATGCCTCACTCACGGCGATCATGGAGACGCCGAGAATCATGTTGTTGCAGATCTTGGCGGCCTGGCCGGCGCCCGCGCCACCGCAGTGGACGGCCTTCTTGCCCATGGCCTCCAGCAGCGGACGCGCCTCGGCGAATTCCTCTCCTCCCCCACCGGCCATGAAGGTCAGCGTGGCGGCCTCGGCGCCGACCACCCCGCCGGACACCGGGGCGTCCAGGGCCCGCATGCCGGATGCGGCAGCCCGCTGGTGGGCCGCGCGGGCGTCGGCGACATCGATGGTCGAGCAGTCGACGAAGAGGGTGCCGGGTCGGGCGGCGGTGAGGGTGTCGTCGTAGAGGCCGAGGACGTGACGGCCGGCGGGCAGCATCGTGAGAACCACGTCCGCCGCCGCTACCGCCCCGGCCGCGGACGCCGCCGGTACCACTCCTGCCGCCGCTGCGCTGTCCAGTGCGGCGGCGTCCAGGTCGTGCCCGAGCACCCGGTGGCCGGAATTCACGAGACCGGCCGCCATGGGGCCACCCATGTGGCCGAGTCCGATGAACGCGACGGTCCTGCCCACCGGGCCACCTCCGGCACGGTCCGCCGGTGCACGTCCGGTCGGGTTCACCAGATCACCTCCGTCGTGGTGCCGTCTCCCGCGGCGAGTCCGAGTTCGCGCGCGCCGAGTGTGACGAAGAAGCGCTCGACGTCGGCGTCGGTGACCTCGGCGAGAGTGGCCGGTGACCAGCGCGGATTCCGGTCCTTGTCGATGACCTGGGCACGGATGCCCTCCACCAGGTCGGGGGTGGCCAAGGCCGCGCAGGAGACCCGGTACTCCTGGTCGAGGACCCGCTCCAGCGGGCCGAGCCGACGGGCCCTGCGCAGTGCCGCGAGAGTGACCTTCAGCGCGGTGGGCGACCTGCCGATCAGGGTTTCGGCGGCTTCCTTCGCGGCCGGGTCGCCGTGGTCGAGCAGCCGTCCGACGATCTCCTCGACCGTGTCGGCGGCGTAGCAGGTGTCGATCCACTCCTGCCGCTCGGGCAGGTCCCCCTGCGGCGGGGTCTGTACGTGGCGGCCCAGCGCCTCCCGTACGGGCAGTCGGGACAGGTCGTCGACGAACCGTCCGAGGGCGGCGGACGGTACGTAGTGGTCGGCGAGTCCGCACAGCAGGGCGTCCCCGGCGCCGACCTGCGTGCCCGTCAGGGCGAGGTGGGTGCCCAGTTCGCCGGGGGCCAGGGCGAGCAGGTAGGTGCCGCCGACGTCCGGTACGAAGCCGATGCCGGTCTCGGGCATCGCGATCCGGGACCGTTCGGTGACGAGGCGGACGCTGCCGTGTGCGGAGATGCCGACGCCGCCGCCCATGACGATGCCGTCCATGACGGCGACGTACGGCTTGGGGTAGCGGGCGATGCGGGCGTTGAGGCGGTACTCGTCGCGCCAGAACGCGGCGGAGGCGCTGCCGTCGCCGTGGCGTGCGTCGTCGTGGATCGCACGGATGTCGCCGCCCGCGCACAGGCCCCGCTCCCCCGCGCCGGTGACCACCACCGTCTCGACGGCCGGGTCGTCCTCCCAGGCGGTGAGTGCCCGGTCGATGCGGCGGACCATGGTGTGGGTCAGGGCGTTGAGGGCCTTGGGACGGTTGAGGGTGAGGTGGGCGGCCCGTCCGGCGGTGTGCAGCAGGACGGGTGCTTCGGTGCCGGTCGCGTCGGTCATCCGAACGCCTCCGTCAGGCCGCGGGCCACAATGACGCGCATGATCTCGTTGGTTCCTTCCAGGATCCGGTGGACCCGCAGGTCTCGGACGATCTTCTCAATGCCGTACTCGCTGAGGTATCCGTAACCGCCGTGCAGCTGCAGCGCCCGGTCCGCAACGGAGTAGCCGGTGTCGGTGGCGAACCTCTTCGCCATCGCGCACAGGTACGGGGCCTGTGGGTCACCGCGGTCGAGCGCCTGGGCGGCCTGCTGGACGAGGGCGCGCGCCGCGGTGAGTTCGGTCGCCATGTCGGCGAGGCGGAAGCGCAGCGCCTGAGCGTCGAGGAGCCGCTGCCCGAATGCCTCGCGGTCGGCGAGGTGGGCGAGGGCCGCGTTGAGGGCGCTGCGGGCGCCGCCGAGGGAGCAGGCGGCGATGCCGAGGCGCCCGCCGTTGAGGCCGTTCATGGCGATGCGGAAGCCCTGGCCCTCGCCGCCCAGGAGGCGGTCGGCGGGCAGCCGGACGGCGTCCAGCACGACCTGCCGGGTGGGCTGGGCGTTCCAGCCCATCTTCCGCTCGTTCGGGCCGAAGGAGACGCCGGGGTCGTCCTTGTCGACGACGAACGCGGACACCCCGTCGGCGCCGTCGCCACCGGTGCGGGCCATCACCACGTACAGCTGGGCGGCTCCCGCACCCGAGATGAACTGCTTGACCCCGCTGAGCAGCCAGTGTTCTCCGTCCCGCACGGCCCGGGTGGTGAGGGCCGCGGCGTCCGATCCGGCGCCCGGTTCGGTCAGGCAGTAGCCGGCCAGGTCGTCCATGGCGCACAGCCGGGGAAGCCATCGCTCGCGCTGTGCGGCGTCACCGTAGTGGTCGATCATCCAGGCGACCATGTTGTGGATGGACAGGTAGCCGGCGACGGACGGGCAGCCGGAGGCGAGGGCTTCGAAGACGAGGACGCCGTCGGCACGGCCGAGGCCGGAGCCGCCGGACTGCTCGCGGACGTGGACACCGCCGAGGCCGAGTCCGGCGGCCTTGCGGAGGACGTCGACGGGGAAGTGCTTGTCGCGGTCCCATTCGAGGGCGTGCGGGGCGAGGTGGTCCTGGGTGAAGTCGAGGGTGGTCTCGACGAGGGCCTGTTGGTCCTCGGTGAGCAGAGTGCTGGTCATTGCGGGTCAGCCCATCGTCGGGATCGTGAAGCTGGCGCCTTCGCGGAGGCCGGCGGGCCAGCGCGAGGTGACCGTCTTGGTACGGGTGTAGAAGCGGATGGCGTCGGGGCCGTGCTGGTTGAGGTCGCCGAAGCCGGACCGCTTCCAGCCGCCGAAGGTGTGGTACGCGACGGGCACCGGGATGGGGACGTTGACGCCGACCATGCCGGTGTCGACGCGCCTGGCGAAGTCGCGGGCGGTGTCGCCGTCGCGGGTGAAGACGGCCACGCCGTTGCCGTACTCGTGCTCGCTGGGCAGGCGCAGGGCCTCTTCGTAGTCGGCGGCGCGTACGACGGTCAGGACGGGACCAAAGATCTCCTCCTGGTGGATGCGCATCGCGGGGGTGACCCGGTCGAACAGGGAGGCCCCGGCGAAGAAGCCGTTCTCGTGTCCGGGCAGGGTGAAGTCCCTTCCGTCGACGACCAGTTCGGCGCCTTCCTCGACACCGAGGTCGACGTACGAACGGACCCGGTCGACGGCGTCCCTGCCGACGAGCGGTCCGAAGTCGGAGTCGGGGTCGTCGCTGCGGCCGATGCGGAGCCCGGCGATGCGTTCCCTCAGGCGGGCGACCAACGCGTCGGCGGTCTCCTCCCCCACGGGGACGGCCACGGAGATGGCCATGCAGCGCTCACCGGCGGAGCCGTATCCGGCGCCGATCAGCGCGTCCACGGCCTGGTCGAGGTCGGCGTCCGGCATCACGACCATGTGGTTCTTGGCGCCGCCGAAGCACTGGGCGCGCTTGCCGTGGGCGGCGGCGGTGGCATAGACGTGCGCGGCGACGGGTGTGGAGCCGACGAAGCCGAGGGCGGCGACGCGGGGGTCTTCGAGGAGGGTGTCGACGGCTTCCCGGCCGCCGTTGACGACGTTGAGCACGCCGGGTGGCAGGCCGGCCTCCAGGAAGAGTTCGGCGAGGCGCAGCGGGACGGACGGATCCCGCTCGGAAGGCTTGAGGATGAAGGCGTTGCCGCAGGCCAGGGCCGGTGCGGCCTTCCAGAGCGGAATCATCGCCGGGAAGTTGAACGGGGTGATGCCGGCGACCACCCCGAGGGGTGCGCGCAGCGAGTGGACGTCGATGCCGGTGCCGGCGTTGTCGGTGAACTCGCCCTTCATCAGGTGGGGAATGCCTGCCGCGAACTCCACCACCTCCAGTCCCCGTTGAATGTCACCGTGGGCGTCGGCGACCGTCTTGCCGTGTTCGGAGGACAGCAGCCGGGCCAGCGCGTCCTTCTCCTGCTCGACGAGCTGGAGGAACCGCATGAGGACGCGGGCGCGGCGCTGGGGGTTCCAGCCGCCCCACTCCCGCTGTGCCCGCGCGGCATCGGTGATCGCCGCTTCGGTCTCGGCCCTGCTCGCGAGGGGCACGCGGGCCTGGACCTCGCCGGTGTTGGGGTCGTGCACGTCGCCGTAGGACCCCGAGGTTCCCGGGATGTGCTTGCCGCCGACGTAGTGGGTCAGCTCGCGCACGGAGGCGCGGTCGGTTGCGCGGATCATGGGTGCCTGCTCTCGTCAGGTGATCCGGGATGGCGCGCGGTGCCGTCGCACGCGGACGCGGTGGCGTACGCGGGCGGGGCTGCGCGAGATCGCGTATGGCGGAGGGGCCGTCAGGCCGTGGCGGCCGTGTGCGGTGGGGCTCCTCGGTGAATCACGGTGGGCCGGGTGGGACCGCCGGGATCGTGAACGCGCACCGATGCCATGCGTGTCAGCTCCATCCTCGTGGACAACACGGAACATCCCGCGGCCGGTATCCTGACTCCCGGATCAGCGCGCGCCGCCCGCCTTCCCGACGTCTCTCTCGTCAGTGGCGTGCTGCTCGACGGCGTACTCCCCGGTCACAGTGGCGGGACCGCGCCGGAATCGCACCGGCTTCCCTGCACCGCGGGCCTTGGCGGCGACTATATAGTTGGACGTCCTGGTAATTCCACCCCCGCCGGCCCGTCCGCCGCTTCTCGACGAGGGCCCGGTCCCCTACCCCGGCAGGGCGGCGGTTCATGCCACCCGGCGGAAGAGAACAAGGTCACAGCCCTGCCCTCTGCCGCTCCATTGTTAACGTGGCCTAACATCCGAGCATGACGGTCCTGCCTGACGACGGGCTTTCCCTGGCGGCCGAGTTCCCTGACGCGACACATGAGCAGTGGCAGCACCTGGTAGCGGGTGTGCTGCGCAAGTCGGGCAAGGAAGTCTCTGGCGCCGAGGCGGAGTACGCCCTGTCCACCGCGCTGGAGGACGGGCTTCGCACCCGCCCCCTCTACACCGCGCGCGACCACGCGCCCGACCCCGGCCTGCCCGGCTTCGCACCCTTCGTACGCGGCGGCCGGGCCGAGGGCAACACGGCCGGCGGCTGGGACGTACGCCAGCGCCACACGGCCGCGGAGGGCGAAGCCGTCCTGACCGACCTGGAGAACGGCGTCACCTCCCTGTGGCTGACCGTCGGCGGGTCCGGCATTCCCGTTGCCTCGTTGGGCCGCGTCCTCGACGGCGTGTACCTCGACCTGGCGCCCGTCGTCCTGGACGCGGGCGACGAGGTCGCACCGGCCGCGCGGGAGCTGCTGCGGCTGTACGAGAACCGTGGCGTCGCCGCCGACGCCGCGCGGGGCAACCTGGGCGGTGACCCGCTGGGCCACGAGGCCCGCACCGGACGCTCGTACGACATCGCCCCGGTGACCGAACTGGCCCGATCGTGTGCCGCGCGGTACCCCGGGCTACGGGCGCTGACCGTCGACGCCCTGCCGTACCACGAGGCAGGCGGATCGGCGGCGCAGGAACTGGGCTGCTCCCTGGCGACGGGCGTCGCGTACCTGCGCGAGCTGACCGACGCCGGGCTGAGCACGGAAGAGGCCTGCGCGCAGCTGGAGTTCCGGTACGCCGCGACCGCCGACCAGTTCCTGACCGTCGCCAAGCTGCGCGCGGCGCGCCGGCTGTGGGCCCGGGTGGCCGAGGCCTGCGGGGCGCCGCAGGCGGGCGCGCAGCTCCAGCACGTGGTGACCTCGCCGGTGATGATGACGCGTCGCGACCCGTGGGTGAACATGCTGCGCGCCACGGTCGCCACCCTCGCCGCCGGAGTGGCGGGCGCCGACGCCGTGACCGTACTGCCCTTCGACCACGCGCTCGGGCTGCCGGACGCGTTCGCGCGCCGTATCGCCCGCAACACCTCCACCATCCTCATCGAGGAGTCGCACCTCGCCAGGGTGATCGACCCGGCGGGCGGCTCCTGGTACGTGGAACGGCTCACGGACGAACTCGCGCACGCGGCCTGGGACTTCTTCCAGGAGATCGAGCGGTCCGGCGGGCAGGCGGCGGCGCTGCGCTCCGGCATGGTCGGCGAACGGCTGGCCGAGACCTGGTCGCAGCGCTCCGCCAAGCTCGCCGCGCGACGCGAACCCCTCACCGGAGTCAGCGAGTTCCCGCACCTGGCGGAGAAGCCGGTCGTCCGCGAACCCGCGCCCGAGCCGCCCGCCGGGGGCCTGCCCCGGGTACGGCGGGACGAGGCGTACGAGGCGCTGCGGGCACGCTCCGACGCCCACCTCGCCGCCACCGGCACGCGGCCCCGCGTCTTCCTCGCCGCGCTCGGCCCGGCCGCCGCCCACACCGCCCGGCTGACCTTCGCCGCCAACCTCTTCCAGGCGGGCGGCATCGAGCCCGTCACCGAAGGCACCTTCGAGGAGAGCGGAGCCCGGGAAGTGTGCCTGTGCTCCAGCGACACGCTCTACGAGGAGCAGGCCGAAGCCACCGCACGGACGCTCCGGGAAGCGGGCGCGCACCACGTGTTCCTCGCGGGCCGCCCCGGCACGTACGCGGGTGTCGACACCTACGTGTCCGCCGGCGGCGACGCCGTTGCCGTGCTCTCCGCCACGCTCGACCGCATGGGAGTGTCCTGATGTCCATCCCCGACTTCTCCGCGATCGAGCTGGGGACACCCGCCACCGGGAGCGCGGCCACCGACGAGTGGCGCGCGGCCTTCAAGAAGGCCGCCGACGGCGACGACCGGCTCTGGGAAACGCCGGAAGGCATCCCGGTGAAGCCGCTCTACACCGGGCAGGACCTGGAGGGCCTGGACTTCCTGGCCACCTTCCCGGGCACCGCCCCGTACCTGCGCGGCCCGTACCCGACGATGTACGTCAACCAGCCCTGGACCATCCGCCAGTACGCGGGCTTCTCCACGGCCGAGGAGTCCAACGCCTTCTACCGGCGGAACCTGGCGGCAGGTCAGAAGGGCCTGTCGGTCGCCTTCGACCTGCCCACGCACCGCGGGTACGACAGCGACCACCCGCGGGTGACCGGTGACGTCGGCATGGCGGGCGTGGCCATCGACTCCATCTACGACATGCGCCAGCTCTTCGACGGCATCCCGCTCGACAGGATGACGGTGTCGATGACGATGAACGGCGCGGTGCTGCCGGTCCTCGCGCTGTACATCGTCGCCGCCGAGGAGCAGGGCGTACCGCCGGAGAAGCTGGCGGGGACCATTCAGAACGACATCCTCAAGGAGTTCATGGTCCGCAACACCTACATCTATCCGCCCAAGCCCTCGATGCGGATCATCTCCGACATCTTCGCGTACACCTCGCAGCGGATGCCCCGCTACAACTCCATCTCCATCTCCGGCTACCACATCCAGGAGGCCGGCGCGACGGCCGACCTGGAACTGGCCTACACCCTCGCCGACGGCGTGGAGTACATCCGGGCCGGCCGGGACGCGGGCCTGGACGTGGACGCCTTCGCACCCCGGCTCTCCTTCTTCTGGGCGATCGGCATGAACTTCTTCATGGAGATCGCCAAGCTGCGCGCGGCCCGCCTGCTCTGGGCCAAGCTGGTCAAGCAGTTCGACCCGAAGAACACCAAGTCCCTCTCCCTCCGCACCCACTCCCAGACCTCAGGCTGGTCGCTCACCGCCCAGGACGTCTTCAACAACGTCACGCGCACCTGTGTGGAGGCCATGGCCGCCACACAGGGCCACACGCAGTCGCTGCACACCAACGCGCTCGACGAGGCGCTCGCGCTGCCCACCGACTTCTCGGCGCGCATCGCCCGCAACACCCAGCTGCTGATCCAGCAGGAGTCCGGTACGACCCGCGTGATCGACCCGTGGGGCGGCAGCGCGTACGTCGAGAAGCTGACGTACGACCTCGCCCGCCGCGCCTGGCAGCACATCCAGGAGGTCGAGCAGGCGGGCGGCATGGCACAGGCCATCGACGCGGGCATCCCCAAGCTGCGCGTCGAGGAGGCCGCGGCCCGCACCCAGGCCCGCATCGACTCCGGCCGCCAGCCGGTGATCGGTGTGAACAAGTACCGCGTCGAGGCCGACGAGCAGATCGAGGTCCTGAAGGTCGACAACTCCTCCGTCCGCACCCAGCAGATCGAGAAGCTGCGGCGGCTGCGCGCGGAGCGCGACGAGCGGGCCTGCCAGGACGCGCTGGACGCGCTCACCCGGGCGGCCGGCGGCGAGGGCAACCTGCTGGAGCTGGCGGTGAACGCGGCCCGCGCGAAGGCGACCGTCGGCGAGATCAGTGACGCCCTGGAGAAGGTGTACGGGCGGCACGCGGGCCAGATCCGTACGATCTCCGGTGTGTACCGCAACGAAGCAGGCGAGTCCCCGAACGTGGAGCGCACCCGGGCCCTGGTGGACACCTTCGCCGACGACGAGGGCCGCCGGCCGCGCATCCTGGTGGCCAAGATGGGCCAGGACGGCCACGACCGCGGCCAGAAGGTCATCGCCACGGCCTTCGCCGACCTCGGCTTCGACGTGGATGTCGGCCCGCTGTTCCAGACCCCGGCCGAGGTGGCCCGCCAGGCCGTCGAGGCGGACGTGCACATCGTCGGGGTGTCCTCCCTGGCCGCCGGCCACCTCACGCTCGTCCCCGCGCTTCGCGAAGCGCTCGCCGAGGAGGGCCGCGACGACATCATGATCGTCGTCGGCGGGGTGATCCCGCCGCAGGACGTGTCGACGCTGCTGGAGATGGGAGCCGCGGCGGTGTTCCCGCCCGGCACGGTGATTCCCGACGCGGCGTACGACCTGGTGACGCGGCTCGCGGCCGCCCTCGGCCACGGCGACCTGTGAGCCGGTGAGTCCATGGCCATCGATCTCGACACGTACGTCAAGGGCGTCCTCGACGGCAAGCGGGCGATCGTCGCCCGCGCCATCACCCTGGTCGAGTCCACCCGCCCCCAACACCGCGCCCTGGCACAGGAGTTGCTGACCGAACTGCTGCCGCACAGCGGGCAGGCCCGGCGGATCGGCATCAGTGGCGTACCGGGCGTCGGCAAGTCGACGTTCATCGACGCCTTCGGCACGATGCTGACCGGCCTGGGGCACCGGGTGGCCGTACTCGCCGTCGACCCGTCCTCCAGCCGCACCGGCGGCTCGATCCTCGGCGACAAGACCCGGATGGAGCGCCTGGCCGTCGACCCGGCGGCCTACGTCCGCCCCTCCCCCACCGCCGGCACGCTCGGCGGCGTCGCCAAGGCGACACGCGAATCCATCGTGGTGATGGAAGCGGCCGGTTACGACGTCGTACTGGTCGAAACGGTCGGCGTCGGCCAGTCCGAAACGGCCGTCGCCAACATGGTCGACTCCTTCCTCCTCCTCACCCTCGCCCGCACCGGCGACCAGCTCCAGGGCATCAAGAAGGGCGTCCTGGAGCTGGCCGACGTCATCGCCGTCAACAAGGCGGACGGCCCCCACGAACGCGACGCCCGCGCCGCCGCGCGGGAACTGGCGGGCGCGCTCAGACTCATGCACGGGAAGGACGCTGCCTGGACACCCCCCGTGCTCAGTTGCAGCGCACGCGAATCGACCGGCCTCGACACCGTCTGGGACCGCCTGCAACAACACCGCACGCTCCTGGACTCCACCGGCCGATTGACCGCCAGACGCCGCGACCAGCAGATCGACTGGACCTGGACGATGGTCCGCGACGAACTCCTCACCCGCCTCCACACCCACCCCGCCGTACAAACCCTCGCCCCCGACTTGGAACAACAAGTCCGAAACGGCGAACTGACGGCCACACTGGCGGCTGAACGAATCCTGGGGGCGTTTGGGGGGAGGGAGGGCTGAGGGGGCTGAGGGGTGGTCACCGAGGCCCGGACCTGCATGGTGTTCAGGCCGGTTCTCCTGTCCCCGGCTCCGAACGGATGACGGTGGGGGCAGTCGTAGCATGGCTTGCCGCTGCTTGGCCGGGCGGCACGACAGACTGAGAAGGGTCGCCCATTGCCGCGTATCCCGGAGTCCGTCCATGTCCCAGCCCGCCGCCGAGCCGGCCGAAGCCGAGACCTTCCCGGCCTCGTGCGGTCACACGCATCTGTTTCCGGGCGCCCGCTGTCGCCTGCAGGGACTTCCCGACCCGCAGGCATTCACCGCCCGCCCCTGGCCCCTCGACGTGGACCTGCGTTTCTCCGACGCGGTGGCCGTCGACGCGGAGCTGCGTATCGATGACCGGACCGATGACCGGGCAGGGCCCGTACTCGTCGTTCCGGCCTACACCACCGGCGCAGGCACGCGCATCGACGGACGCAGCTGGCTGGTCCGGAAACTCACCCCGGCCGGTGACGAGGCAGAGCTGACGATCGGCGCCCGCGTCCCGGGGTGAACACACACAGCCCGGGCGCGACAGGGCCGGTTGGTCTCACTGCACGCGGACCTCGATCGGGACGCGTCGCTCGTCGGTTCGCTTGTCGGCTTCGCTCGTTCAGGACGGAAGCTGACCGCAACGGTTTCTAGTGTGGCCCTGGCCGACGCAGCAGGAAACAAGGAAGCGAGAGAGGCAGCGACATGACGACCGGTAATGAACCCAACGCCAACGCCCACGCCCACGAGCTGGACGAGGAAGCATCCGTCACCGGTGAGCGCGCCGAGTGGCTTGAGGCACTGGCCAAGCAGCGGCATTTCCTGCGGTTCACGACCCGTGACCTCACCGACGAGCAGGCCGGGCTGCGGACCACCGCCAGTGCGTTGTGTCTGGGCGGCCTGATCAAGCACGTCACCGAAGTCGAGCGGAACTGGGCGGACTTCATCCTCAAGGGTCCATCGGCAATGCCGGACTTCACGGCGATGACCGAGTCCGACTGGGCCCGTCGCGACGAGGGGTTCCGATTGCTGCCCGGTGAAACGCTGGCCGGCGTACTGGACGAGTACGCGGAAGTGGCTCGCCGCACCGACGATCTGGTGGTCACCCTGCCCGACTTGAGCGTGGCCTGGCCGCTCCCGAAGGCCCCGTGGTTCGAGCCCGGTGCGCAGTGGTCGGCCCGCCGGGTGCTGATGCACATCATCGCCGAGACCGCTCAGCACGCGGGCCACGCCGACATCATCCGCGAGACGCTGGACGGCGCCAAGAGCATGGGATGACGACCGGGGCGGTAATCGGCAGGCGATGCTGCCGGCGAATGCCTAGGCTGCGGGGATGTCCGACTCCCACACTGACGCGTTGCTGCTCGGACCGCGGGGCCGTCGGCTGTGCATGGCACTCGCACAGCGGCACGGCGCTGTCCGGGAGGCCCTCTTCCACGCGGCTCATGACCCTGCCGACCAGGCGAAGCGCGGCGAGCTGACCCGGCTGTCGGGCGAGCTGGACCCGGCCGGGACGGTCGCGGAGGCGGGCGCGTCCGGGCTGATGAGCGCGTTGGGCGACAGCACGGCCACGGCGATGTACTGGCAGGAGCCGGACGAGGAGGACCGTCTGCTCGCGGACCCGGGCATCGCCGAGGCGCTGCGACCGCTCGCGCGGGCGATCGGTGGTGCACCGTGGACCGACTGGTGGTCGGAGGCCGTCGCACTGCATGACCAGGCATACGTGCAGTGGATGGAACAGGGCCGCGACAAGGACCGCCCGCCGCCCACCCGTGGCACGGGCCAGGCGCTGCGAAAGTGGAAGGCGGCGGCGGTCGAGGACGAGCGGCGGGCGCAGTCGCTTCCCGAGGACCCGACGGCCGCCTACAGCGGCTGCTGGTGGTCGCTTCCTTCGGATGCCGGGATCACCGTGTCCTCGCGTGCGCTGCCCCGGCTGGGCGCCGTACAGCTCATGGCGGTCGAGGACGGGGCCGGCTGGACGCGGGCGCGGGTGTGGCCCGTACGCACCTCGGACGACAGCCGGATCTACGAGGTCACCGGGCCGCAGTCGTGGACGGAGCTGGTCGAGAGGTACCCCCTTCCGGTGCCCCGCTCCCGACGGCACGACTGGTGGCGGACCACGGGCCGTGCGGCCGAGTGGTACATCCCCGACTGGGCGGCGGTCGCCGACGACTTCGACGCGGTGCACCTCACGGTGCTGGGGTATCTGGCCACGGCGGGGCGGGCGCTGGATCTGAGGCTGCCCGGCGACACCGGAGAGCCCAGTGCCACCGTGCTCGCGGGTGGGGGCCCGGATACGACGTACTGGCTCACCGACTCCACAGCGGTCGACCGCGACGGTGCCTCGACCGACTGGGTGCTGCGTGACCCCTATGACGTTGACGATGGCGATGGGGATGGGGACGGCGACGGAAACGGCAGCGGCAGCGGCAGCGGCAATGCCGACGGCGACGGCGACACCGACTGCGATGAGGATCCGGTCTGGGAGCCTCTCTCCGCGCCGCGGGGCTGACGTCCCCCGCTCGCTCCGGCCAAGCGGCTCAGGCGCTCCAGGCCGGGCCCCGTACCGCAAGGCTCGCAGGCGCCTGAAGGTGATCTGTTGGGCGGCTTCAGAAATTCTCGATGGACGTCGGTCGCACCAGGCGGCAGATTGAGTGCCGCCGCTGATCAGCCGTATCTCCCGCCCTCCTCGATGCCTGGAGTCGTGCCATGAAGGCACTCGTCAAACAACACGCCGAACCCGGCCTGTGGCTCACGGACGTACCCGAGCCCGAGACCGGTCCCGGTGACGTACTGATCAAGGTGCTGCGTACCGGCATCTGCGGTACGGATCTGCACATCCGTTCCTGGGACGGCTGGGCCCAGCAGGCCGTGTCGACGCCCCTGGTGGTCGGTCACGAGTTCGTGGGCGAGGTGGCGGCCGTGGGCGCGGACGTCACCGACATCGCCATCGGAGATCTGGTCAGCGGCGAGGGTCATCTGGTCTGCGGCAGGTGCCGCAACTGTCTGGCCGGGCGCCGTCACCTGTGCCGGTCGACCCTCGGCCTCGGGGTGGGGCGTGACGGCGCGTTCGCCGAGTACGTCGCGCTGCCCGCGTCCAACGTGTGGGTGCATCGCACGAAGGTCGATCTCGATGTCGCCGCCATCTTCGACCCGTTCGGCAACGCCGTGCACACCGCGCTGTCCTTCCCGCTGGTCGGCGAGGACGTACTGATCACCGGCGCGGGCCCGATCGGCATCATGGCCGCCGCCGTCGCCCGGCACGCCGGCGCCCGCAACGTCGTGATCACCGACGTCAGCGAGCCACGCCTGGAGCTGGCCCGCAAGGTGGGCGCGACCCTCGCCCTCAACGTCGGCAGGACCGACCTCTCCGAGGCCCAGCGACGGCTCGGGCTGCGGGAGGGCTTCGACATCGGCCTGGAGATGTCCGGCCGCCCCGAGGCGCTGCGGGAGATGGTCGCCAACATGACGCACGGTGGCCGCATCGCGATGCTGGGTCTGCCCGCCGAGGAGTTCCCCGTCGACTGGTCGAAGATCGTCACCTCGATGATCACCGTCAAGGGCATCTACGGCCGCGAGATGTACGAGACCTGGTACGCCATGACCGTACTGCTCGAAGGCGGTCTCGACCTCACCCCCGTGATCACCGGCTCCTACGCCTACCAGGACTTCGAGGCCGCCTTCGACGAGGCCGCCACCGCGCGCAGCGGAAAGATCATCCTCGACTGGACCGCCTGAGCCGCACCCGAACAGCCACCCCCGCCTCCCCTCCCCTCGCCGCCTCGCCTCGCCTCGCCAAGGAGAACCCCTCATGTACGCGTCCGTCCGTGACGACCTGCGCGCCACCCTCGACGACATCCGTGCCGCGGGCCTGGAAAAGCCCGAACGTGTCATCGGCACCCCGCAGTCGGCCTCCGTCGCCGTCACCGGGTCCACCGGCGACGTGCTGAACTTCTGCGCCAACAACTACCTCGGCCTGGCCGACCACCCCGAGGTGGTCGCCGCCGCCAAGGACGCGCTGGACCGCTGGGGCTACGGCATGGCCTCCGTACGCTTCATCTGCGGCACTCAGGACGTGCACAAGGAGCTGGAGGCCCGGCTCTCGGCGTTCCTCGGGCAGGAGGACACGATCCTCTACTCCTCCTGCTTCGACGCGAACGGCGGCGTCTTCGAGACCCTGCTGGGCGCCGAGGACGCCGTCATCTCCGACGCCCTCAACCACGCCTCCATCATCGACGGCATCCGGCTCTCCAAGGCGCGCCGCTACCGCTACGCCAACCGCGACATGGCGGAGCTGGAGGCCAGGCTGAAGGAGGCGTCGGACGCCCGCCGCCGTCTCATCGTCACCGACGGTGTGTTCTCCATGGACGGCTACGTCGCCCCGCTGCAGGAGATCTGCGACCTGGCCGACCGCTACGACGCCATGGTCATGGTCGACGACTCCCACGCCGTCGGCTTCACCGGCCCCGGCGGCGCCGGCACCCCGGCCCTGCACGGAGTCACCGACCGGGTGGACATCATCACCGGCACCCTCGGCAAGGCACTCGGCGGCGCCTCCGGCGGTTACGTCGCCGCGCGCGCCGAGATCGTCGCCCTGCTGCGTCAGCGCTCGCGGCCGTACCTGTTCTCCAACTCCCTCGCCCCGGTCATCGCCGCCGCCTCGCTGAAGGTCCTGGACCTGCTGGAATCGGCGGGTGACCTGCGCGAGAAGCTGGCCGCGAACACCCAGCTCTTCCGTACGAGGATGACCGAGGCGGGCTTCGAGATCCTGCCCGGCGACCACCCCATCGCGCCCGTCATGATCGGCGACGCGGGCCGGGCGGCCCGCTTGGCCGAGCTGCTGCTGGAGCGCGGCGTGTACGTCATCGGCTTCTCGTACCCCGTCGTCCCGATGGACCAGGCGCGTATCCGGGTCCAGCTCTCGGCCGCGCACTCGACCGAAGACATCGAGCGGGCGGTGGCGGCGTTCGCCGACGCCTGGGCGACGATGGACCGGTGATCGACCCGCGCAGACTGAGAATCCTCCGGGCCGCGGCGGACCACCGTACGGTGACCGCCACGGCCGCGGCCCTCTACCTCACCCCCTCGGCCGTCTCCCAGCAGCTCGCAGCGCTGGAGCAGGAGAGCGGCCACACGCTGCTCACCCGCAGCGGCAAGGGGGTGCGGCTGACGGCGGCCGGGGAAATCCTGCTCACCCACGCCAACGCCGTCCTCAACCAGCTCGAACAGGCCGAATCGGAGCTGGCCGCCTACGCGGGCGGTACGGCCGGGGAGGTGACGGTGGCGGCCTTCGCCACCGGCATCGCCGAGGTGCTGGCCCCGGCCATCGCCCGGCTCCGCACCGACCACCCCGGCATCCGGCTGCGGGTACGGGACGCCGAGGGCGATGAAGCCCTGCCCATGCTGCTCGACGGCGAGGCCGACCTCGCACTGGCGGTCGAATACCGCGGCGCGCCCCGCGAGGACGACCAGCGCCTGTCGCGCGTAGCGCTCTACGCCGAGCCCTTCGACGCCGTACTCCCCGCCTCGCACCCGCTCGCCCAGCACCCGGACGTGCCGCTCTCGGCGCTCGCCGACGACGAGTGGATCGGGCCCTACCCCGGCAACCCCTGCCACGAGGTGATGCTGCTCGCCTGCGAGCTCGCCGGGTTCCCGCTCGCGCTGACACACTCCTCGGACGACTTCCGGGCGGTGGCGGCGCTGGTGGGCGCGGGGGCCGGCGTGGCGCTCGTACCCCGTTCCGCACTGCGCGGTATCGAGCTGAAGGGCGCCGTCTCACGCCCGGTGACCGGCCCCGCAGCCACCCGCCGCGTCTTCGCCGCGGTACGCCGGGGCGCCGAGGCACACCCACTGTTCCGCCCCGTACTGGAAGCCTTGGCCGGCGCGGCGGACGGCCTCTCCACCTGCTGAGCCCAGGCGGTCGGGGCGGAGCCCGGTCTCGTCACTCCCGGTCTCGTCACTCCTGGTCTCGCTTCGCGTGGTCCGCGCCGTCTTCCGGGTGCGGCAGCAGGGGGAACAGCCGGGTGATGAGTGCCACCGGCAGAGCGTCGTCGGGCCGGGCCAGGGGGCGTTGCTCGCGGTCTTGGTAGGGCGCGAGCGCCCGCCGGATCGTATCGGCGACCCGGCTCATCTCCTCAGGCGTCAGGTAGGCGATGGCGCTGAAGGCTTCGTCATGGCGCCACTCCGGCGGCGCGTCCTCGCGCTGAGTCAGCCATCGCTGCCAGCTCTCGTCCTCCAGCCCCCGGGCCAAGTCGCCGAACGGCTCAGCTCCAGGTGCGGCCCCGTCGGCAGCGTCGACGCGCTGCCGCAGACGCCACGGACGGGCACGGCCGCCACTGTGCGGGGCCTCTTCAATGCGCCCATGACGTGCGAGTTGCCGCAGATGGAACGAGCAGAGACCGGAGCTGTGGCCGAGCCGGGACGCGGCCTCGGTCGCCGTGACGGTGCCGACCTCGGCGAGCAGATCCAGCAGGGCCGTACGGACCTCGTGCTCGGGCAACCCTGCCTGCGCACGCGGCCCTTCGCACCCACGCAGCCCCTTCCGCTCACCCGATTTTTCGCGCTCACCCGATTCTTCGCCGGTGCTGCCGCCTGTCCGGTCCCGCGGGGCGTTGACGTCATCTTCAGTCACTTTGCAAAGAATGCTACTTTGCAAAGCGCTTCGCAAGCCCGCCCCTTGCGGCATCCGCGACGCACCCAGAAGAGGAGAAACAGGCATGTCTGTTCATCACGAGTGGTCCCGTCCTCCCGCCGCCGACCGGCGAGTCCGCGTACAGGGCCGGCCGGTCGACACCTTTCCGGCGCTTCCCCCGGAGGCGGAGCGGGGGTCGGTTCGGAGGATCACGGTGGTGGGCGAGGAGGTGCTGAGCCGTCCTTGCCGGGAGGTGACCGAGTTCGGGACCGCGGAACTGTCGGCCCTGATCGACGACATGTTCCTGACCATGTACGTGGCCGACGGCGCCGGGCTGGCCGCCAACCAAGTCGGCCTCGGGCTGCGGCTTTTCGTGTACGACTGCCCGGACGACCACGGGGTCCGGCACGTCGGCCACATCATCAACCCCGCTCTGGAACTGCCCGATCCGGGCAGCCGGCGACTTGTCGACGACTCCGAGGGCTGCCTGTCCGTACCGGGCGCCACCATGACGGTTCCCCGTACCGACCATGCTGTTGTCCGCGGTTTCGACAAGGAAGGCGAGCCACTCGTCATCGAAGGAACGGGCTATTTCGCCCGGTGCCTGCAGCACGAGGCCGACCACCTCGTCGGACACACATACCTGGACCGTCTCTCCAAGCGGGACCGCAAAGACGCACTGCACCAGATGACGGACCGCAGCGAGGACGTCTTCGCACGACGTGCGACCAAGGCCGCCGACTTGAACCATGCCCTGCACGGCTGAGCCTGGTCGGCATGTCCGTCCGGTCCGGCCCAGTCGGCCCAGTCGGCCTAGTCCGTCTGGTCGGACAGTTCCTTGAGGAAGTACACGTCCTCATGGCCGCCCGGGACGCCGGGGAGGCGGCCGGTCTCGCGATAGCCGTGGCGCGCGTAGAAGTCCGGGGCCTGGAAGGAGTACGAGGAGACGGTCATTCGCGCGCAGCCACGCCGACGGGCCTCGGCCTCGGCTGCCTGGAGCAGCCGGGTTCCCCAGCCGGCGTGGCGGTGGTCCTCATGAACCCACAGCAGTTCAATGCCGCCCAGGTCGCCCCAGGTCCAGCCGGTGAGCCCGCCGATGGTTGCGCCGTCCGCGCCGGTGACCCGAACGCTGAAGTCCGTCTCCTCATCCACCCCTGTCGCAGCGTTGTTGAACTCAGTCAGTCGGTCCCCGAGCAGTTCCTCAAGCTCTTTGTCGGAATCGCCGGTTCGCAGGACGGGCTCATCGTTGGTCATTCCGCCAGTGTGAACCATGGCGTGGGCAGAGGACGGGCGGGCCACGGAAGGCGGCGGGAGCACGACGGCCAGGGGCCGGTTCCCGGCAGTCCTGTCCGCCTCACTCCGCCCAGCCGATCCGCTCCACCTCGTTCCGCGGCCAGAAGGGACGCCGGCCGCGCGCAACCGGGAAACGACGGAGGTCCCGACGGTACTGCCCGTGCCCTCTCCGTCCTCGTTCCGGATCAGCCAGTAGTACCGGGCAGCGGCAGACTACGAGAATGAACGCTGCAATCCGCATTCTTCCCCCGAGAGATACACGCTCATAGTAGAACTCCTGCGCTATGTAAGGGAGTTACTGTCCTCGGTTACGCGTACTACTCCTGAGGTGCCGGCAGACGTCAGGCGGTGATCGAGCGTCGGCACCCGGCCGCGTTCACCGATGAGCGGCCAGCACTGCCGCGAGGCCCTCTTGCAGATCTTTGACGAAGTACTCGGGAACCTCCAGCGACGGGAAATGTCCCCCGATTTCGGGCTCCCTCCAGCGGACGATCCGCCGGTACCGCTCCTGCGCCCAGGGGCGCGGACACTTCTCGACGTCGCGGGGATAGGCGGTGATTGCCGACGGGACGTCGACCCGAAGTCCGGGGTCCAGCGAATTGTGGCTTTCGTAGTAGATGCGGGCCGACGATGCGCCGGTCCGCGTCAGCCAGTACAGGGTGACGTCGTCAAGAACACGGTCTCTGGAAATCCTCTCGAACGGACTGTCTCCGGTGTCCGACCACTCGGCGAACTTGTCAAGGATCCAGGCAAGAAGCCCGACCGGTGAGTCGACGAGCGAGTAGCCGATGGTCTGCGGCCGGGTCGCCTGCTGCTTCGCGTACGCCGCGCGATGGCGCCAGAAATCGCGGGTATCCTCGACCCATTTGCGCTCGACCGCCGTCAGCCCGTCCATCGTCAAACCGGGCGGTCCCTCCGCGAACGTGGTGTGGATGCCGAGAACGTGCGCCGGGAACCTGCCGCCGAGGACCGTGGTGATATTTCCTCCCCAGTCGCCGCCGTGGGCTGCGAACTTGCCGTAGCCGAGCCTTCCCATCAGTTCCACCCAGGCGGCCGCGATCTTTTCGGTTCCCCACCCGGTGGTGGCCGGCTTGTCGCTGTAACCAAAGCCTGGCAGCGACGGGACCACGACGTGGAACGCCGGCGCGTCTGCGTCTGTCGGATCCGCCAGCTCGTCCACTACGTCGATGAACCGGGCAATGCTGTCCGGCCAGCCGTGCGTCAAGATCAGAGGAGTGGCATCCGCGCGCGCGGACCGTCGGTGCAGGAAGTGGATTCCCAGATCATCAATGGTCGTGCGGAACTGACCTATCCGGTTGAGGCGCGCTTCAAATGACCGCCAGTCGTACCCGGTGCGCCAGTAGTCCACGACATCGACGAGGTCGGCGAGAGGAACGCCCTGTTCCCATCGGCGAGGGCCGGGCTCGGCGCGATGGACCGTCTCGGCCTCCGGCAGCCGCGCCGCGGCCAGTCGCGCGCGCAGATCGTCGAGGTCGGCGTCGGTTGCGTGGGCTTCAAACGCTTGCACGTCGCTGGTTGGACGGGGCATGAGACCTCCTGGCCATCGTGGAACCGGCTACGACCCACCGCGAACCGGCTAAGGCGGTTCTAGCAGTTCTCCGAGCCACCCCGCAACCGGCTAAGGTGGTTCCATGCGTGCTGCGTTTCCTGACTTCCGCCTCGGCAATGTGCTGGCGACCAGCTTCACGGGGACCCTGTCGGAGCGTCATGGCGACGCCGTGGAGCGCATCCCCACGCCGCACCGGCTCATCGACTGGCTGGCGGTGAACGGCCTCGCCGTGGACTCATGCACCACTGCCCAGCTGGGCCTCGCCCGGGAACTGAGGGAAGCGATCCACGCCGCCGCGACAGCGGCCGCGATCCAGGACGCTCTCCCTGCGTCTGCTGTCCAAGTCATCAATGACTGCAGCGCTCAGGGTCGAGCCGCGGCGATCCTGACACCAGAGGGCGATCGCCGTTGGCGGCTCAGCTCGGCTTCGTGCGTGGAAGACGCCCTCAGTGTGATCGCCGCTGACGCGATCAGCATCATCGCGGGCGAACGAGACGGAAAATTGGCCTTGTGTGCCTCACCGACGTGCCAGGCCGCCTTCTTCGACACGAGCCAGAGCCGCACACGCAAATGGTGCGACATGAACACATGCGGAAATCGCCAGAAGAAGGCGCGCTTCAATGCCAACCAGCGTAAGAAGACCAGATCAGCGGAGTGACCGTAATCGGTCCCTCCAACTAGGTCCCACCCCGTCCTGCTGCGGAACCGGCCCGCCATGGCCGACCTCGTGCCCCACCTGCACCCCTGCACCCATAAATGCGATGAGCCGCGATGCTGTCAGTGCTTTGCGGCCAGGAGAATCAGTCCAGCGTCGGTGGAACGGAATCCGCAGGCGTCGAAGTAGAAGCGTCGCAGTTCCGGGTCGAAATCGACGTGGAGCCACTGGCAGCCCGCCGCGCGCATGCTCCGCCGCGAGCCGCACGACTGCGGTTCCAATGCCTCGGCGCTGATGCGAGCCTCGTGTCTTTGTGTCGATCAGAAACGCGTGGTCTCCGCCGTCCCATGCCACGTTCACGAATCCGACCAGGAGACCGTCGCTGTCACGGGCACCCACCCAGCCGAGACTGTGCTGCCTGATCCGGTCCCACCAGCCGGAAACTGCATTGCCGCCGTGCGACCGGACGAGGTCGGCCATCTCCTCGTCGGTGAGGGCATCGCGCCATGTGTAAGAGATCGCTTCGCCTTCGCTCATCCGGTCAGCATCGCTCACGGTGCTCCGCCTGCGCTTCCCATTTGATGGTCGACGGATACGTCGATGGACGCGTCGATTGACGCTCAGTACTCCAGCCGTAGATCGTGATGTGCCTTGCTCGGTGCTGTCTGCCGCTGGAGAAAATCAGGTGGCCTCGACGCTCCATCTGGATAGAGTCGGGCAATGCCCGAGTTGCAGCGGCTGCGTGCCGGCCATGCCACGGCGGTCCTGGCCTTCGAGCTGGCGAACCGCGCCTACTTCGCTGCCTCGGTCCCCGACCGCGGCGACGAATTCTTCGACCAGTTCACCGACCGGTACAGCGCTTTGTTGGCCGAACAGGAAGCCGGCATCTGCGCCTTCCACGTGCTCGTCGGCGAGGACGGCTCGGTACTCGGCAGGTTCAACCTGGTCGACATCGAAGACCACACTGCGGAACTCGGCTACCGGGTCGCGCAGCACGCAGCCGGGCGAGGCGTGGCGACCACAACCGTCCTGGAGCTGTGCCAACTGGCTGCAAGCCAGTACCGGTTGCGCACACTGCGAGCGGCCACCGTCCGCCAGAATGCCGCATCCCAAAAGGTGCTGACCAAAGCCGGGTTCGTCCCCGTCGGCCCCGCCGACCCGGCCCACCTCGGTGGCAAGCCAGGCACCTGGTATCAGCGCGACCTGGTGCACGCGATCCTGCCGGGAGACCGGCTGCGGGAAGGCCGTGGCCACCGCTGATCATCAGTGTGCGAAGACTGACGATCGTGCGGTGGCCGCTGGGCGCAGCGCAGCCCCTTTGGCTCGCCGGATCTCCATCTCATGCGCGCCGACGGTGAGTTCGTCTCTGCACGCGTCCAGGAACGCGGCGTCGTAGCCCCAGTGTGCCTTGGATCGTAGCGCCAAGTCGCTGAGCGTCTCGGCTTCCGTCGCCAATGCCGGTCTGATCAGTACGCCCATCCACTCCCCCGTACCAGTGGCTCTGTGATCTGCAGTTGAGGACACCGAGGCAGGGAGGCCGCAGCCGCTGCCCGTTACTGGCCCACCCTTCCGTCGATGCGCTCGCGCAGCAGGTCGGCGTGTCCGCAGTGCCGGGCGTACTCCTCGATCCGGTGGACCATCAACTCCCGTACTGCGATGCCGTCCTTCCCCAGGCGCACGCCCAGGTCCGGGTGCTCGGCCAGCGCGGCGTCGGTCGCGGCCTGCTCGCGGGCCAGCGCTTCGTACGCAGCGTCGACCTCGGCCTGCTCGGCGACGGCCCCGTCGAAATCGCCATCGGGATCGCCGTAGAGCTTCGGGAGTGGTTCACCGGCGCTGATCCAGTTGAGCCAGTCCCGTTCCGTCTCCGCGAGGTGGCGGAGGAGGCCGAGCAGCGACAACGTCGACGGCGGAACCGACCGTCGGGCCAGTTGCTCCGGGTTCAGTCCCTCGCACTTCATCCGCAGGGTGATGCGGTAGTTCTTGAGGAAGTCCTGCAGCGTCGCAAGCTCGCCGTCAGGGCTGACACTGTCGCTGTCGCGGGGGTCGTCGTCGGGGTCGAGCCACATGTCGGGGTAGACGGTTGCCTGGCTCCATCGCGCGGGTTGATCGCTCATGCGGTCCATGTTCGGCGGTGAGGGCCCGAGCTCGCTAGTGTCCCGCGTTCGAAGTGTGAGGCGGGGGTGTTGGTTTCGTGGCTGCCTTTGTCGTGGCTGCCTCTGTCGTGGTTGCCAGTGTTGTGGCTGCCAGTGTTGTGGTTGCCAGTGGGTGCCGCGGGGTGGCGTCGTCAGGTGGGTGATGTTGGTGGGCAGGGTCCGGTGCTCATCGTGGTCGTCGTGGGCGTGAGCGTGGGCTGTTCGCTCGGCACGCTTGTGCCGCTTGTGCCGCTTGTCCGGGGCCTGAGCAGGTGGCGGGTCAGTGCGAGTGCGGCCAGCAGCGCGACCAGTGCGCATACGGCGGGCCAGCCGGCCCGGGTCCAGGCGCGGACGCCGAGCCAGGAACCGGCGCTGCCGCCCAGGTAGGCGCAGGTCATGTACGCGGTGTTGAGTCTGCTGCGTGCATCGGGACGGACGGCGTAGACACGGGCCTGGTTGGCGACCATGCCGGACTGCATGGCGACGTCCAGGAGCAGTGTGCCAAGGGTCAATGCCGCCAGTCCCAGCGCGCCTCCCCAGGTGCCTGCGGCGAGGATCGCGGCTGCGAGCAGGAAACCGAGCGCGCAGATGAGGTTGACCGGGTCGGGCCCTCGACGGTCCACCAGGCGGCCGACGATCGGGGTACAGCACATGGTTGCCGCGCCGACCAGGGCGAGCAGCCCGACGGTCTGGGCGCCCAGACCGTACGCCGGGCCGGTGAGCAGGAGCGCCAGGCAGGTCCACACGGCGGAGAAGCCGCCGAAGACCGTGGCCTGGTACAGGCAGGAACGGCGCAGCTCCGGTTCGGTACGCAGCAGACACAGCGGTTCGCGCAGCAGCGCGTGGTAGGGCTGGCGGACGGTGGAGGTGGGAGGCGTGGCGGGGAGGGTGAGTGCGAGGGCGAGGGAGAGGAGGAGGGTCAGGACCGCCGCTACGAGGTAGGGGGCACGCCAGCCCAGCCACTCGCCGAGCGTGCCGCTGAACGTACGGGCCAGCAGCATGCCGCCGGTGGAGCCGCTGAGCAGGGTGCCGATGACCGCGCCTTGGCGGTCGGCGGCCACCAGGCCGACCGCCAGCGGGCCCACGATTTGCGCGGCCACGGTGGTGAGACCGACGAGCGCGCCGGCGGCGACGAGGGGCGGCAGAGCGGGTGCGCAGCCCGCCGCGAGCAGGCCCAGGCCGGTGAGGACGAGCAGGGTGACGAGGTACTTGCGGTGGGGAATCCGGTCGCCGAGCGGTACCAGCAAAACGATCCCGGCGGTGTAGCCGACCTGGGTGGCGGTCACCGCGACAGCGGCCGCATCGGGTGACACCTGCAGCCCGGTGACGAGGAGCGGGGTGACGGCCTGCGGAAAGTAGATGTTGCCGACCGCCATGGCACAGGTGACGGACAGGAGCAGCAGCAGACGACGGCTCACGTCAGGCCACCGGCCCGTCCACCGGCCGGTGCGGCGGCCCATGCGTCGGTCCGTGCACCGGCCCGTGCGTCGGGCCATCCGTCGGGCCATCCGGTGGTCCGTCGAACCGTCCGTCGGCGGCCTCGGTGGGTGACGTCGGTAGGCGTCGCGATGGTGGGGGTGTCATGGAGTGAAGTGCACGGCATCGGGGTTCTGCCGCCAATGGATGTAGCGTATGGCTTAATGATCAGCTTCGTGCTCGGTGTCGAGGACCTCGCGGACACCCGGTTCGCCCTCTCTCCCCTGCACGAAACGCTGCTCAGCCTGCGGGTACTGCGGGATCCCGGCCTCTCCGCGCTGCACCTCCCCTGGCGCAGGTCCGTCATCGGCAGGCTCGGCGCACTCGACACCGGTCTGCTGATGTCGTTGGTGGCTCAGCGGCGTACCATTCCCGACTTCCTGACGCCACAGCCCGCCGGCCTAGCACCGCGCTTCGAGGAACAACTCGCCGTCGTCCGCCAGGCGCCGCCCGCTCAGGTACGCCATGACCTGCTGCTCGCGCACGCACCGGACCCGCTCCCCGAGGCCCTGCGCGCCGCCACCGCTGCGGACGATGCCGCTGTCACCGGACTCCGCGACACCATCTGCGGGCTTCTGCGCCGGTACTGGGAGGTCGCCATCGAGCCGATGTGGCCCCAGATGCGGCTGGTGCTGGAGGCCGACATGACGTACCGCGCCCGGCAACTCGCGCTGGGCGGTGCGCGGTTGCTGTTCGCGGACATGCACCCGAACCTGCGGTGGGAGGGCGGGGCACTGCACATCGACAAGATGATCAGCGAGCATCGCGTCGCGGCCTCCGGGCAGGGGCTGCTCCTCGTACCGTCCGTATTCGCACACAAGCCCGCGCCGCCGGTCAGCCCGGAGGTGCCACCGCGGCTGGTGTACCCGAGCCGCGGGGTGGCCACCCTGTGGGAGCCGGCACCGGCCGCCGACATGACCGCCCTTGTGTCCCTGCTCGGCGCGCCCCGGGCGCGGCTGCTCGGCCTGCTGGAGGAGCCGCTGGCGACGGTGGAGATCGCCCGCCGCCTCAGGGTGACGCCCAGCGCCGTCTCCCAGCATCTGCGCGTGCTGCACGCCACGGGGCTGGTCAACCGGGCTCGCGACGGACGGCAGGTCCTGTACCGGCGCAGCACGCTCGGCGACCAGCTCGCCGCCCGCGCAAGCACCACCACTCCGTAGCTACGCGAGCGCCACCACTCCGTAGCTCGACGAGCACCGCCACTCCGTAGCTCGGCGAATTGCTTGGCGGTCGGGCGTACGCCATACAGCTCTCGCCCGTGCGCGGAATTTCTGTGCGAAACGGAGAATGAGCGCGGAGTCGGCTGGTACCCGTACGTCGTCAGGGCACCTGCGAAGGAGCGAGGACACGAGATGGCACACGGCGGAAACGTCATCGATGAGCTGACCACCGACCACCGGGAGGTCGAGGAGTTCTTCTCCCGGATCGAGGCACTGCCGCCCGGTGACCCGCAGCGCAAGGAACTGGCGGACCAGGCCACCATCGAATTGGTACGTCACTCCATCGCCGAGGAAATGCACCTCTACCCGATGGTGCGCCACTGCCTCGCGAATGGCGACGGCATCGCCGACAAGGAACTCGAGGACCATGCGGCGGCCGAGCACATCATGAAGCAGCTGGAGAGCTGTCAGGCCGACGAACCGGCATTCGACCGGCTCATGAGCTTCCTGATGAGCGAGATCCGCAACCACATCGAGGACGAGGAGCACAATCTCTTCCCGCAGTTGCGGCAGGCGGCGAGCGCGGAAGAGCTCGACGAACTGGGCGACAAGATCCGCCGGGCGAAGAAGACCGCGCCGACCCGCCCGCATCCCGCGACGCCGTCCACTCCCCCGGTCAACAAGATCCTCGCCCCCGGTACGGGGCTGGTCGACCGGGCCCGCGACGCCCTCTCCGGGCGCGGGAAGACCCACTGAGCTCGACCACGCGTCGCACTCTCGGGTGACTTTCGGATGACGGTGGACCACAGATCCGAGAAGAGCAGGAAGGTCTATCGCACCGACCCGTACGAGCAGGACGAATGGCGTCGCACAGTCCGCGGTCCGCGGTCTGCGGTCCGCCCATGCCACACGGGGAATTCCGCGTGAGCACGGCCGCGTGGGGAAGCCCACGTCCTCGCCGTGACTCGCGTCATTTCCGGGGGATGACCGGAGAGATAGCGTGTGAGGGCCCGGCACCCTCTGCACTCGGACGGCTCAGCAGTGCTCGCAGATCTCTCTCCGGTCATAGCGGCGACGGCTCAGTGGCTGACACGCGCGTATCCGTCGGGCGGCGGCCCCCTTAGCTCGGCCCTCGCGGAAGCCCAGGCGCGGCAGGCCGTGACGGTAGCGGCCTGGCTGCGGTACCCCACGCCGATGGACATCGCGCTGGTGAGCGTCACCGGACCGGGCGGTTCCGCTCGGCTCGACTGGCTCGCCGGCACGGACGCCCCCGGCCCGTACGGCGCGGACGACGCCTGGCGCACCTGGGTGGACGAGGTGGTCGCGAGCTGGGCGGTGTGCCTGCTCAGCGCTCCGGAACTGGCCGCGGCCGCGGTGACCTCCCTCGCGGACTCCTGGCACCTGAACGGGGCGCCGGTCGAGTTCCGGCGCCTGACCGAACCTGATGAGAACGACCGGCGAGCCGCCTCCCTGCTGCGCCATCCGGACCTGCACGCTCCTGTGGCGGACTTGCACCGTCGCCGGCTCCTCGATCTTCTGGGGCAGGGGCCGGGCCAAGAGGCCGGCCAGGGGGCGGAACCACCCAGCAGTTGACGGCAGGGGCACACGGAGGAGGACCCGGTGGAGTTGGACGCTGTCGCCGACGAGCTGTACGGGCTGCCGCCGGAGGAGTTCACCGCTGCCCGCAACGAGCGGGCCCAGGCCGCTCGGCAGTCCGGTGACCGCCGGCTGGCCGACGACATCCGCCGGTTGCGGCGGCCGACCCTTGCCGCTTGGGCCTCGAACCTGTTCGTCCGGGAGCAGCCGGACGAGGTGGAGCCACTGTTGCGGCTCGGTGAGGAACTGCGGCGCGCACACCAGAACCTGGACGGCAAGCGGCTGCGGGAGCTGTCCGCGCAACAGCGGGAGCTGGTCTCCGCGCTCGGCCGGCAAGCGCGGCAGCTGGCCACGCGAGCCGGGCAGCGCCTCGGCGAAGCGGCTCAGCGCGAGGTCGAGGGAACCCTGCACGCGGCGATGGCCGACCCCGAAGCCGCACGGGAGTGGTCCGAGGGGCGGCTGACCCGGTCACTGACCCCGCCGACCGGCTTCCCCACCGTCGGCGTCATCGCAGCACCCACTGAGCAGCCCACCGGCAAGACCTCCCGCAAGCCGACGACTGGCGCGGGCGGTGAGCCGACGACCGGCTCGCGCAGTAAGCCGACGGCCAAGGCGGAGCGCGGCTCGGAAGGCAGACCGGCGAAGACCGGGCGGGGCTCGCACGGTAAACCGGCGGCCAAGGCCGGCGGCGGGTCCGCGAGCAAGTCCGGTCCAGAGGCCACCGGCAGCCGAGTCGTGGACCTCAGCGCCGCCCGCGCCCGCCGCGAGCAGAAGGAGGAGCTCCGGCGCGCCCGGAAGGACGCGAAGGACGCCGCGCGTGAGGCCCACGCACAGGAGGTAGAACTCACCGCCGCGCAGGACGTGTTGGAGTCCGCCGAGGACCGGCGGCAGCGGGCCGAGGAGCGGATTACGGAACTGCGGCAGCAGATCCAAGAGGCCGAGCACGAGGCGAAGGAAGCCCGCGCCGCGCGCAAGGAAGCCGACCAGCGGCTGCGCAAGGCCGATCGCGCGGCCGGCGCGGCGCGGCGTACCGCCGAGGACGCCGCCTCCCGCGCCGACCGGCCGGCCGAGGAGACGACGCAGGAGGCGAAGCGGCAGACGGCGCGGGAAGCGAAGCGGGAGACAACGCGTACCGGTCGCTGAACGGCTCCCCGACCGGCAGGCGTATCAGCCGGTCAGTTCGCCGTCGCGGGCCACCACGCGGCCTCCGTGCACCACCATGTCCCGGTTCGGTGTGTCCACGACGATCTGCGGCAGGCATTCGCCGCGTACGAGGATGAAGTCGGCCGGGGAGCCGGGCTTGAGGTCCGCGTGCGGCAGATGCATGACGTCCGAGCCGCCGTCGGTGCCTACCCGGTAGCAGTCGTTGAGTTCCTCGTCGAGGCGGATGTCGGTGATCAGGCCGAGCTGGTGTGCGCGGTCGAGCATGTCCCCGTTGCCGAACGGGCTCCACGCGTCGCGCACCCCGTCGGTGCCGAGGCCGACCGCGACGCCGTGCTCGCGCAGCCGCGCGATCGGCAGCACCGTCGATTCCGAGTACGCCACCGTCGTCAGCGAGATGTCCAGGTCGGCCAGGTCACCCGCGAGGGAACCGAGTTCGCGGTCGCTGAGGCTCGGCAGGCAGAAGACATGGCTGACCGTGACCTTGCCCCGCAGCGACAGCGCGCGGGTGCGGTCGATGATGCCGCGCAGCGGCTTGAGGCCGTTCTCGCCGCGGTCGTGCAGATGGATGTCCAGGCCGGTACCGTGCCGGTCGGCGATGCCGAAGACCAGGTCGAGCTGCTCGTCGAGGGCGTCGTCGAAGCCGATCGGGTCGATGCCGCCGAGCATGTCCACCAGGCCCGTACGGGCGGCCTCCTCCAGCAGCTTCGCGGTCCCGGGCTTGCGGATGACGCCGTGCTGCGGGAACGCCACGATCTGTACGTCGAGAGCGCCCTTCAGCCGGTCGCGGGCCGTTGCCACGCCTTCCGCGCAGGCCAGGTCGTACTCCGGCGCCACGTCCGCATGGGCCCGCATCGCGCGGGTGCCGGTGGCGACCGCGCGCGCCATCAGTCCGTAGGCGCGTTCCCCGACGGGGCGGCTCTGGGTGCGGAACAGCTCCGCGTCCTGGTCGGCGTAGTCGGCGATCCCGTCCGCCGGCTTGCGGGACACCCACGCCCCGCCCCATGTCGTCTTGTCGGGGTGCACGTGGGCGTTCACGAGCGACGGGAGCGCGATCCGGCCGCCACCGTCGACGACCTGGGCCCCGGCCGGTGCCGGACGATCGGTGATCTTGCCGTTGACGACCGTGAGGTCTACCGCCTTGGCCGACCCGAAGGGCCGTACGTTGCGGAAGACCACCGGTCGGCCGTGCCGGTCACCGTGCTCACCCGGGGCGGCGTACGCGGCCGCTGAGGGGGAGGTGACCGCGGCGGTGCCGGCCAGTGCGGCCGCTCCGGCGATCATGCTGCGCCGGGACACTCCGCCGGAGGTAGGGATGATCGACGTCATGAAGGCAGGGCTCCTTGGGCCGAGGGCGGGATGGAGACGTGCGGGGGAAGGGAAGGCGAGGGGTTGTGCGAGGGATTACGGACGCGGACGTGTCAGACCGTGACGCCCGCGTGGACGACGCGTGCCGGGCGCTTGAGCACCGTCACATCGGCGAGGGGGTCGCCGTCGAGAAGGACCGCGTCACCGGCGAAGCCGGGGGCGAGACGGCCGGCCGTGGCTTGCATGCCGAGCAGCCGGGCCGCGCTCGTCGTGGCCGTGCGGATGGCGTCGAGAGCGGACAGGCCCGCTTCGCGCATCAGCTCCACCTCGCGGCCGATGGGCGTGACCTCGCCGCCCGAGGAGTCCGTGCCCGCGGCCAGCGGTACCCCCATCTCGTGCGCGGCCAGAACGGCACGCTTCAGTACGGGCAGGTACGTCCGGCCGCGCTCGTCCAGCACCGGGTCCGACGAGCCGATCATGCCGGCGATCGCGGTGAGGGTGGGTGTGAAGTAGGTACCCCTGCGGTGCATTTCGTGCAGGGTGTGCTCGCCGACGAACACGCCGTGCTCCAGCGAGCGGATGCCTGCCGTCACCGCGTCGTGGCAGCCCTTCTTGCTGTAGCTGTGGCAGAGCACGCCCTTGCCGCCGCGCCGGGCGGCGGTGACGATCTCGGAGAGCTGCTCGTACGAGTACACCTGGGTCAGCGGGTCCTGTTCGGGCAGGCCCGCCCGCTCGTTGACGCGGGTCTTGATGACGTCGGCGCCGCGCTTGAGGTTCACCGCGACGACCCGGCGCAGGGCCTCGGCCGACCGTACGCCGTCCTTGAGGCGCGCCAGCTCGGTGAGGTCCGGGTCGGCCAGTACGGTGTCGCCGAGGTCGGGCGTGACGAAGATGCCCGCGGCCTGGAGACGCGGGGCCTGCGCGGGCACCTGCCGGGCCAGCTCGCGTACGGCGATGTCCTGGTAGAAGTTGGTCGAACCGCTGCGGGCGCTGGTGGCGCCGGCCCGGATCGCGTCCCGCGCCTCGGCGGCGGTGTTGAGATGGATGTGCGCCTCGACCAGGCCCGGCAGGATCCACTTCCCGTCCGCTTCGAGGACCTCCGCCCCCTCCGGCACCTTGACGGCCTTCCGGGTACCGGCCGCACGGACGACCCCGCCCTTGATGACGACGACGGCGTCCTCGGTGACCTCACCGGTCGCCGGGTCCAGCAGTGTGCCGCCCCGCAGGACGAGGTCACCGCCGCGCGAGCGGCCGCGCCGGGGAGCCGCCGAGGCGGACGTGGTGAGCGCCGCGGTACCCGCGAGCGCGGCGGCCCCCGCGAGGACGCCTCGTCGGGTGAGCCTGCTGGACGGAGGCGGCAGGGGTGCAACACACATGGGGGCTCCTTGGCGAGCGAGCGATCTTCGGACGGCCAGCGAATTTGTATACCAAGGGGATGGAGGGCGACAAGGGATTCACGGCCTCGGACCAGCAGGAGGCACAGGAATGCCCCAGTTGAAGCAGATATCGGAGTGCCGGAGGGCCGATGAATAACTCGCGACCATCCGGAAGGGGGATTGCGAATTGATCATCGGTATACAAAACATCTGCGGCGCTTGGAGGCAGCGCCGCTGCGAGGACCGAGGACCTCGGCCTACCCAGTCCTCTTCGTCGACCAGGCTGTTTAGGATGCAGTCGTGGATATGTCCAAGCGCCTCGAACCGTCCCCCTCCATGGCCGACCGTGTGTACGCGGTGCTGCACGAGGCGATCATGAGTGGCGAGTATCCCGTCGGCTACCGCCTGCGCATCCGCGATCTCGCCGCCGAGGTGGGTACGAGCGAGATGCCGGTGCGCGAGGCGATCCGGCGCCTTGAGGAAGCCGGCTTTGCCGAGCGCGTCCCGCACAAGGGGTCCGTGGTGAAGGGCCTGGACCTCACCGAACTGGTCCACGTCTACGACGTAAGGCGCCTCTTGGAGGTCGAGGCCGCGCGCGGTGGTACCGAGCGGATCGATGCGGCGCACATCGCGCGCATGCGTGAGGAGTTGAAGCGGATGCGGCGTGCCGTCACCGAGGGCGACGTCATACCGTACCTGGACCACGACGAGGCGGTGCTCGCCGTCCTCTACGAGGCGTCCGGCAACCCCGTGCTCGTCAACACCATCCGTACGATGTGGCAGCACTGCCGCGCCTACAAGACGGTCGGCGCCCGGGCGAGTCTCGCCACGCCCGGTGACGACGCGTTGTGGCGTTACCAGGAGCGGCTGGTCGACGCCGTCGAGGCGCATGACGTCGAGGCGGCTGCCGCCATCACCAACGAGTCGCTGGTCAATGCCACCGATCGCATCCGGGCGCAGCTGAAGACACCGGAGTAGCCGGACGACGGCCGGTCGGGAAGCCGACCGGAGGCCAAACGAGGCGTCCCGCCTGCCTGGCGGGCAAGCCCCGGCTGCGCCGGGGCTGAGTCGCGGCCGCACCCGCCAGCCCCTCTTGACCTGTCCCCAGCCCCTCTTGACCTGTCCAGTCTGCTCCCCTACCTTTTTCGCGAGGTTGATATATCAGCCGCATATTAGATGGCTCCCAGAACGGTGCGCAGATGGCAACGAACCTGTCGATCACCACCTCGGTCACCGCCCCTGCCCCCCTCCCGGCCCGCCGCCCGGAGGTGTCCTGATGGCCCTGAGCGCATTCGATCTGTACTCGGTCGGCATCGGCCCTTCCTCGTCCCACACGGTGGGGCCGATGCGGGCTGCCCGGCGCTTCGTGGAACTCCTGGACGGTGCGGGGCTGCTGCCGTCCGTCGGCCGCGTACGGGCTGAACTGTTCGGGTCGCTGGGCGCCACCGGCCACGGGCACGGCTCCGACAAGGCGGTCCTGCTCGGGCTGGAGGGCGAGGACCCCGCCACCGTGGACACCGACCGGGCCGACAGCCGGGTCGCGCAGGTGCGGGACAGCGGCGCCCTGCTCCTGGCCGGCAAGCACCGGATCGGCTTCGACAGCGACGCGGACCTGGTGCTGCACCGGCGCAAGTCCCTGCCCGCGCACCCCAACGGCATGGTGTTCCGCGCCCTCGCCGGGGACGGCCGGGTGCTGGACGAGCGGACCTACTACTCCGTGGGCGGCGGCTTCGTCGTCGACGAGGACGCCACCGGCGCCGACCGTGTCGTGGAGGACACCACCGCGGTGCGCTTCCCCTTCGGCTCGGCAGCCGAACTGCTCGCCCACTGCGCTCGGGAAGGCCTCGCCGTCAGCGACATCATGCTCGCCAACGAGCAGGCCTGGCGCCCCGAGTCCGAGGTGCGCGCCGGCCTGCTGCACCTGTGGTCGGTCATGCGCGCGTGCGTGGACCGGGGCTGCCGCAACGAAGGGGTGCTGCCGGGCGGCCTGCGCGTACCACGCCGGGCACCGGCGCTGTACCAGGAGCTGAACTCCGGCGCCGGCGGCCGGGATCCGCTGCACGTGATGGACTGGGTGAACCTGTACGCCCTGGCCGTCAACGAAGAGAACGCCTCCGGCGGCCGCATCGTGACGGCCCCCACCAACGGCGCGGCCGGCATCCTCCCCGCCGTACTGCACTACTACGTACGGTTCGTGCCCGGCGCCGACGACGAGGGCGTGGTGCGCTTCCTGCTGACGGCGGCCGCGATCGGCATCCTGTTCAAGCAGAACGCCTCCATCTCGGGCGCCGAGGTGGGCTGTCAGGGCGAGGTCGGCTCGGCCTGCTCGATGGCGGCCGGGGCACTGTGCGAGGTACTCGGCGGGACGCCCACCCAGGTGGAGAACGCCGCCGAGGTCGGCATCGAGCACAACCTGGGGCTCACCTGCGATCCCGTCGGCGGTCTGGTGCAGATCCCCTGCATCGAACGCAACGCCGTGGCCAGTATGAAGGCCATCAACGCGGCGCGGCTCGCCCTGGCCGGCGACGGCACCCACCGGGTCAGCCTCGACAAGGCCATCAAGACCATGCGCGACACCGGCCGAGACATGAAGGCCAAGTACAAGGAAACCGCCCGCGGCGGCCTCGCCGTCAACGTCATCGAATGCTGACACCATGACTCCTTCTCCGGCTTCCGCCCTGTCCCCCGCCCCTGCGCCGACCGGCTCCGAAACGGCGGTCGAGCACGTCCTCACCCTCGACTGCCCCGAGAGCCCCGGCATCGTCCATGCCGTCTCCCGGTTCCTGGTCGAGCACGACAGCGACATCATCGACAACCAGCAGTTCGGCGACCGCCGCGACGGCCACTTCTACATGCGGGTGCACTTCGCCACGCTGGGCGGCGAGCACAGCACGGAGACCCTGCGCCGGGAATTCGCCACCGTGGCCCCGCCCTTCGCGATGCGGTGGCGCCTCGAACCCCACGGCGCCCGGCGCCGCGTACTGCTCATGGTGTCCCGCTACGGACACTGCCTGAACGACCTGCTCTTCCGTGCGCGCAGCGGCGACCTGCCCCTGGACGTGGTCGCGGTGGTCTCCCGCCCACTACGTCACCCGCCGACCTCGACGAAGGCCCGATCATCGCCCAGGAAGTCATCGACGTCGACCACAGTCACACCCCCGACGACCTCGCCGCCATCGGCCGCGACGCGGAGTCGGCGGCCCTGGCCCGGGCGGTCCGATGGCACTGCGAGGGCAGGGTGTTCGTCCAGGGCAGACGCACGGTGGTACTCCGCTGACCGCGGCGGGCCCGTGGTCCCGGTACGGGACGGGCTGCGCTCGATGCGGAATGTGCGCAGTGCCGCGGGGTGCCCGGGCCAGGTGTTCGTGGTCGCTGGCCGGCCGTACCACCGTTCGCCCAGCGCTGGGGCACCCGCTACACCTCGCGGGGCAAGGTCATCTGGACCGAACAGGACTTGAATGACGGCGCGTTGACGCCGCGAGCGGAGACGTCGACGGAGGATCTCCTCGATCAGTACGACGATCCGTTCGACGACCCGAACTCATGACGCGAGGCGTCGCCGGCTCTGATCACCCGGCTTCGGCCGCGGCGCGCAGCATGTTGGCCGTCTCCGCATCGAGGTGCACCACGTCGGGCAGAGCGGCTCTTTCGAGCGCGGGCAGGCGCACCGCGTGTTCGTCGCGGAGCCTGCTGAGGTGAGCGGCGGTGCGGTCGGGCGCGCCGCCGAACGCCCCGGGGTTCAGGCACAGGATGAAGACGCCGATGCCCGGGGGCTGTGTGCCGCTGTCGAAGGGCGGTGCGTCCACCGAGAACGTCCCGCCGGCGAGCGTCGCGAGGAGTTCCACCAGGAGGGCGACGTTCCCACCGCGGTGGCCGCCGAACGGGAGGAGCGCCCCCGCCAGTGCCGCAGACGCGTCGGTGGTCGCCGTGCCGTCGGGTCCCACGGCCCATCCGGCGGGGATCGGTTCGCCGGCCTCGGCGGCCCGCCTGACGTTCACGTACGCGGTCTGCGCGGAGGCCTGGTCGATGACCAGCGGGGGTTCGCCGGCGCGTGGAAAGGCGTAGGCGAGCGGGTTCGTGCCGAGCACCGCGCTGCCGGATCCGCCCAGCGTCATGAGGGCCGGGCTGTTCGCGCAGGCCACGGCGGCCAGTCCGCGCTCGGCGGCCCGGCGGCCGTAGTGCCCGAGTTCGCCGCAGGTGTAGGAGCGCCGGATCCACAACGCGGCGATGCCGGCTTCCTCGGCGGCGTCGAACAGGGCGGGCGCCGCGGCCTCGAAGGCGACCTGGGCCAGGCCGTCCCGTGCGTCGGCGACCAGGCAGGACGGTGTCACGCGTAAGACGTCCGGGGTGGCGCCGGGCGCGATGCGGCCGGCGCGGTACGACTCCAGGTAGTCGAAGAGATGCGTCACACCGACGGCCGGGTTCCCCGCGCGTTCGGCGTCGACCACGGCCCGGGCCAGGATCCGGGCGGCTTCGGGCTCCTCCCCCGCTGCCCGCAGCGCCCGGGTGCAGAGCGTGACGAGTTCGTCCTGGGTGACAGTGGTGGTCGCGGTCATGCGTTCTCCGGTGAGAGCGGGGGTGGGCGGGCGCGGCGTCCGGTGAAGGGTCGCCGCGCGACGGCGTGGGTGTCCGGGCGCGCCGTGCGGAGGGGTGGCGGCTGCCGACGGCATCGCCGGTGCGGTACGGGAAGTGGCGGTCGTCCGCGGGTGGTTGGGGAGACCGTCGGTGGATGGTGCGGTGTGCGGGGACGCCGGATCGGCCGATGCCGAGCACGGCCGAGCGCTTGCACCGGTGCGTCCGTACGACGCGGTGGGGTGCGGCGCGAGTGGAGAGTATGCGAGAGCGCGTAGAGCGTTGACAAGGGCGTTGCTGAGGTTTTCCGCGCCACTGCCGACTTCCGGATGTCCGAGGGAAGAACTCTCCGCAATCTCTTGTGTGATCTGTGATCACAACCTAGGGTTCCGCAGAAGCCGAGCGGCAGCCACCAGGGTGGCTCCCTCAGGCCGCCCCGCGAGTACCCCTAGCCCGCCTTCCCGCGTCCCTGGGCACCGCCACGGGCCAACCCCCCTCGACCGGCTGCGGGGCGGCGAATCTCGCCCCCGGCCCCAAGCCCTCGCGCCCTCCGGACGACCGAACTGCTGGAGTCTTCGACATGGAAATGCTCTCCACCATCAGCGGGTGGATCTGGAACCCCATGGCCTATTTCGCCTTGGGTCTCGGCGTCTTCTTCACCCTGCTCACCAGGGGCGTGCAGTTCCGTCGCCTGCCGGACATGATCAAACAGTTGCGGTCCAGCGAGTCCGGCGAGGGCGAGCTGTCCTCGCTCCAGACACTGGCGCTGAGCCTGTCGAGCCGGGTCGGCGTCGGCAGCATCGCGGGCGTCGCCACGGCCGTGGCCTCCGGCGGGCCCGGCGCCATCCTGTGGATGGTGATCACGGCGCTCTTCGGCTCCACCTGCGCCTACGCCGAGTCCGTCCTGGCCCAGGTCTACAAGCGCCGGATCCAGGGCGAGGACCGCGGCGGCATGCCGTACTACATCAAGTACGGGCTGCGCGCGCCGGCGCTGGCCGCGGTCGTGGCCGTGGCGACGCTGGCCGGCTACGGCTTCGTCTTCCCCGGCATCCAGGCCAACAACATCGGCTCCAGCGCCGAGCTGGCCTTCGGCATCGAGCCGTGGATGACCGGTCTCCTCGTCACCGCCGTGCTCGGCGTCGTCGTCGTGGGCGGCACCCGCCGCATCGTGAACGTCGCCCAGGCGGTCGTCCCCTTCATGTCGCTGGGCTACGTCCTGACGGCCGTCGTCGTCATCGCGCTGAACCTGGAGCGGGTACCGGAGGCGGCGCTGCTCATCGTCCGCAGCGCGATGGGGACCGACCAGCTCTTCGGCGGCCTGATCGGCTACGCGGTGGCCTGGGGTGTGCGCCGGGCGGTGTTCGCCTCGGCGCTCGGTCTCGGTGAGGGCACCTTCGCCTCCGCTGCCGCCAGCGCCTCGCACCCGGGCAAGCAGGGCATCATCCAGGCGTTCAGCATCTACGTCGACATCCTGCTGATCTGTATGGCGAGCGGCCTGCTGATCGTCATCACCGGTGCCTACAACGTGACGGACCCGGCCGGCGGCTTCGTCGTCAACAACCTCCCCGGTGCCGTCGCCGGGCCGAACTTCCTCCAGGAGGCGATCGATACCGGCCTGCCGGGCTGGGGCTCGGTCTTCGTCGCGGTGGCGATCCTGATGTTCGCCTTCACCTCGATGGTGTTCTTCTACTACGTCGCCTCCACCAGCGTGGCGTTCCTCTTCGGCGAGAAGGGCAACCGGTTCGTGGAGACCTTGCTGAAGGTCGGCACACTAGCGATCAGCTTCTTCGGCACGGTGATCAACGCCGACACCATGTGGGCGGCCGGGGACATCGGGTACGGACTCATCGGCTGGCTGAACATGGGCTGCGTGCTCCTGCTGACCCCGGTCGTGCGCAAGGTGATCCGGGACTACGACCAGCAGCGGCGGGACGGCCTGGACCCCGTCTTCGACCCTGAGCGGCTCGGCATCAGCGGTGCGTCGTTCTGGGTCCAGGAGAAGCCGCAGGCGCGGGAGACGGAGCCGGCCTGACAAAAGCGGGCGCGTACGGGCGGACGACCCCCCGCTCGTACCGCCCCGACCAGGGGGTGTCCGGTGGGAGGCCGGGCACCCCCTGCTGGCGTTTTCGCAGTTCGGCGCGGGTTTCTGCGGTGCCGTGCGGACCACCCCGGCGAGCCCCCGCGGGCCACCCCGGCGGGGCCGGAAATCACCCCGCGGAAACTTGCCCGCAATCCATTGTGTGATCTGTGATCACATCTTAGTGTGAGGGCAGTCGCGCACGGGAGTACGCAGGTGCTCCACGGCGGCGGCCCCCTCATCTTCTGCCCATCCGGCACTCCCCCTCCGCCCCTGTCGGGCCCCCTGCCCCCGCGCGCGGCCCCAGCGTTGAGAAAGAGGAATCCCATGAAGGACGTGGTCATCGTCGGCGGCGGTATCGCCGGCCTCTCCGCCGCGTGGCGTCTGCGGCACTGGGACACGCTGCTGCTGGAGTCCGAGAGCCGCATCGGCGGCCGGATCCGCTCCGAGCGGCGCGGACAGTACTTCCTCAACTGGGGCGGCCACGTCTACGCCGGTGGCAACTCCGCGACGGGGTGGCTGCTGAACAACACCGGCGTCGAGGCCGTCGACGTGCCCGGCTCACTGTCGGGCCTCTCCATGAACGGCAAGACGATCATCAAGGGGCGGGTGGAGACCTACCCGTTCCGCATCCCGATGCCCCTCTCGGCGCGAGTCGGCATGGTCAGGACCGGCGCCAAGGTCGCGCTCTCGGTGGCCCGGTACGCCCGCATCGTGGGCCGTCGCCCCGGCGAGAGCGAGGCCACCCGCCAGCAGCGCATCTACGACTTCCGCAACGAGCGCTCCTTCAAGGACTTCATCGGCGACGTACCGGCCGACACCCAGGCCCTGTTCGAGCCGACGGTCACCCGTTCCGCCGCCGACATCGACCAGCTCTCCGCCGGTGCCGGCATCGGCTACTTCAGCCTGGTGTGGGGCATCGGCGGCGGCCTCACGCAGAGCATCGTCGGCGGCCCCTCCACCCTCACCGAGGCGATCGCCGCCTCCCTCGGGGCGAACCTGCGGCTGAACTCCGCCGTCGACGAGATCGTGCACAAGAAGGACTCCGTCGTCGTCCGCTACCGGGAGAACGGCGTCGAGCAGGAGGTGGAGGCCCGTACCGTCGTCCTGGCCACCCCCGCGACGGTCGCCCACCGCATCGCCGTCGACCTGGACAAGGACGTCCGCGAGGCCCTTTCCAAGGTGGTCTACGGCCCCTACGTCAGCGCCGCGTTCCTCTCGAACGAGACCGGCCGGCAGCAGTGGGACGACGCCTACGCCATCGCCACCCCGAAGCGCTCCTTCAACGTGGCGCTCAACATGTCCAACATCGTCCGCGGCCACGAGCGCGAACGGCAGCCCGGCAGCAGCCTGATGACCTTCTCCCCCGGCACCCTGGCGCGCAACCTGCTCGAACACGACGACGAGACCATCCGGCGCACCTACCTCGACGACCTCGACCAGGTGCTGCCCGGCTTCGCCGACCACGTCGTCGAGGCCCACGTACAGCGCTTCCCCACCGGCGCCCCGTACTGCTTCCCCGGCCGCGCCAAGCTCCAGCCCGCCCTCACCCGGCGCGGCAGCCGCGTACTTCTGGCCGGCGACTACCTCGGGACCCTCTACACCGAGACCGCCATCTCCTCCGGCCTCTCCGCCGCGCACGAGGCCCGCAGCATCCTCGCCACCGACCGGCAGACCGCGCACCACGCCCTCGCCGGCGCCCTCTGACCCCAGCAACGCCACTGATTTTCCGGCTACTCACGCACCAAGGAGACTCCTCATGACCGAGCAACTGACCGGCATCCTCACCGCACTGGCCACCCCCTTCGCCGCCGACGGATCCCTCGACGAGCAGCTGCTGCGCCGCCTGGTCGACCGCAGTGTGGACGGCGGCGTCGACGGCGTCGTCGCCTGCGGCTCCACCGGTGAGTTCGCGGCGATGACCGGCGACGAGCGGCGCCTGCTCGTCGAGACCGTGATCAGCCAGGCGGACGGCCGCACCCCGGTCGTCGCGCAAACCGGCGCAGTCGGCACCCGCGAGGCCGTCGCGCTCTCGCGGCACGCGGAGACCGCCGGAGCCGACGTCCTGATGGTCGTCACCCCCTACTACGAGCCGCTGACCATGGACGAGACGCTGCACTACCTGCGCACCGTCGCCGACTCCGTGCAGATCCCGATCATGCTCTACAACCTGCCGGGCGCCACCGGCGTGAACCTGGACCCCGACACGGTCGGCGCGCTCGCCCGCAAGCACCAGAACATCCAGTACATCAAGGACACCACCGGCGACATGTCGCAGGCGGGCAAGCTCATCCACCACCACGGCGACGTGATCTCCACGTTCATCGGCTGGGACGCCCTGCTGCTCACCGCCGTGGCCGAGGGCGCGGCCGGCATCATGGCCGGCACCGCGAACGTCATGCCCGCCGAACTGGTCGCGGTCCACCGTGCGTTGCGCGACGGCGACCTGCCCCGCGCCCGTGAGCAGTGGGACGCGATCTACCCGCTGATGGACACCCTGATGTCCGCCCCCTTCATTCCCGCGGTCAAGGCCGCGCTGGAGGAGCTCGGCCTGCCGGTCGGCCCGCCCCGCGAGCCGATGCTCCCCGTGGACGGTGCGACCCGCGCGCGGATCGCCGAGGCGCTCAAGGCGCTCCCCGGCCGCACGGCCGCACGGTAAAGGCCGGCCCGGCCGCCGCACGCCCCACCTCCGACCGGCTCACGACGTAAGGAAGCCACTCCCATGACCGCACACGTCCGCCGCAACGCCGAGGCAGCGCGCCTCATCAGCGCGGCCGACCTGCCTCCGGCCCGCCACTACATCGACGGCTCCTTCAGCGACGCGCCGTGCGAGCAGTTCACCGACGTGGTCGACCCGTGTTCCGAGGAGGTGATCACCCGCATCCCCGAGGGCAGTGCCGCCGACGTCGACCGTGCGGTCGCCGCCGCCCTCGGCGCTCAGGAGCAGTGGGCCCGTATGGTGCCCGGCGACCGCTCCGCGCTGCTGCACCGGATCGCCGACCGGATCGCCGAGCACTCCGACGTGCTCGTACGGCTGGAGATGGCGAACGCGGGCAAGCCCCTCGCCGTGGCGCGCGACGACGTCGACGGCACGATCGACACCTTCCGGTTCATGGCGGGTGCCCTGCGTGCGACCACGTCGATGGCCGCCGGGGAGTACGCCGCCGACCACCTGTCGGTCATCCTCCGCGAGCCGCTGGGTGTCGTCGGGGTCGTCACGCCGTGGAACTACCCGCTGATGATGGCGGCGTGGAAGCTCGCGCCGTCGCTGGCCGCGGGCAACAGTGTGGTGATCAAGCCGTCCGAGCAGACGCCGCTGACCACCCTGAAGTTCGCCGAGCTGGTCGGCGACCTGCTGCCGGCGGGCGTCGTCAACGTCGTGACCGGTCTGGGCCCGACGGTCGGTGCCCGGCTGGCGGAGCACCCGGACATCGCGATGGTGGCGCTGACCGGTTCGGTCGGCAGCGGGCGGGCCGTCGCCCGCGCGGCCGCCGACACGCTCAAGCGGGTGCACCTGGAGCTCGGCGGCAAGGCGCCCGTCGTGGTCTTCGAGGACGCCGACCTCAAGGCCGCCGCTTCGGCCCTGCGGGTCGCCGGGTACTGGAACTCCGGCCAGGAGTGCGGGGCCGGCTGCCGGGTCCTGGTCCATGAGTCGGTCGCCGACCGCTTCGTGGAGCACCTCGTGCGCGAGGCGGGCGACATCACCGTCGGCGATCCGCGCGCCGGCGAGGACGTGGAAATGGGCTCGCTGGTCTCCAAGGCCCACTTCGACCGGGTGCTGGCCCACCTGGAGCGGGCCGTCGACAAGGGCGCCGAGGTCGCGGTGGGCGGCGGCGCGCTGGAGGGCCCCGGCTACTTCATCGCCCCGACCGTCCTCACCGGTCTCCCGGCGGACGCGGAGATCACCCGCGAGGAGGTCTTCGGCCCCGTCGTCACCGTGGAGACCTTCACCGACGAGGACGAGGCCGTACGCCGTGCGAACGACGTCCCCTTCGGCCTCGCCGCCTCGGTGTGGACGGAGAACGCCCGCCGCAGCCACGGCGTCGCCGGCCGCCTGGACTTCGGCACCGTCTGGGTCAACTCGCACCTGACCCTGGCCAACGAGGTCCCCTGGGGCGGCTTCAAGGGCTCCGGCTACGGCCGCGATCTGTCGCTGTACGCCCTGGACGACTACTCCCGCACCAAGCACGTGATGCACCACCACGGCCGCTGAACCACCCGACAGCGCCGCCGGGCCCCGCCGCCGGAACGCGGGGCCCGGCGGCGCTGTGTCGTAGCGTCCCCGCATCGCTAAGCGAGGGCGATGATGGCGAGGCTGGTCAGGGCCATGGGGCCGATCATGTGGACGAAGTAGTCGCCGGCGTTCAGGTGGAGGGCGCTGATGCCTCGGGTGACGGCGCCGCCCCAGGGAGTGGTGCCGGAGATGGTGCCCAGCGCCATGGTGGCGAGGGTGGCGAGGACGAGCGGGCTGATGCCGAGCCGGCGGTAGATCGGCAGGAAGGCCGAGCAGACGATCATGTAGCTGGTGGTGCCGTCGCCGTCGAGGGCGACGACGAGCGCGAGCACGGCGGTGCCGACGAGGATACGGGCCGGGTCTCCCTTGGACGCGCGGATGATGAAGGCCGATATCGGGTCGAAGAGCTTGGCCTCCATCATCAGGCCGAAGTAGAGGACCGCGAAGAGGAGCAGGGCCGCGGTGGGGGCGACGGTGTCCAGGCCGTTCATGATCATGTCACCGAGTTGTGCGCCCTTGCCGGCGATCACGGCGGCGGCGATCGGCGTGAGCATGATGGCGGTGAAGGCGGAGAGGTGCTTGCGCATCACGAGCAGCATGAAGCTGCCCAGGGCGGCGAAGCCGACGGCCTCGGCGCCGCCCTGTGGACCTCCGACCTGGACCGGGCCCGCGAGCTGGCCCGCGTCCTCGACGCGGGCGCCGTCTTCATCAACGGCATGGTCGCCTCCGACCCGCGGCTGCCCTTCGGCGGCATCAAGCGGTCCGGCTACGGCCGGGAGCTGGGCGCCGAGGGCATCCGCGAATTCGTCAACCTCAAGACCGTCTGGATCGGCCCCGCCGCACCGGCCGCCTGAGGCCCTTCCCCGAAAACGCAGCAGACACCATGAGTTCCACCCCCGCCACCGACCAGCCCTGCTGCGGCTCCTTCCCGCCCGCCGTCCTGCGCCCGGCCGAGCTGCCCTCCTTCGGCCGCGGCGGCTGCGCCCGTACGATCCCCCTGGTCACCCGGGCGGTCGGCGCGGAGGTCTTCCTCACCGGCCAGACGCTCCTCGAGGGCGGCGCCGGCATCCCGCTGCACACCCACAACTGCCCCGAGAGCGTCACCATCCTCGAAGGCGACGCCGTCGTGGAGATCGACGGCGCCGAACACCACGTGACCCGCTTCGACACCACGTACGTCGCCGCCGGCACGCCCCACCGCTTCCGCAACGCCTCCGCAACGCCTCCGCAACGCCTCCGCCACCAAGCCCATGCGCATCCTGTGGATCTACGCCTCGGTCGACGCCACCCGCACTCTCGTCGAAACCGGCGTCATCGCGCGCGTCGACGCCGAGCACACCGAGCCTTCCACGCCCCGCGCCTGACACCCCAGCGCTCCATCCCTCCAACACGCCATCGTCCCCGCACCCCAACACCCCGGCGCCCCGGCGCCTCAACGGACCCCAACGCCCCAGGAAAAGGAGCCCGCGCACCATGGTCACCGAGATCGCCCGGATCGAGATCCGCCCCGGCCAGGAGAAGGCCTTCGAGGAGGCAGTGGCCGAGGCCGTACCCGTCTTCCTCGCGGCCGACGGCTGCGGGGAATCGACCTGCACCGCAGCGCCGAGCACCCCACGCGCTACCGGCTCGTGGTCCAGTGGGAAACGGTCGAACACCACACCGTCACCTTCCGCGGCTCCGAGGGCTTCGCCCGGTGGCGGGCGCTCGCCGGCCCCCATTTCGCCGCTCCGCCCGAGGTGGAACACGTCCACTCCGTCCTCACCCCGTGACGTTGCCCTCTTGCCGACCGCCTCCCCGGGCGCCAGGATGCGGAGTCCCGGTGAGCCCTCGGGCCACTCGCCGACCGCCCGCATCGGAGGCCACATGCGTCTGCGCCGCGCCGTCCCGCCCCTGCTCGCCTTCCTCCTCGCCGTCGGTACGGCCCTGGTCCCGGATACTCCGGCATCGGCCGAGGCAGCAGCGGGGAAGGCCGAGTCGACGGCGGTCGCCGCGCCCGCCGGCACGGTCACCACACCGGACGGCCGCACCCGGCTCACCGACCGGCAGGGCCGCATCCTCGCGCTGCGGGGCCTGAACCTCGGCAAGACCGACACCATCACGGAAAAGCGCGTCGCCCGCCTGGCCGCCGAAGGGTTCACGCTGCAGCGGCTCAACATCCAGTGGGAGAAGGTGGAGCCGGCACGGGGCCGGTACGACACCGCCTACCTGCGCTACCTCGACCGCGTACTGGGCTGGGCCGACCGGCACGGAGTGCTGGTGCTCGTGGACTGGCACCAGGACGTGTTCGGCCCGGCCTTCGGGCACAACGGCATCCCCGACTGGGCCACACGCACCGACGGACTCCCCTTCGAACCCAACCCCGACGACTGGTTCTCCGACTACTTCCAGCCCGCCGTCCAGGCCGCCTTCACCCACCTCTACGACGATCCCGACCTGCGTGCCGCGCAGGCCAGGGCGTACGCCCGGGTCGCCGCGACGCTGCGCGGCCACCGCTCGCTCCTGGGCTACGACCTGTTCAACGAGCCCTTCGGTCCGGTCCCCGGCGACCCGACCGACCCCGCGAACCAGCTGGCCGCCTCCGTCGCCCTCGAACAGGACCGGCTCCCGGCGATGTACCGCCGCCTGATCCGGGCCGTACGGGCCGTCGACCACCAGGCGTGGCTGTTCGTCGAGCCGACCGTCCTGGTCGGCCAGGGCGTCCCGACCAGCCTGCCCGGCTTCACCGATCCGCGGCCCGGGGCCGACCGCATCGGCTACGCGCCGCACTTCTACGACATGGCGGTGGAGTCCGGGCAGGACTGGGATCCGTCCGGCGGATTCATCGAGAAGTACGAGGCGGCCATCGCCGCCTACCCGGCCGCGCACCGGCTGCCCGTGCTGGTGGGCGAGTGGGGCCCGCCCCGGGCCACCACGCCCGGCAACGCGGAACTGATCCAACGTCAGGTCGCCTCGATGCCGGGCTTCGCCTCCGGCTGGGCCATGTGGTACGACTGCGACGCCGCCGAAGGAGGCGGCTACTGCGTACGCGACGCCGACGGCCGCCCGGCACCGGGCAAGGAGCCGGCGTCCGCACCGTACGCCCGGGCCGTCGCGGGAACTCCGGGCCAGGAGTCGTACGCCCCGGCAACCGGCACGTACCGCCTCCACCTCACCGCCGGCCGGACGACGCACCGCGCATGGACCGAAATCACCCTGCCCGCCACGGCCTACCCGCACGGTGCCCGGGTCTCCGTCGAGGACGCACCGGACGCCGTGGTGCGTATCGCGGACGGCATCGCCCGCGTACGGCTGCCCTCCACTCGCCCCGGCACGACGGTCACGGTGACGGTGACCGCCCGCTAGCCCGCGACCGGGGCCCCGTACCGGGCTCTCGGGCTACCCCGTGATGTCCCACGTCTCCCGGTAGACCGGGTCCGTGTGGTCCTGGATCCTGCGGTACACCTCGCCCAGGCGGGTGTAGAGGGCGTGGTTCGCGGGGTCGGGGGTGAAGACCGCTCCGGCGCGTACCATCGCGTCCCTCGCGTCGTCGAACGTGGCGTGGGCGCCCGTGCCGACGGCCGCGCACATCGCGGCGCCGAGGCCGGCCGCGTTGTGCACCTCGGCGCGGTGGGCCGGGACGCCGAACACGTCGGCGAAGATCTGCATCATCAGGTCGGAGCTCGATCCGCCGCCGGAGAGCAAGGTGTGCGTCCAGGCCGTGCCCAGCTCGCCGGCCATACGGCCGGCCGTGCCGTGGAGGGTGAGGGCGAGGCCCTCCAGGATCGAGCGGTACATGTGGTAGCGGCCCTGCCGGCCGTCGAAGCCCAGGACGGTGCCCTTGCGGTAGGGGGCTTCGGTGGGGGCGAGCCAGTCCAGGACGGTCAGCAGGCCGTCGCAGCCGGGCGGCACCTCGGCGGCCCTGGCGTTCAGATGTTCCTCGACCGACAGGCCCGCCGCGCGGGCGCCGGCCGCCGCCTCCTCGCCGAGGAGGTCACGGAACCAGCTGACCGTCCACATGCCCCGTCGTACGCCGAAGGACTCGTAGAGGTAGGAGTGCGGTACGGAGGCGTAGTTGGTCCAGAAGCCGGTGGCGTCGGGAAGGTTGCGGGGGCCGGTCGTCATGCCGGCCACATAGGTGCCGAGGGAGACGAGCAGGGTGCCGGAGTCGTGCAGGCCGCAGCCCAGCGCCTCGACCGCCTTGTCGTTGGCGGTGGCGACGACGGGCAGCCCTTCGGGGATGCCGGTGTGCCGGGCCGCGGCGGCGGTCAAGGTGCCGAGGACGTCGCCCGGCATGACGAGGTCGAAGAGCATGTCGCGCTGCATGCCGGTCTTGGCCCACGGCTCCTCGTCGTCGCTCCACTGCCAGGTGTCGGAGTCCAGTGGCCACATGCCGGCGTAGTTGGCGGCGGTGTCCCGGAAGACGCCGGTCAGGCGGTGCCCCACGTAGCCGGAGGAGGTCGTCACCCAGCGCGCGTCGGGCACGGTGTGCTCGTACGGGCGGGACACACGGTCGTCCATCCAGCTCATGACGGGCTGGGCCAGGGTGCCGTCCGCCCTCAGGACGGCACGGCAGAAGCGGATGGTGCACAGGCCCACGCCGGCGATGGCGGCGGTGTCCCCGGGGAAGGCGGCCATGGCGCGGCGGGCCGCCGCACCGATCGACGTCCACAGGTCGTCGTCCGGGTGTTCCACGATGCCGGGGCCCGGGGTGTCGTAGGGGCGCAGGGCCTGCCGGCCCTCGGACACCACGCGGCCGCGCTCGTCGAAGACGGTCACTTTGGAGCTCTGCGAGCCGTTGTCGATGCCGATGAAGTAGCGCGTCATGCTCACTTCCGGGAGGTGCGCGGGCCCGGGGCCGCCGGACGGCGGCCCCGGGCGGGGTGGTCAGGAGTCGAGCGGGAAGATGGTGCCGCGGTTCATCACGCCGTTGGGGTCGAAGGCCGCCTTGAGCTTGGTGAGCATGTGGTACGCGGTGCCGTGCTCCTGCTCCGTCCAGGGCGCCCGGTACTTGCCGATGCCATGGTGGTGCACCATCGAGCCGCCCACCTTCAGCGCCTCCTCCACGATGATGGCGTTGAGGGGCTTGTGGTACTTCTCGATCTCCTCGCGGGGCTCGCAGTTGATCCGGTAGTCGTAGACGAAGTACAGGTTGGTGCCGGTCTGGTAGCTGTGCGAGGAGTGCGCGCCCAGCATGGTGAGGTCGTCGGCGTCGGGGAACTCCGTGCGGATGCGGCCGATGACGTTCTCGTACAGCTCGACGGTGCGGGACCAGTCCACCGAGACCTCGGTGGTGTAGCCCAGCTCACCCCGCTCGCGCATGGTCTGCTTCTCGGCCTCGATCTTGTCGGGGCCCCAGTTGAGGTGGTCGAACCAGTTCTCGATGAGGGCGGGGTCGACCGTCTCGTGCGCGTAGTGCGCGGCGACCCGCTCGATCTCCTCGCTGGTGGCCCGCACGATGCCCTTGGGGCCCTCGGCGACGAAGACGACGACGCACTTGCCGTGGTAGAAGTGCGCGAAGTGCTGGCGGGCGTCCTCGGGCGAGTACACGCGCACCACCGAGGGGTGGAAGCCGTTGGTGACCACCTCACGGATGATGGAGATGCCGGTGGCCAGGTCGTCGACGAGGAAGCCGTGGAACTCGTTGTTCTCGGGCGTGTACTTGAAGATCTTGACGGTGACCTCGGTGATGTAGCACAGCGCGCCCTCATTGCCGATGACGATGTGCCGGATGTCCGGGCCCGCGGCGCGGCGCGGGACGTTCTTGATGCGGGTGACCGTGCCGTCGGGGAAGACCGCCTCCAGGCCGACGACCATGTCCTCGATGGCGCCGTACAGCGTGGAGAACTGTCCGATGGACCGGGTCGACACCAGGCCGCCGTACTGCGCGAGCGGCTTGGACTGCGGGGAGTGACCGGTGGTGTAGCCCTGCTCCCGGAGGGTGTCCTCCAGGACCTGGAGCGGTACGCCGCACTCGACCGTGGCCTGCATGTTCTCGGTGTCGATCGCGACGATGGCGTTCATGGCGGAGCCGTCGAGGACGATGGTGTCCTCCACTGCGGTCTCCAGGCCGCCTTCGGTGCCGGTGCGGCCGGTGCGCGCCACGACGTTGATGCGGTTCTCGTCGGCGAAGGCGAGGACCCGTGCGACGTCCTCGGTGCGGGTGGCATTGACGATGGCCGCGGGGAACGGGCCGTCGTAGATGCCGTGCACGGAGGTGTACTTCTTGAAGCGGTCCACGCTCGCCTCGCGCAGCTGCTGCTGGTCGGTGACGACGTGGTCCTCGCCGACCATCTCCTGGAGACGGGCGACGATGTCCTCGCGCCCCAGCTTCGACAGGGACTTGGCCATGGGATTCTTCCTCTGGGTTGCAGGGTGGTGCGGTGTGGGGGCAGGGGTGCCGGTGGTGACCGGGCGGCCGTTCGGGGTGGGCAGGGTCAGCGGACCAGGTAGCCGCCGTCGACGGGCAGCACGTGCCCGTTGACGTAGTCGGAGGCGCGGCTCGCCAGGAAGACGGTGGTGCCCATCAGGTCGGCGACGTCACCCCAGCGGCCGGCGGGGATGTGGTCGAGCACGCGCTGGTTGGTCTCCGGGTTCGACCGGGTGTCCTCGGTGATCTTCGTGGCGAAGTAGCCCGGCGCGATCGCGTTGACCTGGATGTTGTGCTGGGCCAGCTCATCGCAGTACGCCTTGGTGAGTCCGGCGATGGCGTGCTTGGTGGCGGCGTAGGCGGGCGACCACTGGCCGCCGAGGAACGAGAACATCGACGCGATGTTGATGATCTTCCCGGAGCCCTGCGGGATCATGTGGCGCATCGCTTCGCGGGTCAGGTCGAAGGGGGCCGTGAGGTTCACCCCGACCATGGGGTCCCACTCCCGGCGGCCGAACTCCTCCACGGGTGCGTTCCGGCAGATGCCGGCGCAGTTCACGAGGATGTCGACAGAGCCGAGGGAGGACACACAGGCGTCCACGACCTGCCTGGGCACGCCGTCCCGCGTGATGTCGCACTCCATGAACTCCATCCGGCGGCCCGCTCCCTCGATGAGCTTGCGGGTGGTGCCGTCGTCCTCGGTGATGCTCGGTACGAAGACGTCGGCACCGGCCTTCGCCAGGGCGAGGGAGAAGGCCTGCCCGAGGCCCGAATTGCCGCCGGTGACAATGGCGTTGCGGCCTGCCAGGGAGAAGAAGTCCGTGGAGAACTCGGTGATGTCCATGGTTGTTGCCTGTCGTTCGGTGTTCACGGGGAAGCAGCGGTGGGGAGCGCGGGTCAGGTGGTCACGGGTACCGCGTCGTCCACGGCGGCGGGCTGCGCGGCCGCCGCGGCGCGGCGTACCCGGGCGCGCTCGGTGAAGGTCGTCAGCAGGGTGCCGAGCAGCGCCACGGCGAGGAGGAAGACGAACAGCGCGGTGAAGCCGCCGCCGTGCTCCGGTATCGCGGGACGTGCGGAGGGGTCGCCGATCCACCAGGCACACAGCGTCGGGAGGAACGCGTCGGGGAGGTAGGCGAGGCCCGACGCGAGGCCGATGACGCCGCCGCGCTCCGTCTCCGGCACCTCGGCCTCGCCGACCTGCGCCCAGTACACCCCGCGGCTGGCGAAGACGAGCAGGCACAGGACGAACATCAGGGCCAGCGCCGGCCACATGAACGTGGTGGAGCGGGGCATGACGAGGAAGAGCAGCGCGATCACGGCGCAGCCGACGAACATCCAGCGCAGGAAGCGCGGCGTCGAGCGGGTGACCTTGTCCACCACCACTCCCCCGGCCGGGCCGGCGACGAACTGGAAGACGTAGGTCCGTACGACACCGATCACGCCGATCAGTCCGGCGGCGACGCCGTAGCGGTACTCCAGCAGCGGGGAGAAGTACCCCAGCGTGGTGTAGAAGCAGTACATCAGCATGACGCTGCTGCCGATGAGCCAGGTGAAGGGGTTCTTGGCGGCCCGCCACAGCTGACGCAGGGTCACCGCGCTGCGGCCCAGTTCCGCCAGCCGTTCCTCGTCGGCCCGTACCAGGAAGTGCACGAGGAGCGCGAAGACGAAGCAGAGGACGCCGTAGATGCGGATGAGCCACAGGACGCCCGCCGACTCCGCCACGGAGACGGCCACGATGCCCGTCCCGGCGAGGCCGACGACCGTGGAGGTGACCCCGCGGATTCCCTCCAGGAAACCGAAGAGGCGGCCCTGCTCGGTGGTGTCCCCGAGCATTCCGATCGCCTTCACCAGGGCCGCCCAGTAAAGCCCCATTCCCATGACGGCCATGAACACGTGGGCGGCCAGCGTTCCCCAGTATCCGGGCACCGTACCGAGAAACAGATCGGCAAGTCCGGTACCGGCCAGCGCGGTGATGATGAGCTTTTTCGGCGCGAACCGGTCCGCGAACCAGCCACCGAAGAAGTACATGACCATCGCCGTGACGCCGAAAATCGAGACGACATTGCCGTAGTCCTGCGCCGACAGTTCCAGCGCCTGCGCTGTGGGGCCGAGGAAGACGAATCGGATGTAGGCGACCTGGAAGATGACTCCGCAGGTCATGGAGAGGGTCAGAAAACTGATCCATTTCTGTGCCCCGGTCATCGCCGCACCTTTGGGACCCTGAGACGGGCGCTTTCGCGCTGGGTTCACGGTGGCCACCTCTTTGTGGAACGGTCCCGGCAGCTCCGCTTCCGGGCACAAAAAAAGAACAGTAATCCCCACCGGGTGAGGAGTTACTGTTCTCTGGTCTCTAGTAACTGCCCCGGACACGTCCGGGGCCGATATGCGATTGTGTGGCGACTGCCCTCTTCGGAAGTCGCAGGTTGAACGCTAAGTCGGCTCAACCGGGGGTGTCAACCCCCAATTTCCGTGGTGTTCACATGACCCATACGTCATGGTTCGAGGAGGCCACGGCGGCCGCGCCGGCCTTGAGGGCGGCGAAGACGTCGTCACGGTCGCACACGAGCCCGCCCGCGATGAGCGGCACGTCGATGTCGCCCACCACCCAGCCGATGACCCGGGGCATGCAGCCCGGCAGGATCTCCACACAGTCCGCCTTGGAGAGCCGTACCTGCCGGGCGAGGTTGCGGTACGACAGGGAGTCGATGAGGAAGAAGCGGTGCACGGCGAAGAGGCCCGCCTCGCGGGCGGCCCGGACCATGTGCGCCTTGGAGCTGAGCACGCCGTCGGCGGCGGTCCGCTCCTTGACGTAGGTCACCACGATCTCCTTGCCGCCGAACCCCTCCAGCAGGTCGACGTTGACCAGGACGGTCTTCCCGTGTTCCTTGAGAGTCGCCACCAGCTCGGGCAGATTCATGAGCGAGCCGTAGAGCAGGAAGACGACGGCGCAGTCGGACCGCAGGACGGCGCGGAAATCCGCTTCGTCCTTCACGCTGGCGACGACCGGGTGGTCCTCCAGCACGCGGGACATCGGTTCTTGCATGACGACCTCTTCCGTGCGGCGGCGGCCCGCAGTGCGGGTGCCTGGTGGGCGGGGTGACGGTGCGCCACGTGGCCCCGGCCGTCATCCCCGGAGCAGGGTAACGGGCGGGCGCGGGATGTCACGGACGGGGCGGACGGCCCGGTGAAAAGCCCGGTCAACTCCGCGGCACTGCACCCCTTGACACGGCGGAAGTGCCCGTCACAGACTCCCGGTACGCACTTCTGGGACAGGTTCCATATGTGGAACCGTCATCCCCTGCAGGCCACCCTCGCCTGCCCGTTGCGCACCTTCTCTTCTTCTCTCTTCTCCCCCGGCCCCGAGGGCCGCGTGCGACACAAGGAGCTGTCCCATGGAGATCACCGCTGCCGTGCTCGGTGAGCTGAACGCGCCCCACGACTTCTGCCGGATCACCCTCGATCCCCCGAAGCAGGGCGAGGTCCTCGTCAAGATCGCGGCCACCGGCGTCTGCGCCAGCGACGCCCACACCCGCAGCGGCCACACCCCCTCGCCGCTCCCGACTGTGCTCGGACACGAAGGCGCCGGGGTGGTCGTCGAGACCGGCGCCGGCGTCACGCACGTGGCACCCGGCGACCACGTCGCACTGTCCTGGATGCCCAGCTGCGGAGCGTGCCGCTTCTGCCAGGCCGGCCGCCCCGTCCTCTGCTCGGCCAGCGCCCCGGCGCTCCTGGCCGGCACCCTGCTGGACGGCACCGTACGCATGCACGACGGCGACCAGGACATCCACCACTACTCCTTCCTCTCCACCTTCGCCGACCACACCGTCGTACCGGCGGCCAGCGCCATCAAGATTCCCGAAGCGGTGCCCTTCGAGGTCGCGGCGCTCGCCGGATGCGGAGTCCTCACCGGATACGGGGCCGTCGTCAACCGCGCCCGGGTCGCCCCCGGAGATGCCGTACTGGTCTACGGCGCCGGCGGCGTAGGACTCAGCGCCATCATGGCCGCGCAGCTCTCCGGCGCCGACCAGATCATCGTGGTCGACCCCGACCCGGAGAAGCGCGAGGGCGCCATGATCTTCGGCGCCACCCGCACCCTCGCCCCGTCCGACCCCGTCGTCACCACCGTCCGCGCCCTCACCGGCGGCGCCGGCTCCGATGTCACCATCGACGCGGTGGGCAAGGAGGGGCTGCTGGAGCAGGCCTTCGACGCCACCGCTCCCGGCGGCACCGTGGTCTGCGTCGGCGTGCCCTCCGCCGACGCCTACGCCAGCGTCCCCGGCGCCCGCTTCGTCCGCGAGGAGAAGTACCTGACCGGCAGCCTCTACGGGTCGAGCCGCCCCACCCAGGACATCCCCAAGCTCCTCTCGCTCTTCCAGAGCGGCCGGCTGCCCATCGACAAGCTCGTCTCGCAGACCTACCGCTTCGAGGAGCTGGACACCGCCTTCGCCGACATGGCCGGCGGCCGGAACCGGCGCGGTGTGGTCGTCGTCGACGAGCGGCTCGCCCGGTAACACGGGCCCACCGCAGCGCACCGGCAGCACGAGAGGGAAAGGTGGACCCCATGACCAACCTGGAGAACACCGGAAACACCCCCTCCCCATACCGGGCCCCCGCCGTGGCCCAGGCATTCGCCCTGCTGGACGAGCTGGCCGGCCGGAGCGAAGGGCTGCGCCTGAGCGACCTCGTACGGGAGCTGGACCTGCCCAAGAGCACCGTCCACCGGGTCCTCGCCACCCTCCACGACCTGGGTGTCGTGGCCAAGGAGGACGACGGCCGGTACGTCCTGGGCGCCCGGCTGGCGGCGTACGCACGACCCGCCCAGTACGTCTACACCGGGCTGATCGCACCGTTCTACGCCGTCGCCGAACGCATCAGGGACAAGCACGACGAGACCATCCAGCTCGGCGTCCTCACGGGCGCGGAGGTCACCTTCGTCGCGTTCGTCGAGACGACCCAGCCGGTCCGGCTCTTCACCCGGGTCGGGCGGCGACTGCCCGCATACGCCTCCGCCTGCGGAAAAGCGATCCTCGCCTTCCGCGACGAGGCCGCGCTGCGCCCGGTGCTCGACGCCGGCCTGCACCCGATCACCCCCTCCACCGTCCACGACGAGAAGCAGCTGCGGGCCGAACTGACGGCGGCCAGGCACAACGGCTGGGCCAGCGAGGTCGAGGAGACCTCCCGCAACCTCTCCTGCTTCTCCGTCCCCGTACTCGACCATGACGACGCCGCGGTCGCCGCCGTCACCGCGTGCGTCCCGACCAACTCCGTGGACCCCGCATACGCGGAACGCCTGCTCACCGACCTCCGCGCGGGGGCCGAGGAGCTACGGCGCTACCTCTGACCGGGGGTGGCGGCCCCGCTGCCACCCCCTACGCACCATCACACCGGAAGGCCCACCTCATGACCGACTCCGCCCGCACGGCGGTCGCCGCCATCGACACCCGGCTCCACATCGCCGGCAAGTGGCGTGCGACGGACGCCCGCTTCACCGTCGAGGACCCCGCCGACGGCACCGCCCTGGCCCAGGTCTGCGATGCCACCGTGGACGACGGCCGGGCGGCACTGGACGCCGCCGTCGCCGCGCAGCCCGAACTCGCCGCCGCTTCCCCGCGGCAGCGCGCCGAGTGGCTGCGTACGGCGTTCGACGCGGTGACCGCGCGGGCCGACGAATTCGCCGCGGTCATCACGGCGGAGATGGGCAAGCCGCTGGCCGAAGCGCGCGGCGAAGTGGCGTACGGGGCCGAGTTCCTGCGCTGGTTCTCCGAGCAGGCGCCCGCCGTGCACGGCGACTTCGGACCCAACCCGGCAGGCACCGGACGCATCGTCACCACCCGCCGTCCCGTCGGCCCCTCGCTGCTGGTCACACCGTGGAACTTCCCGCTGGCCATGCTCACCCGCAAGGTCGGCGCCGCCCTGGCCGCCGGCTGCACCACGATCCTCAAGCCGGCCGCGCAGACCCCGCTGACGGCCGCGTTGTTCGTCGAGGTCCTGGCCGGTCTCGGGATGCCCGACGGAGCGGTCAACCTGCTGCCCACCACCGACCCGGCGGCGCTGTCCGCCGCGCTGATGGCCGACCCGCGGCTGCGCAAGGTCTCCTTCACCGGCTCCACCGCCGTCGGCTCCACCCTCATCGGGCAGTCGGCGGCGCACGTCCAGCGCACGTCGATGGAGCTGGGCGGCAACGGCCCGTTCCTGGTCTTCGCCGACGCCGACGTGGACGCCGCGGTCGCGGGCGCCATGACCGCCAAGTTCCGCAACGGCGGGATGTCCTGCGTCGCCGCCAACCGCTTCCTCGTCCACCGCGACGTCGCCGAGGAGTTCACCGAGAAGTTCACCGCGCGCGTCGCGGAGCTGCGGCCCGGCGGCGGCTTCGACACCGCCGCCACCCTCGGCCCGCTCATCGACGCACGGCAGCGGGACAAGGTCGCCGCGCTCGTACGCGACGCCGTCGACTCCGGCGCCACCGTACTCACCGGCGGCGCCCCGATCGAGGGCGAGGGCTACTTCTTCCGGCCCACCGTCCTCACCGATGTCGCGGCGGACGCGCGCATCGCCCAGGAGGAGATCTTCGGGCCCGTCGCCCCGGTCTCCGTCTTCGACACCGACGACGAGGCCGTGGCCTGGGCGAACGCCACCCCGTACGGCCTGTCGGCCTACCTGTACACCCGTGACCTCACGCGCGCCCTCAAGGTCGGCGAGGCCCTGGAGGCCGGCATGGTCGGCGTCAACACCGGTGTCGTCTCGGAGGCCGGCGCTCCCTTCGGCGGTGTGAAGGCCTCCGGTCTCGGCCGCGAGGGCGGCCATGTGGGGATCGAGGAGTACCTCGAGACCCAGTACCTGGCCGTGGCCCTCTGAAGGAAGCAGCAGACCGTGACCTCGATGTCGCCCGCGGCCTCCCGCGGCGGAATCGCACCGCAGCCCGCAGACGGCCGTCGCCGCCGTTTCCTGCGCCGGCTGACCGTCGCCACCGGCGGCGGCATGTTCCTCGACGGATTCGTCTTCGCCTGCATCGCCGTGGTGGTCGCCGGTCCGGCGTTCCGCCGGGACCTGGGCACCACTCCCCTGTGGCTGAGCATGATCTCCGCCTCCACGCTCGTCGGCACCATCGCCGGCGGGCCGGTCATCGGGCACCTCACCGACCGGATCGGCCGGCGGCGGATGTTCACCGTCGACCTGTCGCTGTTCCTCGTCGCGTCGGTGCTGATGTACTTCGTCACAGCGCCGTGGCAGATCGTCGCGCTCGGCGTCGTCCTGGGCTTCGCTGTGGGCGGTGACTACGCGATCGGCTCCCCGCTGCTGGGGGAGTTCACGCCGGCGGAGAGCCGCGGGAGCTACCTCGGCGTCCTGGAGATCCTCTGGAACGTGGGATACGTCGCCGCGTTCTCCCTCGGCTTCCTGATCACCAGGTCCGATCCGGACGCCTGGCGGTGGGCGCTCGGCCTGAGCGCCGTCCCCGCGGCGGCGGTGCTGGCCCTGCGGCACGGCCTGCCCGAGTCCCCCCGGTGGTTGATCGCCCGCGGCCGCCACGAGGAAGCCGCGGAGATCCTCACCGAGCACCTCGGCATGGCCCCGGACGACGCGGAGTTCGCCGACGAGCCGACGGAGGAGGCCGGCGCGGGCGCCTTCCGCGCCCTGTTCCAGCCGGACTACATCGCCCGTACGCTCTTCTGCTGCGTGTTCTGGATCTGCATCGTCCTGCCGTACTTCGCGCTGACGTTCTTCCAGGCCGACGTGCTCGCCACCCTCGGCATCTCCGACCCCCTGCTCACGGCCCTGTTCGGCACCTGCGTGGCGCTGGTCGGAGCGGCGCTGGGCTGGTGGCTCATCGACCGGGTCGGGCGGCGCGCCATCCTCATCACGCCGATGTTCGTCACGGCGGCGGCGCTGGCGGCCATGGCGTTCCACGGGCACCTGCCGCACGCGGTCACGGTCTGCTGCTTCTTCCTGTACCTGTTCGTCTACGGGGTGATGAGCATCCTCCCCGGCGTCTATCCGCTGGAGGTCTTCCCGACCTCCGTCCGCACCACGGGAATGGGGGTGTCCGCCGCGGCTTCCCGCATCGGCGCCGCGGTGGGCACGTTCCTGCTCCCCCTCTCCCTCACCGCCCTCGGCACCACGCCGACGCTGCTCATGACCGCCGGCGTCTGCCTGGCCGGCGGTCTCACCTCGACGGTCCTCGCTCCGGAGACCAACGGCCGCTCCCTCGCCCGCACGGGCGGGCGCCAAGGCCACGAGGCAACCACGGAACCCCACACCACCCGCACGGCCGACACACCGGCCGCGCACCCCGTACGAAAGGCCTGACACCGTGACCGTAACCGATCTCGACGGACGCATCGCCCAGGGCTGGGGCGGCACCAACCCCGACGGCGTGCACGTCAACGTGCTGCTGGCGGAGCGTGGTTCGGCGACCGCCGCGTCCATGACGTCCACCTTCGCCGGGCCCACCACCGGCTTCACACCGATCCTCGTCTGCGTCGGCCCGGACCAGCCGTCCTACGAGACCGTCAACCCGCCCACCATCATGCTGTCGAAGACCGCTCCGGAGACCGAACTGCTCTCCTCCCTGGTCTCGGGCGCCTGCCAGGTCGGCACAGCCCAGGCCGTCCTCGACACGGTGGCCGCCGACCTCCTCCCCGCGGACCAGAGCGTGCTCGTGTTCGTCTCCCTCTGGCTCAACCCGGAGGCGAAGTCCCACGAGAAGGTACGGGACGCGGCCCGCCGGGCGACCGCAGCGGCCCTGCGGGAAACCGTCCTGGGCCGGGCGCCCGAGGACGCGGCCCGCCTGGTGGCCGACCGCGACCGGCTCACGCACCCGTTCTACGGCGTCGTCTGAGCGGCCCAGCGAGATTCCCGCGAGGTCGGCAACCTCGGCGTCCGCTGCGACGACTACGGCGTACGGCACCACCACTCAGCACGCCTGGACGAGCGGAGACACGAGGATGAGACGACCAGTCGCACGGCGGCGACTCCACGCGGCACTGGCCACGATGGCCCTGGCGGCCGCGTCCGGCGCGGTTCTGCCGGTACCCGAAGCGTCGGCCGCGGCCGGCGGCGCCACCGGCTACGCCACCCAGAACGGCGGTACCACCGGAGGCGCGGGCGGGCAGACCGTACGGGCCACCACGGGGACCGCGATCCACGCGGCACTGTGCAACCGGGCCGACAGCAGCACCCCGATCACCATCGAGGTCGAGGGCACCATCAACCACGGCAACACCGCCAAGGTGTCGGGCGACAGCTGCAACACCGCGGCGGGCGTGATCGAGCTCAAGCAGATCAGCAACGTCACGCTGGTCGGAGTCGGCAAAGGAGCCGTCTTCGACCAGCTGGGCATCCATATCCGCGAGGCCGGCAACATCATCATCCGGAACGTGACCGTCAAGAACGTCAAGAAGTCGGGCTCCCCCACGTCCAACGGCGGCGACGCCATCGGCATGGAGAAGGACGTCCGCAACGTCTGGGTCGATCACAGCACTCTGGAGGCATCGGGCGGCGAGTCGGAGGGGTACGACGGCCTCTTCGACATGAAGGACAACACCCAGTACGTCACCCTGTCCTACAGCATCCTGCGCAACTCGGGCCGCGGCGGCCTCATCGGGTCCAGCGAGAGCGACGTCTCCAACGGCTACGTCACGTACCACCACAACCTGTACGAGAACATCGACTCCCGCGCGCCCCTGCTCCGCGGCGGCATCGCGCACCTCTACAACAACCACTACGTGAGCCTCAACGAGTCCGGCATCAACTCCCGGGCCGGGGCACGCGCCAAGGTGGACAACAACTACTTCGAGGACTCCAAGGACGTCCTCGGCACCTTCTACACCGACGCCGCCGGCTACTGGCAGGTCAGCGGCAACACCTTCGACAACGTGACCTGGTCCAGCCCCGGCGAGGACAACAACCCCGCCGGCCCGAACCCGCAGTCCAACACCTCGGTCGCCATCCCCTACTCCTACCGCCTCGACGACACCGCGTGCGTACCCGGCATCGTGGAACGCACCGCGGGAGCCGGCAAGAACCTCCAGGAGTCCGACGGCACCTGCTGACGGCACTCACCAGCTGCCACTCCCCGGCACACCACAGCCCCCACTCGTGGCCCACTGTCGGCTACGGGTGGGGCGCGCCCCGTTCTCGCACGAGGACTCTCCTCTCCCGACGCGGCGTGCCGCCGGCCAATTGCGTGGGATCGACGGGACTCTGTGCGTACGTTGGGAGTCGTTTGCGTACGTGGCGAGTCGTTGAGGAGATGCCGTGGCGTTGAGTCGTGAAGAGCGTGAGCAGTTCCTGGCCGAGCCGTATGTCGGTGCTCTTTCCGTGACGGCCGAGGAGGGGCGGGCGCCGCTCACCGTGCCGATCTGGTACCACTACGAGCCGGGCGGCGAGCTCTGGATCCTGACCGGGAGGGATTCGCGCAAGGCCCGGCTCATCGACGTTGCCGGCCGTTTCACCATGATGGTGGACCGGGTGGAGCCCACCGTCCGGTACGTCTCCGTCGAAGGCCCCGTCACGGCGGTGGATCCCGGCACCCGTGAGGACCACCTCACGCTTGCCTCCCGGTACCTGCCCACGGAGAAGGCCGAGGCGTTCGTGGACTTCGCGGAGCGGGAGCTGGGGCCGCAGGTGCTCATCCGCATGCGTCCGCAGCGCTGGGTCAGCTCCGACATGGGCGCTGCCTGAGACGGCCGGCGAGCCGTCTACAGCCATCCGCGTTCGCGGGCGAGGCGCGCGGCCATGTGGCGGTTCTCGGCGCCGATCTTGGTGACGGCGGCGGAGAGGTGGTTGCGGACGGTGCCGACGGACAGCATGGCGCGGGCGGCGATGTCGGCAACGGGGGTACCCTCCTCGGCCATCGCGAGGAGTTCGGCTTCGCGGGGCGTGAGGGGGGAATCGCCGGCGGCGATGGCGTCGGCGGCCAGCTCCTGGTCGACGTAGCGGCCGCCGGTGTGCACGGTACGGATGATCTGCGCCAGCTGCTGCGCGGAGACGGTCTTGGGCACGAACCCGCGGACGCCGGCGCTGAGGGCGCGTTTGAGGGCATGGGCTCCCGCGTGGCTGGTGACGATCATCGTGGCGCAGTCGGGCAGGTTCTCGCGCAGCCGGTCGGCGACGGTGATGCCGTCGCCGCGGGGCATCTGCAGGTCCAGTACGGCGACGTCGGGCCGGTGGGCCCGGGCCATGGCCAGCGCCTCGTCGCCCGAGCCCGCCTCGGCCACCACCGCGATGTCGTCCTCCAGGGCGAGCAGGGAGGCGAGGGCGCCCCGGATGAGGTGCTCGTCCTCGGCGAGCAACACCCTGATCATGCTTCTTCCTCCCACGGGACGGTCGCGGGTACGGTCACGGTCAGGCGGAAGACGCCTCCGGGGCGCGCCTGCGTCGTGAGTGTGCCGTTCAGTTCCACCAGTCGCTCCCTGAGCCCCGCGAGCCCGCTGCCGGCGCCCTGACCGGCCGCATCGCCTTCATCCGTACCGTCGTTCTCGATGACCAGCACGATCGTGCCGTCTGCGCTGTCGCGCAAGGACACTTCGCACCGCGTGGCGCCCTGCGCGTGGCGCAGCACATTGGTGGTCGCCTCGCGCACCACCCATCCGAGCGCCGACTGGATCTCGGCCGGCAGCCGCGCGGCGGGCCCGTCCTCGATGCGGCAGGGAATCCCTGCCGCATCGAGGACGGAGCGGGCGCCGGCGAGTTCGGTGTGCAGGTCGACCATGCGATATCCGCGTACGACCGAACGGATCTCGCGCTGGGAGTCCTGGGCGATGCGCTGCACCTCGACCATCTGGTCGACGGCCTCGGGCTTGCCGCGCCGCGCGAGCTGCACCGCCAGTTCGCTCTTGAGCGCGACCACGGCGAGGTTGCGGCCGAGTACGTCGTGCAGGTCCCGGCCAAAACGCAGCCGCTCCTCGGCCACCGCCAGGCGCGCCTGCGTCACGCGGGCGGCGGCCAGCTCGTCCACCAGATGCACGCTCCAGCCGGTGGTCCGGTACGCCAGCGCCGTGAAGGGCACCATGAACGCGGAGGCGCCCACCGCGAGGGCCAGCGATTCGCCCCGCACCCCGATCGCGGCCACCGCGATCAGCGTCGCTGCCGCCACGGTCGCCACCAGGAGCGCCCCGCCGCGCAAGCTGAGCGCCAACAGGGGCGGCCCGGAGTAGAACATCAGCAGCCACAGCACGTACGGAGCCAGGTCTCCGCCGTCGATCCGGCCGCTCGCCTCCAGCCGGCACCCCACGGCGACCGTCACCACTGTCACGCCCGTGTACAGGCCGACCAACGGATACGGGCGCCGGACGAGTCCGAGGTAGTGGCGCATGCCCACCCTGCACAACACGATCTGGAGCCAGACGTGCGCAGCGGCCAGGACCGCCACCACGGTCAGCGACAGTCCGTCGGCCTCCGACCCGACGAGCCAGAACACCCACAGCGCGGCTTCGAAGACGGCGAAGGAGGTGATGGAGCCCAGCGCGTAGCGGCGGTAGCGGGCGGGGCCGTTCGCCCCGCCGAAACGCTCCACCCAGTGCTGCACGCTGGTCACGGCCGGGCCCGTCGGCGCGGGGCGCTGGGAACTCAACGCCGCGGCTCCCAGCGGAAGAAGCGGCGCACGCCCAGGGCCGCCACGCCGATCCAGGCCAGGGCGCTCAGGATGAGTCGGAGCTGGTCCATGCCGCCAAGATCTCCTGTCCAGCCGCCGCGCAGCAAGTCCATCACCGGAGTGAACGGCAGCCACGCGCCGATCTGCGCGGCGATGTCGGGCAGCACGTCGCGCGGCAGGAACAACCCCGACCCGGCCATGCTGACCAGCATGAACGGCAGGAACGTCAGCTGGGCGCTCTCGGCCGTACGGGTGAAGGCGGCGGTGAGTGCGGCGCCGACCACGAGCAGGACGATGCCGAGGACCAGGCCGAGGACCGCCAGGTGCCAGGCGGCCGGGGCGGGCGCGTCCAGCAGCACGGTGAGTCCGACACCGAGCAGCACACACTGCACCAGAGCCAGCAGAACGGCGGGGAGCGCGCCACCGGTGAGGATCTCCGCGTCACGGACCTCCCCGGTACGCAGGCGTTTGAGGACCAGGCCCTCGCGGCGGGTGACGTACACGCCGACGAGGTTGGTGTAGAGGGCGAAGAACAGCGCCATGCCGAGCGTGCCGGGCAGCAGCACGGTCGCGATCGACAGGCCGGTGTCGTCGAGGTTGAGGCTCTTGACCATGCCGCGCATCGAGAACGCTAGGGTGCCGGGCAGGATCAGCGCGGTGACCAGGGAGGCCCTGCTGCGCAGCAGCAGTGTCAGTTCGCCGCGGCCCAGCGCGGCCATCCGGGCCGCGGTGCCGCGGCGCGGACCTCGTGCGGTGGTGTCCGGGGGCGGGCTCGTGGCGGGGGCCGTCGGCGTCAGGGTGCCGGAGGTGTGGGTCATCGGCTCGTCTCCTCGTCGTTCAGGCCCTTGGCGATCTCCATGAAGGCTTCCTCCAGCGACGCGGAGCGCGCGTCGAGGCCGTACAGTTCCACGCCCTGCTCGCGGGCCCAGCACAGCAGCTCCGTCGTGGTGCGCTGCAGATCGAACGTCTCCAGGCGCATGCGCTGCCCGGAGATGTCGTGGGCCGTGACGCCGATGGTGTCGAGCGGCGGCAGATCGCCCGGGAAGCGGCCCCACGGCAGCTCGAAGCTGATCCGGGAGGGCCGCTGTGACACTACGTCAGCGACCCGGCCGGTGGTGGCGATCCGGCCCGCGTGCATGATCGCCAGCCGGTCGGCCAGCTGCTCGGCCTCCTCCAGGTAGTGCGTGGTCAGCAGCACGGTGGTGCCCTGGCGCTTCAGTTCGCCGATCAGGTTCCAGGTGTCGTGGCGGGACTGGGCATCGAGGCCGGTGGTCGGCTCGTCGAGGAAGAGCACCTCGGGCCGCCCCAGCAGCGCCAGCGCGAGGTCGAGGCGCCGGCGTTCGCCGCCGGAGAGCTGCTTGACGCGTACCGTGCGCCGCTCGCCCAGGCGGGTCAGTGCCAGCGCCTCGTCCACCGGGCGGGCGCCACTGGTGCACCCCGCCCACATGCGCAGGGTCTCCGCGACGGTCAGTTCGGTGGGAAACCCGCCCTCCTGGAGCATCACCCCGATCCGTGGCCGCACCGCGGCACGGTCGGCATGCGGGTCGCGGCCCAGCACCCGTACGGTCCCCGCGGTGGGCGCGGCCTGGCCCTCAAGGACCTCCAGGGTCGAGGTCTTCCCCGCCCCATTGGTCCCCAGCAGGGCGAACAGCTCGCCGCGCGCGACCGAGACGTCGATGCCGCGCACCGCGTCGAAGCCCTGGTAGCTCCGCCGCAGGCCGACTGTTTCGATGACTGTGTCCATGCCTCAACCTTGGCGGCGATCCGCCGCCCCGCCCCGTGCGGTCTGTCACGACCGTGCATGACAGATGTCATGCACGGCCGCCCTCGGCCCCCCGCGGGCGCTGACGTATCCGAGCGGGAGGTCAGGGTGCACGTCGTCGACCGGGCATCGACTCAGGACGCGGCGATGAGCAGGTCGGAGGCCTTCTCGCCAACCATGATCGTCGGTGCGTTGGTGTTGCCGGACGGGACGGACGGCATGACCGAGGCGTCCGCCACCCGGAGCCCCTCGACGCCGCGGACGCGCAGCTCGGGGTCGACCACGGCGAGGGAGTCCTGGCCCATCCGGCAGGTGCCGACCTGATGGTGGTACGTGCCGACCGCCCGCCGCACGAACTCCCGCAGATCGTCCCGCGTACGTGCCTCCGGCCCCGGGGCCAGCTCCGCCTTGCGCCAGGCGTCGAACGCGCGCTGACCGCCGATCTCCCGGCACAGCTCCACCGCGTCGACCATCGCTTCGAGGTCGTACCGCTCGGCGAGGACGTTCGGATCGACCAGCGGGGCGGTTTCCGGATCGGGCGAAGCCAGCCGCAGCGTGCCGCGGGACAGCGGCCGGACGATGCCCGGGGCGAGGGTGTACCCGTGTTCCGGTACGGGGTACGACTCGGCCGGGTAGACCAGGTGCAGGAACACCGGCTGCAGGTCGGGGCCCGGGCGGCGCGGGTCGGTGGCGGTGAACAGCTGGCTCTCCAGCAGGTTCGCCTGTCCCGGCGGCAGCGGGCGGGACGCCTCGTACACATTGCTGACGAGGAGATGGTCGTGCAGGTTCTCGCCGACGCCCGGCAGGTCGACGGCGACGTCGATGCCGACCTCGCGCAGGTGCGCTGCGGGGCCGATGCCGGACAGCAGCAGGGTCTGCGCCGAACCGATGACTCCGCCGCTGAGTACGACCTCGGCGGTGGCGTACGCCCGGTGCAGGTCTCCCCCGGCGGCGTACTCGACACCGATCGCACGGCCGCCCTCCAACAACACGCGGTGCACGTGGGCGCCGGTGGTGACGGTCAGCCGGGGATTGTCCCGCACCGGTACGGCGAAGCTCTGCCAGGCGCTCATGCGGCGGCCGTCGCGGATGGTCGCGTGGTTGAACCCGACGCCGGCCATCGTGTCGCCGTTGAAGTCGTCCGTCCGCTCGTGCCCGAGGGCGACGGCGGCCTCGACGAACGCTGCCGCGGTGGGGTGCGGTTCGGCGATCCTGCTGACGGGCAGCGGGCCGCCCTTGCCGTGCCAGGCGCTCTCGCCGTCGACGTGGTCCTCGGACCGCTTGAACAGGGGCAGCACGCTGTCCCAGTCCCAGCCGGGGCAGCCCTCGTAGGCCCAGGCGTCGTAGTCACTGCGGTGTCCGCGGATGTAGATCATGCCGTTGAGCGAACTCGACCCGCCGAGCACCTTGCCGCGGGGCCAGTACAGCGGCCGGTTGTTCGCGTGCTTCTGGGGCACGGTCATCACCGCCCAGTCCAGCGGCGACTGGAGCAACTGCGGCCAGCCCTGCGGACTGTGCACCCGCTCGTCACTGTCGACCGGCCCGGCCTCCAGTACGTGAACCGAGTGGCCGGCGTCCAGCAGCCGCCGGACGATCACACTGCCGGCCGACCCGGCCCCCACCACCACGAAGTCGTGCTCAGTACGTGGCTCCACCATGACGGTCTCCTCCCGCAACATCACACACACTGCGGGAAAACCGTACGAGCCCAGGAACCACACGGCTAGCCGCCAAGCGCACGGGCAGTCCCCAACGCACGCCCTCACCCGGTCAATTCCGTCTGCCCCACCACCGAGGTACCGGTGAAAGCGGTGTGCCGGATATACCACTCGGTACCCAACAGCCTCTCCTGCTCGCCCGGTTGAAGACCGGCGATCACGCCCGGCGCGGCTCCCCGCTCCACCTCGGAACGGTGCGCCAGCACAGCGGCGACCTTCCGTTCCAGCCAGGGGCCGACATCCACGGTCGCGGTGATCTGTTCGTCCGGGACGCTGTACATCACCTCGCCGCCACCGATCGCGTCTCGCAGCGCGGGCACGGCGGAGTGCGGGTGCGTGGCCAGGTACAGGGCACGCGGCTGCCAGGGGGCGCCGGCGTCCGGGTACAGCTGCTCAAGCCCGGCGGCCTGGGTGGCGAGCGCGGTCACCCGATGGGTGTGCACGTGATCCGGGTGGCCGGGCAGCCCGCCGTAGGCATCGTGCGTGACCACGATGTCCGGGCGGAATTCCCGGATGTGCACCACCAACCGCCGCACGGCCTCGTCCAGCGGCGCATCGCAGAAACGCACGCATCCCGGGGCCGACGGCGGGAATCGCGCATCGGCATAGCCGAGCATCCGCGGCTCACCCGCGCCGAGAATCCGCAGCGCCTCGGCCAGCTCCCCGGCCCGCCAGGTGTCCGCGGCCCAGGTAGCCGTGACCACACCGGTACGCGCCCCCGCGGCCGCATGCCGGGCCAGCACCCCGCCCGCCGACAACGACTCGTCATCCGGATGAGCAAAAACCCCCAACAGACTCGGCACGGGCTCGGGCTGGGCCATAAGCAGATCACCTTCCGATGCACGGGGAGCCCGATGGTACGCCCCGGAAGGGGGCAGCTACTGACCGCAGCCCGGACCGGCTCGGCGGCCGGTTCGGCTGCGGGCGCCTGGGCCGGAGAGGCCGCCCCGGCGGTGACGCGCTGGGGCGGCCCCGTGGTGGGTTACTCCCGGGTGATCTTGAAGGTGCTGGTGGTGTTCTTCACGTCCTGTACGTTGTCCGTCAGGCGCAGGTTGCGGAAGACGGCCTCGCCGACGGCCGGGCCCTGGCCCGGCTCCGGCATTTCGTTGGCCCAGATGCCGACGCCGGACTTGTCGTCGAACTCGTCACCGCTCTTGTGGGCCCCGGAGATCGAGACGTCGGTCAGGATGGTGTCCTTGACCGGGAACTGCGGCTGTCCTCCTACGTAGTTGGTCTGGAACATGATGCCGTGGTACGTCGGGTCGACGATGTCCACGTCGGTGACCCGGATGCCCTGGAAGACCTTCGAGGCGGAGAAGAGCCAGATGCCGGGGAACGTCTGCCGGCCCCAGAAGTGGCCGCCGGCCCGCTCGATCGTGATGTTCTCCAGGTTGGTGGGGTCGGTGCCGAAGCCGTTCATCGGGTAGCCGAAGTCCAGTGAGGAGATCGTGATGCCCGAGTAGACGAGGGTGTCGGCGATCCGGATGTTGCGGAAGGTGTTGTGGTAGCCGCCGTAGACGGCGATGCCCGCGGCGCGCCAGGTCAGCAGCGAGGTGAGGTTCTCGTAGACGTTGTTCTTCTCGTCCGCGCCACCGGCGTCGATGGCCGAGAAGAGCGCGAAGCTGTCGTCACCGGTGGCTCGCGCCTCGCTGTTCGACACGACGTTGTCGGTGCTGCCGTTGGTCATGTTGACGCCGTCCGCGAAGGTGTTGCGGATACGGGCGTTCTTGATGGTCATGTGGTCGGTGTTGGCGCCCCAGTAGAGGCAGACCATGTGCTCGGCCCAGATGTTGTCGATGGTGATGTCGGAGACGTTCGAGAAGTCGAAGACCTTGCCGGGGCCGTCGATCCGCGAGGTGTAGTTCCCGAAGTACGCGAAGCCGGAGAAGACGGAGCCCTTCGCGGTGGCGTCGGCGCGGAAGCCGATGTCGGTGTTGGCCTGCGAGGAGGGCGCACGGAAGCGGGTGAACCACGGGCCCGCGCCGACGACCTTCACCGCCTTGCCGTACACCTGGAACTTGCTGGACGTCTCGTAGTCGCCGGGCGGCAGGTAGACGCCGACCAGCTTGCCGGTGGTGTCCATGCGTACCTTGTCCAGGGCGTTCTGCACGTCCTGGTGGGTGAAGCCGGCCGGGGCCGTGTAAGCCGCCGGGTCGGGGTTGGGGGCCGCGGTGACCTGCTCCAGGTCGACGAAGTCGATGGCGTACCGGGAGGTGTTGGCGGCGTCCTTCTGGAGCCTGATCTTGGCGCCGGCCGGGACGGTCTCGCCCAGCAGGAGCTGCGCCTCGTCGTAGATGTGCCGCGGGCCGCCGGCGCCGGGGTCGTTGCCGGGGCCGGTCTCCGCGCCGTACAGCCAGGCGTACCTGGACGTCAGCGAGATGGCCTTGCGGAAGGCGCCGTTGACGTAGACGTTCAGCGTCGCGTCGGTGCCGCCGCCGCCCGGTGCGTCCGGGATGGAGAAGCGGGTGACGAGGCTGTTGGTGGCGGCCTTGGTGGTGAACTCGACGTACTCACCGGTGTTGTTCAGGGTCACCGCCTTGCGCCCGGACGCCTCACCCGCGAGGTCGCCGACCTTGCGGTTGGGGCCGACGGACTTGGCCCCGCCGCCGAGCACGCCGTCCTCGGCCTCGTACGTCTCGTACGGCATCGAGGCGCCGCGGCCGACGAACAGGGGTCTGGTGCTGGTGTTGTTCTCCCGCTTGGCCGGGATCTCGTTGGCGTCATCGGCCACCGTGACCTTGACGGTGTACTTGCCGTTCGCGGCCGTCCAGGTGCCGAGCTTGACGGGGGCGGTGGTGCTGCCTGCCGCGATCGTGCCGGTGTAGGCGCCGGTCAGCGTCTTGACGGTGGTGCCGGAGGCGTTGACCACGGACAGGGTGATGCCGTGGCTCCCATCGGCCGAGGGCTGGGTGCCCTGGTTCTTCAGGGCGACGGAGAAGGCGACGTTGTCGTCGGCGGACGGGGCGCCGGGCGACCAGGTCACCGCGGAGGCGGCCAGGTCGGAGCTGGCGACCGGCTTGACCGTGAGCGGGGAGGAGCTGGTGTAGCCGTTGTTTCCCTCGTTCTCCTCGATGACGGTGTTGGCCGGGTCGACGGAGGCGCTGAGGGGGTAGGTGCCCGCCGCGCGCGTACCGATGTTCTTGGTGACCGTCTTCGTCTCGCCCGCGGCCAGCGCGCCGACGGAGGCGGTTCCGGCCTTGTCCCCACCGAGCTGGAAGGCGACGTCGGTGGCGGTGGAGGCCTGCGTCCCGCGGTTGCGTACGGTGGCGCCGAGCGTGATCGCGTCCGACTCGACCGGGGACTGCGGTGACGTGGTCAGCTGGGTGACCTCCAGGTCCGGGTTGGGCGCGGGGACGCCCATGACCTGGAACTCCGCCACCTGGCCACCCGGGGCACCGGAGTTGGCGGTGAACTTCAGCTGCACATCGGCGATCCTCGCGGTCACCGGGATGGTGATGCTGTTGCCGCCACTGGCCGGGTTGAAGGTGTAGTCCTTCGCGGCGACCAGGCTGGTGAAGCCACTGGCCTTCTGCTCGCGGCCCAGCACCTCGATGCGCTGGGTGCGGGTGGACCAGATGCTGTCCGGGTTGAGCCTGACGACGACGGAGCTGACGTCGGCGTTGGCCCCGAGCTTCACTCCGAGGGTGGTCGGGTAGCTGCCCGGCGCGCCTTCCCAGTACGTACTCGTCCGGCCGTCGTTGGCGTTCTTCGCGACGTAGGTCTGGGTGTAGGAGGAGGCGGTGACCTCCTTGCCGACGGCGAGGTTGGTGGCCTCGGCGGCGCGAGTGCCGTTCTTCCGTGCTCCGCCCTTCCGCGCCTGGTCGTCCCGGCGTTCCGGCGCTGCCGGTGCCGTGGCGACTCCGGTGCGGCCCTTCTTGCGGGTCACGGCCCGGCTGTCGGGCGACTGGTTGCCGGCGGCGTCGCGGGCACGGACGGTGTACGTCACGGCGACGCCGGCCGTGTCCGTATCGGTGTACGTGGTCACCGTGCCCGGCAGGCTGGTGCGCAGCCGGCCGTCGGCGTACACGTCGTACGCGGTGACCTTCTTGTCGTCCGTCGCCCGTGGCCAGGCGAGCGCGGTGTGGCCGGGGCGCGAGGCGGCGGCCAGGGAGAGTCCACCGGGTGCGGACGGGGGCCGGTTGTCGCCGCCCGCCGGGCCGCGCACTTCGAGTTCCGCGAGCCTCCCGCCGCTGGGCAGCAGGACACGGACGTAGCGCGTCGCGGTGGTGCCGAGGGTGAACGTGACGGAGCGCTTGCCACTGCCGCCGAGTCGGTGTCGCTGTACTTGGGTCAGGTCGGTGAAGTCCTTGCCGTTGGTGCTGCCCTGCAGCGTGAAGGCCTGGGCCGGGGCCGGCCCGCCGCCGGGCAGCCGCAGGGTCACCTGGTCGATGCGCCGGGTGACGCCGAGGTCGGCCTGCACCCACTGCGGGCGCTTGCCCTTCGCGCTCTGCCAGTACGTCGACGGATCGCCGTCGAGGGCCTGCGCGGCGCCGTGGCCCCGCTGCGCGCTGCTCGCCTTGGCCTTCGCGCCTTCCGCGACGTTCGGTGCGGGGGCCGCGGTGGCCGCCGGCAACGGCAGGACGGTCACCAGCAGTCCGGTGGCGAGGAGGGCGACGGCGCGCCGTCTGCCCCGGTGTGGTCGTGGCAGCTGTGGTCGTGACATGGATCCCCGATCTTCTGCCTCGCACGCGCCCGGCGGCGAGGGAGCGGCTCTGGTGGGGGCTCCGGTACGGAGGTACGGAGCCGGGTCTTGCAGAAGCGTCAAGCGATCAAGTTGCTCAGATCTTGCGTTCAGCGGCTGGAGAATCCCAGAGAATTGTCGAGTGGTCTACGTCTCTGCCTGACTTTCTTTCCGTTGCACACACGGTTCGGCGCGGTACGGAACCAGCGTTCACACCAACTTCCCTGGCCAGGGCGGGATTGGTACGGACCGATGTCTCGACGCAACTCAGCTGCCCCTCGGGACGCGGACTTTCATCTCCTTGCGTACAGGCAGCAATCCGCTTGCATGGCTTGCGATAGCGTTGCGGTCATGACGCGACGACTTGCTCAGGTTGCCAAGAAGGTCGGGGTCAGCGAGGCCACTGTCAGCCGGGTCCTGAACGGCAAGCCCGGGGTCTCCGAAGCCACCCGCCAATCGGTGCTTTCCGCCCTCGACGTACTGGGTTACGAGCGGCCGACCCAGCTGCGCGGCGAGCGGGCCCGGCTGGTCGGGCTGGTCCTGCCGGAACTGCAGAACCCGATCTTCCCGGCGTTCGCCGAGGTGATCGGCGGGGCGCTGGCGCAGCAGGGCCTGACACCGGTGCTGTGCACGCAGACCAAGGGCGGCGTCTCCGAGGCGGACTACGTCGACCTGCTGCTGCAACAGCAGGTGTCCGGCGTGGTCTTCGCCGGCGGGCTCTACGCCCAGGCCAACGCGCCGCACGAGCACTACGAGCAGCTCGCCGAGCGCAGGATTCCGGTGGTGCTGGTCAACGCGGCCATCGACGACCTGGGCTTCCCGTGCGTCTCCTGCGACGACGCGGTCGCCGTGGAGCAGGCCTGGCGGCACCTCGACTCCCTGGGGCACGAGCGCATCGGGCTGGTGCTGGGCCCCGACGACCACATGCCCTCGCGCCGCAAGCTGGCGATGGCACGGGCGGCGGCCGCAGCAGCCGGGCGGGCCCTCCCCGACGAGTACGTGGCACGGGCGATGTTCTCCCTGGAGGGCGGCCAGGCCGCGGCCAACCGCCTGCTGGAGCGCGGCGTCACCGGCATCGTCTGCGCCAGCGACCCGCTCGCCCTCGGGGCGGTGCGCGCCGCCCGGCGCCGCAAGCTCGACGTACCGGCGGATGTGTCCGTGGTCGGTTACGACGACTCGGCGTTCATGAGCTGCACCGAGCCCCCGTTGACCACGGTGCGCCAGCCCATCGAGGCGATGGGCCGGGCCGCGGTGGACCTGCTGTGCGCGCAGATCCAGGGCGGTGCCGTGTCGCAGGAGGAGCTGCTGTTCGAGCCCGAGTTGGTCGTCCGCGGGTCCACGGGACAGGCCGCGCGGAAGCGCACCGCATAACCACAACGGCGGGCCCGCGCCGGTCACTTCGGAAGCGGACCCGGCGTCTGTCAATTTTTTACAGAGTCTGCTCGACATATTGCGGCCCACCGTCGGCGGTGATTGAGTGTGCGCGCCGCACAGCCCTCTGCTGTGCGCTTCCCGCACTCCTGCCGTAAGGGGTCCACCGATGAGACGTTCCGGGTTCCGTCGTGCCTGCACTGCCGCAACTGCCACCGCGCTCGCGCTCACCGGGGTCGCCGCCTGCGGCTCCGGCGGTGCCGAGGCCACGGACGGCCGGACGCGCATCACGGTGAACTGCTGGCCGCAGCCGAGCGCGAAGATCGACCACAAGCGCTTCGCCGAGGACGTGAAGACCTTCGAGAAGCAGCACCCGGACATCGATGTCGTCGCCCACGACGCGTTCCCGTGCCAGGACCCCAAGACCTTCGACGCCAAGCTGGCCGGCGGCCAGATGGAAGACGTCTTCTACACCTACTTCACCGACACCCGGCACGTCGTCGGCATCAACCAGGCCGCCGACCTCACGCCCTACCTCAAGGACCTCAAGGGCTACGAGGACATCCAGCAGGCGCTGCGCGACGCGTACACCGTGGACGGCAAGGTGTACGGCATCCCGCGCACCAACTACTCGATGGGCCTGCTCTACAACCGCACGCTGTTCAAGAAGGCCGGCCTGGACCCGGACAAGCCGCCGACCACCTGGGCGGAGGTCCGCACCGCCGCAAAGAGGATCGCCGGACTCGGCGGCGGCACGGTCGGCTACGCCGACTACAGCGCGCAGAACCAGGGCGGCTGGCACTTCACCGCCGAGATCTACTCCCAGGGCGGCAACGTCGTCTCCCCCGACGGCAAGAAATCCGCCGTCGACTCCCCCGAGGGCCGGGCGGTACTCCAGAACCTCCAGGACATGCGCTGGAAGGACCGCTCCATGGGGTCCAAGCAGCTGCTCATCATCAACGACACGCTGCAGATGATGGGTTCGGGCAAGCTCGGGATGTACCTCGCGGCGCCCGACAACGTACCGCGCATCGTCAAGGAAGCGGGCGGCGACTACAAGGACCTCGCCTTCGCGCCGATGCCGGGCGGCAAGGGCACACTCATCGGCGGCGACGGCTACATGTTCCACAAGAAGGCCACTCCGGCCCAGATCAAGGCCGGTCTGAAGTGGCTGGAGTGGACCTTCCTCACGCCCGGCAACGGCTTCGTCAACAACTACGAGCGACTGGCTAAGGACGGCTCCCCGGTGGGCCTGCCCGAACCGCGGCTGTTCACCGGCGCCACCGACGCCACGGACCAGAAGCTGAAGAAGAAGTCCGCCAACGTCCCGGTCGGGAACTACACGAGCTTCGTGGCCGGCAACCAGAAGCTCGACATGAAGCTGGAGCCGCCGAAGGCACAGCAGATCTACACCGTGCTGGACGGCGCCGTCTCCGCGGTCCTCACCAAGGAGGACGCCGACATCGACCAGCTGCTCAAGGACGCCCAGTCGAAGATCGACGGCATTCTGGCCCGAGGCTGACACCGCCATGTCGACCGCATCTCCCCGCACGGCCCGCCTGCCTGCCGCCCCGCCACCCGCACGGAGCACCGCGCCCACACCGCGGAAGGCGCCCGCCGGCCCCCGGCGCCCGCTCCGCCGCCGGCTCGCCGACCAGGCCACGGCGTACGCCTTCCTCCTCGGCGGCCTGCTCTGCTTCGCGCTGTTCTCCTGGTACCCGGCGCTCCGCTCGGTGGTCATCGCCTTCCAGAAGTACACCCCGGGCGCCGATCCGGAGTGGGTGGGCACCGCCAACTTCACCCGGGTGTTCCAGGACCCGGAGTTCGGCGCGGCCTGGCGCAACACCGCCACGTTCACCGTGCTCGCACTGCTCATCGGCTTCGCGGTGCCCTTCGTCATGGCACTGGTCATCAACGAACTCCGGCACGCCCGCGCCTTCTTCCGGGTCGTCGTCTATCTCCCGGTGATGATCCCGCCGGTGGTCAGCTCCCTGCTGTGGAAGTGGTTCTACGACCCCGGCGCCGGCCTGGCCAACGAAGCGCTGCGTTTTCTGCACCTGCCCACCTCGAACTGGTCCAACGGCGCCGACACCGCGCTCGTCTCCCTGGTGCTCGTCGCCACCTGGGCCAACCTCGGCGGCACGGTGCTCATCTACCTGGCCGCACTGCAGAACATCCCCGGTGAGCTGTACGAGGCGGCGGAGCTGGACGGCGCGAGCGTGTGGCAGCGGGTCCGCCACGTCACCGTCCCGCAGACCCGCTTCGTCATCCTCATGCTGATGCTGCTCCAGATCATCGCCACGATGCAGGTCTTCACGGAGCCCTTCGTCATCACCGGCGGCGGCCCGGAGAACTCCACCGTCACCATCCTCTACCTCATCTACAAGTACGCCTTCCTCTACAACGACTTCGGCGGCGCCTGCGCGCTCAGCGTCATGCTGCTGCTCCTCCTCGGCGCGTTCTCCGCCCTCTACCTGCGGTTCACCCGCACCGACGACCGATAAGGAGGGCGCCCCATGAGGCAGACCGACCAGCGTGCCGTGCGCACCCTCGTCTCCCCGCTCACCCTGGCCTCACCACGCGGCAGGACTTTGTACTGGACCGTGTTCGCCGGCGTGGTCCTGGCCTTCGCGCTGGCGTTCCTCTTCCCCGTGTACTGGATGGTCACCGGCGCCATGAAGTCGCCGGACGAACTGGTACGCACCCCGCCCACACTCGTCCCCGAGTCCTGGCACCTCTCGGGCTACACCGACGCCTGGGAGCTGATGTCGCTCCCCCGGCACCTCTGGAACACCGTCGTCCAGGCCTCGGGCGCCTGGCTGCTGCAGATCGTCCTGTGCACCGCGGCCGCGTTCGCGCTCTCCAAGCTCCGCCCCGCGTTCGGCAAGGTGGTGCTGGGCGGCATCCTCGCCACCTTGATGGTTCCGGTGCAGGCGCTGGTCGTACCGAAGTACCTCACCGTCGCCGACCTGCCGCTGCTGCACATCAGCCTGCTCAACGACCCCCTGGCGGTCTGGCTGCCCGCCGTCGCCAACGCCTTCAACCTCTACCTGCTCAAGCGCTTCTTCGACCAGATACCGCGCGACGTGCTGGAGGCCGCGGAGATCGACGGGGCGGGGAAGCTGCGTACGCTGTGGTCGATCCTGCTGCCCATGTCCCGCCCGGTGCTCGGCGTGGTGTCCATCTTCGCGCTGGTCGCGGTCTGGCAGGACTTCCTCTGGCCGCTGATGGTCTTCTCCGACACCGGCGAGCAGCCGATCAGCGTGGCGCTCGTCCAGCTCTCCCAGAACGTACCGCTGACCGTCCTCATCGGCGCGATGGTCATCGCCGCGCTGCCGATGATCGTGATGTTCCTGGTGTTCCAGCGGCACATCATCGCCGGCATCGGCGCCGGCAGCACCAAGGGCTGACGCCCGCACCCCGTTTCGCCCGGCGGGCGGTACGGAATCCGACCTCTCGCCGCCCCTCCCCCGCATCCTTGTGAATGCGCCCTGTCCGAAAGGAAACCCCCTTATGGAAGGCAGCCGGTCCTGCGACGACTGGTGGCGGTCCGCCGTCATCTACCAGGTGTACGTCCGCAGCTTCGCGGACGGTGACGGCGACGGCACCGGCGACCTGGCAGGCGTACGGGCCCGGCTGCCGTACCTCGCCGAACTGGGCGTCGACGCGCTGTGGTTCACACCGTGGTACGTCTCGCCGCTGGCCGACGGCGGGTACGACGTCGCCGACTACCGGGCCATCGACCCGGCCTTCGGCACCCTCGCCGAAGCCGAGAAGCTGATCGCGGAAGCGCGGGACCTGGGCATCCGCTCCATCGTCGACATCGTGCCCAACCACGTCTCCGACCAGCACCCGTGGTTCCGGGCCGCGCTGGCAGCGGGCCCCGGCAGCCCCGAACGCCGGCTCTTCCACTTCCGGCCCGGCCGCGGCGCGCACGGAGAGCTGCCGCCCAACAACTGGACCAGCGAGTTCGGCGGCGTGCCGTGGACCCGGCTGGACGACGGCGAGTGGTACCTCCACCTCTTCGCCACCCAGCAGCCCGACCTCAACTGGGCACACCCCGCCGTCCGCCAGGAGCACGAGGACGTCCTGCGCTTCTGGTTCGAGCGGGGCGTTGCGGGGGTGCGCATCGACTCGGCGGCGCTGCTCGCCAAGGACCCCGAGCTGCCCGACATCACACCGGACCGCACCCCGCACCCGTACGTGGACCGGGACGAGCTGCACGACATCTACCGCTCCTGGCGTGCGGTCGCCGACGCCTACGGCGGGATCTTCGTCGGCGAGGTCTGGCTGCCGGACTCCGAGCGCTTCGCCCGCTACCTGCGCCCCGGAGAACTGCACACCGCCTTCAACTTCACTTTTCTCACCGCGCCTTGGGACGCGACGAGCCTGCGTGCCGCCATCGACAACACCCTGGCGGAACACGCGCCCGTGGGCGCGCCCGCCACCTGGGTGCTGTGCAACCACGACGTGACCCGTACGGTCACCCGCTACGGCCGCGCCGACACCGGTTTCGCCTTCGCCGACAAAACCTTCGGCACCCCCACCGACCTGCGCCTGGGCACTCGCCGCGCCCGGGCCGCCGCGCTGCTCTCGCTCGCCCTGCCCGGCGCCGTCTACCTCTACCAGGGCGAGGAACTGGGCCTTCCCGAGGCGGACATCCCGCTCGACCGGATCCAGGACCCCATGCACGCACGCTCCGGCGGCACCGATCCGGGCCGGGACGGCTGCCGGGTGCCACTGCCGTGGGCGGCCGGCGAGCCGTACGCGGGGTTCGGCTCGGCGGGCGAGCCCTGGCTTCCCCAGCCGCCGGGCTGGTCCGCGTACGCCGCCGACGTCCAGGCCGCCGACCCCGGATCGATGCTCTCCCTCTACCGGGAAGCACTCCGCCTGCGCCGTACGGAGACGGGTTTCGGCGACGGCGCACTGCACTGGCTGCCGTCGGCGGAAGGCGTCCTCGCCTTCGCCCGCCCCACCGGCCTGACCTGCGTCGTCAACCTCTCCCCCGAACCGGCCGCCCTTCCCCGCCACCGTGAGGTGCTCCTCACCAGCGGCCCCTTGGACGCCGAGGGCCGGCTACCGCAGGACACCGCGGTGTGGCTGCGAGGCTGAGGAGGCTCCGGCCGGGCCGGCGGAGTGGACACCGATCTCGTCCAGCTCGCGGTCGCGCCGGTCGGGGGCGAAGGCGATCGCCACCATCGCGATGAGCGTGGTGACGATGGCGAACGCGATCACCATCCACAGGCTGCCGTCGGCCCACAGGACCATCGCGCTCGCCAGCGCCGGGGTGAAGCTGGCGAGCAGGACCGAGGCCATCTGGTACCCGATCGAGATGCCCGAGTACCGCACCGCGGTGGGGAACATCTCGCAGTACAGCGCGGGCAGCGGCGCGTAGACCATGGCGTGCCCGAGCGCCAGGAACAGCACCACACCGGCGACGATGGCCCACAGTTGGCCGGTGTGGACGAGCGCGAAGACCGGCCAGGTGGTGATCACGATCAGTGCCCCGCCGACGAGGAAGGTCCGCACCCGTCCGAAGCGGTCGGACAGCGCTCCGAAGACCGGAATCATCACGATGTTCACCGCCGCGCCGATCATCGACGCCGTCAGGCCGTAGCTCTTGGGCACGCCGAGTGTGGTGGTGACGTACGACAGGATGAAGGTGGTGAACAGGTAGTAGTTCCCGGCCTCGGCGAACCGGCCGAACACCGTGATCAGCAGCGGCTTGCGGTGGTCGCGGAACACGACAGCGGCGGGCGCCTTGCGGCGTTCCAGCTCGGCGTCCATCTTGGCCTTCTCGGCGAGGAAGGCCGGGCTCTCGGCGGCGCGCAGCCGGATGAAGAACCCGACGGTCGCGAGGATGGCGCTGAGCAGGAACGGCACTCGCCAGCCCCACTCGCCGAAGGCGTCGCCGGAGATCCACGACGCGAACGACACCGCCGCCGTCCCCAGCAGGAGCCCCGCCGAGACACCGATCTGCGGCCAGGAGCCGAAGTACCCGCGCCGGGCCCGCGGTGCGTTCTCCACGGCGACGATCGCCGCCCCGCCCCACTCGCCGCCGACCGCGAAGCCCTGGGCCAGCCGCAGTACGCACAGCAGCAACGGCGCCGCCACGCCGACCTGGTCATAGGTCGGCATGACGCCGATCGCCGTGGTGGCCACCGTCATGATGGAGAACGTGAGGATCAGCGTGGACTTGCGTCCGAGCCGGTCCCCGAGATGCCCGGCGACGAACGCACCGATCGGACGGGCCAGGAACCCCACGCCGAACGAGGCAAGAGACACGATCTGACCGATGCCGGGCGAGAGGTTCGGGAAGAACAACTGCCCGAACACCAGCGCGGCGGTGACACCGTAGACCGTGTACTCGTACCACTCGACGATCGCGCCGATGGTGCCGGACTGCAGTGAGCGACGGCGGACCTGCTCCGGCGTCAGATGGGCGGCGGTGGCCATGGGATCTCCGTTGATCGGGGGCGTGCGGCGGGGCGGAGGCGTCAGACGCCGGCGCCTTCGAAGTGGCCGGTCCAGGACAGCGGGGCACCGGCGTACTTGGCGGCCCGGACGTCACCGGAGCGGGCGTGGCCCTCGAACAGCTCGACGCGGGCCGCGCGACCGCACAGCACCCCGAGGTCGGCCGACGCCTGCTGGTCGCGCACCTCCTGGTAGGTGACGGTGCGGAGGTACATGCCCACCCACAGACCGCCGGTGTAACGCGCGGCGCCGCGCGTCGGCAGCACGTGGTTGGTGCCGATCACCTTGTCCCCGTAGGAGACGCAGGTGCCCTCGCCGAGGAACAGGGCTCCGTAGGCGTGCATCTTGTCGAGCGCTTCGCGCGGGTTCTCGGTGAGGACCTGCACGTGCTCGTAGGCGAAGCCGTCGGCGACGCGGTAGGCCTCGTCGAGGTCGTCGGCGAGGATGATCTGACCGTGGTCCCGCCAGGCCGGGCCGGCGATGTCACCGGTCGGCATGTCGGGCAGGATCTCGTTGATGTGCCGCCCGGTCTCGCTCGCGACGCGCTCGCTGGTGGTCACCAGCACGGCGGGCGAGTCGGGGCCGTGCTCGGCCTGCGAGAGCAGGTCGACGGCGACGACGAACGGATCGGCGGTGTCGTCGGCCACGACGAGGATCTCGGTGGGGCCCGCGAACAGGTCGATGCCGACCTCGCCGAACAGCTGGCGCTTGGCCTCCGCCACGTAGGCGTTGCCCGGGCCGGCCAGCATGTCGACGGGCGAGACCGTCTCGGTGCCCACGCTCATCGCGGCGATGGCCTGGACGCCACCCAGGATGTAGATCTCGTCCGCCCCGGCGAAGTGCATCGCGGCGACGGTGGCGGCGGGGATCTCGCCGCGGATCGGCGGGGTGCAGGCGACCACACGGGGCACACCGGCGGCCTTGGCGGTCACGATGGTCATGTGCGCGGAGGCGGTCAGGGGGTACCGGCCGCCGGGGATGTACGCGCCGACGGACTGGATCGGCACGTGCCGGTGGCCGAGGAACACGCCCGGGGAGGTCTCGACCTCGATCTCCGACATCGACTCGCGCTGTGCCTCGGCGAAGCGGCGGACGTTGGCCTGGACCGTCTTGATGTCCTCGATGACCTGGTCGTCGAGCGTGCCGATGATCTCGGCGAGCTGCTCCTCACCGAGCCGGAAGGACTCCGGCTCCCAGCGGTCGAAGCGCGCCGACAGCTCCCGGACGGCCTCGTCACCGCGCTTCCGGACGTCGGCGATCAGCTCTCGTACGGCCTGTCCGACGGTGTCGTCGCCCGACGGCGCGGTGGACGAGGTGGTGGCGGCCTTGATGGTGCGGGACACGCCCAGCTCCTTTGCTCGCGGTGTGGATACGTATCCAATGGATGCGTATCCACAGAATGCGAGACGGATGGCGGAGCGGTCAAGGGGTGTCCGGGAAGCGAACGAAAGCGAGCCCCTCGGGCGGGGCCGCGCACCGGGGGCTCAGGGCGCCCGGCGGGACGTACGTACGGCGGCGCGGCGCGCCTCAGGTCCTCACACCGGGGCGGTGGTGGAACGCCCGACGAACTCCACCGGCAGGACCTCGTGCCGGTGCGGTGCGTCCGGATTCGCCAGCCGGTCCAGCAGCAACTCCACGCCGACCTGCGCGATCCGCTCCAGCGGCTGACGCACCGTCGTCAGGTCGATGCGTTCCCACGACGACAGCGGCACGTCGTCACAGCCCACCACACTCAGCTCGCGCGGTACCGCAACGCCCGCCGCCGCGGCCGCGTTCAGCGCCGCGTACGCCATGACATCGTTGTGGCAGAACAGCGCGGTGGGCGGCTCGGCACCGGCCAGCAGCGCACGCACCGCGTCATAGGCGGTGTCGTAGTCGTAAGCGCCGTCCAGTTCGGTCAGGGCGACCTCCCCGCGGTCCCGCACGCTCTCCCGGAACCCGCGGCCGCGCTGCTCCGCCGTGCTCGCCCCGGCCAGGCCGCACACCATCCCGATACGGCGATGCCCCAGGTCCAGCAGGTGCTCGGCCGCCAGCCGGCCGGCGGTGACGTTGTCGGCCTCCACCTGGTCGGCTTCGAAGGCTTCGAGGGTGCGGTGACACAGCACAACCGGTATGCCATGGCCCCGGAGGCGGTGCGCCAGCGGGTCGTCCCGCACGGCCGAGGTGAACACCACACCGTCCACGCCCTCACGCCGCAGCAGCGCCAGGCCCTCGTCGGCGGTCATCACATCCGTCACCAGCGACAGCCGCAGCCCCCGCCCGTGCAGCACCCGCTCCATCGCCTTGACCATCACCGGATAGAACGGGTTCGTCAGGTCGCGGATGACCACGCCGATGAGCCCCGAGCGGGCCCCCACGAGACTGCGTGCGGCCTGACTGGGCTGGAAGTCGTACTTGGCCACGACGTCGAGCACCCGCTGCCGGGTCTCGGGAGCCACACTTCCGCCGTTGAGGACGCGGGACACGGTCGACTGCGCCACACCCGCCTCACGGGCGATCTGCACGCTCGTGACGGTCGGCCGCCGTGCCATGGGTCCCCTCACCTCCAGCTGGTATCGGAGCCACCCTACCGCCCCCCTCTGTGGCGGTACGGGGCTTCGCACGCGGCGGGCCCGGGCTTCGCACCTGCGGAAATTCCCCGCCCGCCGCAACGCGGCATTCCCTCACAGGAGTTGATCCTCGCACGGGACTGGCTGCGGCCCCACCCGACTGCGACCTCTGGCGTCTGCAGAAGGGTGGGGCCGGCGGAGTGTGCCCGGCCGCTACGCATCAACGGCGGGATATGGGCCGCGCACCCGCGCCTCCAGCACAGTGCCCGGCCCGCCTCCGCGCACGGCCAGCCAGGCATTCGCGTGAACGCTCCGCGGCAGCGAGGGTCCCGCACCCCACGCCGGAGCTCGCGCCGCCGGCGGTCAGGCGCCCGTGACGACCCGTACGAAGACGGCCGGTTCAGCGCCCTCGTTCCGGTAGGCGTACTCCTGGTCGGTGGGGATGACCGCGCTCTGCCCGGACCCCAGCTCCTGGGGGCCGGCCGCGAGGGCGAGGGTCAGGCGGCCGGACAGGACGTGGTGGACCTCCTGGGCACCGGGACGGTCGGGCTCGGCGTCGTAGTGTCCCCCGGGCGCCAGGGTCCAGCGCCACAGCTCGGCCCGCGGTTCTTCGGTCGCGCCGAGCAGGAGCGCCTGACTGCCGTCCGGGGCCTGCCACACGAGCGTCCCCTCGACCTCCGCACTCGCCGCACCGTCCGCGGGCAGGGCCAGGGCGGCGAAATCGGTGTCCAGGGCGCGTGCGACCCGGTCGACGGTGGCGAGGCTCGGGTTGGCCTGACCCAGCTCCATCTGAGTGAGCATCCGCCGGCTGACCCCGCTGGCCTCCGCCAGCCGCTGCACACTCCAGCCGCGCTGCTTGCGCAGCGCGCGGATGCGCCCGCCGATCCGGGTGACGAACTCCTGCGTGGCACTGCTGCCGACGGCGACCCCACTCCTCATGGCGAGCAGTATAGTGCGCAAAAAGTTGCCAAGATCCACACGTGGGCAATATATTGCCCACCATGCCCCCTCCACCAACACGTCCGGAGCGCGCGTGATTCCGCCCGCGGGGCCCGCCTCGGCCACCTGCCGGAGCAACGACAACGACACGACGGAGGAGCAGTCGCGGTGAAGATCCGTGAGTTCGCGGTCGAGCAGTGGATGAACGCGTACGAGGAGACCTGCCGGTACAACCTGGCCGAGACCTGCGTCCGCTCCCTCACCACCGGTGAGCTGCTGGACCTGTCCGGCCGACGCGAGGAGGTGCTGGCCGAACTGGCAGCCACCCCACTCACCTACGGGCCGATCCCGGGCAGCCCGCGCCTGCGCGCCCTCGTCGCGGACCTGTACGCGGCCCAGGCCCCGGACAACGTGCTGATCACCCATGGCGCCATCGGCGCCAACGCGCTCATACACACCGCTCTCGTCGGTCCCGGCGATCACGTCGTCGCCGTGGTCCCCACCTACCAGCAGCACTACTCCATCCCGGACAGCTACGGCGCTCGCGTCGACCTCTTGCCGCTGCGCGAGGAACACGGCTGGCTGCCCGACCTCGACACACTCGACCACCTGGTCACCCCCCACACCCGGCTCATCGCGGTCAACAACCCGAACAACCCCACCGGCGCACTGATCGACGAAGCAGGGCTGACCCGCATCGCCGAGATCGCCGGCCGCGTCGGCGCGTGGGTGCTGTGCGACGAGGTGTACCGGGGTGTGGACCAGCACGGTGACGGCTTCACCGCCTCGATCGCCGACCTGTACGCACGCGGCATCTCCACCGGCAGTATGTCCAAGCCGTACTCCCTGGCCGGCCTGCGCCTGGGCTGGATCGTCGGCCCCACCGGGCTGCTCGCCGATGTCGCCACGCACCGGGACTACACCACCATCAGCGTCGGACGCATCGACGACCTGCTGGCGTGCGTCGCGCTGGAGAACAAGGACGCGATCCTCGCCCGCTCGCACCGCATCACCCGCACCAACCTGGCGATCCTCGACGAGTGGGTCAACGGCCGCGACGACATCGGCTACGTACGGCCGGCCTCGGGCACCACCGCCCTGCTCCGCTACGACGCCCCGCTCGGCTCCTACGAGTTCTGCACCCGCCTGCTGAAGGACACCGGGGTCATGTTCACCCCCGGCGCGGCATTCGACATCGAACACACCGTACGCATCGGCTTCGCCGACGACACCGAGACCCTGCGCACCGGCCTGCGACTGGTCGCGCAGTTCCTCGACGGGCTCACGCCCGTGGGGTGAGCGACGGACGATGTGCCGTCGCCGGCGGGCCGTACTCCCGGACCGTACGCCGACGCCGCAGCGTACGCGGCGGTGTGCTGCCGGCCGGGCCGCCATGTGGGCGAAAGGGGGCGTCCGGACGTTCGGTACGGGGGTGCGGTGCGGGATGTCACCGGAGGAGAAGCCTGCGGTGCAACGGCGAAAGGTCCGGCAATGGTGAGACAGGTGGACAGTGGCGCGGGCCCGGGTGGGCTGTGCATCGGTGCGGTCGTGCCGCGGACGGGCCGGCTGGCCAAGCTGGGCGATCCACTGTCCTTTGTACTCGACCGCCTGGCACCGCGGCTGTCGCAGCCGGCCGGCGGCTCACGCCGGAGGCCGATCCGGCTCGCGTGGCGTGACAGCCTCTCCGATCCCGAGGCGGCGCGGCGGGCGGTATCGGAGCTGGTGCACCGGGAGCAGGTACAGCTGGTGGTGACCATGGCGGGCACGAAGGTACTGCCGGCCGTGGCCGACGCCTGCGAGGAAGCGGGCGTGGCATGTGTGACCACCACTTTCCCCTGGCAGGCATTCGTCTACGGACGCGGCGGCGATCCGCGACGGCCGTTCTCCTGGACGTACCACTTCGCCTGGGGGCTGGACGACATCGCGGCCGTCTTCGCCGAGATGTGGGAACAGCTGGGTACGCGGCACACCGTCGGCTGCCTGTGGAACGACGACCTTCAGGGGCGGCTGCTGCGCCACGCGGAGCACGGATTCGTACCGGTGGCGGCCGGCCGGGGCCACCGCCTGGTCGACCCGGGCGGCTATCAGGAACCGGCGCGCGACTTCACACCGTCCCTCGATTCCTTCCACGAGCAGGGCGCCGACATCGTCACCAGCGCGGCCACCGCCGAGGATCTCGCGCTGTTCCACCGTCAGGCGCGCGAGCGCGGGGCGCGGCCGCGCCTGATCACCTGCTCGCGCTGGCTGGCCTACCCGCGCGGCTCGACGCTCGCCGAGCTCGACCGGGCGGGCGTCGCCACCCTCGTGTACTGGTCACCCCGGCACTCCTACCGGTCCTCCCTGGACGGCACCACCGCGGCCCGGCTGGCCGAGGAGTACGAACAGCGCACCGGCAACCGGTGGCTCCAGCCGCTGGGGCTGGCCCACGCCCTGCTGGAAGTGGCTGCCCACGCCCTGGCGACCGCCGACGATCCCCACGACCGACGCTCGGTCGCCGAGGCGGTGGGGCGCACCCGCCTGTCCACCACCGCCGGGCTGCTGGACTGGACGAGCGGGCCCACTCCCAACGTCGCGCTGGTACCGCTGGCCGGCGGGCAGTGGAAAGCGGGAGGCCACCACGGCCATGAACTCGCCGTGGTGGCCAACTCCCGCTGCCCCGACGTTCCGGTGGAGGCCGACCTCACCCCCGCGTACTGAGCGCCGTACGGCCGCCGTTGTTCAGCAGCTGAGGTTGCCGCCCGCTTCGACGCCGAGGACCTGGGTGAAGCGCTGGTAGTTGTCGATGCGGCTCTGCACCTGGCCCGGGTTGCCGCCGTTGCATTCCAGGCTGCCGTTGATGGCGCGGATCGTCTCGCCGAAGCCGGCGCCGTTGACCATGGCGTCGTGCGGCGTCATGGTGCCGGGACCCTTCTGGGTGTTCCAGTACCACAGGCCGGTCTTCCAGGCGACGGCCGCGTCGTTCTGCACCAGGTCCGGGTTGTTGAGCAGGTCGATGCCGAGCGCGTCACCCGCGGCCTTGTAGTTGAAGTTCCAGCTGAGCTGGATGGGCCCGCGGCCGTAGTACTTGTCGTTACCGGCCGGGCAGCCGTAGGGCTGGGTGGTGTCGCAGTAGTGCGGGTAGTTGGCCTCGTTCTGCTCGACGACGTGGACCAGCCCGCCGGTCTCGTGGCTGACGTTGGCGAGGAAGGCGGCGGCCTCCTGCTTCTTCACCGTTTCGCTGCCGGTGTTGGAGAAGCCCGGGTAGGCACTGAGCGCGGCGGTGAGGCCGTTGTACGTGTAGAACTGGTTCCGGTTCGGGAACATCTGATTGAACTGGGCCTCGCTGACCACGAATTCGGCAGCAGCGATGTTCTTGTCGGCCTTCTGGGCGGAGGCCGTGGGGGCCAGCGTCAGGGTGCAGAGAGCGGCGGCCGCACCGGTGGCGGTCAGCAGTCCGAGTATGCGACGGTGCACGGTGTCGACTCCTGAGGGGTGGGGGGTGTGGGGCGGGCGGGCCGGCCCCACGCGGGACCGGCCCCGAACTGCCTGTCAGCCGCCGACGTTGACGTCGATGCAGGCGTAGAAGGCGTTGTCGGTGTCGGCCACGTTCCAGACGGCCAGGACCTTCTGCTTGCCGCTGAGGTTGCCGAAGTCGACCTGGTGGTTCACGACCTCGCCCGGCTTGGCGCCGCCGTCGTCGAACAGGGCGATCCGCTGGCCGCCGACGTAGTACTCCCAGGTGCTGGTGGAGTGGCGCGCGGTGAGCTTCCACGAGAACGTGGTGTTCTTCGACACCGGCGTGACGGTCCAGCCCTTGCTGTCGTCGTCCAGCTCGGCGAACCGGCTGTTGCCGCCACTGCAGCTGGACAGGCCCTTGGGGCCCTCGACGCTCTGCGGCTCGTACGTGATGTCCCCGCAGGACACCGTGCCGGCGGCGCACTGCGCCTGGCGGCTGGGCGGGTCGGAGATGTAGCCGTGGGCGCTCGCCGAGCCGGCGGGGAGGCTCAGGGCGATGACGGGGGCGAGAGCGGCGCCGATCAGGGCAGCCGTCTTCCGGGTGGTGCGCATGGGGGAACTCCTTCACATCAGGCTCTGCTCCGGACGCACGCGGTCGTGTGGGGTGCCGCGTGCGGTGGGGCAGGCCTCTCGTGGGTGGGGCCAAGAGGCGCGAAGGTGACGCGCTCTCACCGTCCGCGCAGGGAGAAGTTGCGTCCCGTACGGGACCAACTCCCGGCTCGAAGCGGCGAGTTCTTTGGACTAGACCATACAAGCGGCGGTCATCACCGTGTCAAGGGTGTGACACAGAGGTATCCGTGGGGCGTCCGGGCACGCGTCAGGGCGGCGGGGCGGGCCGCACCGCCCCCGCCAGGATCAGTCTTCTCACTCCCCCTCGCCCCCGCCCTCCCTCCTGTCGACGGCGACGAGACCATCCAGGATCCGCAGTGCCTGGCTCAGTCCGCCCGGGCGGTGGATGCCCGGAGTCGGGCGCGCCGGCCAGCCGGGACCGGCGGCGAGGACGGCCGGGTGGAAGCGCGATCCCTTCAGGCCGCGGCCGGGGCCGTGCGCCAGCGGGAACAGTGCGGGGTCGGCGGTGGAGCGGGTCTGCGACCACAACACAACGGCGCACGGCCCGGCCCTCCGTACCGCCTCGGCCAGCGCGCCTGCCGGTACCGCGCAGCCGAACATGCGTACAGGGACGCCACGATCCCCCAGCGCCGCGGTCAGCGCTTCCAGCCCCAGGGTGTGACCTTCCCTCGGGACACAGGCCAGCACCACCGGCCGCCCGCCCGGCGCCGTCGCGGCGAATCCGGTGGACCGGCGCAGCGCCGTGGAAAGATGCCAGGACAGCAGGTGTTCCGCCTCCACGTACCGTTCGCCGTGCGGGTCGCCGGAACAGGCCCACTTGCGGCCGATGGACCGCAGGGCCGGGGACATGACGCGTTCCCAGGCACCGACCAGGCCGTACTCGGCGAGCGTGTCGGTCAGCAGTTCGTCCAGCAACTGGGCGTCGAGACGGACGGCGGCGCGGCCGAGGCCTCGCACCCGGCGCCGGGCATCCGCGTCGTCGTGCGTCGTCGCCGTTCCGGCGGTGGAAGTGCTCCCGGCCCCGGAGAACGTGGAGCGGCTCCGGGAGCGGCCCTGCTGGGGCAGGGCCAACGTCTCCTCCGACGCCCTCCGCGGTACGTCTCCAGCGGCACGGGCCAGTTCGGCGGCCTCCGCCGTCGGCACACCGCGGGCGGTCAGCTCGCACAGCCGCTCCAGCACCGCGATGTCCCGCTCGGTCCAGCGCCGGTGTCTGCCGCCCTGGTGACCGGAGGGGCCCAGGCCGTAGCGCCGGTCCCACGAACGCAGCGTGGCCGGGGCGACACCCAGCCGGAGGGCGACATCTCCGGTGGTCAATCTCGCCTGGCGCGTTTGAGGTGGTGCGGTCTCCATGACGGAACGGTAGGGCTTCAGGGCGTGGCGTGCCGCCCACTCGGCCCATCACACACCGAGCAGGCGGCACAAGTGCCACACTCCCACGCCCAAGCGTGAAGGGCGGCTACCGCGGCACGAGCGGGGACCGGGCCCGTGCCACTCCGCCGCGTGCGGCGTCACCGGCCGGGGACTCGGTGCCGGACCGGTGACGCCTGGACGCGGGGTTGCGGTGTCCTTGTACTCCTTGCGCTGGCATGGTGCGCCCGGCGGGCGGCAGGCGCCAGCTGCATCGTTCGTGCCACGCTTCCGCGCTCGCGGCGTGCCTTGACGGCTCACGACGACCGCTGAAGATGACCGCTGAAGATGGCGGCCAGGGATGGCCGCTAGGGGTGGCCGCTGACGAAGCAGAACTCGTTGCCCTCAGGGTCGGTCAGTACCTGGAACTGCCCATAGGGGTTGGTCACCGGCTCGCCGACGGCCACCGCGCCCACCTCGACCGCTTCGGCCGTCGCCGTGGGGATGTCGCCCGCCAGCAGGTCCAGATGTACGCGGTTCTTCGTGTCCTTCGGCTCCGGTACCCGTTGGAAGGCCAGGCGCGGCATTCCGGGCGGATCCACATAGCTCCAGTCCGCGTTCCGCCGCACCGGTTCGCCGCCCAGCAGCCGGGCCCAGAACGTGGCCAGCTCCTGCGGAGCGTGACAGTCAAAAACAATCTCGTCCAGTCGTGCGCGCATCCCCGCACTCTAGGCGTGGCCCGGTGTGTCAGAGCGGCTCGTCCAGCAGCGTTTCCAGTGTGACCGTGGTTCCGGCGTCGCAGGCGACGACGTCGAACCAGTCCGCGAGCGCACGAGCCACCCACAGACCACGGCCGTGCTCGGCACCGCCCTTGTCGAAGGCCTCGGCGCTCGGAGCGGAAGGCGCCGCGCCCGGCCCCTTGTCGGCGATGACGCACCGCAGTCCGGTGCCGGTGTGGGTCAGGACGATGCGTGCCCTACCGCCGCCATGGACGATGGCGTTGGCCGCGATCTCGTTCACGGCGAGGATGAAGTCGCTGGTCCGGTGCGGCGTGAGCCCCATCTCCGTGGCACACTGCCGCACGCGGTGACGCAGCCCGGCCAAGTCGGTGGCCGCTTCGAAAGTCAGGTCGAGCACAGTGGCAGGCATAGTGGCTCCCTCGACGGGTACGGCCCGTGGAGCCGGACGGCCGTCACCGTCCTGGCCGTCGCTGTCGCAGTTGAGGGTCACTGCGAGGAACTCCTCTCGTCGATGACGAGTTGAGGAACGCGGGCGCTCCCGCACAGTCGGATCACCGTGCTCTGCTCCGGCCGGCAGCGCACTTCCAGGGCCTGGCCGTCAAGGTGCCGGCTCGCCAATTGCACCAGTGCCGAAGCACTGCGGACGTCCATGAAGCACAGCTCGGTGAGGTCGAGTACGGTGACCCGCTCCGGCCCGGAGAATGCGTCGGCCAGGGCCGCCATGAGCTGCTCGCGCGTATTCAGGTCGGCCTCCCCGGCGACCCGCAGCTCGCTTCCCGAGCGCGTGGCGTCCAGGGCGCCCAGCCGCGGCAGTACGTTGTGGGAGTGGGCGCGCAGGACGCGGTCCAGCAGGTCGTGGCCGAACTTCCGCCGGTCGTACTCGCAGATGGCCGTGAAGCCGATGTCGGCGAAGAGGGGTGAGAGCCCGGCTTCGTACTCGACCAGCAGATCGTGGTCGCAGCCCGGTGCGGCCGCCCATCCCATGTCGCCCATGATCCGGATGCCGGAGTAACCCTGGTTCCGGGCCTGCATGGTCAGTTCCATCCAGAGGCGGACCCGCTCCGCCGGAGCAAAACCGCCACTGTCGCCGGGGCTCGCCCCTGGCACCTCGTTGCACACGACCAGTTGTCCGTTCGTGAGCGCGGCTCCATGGTGAAAGCCATGGGCATGCAGCTGCTCGGCCGCGATGTCGGGAGTGGTTGCCGGATCCGTGAAGAGGACGACGTTCTCGTCGCGGGATACGCCGATGTCGGCGTAGGCCGCCCGGATCTCCCACAAGGATTCGTCATCGTCAAAACCCAGGCATGCGTGATCCCCGGAGACCATACGGGTGACCGAGACTGCCCCGACTGCAGAGCTCACGTCCATACACAGAGACTCTAAAACCTGGATCGGGGTCGAGGTGAGCGGTGACCGCAGTTGCCCGAACCCACCCCCTTCGCGACCAGGTCGGTCTGTACCGGCATGCCGCGTGATCAGCGATGCCACCGACACGTCACGTTCCCTCGTTGTCGCAGGCACGAGCGGGCAGGACGAAGGCCCGCACCCTGCGGGGTACGGGCCTTCCGTTGCGCATGGTGGTCAGGAGGAGCGGCGCAGCCAGTCCTCGAAACGGGTCTCCGCCAGACGGGCGCGGCCTTCGACGGGGACGAGGCTGCGCTCCCTCAGCTCGGACCCGAAGTAGCGGGCGTGCGGGTCGGCGACGACCTTGCGCGGGTCCTTCCACGTACGCAGCGCCTCGGCGATCAGCTCGTCGAATCGGACCACCTCGGGCCCGGCCACCTCGGTGATGCCGTTCAGCGGAGCGTCTACGGCAGTCCTGGCCACCGCTTCGGCGACGTCGTCCGCCGCCATGGGCTGCAAGAGCACATGCGGGAGGCGTACGGTGCCGCCCTCGGTGGCGGTGTCCGCGATGCCCCTGACGAACTCGAAGAACTGCGTCGCCCGGACGATCGAGTAGGGGATCGGCCCCTGCTTGAGCAGCTGCTCCTGGGCCACCTTCGCCCGGAAGTATCCGTTGCCCGGCAGGTCGTCGATGCCGACGATCGAGAGTGCCACATGGTGGGCCACGCCTGCCTTGCCTTCGGCGGAGAGCAGGTTGCGGGTGGAGGTGGTGAAGAACTCCAGCACCGCCGACTCCTCGAAGGAGGGTGAGTTGGACACGTCCACGACCACCTGGGCTCCGGTCAGCGCCTCGGCGAGCCCTTCGCCGGTGAGGGTGTTGACGCCCGTGCTGGGCGCGGCGGCCACCGCCTCGTGTCCACGGTCAGTGAGCTTGGCGATCACTTTGCTGCCGATGAGGCCGGTGCCTCCGATGACCACGATCTTCACGGTGCGTGCTCCCTGGGTGATGGCGATCCGTGTGGCGGCGAGTTGCTCGGTGGCCTGTTGGCGGTACTCGTCAGGTCTACGGAGGACTACTACGACGCGCGCAGGTGTGCTCGTTGCTTCAGTTCGTCGTCGTCGACCAGGACGAGCATGGGCTCTCCCGGCACGCAGAACATCGTGACGAGGAAGCGCAGACGTGTGTCGTTGCGGTTGTTGCCGTCCTGGTAGTGGATGACGTCTCCGCCGGGCTCCCAGAACGTCTCCCCTGCCCGGACGATCCGTTCCGGCTCACCCTCCAGCTCGAAGCGCATCTCGCCCTCCAGTACGTAACCGAAGGCCGGGCCGGAGTGGCGGTGCGGCGGGGTGCCGGGGTCGCCGGGCGGGAACTCGATCTGCACGGTCATCGCATGCGCGCCCGCCGGCACGGCGGGCGGGGTGACCTCCTGCAGCACGGTCAGCGCGGTCTTCCACGCCTCGGAGCGCGGCTGCCGCTCACCGGTGTCGGACATGGCGGATCTCCTCCTGCTGTCTTGCCGGCGGGTTCGCGGGACACGTGCCCGAGGAGGCACCATTCTTCAGAGCCCCGGCAGGCTCGGTGAGCGCTGATCCGGACACATCCCGGGCACCGCGTCACGCCACACCGCCCTTCGGGAGCACGCGGCAGCCCTTCGGGCGTACATGGCCGCTCTTCGGGCGTACGTGCCGTGGCGGACCGTACGTGCCGTGGCGGACGGCGCGGGGGAACTTACGATGGTCGTCATGGTTGCCGAGTCGCGGGGTGAGAGTGTGGGCAAGAGGGGGACGGCCGGCGGCCCGTCGATGGATGCCGAGCTCACCGCGCAGACACTCGAACGTGCCGCTCTGGAACTGCTGGAGCGCGACGGTGTACTCGGCGGTCTGAACCTGCGCGAGGTCGCCGATCACGCGGGCGTCAACCGCGGTCTGGTCTACCACTACTTCGGCTCCCGCCGGGACTTGCTGCGCTCGGCGCTGCGGCGGAACCTCCGTGAACGCATCCTCGCCATCCGCCTCCTGGACCGCCCCGCGCGTTTTGGTGCCCGTGCCCGGCATGCCCTGAAGGGCACCGTACGTTACGCCTCCGCCCTCCGGCTGGCGGTCCTGCTGCTTCTCGACAACGACACGCAGCTCAGGCTGATGCCGGATCTGTCGCGTACCCAGGAACTGCTCCGGCGGGACCAGGACGCGGGGCTGATCGAGGGGGATGTCGACCTGGTGGCCCTGCATGCCACGCTCAACTCCCTCACGATGGGGTACTCCCTCTCGCGCGCACGGCTGGCGAAGGAGTTCGGGGTGGGTGTCCGCGAGCTCGACGAGCGGGTCTTCACCCTCGTGGAGCGACTCTCCAGTGCCGTGGACGGCCCTTCCGAAGACCCCGGCAAGAGCTGACCGCTCCCCTCAACCAGCCCGTTTCCGCAGCTCATCACGGTATCCAGTGCTGCGGTCACGGCTGCCGGCGTTTAGCGCTTCGCTAAAAACTCTCGTCCCTCCCGTTGACGAAACGCTAAAGACCCGGGTTTTATCGGTGGCGTTGGACATACCGCTCGGTATGCCCAGACGCCCATCGACGTCCATAGGAGGCGGGTGGCCATGGCGGCTCCGCAGGTGGTCGGACGGCACGCTAGGAGCGGCACGCACAGGACCGGGCCGCGCAACATGCGGGGCTGGGCGGTCACGGCGATGGTGATCGCGCTGATGGTCATCAACTTCGCGGACAAGGCGGTGCTCGGGCTCGCCGCCGGGCCGATCATGCGGGAGTTCCACCTCACCTCCGGTGAGTACGGCGCGATCGCCAGCAGCTTCTATCTGCTGTTCAGCCTGTCGGCGGTGATCGTGGGGTTCGTCTCCAACCGGGTGCGTACGACCTGGATCCTGGCATCGCTCGCGGTGCTGTGGTCGCTGACCGCGCTCCCGGTACTGCTGGCCGCCGGTGTGCCCGCGCTGTACGCCAGCCGCATCGCCCTGGGCGCCGCCGAAGGGCCGACGGCGCCGATGGCGGTGCACGCGGTGCAGAAGTGGTTCCCCGAGCGCTCCCGGTCGGTCCCGACGGCGCTGATCAATATGGGCGGAGCGCTGGGACTGATCGTCGCCACTCCCCTCCTGGTGCACTTCATCACGCACCACGGCTGGCGGTCGGCCTTCGCCGTGCTCGCCGCGGCCGGACTGGTCTGGGTCGTGGTGTGGGCGTTCGTCGGCCGCGAAGGCCCGTTGGCCACCTACGGCGCCGCGGCGCACGGCACCGGAGACGAGGCCACCGCCCAGGACGCGGCTGCCGCCCGGGAGGAGCCGCACGTCTCCTACCGGCGGCTCTTCCTCAACGGCACCTGGCTCGGGACTCTGGCCGCGGGGATCGGCGCCTACTGGACGCTGGCGCTCGGGGTGGCGTGGCTTCCGGCGTACCTGGAGAGAGGCCTCGGGTACAACGCGGCAGCGGCCGGGAACCTCGTGGTCATCCCGCACATCGTCAGCGCGGTCGTACTGCTGGGCATCCCCTGGATCACGGGACGGTGGATGCGCAACGGTGCCTCCGGACGGATCGCGCGGGGCATCACCGGCGGGCTGGTGGTGAGCACCGCCGGGGTGTGCATGCTCGCCCTGCCGCACACGGAGGGCGGTGTCGCCGTACTCCTGATGGCCGTGGCATTCGGCCTGCCCAGCGCCTTGTTCCCGTTGAACTTCCTCATCGGGGCGCAGGTCGTACCCGTCCGCCGCCGGGGCGCGGTGCTGTCCACCGGCACCGCGCTGGTGACCCTGGCCGGGGTCGTCGCCCCTGCCGTCACCGGCCGGATCATCGACGCGACGGCCTCGGCGGGCGCGGGCTTCCAGGGCGCCTTCACCATCTGCGCCGGGCTGCTGATCGCCGGCGGCCTGATCGGCGCACTGTGCATCAACCCCGAGCGCGAAGCCCGCCGCTTCGGGCTGACCGGCTGATCCCCGTACCCCGCACGGAGGTGACCGATGTCCGATCCACTGGACGCACTCTTCTTCCCCGCCCGCATCGGTGTGATCGGGCTGTCGTCCCGGCCCGGTACCTGGGGCCGCCGCGTCGTCGAACTGCTGCAGGCCGGCGGCTACGCGGGGGAGCTCTACGCCGTCGAGCCGCGGGACCCGAACCCCGGGCTCCCCGTCATCGACGACCTGATGGCCGAGGGACACACCCTGGACCTGCTCGTCGTCACCGTACCTGCGGAGTCCGCCGTCGACGTGGTCGGCCGGGCCCGGCGCGGAGGCGTGGGCGCGGTGGTCCTGTTCTCCGCCGGTTTCGCCGAGGCCGGTACGGAAGGCCGTGCGCGGCAGGAACGGCTGCGGGCCGCCGCGGACGGCATGCCGCTGCTCGGGCCGAACTGTCTCGGCCTGATCAGCAAGCCCGCCGCGGCCGAGGTGACCGCGAGTGCCTACGTGGAACGCCCGGCGCCGGCGCCGGGGCCGCTGGCCATCGTCACCCAGAGCGGCGCGATGGGGTTCGTGCTGGCCGCTCTCCTCAACCAGCGGGGCACCGGGTACTCCTACTACGCGAGTGTGGGCAACGAAGCGTGCCTGCACCTCAACGATGTCGGTTCCTACCTCCTGGAACGGCCCGACGTGCGGGTCCTCGGCCTGTATGTGGAGCAGATCCGGGACCCTGCCGCGCTGGCCCGGCTCGGGCAGCGGGCCACCGAACTCGACAAGCGTGTCGTGGTCCTCAAGGCCGGTGCGAGCGCGGCCGGCAGCCGGGCCACGCTCTCGCACACCGCCGCGGTGGCGGGTGACCACCTGCTCTTCGGCGCGTTGTGCCGCGACGCGGGGATCGTCATGGCCGAGGACGACGAGTCGTTCGCCGACCTGATGGCGGCGGCACAACTCCCCGTGGCGCTGCCTCCGAAACCCCGGTTCGCCGTGCTGTCCATGTCCGGTGGTGCCGGTGCGGTGCTCGCCGACCGGCTGACCGCGCTCGGCGCCGAGGTGCCCGAACTAGGACCGCGCACGCGCGCCGCGGTGGCATCCCTGGAGCTTGCGGGCGTGGCCGCGATCGACAATCCCATCGACCTGGGCGGGCAGTTCTACCGGAGCGCGGACTCGTTCGACGCGCTGCTCGCGACGCTGGACCAGGACCCTTCGCTGGACGGCATCGTCTGCTACTTCACCTTCGGCGACCACTTCCTGGCGGAGTACCGCAAGCTCGCCGACACCCTCGCCGGCCTGCGCACCCCCGGCTGGCTGATCTGGGCGAGCCCACCCGCCGGCGCGCTGGACGGAACGCCTACAGGAGTCGTGCACTCCAGCATCGCGAGCTTCACGCGAGCGCTCCCCGGCCTCGTCCGCGACCACGCCCCCAGTCCCCTCGACCAAGGCCCGGCAGCGGATACCGCGGACGCGGCAGCAAGGGCCGCCTCCCGGCTGCCGCGCGAGCCCGGTGTGGTGACCGAGATCCTGGCCGGTGAAATCCTGGGCGAGTTGGGGGTTCCGTACGTGGACTCGGTCGACGCCGGGGCCCCGGAGTGCACGGACCTCTCGGCAGCCGGTGGCCCTGCCGCCGCCACCGGTAGGGGCACGGCTTCTTCCCCGTACGAGGGTGGCCCCTTCGTCGTCAAGGTCGACTCCCCCGATGCCCCGCACCGTGCCCGACTCGGCCTCGTACGCCTCGGGACCCCGCAGGCCGACGTCACCGAGGTGGCCGCAACGCTGCTGAAACGGGCCGATGAGCTGGGCCTGCGCGACGCACGGGCGGTGGTGCAGCCGCAGCTCTCCCACTGCGGCGAACTGTCCGTGGGGGCGATCCGTGACCCGCAGTACGGGCCGGCCCTCGTCGTCGGGCCGGGTGGCGACCGGGCGGAGGCCACGGGCGAGCAACGGCACGTCATCCGGCTGCCCGCGACACCTCGGACCGTACGCCGGGTGACCGCGGCACTGGCCGGGCGGCATCCGGGACTGGACACCGCCGCCTTCGCTGAGGTGCTGTCACTGGTCGCGGAGTTCGTGGTGCGCGCACCGGCGGTGGCCGAACTCGACATCAACCCACTGCTCGTACGCCATGACGGCTCCCCCATCGCCGTCGACTCACTCATCGTGCTCTCCGCCGACGCGGCGGCGAACCCCCTCACGTAACGACGAACGGCCAACGCCTCGCGCACCCACCGAAGACAGAAGGGCAACACAGCCATGCCTGCGACCGCACCCCACCGGACGACATCGACAGTGGAGCACCGCACGCCGACCTTCGCCCCGCGCGCCACGGACGCCTTCACGACCGCATTCGAGGCATACCTGTGGGGCTACCCACTGGTCCTCATGGAACGCACCCGGAAGCTGCTGACACACCGGGAGCACCGCCGCGGCGCCCCGGCCAACACCTTCCAGCACCGCTCCAAGCCGGCGACCCCGCGCGATCGTGAAATCGTCAAGCCGAACAATGACACGCTGTACTCCTCCGCCTGGCTCGACCTCTCGCACGGACCACTGATCCTGGAGGTCCCCGACGTCAACGGGCGGTACTACAGCTTCCAGTTCCTGGACGCCTATACCAACACATGGGCGTACGTGGGCCGACGCGTCACCGGCACCGAAGCGAGCCGCCATCTCATCGTCGGACCGCAAGGCCACGAAAGCCTCCCCGGCCTGCCGGACCTCCCCGTCCTGGAGGCCCCGACCAACACGGTGTGGCTGCTCGGGCGCACGATCGTCGACGGCGAGCCGGACCTCGAGACCGCAACCGATCTCATCACCCGGTACCGGCTCACCCCGGTCGCCGGCGAGGGCGACGCGGCGGCCGAATGGTCCACGGGGCCGATACCCTCGCCCCACGACATCGGCGCCGCGGGCATCTCCTTCTTCGACGAGCTCGGCTCCGCTCTCCTTCTCAATCCCCCGCCCGCCTCGGAAACCGGCCTCCTGGACCGGTTCGCCTCCCTCGGCATCGGCCCCGGGCTCCGCCCCTCCGAGACCGCTGACGACCTGACCCGGCCGGCGCTGGAACAGGCGGTCCGCTTCGCCGACCGCCTCCTCGAAGCCCGGGAGTCGATGCGAGGAGGGAAGGCAACAAAGGGAACGGATGGTGAGCGGGGCGACAAGAGCGGGGCCGCACGGACCGGCTGGTCCTACGACCTCGGCATCGGGACCTACGGGCAGAACTACCTGCTCCGCGCCCTCATCGCCCGCCACGGCCTCGGCGCGCTCACCGCGGAGGAGGCGGTCTACGCCAGTACCCGCAGGGACGCCGCCGGCCACCGGCTCAGCGGTCAGCACGCCTACCGCCTTCACTTCCCGGCCGACCGGCTCCCGCCCGTGGCCGCCTTCTGGTCCCTCACCGCCTACGACCAGGACAATTTCCTCGTCGAGAACGCCATCGACCGGTACGCGATCGGCGACCGCACGCCCGGCCTCGCCCACGGCGACGACGGGTCCCTCGACATCCTCGTCCAGCACCACGAACCCGCCGAGGGCACCTCGAACTGGCTGCCCGCGCCGCCCGGAGACTTCGAGCTGACTCTGCGCTTCTATCAGCCGCGGCAGGAGATGCTGCAGGGCCGATACGTGCTGCCCCCGATCCAGCGGCGCTGACGCACGCCGCACGCACCGCGTACTCAAGTACCGGCGTACGCCACGTACACCGCTCGCACCGCGCCTCGACGCGCACCGTTACGTACTCAAGGAGCTCGCTTCATGCTGGCCACGAATGAGGAGTCGAACCCACTGCTCGGACACCGTGACGTGCGGGCCATCGCGCCCGGCGTCCACACCATCGGGCTCCAGGGCAACAGCCTGGCCGTGGAGACCGACGAAGGGCTGCTGATCGTCGACTCCGGGCCGTCGCCCCACCTCGTCCGCCCCGTGGTCGACCGGCTCCGCGAACTGACCGGCAAGCCGGTCCGCTGGATCGCCTACAGCCACGGCCACCTCGGCTACAACTACGGCGTGCCCGGGTTCGTCGAGGCCGCCGAGGAACGGGGCGAGCCGCGTCCGACAGTGATCGCGCACGCCAACGTCGTTCGCCGGTACCGCCGTTACCAGGAAACCGCGGGACTGCAGAACCACATCAACGCACGCCAGTTCCGTCGCCCCATCGAGGACTTCCCCTCGTCTCCCCCACTGACGTTCCCCGACCGGACCTTCACCGAATCGCTCACCCTGGACGCCACGGGACGCGCGGTCCGGCTGCTGTGGGCACCGTCGGAGACGGACGACGCGTTGGCGGTGTGGCTGCCGGAGGAGCGGATCCTGTACGCCGGCGCCGCAGTGATCAACGGCATTCCCAACATCGGCACCCCCATGCGGACGATGCGCGACACCATCCGCTGGGCCGACACCCTCGACCGGCTCGCCGCTCTCGATCCGGCGCTCGTGATCCCCGAATTCGGCCCGGCCATCCGCGACGGCGCCGTCGAGCAACTGACCGCGACCGCCGCCGCGTTGCGCTGGCTGCGCCGCGCAGTGGTGGACCGCCTCAACCAGGGCATGGGCGTCGACGACATCCTGCACGACATCGACTACCCGGCCGAACTCTTCGACGTGCCCTGGATGCGGGAGAACTACGGCCACCGAGAGTTCATCGCGCGCGACATCGTCCGCTCGGAAACCGGCTGGTGGGACGGCAACCCCACCCATCTGCACCCCTGCCGGCCCGCGACGGCCGCCGCCGTACGCGCCGACGCCATCGCCGACAAACAGGCGGTACTCGACCATGCCGCCCGGCTCCGTGACTCCGGGCGGGTGCAGGAGGCGCTGCACGTCATCGACCTGCTGGCACTCGCTCCCGGCGACGACCCCCACGTCGCCCTGGCCCGCAAGCTCAAGGCCGATCTCTGCGCCCTGCGCAAGGAGGACGCCACGAGCTACGTCTCCCGGAGCTGCTACACCGCTTCCTCCTGAACCGCGCGGGCGACGGCGATCCACCACCACGGGGACGCCACGGGACACCACAAGGAAAGCGGCCCGCCGCTCCGGGAAGAGCGACGGGCCGCGGTGCTGCGAGATGCTCACATGCCGGGGTGCTGCGGCGTCGGCACGGCGTCGGCGCGGACGACGATCACGCTGGCGATCTTGTCGGCGAACGTCTGGCTCCTGGCGTCCCAGATGGCCCACCACCAGCCCAGCCCGAACACCACGTTGTTGAGGAACTGGAGCAGGCGGCGGCCGAAGGCCAGGCCCACGCCGAGCATCCGGCCGTCGGCGGCGCGGATGGCCCGGATGCCGAGGACCTTCTTGCCCACGGTCTGTCCGGTGCGGCCTTCGAGCCGCAGCTGGAGGACCACGGCGACGATCATCGCCAGGACGCCGACCCAGCCGAGGACGACCGCCAGTGCGTCCCCGCTCTCGCCGGTGCTCTCCTCGATCGCGGTGCTGATGCCGACCATTACCCACAGCGGGCCGAAGTTGATCAGAACATCGAGCAGGAACGCGCCCGCGCGCTGGAACCAGCCCGCGTACGGCGGCTGCTGCTGCGGCCCGGTCGGGGCCCACGGCTGCTGCTGCGGCGGGTACGGCGCCCCGGCCTGCTGCGGATACCCGTACGGCTGTTGCGGCGGGTATCCGTACGCCGGCTGCTGGGGCGGGTAGCCGTACGACGCCTGCGGCGGCGGCCCGGGGTGACTCACTGCTCGTACTCCTTCGGTTCACTGCTGACCCATGAGGGACTTGCAGGACACAGCGTATGGGGCGTCAGTGACAACGATCATCCGGCGGGGTGCAGGGCGACGGCCCGGAGGAGCGCGTCCCGGCAGGCGAGGATGGCGGGGTGCCCGCTGCGGCCCCGGCGTACCACGGTGAAGACGCGGCGGGCGCGCTGGCCGCGCGGGAGGCGCCGGAGGGGGACGGCCGGCGGGTGGCCGCGCCAGAGGAGGTCGGGAAGGAAGGCGGCGGCGTGCTTCTGCTCGACGAGGCGGAGGTGGAGCAGGAGGTCCGTGGTCTCGAACCGCACATCGGGCTCGAATCCGGCGTTGCGGCACAACGTCATGGCCCAGTGCCGGGCGGCGGTGCCTTCGGGCTCCATCACCCAGGGGTGGTCCGCGAGTGAGCGCAAGGCCGCCGGCGGACTGTCGGCGGTGCCCGGCCCGTCGGCCGCTGCGGGCAACGCGAGATGGAGCGGGTCCTCGAAGAGGTCTTGCTGTTCGAGGTCGGCGGGCCGCGGATTGGGGTTGCCGGGGTACTCCTCGGCGAGGACCAGGTCGAAATCGCGGGCCTGGAGGGCGGGCAGCGCCCTTTCCGGTTCCATGTGCGTGACGTGGACGCGCAGGTGCGGGTGGAGGTCGCGCAGCAGGTCGAGCGTGGTCGGCACCAGGGCGAGGGCAGCCGTCTGGAACGACGCGATGCGCAGCGTGCCGGTCAGGGCGGCGAGGGAGGTGGCGATGTCCGCCTCCGCGCGCTCCAGACGTTCCAGGACCGCATCGGTGTGGGCGACGAGGATCTCGGCCTGCTCGGTCAGCCGTACCCGCCGCCCGACCGGTTCCAGCAGCCGGACGCCGACCTCGGCTTCCAGCTGGGCGAGCTGCTGGGAGACGGAGGACGGGGCGTAGGACAGGGCCGCGGCGACGGCCGCGAGCGTGCCGCGCTGCTTGAGTTCGCGCAGCAGGCGCAGTCGGTGCAGGTCGAACATCGGCAGACCGGTCTCCTTGCCGTCGCGCAGTGCAGCCACTGGTCGGCTTTTCCGAAGAGTATCCGTCGGAAACATTCGCTGGACCGATCGGAGGGGCGTACCGGACCCTGATCATGTGACTGATCACGTGGCGAGAAACGCGTCCCCTCTCCGTACGCTGCCGTGGTACGAGCGGCCCAGCGCCCGTACGTGGCGGTGTGCCCCCGCACCCGCCGAAGTGCGGAGCTTCCACTCCTCCCTGCCCGACTACTCCCCCACTCCGCTGACCGACCTCCCGCCCCTCGCGGCGGAGCTGGGGGTCGGCCGGGTCTTCGTCAAGGACGAGTCGTCCCGGCTGGGACTGCCCGCATTCAAAGCGCTCGGCGCGTCCTGGGCGGTCCACCGCACACTCGCCGAGCGGGCCTCGAACGGCGCGGAAGCGGGCCCGGTGACGCTGGTGACCGCCACCGACGGCAACCACGGCCGGGCGGTGGCCCGTACGGCGCGCCTGCTCGGGCAGCGCGCCCATGCCTTCGTTCCGCAGGGCGTGCATCCGCGGGCCGTGGCGGCCATCGCCGCCGAGCAGGCGCAGGTCACGGAGGTCCCGGGGCCGTACGACGAGGCAGTACGGCTGGCGGCCAGGGCGGCTGCCGCATCGGACGCGGTCCTGGTCCAGGACACCGCCTGGCCGGGGTACGAACGGATCCCGGGCTGGATCGTCGAGGGCTACAGCACCCTCTGCACCGAGATCGACGAGCAGCTGGCGGCCGCGGGAATCGCCCAGGGGCCCGGCCTCGTCGCCGTACCGGTGGGTGTGGGTTCGCTGGGCCAGGCGGTGGTCACCCATTACCGCAGCCGCCCGTCCGAGCGTGCGCCTGCGCTGCTGTCCGTGGAGCCGGAAGCCGCGGCCTGCGTCCTGGAAAGCCTCGTCCTCGGTGAACCCGTCAGTGTCACCACCGGCGAGACCATCATGGCCGGGCTGAACTGCGGCACACCCTCCAGCATCGCCTGGCCCTGCCTGCACGGCGGACTGGACGCCGCCGTCGCCGTCCCCGACGCCGACAGCGCCCGCGCGGCCGCCGACCTCGCCGCGCTCGGCGTCTCCTCGGGCCCCTGCGGGGCCGCGGCGCTCGCCGGCCTGCGTGCCGCACTCACCGGCGTGGGCGCCGACGTACGCCGCGCGGCACTGGGCCTCGACCCGCGCTCAGTGGTCGTACTCCTGAGCACCGAGGGCACCGCCGCCAACCCGCACTCCCCGGTTGATCCATGCTGACCCCACTCATGGCCGCACTCGGCGTCCTCGGCCTGCTGACCATCGTGCCGGGCCCGGACATGGCGGTCGTCACCCGCCGCGCCGTCGTGGCCGGGCCCCGGGACGGGCTGCGGACGGTCGGCGGCATCGCGACCGGGCTGCTGGTCTGGGGCGCGCTGACCGTCGCCGGGCTCGCTGCCGTACTGGCCGCCTCGCCTGCCGCATACCTCGTACTCAAGCTCCTGGGCGCCGGTTACCTGGTCTTCCTGGGCGCGCAGACGCTGTGGCAGCACCGCCGCGCCGCCCTCTCCTCTCCCGCCACACCGGATGCCGACGCCCGGGCCACCACCGGCAGTCCATGGCGGACCGGCCTGATCAGCAACGTCCTCAACCCGAAGATCGCGGTCTTCTACACCGGGCTTCTGCCCACCCTGGCACCTGCCGGGCTCCCCACCGCCTGGGCCATGACGCTCCTGGTCCTCCTCCACGCCGGTCTCACCCTGGCCTGGCTGAGCGGCTATGTGCTCCTGCTGTCCAAGGCCGGGCCCGTACTCCACAGGCCGCGGGTCCGCCGTGCTCTCGAACGGACCACGGGCGTCGTACTGATCGGCTTCGGCCTCGCGGTCGCCGCGGCCTCCGGCTGACCGCGGAACCTGGAAGGATGCGGTTCACGCAGGCCACCGGGGACTGACAGAGCATCATGAAGAGAAAGTGACTCTGCCGATGTACACCACTTCACTCAACGGCACCGTGCTCGCCTACGGTGTCCAGGGACCCACCGACGGCACGCCCGTGCTGCTCATTCACGGGCATCCCTTCAACCGGACGCTGTGGGATCCGCAGGCCGACGCCCTTGCCTCGGCCGGTTACCGGGTGATCACCCCGGACCTGCGAGGTTATGGGCAGAGTCCCGTGAGCGGCGACCTCGTGTACCTGTCCGACTTCGCCGACGACCTCGCCGCTCTCCTCGACCATCTGGGCATACCCACGGCAGTGGTCGGCGGCGTCTCCATGGGCGGCCAGATCACGATGGAGATGCAGGCCCGCCATCCCGACCGTGTCGCCGCCATGGTGCTCTCCGACAGCTCGGCGCCGGCGGAGACGCCGGACGGGAAGCTGTTCCGCAATCACCTGGCCGACCGCCTCCTCGCCGAGGGCATGGACGGGTACGCCGGTGAAGTCATCGACAAGATGCTCGCCGCGTACAACGTCTCCGCCCTCCCCCAGGTCGCCGACCGGGTGCTGACGATGATGCGCGCGACCGATCCGCGCGGCGCGGCGGCAGCGTTGCGGGGCAGGGCCGAACGCCCCGACTACCGACCCGGCTTGAGCGGTGTCGACGTACCGGTGCTGCTCCTCGTGGGGGCCGATGACGTCTACACCCCGCTGGCGGACGCCGAAGAGATCCGAAGCCATGTGCCGCACGCCCGGCTCGCGGTCATCGACCGAGCGGGCCACCTGCCCGGGGCCGAACAGCCGGAGGTCTTCAACCGGCACCTGCTCGCCTTCCTGGCCCGGGAGGTACCCGGCGTCCCGCGGTAGGCCCCTCCTACGGGGCCCGTTCAGCCGAGGATGAGGGGGAGGCGCGTGGCCATCTCGCCGAGTGCTGCCGTCTCCCTCTCGGCCGGCGTGCGTCGGCCGGTGCCGACCAGCAGCGCGTCCCTGTCGGAGAGCGCGGCCGGAAAGTCGGCGCCGGCAATCCTCTCCAGTGCTGTGCGTGCCGCCGCGAGGGTCTCGGCGGGCGGCCCGGCGGCCGAGGGCAGGTGGGCGATCAGGTCGAGGTGGTGCAGCGTCCATTCGAGTACGTACGCGGACAGGTAGTCGCCGACGGTCAGTACCTTGTCCTGCGTGCTGACGCGGGCGGTGGTGTCGGCGAGTCCGGCGGCGCGCCCGGCGGCCGAACCGACGTCGTCGAGGTGGAACTTGAGCCACCTCGGCTCGCCGTACGCGGCGGCCAGCCGGGGGATCAGCGCGTCGAGCGGGTCCTCGCCGGTCGGGGGTGCGTCGGCGAGGTCCCAGTAGGTGGCCGCGTCCACGGTCGGTTCGGTGTCGGCGGGTGTGACCAGGGTGATCAGGACGTCCTGGGCATCGATGACCAGGTGGCACACCAGGTCCCGGACGAGCCAGCCGGTACAGCCGGACGGCCGCTCGAAGTCCTCGTCCGGGGTGTCGGCGACGGCCGTGAGCAACGCCGTCCACGCGCGTGAGAAGAGATCCACGGCGGCACGGTAAGGCCGGACCGGAGCGGTGGACAAGCGATTCGGGCGGGCGGTTCGCCACCCGGCGAGAGGTTCGGCTCGCGCACCCACCTCTCCGTAATTTCGTAATAGCGTAATATCGAGCCATGGCTGACCCTCGCCCGGCGGGAGGTGCTGTTCACCGGTGCGCCGGAACTGCCCACGGGCGAACACTACGCAGGGCAGCAAGGCGCGGTCGCCGAGGAGTTGCTCGAAGCTGCTCGTGCTGATGTCCGCGGTGGTTCCGGCACCGAAATCAACGACGGAGGGGTAGTTGATGAACCGACGGAAGCTTCTGGGCATGGCGACGGCCGCGGCCGGTGTTTCGCTGTTGCCGGGCACGGCCATGGCCGCCCAGGGCGATCTGGCCGCGCGGGTGCGGCGTTACCTGGATCGCGCGTTGGAGAAGGACAGCCCGAGCGTGGTGTGCGGCGTCATCCGCGGCACACAGGAGTACATAGCGGGGGCGTCCCGGAACGGGCGCGACGCGGCACCGGACCGCAGAACGGTGTTCCAGCTCGGCTCGATCGGCAAGACGCTCACCGCCACGGCTCTCGCGCGCGCGGTGAGTGCGGGCACGGTCCGTCTCGACGCGCCGCTCACCCTTCCCCCCGAATTCCACATCCCGGCCCGGGGCCCTCGTCGGATCACCCTGGCCGACCTGGCGACCCACTCCTCCGGCCTGCCCCAGCTGCCGCCGAATCTGCTGACGGAAGCGGACCCGTACGACCCGTACGCGCACTACACACTGGACGACCTGGCCGCCGGTCTGGCCAGAACGACCCTGCTCACCGACCCGGGCACCGCCTACCAGTACTCGAACCTCGGCTTCGGGCTGCTCGGCCAGGCCCTCGCCTTCGACGACGTGGACGCGATGGTGCGGCGCCGCGTGACCGGACCGCTGCGCCTGTCCGACACGACGACGGAGCTGCGGCCGGACATGGCGGCACGCAAGGCCGTGGGCCATCTCGCGGGTGAACCCGTCCCCGACTGGCACGATCACGTTCTCAGCGGTGCGGGCACCTCCCTCTACAGCACCGCCGGCGACATGGTCCGCTTCCTGCGCGCACAGCTGCGGCCGGAGCGCTCGCCGTTCGGAGAGGCCATCGAACTGACCCAGCGTCCGCACTTCACCGCGACCGAGCACCTGCGGCTCGGGCTCGGCTGGCACATCGGCTCGCTGTCCAACGGCCGGGCCATGACCTGGCACAACGGCGGCACGGGCGGCTTCAGCACCTGTACCGCGTTCAGCAGGCGGAGCGGCACGGCAGTGGTGATGATGGTGAACACCTTCAGCGAGGGGAGCGAGGCCGACGGCGGGCTCCGCCCCGTCGACTCGCTGACCTTCGGCCTCCTCTCCGAGCTCGACGGGAGCTGACCTTCCCAAGGCTCGGTCGGTTGGGTAGGCCGGTCGGTGTGTGGGCCGATAGGCAGGTGGACCGGTAGATGTGAGCCGGCAGGCGGGTGGGTCGTTCAGGTGCGGGGAGCGGCGCCCTCCGGCCCCGGAAGGGCGGGGGGCAGGCCGGGCTCGCCCCCGGCCAGGGCCCGGGCGACGCCGGTGTCCAGATCGGCGTGCAGGCCGGTGTCGAAAGCCCGTTGGTAGGCGTGGGCACCGAGCGCCTGCCGGGCGCGCTGTTCGCAGGCCCGGCGGTCGGCCTCCCATGCGGGGATGCCCAGCTGCGGCCGGCCGAGGGTGCCCCAGATCTGCTGGGCGAGGCCGAGCAGATAGGCGGCGTGCTTATTCCGGCCGAGGCCGGCCGTGGCCTGGGCCAGCACCTCGATGGCCATGCCCCTGCCCACGCCTTCGTGCAGCCGGTGCTTCACCTGGAGGGCAGACCTGGCGTATGCCTCCGCGGTCAGGTGCCGGCCCAGGGCCAGCTCGGCCTGGGCGTAGTTGATCTCGACCCAGGAGCGCAGACAGCACTCGTCGTGCGAGGCGCAGTAGGCGTGCAGCCCGTCCAGTACGGCTACGGCCCGCTCGATGCGGCCGGTGGAAATGTACGCGTGGCCGCTGGCGGCCATCGTCATCACGACGGGGTAGTCGACCTCGTCCATGCGCTGACGCGGGACCGGCAGCGACTCGCTCAGGGTCACCAGTTCCCTGTAGTCACTCCGCAGGATCGCCAGGAGAACGGCGGTGGCGGTCGCGGTGGCGGCTTCGGCCTCGCCGAACCGGCCTGCCTGATCGGCGCACTGGGCGGCCCAGATCTCGGCAGCGGCTCGGTCACCCAACTGGAACAAGAGCATGCAACAGCCGAACAGTGCCCTGACGCGCGTACGACTCGGAGCCGTGTCCGCGGTCAGTGCCCTGCTCAGGTAGTACTGACCCTCCGTGACGAACCCGCAGCCGTACCAGAAGAACCACAGCGCGCCGGCCAGTTCCAGCGCGGTGTGGTGGTCCGCGGGCCGGGACAGGCAGAACTCCAGCGCGGCACGGAGGTTGCCGTGCTCGGCGGTCATCCGGTCGCACCAGGCGAACTGGTCGGGACCGAACCAGGCGGCGTCCCCGGCCCGTGCCAGCCGCACGTAGTGGTCGCGGTGCCTGCGGTGCAGCGCGTCCTCCTCGCCCAGCCGGCTCAACCAGCTGCCGCCGTACTCGCGGAGGGTGTCGAGCATCCGGTACCGCTCCCCCGCCTCGGCCGGGTGCCAGGTCAGGATCGACTTCTCCACCAGGGAGCCGAGCAGGGCCGGAATGTCCGCTGCCGGCAGCCGGGTGTCGGCACACACCTGCTCGGCCGCCTCGGCGTCGAAGCTCCCGGCGAACACCGACAGCCGGGCCCACAGCAGCCGCTCGGCCGGGGTGCACAGCTGATGGCTCCAGCCGATCGCGGTACGCAGCGCCTGGTGCCAGGGAGGAATGGTGTCCTGCACCGCGTGCTCGGTCTCGCCGAGGAGTGCGTACCGCTCCTCCTCCAGCCGCCGGTTCAGCTCCGCCAGCGGCAGATGGCGCAGCCGCGCCGCGGCCAGCTCGATCGCCAGCGGCAGTCCCTCCAGCCGCCGGCAGAGGGTCACGAGCTCGGCCCGGTTGGCGGGGGTGAGCACGAAGCCGGGCACCGCGCGGGCGGCACGGTCGGCGAGCAGTACGAGCGCGTCGGCCTCGGCGCCGTCGGCGGCGGTGCCGTCTGCTGCCGGATCAGCCGGGCCCGCGGGGTCCGCTCGATACTCCAGGCCCGTCGGGTCCACCGGGCCCGCAGGGTCGACGCCTCCGCCCTCCCGCTTCGCCGGCGCCGGGAGCGGGAGTGGTTCGAGTGTGAACACCTCTTCGGTGAGCAGGTTGAGGGGGCGGCGGCTGGTGGCCAGGATCCGCAGTCCCGGTGCGGCGTGCAGCAGCGCCTCGGTGACCATCTGGCACTCCTCGACCAGATGCTCGCACGTGTCCAGCACCAGCAGCAGCTGACGGCCCGCCAGGTGGTCGGCCAGCATGTCGATCACCGATCGGGGGGAGTGGTCGGCGAGCGGCAACGCCTCGGCGATGGTGTGCGGCAGCAGTTTTCCCTGGCGCAGCGGTGACAGCTCGACCCACCACGCCCCGTCGGCGAACAACGGCTGGAGCGTCGCCGCGGTACGCAGCGCCAGCCGGGTCTTGCCCACCCCGCCCACACCGGTCACCGTCATCAGCCGGGAGCGCCCGACCCGCCGCGCCACCTGCCTCAGCTCCGCCCGGCGCCCGACCAAGGGGCTCGCCTCGACCGGCAGATTCCCCACCCGCTGTTCCGTGACCAACCGGCCATCCCCTCGTCCGGCCCCGGTGCGTTCCGCGGCCTCGTGCGTCCCAGGTGCGCGTTCCGCTCGCCCCGTGTGCTGTTCCCGGTGCTAACAGAATGCCGTGGTGGGGTGCGGCACTTCTCCGGAACCAGCACGGGCTCCCCGACGGGGTGAAAGGGTGCGGCCCAACATCCCAGCAAAGGGTGCGGACCAACACCCGACCGTCGCCGTCGGCGGTCCCCGAGAGTGACTACAGCTGGTAGATCCGGAGTGACTACAACTGGTAGATCCGGCCGGTCTGCGCGCCCTCCACCGAGCGTACGTACGCCTGGGCGACACGCTCCAGCGGTACCGAGCCCATGCCCGGGAAGAAGTCGCCGTAGGTGTCCGGGGGCTCGGTGAAGACGGTCGGGGAGACCGCGTTCACCCGACGCGGGGCGATCTCGATGGCGGCGGCGCGTACGAAGGCCTCGACGGCGCCGTTGGCGAGGGAGGCGGCGGCGCCGGTGCGGATCGGTTCGTGGGCGAGGACGCCGGTGATCAGGGTGAAGGAGCCACGCGCGGCGACGTGCGTCAGGCCCTGGCGGACCAGCTCGGCCTGGGAGAGCACCTTGCCGGTGAAGGCGGCCTGCCAGTCGTCCGGGCCGAGTTCGGCCAGCGGCTCGTACGGCACCGAGCCGGCCGCGCTGACCACGGCGTCCAGCGGTCCGGCCGCCTCGTAGAGGGCGGTGACCTGCGCCGGGTCGGTGATGTCGAAGCGGAGGTCGCCCGAGGAGCGGCCGACGGTGCGGACCTTGTGGCCACGGTCTGCGAGGGTCTGGTGCACGGCGCGGCCGAGGGTGCCGCTCGCGCCGATCATGCGCCTGACCGAGCCCGGCACACGGTTGTGCGAGAGCGCGCACCGAATCCTCGGCCAGCTCGACGACGCCCTCGCCGACGCGGCCGGGCACGGTACACCGCGTCCCCTGCGGCTGGCTTTCGCGTGGGCGGCGCTGGGCAGCCACACCGTGCCGCTGCTCCGCGCCTGGCGCGAGCGGCATCCCGAGGTTCCGGTCCACATCAGGCGGGCCGACGATCCGGCGGCACTGCTCCGCCGCGGCGACGCGGACCTGGCGTTCCTACGGCTGCGCCCGGAGCCGGACGACTCGTACGTGGTCCACAGCGCGCTGATCCGTGAGCGCCGGATGGCCGCCGTGCCTGTGGGGCATCCGCTCGCGGACCGCACGGACGTGGCGTTGGCCGAACTGTGCGAGGAGACGGTGGCCCTGTGCGCAACGGCCGCGACGACCAGCGCCGAGCTGTGGCCGGCGGGACGGCGACCGCGCACCGTGACCGTGCCGGGCGTGGACGAGTGGCTGACCACGATCGCCACCGGCGCGGCGGTCGGCGTCACGGCCGAGGGCACCGTGCACCAGCACCCTCATCCGGGAGTGTGCTACCTGCCGGTGCGCGACGCGGACCCGGTCACCGTCCTCCTCGCATGGCCAGCGCGCCCCGCCCACCCGGCGACGGACGCCTTCCGCCGCCATGTGCGACGGACGCCTTCCGCCGCCATGTGGAACGGCAGGTGACGGAAGCCGGCCGGCCCGACTGACATGAGCCCTGCCTACGAGCCCTCCTACCGCCCGCCCTCCGGATACAGCGTCTGCAGCAGGTCGTCGACGAAGCGATCGAGGTCGTCCAGGCCGGCGGCGGCCAGCGTGTCGGGGCCGTCCGCGAGAAGGTGGAGCACGGCGGCGTGCACCGCGATCCTCGACGCCGAGGCGCTGACGCGGATCATCGCGGAGCACCGCCTGAGCGACCTGCCGTCCGCCCTGCGCGCCTACGACACCGAGCGCCGCCGCGGCGCCCAGCGCGTCGCCTTCGCCTCCCGGTCCCTCCACCGCCTCATAACCACCCGCCACACGGGTCTCCGGGACACACTGATGCGCGTGCTGCCCGGCTAGGGCTGCCACAAGGGTCAGCGCACCAGTGGCGCGGCGTGCGCGACGAATGCCTCGATGGCCTGCTTGGCCTCGGCGTCCCGGCTGTTCCGGTCCGCTTGGTCCACCGCGTTGGACACCTCCCGGGTGCACTCGTACGCCCGCTCGGCCGCGCGGATCACCTCGGTGTCATCAGTGAGCAGTTTGACCCGGTAGAGGGCTTGCCGGGCCTCGGTTCTCAGGCGGTGTGCCTCGTCCCGCGCCGCGAGAAACGCCTCCCCTTCCGGCTCCTTCTTCTTGCGGTACCAGCGGTCCGCCTGGCCATGGCGGTACTGCTCCGCCGCCTCGGCGAACGCGCTGTAGGTGGCCATGCGCTCCTGCCGCAACGCCTCGGACCGGGTGAACAGCTCACTGCGCCGCGACGCCCGCCGCTGGAACGCATGCGTGATGACGGACCCCAGCAACGTGCCCACAACCGCTACGACAGTCGTCCAGATGGCTTCCACGACACCAGTCGATCACAACAACTCCGGCACGGGACAAGGGGCAAGGGGCAAGCGGTGTGCCGCTCTTCCGTGTTGGCCCGCCTTCGCCCGTCTTCTTCCGTCACACAACGGGCACCTCGTCGGCGCCCCCGCGCGCTCAGGCGGCGAGTCGCTGGGCCTGGGGCCGGGCCACCGCGCGTGCGGGAGCGGTCGGCAGACGCACCGGGGTGGGCGCGATGCGGGCGGGCTCCGTCGGGGTGTGGGTGGTCAGGACCCGGTACGTCGTCTTGGTCGGGTCCTCCAGCGGCTCACCCAGGGACAGCCGGCCCGCGGAATACAGCTCGTCGCAGACGGCGGTCGGCAGCGCCACGTAGCAGCCCCCCTTGTTGGTACGGGAGTCGTACGGCTGCCAGTAGCCGTACCGGCGCCGTCCACCGGCCCGTACGGTGACGAACACCGGGGTACGGGAGTCGGCGATGGTGCGCAGGACGTCGGCGGTGGCAGCGCCGGACGGGCCGGCGGAGCGGGAGCGCGGGGCGGGGTGCGAGGAAGGACGGGAGACGGCCCGGGCGGGGCGCTGGGGCCGGGACGGGGGCCGGTACGGAGACTGGTGCTGGGCCTGGAACATGATCACCCTCCCGTGACCGCAGTGCGCAGAACACCGAGTCGTCCGGCCGGGGCAGGCCGCCTCGACAGCGGTCTGCCGCTGGATATGGCAGATATGACAGATGCGGCGGGTTCGACAGGTGCTGCCCGGCCACGCGTGAGCATGAGCTTCCCGGTCGGTACCCGGCAGAGGTCGGGAGACATCAGGGCGCACCTTTCCGAGGACGGAGACTCATGATCACGTACCCCCATTCAATCAGGTGTTGATCATTCCACCCAACTTCCTTATGGGTGCGTGTCTTTATGTGCTCCGTACTTTTCGGGGCCCGCTCGGCCCCGGTGGGCCTTCACCGCCCTTTCGCCGACCCCTGCACCATCACTGGCGTTGGAGGCTGCGGGCCGCGCCGGCGGCGACGGTCGTGGCGAACACCCAGCCCACGGCGGTCAGGAAGAAGGCCGGCCATTGCCAGGGTCCGGTCGGCGCGAAGGCCTTTTCCTGGCCGAAGTCGACGACCGGGAGCAGCAGGTCGGCCGCGTACACGAAGGCATTGAATTCCGGGCCCTTGCCCGGCTCCAAGGGCGCCGGCGGATTCAGTCCGTAGGTGACGGTGCCGAGCAGCAGCAGCGCGACCAGCCAGGCCACCGCCCGGGCGGGCCGGAAGCCGTAGCCCACGGTCACGTCCTGGAGGTACCCCCACAGCCGTCCGGGCCAGGACCGGCTCCGGCGGTGCCGGCGGTGTCCGGCGAGCAGCACGGTCCGTGCTTCGCCGTCCTCGCCGGTATCGCGGTAGACCCGGGCGAGCTGCTCGTAACCGTGCCGGACAAAACCGTCCTCGTCGCGCTCCAGCAGCGGCAGCCGGCGGGCGGCCGGCAACCGGGGCGTGAGCGCCTGGTAGGTCAGTCCTTCCAGGCGTACGATGCCGGGCCACACCGCGGGGTCCGCCTCGATCGCCTTGAAGGTGGAGTCGTGCAGCTTGACGGCGCCCTCGATGGGCCGGGCGTCGCGGAAGGTGAGCTGACGGGCCTCACAGCTGCTGAGCCCCAGTGCGACTCCCCCGGGGTTGTGCAGCCGCGCCTCGATGAAGGAGATCCAGCCGCCGGCCCTGGTGCCGGTGAGTCTGACCCGGCCCTCGGCGACCAGACCGCCGGCGTTCAGGAGGGTGCCCAGGCTGAGGCCGGGCGCGTCCAGCGCGGTGCTCCCCGGGTTGTGCAGCCGCGCGTCCTCCAGGTCCAGGGCACACGCCACCTGCGCCGCCTCCAGTACGACGGCGCCGTGTGCCACCAGGCGCGGGGCGCTGATGTCGCCCTCGACGTGGGCGCGCCCGAGCCGCAAGGGGCCGGTGACGTGGCAGCCGGCGAGCAGGAGATCGCCCTCGACGCGCAGTCCGGTCGCGGTGAGCCCGGGGAGCCGTGAGCCACGGAGGTCGAGTTGGCGCAGGCGGGTGCCGCGCAGGTCGGGTGCGTGCGTGAACTGGCAGTTCGTCAGCCGCACCAGATACGGGATCTCGGCGAACGCGAGGTCGAGCCGGCCGGTGACGGTGACACCGTCGAGCACCAGCGCGGGTATCCCGCCCTCCGTGTCCGGGGCGGAGAGGAGCAGTGCGCGCAGGACGGCAGCTCGTACCGTTCCGGCTCGTACCGCTGTTCCGGCCGGCTCCCCACGGGCGAAGGCGCGCTGGATACGGGTTTCCAAGGGAGTCAGGTCTATGAGGGCCACGCGGCGACGTTACCGAGACGGAGGAGGCCGTAGGCGTTCATCGACTACGTACGAGTTCGTCGATTCCGGAGGTGTTCGGCGATCGCTTTTGGGGCATTCGGGAGTCAGGTGGACGTCCGGGTCTGCAGGCCGGACCCCTGCCAGGGTATGTCAGTTCGGACCAGGAGCAGGTGTGCCCGCCGGGCTCCATGGCCAGTCACCAGCTGGCCATGGAGCGCAGTCCCCCGCTGCGGAACAGCCCCTCGTCACTTCCCCGCTGCGAGTTCGCCGCTGAGCCGGCCGTGCAGATGCGCACTGGGGTCGTTCAGGCCGGTGATCTCGACGGTCTTGCCGCGCTGGGCGTACTTGGTCTCGATCGCATCCAGCGCGGCCACGGATGAGGCGTCCCAGACATGGGCGGCGGACAGGTCGATGACGACGTTGTCCGGGTCACCGGCGTAGTCGAACCGGCCGACGAGGTCGTTGGAAGAGGCGAAGAACAGTTCGCCGGTGACCCGGTAGACGGCGGTGCTGCCGTCGGGGTCGGTCACGGCGGTGACCTCGGCGAGGTGGGCGACCCGCTTGGCGAAGACGACCATCGCGGTGATCGAGCCGACGACGACGCCGATGGAGAGGTTGCTGGTCGCGACCACGACGACGACCGTGATCACCATGACGGTGGTCTCGCCGACGGGCATCCGCTTGAGCGTGGCGGGCTTGATCGAATGCCAGTCGAAGGTGCCGACCGAGACCAGGACCATCACGGCGACCAGCGCGGCCATGGGGATCTCGGACACGACCGGCCCGAGGACGATGCAGAGGATCAGCAGGAAGAAGCCGGCGAGGAAGGTGGAGAGCCGGGTACGCGCCCCGTTCTTGACGTTGATCATCGTCTGGCCGATCATCGCGCAGCCGCCCATGCCGCCGAAGAACCCGGTGACGATGTTGGCGATGCCCTGGCCGATGGATTCGCGGGTCTTGTTGGAGCGGGTGTCGGTCAGCTCGTCCACCAGCTTCGCCGTCATCAGCGACTCCATCAGTCCGACCAGCGCCATCGCGAGGGCGTACGGGGCGATGACGGTCAGGGTGTGGAGGCTGAAGGGGACGTCGGGCAGCCCCGGAACGGGCAGGGACGACGGCAGCTTGCCCTTGTCGCCGACGGTGGGCACGGCGATGCCGGCCGCCACGGTGATCACGGTGAGGATGACGATGGAGACCAGCGGCGCGGGCACGGCCTTGGTGAGCCGGGGGAAGAACAACATGAGGAGCAGACCGGCGACCACCAGCGGGTAGACCGCCCACGGCACGTCTCGCAGGTTCGGTATCTGGGCGGTGAACAGCAGGATGCCCAGTGCGTTGACGAAGCCGACCATCACCGAGCGCGGTACGAACCGCATCAGCTTGGCGACGCCCAGCGTGCCGAGGACGATCTGGAAGACACCGGCCAGGATGACGGTCGCGATCAGGTGGCCGAGGCCGTGCTCGCGGGCTACCGGGGCCACCACCAGGGCCACGGCGCCGGTGGAGGCAGAGATCATCGCGGGTCGGCCGCCGACGAAGGCGATCACCATCGCCATGGTGCAGGCCGCGAACAGTCCCACCCTCGGATCCACCCCGGCGATCACCGAGAACGAGATCGCCTCCGGAATCAGCGCCAGGCCGACGACCAGCCCGGCCAGCACCTCGGTACGGAAGACCTTGGGCGAGGCCGGCCAGACGGGGCGGCCGGCCGCCTGCAGCCGCCCACGGGCGGAGGCGAGAGAAGACAACAACGCAGTACCTGTCATGCTCGGGCACGCGCGCTCGGCGGGCCGGTGCGGCGTGCGGAAAGGCGGGGCAGCCCGGACGGCACCCTGGCAGGAGACGCACGTGCGCGAGCCCATGGCTGCCGACGCCGCAGCATGCCCGGATCGTTCTTCCGGGGTCGACACCGGCCCCGAAACGGCAACGGAGAGCAGCAGCACTCACCGCTCTCCGGCCACAATTCTACCCAGGGCGGCTCCCGCCTTTACACCGGCCTTACGGCCGTCACGTGCCCAGGGGCACGTCCGCGCCGGTCAGGGTGGCCCGTATGCCGTCCTTCGTCACGGAGATGCCGCGCAGCCGGAGGTCGCCCGGCAGGTCGTCCGGCAGCTGGGCCGAGAACTCCATGTCCTTGGCGACCTTCGGCTCCCGCACCTTCTGCAGGCCGCGGATGAGCGACGGATCGATGCCGGCGGGTGCGAGGACCGAGGGATGCTCGGCGAGGGCGTCCAGCGCCCGGCCCTTCATCAGCTGGTCCGGGCGGAGGCGCTGCCCGGTCGCCTGCTGGAGGTCGCGCTGGTCCATCCTGTCGGCAGCGGGCGTGGTCAGCTGCAGGCCGCCGCCCTCGCCCGGGGTGTACGTGAGCAGGCCGGGCACCACCACTCGTGCGTTCGCCACGGTCAGGGTCAGGCCGTGATCCCCGGTACGCCGCAGGTGTGCCCGCGCCCGGATCTCCGCCTGCTTGCCCGCCACCGGCAGATCGCCGTTGACCTGCACGCTGTTCTTCTGAGGACCGGGGGCCAGCTGAACCTGCGAGGCGCCGACCTCGCGGTTCAGGTCGTCGAAGTCGAGGAAGACGTCGCCGCGCACCCGGCTGAGGACCGCGCCCTTGACCGAGGTCGGGAGGCTGCCGACGATCCGTATGTCGTCCACCGTCCCCTTCACCTGTGCGACGGAGACCCGCCCGGCGGGTACGTCGGGCACATTGACCTCGACGTGGTCGAGGTGCTTGGTGGCAAGCTGGCCGAGGAACGGGAAGCTGTCGATGTGCACCTCGGGCTCGGCACGCAGCTTCAGGGCGTCCTGCACCTTCTCCGCTGCCAGGTTCTCCGCGTAGAGCACGGCCCAGCGATCGCCGAGGGCCAGGAACGCGAGCACGACGGCCAGGGCGACGACCGTTTTCACGGTCCTCCGCACGATGCGACGGCCGCGGGACGGCCGGCCTCCGGCAACCGGAGGTGTCTCAGGAGGAGTCGCTCTGTACGTATCCGCGGTTTCCCTCGGTGTTGTCTCGGTCTGTGGCATCGCGTGTTCGGGAGATCCGTTCGAGGTCACCGCCACATGCGATCACAGGGCGGATGCGTTCGTCCAAGTCCCGTACGACTGCACGCAAGTCGGACTCATCCCGGGAGCATGGCGCGCCGGCTGATCCCCCGGGTCGGCGACCACGGTGGCGGGGGCGTCCCGACGCCGCATCAGAGCCTCGCCCTGCGCCGAGTGTCGGCCGGAGGCCGTTGGCCGGAACCGTCCGGACGGGTATGCGATCCCTAGTGCCAGGTCACAGGGGTTGGGCACAATCGACCGGGCCGGACGCGCCGACCGCATCCCTCAGTGCTCGCGGTCGTTAACCGGCCGAATCCCCGACGAGAGGAAGCCCGTTGGCATCGCTGTCCCAGCCCCGTCTGCGCCTCGCGGTCCTGGCAGTGTCCACCATCCTGCTCGGTACCGCCGCGACCGCCTCGGCCTCGGCCCCCGCGGTCACCTCCGCTCCCCCGGCCGGCGGCGAGCCGGCGGGCGGCCGCCCGTACATCGAGACCAGCCTGTTCTTCGGTACCGCCCATCCGGACGGCAGCCCGCCCGTCACCGACAAGCAGTTCCAGGGCTTCGTGGACGAATTCGTCACGCCGCGCTTCCCGGACGGGCTGACCGTCCAGGAAGGCGAAGGCCAGTACCGGGACGCGCACGGAACCATCGAGCGTGAGCGCTCCTACGAGCTGATCCTCTTCTACCCCACGGGCCAGGCGGGACCCAGCGGCCGCAAGATCGAGGAGATCCGCTCCGCGTACGAGAAGAAGTTCGCCCAGGAGTCGGTGGCTCGCGTCGACGACCGCACGACAGTCGACTTCTGACCCGGGGACGCGGGCCGCGCCGCCTGGCCCGGCGCCCGGACCGTACCGGCCCTTGGTGGGCGCAGCCCGGCCCGGCATCCGCCGTTCGAGTGAGGAGGCGAACGGCGGATGCCGGGTCGGGCGCGCTCCGTGCGTCTACTGGGAGGAGTCCTGGCCCCGGTCCTTGCCCATCTGGTCCTTCATCTTGTCCTGGGCGGTGTCGACGTGCCGGCTGTACTTGCCCTGGGTCCTCTCGTCGAGGAGGTCACCGCCCTTGTCGACGCCCCGTCCGGCTTGGTCCTCGTGGCCCTTCAGCATCTGCTTGAGCTTGTCGATCATCGACATTGTGGCCCTCCTTCGGTTTCCCGTCCCTTTCAGGGTCGTGGACCATCGCCCGGGCCGCATCTTCTGGTCCTGACCTGCGGGTCATCGGCGGGAGTGAGCCATCCGGAGGCCTGCGGAGCGCATGGCGCGGAGCCGCGCCCGGACGCGGGGCGGCCGCGTGACGTGACCGAATCCGGACACCGCGGCGCGCGGCGCGCTCCCGCTGGACAGGGCGGCGCCGCGCGGTGCCGTGGTCACTTCGGTCAGGCAGTGGCGTGACGCCGCTTGCTGCCGTCGGAGGACGTGGTGCGGTCGGCTTCGTCCTGGACCAGCAAGGAGAGCAGAGCGGCCACCGTCAGGCCGGATTCGGCCGGGTGGCGAAGTACCTTGCTCGGGTCGATCTGGTACGTGTTGGCGCGTCCCTCCCGGGTGTGGGAGAGGTAACCGTCCTGCTCAAGGTCGGCAATGATCTTCTGGACGGCACGTTCGGTGAGCCGGCAGTGAGCCGCGATGTCGCGGATACGAGCGTTGTGATTGTCGGCAATCGCTGCCAGCACCCGCGCGTGATTGGTGAGAAACGTCCATCCGGTGTGTGGCTCGGGCACTCCATCCATGCTCCAACTCTAGCGACTAGGTATACACGCATTCAAAAGCACGTACTTGGTTTCCGGTATTAGTTGACGTGCATAGGCCGCGAACGGCAGCCTGGGGGCGGCGGTAGGCACTATGAGGGAGAGAGGCCATGCCGGAGCCTGCGTACTCTGAGCAGCCCCTCATCGGGGAGAACACCGGCAGCGCGCATGGTCGCCACAAGCCCGCGGACAGCCCGCCCTTCCCGGCGACGATCGACGTCGTGCCCGACGGCGACCGGATGACCGTGACGGTGCGCGGCGAGCTCGATCTCGACGCTTGCCGGCAGCTCCTGCCCGACCTGAACCGGGCCCTCAGCCGCTCGGTCAGCGGCCTCGACCTGGACCTGACCGGGGTGGGCTGCTGCGACTGCTCCGGCCTCAACCTCCTGCTCGCCCTGCGCGAGCGCGCACTGGACGACGGGAAGACGGTCGTCATCACCGCCGGCAGTCCCGCGGTCGAGCGAGTGTTCCGCCTGGCCGGCTCCTGGCACCACTTCACACCCCCTACCTCGAACGACAAGCACATGACTGAGTGCGCCGACCACGACGCAGACCCGCAGCGGAACGCCGATCAGGATCCGCACGCACTGGTCGCCCAATTGCGGCGAGCGATGCAGACCCGGCCGACCATCGACCTGGCCCGCGGCATCCTGATGGCCTCCTTCCGCCTGAGCCCGGAGGCGGCCTGGGACGTACTGGTCACCGCCTCGCAGAACACCAACACCAAGCTGCACCGGCTGGCCGGTGACCTGGTGAGCACCGTCCAGGGGCCGGAGCTGCCCGAGTGGGTACGCACACACCTGGCGGCCGCGGTCGCCAAGGCGAACGCCGCGGGCCCGAACCCGTCGGCGGAACCGACCCCGCCCGCCGCGCCCGCGACCGCATGCCTCGAGTCCGGCCCGCTGCCGGACAGTTGACCGCCGTATGACGACGTCTGCATCACGCCCCCCGGTATGACGACGCCCCGCTGATCGGCGTGATCAGCGGGGCGAGCCGGTCGGGCACCTCGGCCGGGCCCGGTCTCAGGATCAGAAGTCGTACGGTTTGTCGGTGTTCCAGTTCAGCACGTCGGCGTCGGACCAGGTGAACTTCGACGGCGCGCCCTTGCTGTTGAGCGCCTTCAGCTCCGCGGCCGGGCCGGTGTCACCGGTCTGGTCGCGCAGGGCAAGGGAGAGCTTCGACGAGGTGTGGGTCTTGGCGCTGTCAGCGAAGAGGGCCACGGCCGAGTAGACCTTGCCGCCGGGACGCACCGTGATCCGGGCGCTGCCGCCCGGGGCGTCCTTCTTCGAGTGCGGCAGGACGTTCGAGGTGTCACCGAGCATGACGGACGGGTAGGACGTGACCCAGCAGGCCTTGGAGCCGGTGTTCCGCGCCGTGATCAGCAGGTGCTCGCCCAACTGCTTCGGGAAGCGGTGCAGTACGTCGTAGGACAGCTCGCTGCCGCTGCACTGACGGGTGGCGGCGGTGGCCTTGGTGATCTGGTCGGCGGCCGGGACGGCGGTGTCGGTGGCGGAACGGGTGCCGACGTCGGCGGAGCTCTTCGCGGGGTACGCCTCCGCTGAGGTCTTCTCCTTCGCGCCGCTGTCCTTGGCGCTGTCCGAGCCGCCACAGGCGGTCACGCTCAGGGCCAGGGCGGCGGTGACGGCGGCCAGCCCGGCGACGCGGAGTCGGTTGGTACGCATGTGGGTCCCCCCGTGCAATGGTGTGCTGGTGGTGGCGGTGTGGTCGAGGCGCGTGGGCGTGGGACGGGCTTCATGAAGCCTTTCCCGCTCTGAGAACCAGCCTGGCGCCGGCCGCTGACGTTTCACTCACGCGAGGCTGTTGTTCCGCTAACGCGCCGGTCGGAGGCGGTAACACCGCTTGGTAGAGGCTGTGGCGCGTGAGGCTGCGGCCGCCGGCCGGGAGAGGCGGGCACGGGGTTCTGGGTAGTGTCTCCCGCGGGCACCGCGTCGTCGCCACGGGCCGTCGGGGCGGTGTGTCAGCAGCCGGAGATTCGAGGGGGAACCGATGACCGACTCGACCAGTCGCCGAGACCCGGCGGCGCCCGCGCCGGTACACGTCACCGTATGGGGCGAAGAGAACGCCGACCGCCCGCCCGTCGTCTTTGTGCACGGGATCCTGACCTGGGGCGACGACGACCGGTACGGCTTCGCGGCCCAGCGGCCCCTGGCCGGCCGGCATCGCCTGCTCCTGATGGACCGCAGAGGATACGGGCGCAGTCCGGACATCGAGCGCAGCGACTGGGCGGTGGACGCCGAGGACGTCATCGGCCTGCTCGGGGCCGGTGGTACCGGCGCTCACCTGGTCGGGCACGCGTACGGCGGTGTCGGCGCCCTGGCCGCCGCCGTACGCCGCCCGGACCTGGTCCGCTCGCTCACGCTGATCCAGCCCGGCGCCCTGCGGCCCGCCGAGCGCCACCCGGTCGTCGCCGAGGCGCTGGCGCGCGCCCGGGCGGCCACCGCGGCGCTCCCCGCCGGCCTCACGCCGGAGGAGTTCCTGCGGGGCGCCACCGAGTCGGTCGGCATGGCGACACCCGAGGCGACACCGGCGCGGCTGCGCGCCGCCGCCGCCACGATGGCCGAACTCCCCTGCTGGGACGCGGACATCGCGCTCGGACCGGTGGCCGCGGCGGCGTTCCCGAAGCTGCTGGTCTCCGGCGACTGGGAAGGGGCGCCCGAGCAGTACCGCAAGTACGCGGGCGAGCCGCTGATCGCCTGCGCCGCGTACCTCGCCGAAGCCCTCGCGGCCGACCACCTGGTCGTGCCCGGCTACTACCCGCACACCCAGCAGCCGGAGCGCGTGAACACCGCGCTGCAAGAGCTGTGGGACCGGGCCGAGCGGACGTGACCGGCGAAGCGGGGCGGCACACTTGAAGCTCGTATGAACGGCGGACCATTTTTCAGACGTACACCAGACATTTACTCCTCTTCCTTAGATTTCCGGCTGTCACGGATTCCGGTCGGCAACTGCGCGCCGGCCGCCCGGCCTGGGGGAGGAACGTGGACAAGGTCTTCGACAGCACGGCATTCGCGGCACGGGACGCGCTCGCCGCGTGGGCGGAGGTCACCCGGAGCACGGTGATGCCGACGGCCTTCCGGCTGGTCGACGTCGAGGTGTTCAGCGGCTGGTTCAAGGCGATGCCGCTGGGACCGGTGCAGCTCTCGGGAATGGCGTACACCTCCTTCTGCTCGAACCGCACCCCGAAGCTGATCCGCGTCTCCGACCCGGAAACCCTCCAGATCGCCCTCGTGCGCTCCGGCCCCCATGTGATCGAGCAGAACCGCCGCCGTGCCCCGGGCCGGCCGGGAGAGCTGCTGGTCTTTGACAGCTCGCGTCCATTCGACTCCTACGCCGACGGCGAGGCGCTCCTCATACAGTTCCCGCGCGAGCTGCTCCCCCTGCGCGCCGACCATCTCGCTCCGCTCATCGCGTCCCCCCTCCCGGGCGACCAGGGACTCGGCCGGCTGCTTGCGGACTTCCTGGTCCGGCTGGCGGAGGACGGCGCCGACTACACACCGCAGGACACGGCCCGACTCGGCGCCGTGGGGCTCGACCTGGCGACCGCGTTCCTCGCGCACCACACGGACCGCGAACGCGACGTGCCGCCGTCCTGCCGGCAACGCGCCCTCTATCTGCGCATCACCTCCTTCGTCCAGCACCGGCTGGGCGATCCCACCCTCGCCGCGAGCGACATCGCGGCGGCCCACCACATCTCGGTCCGCTCTCTGCACCGGCTGTTCCAGCAACACGGCACGAGCATCCGTACCTGGATACGCGGCCAGCGCCTGGAGCACTGCCGACGCGATCTGGCCGACCCGCTGAAGCGGCACGTACCGATCCAGGCCGTGGCGGCCCGCTGGGGATTCCCCCGCCCCGCGGACTTCACCCGCGCCTTCCGCGCGCACTACGGCACCACGCCCAGCGACTACCGGAATCGCGCGCACCGCTGCGGCGGCACCGAACCCGGCACACCGAACCCGGCACACCGGGCCGAGGCGAACCCGGCACCCCGACCCAGCCCGAACCTGGCACACCCGGCCAAGGCCCTGGCGCACAGCGCTAAGGCGCCGGAGGCGGCAACCGGCGAAGCTGTTCCTCGCGTGCATGACATGCCACGGCATACGGCACGCGGATGAACACTCCAAACACTCCATCACACGGAACTCACAGGGGGAATTCCCGTGCGAATGCGCACTCGTATCGCTCCGTTCGCGATGACCGCCGTACTGCTCGGAGGGGTGGCTGCTGCGGCGACGACCGGCCCGGCAAGCGCCTCGGAGCCGAAGGCGAACGCGGCGATCCAGTCCTGCTACGGCACCGCGAAGAACTACACCAGCACGCCGGGCAGCAGCGGCCGCAACGCGCACTGGCCCGCCACGGGCACGTACGCGTACACCACCAAGAACTGCGCCGACATCAACCTGAAGGTCAAGGCCACCCGCCAGGTCACGACCTGCTTCAAGGCGACCGGCAAGTGCAACGGCTGGAAGACGGCCACGGCGGGCAAGTGGATGCAGGCCGCCACGGACGTGAAGGACGGCTCCGGCTTCTACATCCAGTTCAAGGGGGCGGCCCGCAGCGCCGGGCAGATCGCCTACTGAGAACATGCGGAGGGCCCGCACTCTGCGGGCCCTCCGGGGTATCCGTGGGGGACGGATAGTTGATCGTGTCGTACCCGTCCGCTGGGCGGTGATGCGCCGTCGGTGGTGTCAGGTGGCTGTGGCGGGCGATGTCCACCCGGTTGGCGCAGCGGGTGGCTCAGCCGTTGCGGCCCTGGCCCAGGGCGCGGGCACACCAGCCGATGATCACGGCGTTCACCAGCGCACCGACGATGACGGGGAGAAAGAACATCGAGAAGTCGTCGGGCAGCGCGAGCATCACCAGGCTCACCGGGGCGGTGGCGATCGTCGGCACCACTCCGGCGAAGGAGGCGTCGGGGTTGTCGCCGTAGCTCACCACGACGGCCCAGACGAGCAGGGCCGCGCACACGGCGAGGTAGAGCCGGGCGACAAGGCTGCCCAGCGCCTGGCGTACGGTCCGCAGGACGGGGTGGGTGGCAGCGGGATCGTTCATGGTGACGGTCTGCTCCTTGTGCGCGGTGTTCACGGTGGTGGTGTTCCCGGTGGTGGTGTCGACTGTGTGGGTATTCATGGCGGCGGTGTTCCGCTGTAAGTGATGGCGGGCGTCAGGGATGCGTTCCCGGTGGGATCGCACGGACGAGGCCCAGGTCGTACGCGAGGATCGTCGCCTGCACCCGGTCGCGTACCTGGAGCTTGCGCAGCAGTGCGTTCACATGGGACTTGACGGTGCCGACGGTGATGCCGAGTTCGGCGGCGATCTCGGCGTTGTTCAGGCCGGAGGCGACCAGGGTGAGGACGCGGCGTTCGCGTGCGGTCAGCTGCGCCAGGGCGGCCGTGTCGTGCCCGGCCCGCGACCCGGTGGGCGGGCCGGACGCGTAGTGCCCGATGAGCCGGCGGGTGGCGGAAGGGGCGAGCACGCTCTCCCCGCCGGCCACGACGCGGATGCCCTGCAGCAGTTCGGCTGCCTGCACGTCCTTGAGAAGGAAGCCGGAGGCACCGGCGCGCAGTGCGTCGAAGACGTAGGCGTCGAGGTCGAAGGTGGTCAGTACGAGGACGCGCGGCGGATTGTCGCGCCCGGTGAGGATCCGGGTGGCGGTGATGCCGTCGAGGCCGGGCATCCGTACGTCCATGACGACCACGTCCGGCGTGAGCTGTTCGGCGAGGCTCACCGCGGCGGCGCCGTCCCCGGCCTCTCCGACGACCGTCATGTCCTCCTCGGCGTCGATGACGGCGGCGAAGCCGGCCCGGACCACCGCCTGGTCGTCGACGACCAACACGTCGATGGTCATCGGGATGCCTCCTGGTCTCCGTTGCCGTCCCCGGCTCCGTCCTTGCCGGCCCCGGCTCCGTTCTTGCCGTCCCCGGTTGCGTGTTCGTCGTCCGAGGTGGTGGTCAAGGGCAGCCGCAGGACGACCGTGCCCGGCCGTTCGGTGGTCAGGGTGCCGCCGAGGGCGGCGGCCCGCGTCGCCAGCCGGTGCCGCGCGGCGGCGCGGGTGGCGCCGGACACGCCGGTCGCCGTGAGGGTCAGGGCGTCGTCGTCGGCGTCGAGGACGAGCACGGCGGGCTCGTCCCCGCCTGCCTCCAGAACGGCTGACCCCGGCCCGCCCGCCTCCAGAACGGTCTCGGCGGCACGGTAGGCCGCGATGTCCACCGCTGCCGGCAGCCGCGCCGGCACCCGGTCGCCGATCCGTACCTCCACCCGGCGGCCGGTGGCCCGGCACTGGCCGACGAGGAGGTCGAGGGCCTGGAGCGTGGGCTGCGGCCGGAGTTCGGCGTGCTGCTCCCCGTCCCGAACCGTTTCGAGCAGGGCCCGCATGGCGGCCAGGGCCTCGCGGGCACGCTCCGCCGTCGCGGCCAGTCGTCCCGCTTCCGCCTCCGCGACCACCTCGGCGGTGCGTGCCAGCACGGTGGTCTCCAGCCCGGTGGTGATGCGGCGGCGTTCGGCCCAAGCGTCGCGTACGGCCTCCTCGGTCCACGCGGCGAGACGCTGCTCGTGGGTGTCGCGGGCGGCTCCTCGGCGCGTGCCGTACCGGGTGCCGGCAGCCCAGGCGGCGGCCGCCACCACGGCGGTTGCGGCCCCTGCGACCGCCCAAGCGGGCGCGGTGCCGCCGCGCGCGAGTACGGCGGCGATCATCGTGGCCGCGTGTACGGCAGCGGCCACGACCGGTACCGCGAAGCGCCGCGCCCCCGCACTCCGGCTCAGGCAATCGTCCGACGCAACGTCAGCTGCCACCACGACGAGTGCCACGCAGGTGGCGACCATGCTCAGCGCGGGCGGCACGGCCGCCGGCCCCGCGTACCCGCTCACGGCCATCGCCGCCGGCCACAGCCCGGCGAGGACCAGCAGTACACCCCACGCGGCGCGCGGAGCCCGGCGCAGCCACAGCAGCGTGACCGCCTGCGCGGCGGCGAGCAGCGCGAAGAGCGCGCCGGCGGAGACGCCGGGCCCGGCAGGCGTCGCGCTCTCCCGGATGACGAGGAACGGCAGCAGCGGCTGGAAACACAGCCCGGCGGCCGCGACGAACTGCGCGAGGCGGTACGTACGCGGAACCGACGGCACCGGTGACGTCCCCTTTCCCTCCGGCAGCACCGCCCGTACCTCCCACCCGCCGTCCGGAGTCGGCCCGCTGGTGAGCGTGCCGCCCGCTTCCCGTGCCCGGCCGCGGAGGAAGTTCTGGCCGCGCCCGCCGCCGAGGCGCTTGCCGTGTGTGGTGGCGGGGCCGGTGGCCTCCGGCGGCGCGTTGCGCACCACGATCTCCGTCCCCGCATCGTCGTGCGTGCAGCGCACGGTGGTGGGGGCTCCCGAGGCGTGGCGCACCACGTTGGTGAGCGCCTCGCGCACGATGCCGTACACGGTGTCGCCGCGGGAGCCGTCAGGGAGCGCCTCGATGTCGCAGGTCACCGGCTGGCCGAGGGCGCGGAAGCCGGCCACCAGTTCCCGCAGCCGCTCCCCCGGCGCCGGGCCGTCCTGCGGCGCCAGGGCCGGGGCGCGCACCGCGCTCAGCGCCCGCGTCACCTCGCGGCCGGCCTCGGCGGCGAACTCCACTGCCTGGTCCGCCAGTTCGGGACGTCGGTCGCGCAGCCCGAGCGCCGCTTCCACCGTCACCACGACTGCCGTCAGGTGATGGGCGCTGACGTCGTGCAACTCCCGCTCCATGCGGCTGCGTTCGGCCGCGGGGAGCCGGTGTCGCTCGGCCTCCGCCCGATGCAGGCGCCGCTCGGCGGCCTGCCGCGCGGTGCGCAGCCGCCGCGCGTACAGGCCCGTGCCGGTGGCCGCCGCGTAGAGCAGCGTGGTGAGTACGAGGTCGAGCCCCTGGCCGCCACCGCCGATCCCGTGCAGGGTGAGGCCGTGCACGAGCTGCCAGAGGGCGAGCGTCACGACGCACAACAGTGCGGTGGTGGTGTCCCGCTCGGTGGCCACCGCGAACAGGGCCAGCGCGACACCGGCGGTGCCGTACACGGCCACCGCGCCGGCGGGCAGTGGCTCGGCGGTGAGCGCGCAGGCGGCGGCGACCAGGACGAGGACGGGCACCGGGCGCGTACGGCGGGCCGTGAGCGCGACGGTCACCAGCCCGCCCGCCAGGACGGCCGCGAGGAACTCCGCGGCCGTCGGCGTGGCCCCGCGCACCAGCGCGGCACCGGGCCACACCACCGCCTGGGCACCGAGCAGCAGGACCGGAAGCAGCCGGTCGTCAGTTCGTTTCATGATGTGCCCAGGCTAGGGTCGCGTGCGGCCCGTCGGCATCGGGCCGCAGGACGATCACGGTCTCTGACCAGAGATAGAGACCGGGCCGCGGCATCCACCCTCGGGGCGGCCCGAAGGCGGGTGGCACCTTCCCGGGGAAACGGGTGGCACTTTCCCGGGGAAAGGTGTCACTCATGCCACTGGGAGACGGATCGGCTGCTGGATAGCTTCGGACGCGTTCCCGGAAAGTGCTGGGACTTACGTATCGAAGGACCCCGCATGCACGCTCAGATCGTCCTCTTCGACGGCTTCGATCCGCTCGATGTCATCGCGCCCTACGAGGTGCTGTACGCCGGTGGCGCCGCTTCCGGCGGCGGGGTGAGCGTGGAGCTGGTCTCCGCCGAAGGCCCGCGCGAGGTGGTCAGCGGCACCGGCGGGCTGACGTTGCGCGCCACCGCCGCCCTCGACCCCGCGCGAGCGGGCCTGATCCTGGTGCCCGGTGCCGCGGGCCGCGTCGGAGAGCCCGGCGAGGCCCCGGACCAGGACGCCGGGGCCGGGGAACGGCGGCAGGACGAACTCATCCCCGTACTGCTGGGCCGCACCCTGACCACCGAGCTGCCCACGCTGTTGCGGGCGGCGATGGAGAACCCGGAGGTAACGGTCGGCGCGGTGTGCGGCGGCTCGCTCGTACTGGCCATGGCCGGCCTGATCGAAGGCCGCCACGCCACGTCGCACCACATGGGCCTGGACCTGCTCGACGCCACCGGTGTCCACGCGGTGGAAGCCCGCGTCGTCGACGACGGCGACCTGGTCACCGGTGCGGGTGTCACCTCCGGACTCGACCTGGGCCTGTACCTCCTGGAACGGGAAGTGGGCCCGCGGATCGCGCACGCCGTCGAAGAACTCTTCGCACACGAACGCCGCGGCACCGTATGGCGCGCCCAGGGCCCGATACCCGCCGGCTTCTGACCGCCCGGCTGCTCGCCCCACACCCCACAACACCCCCGCACCCCATATGCCCCTATCCGCATCGCGGCCTCACACTCCCGCATCGACCCCCGTATCGACCCCCGTATCGCAGCCTCACCGCCCGCACATCGCACCGTAAGGAACCACTGCGGCATGTCCGTCGAAGGCATCTGGGACCTGTCCCTCTCCACCCCCATCGGCAAGATCGAGGCCGAGGTCGAACTCCGCCGGGAAGGCGGTGTGCTGACCGGCACCGCGCGCGGCGCGGGAGAGGAGACCCCGCTCAGCGACGTCGTCCTCGACGGCGACCGGCTCACCTGGAAGCAGGCCATCACCAAGCCCATGCGGCTCAACCTGAACTTCGCCGTCACCGTCGACGGCAACACCCTGTCGGGGACCTCCCGGGCCGGGCACCTCCCGGCCTCGAAGGTCACCGGCGAGCGCCGCGCCACCCGCGCCGGGACGGGCCGCTGACCGGTGGTCCTGATGGTCATCCGCCCCGGCTCCACCGCAGGAGCTCGGCCACGCGACATCCGGCCGGTAGGCCGTGCTCGCCGAAGCCGGGCCGCGCGAGTCGGCAGTCCACAGCCGACGCGCGGGGGCGCAAGTGCCGGAGCTCGCGGCGGTCGCCGAGAATCCGCTCACTCTGGCACATCGTCCGAATTCGCTCCGGCGCCCCCGGCCGCGCTCCTCCCGCGGCTAGGCTGAGCCGGACAGCCCCGCGTACACCACGCGACCTCCAACGCGTAGCGACCGCGCAGAGCAAGCGATCGTGGGCAGGCAGGTGCAGCATGTCCTGGTCCGAGCCGGCGCACCACGCGCGCTTCAGCGTCACCATGTCCACCGAGCGGACTCTCATACGTATCGCGGGCGAACTGGACAGCCCCTCCGTGGCGGCACTGATCCACCGGCTGCCGGGCCCGGAGGAGTGTGCCGCACAGGTCGTACTGGACCTGAGCCGGGTGACGTTCTGCGGACTGGCGGGGGTGGACCTGCTGCTGGAGCTGTACTACCGAGCGACGGACGCGTCCCGCCAATTGGTGCTGCAGGCGGCGAACAGCAGCGTACTGCGCACCGTCCGGCTCAGCCGGGACCCGATGGCCGCACAGATCGTACGGGCCTGTGCGGCCGGGCACCGGCTGAACCACCACCCCGACCACGCGGTCCTGGTCGAGGCGCTGGCACTCGCCTTACGGATCACCGAGGCGCCGCTGGGCAACGCCCAGGCGTGCGACCGCGGGAGCGGCGCGCTGCGCATCATCGGGCAGCGTGGCTTCGCCCGCCCCTTCCTCAGCTTCTTCGAGTCGGTGTCCGACCGCGAAAGCGCGTGCGGCGTGGCCGCCCAGAACCGCTCCCCCGTCTACGTCGAGGAGGTCTCCAACTCGCCCCTCTTCGCGGGCACGGCCGCCGTGGACGTGCTCGGCGAGGTACCCGTCGGCGCCGTGGCCTCACTACCGGTCCTGGGACCGACCAGCACCGTGATCGGGATCGTCTCCCTCCATCACTCCAAGCCCAGCCGCTGGCCGTACGAGCAACGCCGCATGCTTGCCTCCCTGGCCCGCTCGGCCGGCCGGCTCTGCACGCGTCCCGGGGCCTGATCCCCGCCGGACGGGCTATGCCCTGCTGAGTTGAGTGGCGAGGTCGGCCAAGTCATCGGCGTACAGGTCGAATCGGTCCGAGGGGGCGGGCGGGTCACCGACGGGGCGGGAGACGTAGGCGGTGCGCAGGCCGTGGTGTTGCGCCGCGCGCAGGTCCCAGGCGTGGGTGGCGACCATCAGCAGCCGCTCCGGCGGCCGCCCGGAGACGGTGACGGCCAGTTGGTACACCGCCGGATCCGGCTTGTACGTACGGGCGTCCTCGGCGGACAGCGCCTGGTGCCAGCGCAGTCCGGCGTGCGCGTTGAGCGCCAGCAACGCCTTCCGGCTCGCGTTGGAGAGTCCGATCAGCGGGAACTGTTCGGCGAGCCGGGCGAGCCCCGGCACGGTGTCGGGCCACGGCGGGAGCCGACGCCCCGCCAGCGCGAGCGCAGCCACGGCGCCACCTCCCTGATCACCGTCTCCCTCGGCATCGGCGACGAGTTGCGCGGCTTCCCGGTCGAGTGTGTCGCTGGTGACGTAGGGCCGTTCGCCGTCGACGATGCGACGCTGCTCGCGCTCGATGTGCCGCTGCCACAGCGACAGCAGCCGCTCGGTCCCGGCGTCGTCGAGAGACCGGTCGAGCGCACTGATGCCCGCGCGAAGACCGGCGGGTTCGTCGACGAGCGTGCCGAGCACGTCGAACACAACGGCATCGATCTCCAGCTCTGACATGGCGAGGACTCCCGAAGCAGCAGCGAGGTGGACCGTCAGCCACGGTAACGGGGCAACGGTAAGTGGCGCAAGCGTAATTTAGCGCTTACATTCCTGCGGCTGACTCACTTAGCTATTTGCCTAATACATTTAGGCAACTGCATAATCGATGACGACGAAGGAGAGGATCACCATGGTGCGGGTCGGGCTGACCGCGGAGCGGCTTGCGCAGGCAGGGGCGGAGCTGGCCGATGAGGTCGGGTTTGAACAGGTGACCGTCTCGGCGCTCGCCAGGCGGTTCGACGTCAAGGTCGCGAGTCTCTACTCGCATGTGAAGGGCTCCCAGGACCTCAAGACCAGGATCGCGTTGCTCGCCCTGGAAGAACTCGCCGATCAGGCCGCCGACGCCTTGGCCGGACGGGCGGGGAAGGACGCGCTGACCGCCCTGGCGAACGTCTACCGCGACTACGCACGCGAGCACCCCGGGCGCTACGCCGCGGCCCAGCTCAGGCTCGACCCGGCGGTCGCCGCCGCAAGCGCGGGCGTCCGGCACGCCCAGATGACGCGGGCGATCCTGCGCGGTTACGACTTGACGGAGCCCGATCAGACACATGCGGTCCGGCTGCTGGGCAGCGTCTTCCACGGCTACGTCAGCCTGGAGCTGGGCGGCGGGTTCGATCACAGCGCCCCCGACACTCAGGAGACCTGGACCCGGATCCTGGACGCGCTCGACGCCACTCTGCGGCACTGGCCCACGGCCTGACCAGCGCGTACACCACCACATACGCACATAGAGGTCCACCACACACGCACATCGAGGTTGAGGTCATGCACACCGAGGACAACTGGTTCAGTACCCCCGTGACCGGGGATCTGCTGCGCGGCGCCGTGGAGGTGGAGCGCACCGAACACGGCGTGCTGCCGCACCGGCTGCCTGCCTGGGCCCGCGCCCAGAACTCCGACGGCCAGCTGGCCATGGCAGAGGCCCAGCCCTCCGGCGTACGGCTGGTCTTCCGTACCCGGGCCACCGCCATCGAACTGGAGGCACTGCCCACCAAGCGCGTCTACGTGGGCGTGCCGCCCCGCCCGGACGGCGTGTACGAGCTGCTCGTGGACGGCAGCCCGGCCGGCGCGGGCAGTGTGGCGGGCGGCTCCACCCTGACCATCGACATGACGGCCGGCACCTTCGAGCACAGCCCGGGGCAGCCCGGTACCGTCCGCTTCACCGGGCTGCCCGACCGCGTCAAGGACATCGAGATCTGGCTGCCGCACAACGAGTCAGCCGAGCTCATCGCGGTGCGTACCGACGCGCCCGTCGAGCCCGCACGGGACCCGGGCCGCAGGGTGTGGCTGCACCACGGCAGCTCGATCAGCCATGGCTCCGACGCCGCCGGGCCCACCACCACGTGGCCGGCGCTCGCCGCCCGCCTCGGCGGCGTAGAGCTGATCAATCTGGGGCTGGGCGGCAGCGCCCTGCTCGACCCGTTCACCGCGCGTACGCTGCGGGACACCGCCGCCGACCTGATCAGCGTCAAGCTCGGCATCAACGTGGTCAACGCCGACCTGATGCGACTGCGTGCCTTCGCGCCGGCGGTGCACGGCTTCCTCGACACCATCCGCGAAGGCCACCCGACCACACCGCTGCTGGTCGTATCGCCGATTCTGTGCCCGATCCACGAGGACACGCCTGGCCCCAGCGTCCCGGACTTCAGCAGGATCAGCACGGGCCGGCTCCTGTTCCGGGCCACGGGCGATCCTGCCGAGCGGTCGGCCGGCAAGCTGACGCTCAATGTCATCCGGGACGAACTGGCCCGCATCGTGAAGCAGCGGGCGGCCGACGACCCGAACCTGCACTACCTCGACGGCCGCGAGCTCTACGGCGAGGCGGACTTCGCCGAACTGCCACTGCCCGACCAGCTTCACCCCGACGCCGCCAGCCACCGCCGCATCGGCGAACGCTTCACCGAGCTGGCCTTCGCCCCCGATGGCGCGTTCGCGTCGGCTGACGTCCGCACGTCCGGTGACACCCGCACATCCAGCAACACCCGCGCATCCGGTGACACCGACACGGGCCGCGGCCTCTGACCGTCACCGGGGCAAGTCGCCGTCCAGCGTCCGGAAGTGGCCCGCACGGGCAAGGGTCTCCAACTGGTCCAGTGAGCGGCGGGCCTCGGCCGCGGTGTCCGGATCGCGCTGCTCGATACCGCTCGCCGCGAACTCGTCCTCGTCCAGCCGCAGTACGGTCGTACCGTCCGCCGACAGCCACAGGTCGAGGTCCAGGTCCTCGACCACGATGCCGTCCGACCCGACGGCCGCGGGCCGGGTGACATCGCAGTACCAGCCCTTCACCGTGCCGTCGGCGCTCCGCACCTCCTTGACGGCGTACCAGCGGTCGCGCCAGTAGTGCTCGGTGAACACGTCACCCGGCTCGAAGCGTACGAACCCGAAGTCGCGGACCCCGTCCCCCGCCCAGGGCGCGCGCACGACGACATGGGTGCCGTCATCGCTCAGCACGGCCGCCGGGTAGCGCACCTTGGTCCGCTCCCCCTTCACCAGTCCGACCAGCACCTCGCCACCCACCGGCAGCATTCCGTCGTCCCGCATGTCCGCGACCGTACATCCCCGCCGCTGCGGCCCCGCCCTGGTTTTCCGTGCCCATGGTTCCTCCCGGCGGCAAAACCCGCCACCGCCACGCGCAGGATCGCCGAAACGCGCGCCCTCGCCGCGCCGCGGCGATAATCGGGCGGGGGATCCAGACGGCGGGCGGACGTGGAAGGGAGTCGGCCGTGCAGACGGGCGCACCGCAGGACACCGGCGGATTGCACTGCCTGGTGACCGGGGCCACCGGGTACATCGGCGGGCGGCTGGTCCCCGAACTGCTGAAGGCCGGCCACCGGGTGCGGTGCCTGGCCCGCACTCCGGGCAAGCTGCGTGACCATCCGTGGGCGGACTCCGCCGAGGTGGAGGTGGTCAAGGGCGATGTCACCGACGCCGACTCGGTCGCCGCGGCGATGGACGGTATCGACGTCGCCTACTACCTGGTGCATTCGCTCGGCACCGGACCCGAGTTCGAGGAGAAGGACCGCCGTGCGGCGGAGATCTTCGCCGAGCAGGCCCGTGCCGCGGGCGTGCGGCGCATCGTCTACCTGGGCGGTCTGACCCCGCGCGACGTCCCGGAGCAGGAGCTGTCCCGGCACCTGCGTTCCCGGGCCCAGGTGGGACACATCTTCCTCGACGCGTCGGTGCCCGCCACGGTGCTGCGTGCCGCGGTGATCATCGGATCCGGCTCCGCGTCCTTCGAAATGCTGCGGTACCTGACCGAGCGACTGCCGGTCATGGTCACACCGAGCTGGGTGCGTACCCGCATCCAGCCGATCGGCGTCCGGGATGTGCTGCGCTACCTGGTGGGTTCGGCCCGCATGCCGTCCGAGGTGAACCGTGCGTTCGACATCGGCGGCCCGGACGTCGTGACGTACCGCGAGATGATGAGCCGGTACGCCACCGTCGCCGGGCTCCGCCGACGGCTGATCATGCCCGTTCCGATGCTCACCCCGCGGCTGTCCAGCCTGTGGGTGGGCGTCGTGACCCCCGTACCCACCTCCCTCGCGCGCCCGCTCACCGAGTCGCTGCGCCACGAGGTGGTGTGCCGCGAGCACGACATCGCCCAGTACGTCCCCGACCGCGCCGGACAGCCGCTGCCGTCACCACTGCCGTTCGACGAATCGCTGGCGCTCGCGCTGCGGCGGGTGCGGGAGGCGGACGTCGTCACGCGCTGGTCGTCGGCCTCGGTGCCCGGTGCGCCGAGCGACCCGCTGCCCACCGACCCCGACTGGGCCGGCGGCAGCCTGTACGAGGACGAACGGCAGCTGACCGTGGACGCTCCGCCCGAAGCGCTGTGGCGGGTGATCGAGGGCATCGGCGGTGACAACGGCTGGTACTCCTTCCCCCTCGCCTGGGCGGTACGCGGCTGGCTGGACCGGTCCGTCGGCGGTGTCGGGCTGCGCCGTGGGCGCCGGGACGCCGAACGGTTGCGGATCGGTGACTCCCTCGACTTCTGGCGGGTGGAGGAGATCGAACCCGGCCACCTGCTGCGGCTCCGCGCCGAGATGCGCTTGCCGGGACTGGCCTGGCTGGAGATGTACGCCGAGCGCGACGACGACGGCCGCACCCGCTACCGGCAGCGCGCCCTGTTCCATCCGCGCGGACTGTCCGGACACGCCTACTGGTGGAGCGTGGCGCCCTTCCACTCCCTTGTCTTCGGCGGGATGGCGCGCAACATCTCCCAGGCCGCCGCCAAGGGCATGAGCGCACACTAGGCGTGCACGGCGTTGGCTGTTCGCGGTTTCAGCCGTTCACGGTTTCCGCTGTTCACGCCCGTGGTCGTTCACGCCCGTGGTCGTTCACGCCCGTCAGTTGCGGTTGAGTACGCGTGACACGCCCGCCACGACGGCGGTGGTCAGCAGCCAGCCGACCGCGATCAGCGCGTAGGCGAAGAACTGCTGGGGGGCGGTGGTCCAGTACCAGGCGTTGCGCTGACCCAGGGCTCCGATGGGAACGAGCAGGTCGAGGGTGTAGACGAGGGGCTGGAAGGGCGCGCCCTCGCCCTGTTTGACGGGGGTCGGCTCGGCGACGCTGAAGACCGCCGTGCCCAACAGGGTGAGAGCGGTGAGCCAGAGGCCCGCCAGCCAGGGCCGGTACCCGTAACCGACCGTGGCATCGAGCAACTGCCCCCATGCCCGCCCAGCGAGGCGCAGGGTGCTGCGGCGGTGGCGTTGCTTGGCGAGCAGGACGGTGCGCGCGTCGTGGTCGTGCCCGAGCGACTGGTACACGGCGGCCAGCTGCTGGTACGGCTGCGGCCGGTATCCGTCGGGGTCCCGTGCGATGAGGGGCAGACGCGCGCCGGCCGGCAGCTGCGGCCGCAGGGACCGGTACTCCAGTCCGTCGAGGTGGAGGGGGCATATGACGTCCTCGACGGGCAGGTGCAGGACACCGACCTGGGCGTGCTGCAGGTCGACCGTGCCGTGCAGGCGTGCGGCGGACAGGTCGAGTTCGGCGGCCTGCAGGTGACGGTACGTCACCCCGCGGCAGTCCGCCTCCCTGGGGTCGGTTCCCCGGGGGCCGGAGCCCCGGGCACCGGTTCCCCCAACGGTCGCGGTGTGGAAGCTGACGCGGCCGCCCGTGGTCGCGCCGGTCAGGTCGATCGCACCGTCCGCGTGGAACCCGTCGGTGAAGGCCGCATCGGAGCCGACGTGGATGCCCGGGGCGTACAACGCGTCCCCGCCGGGGTGGTGCAGTCGCGCGCCCTGTAAGTGGAGTCCCTCGCCCACGCGCGCCGCGGACAGCCGCATCTCGCCCTCGGCCCGGTAGCCGCTGTGACAGACGATGCCGCCGCCGGTCTCCAGCCACGAACCGTCGAGCACCACGGCTCCGGGGTGGGCCAGGAGTGCGCCTTGCAGGAGCAGACTGCCGTCGATGCGGGCGTTGGTCAGACGGAGGGCGCCGCTGATGCGGGTGTGCATCAGATCGAGGTGCCCGCCCACCGTGATGCTGTTGGCGCCGAGCCCGGGGAGGTGCGAGCGGGCGAAGCCGGTGACGTGCAGCTTCGCTCCGTACAGCTGCGGTGCCTGCTCGAACCGGCACTCCTCCAGCCGCAGCACGCAGCGGGCCTCGCAGAACACGAGGTCCAGCCGGCCCGCTATCCGCGCCCCGACCAGATGCACCACGGGAGTCTCGCCCGCCCGGGGTTCGACACTGCCGAGCAGCAGCGCACGGATCACCGACGCGCGTACGGTGCGCTCCGGCCCCCACCCGGAACCGTCCCCTTCGGCATCGGCCCCGTCGGCCGCCCCGTCCCGCAGATCGACCTTGGTGCCCGTCGCGAACGCCTGCCACAGACGACGTTCCGGATCCGTCAGGTCCTCTTCGCGCATGGGTGCCGGCTCCCTCTCCCGGGACAGGGGTCCGTTCATCTTGGACGCCGGGCAACACCGGATCAAGGTGCCGGCCGAGCGGGCCCGGCGAACAGGGCCGCCACGCGCTCCTCCGCCACCGCGGCAGCCCCGCCCTCCGGCTCAGCTCAGCCGGGTGGTGGCGTACGCCTCGATGACGTCCCGCTGGTAGGCGGCCAGGCCCGGCGCGATCGCCTCGTACGCCGCGCGCCACTGCGCGTTCTCCACGCAGGCGCGCCCGATGGCGCGGTACTCCTCGGCGCCGACCGTCCGCAGCTCGGCCAGCGCCCGGTACTGGGCGTCGGCCTCGGCCTGCACCGGGGCGGCATCGGCGGGCAGGCCGGCGGCCAGCAGTTCGGCGAACCGGATCATCTGTGCCGTGCGCGCACGGTGCCCCGCCTCGATCTCGTCCTGGCTCATCGTCGCGGTGTGCCGCGCGACGGCCTCGGCCAGCCCGGGGAAGTCCCGCAGGTTCTCCCCGTACTGGCTGGGCCTGATGCCTTCGAAGAGGTTCTCCGGCCTGTTGATGCTCGTCATGGGACTGCCGTCCTTCCTGGACTGCTCCAGTTCCGTGATCGTGCGGGAGACGGTGCCGGCCAGGGCGTCCAGCCGGTCCCGCTCGGCGAGCAGCCGACGGTGGTGGTCACGCAGCGCCTCCACCTCGTCCACCTGCGCGGCGAGGACCCGGCCGATCTCGGGCAGCCCCAGTCCCAGCGCTCGCAGTACGAGGATCTGCTGCAGCCGCAGCAACTCGTACTCGCCGTAGTACCGGTGACCGTTGCTGCCGGTCCGGGCGGGCGGCAGCAGACCGATCTCGTCGTAGTGCCGCAGCGTCCGAGCCGTCACGCCCGACATCCGGGCAACCTCCGCGATCGGCCAGGCCATCGCCGGCTCCCTCCCGCGTGCTCACAAGGCCGGTCGTTCCGACCCTGGTCAGGACGGTAGAAGCTACCGCTGCGGCAACTTCAAGCCCCGTGCCGGGTCTGCGGCGGAGTGCGGCTGTGCGGCTACGCGGCGCAGAACTCGTTGCCCTCCGGGTCGCGCATGACCCACCAGTGTCCCGCGGGCCCCATGTCCACCTCGCTGACGCGGCTCGCGCCCAGGCCCTCCAGCCGTACCACCAGCTCTTCGAGACCGTTGGGTGTGCCCGGGACGGCGCTGTGGACGTCGACGTGCAGACGGTTCTTTCCCGCCTTGTCCTCGGGCACGTCCTGGAAGAGCAGCCGACGCCCGTGCCCGACACCGCTGCTCTCGTCGAACGGGTCGTCGGGGTGACGGATCCCGGCATAGCCGCGGAAAATCCTGTGGCCGCGGTGCTCGGCGACCGCCTCCGCGCCGAGCAGGCCACCGGCCAGCAGCTCATCGATCAGGGGGCTGGGGTCCTCCACCTCGTACCGCAGCGCCGCGGCCCAGAAATCCGCCAGTACGGGCGCGTTCCCGCTGTCGACGACCAACGTCCAGTTCAGTGCCATACGCCCAGTTATATGCGGTGGTACGTGGCCACGACCGCACGCCATCCACAGACACGGCCGACGCGTCGCGTAGTTCCTTCGTCATGGGCTCTGGCATGACTGACGTGATGTCAGGCGCGCGTGGATCGACGTACTCTCCGACCGCCGGCTCGGCCCCGCACTGGAGTCCGGAAGGCGCGGATGTGAGGGTACGGACTATGAAAACTCGTACTGCCGTGCGGTCTTTGGCGCTCTGCGCCGCCTGTGTCGTCCTCGCACCGCTCACCGGGTGCGGCAGTGGTTCCGCCGACCGCCGGCCGGCCGCCACCGACAGTGGCGGCGCGGCCGCCGCGGTGCCCACCGCGCCCGCCGCGAGCCGGGCACCGGCAGCGGGCAAGGGCTCGAAGGACCCCGACGACCTCAACGGGGACGGCCACCGCGACCTGGTCGTGCCCATGTCGCTCACTGCCGACCCCGGGCGCACCCGGTCCGAGGAACGGGTCGGTGTGGTCTACGGCTCGGCCGACGGACTCGACCCCACGACCCGCACCGTGTACGGGCGCCACGACCTCGGCCTGCCCGAGCAGGAGGTGAGTACGGCCGGGCCCGACAGCATCCCGGCCGAGGCGGTGGTCACCGCCGACCTGGACGGTGACGGCTTCTCCGACGTCGTCACCGACATCGATGGCGCGCGCGTGACGGACGGGCACGTGTCAGCGCCGCGCAGTGTTCCGTACGTGGCCTGGGGCGGCCCCGGTGGGCCCACGGGGAAGTTCCCGGCCACCCCACTGCGGCTCCCGGCCGGCGCGTCGAAGCTCGGCGTGGGCTCCCTCGTACGCGGCGACTTCGACGGGGACGGGCATCACGACCTCGCGGCACTCGCGGCGAACCAGTCCTCCGTCGTGCTGCTGTACGGCCCGTTCACCCGCTCCGGCGCGCCCGCGCGCACCGACACCCGGCTGCCGTGGGCGGACGGCGACCTCGTCGCGGACGACATCGACCCCACCGGCAAGCCGCGCGCGACCTCCCTGCTGCTCCACACCATCAGCGACGGCGAGCAGTCCGCGAACATCCTGTATGCGGCCCGCCGAGGCACCGGCCCCTCGCCCGAAGGCCAACGGCTGCGCCGCGGCAACGCCCACGCGTTCGGTGACTTCGACGGCGACGGGCAGCGCGATGTGGCGGTCGGGGACGACGGCAGCCGCAACGACGAACCCGGTTCCGGGGCCGAGGCTCCGGAGGTCGACGGGTCGCTCGCCGTGTACCCCGGCGCGGGCGGCTCTCCGGTCACCCACCGGCTGCCCACCGCGCCCGAAGGCGCCGCCACCGATTACGGGCCCGGTGGTTTCGTGGCCGCCGATCCGGACGGTGACGGCCGTGACGGCGTCCTCGTCGCCACCTACGAGGGCGCCACACTGATCGACGGGGACCGGCGGATCCCCGTACGGCGGCAGGGCCCCGCCCGGCCCGGCGGCAAGAAGACACCCGCCGAGCGGCGGCACGCCAGGCCCGCCGGCGCCGCCGACTTCGACGGTGACGGCAAGGACGAGCTGATCCTGCACTGGGCCGCCGACCCGGTCTTCGGCCTCTACGGAGAACACCCCACCCACTGGTGGATCACCCGCGGCACGACCGCCGGCAACCAGACGACGTTCGCCACGGTCCAATGCTTCGGCCAGGGCATCGACGCGAAGGGATCCGACCGGCGCGACTGCGCGAAGAGCTGATGCCAGTGCGATGCCAGTGCGATGTCCATGCGACGCCCGTGTGATCTCAGTGGGGCGCTCTGCACTGCGCGTGAACCGGCTGCGATACAACGCCTGGCGGTCGGCTCGATGGCGCGTGCGGTGGGGCGTGAGGGGGCCCCGGGCTGATTGCGGTGTGTGTGGGTGGTCGTGGGGCGGCCCGGTGGTTGGCGTGCGAGGATTCGGGGAGCTTTGGTGGTCGGGGTGGAGGGTGAGATGTTCGCGATTTCTCTGGGGGACGGGGCCGAGCTGGGACCGTTGGAGCCGTGGCAGGCCGCGGAGTTCCTCGCGCACATGGACCGCGGGCGCGAGTACATCGGCCGGCACATCGGGCTCCCCGATGTCGCGGCCGACCTCGACTCCGCCCGGCGTTGGCTCCAGTTCTACGCGGACAAGGCCGCGGCCGACACCGGCCGCCTGTACGGCATCCGGCTGGACGGGCTGCTCGTCGGCGGTGTGCTCTTCCGGGTCTTCGACGCGGAGGCGGGCACCTGTGAGGCCGGTTGCTGGCTGGAGCCGGATGCCGCCGGGCGGGGCCTGGTCACTCGCGCGGTGCGCGTCATCATTGACTGGGCGGTTCACGAACGGGGGATGCACCGCGTCGAGTGGCACGCGTCCGCGGCGAACACACCGAGCATCAACGTGGCCAAGCGGCTCGGTATGAGCCGTGACGGAGTGCTGCGCGAGAACCACCCCTACCGGGGCGTCCGGCAGGACACCGAGGTGTGGTCGGTGCTGGCTCCCGAGTGGTGTGCCGCGACAAACAGCCACTGAAGGACGCTTTTCTGCCGTCCTTCTGCGCAGCTGAGATGCCACGCGAGCGGCGTCGATGCCCGTTCTTCCGAGCCTTTTGAGCGTTGCTGCCGCCCCTGTTCGCGGTGGGCTTCCGGCGGGCCGTACATGTGTTGTGCTGGGGCCGCGTCCGCGACGGGGCCGTTGGCATCGCACACTTTTCCGCGCGTTGCGGTGGCCCGGTCACGCGTTCCCCAATTCGGGGCGGATGCGCATCGACTGCGCCCGCGCAGGTGCATTGATGCGTACTCTCTCGGGAACCCGACAACGTCACAGCGGCACACAACACCACGACAGCCCCGTAGGCTGCTCGCAGCACCATCGCGAAATAGCCATGGTGGCCGGAAACAGAAAGGCAGCATCATGACTTCCACCGTCAGCACGCCTGGCAGCATCCAAGACACAACGGCTCTGCTGGAGTCCGAACTCCCTCGCCTCGAGGCCCAGCAGCAGTCCCTGGAGCAGGAACTCGCCGCCGTCACCACGCGGTTGGACTCGGTGCGTACCGCGCTGCAGGCCCTCCAGTCCCTGTCGGCCAACGGTGGCGCGCAGGCGCCGGCCACGGCCGCCGCCACGGTGCCCGCCCCGGCTGCGGCGCCGAAGGCGGAGACGGAAGCGCCCGCCGAGCCGACGAGCACCGCATCGGAGAAGGCGGCCGCCGCGCCGGCGAAGGAGGAGAAGACCACGGCCCCGGCCCCCACCGTGCCCAAGGCCCGTAAGGCGCCCGCCGGCACCGGCCGGAAGAAGGCGGCGAAGGCCCCGGCAGCCGCGCAGGGCCGCAAGCGCAGCACGGCCGGCAAGGCCGCCGCGGCGCAGACCGTGAAGGCCGCCAAGTCCTCGACCACCGCGAAGGCCGGCAGCACCGCCAAGGCGGCCAAGGCCACCAAGTCCGTGAAGGACACGAAGGACGCCAAGGCCCAGGACAGCACGGCGAAGGACGCCAAGGGCAAGGACGCCGCCGCCAAGCCCGCCGCCGCGGCGAAGAAGGCGCCGGCCGCGGCCGGCGCCGCCAAGGACGGTCTGACCGAGCAGGTCGTCAGCGCCCTCACCGAGAGCGGTACGACCCCCGTGCGCGCCCGGGACATCGCTCAGGCCGTGGGTCGCGCCGACTCCCCGGCCGGTGTCAACGCCGTACGCAGCACCCTGGACCGGCTGGTCGCCACCTCCCGTGCCCAGCGTGCCGGGCGCGGCCTCTACCGGGCGTCCGCCGGCTGAGAGCGGTCGCTCCCCCGCCCCGTCGCCTCAGGGCGAGCCGAGCCGGCCACTCGCAGGACGGGCCGCGCCGGTCACTCGGCCTCGGGGCGGGAGGCCGCCCGTTGGCGGACGCCCGAGCGGACCGCCCAGAAGAACACCGCCGTGGCCATCACGGCGACGGCGAGCGAGTCGTACGGGGCGGGGAGCAGAGCGGAGCCCTCGAAGGTGCCGAGCCCGGAGAGCACCGTGAGGGCGACGAGGTAGGCCACCAACCATGCGCCGGCACGCAGTTCGGCGGTGAGTGGGCGGTGGCGCGGGCCGGCGTCGGCGCTCTCCCCCGCTCCCGGGCGGCGCATGGCGAGGAAGATCAGCAGGCCGCCCAGCACCAGGGGCAGTGCCAGGCGGAGGTCGTCCCAGCCCGACCAGTAGACGAACTCACTGGCCACGACGAAGCTGAGCGGTGCGATCCAGCGCAGCCCCGGGACCCAGCCGGCGGTGCGGCCGCCCGGTTCGGCGCGGAAGACGGCGACGGCCACCGCGGACGCGGCGTAGATCAGCAGATACATGTCGCCCATCACACTGACGATGTCCTGCCAGCCGCCGAACGGCAGGAGGAACACCATGATGACGACCAGGTTGACCACCAGGGCGCGGCGCGGGACACCGAACCGCTCGTTGACCTTCATGAAGTACCGCGGAATCGTGCCGTTCTTCGCCAGTGCGTAGGTGTGCCGCGCGTTGAGCGCCACGCCCACGTACGCCGAGCCGCCGGGCGAGATCACCGCGTCCGCGTAGAGCAGGCTGGACAGCCGGTGCAGGTTGAGGACCAGCGCGAGCTGACCGAACGGCGAGTCGAAGGACACACCCTGCCAGCCGTTGCCGAGCAGATGCTCGGGGACGGTGAAGAGGAAGGCCACCTGGAGGGCCAGGTACATCAGCACGGCGAGGCCGATGCTGGTGAGCACCGCTGCCGGGATGGTGCGGCGGGGGTTGCGGGTCTCGCCGGAGAAGTCCAGTGGGGCCTGGAAGCCGTTGACGGAGTAGACGATGCCGCCGCCGGCCAGTGCGGTCAGGCAGGCGACGTAGCCGTACGGCGCGAAGCCGCCGTGGTCGGTGAGGCGGCCGGAGTGCCAGCCCGAGGCGACCAGTGCGAGCACGGTGAGGATCGGTACGACGATCTTGAACACCGAGACGAGGTTGTTGAGGCGCGCGAACAGCCGGACGGCGAACCAGTTCCCCGCCGTCAGCAGGATGCTGAGAGCGGCGGCCAGGGCCACCCCGGAGAGGGTGAGGGTGTGGCCGTTGTAGATGCCCGGGAGGTAGTGGGCGGCGTACTGCATGATCGCGCTGATCTCGGCGGCGGTGGCGCCGACGGACAGCAGGACGGACCAGCCGACGAGGGTGCCGACGAGGCGTCCGCTGGCGAACAGCGGCCAGCGGACGGTTCCGCCGCCCTCCGGCCGGGACGCGCCGAGTTCGATCATGACCATCGCGACCAGGCCGCACAGCAGTCCGGCCCCCACCCAGGACAGCAGCGCCGCGGGACCGGCGACCTGCGCCGCGTACATCGCGGCGAACAGCCAGCCGGAGCCGACGATATTGGAGAAGCCGATGCCGGTCAGCCCCCAGAAGCCCAGGTCACGGCGCAAACGGCGCTCCTCGGCCTGGACCCCCTGCGGTCCGGCGGCCACGGCCCCGCCGCCCCCGTCCGCCGGCACCTGATGCCCCGTCACAACACTCTCCTCCTTGATCAGCACTGCTCGCTCGCCGGACCCTACTCGACGGACAAGGGCGCGGAAGACTTCATTCCGACGAGTCCGCGCCGCGGCCGGGCGAGGCACGGCCTACGGAGGAGGCACGGCCGGTGCGTGGCGGGTCACGGTGTGGAGGGTCAAGGCGCGGCGGGTCACGGTGTGGCGGCGGCGCGTACGGGTTCGTAGGCTCGGCCCATGCTCAGACTTGGATTTCCGGTCATCGGTGTGGTGGATGTGCCCCGCGCCGTGGAGTTCTGGACGGCAGCGCTGGACCTGGTGGCGACCGAGGAGTGGCGGAGCGAGAACTGGCGGACGCTGAACCACGCCGACGGGTCCGGGCGCGCGCTGGCGCTGATGCGCAGTGGCTCACCGGCCGAGCCGTATCCGCGCCTCCACCTGGACCTGTTCGTCGACACCACCGCCGAACAGGAAGCCGAGGTCGAACGGCTCGTCGCGCTGGGGGCGAGCAGGGTGGACTGGGACCAGTACCCACCCGCCCCCGACTTCGTCGTCCTCGCGGACCCGGACGGCAACGCCTTCTGCGTCGTCGACCTGAGCAAGGCACCGAGCGGCAGTCACCTGCCGGACGAGTAGCCGGCCCGGACCGCGAACTGCAGGGTCAGCGCCCCGGCCAGCGACGCGCCCGAGAGTGTGGCGGAGGTGAAGAACGCCGCCGTGACCCACCCGGCGTTGGCCCCGGTGACCGTCCCGTCGCCGGCCACGCATGTCTTCTCCGGCGGAAAACTCTGCGTGTGCAGGTCGGCGCAGTAGTTCTGCAGGTCCTCGTTCACCACGTTCGCGTTGAACCAGCAGAGGGCCCAGGTGAGGAGGAAGAGCGCGAACGCGACGGCGAACGCACCCCACGGCCACATGGGACGAGCGGGACGCGCCGGCCGGCCGGGCGACCCCGCCGGCAACGAGTGTGTGTTCGACATGACCGGGGAGCGTAGCGCTACGACACGCTCCGCGTACTCAGTACGGCAACGCAGTGCCGGTGGGTGCTGCCGGGCGCGTGGTGCGGGTGACGATCTGCAGTCGTACCAGGGCGACGCCCAGCGCCAGGAGGAGCAGAACCAGCAGGCAGACCGGCCGGAAGGCGACCATCTGGAAGTTCAGGGCCGCGGCGAGTGCGACGCCGGCGGCGGTGGCCACGAGGCCGATGACGGGGATCGCGACGGCGAAGGCCCGTACGGTCTGGCGGCGGTGGGAGTCGCCGGAGCGGCGCAGCACGGCGGAGACCGCGGCCAGCGACCCGGCGTAGGCGATGCAGCCGCTCAGGACGTACAGGGTGAGGATGACGGGAGACGACACGTACAGCGACGGCTCCGCGCTCGTGGGGCTCGGCGAGAGGGCCCGCACCACCCAGTTGTCCCCCGAGGAAGCGCGTGCGAAGGCGAAGGCGGGGAGGCTCGACGAAGGGGCGAAGACGAAGAACAGGGCGGTGAAGCCGCCCGGCAGCGCGCCGAGGAGCGCCGCCGCCAGCACGCGCCCGAGGTGCCGTCTGGGCCGGATCAGGCCCCGTTCGGCGGCCCATGTGCGGGCCAGGGCGGCGACGTCGCCGCCCACGTACTCCTCGGCGGTGCGGCCGTCGGCCACGGCTTCCGCGAGATCGGCGCTCAGTTCCTCGGCCATCTCCCGCGCGGCCTCCTCCGGCACGCCCAGTCGCCGCCACACCCGCCGGGCCTGTGCCACTGCGTCACGCTTCATCGTCCCCACCCTCATGCCCCTGATCGTCCTGTCCGGTTGTGTGCGTGGTTTCTGTTGTGTGCGTCGTTGCGGGCAGTACGCGGTCCACGCCGGCGGCGAAGTCGGCCCACTGGGCACTCCACTCCGCCAGTTCACGGCGGCCGTCGGCGGCGAGGTGGTAGTAGGTGCGCACCGGTCCGCCCTCCCCCGGCTGCCGCGTGACGTCCACCAGTCCCCGTGACCGGAGCCGGGCCAGGGCCGGGTAGATCGACCCGCTGGCCACCTCCAGGCCGTGCTCGGCCAGACGCACCGTCATCTCGTATCCGTATGTCGGGCGTTGGGCGATCACGGCGAGCAGGCACATGTCCAGCACGCCACGCAACCACTGCTGCCGAAGCCCCTCGTTGACTGCCACGGCGAGTATCTTGCTCCACAAGTATCCTGCAGAGCAAGGTAGCTGCGCCGGATCGGTCACGGTGAAGGGCGGAACGGGCGGTTCAGGTCTCGTCGGTGGGCGGTGGGAGGAAGTCGTCGACGAAGTCCTCGCCGGACAGTGCCGCGTCCACCCGTGAATTGATGTACGCGCCGGTCATCGGGCACTCCAGCGCGCGGTCGGTCCGGCAGCCCAGCATGTGCTCCAGCACCGCGGCGGCCCGGGTCAGGCTGCGGATGCGGGCGAGCATGACCTCGCGTTGCGCACTGATCAGCGTACGGCGGTCCGCCACGCTGTCACTGCCCACGACGGCAGCGGTGTCGGCGACCGACATCAGGCCGTCGTCGCGCCACAGTTGCACATACGCGAGCTGTTCCAGGGCCGCCCGGTCGTAGCACCGCACGCGGCCGCGCCGCTCGGTGGAGCGGACCAGGCCGCACTCCTCGTAGTAGCGCAGCGCCGACACCGACAGGCCGAAGGCCCGGGCCACCTCGCTGATCGACCACAGTTCGGGCATCGCTCCTCGCCACCCTCCGGGTTGCACTCAAGTGCGCTTGAGCGTGAACACTACCGTTGCCGTCTCCCGGGACCCACCGCTCAAGGGGCTGTCATGACCGTTTCCTCCGCCGCCGCAGCCGCCACTGGCGCCGCCTCTCCGACCGCACCGCCACCTGGCGGCGCACGGGCCTCCGGCGCCCTGCTCGTCGTCGGCTTCGTACTGCTCAGCCTGAACACACGGGTCGCCTTCGGGCAGGTCGGCCCCCTCGCGCCGGTCGCCGGGTTCAGCAGTGGGACCGTCACCCTGCTCGGCCTGCTGCCGCCGCTGTGCATGGGACTCTTCGCCCCGCTGGGCGCGTTCGCGCGCCGGCGTTACGGTGCGGAGCGCGGGCTCTTCCTGGCCAGTGCCGTCCTGGTCGTCGGGGCGGTGGTGCGCATGGCGGGTCCGGTCGGGCTGGTCGCCGGTACGGTGCTGGTCAGCCTCGCCACCGCCGTGGTGAACGTCCTGATTCCGGTGTGGGTGCACGCGCGGTTCGCCCCGCGGCGGGTCGGCACGATGATGGGCGTCTACGCGCTGTCGATGGGGATCGGCTCGGCGGTCGTCGCCGCCCTCGTCGTCCCGGTCGCGCGGGCCGGCGGGGGCGCCTGGCAGCCGGCGATCGGCATCGCCGTGGTGCCCGCGCTGCTCGCCCTGATCGGGATCGCCCCGCAGGCGGCCCGGCGCCACACCCCACCGGCCACCACCACCTCCGGCAGCGCCGGTGAAACCACCTCCACCAGCACCGATGGAGCCGCCTCCGGTACCGCCGGGCGGCGCCCGGTGGCCCGTACCGCGCTCGGCTGGAGCCTGACGGCGTTCTTCGGGCTCCAGACGCTGATGTTCTACACCACGCTCGCCTGGCTGCCGTCCGTCCTCGTGGCATCGGGCGCGAGCCGGACGGCGGCCGGTACGTACCAGGCACTCTTCATCCTCGGCATCGCGGCGGGCGGGTTCGCGGCACCCGCGCTGGCCGGCCGGCGCACGGACCAGCGGCCGCACATCGCGGCCGCCCTCGCCGTCCCGATGGTGGGTTTCGCCGGCCTGCTGCTGGCCCCGGCCGCCGCGCCCGCCCTGTGGGCGGCCGTTCTCGGTGCCGGACTGGGCGCGGCGCAGTCCCTCGCGGGCGTGCTCTACGTACGCCGGGGCACCGACCCGCAGCATGTCACCGCGCTGTCGGCCATGGCGCAGACCTGCGGGTACCTCGTGGCGGCCACCGGACCGGCGCTCGCCGCCTGGCTGCACGCCACCATGGGTTCCTGGCAGCCGCTGCTCCTCGCCTTCCTCGGTGTGCTGCCGGTGAACGCCGTCCTCAGCATGCGCGCCGGACACGATCCGCGGTGACCGGGCCCCAAGGCGGCCGGAGCCCGGTCACCGTCCCGGTCGTCCGTCAGCGGTAGCCGTAGGACGCCCAGTTGTCGAGGACGTGCTGTTGCAGCTCAGCGGGGAACGAGGTGCGGAAGGAGGCCGTGGTGCCGCGCGCGGCGCCGCGGAACTGCTCCGGCTGCAGGCAGCTGATGACCGCCTTGCCGCCCCGGCCCGAGGCGGCTTCCTCGGGGGTGAGGTAGGGCACCATCGGGATGCCGGGGGCCTCGGGGAAGCAGTGCTCGTTCTCGCCGGGGCGGTAGCGGGTGGCCATCGCCCACACCACCTGGTCGATGTCGGTGATGTCGATGTCGTCGCCGACCAGGATCACCTTGGGGACCAGCCAGCCCGCGTGGGAGCCGAACAGCACCTCGGCCACCCTGCCGACCAGTTCGTGTTCGCCGATGTCCGGGCGCGCCAGTCGCCCGGTGTCGACGGAGAGGACGATCCAGCAGGTGGCGGCCTCGTACGAGCACCAGGCCAGGTCGATGGGGAGGCCGGCGGAGCGGAGCACGTCCAGGCTCGCGGCGGAGATCATCGTCCCCCAGATGGTGTGGTTCTCCTCCGGGGGCAGGCCCGCAGCGCAGATGGGCAGGACCGGGTCGTCCCGGTGGGTGACCGCCTCGACATGGAAGACCGGCTGCGGCTTGCTGTGGCCGAAGGAGTAGCCGTGGTACTCCTTCGGCCCCTCGGGCGCCGTCTCGTCGTGGCTGATCCAGCCCTCCAGGACGATCTCGGCGTTGGCCGGTACGTACAGGTCGTGGGTCTCGGTCTCGACGACCTCCACGGGGCTGCCGGTCAGCGCGCCGACGTAACCGTCCTCGTCGACCCGGGCCGGCAGCGGCATCCCGGCGGCGGCGAGGGCCGCGGGCGGTGCGCCGAGGACCATGGCCCACGGCGTGGGCCGGCCCCGCTCCCGCCACATGTCGTGGATCATGCCGATGTGCTGCTGCGGCATCGCCGGGCCGACCAGGGTGTTGCGGCCGTTCAGCATGGTGCGGGCGACCGACCAGCTCGTCCATGTCCCGTCCGGGCTGCGGACGACGTGGAAGCCGTAGGTGCCGAAGTACCGTCCGCCGTCCTCCTGGTGCAGCAGCGGTACCGGGAACGCCGCCAGGTCGACGGCGTCGCCGGTACGGATGTTCTCCTTGCACGGGCCGTCCGCCACGACGACCGGCGGCAGCGGGTCCGCGTGCATCGCCGCGATCAGCCGCTCCAGGATGTCGCGCGGTGTGCTGTCGCGCGCCAGGCCGAAGTGGGCCGCGAGCCGGCCGTACGCGCCCTTGCCGGTTCCGTCGGCGGTGTTCAGGCCGGCCGGTGCGCCGAGGATGCGGAAGCCGGGCGCGGCACCGGTGAGGCGGTTGAACAAGGGGGCTGGGGCCTTGGTCTCGTAGACCCGCCGGGTCACCGCGCCCACCTCCAGCTCCGGGTCGACCGGCTGGTCGATGGCTACGGCGTCGCCGTCCGCCAGCAGTGTGCCGAGGAAGTCGCGGAAGTTGAGCGCCGGGCCGTGTTGTGTCATGGACGGTGCCTTTCACCTGGGCGAGCGCGTGCGATTCCGACGTTAGGTACGGAAAATGCACTGGTCGGCACGGACTGAGGACAGGACATGAGCAGAAGCGGACACCTTGCCATCACGGAGGCCCGGTTCCCGGCCACCCCGGGCGGCCCGCCGGGCGTGGAGGTGGTCGACTTCGCCGGGCTGGCCGCCGCGGCGCGCGGGCGCGGCGAGGACGAGTACGCGCCGCTCAGGCCCGTCTTCCATCAGCTGATCACGGTGAAGTCCGGTGTGCTGCTCTGCTCCGTGGACTTCGCGGAGTACGTGGTGGAGGAGGGCGGCTGGGTCTGGGTGCGGCCGGGGCAGGTGCTCCGGTTCCGGTCCGACCTCACGGCGGCGGAGGGAACGGTCGTCCTCTTCCAGCCCGGTTTCCTCAGCACGGCCACCGCCGGCGCCGCCCACGTGGACCAGCGTCCCCGGCAGCTTCCGCTGGTCCCCACGGGCACCGCGCGCGGTCCCGTACGGCACACCCTGGAGATGCTGGAGAGCGAATACCACCGGCTGACGGACCTGCCGCTGGAAGTGCATGTCGAGGTGGTGCGGCACCTGCTGTCGATCCTCGTGCTGCGCCTGTCCCACCTGCCCGGTGACCGGTCGGACCCGACGGCGGCCGGCACGGCGTTCCGCCGCTTCCAGCAGGCCGTGGAGCGTGACTTCACCCGCAGCCATCACGTCGCGGACTACGCGGCCGCGCTGGGCTACAGCGTCCGCACCCTGACCCGCGCCACCCGCGCCGCCGTCGGGTGCGGCGCGAAGCGGTTCATCGACGACCGCATCGTCCTCGAAGCCAAGCGGCTGCTGCTGCACACCGACCTGTCGGCCGCGGCGGTCGGCGAGCGCCTGGGGTTTCCGGGGGCCACGGTGTTCAACCGGTTCTTCCGCGAGCGCGCGGGCGAAACCCCGGCCGCCTTCCGGCTGCGGGCCACCGGTACGCGGCCGCCCGCCCGTTGACGCCGGATCCGCGGGCCGCGGCGCCGGTCAGGCGCCGAGGGCCATGCGGTGGAGGTGTTCCAGGGCGTCGCGGACGACGGTGCGCTGGTGCCAGGCCAGCCAGCGGCCCGCCTGGTCGCCGATGCGGTCCAGGGCGCGGGCCTGGGCCGGGCGCAGGAGCTGGACGGGCCGCTCGTGGTGGCTGGAGACCATGCCGAGGCAGATGCCGCGCCCGGTGGTCAGCGGCGTGCTGTGGGCGGCGCGGCTGCCGGCCTGGAGGATCTTGTAGCGGGCCTCTTCGTCGAAGATCGGATCGGTGGCCACGTCGGTGACGGTGACCCGGGTGACGTTGCGTGCCGCCAGTGAGCAGGAGGTGCCGTCCTTGCCCACGACGTCGAAGTAGTCGACGAACTCCTCGTTCAGGCCCGCGTGCTTCTCGATCCGCAGCCCGCCGGCGTGGCGGTCGGCGAGCTGCACGTTGCCCATCGGGGTGTCCGAGATCAGCAGGGTCTGGTGGAGTACGGCCGAGATGACGGCGCTGCGGTTGGCGGACTCGGAGTTCACCTGGGGCAGTGCCGCCAGTTTTGGTGCGCGGGTGCGGACACCGTCGGCGAACCAGCGCGTCGCGCCGCTCTCGGGGCGGGGCGCGTTGAGCACCGCGGAGGCCAGGGACCGCAGCTTGACGTTGTGCCGCTGGGAGGCCGCCTGCAGCAGTGTGAAAGCGGCCTGGCCGTCGCGCAGCCGGTACCGCTCCTGGAGGATGCCCTGGGCCTGCGCGATGAGGGGGTGCGTGCGGACCTTGGCCTGGAGGTCGCGTACCTTGCCGCGCAGCCGGTCGAACTCCTGCTGGGGAAGGTCGTCCAGTGCCACGGCCGGGACGGGGACCTCCGCACTCGCGCCGCCGTTCCACAGGGCGTCCGGCAGGTCGGGCACGCAGGCGGTCATGAGGTCGTGGATCGCCGGCAGCACGACCACACCGGAGTCGGCGACCTCGTCGACGTCGAGGGCCCGGGCGGCTTCTTCGGACGGAGCGGCCACCATGAGGTGAATGTCCCGGCGGCTCAGTTCCTCCGCGCACTTGGCCAGGGCGCAGGCGGCGGCGAAGGTCATCTCCTGTACGCCGGACAGGTCGACCGCGACCGCCTGCGGCTGTCCTTCGGTATCCAGGATGGCCGGGAAGAGCGGGTGGTCACCGGATTCGAGCACTCCGTCGGCACCGAGCATCCGGAGCCATCCGGCCGCGGCAGGCAGACGAACCACACCGGACCAGATATCCCGTGCTCCCTTGTCGTTCATCACGCCTCCACATGCAACCGCACACCTCGTGCACGGCCCCGGAGGGGCCGCCGGTCCCAGTGGAACATCTTTCCCGGCGTACGTCGTCGACGGACCGTACCCGGCAGTCGGCCGAGACACTTGTCACCATCCGGCGGCCGGGCACAGACTGTCCGTCCGGCTCGTAGGCACACGCCCCCGACCAGCAAAAACGGCAAAGGCAGCGAGACCCGTAAGAACAGCAGGAACCGCACCGGCGGCATGAGGAAGCGGAGCACCGTGACGACGTCGATCACCGAAATTGAGACCTACGGCGTGGAACGGATACCTGACGAGGACCGCTCAGCGCGTCCCCTCGACCTCTTCAGGCTGGCCTTCGGCGGGGCCAACACCTTCGCCACGTGCGTCCTCGGCGCCTTCCCCGTCCTCTTCGGGCTGTCGTTCGTGCAGGGGCTCGCGGCGACCGTCCTCGGACTGGTCGCCGGGGCGGCGCTGCTGGCTCCGATGGCGCTGTTCGGCCCGGCCAACGGGACCAACAACGCCGTCTCCTCCTCCGCCCACCTCGGGGTGCACGGCCGGATCGTCGGGTCCTTCCTCTCCCTCCTCACCGCCGTGGCGTTCTTCTCCATTTCGGTGTGGTCCTCCGGTGACGCGCTCGTCGGCGGCGCGCACCGGCTCGCCGGGGTCCCGGAGTCGGGCGTGATGTACGGCCTCGCCTACGCGCTGTTCGGCGGGCTCGTCCTCGTGGTGTGCCTGTACGGCTTCCGTTTCATGCTGCTGGTCAACAAGGTCGCCGTGGTGGCGGCGTCGGCGATGTTCGTCCTCGGCGCCTTCGCGTTCGCCGGGGACTTCGATCCCGGTTACGCGGGTTCCTTCGCCTCGACCGCCGATCCGCTGTTCTGGCCGTCGTTCATCGGCGCGGCGCTGATCGTGCTCTCCAACCCGGTGTCCTTCGGTGCTTTCCTCGGCGACTGGTCCCGTTACATCCCCGCGCGCACCCCGCGCCGCCGGGTCATGGGCGCGGCGTTCCTCGCCCAGCTGGCCACGCTGCTGCCGTTCGTCTTCGGGCTGGCCACCGCATCGGTCATCGCCGAGAAGGGCGCGCGGTACCTCGATCCGGCCGCGCCGAACTACGTGGGCGGTCTGCTCGCCGTGTCGCCGGGCTGGTACTTCCTGCCGCTCTGTCTGATCGCGCTGATCGGCGGCCTGTCCACGGGAACCACCGCGCTCTACGGGACCGGGCTGGACTTCTCCAGTGTCTTTCCGCGCTTCAGCCGGGTGCAGGCCACGCTGTTCATCGGGGCGCTGTCGATCGCGTTCATCTTCGCGGGGCGCTTCGCGCTGAATCTCACCCAGTCCATCTCGACGTTCGCCACGCTGATCATCACCTGCACCGCACCGTGGATGGTCGTCATGATCCTCGGCTATGTCACCCGCCGCGGCTGGTACGACGCGGACGCCATCCAGGTCTTCAACCGCCGCCAGCGGGGCGGCCGTTACTGGTTCACGCACGGCTGGAACTGGCGCGCCATGTCCGTCTGGCTGGTGTCGGCCGCGGTGGGGCTGCTGTTCACCAATCTGCCCGGTCAGTTCGTCGGCCCGCTCGGGGACCTCGCGGGCGGTGCCGACATCTCCCTGCCGGTCGGGCTCGTCCTCGCGGCGGTGATGTACCTCGCGCTGCTCGCCGTCTTCCCCGAGCCGCGCGAGGTGTACGGTCCGGCCGGGCCCCGGTTCGCCCGGGCTTCGGCCGCCGGGGTGCCGCCGATCACCGGCGGCCCGGAGACGCCCGCCGACGTACCGGCAACTGCCCACTGAGCGGCCGCAGTACGGGTTCGCCGCGGGCCGTGCCGGCGCACGGCCCGGCACCTACACTCGACGACCATGATCACCACTACGACCACCTCCCCCGCCACTCCTTCCGCCGGTCAACCGGCGCTGTTCGACACGATGTCGACCATGCGCGCGATGCGCCGGCTGAAGCCCGACCCGGTGCCCGACGAGCTGCTGGACCAGCTCATACAGGCGGCGGTCTGGGGGCCCAGCGGCGGCAACATGCAGCGGTACGAGTACGTCGTCGTCACCGACCCTGCGGTCATGGCGCGGCTGGCGCCGCTGTGGAAGCGGTGCGTCGACGCCTATCTGGCCACCACCGGCAAGCACGGCCCCGAGGGGATGCCGGAGGCGGCGTACGCGCGGATGGTCGCGGCCATCGAGTACCAGCGCGACCACTTCGCGGAGACGCCCGCGCTGGTCATCCCCTGCTACCGCATGCCCGAGCTGCAGACGGACGACGAGGGGGTACAGGCGTACGTGGCGGCGCTGGGCCCGACCGCGGCGGCGGACCTGGCACAGACACAGGAGCGCTTCACGGCACTCGCTGAGGGTTCGTGCGTTTATCCGGGTGTGCAGAACCTGCTGCTCGCCGCGCGTGGCCTCGGCCTGGCCGCCAACATCACCATCTGGCACCTGATGCTGGAGGCCGAGTGGAAGGACGCGCTGGGCATCCCCGCCGACATGCGGACCTTCGCCGCGATTCCGGTGGGGTGGCCGCTGGGCAATTTCGGTCCGGTGCGGCGTCGCCCCGTCTCGGAGGTCGTGCACCGCGACGGCTGGTGAGCCCGGCCGGGCGGCTCCGCGAGGCGGGCCACCCGGTGCCGTCGTACTGACGGTGCCACCGGGTGGCCCGTCTCACCCGGCGCCGGCTCGCCTCACCCGCTTTATTAGGTGTAGTATGCATCTATATGAGTGAGGTAAAGGCATGGGGTTCCGCCCTCCGGCGCAGCTTCCGAGCGGCGCTGAAGGTGGAACGCGTATTCTCCGATCCCTGGGCGATCGGCCGGGCCGTGCTCGCCGTCGCCGCCGCTTCCGTCATCGGCTCGCTGCTGCACGACCCGCTGGCCTGGGCGATGATGACCGTGGGCACCTTCATCTGCGGCATCGGCACACTGCTGGCCCCCGTCCGGCACCGTGCGGTGAACGCCCTCGCACTCGGCGCGGGCTTCACCCTCGCCACACTGATCGGAGTGTTCCTCCACCCGATGGGCTGGTGGTTCCTGATCGTCCTCGCGGTCGCCTCCTACGTCGCCGGCCTGTGGCGCGCCCTGGGCGTGGCCCCCGGCATCCGGGCCTGCCTCGTCACCATCGGGCTCATGATCACCGCGGACCTCTCCCCCGGCATCTCCGCCGGGCTGACGATGGTCCAGTGGATCGCGGCCGGTGCCGGACTGGTGGTCCTCGTCCAGCTGCTGCCGCCGTACGGCCGGCGCCACCCGGCGCAGCGCAAGGCGGTGGCGGCCGTGTACCGGACGCTGGCGGACACCGCCCGGGCCGGCGAGCCCGCGCCGTACCTCTCGTCCGCGCCCTTCACCGCGGCCCGGTCGGCCCTCGACCTGCTCCCGGCCTTCGCCCGCCCCGCCGCCGCCCCGCTCTACGGGCTGCTCGCGGAGGCGGAGAACATCCGGCGCGCGCTGCTCTTCCTGCCGCGTTCGGGGCGTGCGGCGCGCCTGCCGCGGCCGGCCGTCGCCGAGGCGCTCGACGCGGTCGCCCGTACGGTGCAGACCGCACAGCGCCAGGACGCCGACGCCGAGACCGCGCGGCTGCTGGACTCCTGGACCGGGCCGGAGGCCGAGGCGCTGCGCCCCCGCCTCCGGGAGGCGGCCCGGCTGGCCGACCACTGGCTGGAGTCGCGCGGCCCCGAGGGGCTGGACCAGGTCCTGGACGCCTTTCCCGCCGAGAACGCGCTGCGTTCCGGGTGGCGCCGGCTGCGCGCCGAGCTGCGTCCGGGCGCCCCGCTGTTCCTGCACGCCATCCGCATCGCGGTCGGTACCACGGCCGGTGAGGCGGTGGGCCGCGCGTTCGGCGACTTCTGGGGGCACGCCCTGCCCGACCACGGCTTCTGGGCGGCGCTCACCACGATGCTGGTGCTCTTCCCCGACTACGGGCACACCTTCGCCCGCGGCTGGGCCCGGCCGATCGGCTCGATCCTCGGCGGGCTCGTCGCCTGGGTCGTCCTGCTGCCCGGCGGCTGGCACGCCGGCTGGCTGGTGGCCGCGGCGACCGTCCTCGCCGCGTGCGTCTTCCTCACCCTCCGTGTCGGACAGCTCGTACTGAACTTCTTCATCACGGCCTGGATCGTCTTCCTCATCACCCGCCTCGGCTCGGCCGCCCACCTGATCGAGTGGGGCCGCCCCGCCGACACCCTGGTCGGCGCGCTGCTCGGCCTGGTGGTCTTCGTGGCGATCCCGACCTACCACCACCACCGCACGCACGAGCTGCTGGCCGACTGGCTGCGGGTGCAGCGGCGGCTGCTGCCCGCGCTGGTCACCGGGTACGCCGAGGCCGGTGCCGTGGACTCCGCGGAGATCGACGTCCTGCGGCGGCAGGCCCGGCAGGCCCGCGAGCGCCTGGACGCGGCGGTGGCCAGCCTGGGCCACGAGCCGCGCCGGCACCGCTCCCGCTGGTCCGCCACCGAGCTGACCGCGATCCAGCACGCGGTCTACGAGATCGGCCAGTGCGCCTCGGTCCTCTACGACCGGCAGCCGGGCAGCGCCGCGGACGCCGTACCGGAGACCGCCGAGTTCGCCGCGGTCCTCGATCACCACTTGGCGGAGCTGGCCGCCGTGGTCGCCGCGAAGGGCCGCCCGGCCGAGGGCGCGCTGCGCGCCGCCTTCGACGCGACGGCCACCCGCAGCGGCCTCGCCGACCTGGTCGACGCCACCGCGCCGGACGGTGTGGCGCACGCCCGCGGCCGCGCCCTCACCCTGTGCCTGCGCACCGTGACCGCCGTCGAGGAGCTGGTCTCCCGGCTGGCGTCCGGCCCGCGGGACCAGGCGCCCGCCTCGTCCACCGGTCCGGCGGCCCGCCGGACCGCCACCACCCTCGCAGGGAGCTGACCCACCGATGACCACCGGCCACGCACAGACGCTCACCCGGCGGATCGAGGCCGCCGTCGCCGCACCGGCGACCGGCGACGCGTTCGACGTCGGGGCCGCCCTCGCCGAGGTCCTCGCGGGCATCGGCATGAGCCCGCTGGACACCGGGGGCGACATCACCTTCCACGGCGCCGACCCCGTCGTACCGAGCACCCTGCGCCTCGGCGCGGCGGCCGGCATCGCGCTGGCGGCCAAGTCCGCCGCGATCGCCAAGCTCTGGCGGCTGCGCGGCGGTGCCGGGCAGGACATCTCCGTCGACCTGCGCAGCGCCCCGCACCGGCTGTGCCCGTTCTACGACCGCCGCTGGGAGCTGCTGAACGGCTATCCGCCGGCCTCCACCTCCATTGTGAACCAGGCGCTCGGCTTCTCCTTCTACCCCACCGCCGACGGGCGCTGGGTGATGCCGCTGAACCCCTACCCCGGCATCAAGACGGCCGCCCAGAAGCTGCTGGGCACCCCGGACGACCCGGAGGCGGTGGCCGCCGCCATCGCCAAGTGGAACGCCGACGACCTGGAGCGGGCCGGCGTCGGGGCGGGGGTCGTGATGCCGGTGCTGCGCTCCCCGCTGGAGATCCTGGACGAGCCGCAGTACCGCGACCACCTCGCGCACATGCCGCTGATCGAGATCGAGAAGATCGGCGACAGCCCGGCCCGCCCCCTGCCGGAGGGCGTCGAGCAGCCGCTGTCGGGCATCCGGGCGCTGGGCATGGGCCATGTGATCGCCGGTGCGGGCGCGGGGCGTGCGCTGGCGCTGCACGGCGCCGACGTACTGAACATCTGGCGTCCGGGCGAGCACGAGCACGACGCGACGTACGCCACGGCCAACGTCGGCGTCCGCTCCGCCACGCTCGACCCGCGCTCCGCCGACGGCTCGGCGCGGCTGCGCGAACTGCTGGGCGGGGCCGATGTGTTCTACGCCAACCGCCGCCCCGGCTACCTGGAGAGCATCGGGCTGGGCCCGGAGCAGGCCGCGGCCGTCCGGCCCGGGATCGTGCACGCGACGGCCACCCTCAACGGCCCCACCGGTCCCTGGGCCGACCGGGTCGGCTTCGACCAGACGGCCGGCAGCCTGGTCGGCATGATGAACCTGGAGGGCGACGGCGAACGCCCCGGCCTGCCGCCGATCCTGGTGGTCAATGACTACATCGTCTCCTGGCTGATGGCCGCCGGGGTCAGCGAGGCACTGGCCCGCCGGGCGCGCGAGGGCGGCAGCTACCGGGTGCACGTCTCGCTGACCCGTGCCGCGCTGTGGATCCTCAGCCTCGGCGTCTTCGACAAGGCGTACGCGACGGAGGTCGCCGGCACCGGGGAGCGCCACGCCTACCTCGACCCCGAGACATTCACCGCCGACACCCCGCTCGGCGCGTACCAGGGCGTCACGGACCAGGTGCGGATGTCCGGTACGCCGGGCCGTTACCCGTTCACACTGGTCGCCCGGGGCTCGTGCCGGCCGGAGTGGCTCGCGGGCTGAGCGCTTCGGGCCCCGTCTCAAGGGGACGCACGCCCTTGGCAAGAACTGTGCCAAGCCGGAACGCACCGTGGTTCGCTCACCTCCTTATCGACGAGCGGGGACCGGGCCGCCTGCCGTAAAGGCGTCGCCGGCGGCCCGGCCCCGGACGTCTCGACGGGTGGGAGTGATGGGTGCATGGGTCCGACCAGCCGGTCGCTCGGTTACGCGGTGGCGGTGGCCGCCGTGGTGTGTGTGGTCCTCACGGTGTGGCTGTGGCCGCGGCTGGCCGGGCGCGGGCTGCGGCCCGTACTGGGCCGGTTCGCCGCCATCGCCGTCACCCAGCTCGCGCTCGTCTGCGCGCTGGCGCTGGGCGTCAACTCCGCTTTCGAGTTCTACGGCTCGTGGGACGAGCTGCTGGGACGCAACGAGAAGGCGCCGGCTCCGGCCATCCAGCACGGCGGCCGGGACGTGGCCGCCGGGGTGCGCGGCGGGCTGGTGCAGGCCGCCGGTCCGCAGGGGCTGGACCGGGTGACGGGGCTGCCCGCCGGCTCGCCGGAGAAGGTGGGCCGGGTGGAGTCCGTACGGGTCATGGGGCGCCGCACGCGGGTGGTGAATCCGGCCTTCGTCTACCTGCCGCCGCAGTACTTCCAACGGCAGTTCCAGCGGCAGCGGTTCCCCGTCGTCGTCGCCATCAGCGGCTACCCGGGCGGCATCATGAACCTCGCGCAGTACCTCCGGGTGCCGCAGACCGCGGGGCGGCTGATCGCCCGGGACGCGATGCCGCCGACCGTCGTCGTGATGATCCGGCCGACCGTCGCGCCGCCGCGGGACACCCAGTGCGTGGACGTGCCGGGCGGCCCGCAGGCCGAGACGTTCTTCACCAAGGACCTGCCGGACGCGCTGAAATCGGCCTATCGCGTCGGCCACGACCCGAGCGCGTGGGGCGCCCTCGGCTACTCCTCCGGCGGCAGCTGCGCCCTCCAGCTCGCCATGCGCCACCCCGGCGTCTACACCGCGGCCGCCGCGCTCTCCGCCGACTACCGGATCCGGGACGACCTGACCACCGGCAGCCTCTTCGGCTCCGGTCAGCGCGCGGCCCAGCGGCAGCGCGAGCACGACCTGCTGTGGCGGCTGGACCGGCTGCCGGCGCCCCGGATCTCCGTACTGGTGGCCAGCAGCCGGCAGGGCGAGCCGGGATACGCCGACACGATGCGGTTCGTGCGCGCGGCGAAGCCGCCGATGACCGTGGACTCCCTCGTCCTGCCGCGGGGCAGTCACCACTTCACGACCTGGCGGCGCGAGATCACACCGGCGATGCGGTGGATGGGCTCCATGCTGACCTTCCCGCAGGACGTGGCGCCGCGGCCGCGGAAGAGCGGCCGTCCCTCGTCATGACCCTTGACAACGGCATTGGTCTGAACCATTTTTAGCGCAGACACGGTGGCCGCCGTCTCGTACGTGCAGTGACCCGCACGACTTCCTGGTCCGCTTCCTTCGCACCGGAGACAGCCATGCCCCGTACCGCAGATGTCCGACCCGGCCGACACAGACGCCGGTTCACCACTCTCCTCGCCGCCGTCGCGGCCGCCGTGTGCGCGGCGGGCGGCACACAGGCGGTCGCCGCTCCACAGGCGGACGTCAACGTCGCCAAGAACGCCGGCTACGAGTCCGGGCTGTCCGACTGGACCTGCTCGAACGGCAGCGGCACGACCGTCGCGAGCCCCGTGCACGGCGGCACGAGCGCGCTGAAGGCCACCCCCGCCGGCTCCGACAACGCCAAGTGCACGCAGACGGTCGCGGTGAAGCCCGGCGCGACGTACCGGCTCAGCGCGTACGTCCAGGGCGCCTACGTCTACCTCGGCGCTTCTGGCACCGGCACCACCGACGTCTCGACCTGGACGACGGGCGGTTCGTCCTGGCAGCAGCTCCAGACCAGCTTCACCGCCGGCCCGAACACCACGTCCGTCACCGTCTACACACACGGCTGGTACGGGCAGGCCCCCTACTTCGCCGACGACATCAGCGTCTTCGGGCCCGACGGCGGAGGCGGCACCGACCCGGTGCCCGGCATACCGGCCACGCCCAGCGGCCTCAGCGTCGGCGCCGTGACCAAGTCCTCCGTCGCGCTCTCCTGGAACGCCGCCAAGGACGCCACCGGCTACACCGTCTACCGCGACGGCGCCAAGGCGCAGACCGTCAGCGGCACCTCCGCGACCATCACGGGGCTGAGCCCGGCCACCGCGTACCGCTTCCAGGTCGCGGCGACCAACGCGACCGGTGAATCCGCCAAGTCGGCCGAGGTCACCGGCACCACCGCGCCCGACGGCGGCTCCGGCGGCAACCCGGCGGTGCCCAAGCACGCCGTCACGGGCTACTGGCAGAACTTCAACAACGGCGCCGCCGTCCAGAAGATCAGCGACGTGCCGGCCCAGTACGACATCATCGCGGTCTCCTTCGCCGACGCCACCGGCACGCCCGGCGCGGTCACCTTCAACCTCGACACCGCGGGCCTGAACGGCTACACCGTCGACCAGTTCAAGGCCGACATCAAGGCCAAGCAGGCGGCCGGCAAGTCGGTCATCATCTCGGTGGGCGGCGAGAAGGGCACGATCTCGGTCAACGACGCCACCTCCGCTGCGAACTTCGCCAACAGCGTGTACGCGCTGATGCAGGAGTACGGCTTCAACGGCGTCGACATCGACCTGGAGAACGGCCTGAACCCCACCTACATGTCGCAGGCCCTGCGCTCCCTGTCACAGAAGGCGGGCAGCGGGCTCGTCCTCACGATGGCGCCGCAGACCATCGACATGCAGTCGACGTCCGGCAGCTACTTCAAGACGGCGCTGAACATCAAGGACATCCTGACCGTCGTCAACATGCAGTACTACAACAGCGGTTCGATGCTGGGGTGTGACGGCAAGGTCTACAGCCAGGGCTCGGTGGACTTCCTGACCGCGCTGGCCTGCATCCAGCTCGAAGGCGGCCTGGACCCCTCGCAGGTCGGGATCGGCGTGCCGGCCTCCACGCGCGGCGCGGGCAGCGGCTATGTCGCCCCGAGCGTCGTCAACGCCGCGCTGGACTGCCTCACCAAGGGCACCGGCTGCGGTACCTTCAAGCCCGCGAAGACCTACCCCGCCCTGCGCGGCGCGATGACCTGGTCCACCAACTGGGACGCGACCAGCGGCAACGCCTGGTCCAACGCGGTCGGCCCGCACGTGCACGCGCTGCCGTAACGCCGGCCCGCACGTCCCCACGTACGCGGACGGGTCGCAGTTCACCTGACCGTGACCCAGACATCACCTTCCGTTCGCCCGCATGACACGCACCCCATACGAAAGATCGGCGAGCATTCATGCTCAGTTCGTTGTGTCGAGTGAATGTGGCGCCGTGAGGGGAACAAGAGTGCAAAGCCGACGTCCGGTCCGTACGGGACGCACGAGTCGATGGAGCACTCTGCTCGCCGGGGCCTGCGCGAGCACCCTGCTGCTCGCCGGGTGCGGGGCGCAGGCCACCGGTGGGGCGGACGGGAACGGCCGGGCCGCCGAGCCGGTGCCCGCGGGGGTCGACTGCACCGGCGACGGCCGGCTGCGCGGCTCCGGCTCGACGGCGCAGCAGAGCGCGATGGAGCACTGGATCGACGAGTACCAGCGGGCCTGCCGCGGTGCCCGCATCGCGTACAACCCGCTGGGCTCGGGGGCCGGCGTCGCGCAGTTCCAGCGGCGGGCGACCGCGTTCGGCGGCACCGACGGCGTGCTCAGCAAGCAGGAGATCGCCTGGTCGCGGGAGACCTGCCGGGGCGGCCGGGCCATTCACCTCCCGATGGTCGGCGGCCCCGTCGCCATCGGCTTCAACCTGCCGGGCGTGGACCATCTGGTGCTGGACGCCCCGACGCTCGCCAAGATCTTCGACTCCCGCATCACCACCTGGGACGCGCCGGCCATCCGGAAGCTGAACCCCGACACGGAGCTGCCGTCGCTGCCCATCCGGCCGATGCACCGCTCGGACGACTCCGGCACCACACAGAACTTCCAGGACTACCTGGCCGGTGCGGCGCCCGACGCCTGGCCGCACTCCGGCGCCAAGTCCTGGCAGGGCAAGGGCGGCGGGGCCGGCAGCGGGTCCTCGCGCATCGCCTCGGAGGTGGCGTCCTCCCCCGGCACCATCGGCTACTTCGAGCTGTCCTTCGCCGCCTCGCGCGGCATCACCACGGTCAGCATCGACACGGGCGCCGGCGAGCCGGTGGCGCCCACCACGAAGACCGCCTCGGCCGGGATCGGCGCCGCTGAGATCGTCGGCGAGGGCAACGACAAGACCCTCGCCTTCGACTACGACGCACCGAAGCCCGGCGCGTACCCGATCGTCCTGATGACCTACGAGGTCGTCTGCGACAAGGGCAACCAGGCCGGTTCGCTGCCGGTCCTGAAGTCGTTCCTGGGCTACACCGCCGGCGCCGAGGGCCAGAAGCACCTCGCCGCGCTGCACTACGCCCCGCTCCCGGACGCCGTCGCCAAGGAGGTCCGCCGGGCGGTGCGCACCCTGTCCTGAGCGCCTGGCGGTGCGGCCGTCAGGCGCTTTTCCGCTGGTCCCGGGGGTGGCGCCACAGTGGGTACGGGAGCCCGGCCAGGCGGTTGATGAGGAAGCCCTGGGCGGTGAGCACGAGCACCGCGAGCATGATGGTGGCCAGTTCGGCGGGGCTGCGGAGCAGGCCGAGGGCGACGATGAGGGTGGTGGCGCCGGCGGGCGGGTGGTCGGCGCGGAAGACCGGCATGAGGGTGCAGGTCAGGCCGAGGGCGATGACGGCGGCCAGCACCCGCCGCCAGTCGACGTGCATCAGGTCGGGGCCGGTGTCCAGCAGCCCGGTGACGGCCAGTGCGAACCAGCCCGCGAGGACGCCGATGAGGTGGCCGTACACGGTGTTGCGCGGCGAGGCCGCCGGCGCCTCGGGCGTGCGGAACAGCAGGAAGGCGGTCGGGCCGAGGGAGGGGAAGAGGAACGGCTGCCCGGTGACCAGCGCGATGACGGCCATCAGCAGCAGTGCGACGAAGGCGTTCACACCGCAGTACGCCGCGCGCAGCCACCGGGAGGGGTAGCGCCGCTCCAGCACGTCGAGGTGGAGCGCGTCGAGGTGCAGGCCCTCGATGCGTGATGCGGCGCCGGACAGACGCTTTCCTGGGCGGGTCACGATCCGGTGCGCTCCCATCCGCGGCGCGGCCGGGCCGTCCCGGGCCCCCGGGCCACGTCCCGCGAGCGGTAGACGATGTACGGGCGGAAGAGGTACGCCACCGGCGCGGTGAACGCGTGCACCAGGCGGGTGAACGGCAGCAGCGCGAAGAGCAGCAGGGCGACGGTGACGTGGATGTGGTACTCCGTCGGCGCCTCGGCCATCAGCGCGGTGTCGGGCAGGAAGGTGAACAGGCTGCGCAGCCAGGGCGAGACGGTGGTGCGGTAGTCGTAGGTGTCGCCGAAGGCGTTGATCAGGGTGGTGGCGAGCCCGGTGCCCAGGGCCGCGACGAGGAAGACGTACATGACCTTGTCGTTGCGGGTGGTGGCGAGGAAGACCGGGCCCGTGGTCCGGCGCCGCCAGATGAGCAGCACCAGCCCGCCGAAGGTGAGCACTCCGGCCACGACACCGAGGGCGAGGGCCAGGGCGTGGTAGGTGGCTTCGTCCACGCCGACGGCGGCCGTCCAGCTCTCGGGGATCAGCAGCCCGATGACATGGCCGGCGACGACGAAGAACAGGCCGATGTGGAAGACCGGGCTGCCGATCCGCAGCAGCCGGGACTCGTACAGCTCCGAGGAACGGGTGGTCCAGCCGAACCGGTCGTAGCGGTACCGCCAGACGGTGCCGGAGATCAGCAGTCCGACGGCGAGGTAGGGCAGTGCGCCCCACAGGAAGGTGGTCAGGGCAGCCATCGATGGCCTCCGGGGCTGTCGTAGGGCTGGAGGCCGACCAGTTCCGGGCCTGCGAGGTCGGCGGGGACACGGTCGGCGGGTGACCGCGCGGACAGTGCGCGCGCCTCTTGTTCGGTACGGGGCGAAGGCCCCGGGAGGGTGGCGCACACGGCCCGGAGGAGGAGGGCGTACGGGGTGCCCGCCTTGGTGAGGGCGAGCCGCAGCAGTTCGAGGCCGGTGCGGTGTTCCTGGAGGAGGGCCGTGCCGTCCGCCGGTTCGTGGGCGGCGTACTCCAGGACGACGGGGAGGTGGTCGGGGAGTTCGGCCCCGCCCGGGTTCAGGCCGTGTGCCCGGTAGCGCGCCTTGAGGGCCGCGAGGGAGTGGCCGCGGCGGCGGGTGTCGCCGTCGCTCCACCACGTGAGGTGCAGGGAGCGGCGGTTACGGGTGTCGAAGACGGCGACGTAGTGTTCGCCGGCCCGGAGGGGGTCCTGGTCCGCCAGCTGCGCGACGAAGGTGCGGACGTCCGTCGCCGCGTCCGAGGGGGCCGTCGCGTCCAGGGCCGCCCGCACGAGCGGCAGGCGGTCCAGGACGGTGCGGTCGGGGTAGTCCAGGCAGAGGCCGGCGGCGCGGCGGAGCACGGCGTGGTCGCGGCCGTCCGTGTGCTCGGGGGCCGGTGCGGCACGGCGGCGGAGGGCGGCGCCGATGCGCGGTGTCTTCATCGCTCCTCCGTGCCGGTGTCGCCGTCGGCGGTGCCGCGCTCCTGCTGCGGCGGGAAGAGCCCCTCGGGCCGGCCGTTGCCGTCCCAGTTCAGGAGGTTGACCCGGGCGCCGGGCCCGGCGGCGTCGGCGGGCCGGTCGTCGGTGGCGCGGGAGCGCAGCGCGTGGAAGTTCTCCACGGCGGCGGGCGCCGGCCGCCCGGACGCCTCGCCGAACGGGCCCGAACCGTGGCCGCCGCCCATGCCGGGGCCGCCCTCGAAGTCCAGGCTGCAGCCGCCGAGGGCCGACTCCTCCAGGGCGTGGGCCTCCCCCACCGCGGCGGTCGGGATGACGTACCGGTCCTCGTACTTGGCCAGGGCGAGGAGCCGGTACATGTCGTCGAGCTGCTCGGTGCTCATGCCGACCGATGCGGCGATGGCCGGGTCCGGCGCGTCGCCGAGGTTGAGGCGGCGCCGGTGCGCCCGCATGGCGGCCAGTCTGCGCAGGGCGGCGTCGACCGGCGCGGTGTCGCCGGCGGTGAACAGTTCGGCGAGGTAGCTGACGGGGATGCGGAGCGTGTCGATGGCACCGAAGAGGTTCTGTTCGTCCTCGCCGTCGTGGCCGGAGGCGGTCAGCGACTCCACCACCGGCGAGAGCGGCGGCACGTACCAGACCATCGGCATGGTGCGGTATTCGGGATGGAGCGGCAGCGCGACGCGGTGGGTGGCGATCAGGTCGTACACCGGGGAGCGGCGGGCGGCGTCCAGCCAGGCGAGCGGGAGTCCCGCGCGCTCGGCGGCGTCGGCGACGGCGGGGTCGTGCGGGTCGAGGAAGAGGTCCAACTGGGCTTCGTACAGATCCTGTTCACGCGGTGTGGCGGCGGCCTCGCGCACCCGGTCGGCGTCGTAGAGCAGCACGCCGAGATTGCGCAGCCGGCCGACGCAGGTCTCGGAGCAGACGGTGGGCAGCCCGGCCTCGACACGCGGATAGCAGAAGGTGCACTTCTCGGCCTTGCCGGTGCGGTGGTTGAAGTAGATCTTCTTGTACGGGCAGCCGGTCACGCACATCCGCCAGCCGCGGCAGCGGTCCTGGTCGACGAGGACGATGCCGTCCTCCTCGCGCTTGTAGAGCGCGCCGGAGGGGCAGGTCGCCACGCACGAGGGGTTCAGGCAGTGCTCGCAGATGCGCGGCAGGTAGAACATGAAGGCCTGCTCGAACTCCAGCCGCACCTTCTCGGACATCCGCGCCAGTACCGGGTCGTCCGGGCCGTGCTGGGGCATGCCGCCGAGGTTGTCGTCCCAGTTCGCCGACCACGGGACGGTGTCCATCCGCTCGCCGCTGATCAGGGAGCGGGGCGCCGCCACGGGGAAGTCGTCGCCGGCCGGTGCCTCGGTGAGGGTGCGGTAGTCGTACGTCCACGGCTCGTAGTAGTCGCGGATGCTGGGCAGTACGGGGTTGGCGAAGATCGAGACGAGGCGGCGCAGCCGGCCGCCGGAGCGGGGCCGCAGCCGGCCGCGGCGGGTCAGTTCCCAGCCGCCGCGCCACCGCTCCTGGTCCTCGTGGCGGCGGGGGTAGCCCTGGCCCGGGCGGGTCTCGACGTTGTTGAACCAGGCGTACTCCACGCCGGCCCGGTTGGTCCAGGTCTGTTTGCAGGTCACCGAGCAGGTGTGGCAGCCGATGCACTTGTCGAGGTTCATCACCATGGCGATCTGGGCCATGACCCGCATCAGTAGCGCACCTCCTGGGAGCGGCGGCGGATCACGGTGACCTCGTCGCGCTGGTTGCCGGTGGGTCCGAAGTAGTTGAACGCGAAGGTGAGCTGGGCGTATCCGCCGATGAGGTGGGTGGGTTTGAGGAGCACCCGGGTCAGGGAGTTGTGGGTGCCGCCGCGCCGGCCGGTGGCTTCGCTGCGGGGGACGGCGACGGTGCGGTCCTGGGCGTGGTGGACGTAGACGGTGCCGGTGGGCATGCGGTGGGAGACGACGGCGCGGGCGACGAGGACGCCGTTGCGGTTGACGGCCTCGATCCAGTCGTTGTCGGCCACGCCGATGGCCTCGGCGTCGGCGGGGCTGATCCAGAGGAGCTGGCCGCCGCGGGAGAGGGCCTGCATGAGCAGGTTGTCCTGGTACTCGGAGTGGATGGACCACTTGTTGTGCGGGGTGAGGTAACGCACCGTCACCTCGTGCTCGCCGTCGGGTCCCAGCCGTGGTTCGCCGAACAGGCGGTGGATGTCCAGCGGCGGCCGGTACAGCGGCAGCGCCTCGCCCAGTTCGTGGATCCAGTCGTGGTCGAGGTAGAAGTGCTGACGGCCGGTGAGGGTGTGCCAGGGCTTGCCGTACTCGGTGTTGATGGTGAACGGGCTGTACCGCCGGCCGCCGGATTCCACGCCGGACCACTCGGGGCTGGTGAGGCTCTGCTGCGGCTGCGCTCCGGTGTCGGCGAAGCGGATCCGGCGCTCCCGCTCGCCCTGCCCCAGTTCCGCGATCCCGGGGCTGCCCACACGCCGTGCGAGGGTACGGAAGCCCTGGTCGGCGAGGCGGCCGTTGGTGGTGGCGGAGAGGGCGAGGACCGCCTCGCACATCTTCTCCGCGGTGTCGAGGAGGGGGCGGCCGTCGGCGGATCCGCCGCGCGCCGTGCCGCACCGCCGGGCCAGTTCGGCCAGCTCCTCGCCGACGTCGTACGTGAGGCCCTTGGCGGTCAGCCCTTTGGCGTCCGCGAGCGGCCCGAGGGCGCGCATCCGGTCGGCGACGGCACCGTAGTCGCGCTCGACGACGGTGAGCGCCGGCATCGTCCGGCCCGGTACCGGCGCGGTGCCCTCGGCCCGCCAGTCGTGGGCGGCGCCCATCGGGTCGCCCAGTTCGGCGGGTGTGTCGTGCTGGTGCGGGGTGGCGACCACGTCGTGGCGTACGCCGAGGTGGCGGGCGGCGAGCCCGGAGAACGCCTCGGCCAGGGCCTGGAAGGTGTCGTGGTCGGTGCGGGCCTGCCACGGCGGGTCGATGGCCGGGTTGAAGGAGTGCACGAAGGGGTGCATGTCGGTGGTGGACAGGTCGTGCTTCTCGTACCAGGTGGCGGCGGGAAACACCACGTCGGACAGCAGGGCCGTCGACGTCATCCGGAAGTCCAGGTTGACCAGCAGGTCGAGCTTGCCCTCAGGGGCTTCCGGGCGCCACCGTACGTCGCGCGGACGGGCGTCCTCGGGCGCCTGCTCCGCACGGAGGTTGGCGTGCGTGCCGAGCAGATGGCGCTGGAAGTACTCGGCGCCCTTGGCGGAGGAGCCGAGCAGGTTGGACCGCCAAGTCAGCAGGATGCGCGGCCAGTTGGCGGGGTGATCGGGGTCCTCGCAGGCGAAGCCGAGGCGTCCGGCGGCCAGCTCGGCGGCGATGTGCGCGCCCGGATCGCCGCCCGCGGCGGCGGCTTCGTCGGCCAGGTCGAGGGGGTTGCGGTCGAAGGTGGGGTACGAGGGCATCCAGCCCAGCCGTGCCGAGCGGGCCAGCACGTCCACCGCCGACATCCCCGCGAACCGCCCCTCGCCCAGCGGCGACGCCAGCACATCGGCGCGGAACGGGTCGTAGCGCCACTGGTCGGTGTGGAGGAAGAAGAAGCCGGTGCCGATCATCTGGCGGGGCGGGCGCTGCCAGTCGCCGGCACCGGCCAGCGCGGTCCAGCCGGTGAGCGGCCGGCACTTCTCCTGGCCGACGTAGTGCGCCCAGCCGCCGCCGTTGCGGCCCTGGCAGCCGGTGAGCAGCAGCAGGGTCAGGAAGGTGCGGTAGATGGTCTCGGAGTGGAACCAGTGGTTGGTCCCCGCGCCCATGAGGATCATGCAGCGGCCGCGGGTGCGTTCCGCGGTCCGCGCGAACTCCCGGGCGATGCGCACCACCGCGGCCGCCGGTACGGAGGTCAGCGCCTCCTGCCAGGCCGGGGTGCCCGGGCTCGCCGCGTCCTCGTACCCCGTCGGCCACTCCCCCGGCAGTCCGTCCCGGCCCACCCCGTACCCGGCCAGCAGCAGGTCGAAGACCGTGGTGACCAGCGGTCCGTCCGGAGTGAGGCGGCGCGCCGGTACACCGCGCCGCAGCACGTCCCCCGAGCCGTCCGTCGTGTCGAAGCGCGGCAGCAGCACCTCGACACCGTCCGCCGCCGGGTCATCGTGCAGGCTCAGCCGGGGCACCACGTCGCCCAGTTCCAGGTTCCACCGGCCCTCCTCCCCCGACCAGCGGTCGGCCACCGTCCCGTCCGGGACGACGGGGCGGCCGGTGGCGTCGTCCAGCAGCACCGTGCGCCACGCGGCACGCTCGGCCGCAGCCTGCTCGCCGCCCAGTTCCGAGGCGCGCAGGAAGCGGGAAGGTACGTACGCACCGTCCCGTTCCCGCAGTGTCACCAGGAACGGGAGGTCGGTGAAGCGGCGGACGTAGTCGGTGAAGTACGGCACCTGCCGCTCGACGAAGCACTCGCGGAGGATGACCTGGCCCATCGCGAAGGCCAGCGCGCCGTCGGTGCCGGGGTGCGGGTGCAGCCACTCGTCGGCGAACTTGGCGTTGTCCGCGAAGTCCGGCGCGACGACCACGACCTTCTGGCCGTTGTAGCGGGCCTCGGCCATCCAGTGGGCGTCCGGCGTGCGGGTGACCGGCACGTTCGAGCCCCACATCAGCAGGTACGCCGCGTCCCACCAGTCACCCGACTCCGGTACGTCGGTCTGGTCGCCGAACACCTGCGGCGAGGCCACCGGAAGGTCCGCGTACCAGTCGTAGAACGACAGCATCTGACCGCCGATCAGCGACACGAACCGGGCGCCCGCCGCGTGCGAGACGATCGACATCGCCGGGATCGGCGAGAACCCCGCGATCCGGTCCGGACCGTGCTCGCGGATGGTGTGCACATGGGCGGCGGCGACCATCTCCAGCGTCTCCGCCCAGGTCGTCCGTACCATCCCGCCCTTGCCGCGGGCCTGCTGGTATCGGCGCCGCCGCTCCGGGTCGCCGACCACGTCCGCCCAGGCCAGCACCGGATCGCCGAGCCGCTGCCGGGCCTCCCGGTACATCTCCGCCAGCACTCCGCGGACGTAGGGGTAGCGCACGCGGGTGGGTGAGTAGGTGTACCAGGAGAAGGCGGCACCCCGGGGGCAGCCGCGGGGCTCGTACTCGGGGCGGTCGGGGCCGGCGGTGGGGTAATCGGTCTCCTGGGTCTCCCAGGTGATGATCCCGTCCTTGACGTACACCCGCCAGCTGCACGAGCCGGTGCAGTTCACGCCGTGCGTGGACCGCACCACCTTGTCGTGCGCCCAGCGGTCCCGGTAGAAGACGTCACCGTCCCGGCCACCCTTGAGATGCACCGCGCCCAGGTCACGCGTGTACTCGCCACGGGTGAAGAAGCCGCCGAGCCGCAGCAGCGCGTCGGCCGCTCCGCCCGTCGGCGCTGACCCCTCCGCGGCCACCTCGCTCATCGCATCTCCTCGGCGCCGGGTGGCACCACCCGGCCGGCAGACATCTACGGGCATACTGCTTCAACGACGCAATCGCCGCACAAGGTAGTCCGTACAACGCCCGCCCGCGCGCAGGCCACGCCGCGCGTATCCGCCACAAAGGGGGACCGGCCCCGAGGAGTGCGCCGAGGGGTTCAGCAGCCGGTGCGGATCGGGGTGAACCGCAGGTGCGCGTGCTCGTCCTTGCCGAGGGCCGTGTGGTACGTCGCCGGTGTGACCCCGTACCAGACGTGGTCCTTGCCGGCCCGTCCGTTGACGTCGTCGAGCCGTACGCACCACCGCTCGTGGCGGACCACCCGCCGGTAGGACTCGGTGCCCTGACGGACCTTCCGGCAGTCCTGGTGGCGCTCGGTGGTGTACCAGGTCTTCTTCTTGCCGCGGCTGCTGCGCTTGGTGTGCTTGACCCGCTCGGTGGCGGAGTCGCACTTCTTCACCAAGTGCGGCCGCTCGGCCTTGACCGTCTTCTTCTGCACATGGCGGACACCGGCCCGCAGTCCGGAGACGCCGTCCTGCTGCGGCCGGGCGTCCCCGGCGCTCTCCCCCGCACTGTGGCTGCCGGCCGTACCGTGGCCGCCGCTTCCCCCTTGACCTCCCGTGCCGCAGGCGCCGAGCCCGGCCACCAGAAACACCGTCACACCGGCACGTATCAGTCGCTGCTTGCTGAGCATGTCTCCCTCTGGATCTTCGCGGCAGCGCTCAGAGTATCCGTCGCGGCAGGTCAGCCATGGTGTGCGCAGCCGCTCCAGGTTCGCCGTACATTTATTGAGCTATGCTGAAGAAATGTCCTCCGGCGAAATGCCCTCCGGTGAAGAGCTCGATCACGCGGCCGTTGAACTGCGCAACAGCCTGATGCGCATCACGCGGCGCCTCCGGGCGCAGCGTCCGCCCGGTGAACTGACGCTCGGCGCGATGGCCGTACTGGGCCGGCTGGAGCGCGACGGGCCGGCCACCGCGAGCGAGCTGGCCGCAGCGGAGCGCGTCACCCCGCAGACGATGGCGCGCCCGGTGGCAAGGCTCGTGGACATGGCGCTGGTCGAGCGGCGCCCCGACCCGGCCGACGGGCGACAGACCCTGCTGCACCCCACCGAACAGGGCCTGGAGTTCGTCCGGGCCGACCGGGAGCGCCGGGACGTCTGGCTGGCCCGCGCGATGGCGACGCACCTCAACGACGTCGAACGCGACCTGCTCCGGCTCACCACCCGCCTGCTGGACCGGCTGGCCACCGCCCCCGACGAGACCGGCCCCGCGCCCTCGGACGGGACGGCGGCCCCCGTGACCCCCACCCCCACGCGCCCGTAGAAGGACCGCTCCGGTGCCCCCCTCTTGTGAGAACTCCCCCGCTCCCCGTACCTCGGGCGAAGAGATAGCCAGCACTGCTGAAGATCAGCCCGGCCGGGACGGTGACAGCACCGCGCCCGAGGCCCGGCCGCAGCTGCCGCAGCGCATGGTCGGCCCCATCGCCTTCGGCACGATCCTCCAGCCGCTGAACTCCTCGATGATCGCCGTGGCGCTGGTCGGCATCCAGGCGCACTTCGGCGCCGGACCCGCCACCGCGTGGCTGGTCTCCGGGCTCTACCTCGCCACCGCCGTGGCCGCCCCCGCCGCGGGCCGGCTGGCCGACACCCTCGGGCCGCGCAAGGTATCCCTCGCCGGGCTCGCGCTGGTCGCGCTCGCCTCGGTCGCCGCGCCCTTCGCGCCGTCCGTCGGCGTACTGGTGGCCTGCCGCGTCGTCATCGGCATCGGCACCGCGGCGCAGTACCCGTGCGGGCTCGCGATGGTCCGCCGCGCCGCCGACCGGATGCGGGCCGATTCGCACAACGCGCTGGCGGCGCTGACGGTCTGCTCACAGGTCATGGTCGCGCTCGGCCCGACGCTGGGCGGTGTACTGGTGGGCGGGTTCGGCTGGTCCGGCATCTTCTGGGCCAACGTGCCGCTCACGGTGATCGGCGCGACCGCCATCCTGCTGTGGGCCCCCGCCGACCCGGTACGCGAGTCGAGTGCGCTGCGGCGGACCCTGGCCGAGCTGGACCTGCCGGGGATGCTGCTCTTCGTGGCCGCCATGGGCATGCTGATGTACTGGCTGCTGTCCCTCGCGCAGACGCCGCTCTGGTGGGCGCTGGGCGGTGCGGTGGCCGCCGGGCTGTGCACCGTGTGGCGCTCGCTGCGGGCGCCGGTGCCGTTCCTGGACCTGCGGCTGCTCTCGAACCGCGACCTGTCCTTCACCTACGTACGGACGATCGCCACCTACACCGCGTACTACGGCATCTTCTACGGCCTGCCGCAGTGGCTGGAGGAATCCCGGGACCTGGGCGCCTCCGGGGCCGGCCTGGTCATGCTGCCGCTGGCGCTGATGGGCATCGTCTCCACGGTCACCGCCACGCGGGTGCAGAAGCGGCGCGGGCCCGGCCCGCTGCTGCTCATCGGTTCGGCAGTGCTCACGGTGGGCGGTCTGCTGCTGACGCTGCCCACGCACGCCTCCCCGGTCTGGCTGCTGGTCCTGCTGTGCCTGGTGCTCGGCATCCCCAACGGCTACAACTCGATGGCCAACCAGAACGCCGTGTACGAGGCCGCGCCCGCCGCCCAGGCCGGTGCCGCGGGCGGGCTGTACCGTACGGCGCAGTACGTCGGCGCCAACCTCGCCGCCGCAATGCTCGCCCTGCTGATCGGCACCCACTCCACCGACGGCGGCCTGCACCACACCGGTCTGGCCATCGCCGCGATCAGCGGCTGCCTCGCCGTCGCCGCGCTGGGGCGCCTGCGGCGCGGCCGGGCGCGGGGCCTCAGCGCAGCGGCAGGCGCATGATCGTCAGGTCCAGCCAGCGGCCGAACTTGGTGCCGACCTCGCGCACCGTGCCGACGGTCTCGAAACCGAAGCGTTCGTGCAGACGGATCGAGGCGGTGTTGCCGGCCTCGATGTCGGCGATCATGACGTGGTAGCCGGCCTGTCGCGCTCCGTCGATGAGGACGGTCAGCAGCCCGGTCCCGATGCCCAGGCCGTGCCGGTCCCCGCGGACGTAGACGGAGTTCTCCGCCGAGTGCCGGTAGCCTTCCAGCGCCCGCCAGGGGCAGTAGACCGCGAACCCCACGACCTCGCCCGCGTACTCGGCGACGAACGCGGCGTCCTTCTCCAGGTACGCGGCGAACCAGGCGGCGCCCTCGGCGGGGGTCTGGGGCGTCTCGGTCCACAGCGCGGTCGAGGTGGCGACGGCGTCGTTGCGGATGGCGAGCACGGCCGCCAGGTCGTCGGGCCGGGCCGCGCGGACCCGTACCGCGTCCGGTGCCGCTCCCGCCTCCGCGAGCGCCACTCCGTTCTCATATATTGGATCCATGTCCAATATGATAGATCCACTGGTGGCGCGCATCGGTGCGCGGGTCCGTGACGAGCGCGAACGGCGCCGGTGGACCCTGGCCCAGCTGGCCGAGGCCTCGGGCGTCTCCCGAGCGATGATCAACCGGATCGAGCGCGGCGAGAGCAGCCCGACGGCCGTCGTCCTCGGCAAGCTGTCCGGCGCCTTCCGGATCAGCGTGTCCGCGCTGATGGCCCTGGCCGAGGGCACGCCGGAGCACCCGGCGGACGGACCGGACGACAGCGCCGGGGCGAACACCGGCGCCATGGCCGAGTGGCGCGACCCGGCGACCGGGTACAGCCGGCGCCAGATCTCCGGGCCGCGGTTCCCGGCGGACATCGCGGAGGTACGGCTGCCCGCCGGCGCGCGCATCCCGTATCCGGCCGAGACCTTCGCCTTCGTACGGCAGATCGTCTGGGTGCTGGACGGCCGGCTGACCTTCCACGAGGGCGACGCGGTGCACGCGCTGGAAGCCGGGCAGCGGCTCGAACTCGGCGCTCCGGCCGCCTGCGCCTTCGTCAACGACAGCGCGGAGGAGTGCCGGTACGCGGTGATCCGCGTACGGTCCGAGGCGCCCTGAGGCGGAGCCGTCCCGCGCCCGCTCAGCGAGCGGCGTGCGGCACGGTCCCGGCGGCCGGTTCCGCCCGAGCGGCTCCGCCGTCTTCGCCCTCCCGGCCCGCTCCCGGCGTCGCGCCCGGTTCCTCCCGGCCCTCCTCCGGCGTCGCGTCCCGCTTCCCCCGGCGCTTGCCGCCCGCGGAGAGGAGCACGCTGGTCAGGACCCCCGCGAGCAGGCCCCAGAACGCCGAGCCGATGCCCAGCAGGGTCACCCCGGACGCGGTGGCGAGGAAGGTGACCACGGCCGCTTCCCGGGCGCCGGGCTCGGAGACGGCGGCGGTCAGCGAGCTGGTGACGGTGCCGAGCAGGCCGATGCCGGCGATGCCGAGCACCAGCGCGTGCGGCATGGCGGCGAGCAGGGACGCCACCGTGGCGCCGAGGAGGCCGACGCAGAGGTAGAAGACGCCGGCCCAGACACCGGCGACGTAGCGCCGCCGGCGGTCGGGGTGGGCCTCCTCGCTCGTGCAGATGGCGGCGGTGATCGCCGCGAGGTTGAGGCCGTACGCGCCGAACGGCGCCAGCAGGAAGTTCGCGGTGCCGGTCCAGGTCATGAGCGGCGAGACCGGTACGTCGTAGCCCGCGCCCCGGAGGACCGCGACGCCGGGCAGATTCTGCGAGGCCATGGTGACCACGAACAGCGGGACACCGACGCTGACCAGGACCTTCCAGTCGAATTCCGGGGCCACGAACACGGGCGCGGCGACGGAGAGCCGTACCCGGTCGGTGTGCCAGCCGCCGGTGAACACCGTGGCGACGACGCCCGCCGCGAGGGCGAGCAGTACGGCGTAGCGCGGCAGCAGCCGGCGGCCCAGCAGGTAGGCCAGGAACATCGGGAAGGCCACGGCGAAGCTGGTGTGCATGGTGGTGAAGAGGCCGGTACCGAACTGGAAGAGGACGCCGGCCAGGAGCGCGGCGGCCAGCGGTACGGGGATGCGGTTCATGGCGCGCGCGAACCAGCCGGTCACTCCGCTGACGAGGATGAGCAGCGCGGAGAAGAGGAACGCGCCGACGGCCTGCGCCATGGAGACCCCGCTGAGGCCGGTGGTCAGCAGGGCGGCGCCCGGCGTCGACCAGGCGGTCACCACGGGCGCCCGGTAGCGCACCGACAGACCGATACAGGTGCAGGCCAGGCCCACGCCGAGGGCGAGCATCCAGGAGGAGATCTCGCGGGAGTCGGCGCCGGCCGCCTTGGCCGCGGTGAAGACGAGGGCGGCCGAACTGGTGACGCCCACCAGCACGGCGATCAGTCCGGCGACCACCGCCGAGGGCGGGGCGGCAGCGCGTATTCGAGCCATCAGGGACATCGTTTCCAGGGTTCTGTGCTGACCGGTGCGACTGTTGTGGCCGGTCCGGCTGTTCCGGCGGTCCGGTCATCTCGACCGTCCGGGTGTTCTGTTTACGGAACGTTCTGTTCACGGAACAGTAGAGAGTAGGCTGGGCGCCCGTCAACGACCTCCCGGCAGGGGCGAGGACAAGGGCGAAGAGGAGCGGACGCGCACGGTATGGGCCTGAACGACGAGGTGGGGCGCCGGCTGCGGGAGCTCCGACAGCAGCAGCGACTGTCCCTGTCCGAACTGGCCCGGCGCTCCGGCGTGGGCAAGGGCACACTCTCGGAGCTGGAGGGCGGGCAGCGCAACCCCACGCTGGAGACCCTGTACGCGCTCACCACCGCACTCAACAGCCCGCTCAGCGCCGTCCTCGGCGACCCTCCGCGGCACGCCTTCGAGGCGCGGACCGAGGGCGTCTCGGGCAGTGCGGTCACCGCGGTGCTCGTCGAACGCTTCGAGGAGCCCCCGGCCGTCACCGACATCTTCCGCATCCGCATCGCCGCCGGCAGCGTCCAGGAGTCGGCCGCCCACATCGCGGACACCTCGGAGAGCCTGATGGTGCTGACCGGTACGGCCGTGGTGGGCGATCCGTCGGAACCGCAGACGGCGGGGCCCGGCGAGTACGCGCACTGGCGCGCCGACAGCCCGCACCTCTACAGCGCCCCGGACGGCGACGTGCACGGCATCCTCTTCGTCCGCTACCCGCGGGCGACGCCGTCCCACTGACGCCACTCCCTCGCATCACACGCAGCCGCGCCCCCCTCGATCCACCCTCCACCATTTTTAGTAAGGAGGGTTGCCCAAAGTTCGCCCCGAGGTTACGTTGCTGCACAGATGGTCAGTAAGGGGCCCTCACCAAAACCCCACCCAAAGGAGTCCGGCCGTGACCGACGTGCGCACCTCCCCCTCCGACGAGCGGGACCGGGGGCTGCCCGACCTGCCCCACTGGGAGACGGTCCCCGACGACCTCCCCGCGGCGATCCGCCGGCTCAAGCCGGCCCTGCGCGCCCGCATCGAGGCCTCCGGCCGCGGCGTCGAGGAGGTCTTCGCCGCCGTGGAGCGCCGGGTCGCCGCCCGGGTGGCCGAGATCAAGGACGCGAAGGAGCGTGGCGAGGAGGTGTGGCCGGTCATCGAGTACGCCGACATCGCGGACGGCACCGTGTCCGCCGACCGGCTCGCCCGGCTCAAGGAACGCGGCTGCCTGGTCGTCCGGGGCCACTTCGACCGCGACCAAGCTTTGGCGTGGGACGCCGGCATCGTCGACTACGTCGAGCGGAACGAGTTCTTCGCGCACTACACCGGCCCCGGTGACGACTTCTTCGGCAGCGTCGGCTCCAAGCCCGAGATCTACCCGATCTACTGGTCGCAGGCGCAGATGGAGGCCCGGCAGAGCGATCGCATGGCCCGCGTGCAGACCTTCCTCAACTCCCTCTGGAAGCACGAGTCCGAGGGCGTGCGGTGGTTCGAGCCGGACCGCGACGCGCTGTACCCCGACCGCATCCGGCGCCGCCCGCCGGGCACCGACTCCGCCGGGCTCGGCACCCACTGCGACCCCGGGACCCTCGACCTGTGGATGACCCGGGCGTACCAGCAGGCCTTCCGCCACCTCTTCGACGGCAGCGTCGAGGAGTACGACCCGTGGGACGCCGCGCACCGCACCGCCGGGCCGCAGTACCCCGGCTCCACGATGTGTTCGGCGTTCCGTACCTTCCAGGGCTGGACCGCCCTGTCGGACATGGACCACGATCAGGGCGTACTGCACACCGTCCCGATCCCGGAGGCGATGGCGTACCTGATGCTGCGTCCGCTGCTGCCGGACGTGCCGGAGGACGACATGTGCGGGGTCACCACCAACCAGGTCTTCCCCGCGACCGAGAAGTGGCACCCGCTGCTGATGGAGGCCCTCACCGGCATCCCGGACGTCCGGGCGGGCGACTCCGTGTGGTGGCACTGCGACATGATCCACAGTGTCGCCCCGGTCACCGCCCAGCAGGGCTGGGGCAACGTCATGTACATCCCCGCCGCCCCCTGGTGCCCCCGCAACGAGCGGTACGCGGCCGAGGTCCGGCAGGCCTTCCGCACCGGCTCCAGCCCCGCCGACTTCCCCGAAGAACACTACGAACGCACCTGGCACGGCCGCTTCACCCCGGACCGGCTCAACGCGACGGGCCGCCGCGGGCTGGCACTCGACAGTGCTGCTCGCTGACAGCGCGAGCCGCATCGCGCTGCGGCCCGTGCGGTACCAGTTCCCGGGAGGACTCGCCATCGGACCTGGCTGAAGGCGAGGACCGGTTCGAGGAAGGCCAGTCCCGGTTCGAGGCCGCCGTCCGGGTCCGGCACCAGGTCCGTGTCCGCGACCCGGCCGTCGGCGAGGACGGCCAAGGCCTCCTCCGGGTCCACCTGTCGCTGGCGGCCGTGCCGCCGTGGCGGCGGGACGACGAGGACCTGGAGGTGTACCGGTACGGGATCGAGATCGCGACGGACCGGGCGGCGGTGCTCCGGGCGGCGGCGGAGTGGGAGCGGCTGCTCCTCCCCTTCCCCAAGCGGTAGGCGCGCCGGTCCGTGCAGGCGTGGGTCCCGGTCAGCTGTTCGCCCGGGACCAGAGGTCGGTGCGCGCGCGGTGGATCGCTTGTGTGAGGGCGCCCTGGAGGGAGGCGTGTTCGGCGAGGGTGCCGGTGCGGACGTGCGGGGGCAGGGGGGCGAGGTCGGTGACGGTGTCGCGGACCGGTTCGAGGAGCGCGGGGTGGGCGCCGATGGGGCCGCCGAGGAGGACCAGCTCGGGGTCGACGACCGCGCAGACGGCGGCGACGGCCTCACCGATGGTGCGGCCCTCGCGGGCCACCACGGCCCGGGCCGCCGCGTCGCCCCCGGCCGCCCGGTCCAGGATCGTGCGGGCCGCCTCGACGGCCGCCGCACCGCCGATGCCCGGCTCTCCGGCGGTGGCGAAACCCTCGGCGACCGCGCGGGCGAAGCCGTGGCGATCACCGGCACGATCGGGGCTTCCGCCGAGGTAGCCGATCTCGCCGGCCATGCCCCGGGCCCCGCGCACCAGCTCGTCCCCGATCACCAGCCCCATGCCCATCCCGGCGCCGATGTGGACGTACGCACAGCTGGCGGCTTCCCGTGCCGCGCCGTGCCAACGCTCCGCGAGGGCCGCGAGGTTGACGTCGTTCTCGACCAGCAGCGGCGCGTCGGTGACGCCGGCCAGCGCCGACCGAGGCCGGAACAGCCCCGCGGGATGCGGTGTCTCCGGCAGTGCGACCACCGCGGAGGTCTCCGGGTCGACCGGGTTCGCCAGGGAGAGCCCCACCGCGAGCAGCGGGCCGCGCGCCTCGCCACCGCGGGCCAGCGCCTCGCGCACCATCGTGCGCAGTTGCTCGGCCGCGTCCTCCGGCCGGCCCGATCCGGCCGGCGGCGCCGCGGTCTCGTGGAAGGGCGTGCCGAACAGGTCGGCGGCGGTCAGCCGTACCTCGGTGGAGTTCAGTGCGACGGCGAGGACGAAACCGGCGTCGGCGGCCACCTTGTAGTACGTACCGACCCGGCCCTGCCGGCCCGTCTGGGCGCCGGCCGGCAGCAGCAGGCCCGCGCCCTCCAGCCGGCGCACCGCCTCGGAGACGGTCGGCTTGGAGATGCCGGTCGCCTGGGCGATCTCGGCGCGGGTGATGGGCGCCCGCTCGAACACCGTGTCCAGGACGATCCGGTCGGTGAGTTCGCGCAGCAGCGTCATGCTCGGCAGTGCGGCGCGGCCGAGCCCGCCGAACCCTCTGCGGTATGTCATGCCACCCTCGTCCGCCGCGCGTCGATACTGCCGCCGCTCAGCCTATCGGCAGCGCGTCGCCGAGGGTGCGCGCCTGACCTGGGACGGACCCGCGTTCCCCGGTGCTTCCAGGGCCCGCCGCCCCACCGCCGGGCCGTGTGACAGCTGCGGATACCGTGGCGCTATGGAACTCATAGGTGAGATAGCCGCCGACCGTCCCCTGCTCGTCGTCGCCGTCAAGGAAGAGGCGCAGTTCCTCGGGGCCGATCTGCCGGTTCTGCTCACCGGCATGGGGAAGGTCAACGCGGCGACCGCGCTCGCCACCGTACTGGCGCGCGGCACCCACCCCTCGGGCATCGTCAACCTCGGCACCGCGGGCGCGCTCCGCCCCGGCCTGCGCGGCACCCATGTCATCGGCTCCGTGATCCAGCACGACCTGGACAGCGAACTGCTGGCCACGCTGACCGGCGAGGTCACCGGTCCGCCGCTGGGCCTGGCCGACGCCGGCGGACCCGTGCTGGCCACCGGCGACTCCTTCATCGCCGACGACGCGGCCCGCGACCGGCTGGCGGCCCGGGCCGCACTGGTGGACATGGAGGGGTATGCGCTGGCGCACGTCGCGCAGGAGGCGGGCGTGCCGGTACGGCTCGTCAAGCACGTCAGCGACGAGGCGGGGGACGGCGCCGATCGCACCTGGCAGGAGACGCTGACGGCCTGCGCCCGCGAGCTGGCCGCCTGGGTCGCGGCGAACGTGCCCGCACGGGCCTGAGGCAGCCGCACCCTTCCGGGGCGCCACGGCGGCCGACCGCGGGCCGAGCCTACGGGCTTCGAGTGTGACGAAGGCTACACCGGAAAACGGATGGTGACTCCGGTTCGCGGTGTTCGGAACAGCGGAACGTCCGCCCGTCCGCGGCGTTCGCACCGCTTTCCGACCGAGGAGAACCACGTGACATCCAGCGACCCCACCGCCCGTGCGGCTCAGGTACTCTCCCGCCCCTTCTCCCTGGGCGGGCTCACCGTGCCCAACCGCATCGCCATGGCGCCGATGACCCGTGAGTTCTCCCCCGGCGGCGTGCCCGGCACCGATGTCGCGGACTACTACGCCCGCCGGGCCGCCGGCGGCGTCGGCCTGATCATCACCGAGGGCACGTACGTCGACCACCCGGCCGCCGGTTCCAGCGGCAAGGTCCCCCGCTTCCACGGCGACGACGCGCTCGACGGCTGGCAGCGCGTCGTGGCGGACGTGCACGCGGCGGGCGGCACGATCATGCCGCAGCTGTGGCACGTGGGCATGGCCAGGGAAGCGGGCGCGCCGCCCTTCCCGGACGCCCCGCCGTCCGGCCCCTCGGGGCTGGCCATCGACGGCACGCCGTCCGGGCACGCCATGACGCTGCAGGACCTGGACGACGTCATCGCGGCGTTCGCCAAGGCCGCGGCCGAGGCCGAGCGCATCGGCTTCGACGGGATCGAGCTGCACGGCGCGCACGGTTACCTCATCGACCAGTTCCTGTGGGCACAGACCAACCAGCGCACCGACGCCTACGGCGGCGACGCGGTGGCGCGCACCCGCTTCGCGGCCGAGATCGTCGCGGCCTGCCGGGCGGCCGTCTCGGCGGACTTCCCGATCCTCTTCCGGATGTCGCAGTGGAAGATGAACAACTACCAGGCGCGGCTCGCCGAGACCCCGGAGGAGCTGGACGCCGTCCTCACGCCGCTCACCGCGGCCGGCGTGAGTTCCTTCCACGCCTCGACGCGCCGCTACTGGCTGCCGGAGTTCGAGGACTCGGACCTCAACCTCGCGGGCTGGGTGAAGAAGCTCTCCGGCCTGCCGACGGTCAGCGTCGGATCCGTCGGCCTCGACAACGAGTTCATCCAGGCGTTCCAGGGCAAGCAGGCCGGTGTCGCCGGCATCGAGCGGCTGCTGGACCGCATGGAGCGCGACGAGTTCGACCTCATCGCCGTGGGCCGGGCGCTGCTCGGCGACCCGGAGTGGGCCGCCAAGATCTTCGAGGGCCGCACCGGCGAACTCGTCCCGTTCGACGCCTCGATGCTGCGCACGCTCAGCTGACGGTACGTCCGCCCGCCGGTTCCCCGCCTCACGAGTGGGGACCCGGCGGGCGCCCGCGACCGGCCGTTCCCGCGCGCGATAGCGTCGGGCCCGGACAGAAGGGCTGGTGGTGGGCGTGACGACGCTTTCCGTGACAGGGCATATGGATCTCACCGAGGCGAGCGCCGGGCTGGTGCGGGAGGCGCTGCGCGCGCTGCTCCTGCGGCACGGCGGGGACGGGCTGATCGGGGTGTCCTGCATCGCGGAGGGGGCGGACTCGCTCTTCGCCGATGAGGTGCTGCGGGCCGGCGGGCGGCTCGTCGTCGTCCTGCCCTCCCGCGACTACCGGCGGTCCGTGGTGTCCTCCGCCCACGCCCCGTTCTTCGACCGGCTGCTGGCGGCGGCCGGTGAGGTGTGCGTGATGCCGTACGAGACGGCGGGCCGCGCCGCGTACGAGGCGGCGAACGCGGCCGTACTGGACCGGGCGGACCGGCTGGTGGCCGTGTGGAACGGCGAGCCGCCCACCGGCAAGGGCGGCGGAACCGCCGATGTCGTCCAGGAGGCCCGCGCCCGCGGGATCGCGGTGGACGTCGTCTGGCCGGCCGGCGCGGCGCGCGAGGGCTGAGGTCCGCCTCCTCCGGTCGCGGCCGGGGTCACGCCTCCGGGGCGGGCGGCCGGTAGTCCGCGGCCAGCCCCATCCTGGCCATCAATTCCTGCATCAGCAGCTCGAACATCGGCTCCTGGTCGCCCGGTACGAGGGGCGTGAAGTGGTCGAACACCTCCAGCGCCACCTGGCCGTAGATCGACCGCCAGCAGGAGAGCATCACGACCAGGGCGCCCAGCGGCATGTCGACGCCGGTGGCGGCGCGGTAGGCCGCCATCTGCCGCCGCAGTTCCGGGGCGAGTTCGCCGTCGGCGAGGATCGGGTAGGGGCGGGCGGCCCAGAACTGCAGGAACACCCGCCCCCACACACCGGCGAGTTCCCGTACCCACTCACTGGTCAGATCGCCGTGCACGTCCCCGGCGGCCGTCGTCGGCGTGCCGAACAGCAGGCTGAATTCCTGGCGATGGGCCAGGGACCACCGCCGGAACACCCGGGACGGGGCGATCATCCGGGCCGCGTGGTCGGTCTGTTCCTCGGCGTCCACCGCGGCCCGCAGTTCACGCGTCAGCTCGGTGACGATGTCGCGGGCGGTGTGCCGGACGATGTCCGTCAGGTCGTCGAAGTGCCGGTACAGCGCGGCGGGCGTGACGCCGACGCGGCGGGCGATCTCGGCGAGCGAGAGGGCCTCCACCCCGTCCTTGGTGATGATCTCGCGCGCGACGGCCCGTACGTCCTCGGACATCTGCGCGCGAAGTCGGTCGCGTCGGGTGGGGGTGCGCAACGGGCCGTGCCTTCCTCTGCCGCGGGTCTCCTCGAAGGGCGTCTCGGGGGCGACGATATGCGGTACGGCGCGGGCGGGGTGGGCCCTGGATCGCCATCCGGCCCACCCCACGGGCGCATACCGGCGGAGCTCCGTCACGTCGCCGCGGGGACCCCGTCGAGGTCGCCGTCGTCGGCGGCGGGATCATCGGCCACCACGTCCGGCACCTCGGCCAGATCCCGCACCTTCACCTCGTGGAACGGCGGGTTCTTGCGCGAGGGATGCACCTGGATCACCTCGACCGGGAGCGTGTCCCCCTCGGCGAGCAGCCGGGAATTCATCCGCGTACGCAATTCCGGCGTCATACGGGAGCAGTGCAGGAACGCGGCGAGCGGAAGGTTCGGCCAGTCCTGGAGCGTCATGAGGACGTAGCCGCCGCCCCCACCGGGCTGTTCGGGAACGACCCGGGTCACGGTTCCGAGCTGCCGGTCGCCGTGGCGCGGGTAGGTGTCGGCGGCGGGCCGGCCGGCGGCCGGTGCGGGCTGCCGCGAGAGCGCGAGGTGAATGCGCTGGCGGTCCGCGTCGACCCCGGTGACCACCGCTTCGACCTCCATGCCCAGTTGCAGATCCGCGGCGCGGGTCTGGGCACCGGGCAGCAGCCCGTTCACGCCGTGCGCGACCGCGATATAGGCGCCGGCCAGTTTGATGTCCACCACGCGCCCGACGAACACATTTCCCTTCGGATAGGAATTCTGCAGATCCGGCCAGGGATTACGCTGGTTCACCCGCTGGGAGAAGCGCGGCCGGCCGTCCGCCTCCGTGACGAACGTGCCCGAGAATTCGCGCCCGACCGGATACCGCTTCGCCATGTCCACGGGCACGTCCCGCAGATAGTCGACGTCCTGCTTGTGCATTTCGGCGATCCGGCCGGTGCGGGCGCCCTTGACGATGACGTAGTCCCGGTCCGCGATGAGCACTTCGGCCCGGTCCTGTTCGGCGTGCCCCTCCAGCGGCTTGAGGGTCATCTCCGTGCCGACCGGCTCCGCCAGCGCCTGCCGGATGTGCGCCTTGAGATCCTGCATCATCCGCGGAATTCCGGTGCCGTCGAACGAGTACTGAATGGGCCGCAGCAGACCCGTCACGTCCGTCGGCACGTCCCGCTCGATGTCCTGGGCGAGGACGATCATCCGCTTGTGCAGACACATCGCCCAGCCGAATTCCAGTGCCACGTCGGCGGAGCGGGTCGAGAAGTCGATGACGACGACGCCCGCCTGCTGGATTCCCCGCCAGGCCGACTCCAGTACGCCCTGGCTCGTGCCGAAAATGCTGTCCGCACGGCACGGGGTGAGATCGAGATCGCGGACCGCCGCGGCGTAGGCGTTGTCGTACAGGTCGTCGTAGTCCCGTTCCGGGCCGCCGGCGGCCGATTTGCGGCCGTAAGGCATCGCGAAGAAAACGATGTTGTCGTCGGGTCGGTCCGTTCTCTCGATCTTGATTTTGTCCACCGTGCGTCCCCCTTGGCGCAGTAACCGTGAACAACAAAGTAATGTTGCTTTACCTTCACGGGAATACTCGCGCCTGACGTCTTTTCAGGGGCGCACGGTGGACACGGCGATCGTCAGCTCTTCCCGGCGACGGACCCGTCCGCTTGCGTGTCCTCCGGGAGGGTCACCAGCCAGTGGGTTTCCTGCCGGGGGCGGAGGTAGCAGAGCCAGTACAGGGTGGCGGCGGCCATGATGCCGCCGGTCCACAGCAGGTACTGCGTCTCCTGCTGCGTGAGGATGTAGACCAGGACCACGATCAGCAGCAGCGGCACCACCGGCCACAGCGGCATCCGCCACGCGGCCGTCTTCTTGTGCGCGCCGCGCCGGGCCGCCAGCGCCGCGATCGCGACGAGCAGGTACATGCCCGAGACGGAGACGCCGGTGACGCCGTAGAGGGTGTCGAGGTCGACGAAGCACAGGGCCGCGCCGGGCAGGCCGACGACCAGGGTCGCCACCCACGGGGAGCCGAAGCGGCCGAGCTTGGACAGCGCGTTGTTGACCGGCTGGGGCCAGGCCTTGTCACGGGCCGAGGCGAACAGCACCCGGGAGTTCTGGATGACCATGACAATCCCGGCGTTGATGATCGCCAGGGCGACACAGAGGCTGACGAAGGTGCCGACGGCCGAGTTGCTCCACGCGATGACCATGGTGCTGATGTCACCGGAGGTCAGCGCCTGGAGGCTCGGCGCACCGAGGGTGATGGCGATGACCGGTACGAGGATGACGGCGGCGGAGATCGCCAGCGTGGCCAGCACGGTGCGGGCGACGTTGCGACGCGGGTCCTCCAGCTCCTCGGAGAGGTAGACCGCGGTGGAGAAGCCCTGGGTGACGAAGAGGGCGATGGCCAGTCCGGAGACGACGAGCAGGCCGGTGACCGGGCCGGGCACGCCGCCGGGCCCGGCGACCGCGCCGTGCAGGAGCGCGGAGCCGCCGCGCTCGGTGTGCGCGAAGCCGAGCACCGCGACGACTCCCGCGGCGATGACCTCCAGGACCAGGAAGATGCCGGTGATCCAGGCGTTGGCACGCAGGTCCAGCAGGCCGGCGAGGGTGGCCAGGAGCATCACGGCGGCGCCGGCGACGGGTGCGGGGACGTGCACCACGGGGGCGAGGTAGTCGGCGGTGCCCATGGCGATCACCGGCGGCACGATCATCACGACCAGCAGCGACAGGACGAACACGAGCCAGCCCGCCAGCCGCCCGGTCAGCGTCGAGACCATGGCGTACTCGCCACCGGCGCTCGGGATCAGGGTGCCCAGCTCCGAGTAGCAGAAGGCCACCGCGATGCAGAGCACGGAGCCGATCGCGATGGTCAGGGCCGTGGCGGTGCCGAGGTCGGCGAAGAGGTCCGGCACCACGACGAAGAGCGTGGAGGCGGGCGTGACGCAGGACAGCGTCAGCAGGGTGCCACCGATGACGCCGATCGAGCGCTTGAGGGTGCGCGCCCCGTCGGGGGCGGGACCGTCGGCGGGGCGTGCGTCGACGCCGGGAGCGTCGAGGGTGCCGGTGGCGGCGGTGTCGTCCGCGGGTGGCTGGCTGAGGGTGTCGGTCATGGAGCGGTTCCGATCGACTGGGTGCGGCAGGTGCTGTGCGGGAGCGGTATCGCCTCCGTGGACGGCTGTGTCGTGCTTCGAGTGCTCCCGGCGCACATGGAAGCCCGACTAGATCCGGAGCGTCAAGGCTTGATTGCCTACGGAATTCGTCGCCAATTGCCTCTGTGGATACGCTTTCCACACATCGCGACAGCGACTGACGCTTGAGCCGTCCACACCGGAACCGCACGGGAACCTTTGAATGGCTGGTTGAATCGACAAGAACTCCTGGGATGCGCAGGAGATACGCGCTCCTCGCCAGCCCTGTCACACGCGTCAGCCCAGCACTACGGGAACCGCAGAGCGGCCGCCTCGATCATTTTCCCTGGTCAGGGACGTTCCCCGCGCATGGCCATGACCGCGCCGTCCGGACGGCGCGGTCATGGTGGCGGCGTGCGTCAGGAGATGCCGCTCAGCTTGGCGCGGACCTTCTCCATGATCTTGGCGGGGAGAGTGGCGTACCCCTGGAAGGAGAGGTCCCGCTGACCCTCCAGGCCGGCGGTGTAGGTGAGGAACGCCTTGGTGGCCGGCCAGGTCGCCGCCTTGTTGCCCTTGTCGCAGACGATCTCGTACGTGACCATCGCGATCGGGTAGGCGCCGGCGGCCTTGGTCGTGTGGTCGAGACGGAGGACCAGGTCGCCCTGGGACCCCTCGGTCCGCGCGCCGGCGAGCGCCTTGGAGGCGTTGACGACGGTGGCTTCGACCGGCGCGGCGGCCCCGGTGTCGATCGCGGCGGTGGGGAGCGACCGCTGGATCGCGTAGGCGAGTTCGACGTACCCGATGGCGCCGCGGGTCTGGTTGACCTCGTCGGCCAGCTCCGACGACCCCCCGGCGGCGGTGCCGCCCTCGGCCGGCCACCGCTGGCCCGGCGCGTGGGGCCAGGCGCTCGGCGCCGCGGCGCGCAGATAGGCGGTGAAGTTGTCGGTCGTGCCGGACTCACCGGAGCGGTGCACCGTCTTGATGGCGGTGGCGGGCAGGTCGGCCTTCGGGTTCAGCCGGGCGATCGCCGAGTCGTTCCACTTCGTGATCCGCCCGTCGAAGATCCGGGCGAGGGTGCCGGCGTCCAGTACGAGCCGGTCGACGCCCGGCAGGTTGTACCCGAGCGCGATGGGGCCGCCGAGCATCGGCAGGTGGACGGCGCGGCCGCCGTCCTCGCACGCCTTCTTCGAACTGGCCACCTGTGCGGGTCGCAGCGCGGCGTCCGAGCCGGCGAAGGCGGTACGGCCCTGCAGGAAGTCCGTCTGCCCCGCGCCCGAGCCGGAGTCCTCGTAGTCGATCCGCGTGCCCCGGCACGCCTTCTGGTAGCTCTTGGCCCAGGACCGCATCGCGTTGTGCTGCGCGGTCGAGCCGGAGGCCTTCACCGTCGCCTTCTTGCCGCACCGCACCCCTCCCCCGGGCGACGCGGTGCGGGAGCCGGAGGCGGTCGCCTTTCCGGAGGCACTGGAGGACCCGCCGGACTCCGGCGAGCCGTCCGACCCGCAGGACGTGAGGGCGAGTACGCCCGAAAGCGCCACCACTCCGGCGGCCAGGGGGCGCAGGCCCCGGTGTCGCTGTGCGGGCACGGTCGACCACTCCTCAGGGTTTCGGCACGAGGGCACACGCAGGACCTCTGTACCCCGACGCGACGCCGGTGCCCGGCGGGTGGCGCAGGCTTCACCCGCACGCCATGCTCCTTGAGGAGGCCGTGCCCGGATCTTGACATTCGCGGGGGCCGGAAGCAGCATTTCCGGTATAAGTGAACAACAGTTCACTATACGAACATGCGACCGCTCGGGGGGGCCTTCTCCCCTTGGCCCTCCCCACCTCCGCCTCCCGCCCGCGACAAAGGATCATTGACCCCATGGCCACCACGCGTGAACTGTTCATCGGCGGCAAGGACGTGCCCGCCGCCTCCGGACGCACCGCCGAGGACATCAGCCCCTTCACCGGCGAGGTGTACGCCACCGTCGCCGCCGGCGGGCCCGAGGACATCACGCGGGCCGTGGACGCCGCGGACGCCGCCTTCCCCGAGTGGGCCGCGCTCGCCCCGTTCGCCCGCCGCGCCATCTTCCTCAAGGCCGCCGACCTGCTCGACGCCAAGGGGGAGCAGGCCGCGGAGCTGATGGCACTGGAGGTCGGCGGGACGGCGCCCTGGGCACACTTCAACGTCGCGCTCGCGGCCAACGTGCTGCGCGAGGCCGCCGCCGCGATCACCGCGCCGCGCGGTGAGGTGCTCAGCACCCAGGAGACCGGCGCGCTGGGCATGGCGATCCGCGAACCGCTCGGCGTCGTCGCGGCGTTCGCGCCCTGGAACGCGCCGCTGATCCTCGGCGTACGCGCCGTCGCCGCGCCGCTCGCCGCCGGCAACACCGTCGTGGTGAAGCCGAGCGAGGACGCGCCGCTGGCCTGCGGGCTGTTCGTCGCCGACGTGCTGCGCGAGGCGGGGCTCCCGGACGGTGTGCTGAACGTGGTCACCAACGCGCCGGAGGACGCCGCCGAGGTCGCCGAGGCGCTGATCGCCGACGCGCGCGTACGGGCCGTCAACTTCACCGGCTCGACCGGCGTCGGCCGCATCATCGGTACCCAGGCGGCGCGCCACCTCAAGCCCGCCGTGCTGGAGCTGGGCGGCAAGAACGCCATCCTCGTGCTGGACGACGCGGACGTGGACTACGCGGTCGACGCGGTCACGTTCGGAGTCTTCATGAACGCGGGGCAGATCTGCATGTCCGGCGACCGGATCCTGGTGCACGAGAGCCTGGCCGAGGAGTTCACCCGCAAGTTCACGGCGAAGGTCGCCGAGCTGCCGGCGGGCGACCCCCGCGACCCGCGCACGGTCGTCGGCCCGCTGGTCCGCGCCACCGCCGCGCAGCGGGTCGCTGCGCTGGTGAAGGACGCGGTGGACAAGGGCGCCACGGTGCTGACGGGTGGCGGGGCGCCGGACGGCGCGGTGCACCCGGCGACCGTGCTGACCGGCGTCACCAAGGACATGGACCTCTACTACGGCGAGGCGTTCGGGCCGGTCTGCGTGGTCGAGACGTTCGCCGACGACGCGGCCGCCATCGCCCTCGCCAACGACACCGAGAACGGCCTGACCTGCGGGGTGATCACCGAGAACGCCACCCACGGGCTGGCCGTCGCGCGCCGCATCCGTACCGGCATCGTGCACGTCAACGACCAGTCCGTCGGCGACGAGCCGCAGGCGCCGTTCGGCGGCGTCAAGGACTCCGGGTACGGCCGGTTCGGCGGCCGCTGGGGCATCGAGGCGTTCTCCAGCACCCGCTGGGTCACGGTGGCGACCCAGCAGGCGCACTACCCGTTCTGAGCGGGCGGCCGGCATCAGCGGGGCTCAGCTCCGCAGGTGCCGGTCCAGGAACGACACCACCGTGCCCCAGGTCGGGGTGGCCGGGCGGGGCTTCGTGCTGTGCCCCGCCCGTGTGCTCTCCTCCCGGGCGCCCCGCCGGGTGGCCGGGTCGCTCAGCATTTCCAGGTACGTGCCGTGCGCGGCGTGCGGGAAGGTCAGGAAGCGGGCCTCGGCGCCCGCTGCCGCCAGCGCGTCGTACAGCAGCCTGGACTGGTGGTACGGCACGAAGGTGTCCTGCTCACCGTGGAGGATCAGGAAGGGCGGGACGGCCCGCCGGCCGCTGACGTAGGTGAGCGGGTCGGCCGCCGCGGCCTTCCCGGGGGCGCACTCGGGCAGCGGGCAGCCGAGCAGCAGGGATTCCGGGGACTTCGGGTCGGCGTGACAGGCGGTCAGGCCGAACGCCGCGTTGAACGGTGCGCAGCCGTCCAGCATGTGCGCGTCCATCTGCAGCAGATCGCTCGGCGCGTAGAACGGTACGGCCGCCTGTACCGCGCTGGACGGCCCGGTCACGCCCACGTCGCCCTCCAGTTCCGGTACGTCGCCGGTCACGGCGGCCATCGTGGTGGCCCAGCCGCCGGAGGACTCCCCCATGATGGCGATGCGGGCCGGGTCCAGGTGGTACTCGGCGGCGTGCGCGCGCAGCCAGCGGATCGCCGCCTTGATGTCGTGGAGCTGGGCCGGGAAGCGGGCCTGGGCGCTGGAGCGGACGGCGACGCCGGCCACGGCGTAGCCGTGCGGGTTCAGCCGGGCGGCGACCCGGTCGGCGCCGTCGCGGCCGTTGTCGGCGAGCCAGCCCGAGCCGTGTGTGAAGACGACCAGCGGTGCCGGACGCCCGGTCCGGGGGACGTAAAGGTCGAGCAGGTGCCCCTGGGTGCCGGCGGGTTCGGCGGGCGCGTAGGCCAGGTCCTTGGTGACGTGGACGGGGCGGCCGGGGCCGGCCGCCGCCGCGGGCGGCCCGGCGGCGGCCGCCAGGACGGCGAGCCCTGCCGTGAGGAGCGCGAGCTGTCGGAGCACGGTGCATTCCTTTCCGGTGACGGGGCGTCGGGCTGCCGGTCCGGGGCCGGCCTCAGACTTCGGGGGCGGCGGCCGGCCGGGCGGCCTTCGGGGTGGTGCCGTCGAGGGGCGCGCTTCCAGGGGTTCCCCGGCGGCGGGCGAGCGGGACCAGGGCGATGGCCGCGGCGCCGGCCAGGCCGGCCAGTGCGAAGGCGGTGAAGCCCCAGGACTGGCTGCCGGTGGCGGCGAGGGCGCCGATGAGCCAGGGGCCGAAGGCGGCGCCCGTCCGGCCGACGCCGGTGACCATGCCGAGCCCGGCGGCGCGCTCGCTGTCGCGGTAGACGGTGTCGGTGACGGCGTAGACCATGACCTGGGCGCTGAAGAGCCAGACACCGGTGAGGGCGACGACGGCGTAGGTGACGCCGAGCGGCAGCTGGGACTTGAGGAGCAGCGCACCGGCCGCGGTGAGCGCGAACCAGAGTGCGGAGATCCGTACGGCGCCGAAGCGGTCGGCGGCGCGGCCCGCGACGAACATGCCGACGATGCCACCGCCGTTGATGACCATCAGGAAGGTGACGGAGGAGCTGAGGCCGTAGCCGGAGGCGCGCATCATCTCGGGCAGCCAGGTGGACACGCCGTACACCAGGAGCAGCCCGCAGAAGGAGGCCAGCCACAGCAGGAGGGTGGCCCAGCGGGACTCGGGGGCGAAGAGGGCGCGGACGGCAGCCAGTCGGCCCCTGGCACCGGCGGCCGGCGCCCGGACGGGGGTGGGGCGGGGCAGGCCGTAGCGGTCGGCGACGGCGTCGGCGCGGGTGCGGTCACCGCGTGCGAGGAGCACGCCGGGCGATTCGGGGAGGTACTTCAGCAGCAGGGGCACGGCGATGACGGCTGGGAGGACGCCGGCCCAGAAGACGGCGCGCCAGCCGGCGGCGGGGGCGAGGCCGAGCCCGATACCGGTCGCCGCCATGCCGCCCGCGTGGTACGAGGACATCAGCAGGCCGGTGGTGAGCGCGGCACGGCCGGGCGGCGCGAACTCCAGCACCATCGCGAGGGCGAGCGGGGTGAGGCCGCCGAGGCCGAGGCCCGCGACGAAGCGGCCGGCGCCGAAGATGTCCGGGCCCGTGGCGACGGCGCAGACGGCGGAGCCGAGGGAGAAGAGCAGGACGCTGGCGACGAGGGTGGCGCGGCGGCCGAGCCAGTCGGTGATGTTGCCGGCGGCGAGCGCGCCGAAGAACATGCCGAAGGCGGTCCAGCTGCCGATCGTGCCCGCGCTCGCCGGGGTGAGGCCGAGGCCGGGGTCGTCGAGCATGTGCGGCATGACGGCGCCGTAGACGTTGACGTCCATCCCGTCGAAGAAGACCGCCAGCCAGCACAGGGCCAGGACCGGGAAGACCGTGCGGAAGGTGTGCGGCGGGCGGTCGCCGGCCGGGCGGCCCGGCGTGCCGGAGGAAGTCATGGATGTCCCTGGAGTCTGTGGGGGTGCAGCTCATGCAGGTGTTGTTCGCCTGGTGAAACCTGATTCACCAGGTGAGTGGCATGAGTGTCAGGGCCCGCCCGGCGGCTGTCAATGGCTGGACGTGAGCAGTCCGGTGACCGTGGCGCGCAGCCACTCCACCGCCGGCGCGGGAAGCGTCCTGCGGTACGTGTGGAGCGCGACCTCGACGGGGGGAATGTCGAAGGGCAGCGTGAAGGTACGCACCGGGGCGGCGCGGGTGAAGGCCCGTACGGCCCGGCTCGGCACGACCGCCACGTACCCGGTACGCGCGACCAGTTCGGGCAGCACGGCGAAGTGCGGTACGCGGGCCACGATGTCGCGCGGGTGACCGAGCCGGGCCAGCACCTGGTCGGCGTCGACGTGGCCGGCCGCGGCGGCGACGGCGATGTGCCGCTCCGCCAGGTACTCCCCCAGCCCGGGCCGGTCGCCGATCCGCGGGTGGTCCGTGGCGCAGAGGCCGACGTACCGCTCCTGGAAGAGCGGGTCGCGGCGGATGTCCGGCGCGTCGATGCGGGGCGTGCAGATCACGGCGTCGGCCCGGCCCCGGCGCAGTTCCTCGGCGGCGCCGGCCGAGTCCAGCGGGGTGACCTCGATGCGGCAGTGCGGCGACCGGGTCTCCAGCTCCGCGAGCACGGCCGGGAGCAGGATCAGTTCGCCGAGGTCGGTGGCGCTGAGCCGGAACGTGCGCTGCGAGGTCGCCGGGTCGAAGCCGCCCGCGTCGGCGACCGTCTCCGTGATGACCTCCAGCGCCTGGCGGAGCCGCGGGTACATCCGCTCCGCGGCCTCCGTCGGCCGGAGCCCTTCGGCGGAGCGGACGAACAGCTCGTCGCCGAAGTGGCGCCGCAGCCGCCGCAGGGCGTGGCTGGCCGAGGGCTGGGTGATGAACAGCGCCTCCGCGGTCCGCGTGACGCTCCGGGTCTCGTAGAGCAGCACGAAGGTGTTCACGAGATTGAGGTCCAGGTCCGGCACGCCGCCGACACTAGGGCACGGCACTGCATAGACACGGTCTATGCGGCCATCGATGACAGTCATTGGACCTATGGGGTGCGGCCTTCCTACCGTGCGCAGGTCACTGCCGCAGGAGGGGAGAGCCGATGGCCACCGTGAGCGAAGCGTCGTACGACCTGTTGAGGGCGCACGGTCTGACGACGGTCTTCGGCAATCCGGGCTCCAACGAGCTGCCGTTCCTCGCCGGCCTGCCGGAGGACTTCCGTTACGTCCTCGGGCTGCACGAGGGAGCGGTGCTGGCGATGGCCGACGGGTACGCGCAGGCGCGCGGCGGCGCGGCGTTCGTGAACCTGCACGCGGCGGCCGGTACCGGCAACGCGATGGGCATGCTCACCAACGCGGTGTACGCGCACAGCCCGCTGGTGATCACCGCGGGCCAGCAGGTCCGCTCGACGGTCGGCCAGGAGGTCATGCTGGCCAACGTGGACGCGGCGGCGCTGCCCAAGCCGCTGGTGAAGTGGGCGTGCGAGCCCTCCTGCGCGGCGGATGTGCCGCGCGCGCTGAGTCAGGCGATCCAGCTGGCGAACCTGCCGGCCAAGGGGCCGGTGTACGTGTCGGTGCCGTACGACGACTGGGCACGCGAGGCGCCGGAAGGGGCCCGCCATCTGACGGTGCGTCGGACGGCCGCGGCCGGTTCGCTGAGCGGTGCGCAGCTCGACGGGCTCGTCGCGGCCCTCGACGGGGCCGCGAACCCGGTGCTGGTGCTGGGCCCCGAGGTCGACGCCGAGGAGGCCAACGCCGACGCCGTGCGGCTGGCGGAGCAGCTGAGCGCGCCCGTGTGGATCGCGCCCTCGGCGTCCCGCTGCCCGTTCCCCACCCGGCACCCCGCCTTCCGTGGCGTACTGCCGGCCGCCGTGCGGGGCGTGAGCGACGCGCTGGCGGGGCACGACGTGATCCTGGTGGCCGGGGCGCCGGTGTTCCGGTACCACCAGTTCGCGCCCGGCCCGTACCTCCCCGAGGGCGCGCGGCTGATCCAGCTCACCAGCGACCCGGGCGAGGCCGCGCGGGCGCCGATGGGCGAGGCGCTGGTGGGCGGGGTGCGGGACGCGCTTTCGCGGCTGGCCGGCGCGGTGACCGGCGGGCTGCGCCCGGCGCTGCCGCCGCTGCCGGACTTCCGGCCCGCGCCCGCGGCCGTGTCCGGCGACCGGCTGCATCCGGAGGAACTGTTCGCGCTGTTGCGCCGGACCGCACCCGAGGACGCGGTGTACGTGAAGGAGTCCACCTCCACCACCGGCGCCTTCTGGGCACAGATGGACCTCTCCCGGCCGGGCAGCTACTTCTTCCCCGCCTCCGGCGGCCTGGGTTTCGGGCTCCCGGCCGCTGTCGGCGCGCAGCTCGCGCACGCCGACCGGCAGGTGATCGGGCTGATCGGGGACGGGTCGGCAAACTACGGCATCACGGCACTGTGGACCGCGGCCCGGTACGGCATCCCGGTCATCATCGTGATCCTCAACAACGGTACGTACGGAGCGCTGCGCTGGTTCTCCAAGGTGCTGGACTCCGGCGAGACGCCGGGCATGGACGTGCCCGGCATCGACTTCGTCCAGCTCGCCGGGGGTTACGGGGTTGCCGCGACCGCCGTGCGGACCGGCGACGCCTTCGTACGCGCCCTCAAGGACGCGCTCGGCAGCCGCCGGCCCGCGGTGATCGAGGTGGCGACGGAGCTCACCGAGCCGTGAGCCCCGGCACCTCGGGCGGACTCACGCCGTGACCGGCTCCGGGGCCGGCTCCTCCTTCCCGTGGGAGGGCTCCGCGGCCGGCTCCTCCTTCTTCCGGGAGGCCAGCGCCTCCATGCGGGTGATCAGCGGCGGGAGCAGCGACGAGCCCGCCGTCGCCGCGCCGGCCGCGGACAGCGCGATCGTCCAGGCGACCGGGCCGAGCGGGGTGCAGCCGAAGAAGTGGCTGAGCCCCGGGGTCTGGACGACGGCCGCGAGCGCCGCCATCGAACCCGCGGCCGACGCCACCACCGACCGGTCCCGGCCGCCGATCACCAGTGTCTGACCGAGCTGGGTGGCGACCAGCGCGGTGAGCGCGACCGTACGGGCGCGGGCGGGGCGGCCGGTGAGGCGTGCCGCGAGCCAGCCGGCGGCGGCGCCGGTCGCCGTGGCGAGCGCCCGCTGCGCCGTCTCGTCGGTCAGCGCCGCGCCCAGCGACGCCTCCGGCCCCTCGCGCAGGAGACGGACGGCGGCTTCGGGATGGGGTGCGCGTACGGCGAGGGCGATGGCCGGGAGCAGGTCGGTGAAGAGGTTCACCAGCAGCAGTTGACGTGCCGTCAGTGGCGAGGCGCCGGAGACGGTGGCGCCGAGGACGGTGAAGGCGATCTCACCGAGGTTGCCGCCGACGAGCATGGCGAGCGCCTGGCGCACCGAGGCCCACATCGCACGGCCCTCGATGAGCACGGCGAGGATGGTCTCCAGCCGGTCGTCGGTGACCACCAGGTCGGCGGCGGCGCGCGCCGCCGGGGTACCCCGGCCGCCGAGCGCGATGCCGACGTCGGCGATCCGGATGGCGGGCGCGTCGTTGGCGCCGTCGCCGGTCATGGCGACCGTCCGGCCCAGCCGCTGGAAGGCCTGGACGACGCGCACCTTGTGCACCGGCGTGCTGCGGGCGACGACGCCGACGTCCGGCAGCGCCTTGTCCAGCGCCGCGTCGTCCAGTGCGTCCAGTTCGGCCCCTGTGACGACACGGTGGCCGTTGATGAGACCGAGTTCCTTGGCGATCGACTCGGCGGTCTGCGGATGGTCGCCGGTGATCATGACGATGTGCACGCCGGCGTCCGCGAGTTCGCGCACGGAGTCGCCCGCTGTGCTGCGTACCTGGTCGGAGAAGGCCAGGAAGCCGAGGAAGCCGAGCTTGCCGACCGCCTCGTCGGTGAGCTTCTCCTCGTCCGCCGACTCCTTGCGCACGCGGCGCTCGGCGACCGCGAGGACGCGGTGGCCCTCGGCGGCCAGCTTCTCGCCCTCGGCGAGGAGTTCCTCACGGTCGACGGGCTCCAGCTTGCGGCCCGCCTGGCTCGTACACCGCTGGATCACCTCCTCGGGCGCGCCCTTCACCGACAGCACCCACTCCTTGCCGCTCCGGCCGGCCGCCGCGTGGAAGCCGCGGCTCGGCTCGAACGGCAGCTGCGCGGAGCGCTTCCAGCCCGGGGCGGAACGGGTGCGGTGCACGCCGGCCTCCTCGGCGCCCGCGACCACCGCGTTGTCGGTGACGTGGGCCAGCGGCTGCTTGCGGCGCCGCCGCGGGGTGGCACGCAGCCCGGCCGCCAGGACGTCCTGCTGCTCGGCACCGAGGCGTTCCAGCGCGAGGCTGCGGCCGGCGGCCGAGACGGCGGTGAGCGAGATCTGCCCGTGAGTGAGGGTGCCGGTCTTGTCGAAACACAACACGTCCGTCCGGCCTACCGCCTCGATGGTGCGGGGGTCGCGGACGAGGACTCCCTGGGTCGAAAGCCGCCGGGCCGCCGCTAGTTGGGCGGCCGAGACCAGGAAGGGCAGCCCCTCGGGCACGCTGGCCACCGCGAGGCCGACACCGGCACCGACGGTCTCCCGGGCGGGGCGGCCGCGCATCAGACCCACGGCCATCAGGGTGCCGGCCGCGCCGAGCGCCACCGGCATCGTGGTACGGGTGATCTGCGCGAGGCGGCGCTCCACGCCGACCGGTGCGGCGGCGCCCCGCCCGGCCTGCGCGCCGCGGCCCGCTTCGGTGGCCGCACCGGTGGCGACGACCACGGCCCGCGCCCGCCCCGCCGCCACGGTGGTCCCCTCGTACGCCATCGACGTACGGTCGGCCAGGTCGGCGGCGAGGACGGGAGCGACGTCCTTGGCCACCGGCAGCGACTCGCCGGTCAGCGCCGACTCGTCCGCCTCCAGGCCGCGGGCGGTGAGGAGCCGGCAGTCTGCGGGTACGACATCGCCCGCGGTCAGTGCGACCACGTCGCCCGACACCAGTTCCTCGGAGGGGAGTTGACGCTCCTCGCCGTCCCGGAGCGCGGTGGCCATGACGGCGGAGCGGCGGTGCAGATCGGCGACGGCCCGGTCGGCCAGGTGCCGCTGGACGCCGCCGATGCAGCCGGACAGCAGGGTGACGCCGATGATGATGTACGCGTCCAGCAGCGCACCGACGCCGGCCGACAGGGCGGCACCGCCGAGCAGCACCGGGGTGAGCGGGTTGGCCGTTTCGGTGGCGACCGCCCGCAGCAGCGAGGGCTGCTGGGCCTGATCGTCCGCCGTCCGCGTACGACTGCGGGCCTGACGGTTGGTCAGCCCGTCCTCGGTGCCGCCGGTCATGCCCAGTACGGTGTCCGCGGTCATCGCGTGCCAGGGGCGGCGCGCCGGTATGGGGGCGCCGTTGGCGCGCAGCGCCTGCGCCGCCGACCACACGCCTTGCGCCATGCTCAGCGCGGCGGCCGTGTTGACGGCGAAGAGGCTGCGCTCGGTCATCCCGCGCTTCCGGCGTCCGGCGAGCGTCGTCACCGTGCCGACCACGGCCGCCGCCTGGGCCAGCCGTACGCCGCGCTGCGATACCGGGCGCGCTGCGCCGCACGCCGCCACCAGCACGCCGATCTGCGCGAGGTCCTCCCCCACGTACACATCGGCACCCCACGGGAGCACCCCGTCCCGGCCGATGACACCGGCACCCACGTCGGCGGCGGCCAGCGCGGTGCGGTCCCCGGAGGCCAGCAGGACGCCTGAGCCGTCGCGTTGCAGGTCGCGGACGGAGGCGGCCAACCGGTCACCGCCGGGCACCGTGCCGTGCGCGTCGGACAGCGCGACGTGGGAGGCATGGCGGCCGGCGGTCAGGAGGGTGAGGCCGTGCCGGCGGGCCGCCGTGACGAGCCCTTCGGCGGACTCGTGCAGTTCGGGCACCACGGCGACCAGTGCGCACGGCCGGCCCCGGTGGGCGAGCGCCAGGATGTGTTCGGCGCCGCCACGGCGCAGCCGTTGCTCCGCCTCCCGCATCGCCGCCGTGTCCGGCCGGTCCTTCCCTTCCCGGTCCCCCGGCCGGTGGGGCGCCAGCGTCCAGTCGTCGGTCTCGTGCGCCGCCGTGGGCCGGCGGCCGTCGAACAGGCGGTACGCGGTCGCCGCGAGCTCGCCCGTGGAGCGCTCCTCGTCCAGCGGTAGGAGATCGGCGAGGAGGTGATTGCCCGTCAGCAGCGCGTCGGTGTCCAGGACGACGGTGCGCACCCGGTCCAGGCGCCGCAGCGCGCCGGGGTCGGCCACCAGCGTGCCGCTCCGGGACAGGCCCCGGCCGAGGGTGCCGGCGAAGGCCTCCCGGGCGGTCCAGGGCGGCTTGGGCAGGGCGGCCACGGCCGCGCTCGCCGCGGGCGTCGCCTTCCGGGTCACCGCGAGGGTGCCGGTGAAGACCGCGCCCGCCACCCATCCGGACCGCCGCGCGTACCGCTCGACCGGTCCCTCCCGGAGCGGCGTCTCGCGCGGCAGGTCGGGCACTCCGGCGGCGCGGGCGTGCTGCTCGGTCTCGGTGACGCGCGGCTCCGCCGCTTCCCACGCCTCGCGGTGGGCGACCGTCTCGGCCAGCCGCAGGGAGTGCCGTACGGTGTCCACGCCCAGCCCCGCGAAGCCTCCGGAGCCGGCCTGGGCGAGCGCGCTCAGCCCGGCGAGCACCACGTCGACGTTGCGGGGGCCCACGACGGCCGTCACCCTGCGGCGCAGCGCCGGCTGGGTGTCGACGAGGCTGACCAGCGCGGAGAGCCCGGCCGGCAGCGGGGTGTGCTGCGAGAGCCGGGCGGCGGTGGCGACCGGCACCGCGACTGCCTGCAGAGCGAGGGAGAGGGCGGCGCGCTGGATGTCTCCGGACGCCGCCGGGTGTTCGGGCAGCGGGCCGGTCAGCCCCTGCTCCTCCTCGACCGCCTCGACCGCCTCGGTCAGCGCCTGTGCCGTGGTGAGGTCGGCGGCGCTCCCCGCCTCCAGCGCCACCACGGCGTGCCCCAGTACGGCGTTGACCGCGGCCCACCGGACGGCGGGCAGGGCGGCGAGCCGCTGTTCGAGGGCGGCCGTCGCCGCCGGTGCCGTTGTCCCGTCCGCCTCCCGCAGTCCGCGTACCGCGATGTGTGCCCGCTCGCCGATGATCCTCGTGCGTGGTCGCGCCGGCGCGCCGAGCGCGCCCACCGCGCTCCGCGCCACCGTCCGCGCGATGCCGATCCCCGGAACCTTCACCGTCCGCCACCCGCCTCCTGGCACCCGGTCCCCCGAAGCCAGTGCCCGCCCGCTTCGTTCCGATGCCCCGTCGCGTCCTCGACGCGCGAGAATGGAGTACGCACAGCACACCGTACTCGGGCCAAACAAGGAGTTGGGATGCCCAGTACAGCTGAAAGCACGCGGAAAACCGCTGCGAAACGGACGGCACCGCAAGAGCCCACCGAGGAAACGCACATTCACCGCAGCAAGCAGGGCCTGAGCGTGCACACCCTCGATGTCCGCGCACCGCTGCACGTCCCGTACTTCACGCCCGGGGACGTGGTGAACAACGCGCGGACGGCGACCGAATGGCTGCCGCCCCTGCCGCCTGCCAGGGAACTCTGGTACTACGGCGGCCTGGGCGCACTCGCCGTCGCGGGGGCGCTGGAGTGGCCGGTCGCGCTCGCCGTCGGCGGTGCCACCGTCCTGTTGCGGCGCTCCGGACAGCAGGAATCGGCCGAACGGCGCGAGCCGGCGGAGGAAAGCGGCTCCGCGCAGGCCACACCACCCGCCAAGAAGCGGGACTGACGACCGGGAAGGGGAGGGAAGAGCCGCCGGGCAGACCGGCGCCGGGCCCGGTTCCGTCAGGAGCCGGGCCCGGCACCGTCTTGCGGCCTAGGGGGCCCCGCGCGGGGTGCGTAGCGGCCGGCCGCCTCACATGTCGCGGGTGTCGCGCGGTTCGGCGTACGGCTCCTCGTCCCGCGGATGACCGGCTTCCATGGCGCGGCTCCGCTCCATCTCGGCGTTGAACTCCAGGCCGAGCAGGATGGCCAGGTTGGAGATCCACAGCCAGACGAGGAAGATGATGATCCCGGCCAGGCTGCCGTAGGTCTTGTTGTAGCTGCTGAAGTTGGCGACGTAGAGGGCGAAGAGGCCCGAGGCGACGAGCCAGAGCACGACGGCGAGCAGGCTGCCGGGGGTGACCCAGCGGAACCGCCGGCGGACGTTGGGCGCGGCCCAGTACAGCAGCGCGATGATGAAGCTGATCAGGATCACCATCACGGGCCACTTGGCGATGTTCCAGACCGTGACCGCCGTGCTGCCGAGCCCCAGCGCGTCCCCCGTCTTCCGCGCCAGCGAGCCCGTGAAGACCACGGCCATGCTGATGAGCGCGAGCAGGACGACGGTCACGACGGTGGTCAGGAAGCGGGTCAGCAGGACCTTCCAGGTCGGCCGGCCCTCCTCGATGTCGTAGACGGTGTTCGAGGCGCGGATGAAGGCGGCAATGTACCCGGAGGCCGACCACAGGGCCACCACGATGCCGATGACCAGGGCGATGCCGGCCTTGCCGCCGCTGCCCTGCATCTGCTTGAGCACGTTCGTGACGACGTCGCGGGTGGAGCCCGGGGCGAACTCCCCGACGTTGTCGATCAGCTGCTGGATCGTCCCGCTGCCCAGCAGGCCCAGGATCGACACCAGCGCCAGCGCGGCCGGGAAGATGGCGAGCACGCCGTAGTACGTGAGGGCGGCGGCCAGATCGGTGAGGTTGTCCTTCTGGAACTCCTTCGCGGTGCGTTTCAGCACTGCCTTCCACGACTGTTTGGGCAGGTCGCCGGGGCCCTTGGGGATGCCGGCGCTCGATCCGCCGCCGTCGTTCTCGTCCTGCTGATGCCCTTGCATGGGTACGGGACCTTCCGCATCGGGTGACCGGAACTCCAGCCTCACCCGCCCGGCGGACGCCCGCCCGCCGGGCTGGTCCGTATGGAGTGACCGCGGCCGGAGCCCCCGCGCCTGGTCAGGGCAGGATGGAGTCGACGTAGCCGCCGTCCACCCGGAGCGCGCCGCCGGTCGTCGCCGACGCCTGCTCCGAGCTGAGGTAGACGACCATGTGCGCGATCTCCTCGGGCTCGATCAGCCGCTGGAGGAGCGACTGCGGGCGGTGCTCGCGCATGAAGACCCGCTGTGCCTCGTCCCACGGGAGGTCGCGGTCCACCAGCTCGTACACGAAGTCCGCCACGCCGCCGGTGTGCGTCGGCCCGGCGATGACGGAGTTGACCGTGACGCCGGTGCCCGCCGCCTGCTTGGCGAAGCCGCGGCTCACCGCGAGGAGCGCGGTCTTCGACATGCCGTAGTGGATCATCTCGGCGGGGATCACCACGGCCGAGTCGCTGGCGATGTTCTGGATCCGGCCCCAGCCGCGCCCGGTCATGCCGGGCAGGTACATGCGGGTGAGCCGGACCGCCGCCAGCACGTTCACCTCGAAGTAGCGCCGCCACTCCGCGTCGCTGATCTCCAGCGGGTCCTGCGCGCCGAAGACGCCGAGGTTGTTGACGAGGATGTCCACATCCGGCAGCGTGTCCGCCAGCCGGGCGGTGCCCTCTTCCGTGGTCACGTCGGAAGCCGCCGCGACGAACCGGCCGCCGGGCACTTCGTCACCCAGCCGGGCCACGGCCTCGTCGACCCGGGCGGCGTTCCGCCCGTTGATCCCGACCCGGGCGCCCGAGCGGGCCAGCCCCGCGGCGATCGCCGCGCCGATGCCCTGGGTCGAGCCGGTGACCAGCGCCGTCCGTCCTGACAGGTCGAGCTGCATGGCATTGACTCCGTTTCCTGGCTCGTCTCTCCGCCTGCCGCCCCCGGCCAGCAGGCTGCCACGTCACACCCCCGTCCACCCCCAACGGCACGAAAGGCACCCCGCATGTCCTCGTCCTTCACCCCCGTGTCCGCGCACTCCGACCGCTTCGTCGTGGTCACCGGCGGGCCCGGCGCCGGCAAGAGCACCCTCATCGACCGGCTGGCGGCGGCCGGGTACGCCCGGACGGAGGAGGCCGGCCGGGGAGTGATCCGGGATCAGGCGGCCATCGGCGGGCGCGGCCTGCCGTGGACCGACCCGGCGCTCTTCGCCGAGCTGATGCTGAGCTGGGAGCTGCGCTCCTACCGGCTCGCCACGGCGCACGGGGCGCCGCCCGCCGGGCCCGTCTTCTTCGACCGCGGAGTGCCCGACATCGTCGGCTACCTGCGGCTCCAGGACCTCCCCGTACCCGACCACGTGCACGCCGCCGCGCGGGAGTACCGGTACCACCGCCGGGTGTTCGTCGCGCCCTTCTGGCCGGAGATCTACGCGGCGGACACGGAGCGCAAGCAGTCCCCGGCGGAGGCCGAACGGACGTACCTGGCCATGGTCGAGACCTACCGGGAGTACGGCTACGAGCCGGTCGAACTGGAGCGGGCACCGGTCGAGGAGCGAGTGCGGTCCGTGCTGCGCCGGGTGGCAGGGGCCCGGAACGGCGCGTGACGGAGGACCGCGGCCGGGAACCGGTACGGGGACCGGGACGGCGGAGCCCGGCGCCGACCAGGAAGGAGCGAGGCCATGGCCACCACGGGCGAGGTGCGGGCAGGCCCCGCGCCGAGGAATCTCCGGCTGCCGGGGATCGTACTGGGCGTGGGCCTCGGCGGATTCGTCGACGGCATCCTGCTGCATCAGCTCCTGCAGTGGCACCACATGCTGACCAGCACCAACACCGACCGCATCGGCCTGCGGTACTACTCGCCGCACACGGTGTCCGGGCTGCGGATGAACACCGTGTGGGACGGCGTCTTCCACACCGTCTGCTGGCTCGCGGTGCTCATCGGCCTGGCCGTGCTGTACTCCCGGGTCACCCACGGCCGGCGGCGCGTGTGGGCGTCCCGGGTGCTGTGGGGCTGGATCCTGGCGGGCTGGGGGATCTTCAACGTGGTCGAGGGGCTGCTGGACCACCAGATCCTCGGCATCCACCATGTGCACGGCGGCCCGTACCAGCTCTGGTGGGACGTCGGCTTCCTGGTGCTGGGAGCGCTGCTCTGGCTCGGGGGCTGGGCGCTGCAGCGCAGCGGCCGCTCCTACGACCCCGAATGGGGCGTCTGATGGGCGGTCACACGCACCACACCGGAGGTGCGCACCCGCTGCCCGGCGGCCCGCTCCCGACCGCCGTCGCGGTGGCTCTGCTGCTCCTGCTCGCCGCCGGCTACCTGCTGCTCGTACGGCGGGCCGGCCGGCTGCGCCCCGGCGGGAGCCGGCACCCCTGGCGCACCGCCAGCTTCCTGACCGGGTGCGCCCTGGCGGCGGGGGCGCTGCTGCCGCCGCTGGGCCCGTTCGCGCACGGCGACTTCCGCGGCCACATGGCCCAGCACCTGCTGATCGGAATGTACGCGCCGCTCGCACTGGTCCTCGGCGCGCCCGTCACGCTGCTGCTGCGGACTCTGCCGCCCGCCCGCGCCCGGCGGCTGACCGGGCTGCTGCACAGCCGCCCGGCCCGGTGCGTCGCCCACCCGGTCGTCGCGCTGCTGCTGAGCACCGGCTCGCTCGCGGTCCTGTACGGCACTCCGCTGTACGACGTGACCGCGGCCCACCCCGCGCTGCACTGGCTGGTGCACGCGCACTTCCTGCTCTCCGGCTGCCTCTTCGCCTGGGTGGTGGCGGGGCCCGACCCGGCTCCGGCGCGGCCGGGCGTACCGGCCCGGCTGGTCCTGCTCGGCGTGGCGGTCGCCCTGCACGCGACGTTCTCGCAGCTCCTGTACGGCGGCTTCCTCATCGGCGTGCACGCACCGGTCGACCAGGTGCGGGGCGGCGCCGAGCTGATGTACTACGGCGGCGACCTCGCCGAGCTGCTGCTGGCGTGCGCCCTGGTCGCCACCTGGCGCCCGGCACGCGGCGAGCGGCGCCCCGCCGCTCCGCGGCTTAGCCCGACCGAGTCACTTTCCTCGCCCTAGCCGGGGTCCTTCGGTGCGCCCCGCCGTCCGCCGCCGTGGACTCTGGACCATGGTGCGGGTCCAGAGTCCAGGCGTAGCGGCACGGCCCGGGAGCGAGGAGATCAGCAGATGGCTGACCTGTACATCGACGGTGAGTGGACCGGGGCGGCGGCGGGCGGCCGGCGAGACGTGGTCAATCCGTTCGACGCGTCCGTGGTGCGCACCGTCGACGACGCGGACGGTACGGACGTCGACCGGGCGGTGCGGGCCGCGCGGCGCGCGTTCGACGACGGGGAGTGGTCGGACTCCCCGACCCGGCGCCGCGCCGACGTGCTGCACCGCGTGTACGAGCTGCTGCTGCGCGACCTGGAGGACATCGCCCGCACCGAGACCCAGGACACCGGCAAGACGATCGCGGAGTCCCGGCTCGACATCGAGGACATCGCGAACGCCTTCCGCTACTTCGCCGAGATCGCCGACAAGGACGGCGGCCGGGTGGTGGACGTCGGCCCCGACGTGCTCAGCCGGGTGGTGTACCAGCCGGTCGGCGTGTGCGCGCTGATCGCGCCGTGGAACTACCCCCTGCTCCAGGCGACCTGGAAGGTCGCGCCGGCGCTCGCGGCCGGCAACACCTTCGTACTGAAGCCGAGCGAGACGACGCCGCTGACGACCATCATCCTGTTCCGGCTGCTGGCGGAGGCGGGGGCGCCGCCCGGGGTGGCCAACCTCGTCCTCGGGCCCGGCTCGACGGTCGGCGCCGCGATGACCCAGCACCCGGACGTGGACCTGGTCTCCTTCACCGGCGGGCTGTCCACCGGCCGCACGATCATGGCGGGCGCCGCGGCCGACGTGAAGAACGTCGCGCTGGAGCTGGGCGGCAAGAACCCCAATGTGATCTTCGAGGACGCCGACTTCGACGCTGCGCTGGACTACGCGCTGGACGCCGCGTTCCTCCACTCCGGCCAGGTCTGCTCGGCCGGCTCGCGCCTCATCGTGCAGGAAGGGCTGTACGACCGGTTCGTCGAGGCACTGGCCGACCGGGCCCGGCGCATCCGGCTCGGCAACGGCATGAACGAGGACACCGAGAGCGGACCGCTCAGCTCCCCCGAGCACCGCGCAAAGGTCGAGAACTATCTGGAGGTCGCGCGCTCCGAGGGCGCGCGGCTGGTGTGCGGCGGCGGCCGTCCGGACGACCCCGAGCTCTCCCGCGGGTTCTTCGTACTGCCCACGATCTACGCCGACTGCGACCGGTCGATGCGGATCGTGCAGGAGGAGGTGTTCGGCCCGGTGGTGACGGTCGAGCGGTTCCGGGACGAGGAGGACGCGGTACGCCTCGCCAACGACACCAAGTACGGGCTGGCGGGCGCGGTGTGGACCAGCGACGCGAGCCGGGCGCAGCGGGTGGCGCAGCGGCTGCGGCACGGCACGGTCTGGATCAACGACTTCCATCCGTACGTGCCGCAGGCCGAGTGGGGCGGGTTCGGCCACTCCGGTGTCGGCCGCGAGCTGGGGCCGACCGGGCTGCGCGAGTACCAGGAGGCGAAGCACATCTACCAGAACCTCCGGCCGGCCCCCTCCGGCTGGTTCAAGGGCTGAGGGCGGCGCGGTGACCGGAAGGACCGAGGAGCGGAACATGGGTGACGGTACGGAGTTCGACTACGTCATCGTGGGCGGCGGAACGGCGGGCTGTGTGCTCGCGGCACGGCTGACGGAGGACCCGGACTGCCGGGTGTGCGTGGTCGAGGGCGGGCCCAGCGACGTGGGCGACGAGAAGATCCTGCGGCTGCGCAACTGGATCAACCTGCTGGACTCGGAGTACGACTACGGCTACACCACCGAGGAACAGCCGCGCGGCAACTCCCACATCCTGCACTCGCGGGCGCGCGTGCTGGGCGGCTGCTCCTCGCACAACACCCTGATCAGCTTTCTGCCGCTGCCCGAGGACATGGACGAGTGGGCGGCGCTGGGCTGTACGGGCTGGGACGCCGCGACGGTCCTGCCGTACCGCGACCGGCTGCGGAACAACATCGTCCCGGTGGCGGAGCAGGACCGCAATCCGATCGCGAAGGACTTCGTGACGGCCGCTTCCGCGTCGCTGGGCGTGCCGGTCGTGGACGACTTCAACGCCCGGCCGTTCGCCGACGGAGTGGGGTTCTTCTCGCTGGCGTACGAGCCGGAGGAGAACAAGCGCTCGTCGGCGTCGGTGGCGTACCTCCACCCGGTCATGGACCGGCCGAACCTGACGCTGAAGCTGGAGACCTGGGCGTACGAAGTGGTGCCGGACGGCGACGGCCGGCTGACGTGCGTACGCGTGCGGGCGGCGGACGGCACGGAGTCGACACTGCGGGCTCGGCGGGAACTGCTGCTGTGCGCGGGCGCCATCGACACACCGCGGCTGCTGATGCTCTCCGGCATCGGCCCCGCGGACCGGCTGCGGGAGCTGGGCATCGGGGTACGGGCCGATCTGCCGGGGGTGGGCGAGAACCTGCTCGACCATCCGGAGTCGGTGATCATCTGGGAGACGGACGGGCCGCTGCCGCCGAACTCGGCGATGGACTCCGACGCCGGGCTGTTCCTGCGCCGCGATCCGGCGGGCGGGCCGCGCCCGGACCTGATGTTCCACTTCTACCAGGTGCCGTTCAGCGTCAACACGGAGCGGCTGGGCTATCCGCCGGTGGAGCACGGCGTGTGCATGACGCCGAACGTGCCGCGGGCCCGGTCGGTGGGCCGGATGTGGCTGCGCAGCGCGGACCCGGCGGAGAAGCCGGCCCTGGACTTCCGGTACTTCACCGACCCGGAGGGCCACGACGAGAAGACGATCGTGGACGGGCTGAAGGTGGCGCGGGAGGTGGCGGCGACGGCACCGCTGCGGGACTGGCTGAAGCGGGAGGTCTCACCGGGCCCTGACGTGACGTCGGACGAGGCGCTGTCGGAGTACGGGCGGCGCGCCGCGCACACCGTCTACCACCCGGCGGGCACCTGCAGGATGGGCGGCGACGGCGATCCGATGGCGGTACTCGATCCACAGCTGCGGGTCCGTGGCACGGACGGCCTCCGGGTCGTCGACGCCTCGCTGTTCCCCACCATGCCGACGATCAACCCGATGGTGACGGTGCTGCTGGCGGCCGAGCGGGCGGCCGACCTGATCCGTGGCGGCGCGGGCGGGGGGCGGCACTGATGGCATCGGCGAGCACACCGGCGGACGACGCACACGGCAAGGGAACCCCGGACGCGGTGGCGGACGGGACGCCGGACGACGGCTCCGTACCCGATTCCGAATTCCGCAAGGACATGGGGCCGTGGGCGAACTTCGCGCTCGGCTTCACCTACCTCTCCCCCGTCGTCAGCACGTACACCCTCTTCGCCACCGCGCTCGGCGAGGGCGGCCCGCCGATGGTGTGGGCGTTCGTGCTGGCCGGCTGCGGGCAGTTCCTCGTCGCGCTGGTCTTCGGCGAGGTCGTCGCGCAGTTCCCCATCGCGGGCGGGGTCTATCCCTGGGCCCGGCATCTGTGGGGCAAGCGCTGGGCGTGGATGACCGGCTGGGTCTACATGTGGGCGCTGCTGGTGACCATCACCTCGGTCGCGTACGGGGCAGGGCCGTACATCGCGATCCTGATCGGTTTTGAACCGACCGTGCACACCACGGTGTTGTGCACGGTGGTGCTCATCATCATCGCCGTACTGATCAACTACGCGGGCACCCGGTGGCTTTCGTGGGCGGCCATGATCGGCTTCGCCGCGGAGCTGATCGGTGCGCTGATCGTCGGCATCTATCTGCTCGTCACGCACCGCGAGCACAACCTGGGCGTGCTCTTCGACACCTACGGCACGGAGGGCGACGGCAGCTATCTGCCGGTCTTCCTGGCGGCCGCGATCATCGGCTTCTACCAGTACTACGGCTTCGAGGCGTGCGGTGACACCGCCGAGGAGGTCGCCCACCCGGGCAAGGTGATCCCCAAGGCGATGCGCCGCACCATCTACGTGGGCGGCGCCGCGGCCACCTTCACCTGCCTGTCCCTCCTGCTCTCCGTCACCGACTACCGCGCGGTCATCGACGGCAAGGACACCGACCCGGTCGTGCACCTGCTGTACGACGCGCTCGGTGAGTTCGGGGCCCGCCTGGTGATGGCCGTCGTCCTGATCTCCTTCCTCTCCTGCACGATCAGCCTGCAGGCGGCGGCCGGGCGACTGATCTACTCCTACGCGCGCGACCAGATGATCGTCGGTCACCGGCTGCTGCGGAAGTTCTCCCCCGCCAGGGCAGTACCGGGCTGGGCGCTGCTGGTGTCGGCCGTCATCCCGGCGATCATCGCCTTCGGCTCACTGGTGTCGGCGGACGCCCTCACCAAGATCGTGTCGTTCGCGATCCTGGGCATCTACGGGGCGTTCCAGATGGTGGTGCTGGCCGCCCTGCGGGCCCGCCTGAAGGGCTGGAAGCCGGCCGGCGAGTACCGGCTCGGCCGCTGGGGCCTGCTGGTGAACGCCGGTGCCCTGGTCTACGGCGTCTTCGCCATCGTCAACATCTGCTGGGCCCGCACCCCCGAGGCGCCCTGGTACGACAACTACATCGTGCTCCTCTGCGGCGGCGTCGTCGTCCTGGCCGGCGTCCTCTACATGTTCACCACCCACCACTACGGCCGCAGCGACGCCCCCTGCGGCGACGCGATCCCCGAAGAACGCCGCTGAGCAGCCGTCACCGCCGATCTGTCACCGCCGGGCCGGGGCCGGGTCGGTACCGGGCAGCCCGGCGCTGTAGTCGGGCAGCTCTACCGTGCTGCTGACCTGCTGCCCGGCCTTGAGCATCCGATCCAGCAGGAAGCGCCGGGACAGCAGGGTGTTGCGCAGCCACAGCCCGGTGGCAGTGCGCGGCGCGAGGAACGGCCCGGTGCGGTCGCCGCCCTTCTGGCAGCCCTCGGCGTACGGCCGGATCCGCCGCTCGTACCGGGCGAAGGCGGCGCGGTGGTCGCCGTCGGCCCGGGCCAGCTCGCCGGCCAGGACGTACGCGGCGACCAGTGCGGTGCCCGTTCCCATGCCGCCGAGCGTGGCACCGCACGCGGCGTCCCCGACGAGCGCGACGCGCCCCTGGGACCAGGCCGGCACATCGGCCCGGCTGATGGCGTCGAAGTACAGCTCGGGCGCGGCACGCAGGGACTCCAGCAGCCGCGGCACGTGCCATCCGAGGCCGGCGAAGGCGTCGGCGACCAGAGCCTTCTGCTGCTCGACGGAGCGCCGGTCGTACGAGAGCGCGGGCGAGGCGAAGACGAACATCGCACCGGCCCGTGCCGGGTCCCGGTGGTCGGCGCCGACGGAGGCGAGCCGCCCCGGTGCGTTGTGGCCGACCGCTCCCTCCCCCGCCGTCAGCCCGAGGTCGTTGGGGAGTTGCCAGGTGGCGGCGTAGTGACCGAGGTGGCGTACGTACCGTTCCTCGGGGCCGAAGGCGAGCCGCCGGACGGTCGAGTGCAGCCCGTCGGCGCCGATCACCAGGTCGAACTCGCGGGCCGGACCGTCGCGGAAGGCGACGTGCACGCCCGAGGCGGTCTCGGTGAGCCCGGTGATGGTGTCGCCGAAGACGTACTCCGTGGCGGGGGCGCTGCGCTCGTACAGCACCCGGGACAGATCCCCGCGCAGCACCTCCAGCTCGCCGCCCATGAACTCGGCCGGCAGCCGCAGCAGTTGACGCCCCTGCGCGTCGACGAAGCGGATTGCGCTGCCGCCCGTCCGCAGCCGCCGCAGCTCCGGCAGCAGCCCCATGCGGCGGAGCACGGTCAGGTGCGTCTCCCCGCGGAAGTCCACGGCGTGACCGCCCGTGCGCAGGGCGGGGGCCATCTCGACGACGGTGGGCCGGAAGCCGTGGCGCGCCAGCCAGTGGGCGAGCGCGGGCCCGGCGACGCTCGCGCCGGAGATCAGGACGGTTCCGCGGTGCGGTGTCGATGACATGGCTCTCCCCGTTCGTCCGCAATCCGTGTCCGATGGACACAGTTATTACTGTGTACCATGGACACGGTTTTCAGGGAACGGCCTGCGGGAAAGCCGCGAGACGAATCGCACGGGAACGGGGACGCGCATGACCGAGGGCACACCTGACGGCGATGACGGAGCGGCCCGGCACACCGCGACCGTGCGGCTGTTGTGGGGGCCGCAGCCGCAGCCCGCGCGGGGACCGCGGCGGACGCTGGACCTGGCGGGGATCGCGCGGGCCGGCGTCGCGGTCGCCGACGCCGAGGGCCTGACCGCCGTGTCCATGCAACGGGTCGCCGCGCAGCTGGCCGTGACGAAGATGGCGCTGTACCGGTACGTGCCGGGCAAGGCCGAACTGGTCGCGCTGATGGTCGACGCCGCGCTCGCGCCGCTACCACCCGAGGACGAACCGCGCCCCGACTGGCGGGGGCAGCTGACCGCGTGGGCGCAGCACCTGCTGCACGGCTTCGCCCGGCACCCCTGGCTGCTGGACGCGACAGTGGGGCCACGCGTGCTGGGCCCGGTCGAGCTGGCGTGGATGGAGCGGGCCGTCGCCGCGCTGGACGGCACCCCGCTCACCGGCGCCGAACGCCTGGATGCCGCCGTCCTGCTCACCGGCCACGTCCGCACCATCGCCCAACACGGCGGCGCGGCGGGCCCGGACGGCGACGCCGAGGCGCAACTGCACGCACTGCTGGGCGAGGTGCTCCGCGACCACGGCGACCGGTTCCCCGCCGTGACCGCGGCCCTCGGCGCCGCGTCGGCCCACGGGGCCGCGGACCGGGACCAGGCCTGGGAGTTCGGCCTCCGGCGCATCCTGGACGGCCTGGCAGCGCTGATCACCGAGCGGTCGCCGGACTGAGACCGGCGCGGGGCCTCTGCGGTCTCCGCGGCAGCTCCGGGCGCAGCCCCACGCAGCGGGGCACGGGCACACGCTTCCGTACGCCGGTCAGTCCCGTCCGCAAGCCCGTCCGCGGGCGCACGGGACTCGCCCGCCGCACGTCGACCTCAGCGCCACGTAGGCCGCGCCCGCGGCCAGCGCCGCCGTGGCCAGGCGGCGGCCGGCCGTGCGGCGGGTGCCGTGCCAGCCGCCGTGGACGGAGCCGCCCGGGAGGGCGTGCGGGACGGTGCCCGCGGTGTCGGGGGCCTGCTCGGTGCGGGAGAGGTGGGACCGGTTCATCTGGTACGCCACGGCCTTCTCCGTCGGACCGGGAAAGAGTTTGGTCCAGCAGGCCAGCGCCGCGGCGGCGGGGCCCACGTAGACCTCGCGGCGCGGGGAGCGGACCAGGCGGAGGATCGCGCGGGCCGCCCGTTCGGGGGTGTAGACGGGGGCCATCGGCGTGACCTTGCGGCCGGAGTAGTTGGCGGCGCTCCGGAAGAACGGCGTGTCCATGGTGGCGGGCAGGACCGTACAGACGTGGACGTCGCGGTGGCCCTCCAGCCACAGCTCCTGGCGGAGGCTGGTGCTCAGCGCCCGGACGGCGGCCTTCGCCAGCGCGTACGGCGCGTTGTAGGGGACCGGGGAGACGCCGACGACGGAGGAGACGTTGATCAGGGTGCCGCTGCCCTGGCGGCGCATCGCGGTGAGCGCGGCGCGCGCCCCGTAGACGTAGCCCAGTACATCGGTGTCGATCACCTTGCGGCAGACGTCCGCCGGGATCTCGTCGAGCGCGCCGAAGGCGGCTACCGCGGCGTTGTTGAGCCAGACGTCGATCCGCCCGAAGGCGGCCACGGCCTCCTGCGCCAGCCGGTCCACCGCGGCGGCGTCGGTCACGTCGGTGGGTACGGGGAGCGCGCGGCCCCGGCCACGCCGGCGGCACCGGCGGGCGACCTCGTTCAGCTCCTCGGCACGCCGGGCGGCCAGGACGACGTGCCAGCCGCGGGCGGCGAACGCCTCGGCGCAGGCCCGTCCGACCCCGCTGGAGGCCCCGGTGATCACCACGACGCCGCCCTCACCCTCGGCCCCCATGGCCGCCTCCTCCATCTGTACGGCCGCGGACCGGTCCGCGGTGCTTGTCGAGGCCATCAAGTACCCGGATCGTCATAATGCACACATAACGGATCACCTGTCAGTGTGATGACGAAGCAGGCTGTCACCGCCGGCCCGGCCGGCCGACCCGGATGGAGCATCCATGGCCGTACGGCACCAGCTCATCGCCCGGAAGCCGGCCGCCGTATGGGAGGTGCTGGCGGACAGCCGCCGCTACGGCGACTGGGTCGTCGGCCCCACGGACTCCGGCCCGCTGGACGACACCTGGCCGGAGGTCGGCTCGACCATCGCCTACAAGCTCCGGCTGGGCGTCCTGGAGATGACCGGCCGTACCGTCGTCCGCCGCCACGAGCCGCCCCGGTGGCTGGAGCTGGAGGCGCACTGCGACCCGCTCGGCTCGGCCCGGATCGCGCTGGACATCCGCCCCTGGGGCGAGGAGACGCTGGTCATCCTCGACGAACACCCACTGCGCGGTTTCGGCGGGCTGGTGCACAACTTCGCGCTGGACGCGCTGCTGCAACTGCGCCACCGCAACATGCTCAAGCGGCTGGCGAAGGTGGTCGAGGGGCTGCCGCCGGAGGCGGACCACAGCGGTGCCGGGCGGGGCCCGGCCGCCGAGCGCCCGGCGGGGCGGTGACATGGCCGACGCGGTGGTGATCGGGGCCGGACCCAACGGTCTGGTGGCGGCCAACCTCCTTGCCGACGCGGGCTGGAGCGTCACGGTGCTGGAGGCGCAGCCCGAGCCCGGCGGCGCCGTCCGCAGCGACCGCGGCGTCCACCCGGACTACATCAGCGACGTCTTCAGCGCCTTCTACCCGCTGGCCGCCGCCTCGCCCGTCCTGCGCGGGCTGGAGCTGCACCGGGACGGCCTGCGCTGGAGCCACGCCCCGCACGTCCTCGCCCATCCGCTGCCCGACGGCCGGTGCGCCGTCCTCGACCGCAACCGCGCGGTGACGGCGGGCGGGCTGGAGGAGTTCGGGGCCGGGGACGGCGAGGCCTGGGTCCGCCTGTGCCACCTGTGGGACCGGCTGGGCCAGGACATCCTGCACGCGCTGTTCACCCCGTTCCCGCCGGTCCGTGCCACCGCCCGGCTCGCGGTGCGGCTGCGCGGCGCCGGCGGGCTGCGGCTGGCCCGCAGCCTGGTGCTGCCGGTACGCCGGCTGGGCGAGGAGGAGTTCCGGGGCGAGGGCGGCCGGCTGCTGCTGGCGGGCAACGCGCTCCACGCGGACCTGGCTCCGGAGGCGGCGGGCAGCGGCGGATACGGCTGGCTGCTGACGATGCTCGGGCAGGCGGTCGGCTTCCCGGTGCCGGTCGGCGGGGCGGGCGCGCTGACGGCGGCGCTGGTCCGGCGGCTGGCCCGACGGGGTGTCACGGTGCGCTGCGGCGAGCCGGTCACCGAGGTGGTGGTGCGCGGCGGGCGGGCGGTCGGGGTGCGGACCGCAGGCGGTGACCGGGTCCCGGCGGAACGGGCGGTGCTGGCGGACGTGCCCGCGCCGGTGCTCTACCGCGAACTGGTCGGCGCGGGGCACCTGCCGCCCCGGATCTTCGACGATCTGCGCCGCTTCCAGTGGGACTTCGCGACGTTCAAGGTCGACTGGGCGCTGAACGGCCCGGTGCCGTGGTCGGCGCCAGGCTGCGCGCTGGCCGGCACGGTGCATGTGGCGGACGGCGTGGACGACCTGACGCGGTTCGCCGCGCAGCTCGCCATGGGCCTGGTGCCGGACCGGCCGTTCGCGCTGTTCGGGCAGATGACGACGGCGGACGCCGCCCGTTCGCCGGCCGGTACGGAGTCGGCGTGGGCGTACACCCACGTCCCGCAGACGGTGAAGGGGGACGCCGGGCCTGACGGGCTGACGGGCGACTGGAACGCGGGCGAACAGGAGCGGATGGCCGACCGCATCGAGGCGCAGGTGGAACGGTTCGCGCCGGGCTTCCGCGACCGGATCCGGGCCCGCCGCATCCTCGCGCCGCCCACGCTCCAGGCGGCGAACAACAATCTGCGCGGCGGCGCGATCAACGGCGGTACGGCCGGCATGCACCAGCAGCTCTTCTTCCGCCCGCTGCCCGGCACCGGCCGCCCGGAGACCCCGGTGCCCGGCCTCTACCTGGCCTCCGCCTCCGCCCACCCCGGCGGCGGAGTGCACGGCGCCCCCGGCGCCAACGCCGCCCACGCCGCCCTCCACGCAGGCCCCCGCCCCCGCCTCCTCGCAGCCGCACAGAACGCCCTCTCCAGACGCGGCCGCGGGGGCGAGAGGGGACGGACTTAGAGATTCCGCGGGTAAGGGCGCCGTCGCGAGCGCTGCGTTCCCCCCCCCGCCCGGGCCAGCGGATCATGCCCACGCCTCCGAGTTTGTGTTAGAGCGCACTCCAAGTCCTAGGTTCCGAGGCATGCGATACATCAAACTCGGAACGACCGGGCTGGAAGTCTCCGCCATCACCCTCGGGTGCATGAGCTTCGGCGAGCCGGACCGGGGCGGCGAGCCCTGGTCGCTGGGCGCGGACGCCAGCCGGGACATCATCAAGCAGGCCCTCGAGGGCGGCGTCAACTTCCTCGACACGGCCAATGGGTACAGCGCCGGAAGCAGCGAGGAGATCGTCGGCCAGGCGGTCAGGGACTTCACCCGGCGCGAGGAGGTCGTTCTCTCCACCAAGGTCTGGATGCGGATGCGCCCCGGCCCGAACGGCGCCGGGCTCTCCCGCAAGGCGATCTTCGCCGAGCTCGACGCCTCCCTGAAGCGGCTGGGGACCGACTACATCGACCTGTACCAGATCCACCGCTGGGACTACGGCACCCCGATCGAGGAAACCCTCGAGGCGCTGCACGACGCGGTCAAGTCCGGGAAGGTCCGCTACATCGGAGCCTCTTCCATGTACGCCTGGCAGTTCGCCAAGGCCCTTTACCTGGCCGACCTGAACGGCTGGACCCGGTTCGTGTCGATGCAGGACCACTACAACCTCATCCACCGAGAAGCAGAGCGGGAGATGCTCCCGCTCTGCGCCGACCAGGGCATCGGCGTGATCCCGTGGAGCCCGCTGGCACGGGGCAGGCTGACGCGGGTCCGGGACACCGCCACGGCGCGTGCCGAGACCGACGAGGGCGGCAAGATCCTCTACCGCGACGGGGACCAGGCAGTGGCCGAGCGCGTCCACGAGATCGCGGGCAAGCGGGGTCTGTCCCCGGCCCAGGTCGCCCTGGCCTGGGTCATGCGCAACCCGGCGGTGACCTCGCCCATCGTCGGGGTCACCAAGCCGGCCCAGCTCGCCGACGCGCTCGCCGCGGTGGACGTCGAACTCGACGAAGACGAGGCCGCCTACTTGGAGGAGCCCTACCAGCCGCACGAGGCTGCCTACCTGGAGGAGTCCTTCTACAAGTCGCGCCCTGTGGCGGGCTCCCGGTAGTCCGGGCTACCGCCGTGCCTTCGACGAGTCCTTGGCCTCGGCCTTCACAGCCCTGTGGTGGGCCCGGCGGTGCTTGCGGGCGGTCGCGCGCAACTGCATGATCCGCGCGCTGCCCGCCGGCGCGGTGTGCAGGATGCCCGCCACCGCGGCCGGCAGCAGGGCCACGCACAGCGGAACGTGCCCGTGGGCACCGAAGCATCTGACGTCCACCGACTGCTCCTGAGTTTGGTCAATTGGCAAGAGGTCTCGCGGGCAGGGGCGTCAGGCTGATGTGACGCGGGCACCGGGACCCGTTTTGACGTCGGACTTCTCCATCTCTACATCTGAAAACGGAGCACCGGTGCCCGCCGTCGAAGCATGGGCGATCGAGCCCTTGTGGGTCCAGTTCGAGGCCCTCCTGCCACCGCATCTCGAGAAACATCCGTGGGGCCGTCACCACCCACGGATCCCGGACCGGATCGTGTTCGACCGGGGAAAACTCGGGATCAAGTGGTCGCGGATGACCGACGGAAGCGGGATCCCGCTGGGCTGTGTCGTGGCCGGCGCGAACCGGCACGACTCCCCGTTGCTGTGCTCGACGCCAGAGAAGCTCGGGCGTTTCGAGCTCGCGTTGCCTGAGCAGATCACGGTGCACCTTGACGCGGGCTACGACTCCACGGTCACCCGCAAACTGCTGACCGATCTCGGCTGCGAGTGGCTGATCCAGCCCAAGGGCGTCGTGATCCCGATCAATCACACTCGCCGCTGGGCCGTCGAGCGCACCAACTCCTGGTACAGCCGCGGCTTCAACTTCACCCTGTCCTGCACGGAACGTCGAACGGTCGTCATCAACGCGCTGCTCGCGTTGATGACCGCGATCATCGTGATCCGACGCCTCATCCGCGAAGCCCGGACCGGCCGACGCTGGGACACACGGCCGGCCCGCCGACCATGACGCCTTGTCCTCTACCCGCGGAATCTCTTAGCCGCCGCAGCCAAAGGGCGGACGTCGGCGCCGGCTTCGGCGCTGGTCGCGGGGCGGCCCCGGGTGCCGGACGGACAGTCGCTGTGCGGGGCGTCGGTCATTTCGTACAGCGCATGCGCTCGTCGGGGCAGGCGGCCGTAGCCAGGATGGCCGTATCACTTCATGACATGGCGCAGAGGATCCAGGCTTCCGCCTCTTCGAAACGGCCGGCCTCTCTCAGCAGGACAACGAGGTTGCGCAGGGCCACGGTGTCTCCTGATTCGACGGCTCTACGGCACCACGCTTCGGCCTCCTTCACCCGGCCCGCCCCCTTCAGCAGAAAGACGAGGTTGCGCATGGCCACGGTGTCCCCGGATTCGGCCGCTCGGCGGCACCGGGCTTCGGCCTCCTCGCCCCTGTCCGCCTCTTCCAGTAGGACCCCGATGCCGGCTCCGAGGTCTGGTTCTTCGGCGACTCGGCGGTACCAGGCTTCGGCCTCCTCAACCCGGTCCGCCCTTTTCAGTAGAGCTCCGAGGTCGGTGTCGGCGTCTTCTGCTGCGGCGACTTCGCGGTACCAGGTGTCGGCCTGCTCCAGCCGGTCCGCCTCGTCCAGCAGGACACCGAGGTCGGTGTCGGCGTTCTCCGTTTCGGCGACTTGCCGATACCAGACATCGGCCTCCTCGACCCGGCCTTCATCGTCCAGCACGACACCGAGGTGGAACATGGCGCGGGTGTCCCCGGCTTCGGCGGCTCCGCGGTACCAGGGCTCCGCCTCCCCGACCCGGCCCTCCTCGTCCAGCAAGACACCGAGGTGGAACATGGCGCGTGTGTTCCCGGCTGCGGCCGCTTGCCGGTACCAAGCCTCCGCTTCCTCAACCCGTTTCGCCTTGTCCCACATGAGGTCGAGGTTGACCGCACTCCGGCCGTCCTCGTCCAGGAAGGCCCCGAGGTCGACCATGGCATCGGTGTCCCCGGCCTCGGCGGCTCGGCGGTACCAGGCTTCCGCCCCCTTCTGCCGGCCGTCCTCGTCCAGTAGGACACCGAGGTGGAACATGGCGTCCACGTCACCGGCCTTTGCGGCTCGGTGGAACCGGGCTTCCGCCGCTTCCTTCCGGCCTGTCTCCTCCGGCTGGGCCGGGAGGTTGGCCATGGCGTCGGTGTTGCCGGCTTCGGCGGCTCGGCGGAACCAGGCTTCCGCCACTTTGTTCCGGCCCGTCTCCTGCAGTAAGGCCCCGAGGCTGACCATGGCGTGCGTGCTCCCGGCCTCGACGGCTCGGCGGAACCAGGCTTCCGCCCCCTTGTTCCGGCCCGTCTCCTTCAGCAGGACCCCGAGCTTGACCATCGCATCGGTGTCACCGGCCTCGGCCGCTCGGCGGAACCGGACTTCATCGGGCATGTTGTTCCCGACAACGTCCGGTCCATTGATCACGCTGCCTTGCCGGCCACCCGAAGTGGTGTGGTGCGTGGCCTCCCGCCGTGTCGGCTGCGCAGGCGATCCCGGCCGCAACCCTTCGCCGATGGTGCGGCCGGCGGTGTGACGCCGATGTTGAGGTCGTGGTACCCGCCCCTGGGCCGGGTCAGGAGGGGAAGGCAAGGCGGGCGGCTGCAGGTGGGTGGCCGGCTGTTGCCCCGCAAGAGGGTTTACGGTCGACGGGCCGGGGCTGGGGGGAAGTGGTACACGCGGGACCGACGGTTGGGCAGCGCGGTTGCGAGCGAGAGCGATGCGTGCTCCAGCGTCGCGGCTGGTTTGCTGCGGCACGGGTCGGGACTTCTCCTCCAAGTTGCGACGGAGGTGCTCCCACAGGCTGATCATGTCGATCGGGTCCGGTGCTCCGGGAATGCCCTCGGCCAATGCGGTGATCAGCTCACCGGTGAAGGCTGTGTACGTCTCTTCCGGTGGGGCGAGCGCCGTGTGGTTCGCGGACGAAGCGGTGAGCACACAGGTGCCCGCGACCCTTGCATGGCCGGCGATGTCGTCACTCGCGCTCATGCGGCCGGCCAGTGCGCGTCCGCTGTAGCAGCAGTCGAGGATCACCACGGTGCGCCGGGCACGAGCCTCCCGGACCGCACGTCGCAAGAACTCGAATCGCAGCGCCTTGTCCGGGCGTTCGGGGTCCGACTTCGGCAGGGCCAGCAGCAGTTCGTCGCTGTGCGGATCGATCAGACCATGCCCTGCGTAGTAGACGAGCAATGTATCCGTGGCTCGGCGTTCGGTTTCTTGCACCGCGTCCAGAATCTGCTCGCCGTGGCCCGGCTGGGCGAGCACGGTGCAACGGTCGGAGGGCAGGCCCCACACCGCGGGGTCGGTCAAAACCTCACGCAGGCCGACCAAATTACTGGCAACTGCCGGTAAGTCGTCCAGGACGTCGTATTCGGGCACACCCACCAGTAGCGCTGCTGAGCTGGCCGTGTCCGCGAGGGCGGGCACCGGTTACTCCAGGTTCTCGGGGTTCGAGTCCTGATTGTCTTCGGGCCCGGCTGTATCCCAGGTCCTGAGGATCTGTTCGACGACCTCTGGCGATGAGCCCTGTACGGTGACGACTACGCCGTCTCGTTCCATCCGCACCTCGGGTGGGCGCGGACGTGATCCGCGCCAAGCGGCGACGGCGACCAGCAGGCTGCCCAGGGCGATGGTGTTGCTGACGACGACATTGACGACCTCCAGAGGCCCGCCCATGTGCCCCTGGCCTGGTTGCGCAGGCGCTATGGATGCCTTGGCCCGCCCCCGCAGTTCGGGGTCCATCAGCAGCCAGCGGTACAGCGACGTCGTATGGTCGGCGAGATCAGTGCCCCGCGTGTCTTTGTCGTTTGCACCCTCTACAAACGTAAGACGAACCTCCACCGGCCCGGCTCCCCCTCGCTCGCGCTGATCAACAACGATGCACCATAGTAAAGATGATTGCCCCGCGCAGGTGGCCCTCTCAGCCGCCGCAGCCGGCGGCCGGCAGCCGGCGCCGGCTGCCCCACGCGGCCAGGCCGAAGAGCAGGCCGCCGAGCGCGAACCATGGGTTCCACAGCGCCAGGGTCCAGAAGCGTTGGCCCGCGCTGACGGTGGCGTCGAGCTGCGGGGAGTCGGTGAGCAGCAGGAACTCGATCACGGCTGCGCGGACGACGAGCAGCGCGGCCGCGCCCCGGCCCAGCCACCTCACCGCCGGCCCGACGCGCCGGTGCAGCCGCGGGCGGCTGAGCAGCCATCCCAGCGCGCCACCGGCCAGGCACAGCATGCCCACGCCCCACAGACCGGCCGCGACGAACCACAACGGGCGTTGGGTGGCCAGTGCCTGCCCGGCGGAGACGCTCAGCCCCCGCTCTCCGCCGAGGGCCCAGTAGAAGTGCAGGCCCGCGAAGAGCACCGCCCATGAGCACGCGAGGCGGCCCCACAGGCCGGCTGTTCTCGTGCCCGCCCGCATCCGGATTCCCCCGTCATGGCCACCGCTGCCCGTAACTTCCAGGAGCGTATCGCCCTGTACAGACGGGGTGCGTCCCGCATGCCGGACGCCGTTCGTCCCGTAGAACTCCGTTGCTGCACGGGTCTTGTGGCGGCATGCGGCGCGGGCCTAGTGTCGCCAGCCGGTAAGCGCTTTCTATCCGAGGGAGCTTCACGGCATGCCCGTTGCGGAACCGGCCGCCGAGCCGTCACCCACCGGCACCATCCCCTCCTTTCCCCTCCGGGCCGCGGTCGTCGGCACCGGCGGCATCGTCACCGGGAGCCACCTCCCGGCCCTGCGTGAACTGGGGGACCGCGTACGGCTGGTGGCCGCCGTCGACACCGACCCGGCACGGCTCGCGGCCTTCCGCGACCTGGCGGGCGAGGAAGTCAACGGCTACGGCGGCCTCGACGAGATGCTCGCCGCCGAACGCCCCGCGCTCGTCCTCCTCGGCACCCCGCCCGCGCTCCACGCCGAACAGGCCCGCGCCGCGCTGCGTGCGGGCGCCTGGGTGCTGTGCGAGAAGCCGCTGTGCCTGTCGCTCGCGGAGTACGACACGATCGCCGCAGCGGAGGGCACAGCGGAGGACGGTCCCGGCGGCCCGTACGCCTCCGTCGTCTTCCAGCACCGGTACGGCTCCGGCGCGGTGCACGCGCGCGAACTGCTGCGCTCCGGGGAGCTGGGACGACCGCTGGTCGCGCACTGCCAGACCACCTGGTACCGGGACCGGGCGTACTACGCCGTGCCCTGGCGCGGCCGGTGGGCCACCGAGGGCGGCGGGCCGACCATGGGACACGGCATCCACCAGATGGACCTGCTGCTGCACCTGCTCGGCGACTGGACCGAGGTCCGCGCGATGGCGGGCCGGCTGGTGCACGAGGTGGAGAGCGAGGACGTCTCCACCGCGCTCGTCCGGTTCGCCGACGGGACGATGGCCACCGTCGTCAACAGCGTGCTGAGCCCGGACGAGGTGAGCCGCATCCGCATCGACTGCGCGGACGCCACGGTCGAGCTGACGCACCTGTACGGGCACTCCAACGACGACTGGGCGTACACCCCGGCCGTGCACCGCCGCGACGACGCGCGGCGCACGGCCCACTGGCGCACCCCCGCCGCCGACGTACCCAGCTCGCACGCCGCGCAGCTCGACGGCTTCCTCGACGCCATGGAGAAGGGCGTCCGGCCGCCCGGCAGCGGCGCCGAGGCGCGCCGCACCCTGGAGTTCCTCGCCGCGCTCTACAAGTCGGCCTTCACCGGCCGGCCGGTCCACGCGGGCGAGATCGGCCCGGACGACCCGTACTACCACGCCATGCACGGCAACCACCCCGACTGGGCACCGAAGGAGCAGTGACCGCAGCATGAGCGCAGCACCGATCCCGAACACCGGCACCGCGACGCCGATCACCGTCACCCACACCCACGGCGAGCGCATCCGTGTGGCCGCCGGCGGCACCGAGCTGCTGTCGTACGTCTACGCCCCGGACCCGGAGGCCTTCGAGTCCCGCAAGCCGTACGTGCATCCGCTGCGCACCCTCGCCGGAAACCTGGTCAGCGGCTACCGGCCGCACGACCACCGCTGGCACAAGGGCCTGCAGATGACCGCCAGCCATCTGTCCGGGCAGAACTTCTGGGGCGGCAACTCCTATGTCCACGGCGAGGGTTACCTGCCGCTCCACGAGCGCGTGGGCTCGATGCGCCACGACGGCTTCGACGCGTTCGACGTCGCCGGGGACCGGCTGGCCTTCACCGAGTCGCTGACCTGGGTGGAGAACGGTGGCGACGAGTGGGCACGGGAGCGGCGTACGGTCGCGGTGCACTCGGCCGACGCGGAGGCGGGCGCGTACGCGATCGACTGGTCGATCCGGCTGACCAACATCCGTGACGAGCCGCTGCGCTTCGGGTCGCCGACGACGGCGGGCCGCGAGATGGCGGGCTACACCGGGCTGCACTGGCGCGGGCCGCGCGACTTCACGGGCGGGCAGGTGCTGACGCCGGCCGGCTCCGGCACGGACGAGGAGACGATGGGCACGCCGGCCGCGGAACAGCCGTGGCTCGCGCTGGTCGGCACGCACGACGACGTGGACGCGCGGTCCACGCTGGTCTTCGCGCACGCGCCGGAGAACACCGAGGGAGTGCACGCCTCGCACTGGTTCGTCCGCTCCGAGCCGGTGCCCACGGTGGCGTTCTCCTGGGCGTTCTTCGAGGAGTTCGCACTGGCGCCGGGCGAGTCCTTCGCGTACCGGTACCGGGTGCTGGTCGCCGACGGGGCGTGGGAACCCGACCGCATCGAAGCACACCTGAAGTCGCTGGCCTGGTGAGCGGGGAGGAGCCGGAGATGGTCATGGACGCACCGCTGCCGGGCGGCATCGGGCTGTCGCACATCGGCGCCTACGAGTGGGAGGCGGCCGACGGTGTGTGCGGGGGCAGTCCGCACCTCCACCTGGCCTGCACGGAGGCGTACGTCGTCACCGGCGGGCGGGGTGCCGTGCAGACGCTGAGCGTGGTGGACGGGTACCGCGAGACGCCGCTGGAGCCGGGCGTGATCGCCTGGTTCACGCCCGGGACCGTGCACCGCATGGTCAACGGTGCCGGCCTGCGGGTGACGGTGCTGATGCAGAACGGCGGGCTGCCGGAGGCCGGCGACGCGGTCTTCACCTTCCCCACCGAGGTACTGGCCGACCCCGCGGCTTACGCGGCGGCCGCCGCACTGCCCGCGAAGGAGGGACCCGAGGCGGAGGCCGCGGCACGCAAGCGCCGGGACCTGGCCGTCGAGGGGTACCGGGCGCTGCGCACGGCGCTGGCGGACGGTGACGACGAGCCGCTGCGCGCGTTCCACGAGGCGGCGGCCCGGCTCGTCGCGCCCAAGGTGGCGGACTGGCGGGCGCGGTGGCGCGAGGGGGCGCTGGCCGCGGCCGAACGCACCGGAACGCACCTGGACGCGCTCGGGGCGGGAGACGCGGCGCATCTGGCCGAGGACGGGGTGCGTGCCGCGAGTCCGACCCGGCGCGGCGGGTACGGCATGTGCGGCCGCCGCGACGAGTACGAACTGCCCGGCACCACGCTCCCCTACTACGGCGAGTGACCATGCGGCGGATCAGAACGGCCGCGGCCGCGGTCCTCGTCCTGTGCCTGGCCCTCGCGGGCTGCGGCGGCGGTGGCGCGTCCACCGCCGCCGGCGGCAAGGTCACGCTGCGCTTCACCTGGTGGGGCAACGCGGACCGGGCAGCCCGCACCGAGCAGGCGGTCGCCGCCTTCGAGAAGGCGCACCCGGACATCGACATCCAGACCTCGTACTCCACCTACGAGTCCTACAAGCAGAAGCTGGCCACGCAGGCGGCCGGCGGCGACGTGCCCGACCTCATCCAGCTGGACTACCGGCAGATCAGCCAGTACGCGGGCTCCGAGATCCTGCTGGACCTCGGCACCCAGCGCAAGACGCTGCCCACCAAGGAGATGGACTCCGGCCTGCTGAAGACCGGGCAGGTCGGCGGCGTGCAGTACGCGCTGCCCATGGGCGTCGGTACGCAGGCCATGGCGTACGACAGGACGGCCTGGCGGAAGGCCGGGCTCGCCACCCCGAAACCGGGCTGGACCTGGGACGACTGGGTGAGCGCTGTGCGGAAGCTGAAGGCCGCCGGATACGAGCGCCCCATGACGGACCCCGGTCAGATGGAGGACTGGTTCGAGGTCTGGCTGCGGGGACACGGGAAGCGGCTGTACGGCGCGGACGGGCAGGCCGCTTTCAGCGCGGCGGACCTGGCCCGGTTCTGGACCCTCACGTCCAAGCTGCGCAAGGAAGGGCTGGTCAGCAGCGCCGAGGACACCACGCAGATGGCAGGGGGCTCGGTCGAGGACTCCCCGATGGGCCGCAAGCGGGCCGTGGCGGAGTTCAACTGGGATGCCCCGTCGGCCGGTTACGAGGCGCTGTACGGGGACCGGCTGGCGCTCGCACCGATGCCGGCGGGCCCGGACGGAACGCCCGGTCAGTACTACAAGCCGTCGATGCTCCTCGGGATCGCCGCCGACAGCGCGCACCCGCGCGAGGCGGCGCTCTTCATCGACTTCCTGCTCAACTCCGACAAGGCCGCCGACATCCTCGGCGTGGACCGCGGCACCCCGGTCAACGACCGCCAGCGAACCCGGATCCTGCCCAAGGTCACCGGCTTCCAGCGGCAGGTCGCCGGGCTCCAGGAGTCCCTCCAGGGCAAGCTCGAGGACCCGCCGGCCGCACCGCCGCGCGGCGACAACGGCCTGCAGTCGACCTTCGGGCGCGACTACGACCAGGTCTCCTTCGAGCAGGCGTCACCCCGGGAGGTCGCCGAGGACTTCCTGACCGAGGCACGGACGGAGCTGAGGCCGTGAGCACACGAGCGATGGACCAGGGGGCCGCACTCCCCCGGCAGCGCCCGGCCACCGGAAGACCTGCCGGACCTCCGGGCCGCCCGGGAAAACGGCGGCCGAAGCGGGAACGGGAGGGCGCCGCCTGGGTGTTCCTCTCCCCCTGGGTGCTGGGCGCCACCGTCCTCACCCTCCTCCCCATGGCGGTCTCCCTCTACCTCTCCTTCACCGACTACGACCTCTTCGACCCGCCGTCCTGGGTGGGCCTGCGCAACTACACGCAGATGTTCACCGAGGACCCGCGGCTGCTGCGTTCGGTCGGCAACACCCTGCTGTACGTCGTGGTGGCCGTGCCGTTGCAGCTCGGGCTGGCGCTGGCCGTGGCGCTGGCGCTCAAGTCGATGAAGCGCGGCAAGGGCTTCTACCGGTCGGCGTTCTACGCCCCGTCGCTGCTCGGCGCGTCGATGAGCATCGCGCTGGTGTGGCGGGCGCTGTTCAACGACGGCGGCACCGTCGACAACGTGCTCGGCTCGCTCGGTCTGCACACCGGCGGCTGGATCAACCGGCCCGGCTGGGCGCTGCTGTCCGTGGCGCTGCTGACGGTGTGGCAGTTCGGCGCGCCGATGGTCATCTTCCTGGCGGGGCTGCAGCAGATACCGAAGGAACTGTACGAGGCGGCGTCGGTGGACGGCGCGGGCCGGTGGCGGCAGTTCGTCTCGATCACCCTGCCGATGCTGTCCCCGGTCCTCTTCTTCAACCTGGTCCTGCAGACCATCCAGGCGTTCCAGGTGTTCACCCCGGCGTTCGCGGTGAGCGGCGGCCGGGGCGGTCCCGCCGACTCCACGCTCTTCTACACGCTGTACCTGTACGACCGCGGCTTCACCGCCTCGCACATGGGTTACGCCTCCGCGATGGCGTGGGTGCTGCTGATCGCCATCGGCATCGTCACCGCGGTGCTCTTCCGCACCTCCCGGTCCTGGGTCTTCTACGCGAACGAGGAGGGCGGCCGATGACCGTCAACCGGCCCCGCGCCGCCCTGCACGCGGGCTGTCTCGTGGTCCTGGCCGTCATGCTGTACCCGCTGGGCTGGCTGGTCGCGACGTCGTTCAAACCGGCCGACGAGGTGCTCGCCAGTCTCGCGCTGCTGCCGTCCCGGCTCGCCACCGAGAACTACACGACGGCCGCCGCCGGCATCCAGGGCGTCAGCCTGCTGAAGCTGTTCGGCAATTCGCTGACCATCTCCGTCGGCGCCGTGCTGGGCAACGTCCTCAGCTGCTCGCTCGCCGCGTACGCCTTCGCGCGGCTGCGGTTCAAGCTGCGCGGGCCGCTGTTCGCCTTCATGATCGCCACGATCATGCTGCCGCACCACGCGGTGCTCATCCCGCAGTACATCGTCTTCAACCAGCTCGGCATGGTGAACACCTTCTGGCCGATGGTGCTGCCGAAGTTCCTGGCCACCGACGCGTTCTTCGTCTTCCTCATCGTGCAGTTCATGCGCGGCCTGCCACGCGAGCTGGAGGAGGCCGCGAAGATCGACGGCTGCGGTCCGTTCCGTACGTTCGCGCGGGTGGTGCTGCCGCTCACCCGGCCCGCGCTGATCACCACCGCGATCTTCACCTTCATCTGGACCTGGAACGACTTCTTCACCCAGCTCATCTACCTCTTCGAGCCCAGCAAGTACACGCTCACGCTCGCGCTGCGCACCTTCGTGGACACCTCCAGCCAGTCCGCGTACGGCCCGATGTTCGCGATGTCGGTCTTCGCGCTGCTCCCGATCGTGCTGTTCTTCCTCGCCTTCCAGCGGTTCCTGGTCGAGGGCATGGCGAACTCGGGGGTCAAGGGATGAGCACCGCGTCGGATCAGGCGTCCGGGCGGCGGGAGCCCGGCGAGCTGTTCGGCCCGCGCTTCGAGCTGTTCGCCGACGTGCTCGCCATCGGCCTGGTCACGGCGGTGGCCTGCCTGCCGCTGGTGACCGTACCGGCCGCGCTGGCGACGGCCTGCACACTGCTGCGGCGGCGCCAGCGGTACGCCGAACCGTGTACGGCCGGCCACTACGTCCGGGCGCTTCGGGCCCGGCGGTGGCGCGCCGACCTGGCCGCCGGCGGACTGCTGCTCGCGTTCGGCGCGCTGTTCGCTGCGGACGCGGCGCTGGCGGCCGCCGGGCTGCCGGGGGCCGTGCCGTTCGCGCTGTTCCTGGCGGCGGTGGGCACGGTCCTGGCGGTGCTCGCGCTCCGTGCCTGCGCGCGGGAGGAGGCGGCCGACAGCTGGCCGGCGGCACTGCGCGCGGCCGCCCGGAGCACCGTACGTGACCTGCCCGGCTCCGCTCTGGTCCTCCTCGCGCTGGCCACCGCCGCGGTCTGCGCCTGGGTGCTGCCGCCGCTGCTCTTCCTCGTGCCGGGGCCGCTCGCGGCGGCGCTGACGGCGGTGGAACGCCGCGGAGGGGAGTGACCGGGCGAGCGGACCACCGTGAACGTCAAGCGAAGAGCGGCGTTCACCGGTTCGGTCGGTACGGGGCACCGGCGGGAGGATTCCCGGCGTACCCGGGCAGATCCCGTGCACCGGGGCAGCCGCGCCGGGAGATCCCCAGCGAGGAGCGCACATGGCGGACGGCCGGACGGTCAATGCCTTCTTCAGCCTGCAGATCCCGACCCAGCTGGTGGAGGGCGTCATCGCCCTGCAGCAGCAACGCGAGGCGGTCCAGCCGCAGGAACGCGAGGAGATCCACATCACGCTGGCGTTCCTCCACGACGCCGACGCGGCGAAGCTGGCCGACGCGGCGGCGCTGACCAGCGGCCAGGCGTGGCCGGTCCCCCGCATCCGCTTCACCGGCGAGGTGCGGCACGGCAGCTGGGACCTGCAGAAGAACCCCGACTACCACTACGACGAGGCCACCGTCCAGAAGGGGGAGCAGATCCGCCTGGGCGTCGAACCGGTGCAGGAACTCCTCGACCTCTACGCCGACCTGACGGGCAACCTGGGCGGCGCGGAGGACTCCTACTGGCCGCATGTCACGCTCGGCGTGGCGCGCGTGGACATCCCCACCTCCGAGCTGGCCGACCTGGACATCCCGACCGCCAGCGGTCCCGCCAGGAGCCTGGACCTGCGGCAGGCGGGCAGCGCCACGCACTTCAGGATCCTGGTGCGCAGGGACCTCTCCTAGCCGGCCGTCACCCGGCCCGGTACCGGCACGTGCTCCGGCAGCAGGCCGTCCGCCCGCAGTGCGTTCCACACGTCGGACGGCACAGGGCGGCGCGACAGCGTGGCCGCGTCGGTGATTTCGGCCGGCGAGCGGGCGCCGACGAGGACGCTTGCGACGGCCGGGTGGCCGAAGGGGAAGTGCAGGGCGGCGGCGCGGAGCGGTACATCGTGCCGTTCCGCGACGGCCTTCATGCGCAGCGCACGGTCCAGTACGGGCCGTGCGGCGGGCGCGTAGTCGTAGGTGGCGCCGGGGCGCGGGTCGGCGAGCAGGCCGGAGTTGAAGACACCGCCGATGACGACGGAGCGGTGGCGCGCGGACGCTTCCGGGAGCACCTCGGCCAGGCCCGAGGGGTCGAGCAGGGTGTAGCGGCCGGCCAGCAGCACGGCGTCGACGTCGGTGTCACGGAGGAAGCGGGCGAGCATGGCGGTCTGGTTCATGCCCGCACCGATGGCACCGACGACGCCCTCGGCGCGGAGGCGTTCGAGGGCCGGGTACGCCTCCCCGAACGCCTGCTCCGCGTGGTCGTCCGGGTCGTGCAGGTAGGCGATGTCGACCCGTTCCAGGCCGAGGCGGTGCAGGCTCTCCTCGATGCTGCGCCGGACGCCGTCGGCGCTGAAGTCCCAGACCCGGTGGTGGGTGGCGGGCACGGCGAACCCGTGGGCCAGATCGTCACCGCCCGGGCCGCCGGGCCGCAGCAGCCGGCCTACCTTCGTGGAGACCACGTACGCGGCACGGGGCCGGTCGCGCAGGGCCGCACCGAGCCGCCGTTCGGCGAGCCCGAGTCCGTAGTGCGGCGCGGTGTCGAAGGCCCGGACGCCGGCGTCCCAGGCGGCGTCCACGGTGGCGGCGGCCTGCTCGGGGGCGACGCGGGTGTAGAGGTTCCCGAGGGGCGCGGCGCCGAGCGACAGCGCGGTGACGGGGACCCCGCTGCGCCCGAGGGTGCGGCGGGGCTGCGGAATCCCGGCCGGCCGCGACGCGGTCACGCAAGGCTCCGCCCCCGGCCCGGCGCCGGGCCGGTCGCCCTCCGGTACGCCCCGGCGCTCGTCGCTCACCGCTGCGTCTCCGGGCGCAGCCGCAGGCCCGCCATGCCGCCGTCGACGGCGAGCGCGGTGCCGGTGACCGAGGCGGCGGCGGGGGAGGCCAAGTAGACGATGGCGGCGGCCACTTCGTCGGCGGTGACGAGGCGGCCCATGGGCTGCCGGGCGTTGAGCGCGGCGCGTTCGGCCTCGGGGTCGTCGGCCGCGTCCAGCAGCCGCCCGACCCACGGGGTGTCGGCGGTGCCGGGGTTGACGCAGTTGACGCGTATCCCCTCGCGGACATGGTCGGCGGCCATGGCGAGGGTGAGCGAGAGGACGGCGCCCTTGGAGGCCGAGTACAGGGCGCGCTGCGGCAGCCCCGCGGTGGCGGCGATGGAGCAGGTGTTGACGATGGCGGCGTGTGCCGACTCCCGGAGGTACGGGAGGGCCGCGCGGCTGGTGCGCACGATTCCGAGCACGTTGACGTCCAGGACCCGGTGCCACTCGGCGTCGCTATTGTCCTCGACGGTGCCGGCCGCGCCGATGCCGGCGTTGTTGACCAGGATGTCGAGGCCGCCCAGGTCGCTCACCGCGGCCCGGACCGCCGCACGTACGGAGTCGTCGTCGCCGACGTCGGCGCGGTGGCCGGTCAGCGGTTCCTCGACCTTGTCGGCGGCGAGGTCCAGTACGGCGACGCGGGCACCGCGCGCGGCGAGCAGCCGGGCGGTGGCCAGGCCGATGCCCGAGGCCCCGCCGGTGACCAGTGCGGTGCGGCCGCTCATGTCGTTCATGCCTGCTCCTTTTCGTGTGGCGCCGGATGTGCCGTGGTGCGTGCCGCGCGGTCGGCCGTCCAGAACGTGCCGTCGGGGTAGCTGTACGTGGTGAGCGTGCCGGGGTGCAGGTCGGCGGAGAAGCCGGGTGCGGTGGGCGCCGTGTAGCGCGCGTCCCGGATCTCCACGGGGGTCACGAAGTGTTCGTGGAGGTGGTCGACGTACTCGATGGCGCGGTCCTCGGTGGTGCCGGAGAGCGCGAGGTAGTCGAACATCGAGAGGTGCTGGACCAGTTCGCACAGGCCGACGCCGCCGGCGTGCGGGCAGACCGGCACCTCGTACTTCGCGGCCAGCAGCAGCACCGCCAGGTTCTCGTTGACGCCGCCGACGCGGGCCGCGTCGATCTGCAGCACGTCGAGCGCGCCGGCCTGGAGGAGCTGTTTGAAGACGATGCGGTTCTGGACGTGTTCGCCGGTGGCGACGCGGACGGGCGCGACCGCCCGGCGGACGGCGGCGTGTCCGAGGACGTCGTCGGGGCTGGTGGGCTCCTCGATCCAGTACGGGTCGATCTCGGCCAGCGCGTGGGTCCAGGCGATGGCCTCGGCCACGTCCCAGCGCTGATTGGCGTCGATCGCGATGCGGATGTCCGGGCCGACGGCGGCACGCGCGGTGCGGCAGCGGCGCAGGTCGTCGGCGAGGTCGGCACCGACCTTCAGCTTGATCTGGGTGAAGCCGGCCGCGACGGCCTCCTCGGCGAGCCGGGTGAGCTTGGCGTCGGAGTAGCCGAGCCAGCCCGGTGAGGTGGTGTAGGCGGGGTAGCCGCGCTCGCGCAGGTCGGCCTCGCGGGCGGCCATGCCCTCCCGGCCGGTCCGTAGCAACGCCAGCGCCTCGCCGGGGGTGAGGGCGTCGGTGAGGTAGCGGAAGTCGACCTGGGAGACGAGCCATTCGGGCTCGGCGTGGGCGAGGAACCGCCAGAGCGGCTCGCCCCGGCGCTTGGCGGCCAGGTCCCACACGGCGTTGACCACCGCGCCGATCGCCATGTGCATCACGCCCTTCTCCGGGCCGAGCCAGCGCAGCTGGCTGTCGCCGACGAGGTCGCGGCTGAGCGATCCGGGGTCGGCGCACAGCTCTGCCACGGAACGGCCGACGAGGTACGGGCGGAGCGCGGCGATGGCCACGGCCTGGACGTCGTTGCCACGGCCGATGGTGAAGGCGAAGCCGTGGCCCGCCAGGCCGTCGGGCGCGTCGGTGCCGAGGACGACGTACGCGGCTGAGTAGTCGGGGTCGGGGTTCATGGCGTCCGAGCCGTCCAGTTCCCGGGAGGTGGGGAAGCGGACGTCGTGGACGGTGAGGGAGGTGATCCGCGGGGTGGCGGTGGGCGCGCCGGCGGGTGCGGTGGCCCGGATTTCCGCGTCCGGCGGGCCGAGGCGGGTCGGTCTCATCGGTGGCGTCCCTTCCGTCGGCCGCACTGCCGAAATACATCGGATGTCTGTACCGGCGACGCGAACATACGGCCACGCCGAGCCGCGGCACAAGAGGTCATCCGATGTCCAGGCCGTAGACGCGCCGGGCGGTGCCGCCGAGCACGGCCGCGCGCTCCGTCACGGTGCAGCCGCCGAGCAGCTCGTCGGTGAGGGCGCGTACCGCGCCGTAGCCGCCGGCGAGTTCGCACACCGGCCAGTCCGATCCGAACAGCACCCGGTCGGCGCCGAACTCCGCCAGCACGTGCTCGGCGTACGGCCGCAGCAGTGCGGTCGTCCAGGTGTGCCACGGCGCCTCGGTGACCAGCCCGGACAGCTTGCACACGGTGTTCGGGCAGGCGGCGGTCCCGGTGATCCAGGCGGCCCAGGGCCGCCACTCCCCCGCCGTGATGCCCGGCTTCCCGGCATGGTCGAGCACGAACCGCACCTCGTCCAGCGCGCGCACGCAGTCCAGTGCCGCCTGCCGCTGCGGCGCCCGAACCAGGACGTCGTAGGCCAGGCCGCGGGCGCCGAGCGTCGCGAGCGAGCGCCGGACGTCGGCGCGCTCCAGCCAGCGCGGGTCGGGCTCGTCCTCGACCTGGTGCCGCACGCCGACCAGCAATGGGTCGTCGGGCAGGGCGAGTTCGGGTACCGCGAGGTCGGCCCAGCCGACGACGCCCGCGACGAGTCCGTCCGACGCACGGGCCGTGGCGAGGAAGTCGTCGGTCTCCTCGACGGTGGCCACGGTCTGGACGAGGACGGTGCCGGTCACCTCGTGTGCCGCGGTCCGGTCGCGGAGGTCGTCGAGGGTGTAGGGGCGGTGGATCGGCGCGTGCGCGTCCGGGTCCAGCCAGGGGTAGGCACGTGCGGCCGGGTCCCAGAGGTGGTGATGTCCGTCGATCACGTGGTGTGCGTCGGTCACGTGGTGCCCGTCGGTCACGGCAGCTCCCAGACCAGGTCGAGGCCGTGGTCGTCGCCCGCGTAGCTGTCCTGGACGTCGAGGAGGTCCGCCATCCTGGCCTGCCAGGGCACGTTGGCCGGATCGTCGGCCAGCGCGTGGCGCATCGCGCGGTAGTCCTCGACCTCCACGAGGTGGAACAGATCGAGCCCGTCGCGCCAGATCCGCCAGGCGTGCACGCCGGCCGCGCGCAGCGCGTCGTCCAGGTCGGCGGGGATGGTCGCGTGCACCCGCTCGTACTCGGCTTCCTTGCCCGGCTTGAGCCGGGTGTGCAGGGCGATCTGCTCCATGGTTCCGGTCCCGGTCCTTTCCACGGTGGGTGGCGACTCGACGGATACATCGGAGGGATACATCGGAGGAATGAGTCAGGCAAGAGGTCGGATCTCTTGGCGATGCATTCGGTGCAACCCATTGCCGTGACCCGGTTCACAGGCTAGCTTTCGTCGCCGAGCCTGACACCCCCTCCGGATAGATCCCATGTATGGCGTACGGAAGGACGATCTTGTGAGCCAGGTCCAGTCCCCGGCCGGAACCGCCCCGCACAGCGGCGAGAAGGTGCCCCGGCGGGTGCACTGGATCTCCGTACTCGGCGGCCTCTCCGGCCTGTTGTACGGCTACGACTCCGGGGCCATATCCGGGGCGCTGCAACCGCTGACCGACCGCTTCGGCCTGGACGCCACCGGGCAGGGCCTGGTCACCAGCCTGCTGCTGCTCGGCGCGCTGCCCGCCATCGTCGGCGGCTCGCTCGCCGCCCGCCGCTGGGACCGCCGCCATCTGCTGATCCTGGCGGGCGTCATCTTCGTCGCCGGCTCCGTCGCCTGCGGTGTGGCCCCCAACGCGGGCACGCTGATGGTCTCCCGGTTCGTCCTCGGCTTCGCCGTCGGACTGGCCAATATGTTCGGCCTCATCTACCTCAGCGAGCTGGCGCCCAAGCATCTGCGAGGCCGCATCACCGCGCTGTACCAGCTGGCCGTCAACGTCGGCATCCTGCTCGCCTACGGAGTCGGGGACGCCCTGTCGGCGGCCGGCGCGTGGGAGTGGATGCTCGGCCTGGGAGCCGTGCCCGCGGTGGTCTTCCTGGTCGGCATGTTCCTCAGCCCGGCCGGGCCGCGCTGGCTGATGACGCACGGGCGCGAGGAGGAGGCGCGCGGTGTGCTGCGGCGGCTGCGCGCGACGCCGGAGACCGCGGAGTCCGAGGTCACCGAGATCCGCGAGAGCCTGGCCCAGCAGCACGCCGGGCTGCGGGAGTTGGCCGGCACCTACCGTCCGGCGCTCCGCATCACCCTGGTCCTGACCTTCTTCCAGGTCTTCACCGGCATCAACGCGGTCGTCTACTACGCGCCCGTCATCTTCTCCCACCTCACCGACGGCAACGGCGGGCAGGCCGGCACGATCGCCAACTACGGCGTCGGCGCCGCGCTGGTGCTGTCCACCGCGGCGTCGCTGCCCTTCATCGAACGGCTGGGCAGGGTGAAGCTGCTGACCATCTCGCTGGCGGCGCAGGTGCCGCCGATGGTGGCGCTCGCCCTCTTCCCCGACGTGTCCGTGCTCGCCGTGATCTGCGTCTTCGTCTACACCTTCGCGTTCGGGTTCGGGCTCGGACCGGTGTTCTGGCTCTACTGCCCCGAGGTGCTGCCGCTGCGGGCCCGCGCGCTCGGCATGGGTGTGATCACCTTCACCCAGTACCTGCTCAACTTCGCCTTCGCGCTGGCCTTCCCCGACGTGCTCAAGGCCATCGGCAGCACGGTCTTCGGCGTCTTCGCCGTGCTGTCCGCGCTCGCCGCGTGGTACGTCGCCCGGCGCGTCCCGGAGACCGCGGGGCGCTCCCTGGAGGAGATCGAACAGTACTGGCAGCGCCGCCCGGCCTGACTCCGTACCGCCCGTTCGGCCACCACACCCCACGGAGGACCACGATGAGCCCGTCCCGGAGAACGATCCTCGCCATGGGCGCCGCGCTGCCCGCTGCCGCGTTCCTCTCCCGGACCGCAGCGGCGGCCGGCGCCCCGCGCCCCGCCGGCGGCATCACCCCGGCGCCCGTCATCCCCGTCTCCCCCGGTGACACCGCCGAACGGATCGTCGCCAAGGCCGCGCACGTGGTGCCCACCCCCCACCAGCTCGCCTGGCAGCGCAACGAGCTCACCGTCTTCACGCACTACGGCATGAACACCTTCACCGGCCGCGAGTGGGGGTCGGGGTGCGAGGACCCGGCGTGGTTCGCGCCGGAACGGGTGGACGTGGCGCAGTGGATGCGTGCGTACCGCGCGGCGGGCGCGAAGCTCGTGATGCTCACCGCCAAGCACCACGACGGCTTCGTCCTCTACCCGACGCGCTACACCCGGCACTCCGTCGCGGCCAGTGCCTGGAAGGGCGATGTGCTCGGCGCGTACGTACGGGCCGCCCGGGCCGCCGGCCTCAAGGTCGGCGTCTACCTCTCCCCCGCCGACGGCGCCGAGCTGCCGCACGCCTGGCACGCCGACTGGGTGACGAGGATCCGCGCCAAGCAGCAGGCCGGCGAGCCGCTCAGCATCGAGGAACAGGCCACCCTGGAGGACGCCGACCGCACCCCGGGCGGCCACGGCCGGTACGGCAACGGCAGCGCGCGCACCCCGCGCACCCTTCCCGCCCTCGTCGACGGCGACGACCGCGCCGGCGCGGTCGCCAGGGGCGAACTCCCGACGTTCGACATCACGGTCAACGACTACGACGCGTACTACCTGAACCAGGTCTACGAACTCTTCACCCAGTACGGCCCCATCGACGAACTCTGGCTGGACGGGGCCAATCCGTGGACCGACGCCGGCATCAGCCAGGAGTACGACTTCGCCACCTTCTACGACATCATCGGCAAGCTGTCCCCGAAGACGGTGGTCTTCAAGGCGCCGTGCGGCATCCGCTGGATCGGCAACGAGAAGGGCATCGCCCGGGAGTCCGAGTGGAGCGTGCTGCCCGTCACCGGCGACGGCGTCGGCATGCAGGTCCCCGGCGGCGAGTCCGGCGCCGACCTCGGCTCCCGGGAACGGCTCACCGGCAACCCGGACGTGACATCGCTGCGCTGGTTCCCCGGCGAGGCGGACGTCTCCCTCCGCCCGGGCTGGTACCACCACCCCGGCCAGCGCCCGAAGACCGCCGCCGAACTGGTCGCCCTGTACGAGAAGTCCGTCGGACGCAACGCCGTCCTGCTGCTCAACGTCCCGCCGGCGAAGGACGGGCGGGTGGACCCCGCCGACATCGCCGAGCTGACGGCGTTCCGCAGCGCGCTGGACCGTACGTACGGCACCAACCTGCTCTCCGGGGCGCGCGGCCGGACCGCCACCGCGCTCACCGGCCCCGGCCTCACCACCGGCTGGTCGCCGGCCGGGGGCGCGGTCACCGGCACGCTGGAGCTGACGCTCCCGGAGGCCGTCGCGTTCGACCGGGTCCGCCTGGGCGAGGACATCACCCGCGGGCAGCGGGTCGAGGAGTTCGCCGTGGACGCGTGGGAGGGATCGGGCTGGCGGCAGGCGGCGGCCGCCACGACGATCGGGTACAGCCGCATTCTTGTCCTGTCCTCGCCGGTGACGGCCCGCCGCATACGGGTACGCATCACGGCGGCACGGGCCACTCCCCGGCTGGCGTTCCTGGGCCTCTTCCGGAGCGCGGGGCCGGCCTGACGGCCCGGCACACGACGACAGGAGGGGCAGGGATGGCCGAGCCGACACCCGCCGAACTCGCCGAGCACTACGGACTGCGGCCGCTCCCCACCGAGGGCGGACTGTTCCGCAGTACGTGGGCGGGGCCTGCGGACGCCACCGGGCGGCCCGCCGGCACGGCCATCCTCGTGCTGCTCACCACCGCCGACGAGGGCTTCTCCGCCCTGCACCGCCTCCCCATCGACGAGATCTGGCACTTCTACCGGGGCGACGCCGTCGAACTGCTGCTCCTCGGGCCGGAGGGCGCCGAACGGGTGGTGCGGCTCGGCGGGGACGAGGGCGAGGTGCAGACCGTGGTGCCCGCGGGTACATGGATGGGCGCCCGGGTCCTCCCGGGCGGGCGCTGGTCCTTGTGCGGTACGACGATGGCGCCCGGCTTCCTGCCCAGCGACTACGAAGGCGGCGACGTGGACGACCTCACCAGGCAGTACCCCCGGCAGGCGGAACGGATCCGGGCCCTGTGCCGGCCCGGCGCCCCGCTGCGGATGCCGGACGGCGCGCCGGGCGAGGCCGGCGATGCCTGACACGGAGACAACAGGCAGCCTGGCCGGCCGGGTCGCCCTGGTCACCGGCGCCGGCGGGCTGATCGGCGGCGGCATCGCCCGGCGGCTCGCGCAGGCCGGCGCGGCCGTGGTGGTCCACTGGCACCACAGCGAACAGCAGGCCGGGGCGATCGTCGAGGAGATCAGCGCAGCGGGCGGCAGCGCTCGTGCCGTACGGGCGGACCTGACGCGGGAGGAGGAGTGCCGGCGGCTGGTCGACACGGCGGCGTCCTGGCGCGGCCAACTGGACGTCCTGGTGAACAACGCCGGGATCCAGCCGGTGCAGCCGCTCGCGGAGATGACGGCGGAGGACTGGCGGCGGATCTCCGAGACCAACGTGACCAGCGCCTTCTGCTGCACCCAGGCCGCGGTGCGGGCCATGACGCGCAAGGGCGGGGGCGGCGGTTCGATCGTCCACATCGCCTCGATCGAGGGGTCGAGTCCGGCGCCGGGGCATGCGCACTACAGCGCGTCGAAGGCCGCCCTCATCATGTTCGCCCGCTCCGCCGCGCTGGAGTACGGCCATCTCGGCGTCCGCGTCAACACCGTCTCCCCCGGCCTGATCGGCCGTCCGGGGCTGGCCGACGACTGGCCGGACGGGGTCGAACGGTGGACCCGCGCGGCGCCGCTCACCCGGCTCGGCCGGCCCGAGGACATCGGCGACGCCTGCGTGTTCCTCGCCTCGAACGCGGCCTCCTGGATCACCGGCACCGACCTGGTCGTGGACGGCGGGGTCAGCGCCCGTCCGGCGTGGTGACGCGCTCCTCGGGTGCGCTGTGGCCGGTGTCGTGCTCGTCCGGCTCGTCCAGGTCACAGCCGTGATCGCAGATCAGGTCGATGACGGAGCGCAGCAGTTCGGAGGAGTCGTCCGAGCGCCAGACCAGGTGGAAGCGGTGCTCCGGGCCGGGCTCGGCCAGCGGCAGCACCGCGATGCCGGGGCAGGCGATGTTGGCGGGGTCGTCGATGTCGGCGGGGTGGGCGTGCACCAGGCCCGATGCCGTGCCGGCCGCCACCAGGGAGAGCCGTTGCTCCTGTTCGCGGAGCCGGTGGTGCTGCCACAGCGGGGCCACGCCGCGGTCGGCGAAGAAGCGTACGGTCGCGTCGTGCACGCCGGGTGCCGTGTCGCGCTCGTTGATCAGGAAGGGCATGCCCTCGAACGCCGTGAGCGGTACCGGCACCTGCCGGGTCAGCGGGCCGGGCGCGGGGACGGCCACATGGTCGTCGCGGTACCTGCCGACGATCAGGGACGAGGTGCCCCGCGGCGGCAGCGGGTCGCGGACCAGGGCAAGACCGAGGTCGCCCCGTACGACCGCGTCCAGGGCCTCCAGGCTCCACAGGGGGACGGACACCACGGCCACATCGGCGTGTTCCCGCGCCACCTTGCCGATGAGCGCGTCCACGAGCCGGGCCGTGCCCGGTGCGCAGCCGATGCGCAGTTCGCCGAGGCGGGCGGCGCGCAGGGCCCGCGCGGCGTCCGTGACCCCGGCCGCCGCGGAGAGCGCACGGCGGGCCGTGGGCAGCAGTTCACCGCCTGCCGCGGCGAGCGACACCCGGCCGCTCGTCCGGTCGAACAGGATCAGGCCGAGCTCGCGCTCCAGGTCCCGGATCCGCCGGCGTACGGCGGCGGGTGAGACGTGCAGCCGGGCCGCGGCCCTGCCGTAGTGCAACTCGTCGGCCACCAGGGCGAAATACTCCAGGTCACGCAGTTCCACGTGTCGCTCCCCACCTCGCTCGGCCGACGGGTACCCGCGCCGGCCCGGTCTGCACCGGGCCGGCGCGGGTCACCGACTGGAAGCGCCTGTCAGTCGTCGTCCTTGTCGTCGCCCATGTCGTGGCCCATGTGGTGGCCACCGTCGTGGTCCCAGTCGCCGGTCTGGACGAGCGAGGTGTGCGTCCCGGCACCGGTGCTCTGGGAGCCGTGGTGGCCCGCCGTCGCGTTCGAGTAACCCGAGTCGGTGGACGCAATCTTGCTGTTCAGGAACTCGTCGCTGTCGGCGGCGGCGGTGCCACCGGCCATCAGCACGAGTGCGGCGACCGGGCCGACGACGGCGGCCATGCGCTTCACAGTGCGGTTCATGTTCGATGCCTCCATTGGGTTAAGCACGGAAAGACGGCCCCTTGCGCCGCCTCGCGATCGATGAGTAACCGTGCGTACGCGGCAGCACACGTGGCATCACCTGAATGGAACGGACCAGTTCCCGGAGGCACTCCTTTGTGCTAATCGCCCTGCTGCATGCTGTGCAGCGAAGCGACCAGGGTGTCCACCTCCCGGGGTGTGTTGTAGAGGGCGAGTGAGGCGCGTGCCGCGCTGTCCAGGCCGTAGTGGCGCAGCGCGGGCTGGGCGCAGTGGTGGCCGGCGCGGACGGCGATGCCGTCCCGGTCCAGCCACTCGGCGACCGTCGCCGGGTCGTACCCGGCGACGGTGAAGGTGAGGACGGAGATCCGCTCCGGCGCCGAACCCAGCAGTTCCAGCCCGGGGACGGTGGCCAGGGCCTGTACGGCGTACTCCGTCAGGGCCTGCTCGTACGCCGTGACGGCGGTGCGGTCCTGGGTCGTGAGCCAGTCGATGGCGGCGTGGAGGCCGAGGGCGCCGGCGATGTTGCCGGTGCCGGCCTCCAGGAGGTGCGGCACGGCGGCGAAGGTCGTCCGGCCGAACCCGACCGACTCGATCATGTTGCCGCCGCCCTGCCACGGCCGCATCGCCGCCAGCACCTCCGGCTTGCCGTACAGCGCGCCGATGCCGGTGGGGCCGAACAGCTTGTGGCCCGAGAAGACGTAGAAGTCGGCGTCCAGCGCCTGGACGTCCACCGGGAAGTGGGCGACCGACTGGGCGCCGTCCACCAGCACCTTGGCACCGTACCGGTGTGCCAGTGCGGTCATCTCCCGCACGGGCGGGACGGTGCCGAGCACGTTGGACGCGTGGCTGAGCGCGACCAGTTGGGTGCGGTAGGAGAGCAGATCGGCGAAGGCGTCCTGGTCGATCTGCCCGTCCGGCAGCAGCGGTACGGGCACCACCCGGGCCCGCCGCTCCTTGGCGATCAGCTGCCACGGCACGATGTTGGAGTGGTGCTCCAGGACCGGGACGAGGATCTCGTCGCCGGCGCCGAGGTTCGCCCGCCCCCAGGTCTGGGCGACCAGGTTCACCGCCTCGGTCGTGCCGCGGGTGAAGACGATGTCGTCCGGGGACGCCGCGCCGAGGAACGACGCGACGGCCGCGCGGCTCCCCTCGTACGCCTCGGTCGCCTCGCGGGCCATGGTGTGGGCGCCGCGGTGGATGTTGGAGTTGGCGGTGGCGTAGAAGCCGGCGAGCGTCTCGATGACCTGGCGCGGTTTCTGGGTGGTGGCGCCGTTGTCGAGCCAGACCAGCGGGTGGCCGTTGACCGTACGGTGCAGTACCGGGAAGTCGCGCCGCACGGACTCGGGGTCGAAGCCGGGCCCGGTGGGCGCCTTCGGCGCGCCGGGGGCCTCGGGAGCGGTCGCCTCAGGAGTAGTCATGGTACTTGGACACCTCGACGTTCTGGAGCACGGCGATGGCGTCCTCGACGAGGACCGCGGTGTTGAAGTACGCGGTCATCAGGTAGGAGGTGATCGCCCTCTTGTCGGTGCCCATGTTCCGCATGGCCAGGCCGGGTTCGACCTCGTCGGGCACCTCCGAGGGGCGCAGCCCCACCACCCCCTGCTCGGCCTCGCCGGTCCTGATGAGCAGGATCTCGGTGGTGCCGGCGGCGGCGCCGGACCCGTTGCTGAAGCCGACCTTGTCGGAGGGCAGCAGCGGCACGCCCCGCCAGGTCAGCAGCGGGCTGCCGAAGCGCGTGTCCATCACCGGGGGCACGCCCCGGCGCGTACACTCCCGGCCGAACGCCGCGATGGCCCGGGGGTGGGCGATGAAGTAACCCGGCTGCTTCCAGACCTTGGTGAGCAGTTCGTCCAGGTCGTCGGGGGTCGGCGCGCCAGTGCGGGTCTGAACGCGCTGGCCGGGGCTGACCTGGTGGAACAGGCCGAATTCGGGGTGGTTCAGCAGCATGGCTTCCTGGCGCTCGCGCAGCGCCTGGATGGTCAGGTCGGCCTGGGCCCGCACCTGGTCGTTGGGGTCGTTGTAGAGGTCGGAGACGCGGGTGTGGACGCGCAGCACGGTCTGGGCGACGGTCATGTGGTACTCGCGCGGCGTGTCCTCGTACTCGACGTAGGTGCCCGGCAGTTCGGGCTCGCCCACGTGGCCGCCGGCCAGCTCGATGGGGGCTTCCCGGCCCGCGAGCCGCTCGCCGCCGTCGCGGTACGTGTCGAGCGCGGCGCACAGCCCCTCGTCGCGGTCCGCCAGGCGGGCCAGCACGGAGCGTTCGACGCACAGCGCGACGCCGGGGGTGAGGGCCTTGACCTGGTACGGCATGGGCTCTTCGCGGGTCCACGCATCGAGGTCGAAGAACTGGCCGTCGCCGATCACCTCCAGGACGGTCTCATCGCCGTAGCGGGTGGTCACCCGCTTCTCGGCGCGGCCCATGACCAGCACCCAGAGGCGGTCGCAGCTGTCGCCCTCGTTCCGCAGTAACTGCCCCGCGTCGAAGGTGACTTCGGTGAATCCGCGGGCCAGCTCGTCGAGCAGGGCCGGGTCGGCCTCGCGCAGGAAGGGTATTTCCCGCAGGTCCTCGCTGATCACCCGGCGGTTGCCGTCGTTGTCCGTGTCGACGGTGATCCGGTCGTCGCCGAGCAGGAAGGTGCGGCGCCGGTTGACGCGGAAGACACCGGAGTCGACGTCCACCCAGGGCAGCGCGCGGAGCAGGTAGCGCGGGGTCCTGCCGCGCATCTGCGGCCGGGTCTTGGTGGTCGTGGCGAGTTGCCGTGCGGCGTCCGGGCTGAGGCTGAGGCGGTGGTCGTTCATGGGGACTCCTGGAAGTCGGTGGGGGGTCGCCCCGTGCGAAGTCCCGGTCTCCGATGCGCTCCGACCGGGACGGGGCGATCGTCACGTTGGACACTCGCCGCCCACAAGAAGGCACCGCACCCACGCGGTCCGGAAATGATCGGCCAGCCCTTTGTGCCGATTGGTCCCGAATGCAACTATTATTCGGAGAGTGTGCCGTGACCAGCGCACCAGCCCCGTACCGGCACGAACCGCACCTCGTCGGCGCACCGCGCGCCCACGCCGACAGCCGTGCGGGAACGGCTTGATGCCGTCCGTACCCCCGTCACCAGTCGGCGTCGTCCAGCACCAGCCGGCCCGCCTTGCGGTACTCGCGGCGCGCGCCGTCCAGCAGGTCGGCGTTGCGCACCGGGCCGCTCCGGTCGGCCGCCGCGTAGGCCGCGGTGACCACGGCGCTGCGGATGGCACCACCGGCCAGCTCGAACTCCCGGGCGCACGGGCCCGGATCGATGTCCTCGGCGCAGGGGACGTGCGAGAGGCTGTGCCGCCACAGGGCGAGGCGCTGGTCGGGGGCGGGGAACGGGAAGTCGACGATCAGGTCCAGCCGGCGGGTGAACGCCTCGTCGATGTTGGCGCGCAGGTTGGTGGTGAGCAGCGCGATGCCGTCGAAGGACTCCAGCCGCTGGAGGAGGTAGGCGCTCTCCATGTTCGCGTACCGGTCGCCGGCCTCCTTGACCTCCGACCGCTTGCCGAACACGGCGTCGGCCTCGTCGAAGAGCAGCACGGCGTCGGTGCGGTCGGCCTCGGCGAAGATCCGTTCCAGGTTCTTCTCGGTCTCCCCCACGTACTTGTCGACGACGGAGGAGAGCTGGACGACGTAGAGGTCCAGCCCCAGGTCGGCTGCGACCACCTCGGCGGAGAGCGTCTTGCCGGTACCGGAGTCGCCCGCGAACAGCCCCAGTACACCGCGTCCCCGCCCGCCGCCGGCGTTCAGCCGCCAGTCGCCGAGGACCCGGTCGCGGTGACGGGCCCGCCGGGTCAGCTCGCGCAGCGCGGTCAACTGGGTGTCCGGCAGCACCAGGTCGTCCCAGCCGACCTCGGGGCGGATCCGGCGGGCGTGCCGCTCCAGGCCGGAGGCGGACTGCCGGCGCGCCGCGAGCCGCAGGTGCGCGGCGGTCAGCGGGGAGCCGTCGAACTCCGCCAGCGCCACCGCGGCCCGGGCGGCCCTGCGGACACCTGCTTCCCCGAGCCGGTAGGCGGCGACGACCGGCGCGAGGTCGAACTCCGGCTCCACGGCGGGGTTTTCGGCGCCTTCGGAGGGGGCCACCGGCCCGCCGGCGGCTTCGAGGGCCGCGGTCCAGGCCGCCACGTCGCCCGCGCGCTGCCGGGGCACGTCCAGGACGAGCGGGTCGCGGCCGTCGTCGGACCACCGGGGGTCGTACGGGCGGGTGTCGGCCAGGAGCACGGTGACGTCGTCCGCCGCGAGCGCGCGCAGCAGGGTACGCGGCTGTTCGGGCAGGGCGGGCACGACGATCGCGCGGCCGGTCAGCCGCGCCTCCCGCAGCAGTTCCGTGTACGGCGTCTCGTCCTCCGGTGTGACGTGGAGGGCGCCGAGCCCGGCGGTGTGCAGTGCGGCGGTGGCGCAGGCCGGGCCGTCGCCGGCGCGGTGTTCGCGCAGGTAGACGGTGAGCGGCCCGCGCGCCAGCCGCTCGGCCAGCGCGCGGGCGAGCGGGCCGGGGTCGGGCGCCGCGGCCGGTGCCCGGACGCTGCCGGCGAGTTCCGCGTCCGGTGTGTCGTCGCCCAGGAGGTGGGCCAGGACCCGGTCGGGGACGCGCAGGCCGCGGCTGAGGAAGGGGCGCTCCGGCTCCTCGACGCTGAGCAGGCCCAGGGCCCGCAGCGGCGCGGTGGGGTGAAGCCGGGCGCGCGCCGCCGCGGCGTGCGGGGGCACCCCGCACAGGTCCAGCGCCAGCCCCGTGGTCGCCCGGCGGCGGGACACGTCGTCGTTGAGGTAGCCGTAGAGCGGCTCGAAACCGCGGTCGAGGTCGGGGGCGAGGGCGACGAGCAGGATGCGGGTGTCCAGCTCGGTCAGGCCCAGGCGGCCGGCGAGCAGGTGCAGCCGGTCGTCCGCCGCGGCCGCCGGCGGTTCCGGTGCGGCCGCCGGAGCGGGCGCGTCCGGCCCGGCGGCCCGGTCCGCTGCCGGGCCCTCACCGGTGCGCAGCAGGTGGAGCACCGCGTCCTCGGAGAGGTACAGCCCGCGCAGCGGGTCGTCGGCGGTCGGGTCGGTGGCGCGGCGCCGGTCGACGAGCAGCGCCACGCGTTCGCGCAGCCGGGCGAGGCGGGCGAGCAGCGGATCGGCGGAGCGGGCGTCGGCGGACAGGGGGTCGGACGCGGGGGCGGGCGTGCTCACTGCGCGGCCCCTCCTGCGGCCAGGTGGCCGGGCCGGTGCCGGCGTTCGGCGTTGTCGTCGAGCGAGCCGTCGATGTTGCGGACGCGCACCGCAGCGCCTTCGGTGACCGGCGGTCCCGCGTCGTATTCCGGGTACGCGGGGAACGGCACGGTGAGGACGACGTCCAGCGACGGCTTCAGCTCACCGCCGAGCGCGGTCCAGACGTCGGACATGGAACGGGCATCGCTCTGCGGGGTGCCGACGGTCAGCGGGACGGTCAGACCCAGTTCCGCGAGCGGGCCGGTCAGCCGGTCCGGGGACAGGGTCTCGTGCGGCATCAGGGTGGCGAGCACCGCGGAGAGCAGGCGGTGCTCGTCCTGTGGGCGCTTGGTCCAGGCGGTGACGAGGTAGGCGAGCCGGAACCAGCGCGGCGGCTGCCGCCGGGACCGCACCGCTCCCTGGTCGTCACGGACGGGTACGGTGCCGCGCTGACGCCGCTGGACGTCCTCGCGGATGTCGTAGAGGTAGGCGTCGATCACCGGGCCGTTGCGCCGGGCCGCCCAGTCCCGGGTGGGCGCTTCGAAGGCGATCTCGACGCCGGAGCCTGCCAGCGCACCGCCGGTCAGCAGCCCCTTGAGTACCTCGTCCACCTCGTGGATCACGGTCGTGCCCTTCACTTGCCGCGTGTCTCGTGCTCACCCCATCGTCACCGCGCGGGGCCGGTACCGGCAGCCGTTCCGGGGCCGCGCACGGGGCACCCAACGATGCCCCGGGGGCCCTTGACGGACGTCCGATCCGTCAGATGTAGCCTTCTCGGAGAGCAAACGCCACGGCATGGGCCCGATTGCGAAGGTGCAACCGGGTTGTCAGGCCGTGCATCACGTTTTTGACGGTGCGTTCGGAGTACGAGAGCTTGCCAGCGATCTCACCGGTGCCCAGGCCCTCGGCGACCAGGCGCAGCACGTCGACCTCGCGTGCGGTGAGCCCGGAAGCGGGAAAGTCGGCCGGTCCGGCCGCGTTCCGCTGCATGCTGCCTATCTGGCTTATCAGCCGTCCGAGCAGGTCAGACGGCAGATCACCGTCCCCGCGGGCCGCGGCGAGGATCGCCTTCAGGAGCCGGTTCCCGGTGGCCTCGCGCCGCCAGACGATGGTGCCGACGCCGCACTCAATCACCTGCAGCAACTCGGCTTCCCTGATCAGCTCGGTAACCAAAACGGCCCGGGAACCGTCTGTCCGTACGAGCCTGCGCAGCCGCGCCAGCGCAGTTTCGTCCAGTTTCTCGGTGAGCAGTACCGCTACCGAGCCCTCCGGAAGGGGTGTCGTCGTGTCGTCGACGAGTTCGACCTCCGGCTGCGCGCGCAGCTGGCTGACGGCCCCCGCGTGGGAGAGCGGATCCGAAGCGTGGACGACGACCGGGACCCTGGTCCGAACGTGCACAGACATTCCCTTACATACTTGCCCTGCGGTACGTACTCTGCAGTGGGTACGAGCTTCTCTGCGTCCGTGCGCCCGGCGGTCGGGTGCCCTTTCGGACAGGCCCCGTTCCGCGAGCGGCACGCACGTGATCAAGCCTGCGGCCGACGCCGCGCGAGCCGCAATCGTGGCCGACCACGAGACGAACCACGAGATCAGCGGCGGTCGGTGCCGGTGACCGCGCTCATCGAACGCGAGACCGCGCTCGGCCTGGTGTCCGCCGAGGCCGCCCGCGCCCGCGCCGGTACGGGGCGGCTGCTGCTGTTCCGGGGGCCCACAGGGGCCGGCCGAAGTGCCCTTCTGGACGCCGCGGCCCGGCACGGAGAGGACCACGGGATGCGGGTCCTGCGGACCGATTGTTCCGCCGAGAGCGCCGACACCGCGTTCGGGCCCGTACTGCACCTGCTGGAGCCGCCGCCGTGCGCGGGGCTGGACGAGGACGCGCAGCGGCCCTCGCGCCACGACGGGCTGCCCGCCCGGCTGTGGCGGCTGCTGCGCTCGTACGCGTCCGCCTCGCCGCTGCTGCTCACCGTGGACAACGTGCACCTCGCCGACTCCGCTTCACGGCGCTGGCTGGCCGAGGCCGCCCGGCGGCTCGACGGACTGCCCGTGCTGCTGGTGGCGAGCGAGCGTGTCCAGTACGACATCGCGCCGCCCGGCCACGGCCTGGCGCATGCCCTGTCGCCCTCGCAGCTGCGGGCGCACGCGCCTGCCCCGCTGTCCCCGAAGGCCTCGGCGGAACTGGTACGCGCGGCCTTCGGCGCGGACGCGGCGGACGCCTGGGTGGACGGCTGCGTCCGTGCGGGGGCCGGCCTCCCGTTGCTGCTGCGGGCTTTGCTGGACGACCTGCGTGCGGTGGTGCCCGACGGCGGCCGGGACGGGGTGGCGCTGCCCGCCAGCTGCGCCGACCTCTACCCGGGGGCCTACGCGGCCGCCGTGCTGTGGTGGCTGGACAGCGCCGGGCCGGAGACCGCCGCCGTGGCCCGCGCCCTGGCCGAACTGGAGGAGACCGGCGGCGGCATCGCCCAGGTCACCGACGGGCTGCTGGCCGAGGTGAGCGGGGCGGGCGCGGCCCGGGTGGCGGGCTGGCTCACCGCCATGACCCGGCTGGGCCTGCTGCGCCGCGACCCCGGGCACGGCGGCCCCCTCTTCGCCCACCCCCTGCTGCGCGGCGCGGTGTTGGACGGCTGGCCGGAGGAGGACCGGCTCGACGTGCACCGGCGGGCCGCCGCGTACCGGTACCGCCGGGGCGACCGCGCCGAGGCGGTGGCCTGGCACCTGCTGCGGGCGCACCCGGAAGGCGTGGGCTGGGTGACCGAGATGCTGCTGGACGCGGCGACGGAGGCCTCGCGCGCCGGCCGGGACGCCGACGCCGCCGCGTACCTGCGGGGCGCGCTGGACACCCCGATGTCGCGCGAGCGCCGCGCCGAAGTGCTCACGCGTCTCGGCGCGCTGGAGTTCTCCACCGTGCGGTCGGCGGGGGTGCCCCGGCTCACCGAGGCACTGCGTCTTCAGCAGGCGCCCAGGGAACGGGTGCTGACGGCGGTCACGCTGGGCACCGCGCTCGTCCACCGGGGCGAGGCACGCGCCGCCTTCGATGTCCTGCGGGGCATCGACGACCAGGACGATCCGGTGCTGGCCCGTACGGTGCAGACGGCGGCCGCGCTGCTCTCCGACCACGACCGGGACATCCGGCGCGAGGTGCACCAGCGGCTGCGGGAGACCGCGAAGCGGCGGCCCACCGCGCTCAGTCCGGCCGTGCACACCCTGCTGGTGCGGTACGAGGCCGCCGCCGGCATGCTGTCGGCCGAGGATGCGATGCGGCGGATACGGCAGTTCGTCGCGGCACCCGAGGACCGGCTGCTGCTGCCGTACCGCATGAGCGCGGCCTCCACCGTGGCCCAGTGGGCGGATGCGCTGGAGGAAGCGGACCGCTACGTGCAGGACGGGCTGACCCAGCGCCTCTCGCCCCTGCACCCGGCCCACCACGCCCTCGTCAACACGCGTGCGGACACCGAGGCGGCGCGCGGCGCATTCTCGGCGGAGGACTACCCCGAGGGGCGGCCGTCGGGTGTGGCCCCGGGGCGCGCGGTGCCCACCAACATCCGGGCGCACTCCGTCATCTCGCTGGTCCGGTCCGGCCGGCTGGCGGACGCCCGCCGGATCGCGGCGGATGTACATGTCGACGAATCGACCGACGGCTGGCAGCTCAACCGCTTCCTCTACGCGCGTGGCGTGCTGCGCGCGGCAGAGGGGGACCAGGTGGGCGCCCTGGACGACTTCCTCGACTGCGGCCGGCGCCAGTCGGCCCGGGACATCCTCAGCCCGGCCGTCTCTCCCTGGCGTTCGGCCGCCGCCGAATGTCACCTGGCGCTCGGCCGGCCGCAGGCGGCGCTGCCGCTCGCCGAGGAGGAGTACCGGCTGGCGGCCGTCTGGGACACCCCGCGCGTGGTGGGCCGGGCACTGCGTGTCCTGGGCGCCGCCACGGGCGGACGGCACGGCCTGGAGCTCACCGAACAGGCCGTCACCGTCCTGCGGGACGGCGCTCCGACGCCGGTGCCGGACGCCGAGGGCGGTGCGGCGGACGCCGGGCCGCCGCAGGGCCTGCACCTCGAACTGGTTCCGGCGCTGATCACGCACGGCCGTCAGCTCGCCGCCGCCGGGCATCCGCGCCGGGCCCGCCCCCTGCTGCGGGAGGCCGCGGCCACCGCCGACCACATGGGCGCCGCGCCGCTCCTCGCCCGGGCCGAGCGGGCGCTGCGCGACAGCGGCGCCCGGCGCGGGCCCGCCCGGCACACCGGCGCGGGCGCCCTCACCGACAGCGAGCGCCGGATCGCCGCGCTCGCCGCCGACGGCCGCACGAACGACGAGATCGCCGGCCTGCTGCACCTCGCCCGCCGCACCGTCGAAACCCACCTGACGAGCACCTATCGCAAACTGGGCATACGGCGCCGCACCGCGCTCCGGGACGCGCTGGCCGACGACGACGCCGGGGAGAACGGCGGCCGGCACGCGGGGTGAGGCCCCCGCGGTCCACGCCTCCCCGGCCGGGGCGGGCCGTCCGGCCGGGGAGCGCCGCCGCCCGGTCAGTCGCCGTACCTCACGACGTCGACGACTGGGAGCGTGCGAAGAACTCGATCTCGGCAAGCGAGACCTGCTTCTTGGACCCGGTTCCGTAGGAGGAGGCCACGGTGAACCGTACGGAGCTGATCTCGCCGACGCGGAAGGGGATGCGCTGCGCGCCGCTGGCCTGGTCGAGGTTGAGGGTCCGGGTGAAGTGCTTCCCTTCCGCCGTGGTCACGCGGGCTTCGAGCCGGTGCGGGAGGGCCGCCTTGGTGAGGTCCGCGGGACGGGTCGAGATGCCGGGAGTGATCATCAGGTCGAGCAGCCGGACCGGATCGTGGAACCGCGCCTCGACCCACTCCCCCTCCCCCGACTGCGAGACGCCCGGCCCCCACCAGGTGTTGTTGAACTTGTCGCCGACCAGCTCCGGGCCGTGATCGGGGAAGGACCTGGACGCCGCCCAGTCCTCCGGGGAGACCTGCGCCCGCTTGGCGAAGTGGTCGCGTACGGCGTCCACCGCGGTGCCGATGTTGAACAGGCCGTAGACCACCAGGCCGACCACGATCAGACGCAGGGCCCAGGTGAGGATGGCCCCCAGGTCCCGGCGGAGGCGCGGCCGGGAACCGGCCCACGGCGCCGGCCGGTTGCGGCGGTCCAGTATCCGGCGCCACCACGGGAGCCGGACCGGTGCGTCCGGGCGCGCGGCGAGCGACATGGCGCAGCGCCGGCAGAAGTGGCGGTCGGGGCGGTTGCCGGTGGAGCACCACGGGCAGGGCGGGCCGCCGTCCTCACCGGGGTCCATGGCGGGCCCCTGCGCGACCGGGCGGGCCGCTTCGGGGCGGCCGGGCAGCACCGGCGCCGCGACCGGCGTCGCCGCCACCCGCTCCTCGGGGTCGGCCACCGGGATGAGCAGCGCCCTGGCCCGCTCGTCGGCGGCCGCCTGGTCGTGCGGGGGCTGCGCGCGGTCGGCGGGGGCGGCAGCTCCGGGGTACGGAGAGGCAGCCGCCGCCGGGCCTTCGGGCGTGGCGGTGGTGTCGGGCCGCGCGGGCTCCGGGGACGCGGCGGCGTACGGTGCAGCGGCGGCGCTCCGGGGATCGGCGGCGTACGGTGCCGGGCCGGCACTCCGGGGGTCGGCGGCGCCCTGGGGCGCGGCGGTGCCGGCGCCGCCGACGGCGTCCTGACGGAGCGTCGTCTCCTCGGGCCCGACGGTGTCGGGGGACGGGGCGGCGGGGCCGCCGCTCCCGGCGGGCGTGCCCGGGGCGCCGGGACGGCCCTCGTCCAGCTTCGGCGGCTTCCAGCCCAGTACCGTGCCGCAGCCGTCGCAGAACGACTGGCCCGGTGCCGTACGGGTGCCGCACTCGGGGCAGTCCGCCGGCCCGCCGGCGGCGGAGGAGGCAGAGTTGTGCTCGGTCACCTGTCGGATGTCCTTTCGGCTGCGGTCACCTGGACCGTGTAGGGCATGTGCGCGGGGCGGGCAGCGGCGACGAGCCGCTCCAGCCGGTGTTCGTCGTGCGGTCCCGGGTCGGGGAGCTGGAGCTTGACGTGCAGGCTCGGGCGGCGCCCGCCGGGGAACGGGCCGAGGGGCCGGGCGTCCCAGGTGGCACCGCCGCTCTCGGCGATCTGCGGTGTCACGCCGAACGTGAGCCGGACCGCCTCCTCCAGACCGCGCCGGGTGCCGCGGATGCGGTGCAGGCGTACGGCGGCGGCGACGGCGGCGCGCAGCTGCGCCGGGTCCTCGGGCAGGTCCGGTCCGCCGTCGGGCGCGGCACCGACCCACTCGCCGAGCCAGCGGGCGAAGTCGACCGGCGCGAGCGAGGGGGTGAAGTAGGAGTCCAGGCAGTCCAGGACGTTGTGGATGGGCGCGAGTACCTCGTCGAGGCCGGCGACGAAGCGCTGGGCCAGGTCGTCCTCGGCGAAGACGGCGGGCAGCATGTCGCTCAGCGGCGCTGACGAGCCGAGCCCGTCGACGGAGCCCCTCATGAGGCGTCCCCGATCACCCGGACGCGGTGGTCGAAGGAGAAGACCAGCGCGGAGGGCTCCAGGGTGATCCGGTCGGTGGGGTCGCCGCGCTTGCCGGTGAGCGGGTCGGCGGGGTGCAGCAGCACCTGGTCGACGAGTTCCACACCGGGCACCCGCTGCAGGACCGCGAAGACCTCGCCGGCCTGCACCGGCCGCCCGAAGGGCCAGCCGGTGCCGTGCGCGCCGCCGGTCAGCGGGTCCAGGTGGCGGTAGAGCGCGTCGTGGGCATCGCGGCGGACCCGGTCGGTGTCGGTGCCGCGGAAGGCGTGCAGCGTCGCGACGACGGTGACGCCCTGGTAGTACGGCGGGCCCACGGCGAGCCGGGTGCCGATCAGCCGCCGGTCGTCGAGGTACCGGGTGATCCGGCCGAGCAGCGCGTCGTTGGGGACGAGCTGCTCGAAGCGGAGCCGGCCGCCCGGGTCCGGCACCGCCTGCGGGATGACCAGGACGCGTACGGCGTGCGCGCCGTGCTCGTCCGGTTCGGCGGCCAGGCAGGTGATGCGGGCGGTCTCGGGAGCCGCGCGGCGGGCGAGCTCCTCGTAGTCGCGCAGGGTGACGGCGCGGTCCTGGGCGCTCAGCGCGATGGGCGCGCGGACCTTCGCCTCCTCCACGGTCTCGCCGTCCACGCCGCCGCTCGCGGCCTCGCGGTTGGTGACCTCGGCGACGTACGGGACGGAGTCGCGCAGCACCTGGATGGCGCCGCGGGCGACGTTGCCCGACTTGCCGCCGCCGGTGCGGTACTGGCGGGCGCGGACGACGGCGCCCTTGGGCGGTACGGCACCGTACTGGCGCAGCGTGCCGTCCGGTTCGCGTACGGCGGGGCCGAAGGCGATCTCACCGGTGGCGGCGTCGAGGGTGACGTGCCGGTCCTCGGGGCCGGAAGCGGCGAAGTGGCCGACGACCTGCCAGTCGGTCCAGCCGTCGCGCTCGGCGACCTGGAGGTGCAGCGGCGGCACGTCACCGACGACGGGCGCGTGGGCGAGCCGCATCCGCTGGGCGGGCAGCCCGGCGGCCTCGCCGAGGAGTTCGTCGCGGACGGTGTCGGCGTGCACGGCGGACGTGGTGCCGCCGATGGTGAACGCCTCGGCCACCCGGACGGTGGGCGAGACGGTGTAGAAGGGCTGGCCCGCGACGGGGTCGGTGACCCGGCAGCGCAGCCAGCCGGCCTCCCGCCGGCCGGCCCGGGACAGCACGTGCCCGCCGGGTACGTGCAGGACCACTTCACCGGGTCGGTTCAGGCCGCCGGTGGTGTCCCGCTCGACCTCGCAGGGCGCCCAGCCGTCCGCGGTCCACGCCTCCCAGACCAGCGGGGGCTGCCGGGGGTCCACACCGACACCGTCGACGCGGCTCTCCAGGGTCAGCACGACGGCGCAGTGCGGTACGGCGGCGCTCAGCCCGAACAGCATCCGGTCGCCGGGGCGCGGGGCCTCGGCGAAGCAGTTCACGTCCTTGCCCTCGACGAGGTCGGTGGTCCGCTCGGTGACCTCACCGTCCTGCGGGTGGACCACGAGGTGCGACAACTCGCTCGGCACGATGACCAGTTCATGCTCGGTGGCGAAGACGGACGCCTCCTCGCTCTCGGTGCGCGCGGTGGCGACCTCGGTCCCGAGGGCGAGCCGTACGGGCTGCTCCTGGGGCGCGGAGAGCCAGAACGTCACGTCCGCCCGTGCCGCGGCGGGCGGGAAGAGGGTGATGCCGAGCAGGTCCAGGAAGGCCAAGTGGTTCTTCTCGGGCACCCGGTTGAGCCGGTAGACGATCTGGTCGGCCATGTGCGCGACCGTCTCCACGAGCGTCACTCCGGGGTCGGAGACGTTGTGGTCGGTCCACTCCGGGGCGCGCTGCTGGATGTAGCGCTTGGCGTCGTCGACGAACTGCTGGAAGCGCCGGTCGTCGAGGTTCGGGGAGGGCAGGGCCATCAGCGGTCGCTTCCAATGTGCTCGTCGGACTTGCGGAGGGAGATACCGGTCGCGCCGGCCGGGTCGGTGGAGCCGGAAGCGGCCGGCTCGTCGTGCGAGGGGATGACGTAGAACGGGAAGACCAGGCTGCGCGGGTTGTTGGTGCCGCGGATCGAGTAGCGCACGTCGATGAAGAGCACCCCCTGGTCGTCGCCGGCGGTCACGGTGACGTCGTCCACCTCGATGCGCGGCTCCCAGCGGTCGAGGCTGGCGTACACCTCGTGCTGGATGCGGCCCGCGGTCGCCTCGTTGACCGGTGCGAAGACCATGTCGTGGATGGCGCAGCCGAATTCGGGGCGCATCGGGCGCTCCCCCGGCGCGGTGGCCAGTACGAGCCGCATGGCCTCCTCGACCTCGCGCTCCCCGCTGACCAGGGCGATGCCGCCCGTGGGGCTGATGCGCAGGGGGAACGACCAGCCGGAACCTACGAACTGTCCGGACATCAGTGGGCCACCTGCCTTCTCTGTTCCATGACCTTCCCGGTGCTGCGCTCGGCCGTCACGGGATCGGGTACGGCTTGTTGTTGACCAGCACGACGCCCTGGAGCATGAGCGTGGCGGCGCGGATGCCGACGTTGGCGACGGAGTTGACCTGGATGGTGCCGCCGGCGCTGACCGTCGCCGCGCCCAGCGCCTTCAGGCTCAGCGCGCCCATCGCGTCCACGTTGACCGCGCCGGCGAGGGACTTGAGGTTGACCAGCCCCCGGCCCTGGATGTTGAGCATGCCGCCGCTCTTGATGGTCAGATTGCGGCGGGCGCTCAGGTCCAGGTCCGTGCCCGCCTCCACCGACACCGACCGGCTGCCCTTGATGGTGACGCTGCCGGAGCTGTCGATGGCGATCTCGGTGCCCGTACGGTCCAGGTTGACCGTCAGCTTGTTGTCCCCGGTGCTCAGCCGCACGCCGCGCTTGCCGCCGGTGCGCTGGTCGAGCAGGTCGACGCGGTTGCCGCTGCGGTCGGCCAGCGTGCGCCGGCTGACGGTGCCGCGCGTCGCGTCGTACAGCGGTACGTCGACGGGGTCCGGCTTGTCCTTGCCGTTGTAGAGCCCCCCGATGACGTACGGATGGTCCAGGGCTCCCCGGTCGAACGCGACCAGCACCTCGTCACCGACGTCCGGGCCGATCACCCCGCCGCCCTTGGTGCCGCCGAACTGCACGGTCCGCGTCCAGTCGCTGGTGTACTTGTCGTCCAGCCAGGGGAACTGCAGCTTGACCCGCCCCTGCTTCAGCGGGTCCTTGATGTCGGTGACCAGCGCGTTGGCGACGCTCGGCAGCTTCGGCTGCGTGCTCGTGCCGCCCGAGGCCAGGCCGTACAGGGACCGCCACTGACGGCCGCTGACGGTCAGCACGGTCTCGTAGTGCCGGCCGTCCCCGAAGGAGTGGCGGGCCGCGGTCACCGTGTACTTGCCCTCGAAGGGTTCCCCCACGTCGGCGAGCGCGACGGGCACGCCGGGCCGCAGCTTCGGGTTGCCGCGCACCGTCACCTCCAGCTCCGCGAAGGCCCCGGTCACGTCGTCGGCCACGGCCTGCGCCGCGTACCGGACCTGGGCCTGGGTGTCGAGCGGGGTGTCGGTCTCCACCAGGGTGGCGGCGCCGAACGCCGAGGAGGCCCGGCCCGGGGTGGTCCCGATCGACACGCCGGGGGTGGTGCTGGCGGGCGCCCGGCCGACCAGGTCCCGCTTGGTCGTCACGTCCCAGCCCCGCGCCTCCACCCGGCTCACCTGGTCGGCGGAGGTCACCGCTGCCCGGCAGCGCAGGATGTCCACGCCCGCCTCCAGGACGAACGGGCTCTTCTCGCTCGGCGTGCTCACCGGGGGCGCGCCGGACGCCGGATCGGCCTTGACGAACTGCAGCTTGCCCTTGGAGCTCAGCGACAGCACCCGCTCGCTCTCGTCGGCCAGCCGGCACGCGAAGTCCCAGTCGGTGACGTTGGCCTGGGTGAGGAACTCGTACTTGGCGGTGGTGCCGTCGATCCGGCCGACCGGCACCCGGTCCTGGCCGGCCAGCTTGCGGACGATGTCGGAGGCGGTCATGGACCGGTAACCCATCACCCGGCGCTGCCGCAGCATCCGGTGGCCCAGATCGTAACCGCGTACGACCGTGAAGGTGCCGGTCCCGTCGTAGTCCGTCTCCAGCCCCGTGACCTCGCCGGTGAGCAGCACGGACTGCGCGCCCTGGCCGTCGGCCACCGGCGCCAGCTCGGCCTTGGCCCCGATCTTGATGCCCGCCTCGCCGAGCAGCTTCCGCTTCGGGTCCCGGAAGGTGAGCTCGAAGGCACCGGGCACCCCGGCCCCGAAGTCGACCCAGCCCGCGACGAGGAGCCGGGCGTGCTGCGGCTTCAGCGGCGCGCCGCCGACCTTGACGTGGAAGACGTTGGAGTAACCGATCTGGGTCATCAGGAGCCGACCTCTTCAGCGGCGGGAAGCATCAGTTCGGTCCCCGGCCGCAGCTGTGCGGGATTGTCGATGTCGTTGGCCTCGGCGATGGTGCGCCAGGCGGTGGCGTCGCCGTACTCACGGAAGGCGAGGAACTGCAGCGAGTCGCCGGCCACCACGCGGTGCACCCGGCGCGCGGTGAGCGCGCCGGAGGTGGGGTTCTGGCCCGCGGTCTGGCTCGGGATCTCGTGCAGCTGCACCTGGCAGGTGGCGCGGATCGGCACACCGGTGGTGCCGAACAGGGTGTATTGCGCCTCCACGGCACTGACGTACGCGGTGAACCGGGCCGTCGAGAACGACCCCCACTCGAACACCACCCACGGCGTCGACGGCTGCTTCGCCGCGATGCTGGCCGAGGTCACCTCACAGCACGAGAACAGCGCCTCGACGTTCTTGCGGACCTCGTTGCTGTCCGGCTCACCGGACTTGTCCAGGAACACCTCGACCGTCATCTCGCGCGGCGCGGCCCCCATGAACTCCGGGAGCGCGCCGTCCCGCACGGCGGCGGTCGGCGTGGTCTTCCACTCGGCGCGCCGGCTCAGCGCGAGCTGCGCCGGGTTGAAGTCGAAGTGGAACGTGCTGATCAGACCGCCCGGCTTGGTGCTGTAGCCGAGCGGCGGCTGATGGATGGCGAGCGTCGCCCGTACCAGGCTCTTGCCCGCGCCGCCCTTTCCCTTGCCCGCCATCTACGCCGCCCCCGCATCCGTGAAGCCGTGGTGTGCGATCTCCAGCGTCTCGGTCGCCACGGCCGGGCTGGCCGGGTCCAGGGACGGCCCGCGCCAGCTGACCGGCAGTACGTCGAGGAGCCCCCAGCGGGCGACGACCGAGCCGTCCGCGCGCAACGCGGCGATCTGCGCGGTCGGCCGCACCACACCGCTGGTGACGGAGGAGACCCAGGCGGCCACCTTCGCGGTGTCCGGCGTGAGCGGCCGGGTGAGCGTGATGTGCGAGAAGCTCACGCGGGACGGCAGTTGCCAGACGAAGCCGTTGTTGCCGCCCTCCTGCCGCTGCTCGATCTCCACCTCGGAGGACAGGCCCTCGCACCCGTTGAAGTCGCCCAGGCTCTCACCGTCGATGGTCAGATTGAAGAAGATCGTGGAACCGGGGTCCTGGTCCTGCGGCATCGAGCTGGGCCTTCCTGGTGCGGCTCATGGGTTGTGCGGGTCGGTGGCTGTCGGGGCGGCGGCGGTGGGCGGGGGCGGGGGAAACCCGGTCAACGACGGGGATCGCGCAGCCTCCCGATCCGCTCGCGGTCGAGCCGCAGCTCGGTACGGAGGAGCCGGGTCAGCGGCCCGATGAGACGGTGCGTCAGCTCATCGACCTGCCCGTCCGTCAGCGCCCGTGCGTCGAACCCACCGGCGTCCGGCGTTCCCGCGCCACCGTTCTGCCGCGACGTGTTGGCCGCGCGGTGCGACGCCCCGCCGACCGGCCGCGACGTGCTCCGCGACTGCCGCGCGCCCTTCCCGGCCCGCTGCACGGCGGTGGGGCCGGACGCGGACGAGGACGAGGACGCGGCTTCGGATGCGGCCGGTGCCGCGGGCGCGGGGGCCGCCGTGGGCATCGGCGAAGGCTTCGCCGGCTGCCGGGGCGGGGCCGCGGGGGCCGCGGTCGGAGTCGAGGTGGGGGTGCTCACTGACGCTTTCTGTACCGGGAGTACGGCGGGGGGCGCGGGGGGTGCACCGGCCGGCGTCGCGGCCGGGGGTGTCGTGCCCGGCCGCACCACTGCCTGCGGCGCTGCTCCCTGCGGTGCTGCTGCCCGCAGCGGCACCGCCGGTGGTGCCGCTGCCAGTGGTGCCGATGCCACCGGTGTCGGCGCCGGTCCTGTCGTGGGGCGGGCCGTGATGGGTGCCACGGGTGGTGTTGCCACCGGAGGTGTCGCGGTGGTCCGCTGCACCGGGCGCTGCATGGGCAGTGTCGGCGCCGGCCGGACCAGCGGGACTGCCCGGCCGGCCCCCTGCGATGCCGCAGGCGCGTGGGACGCCTGCGCGGACGGCACGCCCGGCTGCCCCACCGGACCGGGGGACACCGGAGAGGCGGGGTGCGCCGGGACCGCGCCCGGCGCGGCCGGACCGGCCGCGACCGCCGGCTGACGTGTCGTCAGGCGCTGGACCGGAGGCCGCTGGGACGCGGGGGCGGCCGGGCCGGGAGCGGCACCGGCCGCAAGGCCGGGGGCCATTCCGGGGGCCATACCGAGGGCCGGGCCGGGGGCCGACGCGGAGACGGACGGGGAAGCCGGCGCGGGGGCTGCCGCGGGGCTCTGGACCGTACGCTGGACCGGTGCCCCGGTGCCACCCGCGGCGGACTGGCCGCCCACTGCCCGTACGGACTTCCTCGGCTCGCTCCCGCGGCCCGCTGCCGTGCCCCCTTCGGGGAGGCGGCGCAGCGCAACGGGTGCGACGGGTGCCCCCGACGCGGCCGGTGTCGCCGGAGCGGCCGGGGCGGCCGACGGGCCGGAAGGAAGCACCGGCCGGGAAGCGGACAGCGGCTTCGCCGCCGCCACCCCGAGGAGCGGCGCGTCGGCCTGCCGCCGCTGAACGGGACGCTCCACGGGAGCGTCCCGTCCCGGCTCCGACTGTTGCGTACGTTCCGTCGCGGGCGCGGCAGCGGGCACGGCAGCGCGCTGCACGACCGGGACGGGGCCGGCCTCTGCCGGGTGACCGGCTGTCGGCCCGGTGGGCGGCTTCGGCGCCGGGTTCGTCTCGCTCACCGGGGCACCGAGGCCCGGGCGGCGTACGGGTACGTCCGACGAGGCCGCGGCAGCACGCGGCACGGCGACCGGTGCGCTCGGCATGCCACCGGAGGTACCGGCCGCCGGAGCCTCCTTCCGCGCCCGCTGCACCGGGCTGCCGAGCCCGACGCCCCGGGTCGGCCGGGCCGCCGAGGTCGGAGGAGTCGGCGGGGCCGACGGGGTCGACGGGGTCCGGGACGTCGAAGGAGCCTGCGCGTCCCGCTGTACGGGGGCGACGACCGGCTCCGGCCCGCTCTTCGAAGCAGCACGGTCCGCACCGGACGCCCGCGTCGCGCCAGGGGCGGCCGCGCCGGAAGCACCCGGCTGCGCCTCGGCCACGGGCGCCGCGTCCTTCGCAGGCCCGCTCGCGGACGCCGCCGACGACCGCTGTACCGCGGCCGTGTTTGTCGCGTTGTCCGCCACGGTGTTCGTCGCGTCGTTCGTCGCGTTGTTCGTCGCGGACGGCCGCTCGGCACGCGGCGGCGTCGCCGGCGTCGAGGGTCGTACGGAGGTGTGCTCGGGCACCGACCGTCGGACCGGCTCGCCCAGGGGCGCCGGCCGTCGGGCCGTGCCACTCGCCGGAGTCGGCCGCCGGGCAGGTCCGCTCTCCGCAGCCGACGGCCGTGCCGGGCCGGAACCCGGAGTCGCCGCAGGCCGCGTACCGGCGGCGGGCGTCGGCCGAGGGGCCGCCCCGCTGTCCGGTACGGCCCGCTGCACCGCCGGGCGCTCCGCCGGAACGGCAGGCGCCGGACGGTCCGGCGACTTCGCCACCGCCCGGTCCGAGGACTTCGCCACCGGCCGCTCCGACGGCTGCGCTGCCGGATGTTCTTGCGGCTGGGGTGCCGGACGGCTCGACGATGCCACCGGCGGCAGCGCAGGACCGCTGTCCGACACCGACGCCCTCTGCACAACGGGCCCCGGGGCCGACTGGCTCAGGCCCTCGGCCGCAGCAGGAGCCGGCTCCGACGGAACGGCAGGCGCCGGAGCCGCAGGCACCTGGGCCGTACGGCTCGCCCCCTCAGAGGCCGACCCCCCAGAGGCCGCCCCCCCGGAGGCAGGAGCCTCGGGGGCATGAGCCTCGGGGGCATGAGCTTCAGCAGCCGAAGTCGCACGGCTCGAAGTCGCACGGTTCGCAGCCGTACGGCTCGGCTCCGTACGGCTCGGCTTGGTGGACGGCAGCACGCGTCGCTGCACCGGGCCGGGCGTCGACGCCCTGATCAACGACGGCGTGCCGGGGGCCGGTACGCGCCCCGGCGTCGGCGGCGCGACCGGTGCCACTCGCGGCCCCCTGGCCCGCTGCACCGACGGCGCTGCCTCGGCCGGCCGGGGCCGAGAGGCCGGAGGGGGCGAGGAGTTCGCGGACGTCCGAGGGGTCGCGGAGGTCTCGGGGGACGGCAGGGCGAAGCCCGGGGTGGCGCTCTGCGGGGCCGGGTTCGCCTCCTCCGGCTCGGGGTGCGCGACCGGGAAGGACAGGGCGGGGTTGCCCAGGCCCGGGACAGGCGTCACGGCCGGGGTCAGGGCGCCCTGGACCAGGCCGGTCGGCGCACTGTCCAGGACGGCGTGCGAGAGCGTGCCCATGAAGGCGGGGTTCTGCCAGGACGCCAGCGAGCCGGCGAAGTCCGGCGCCGACACCGTGTGTCCGCCCGGGTTCCCCAGCGCACGCTGGATCGGCGGCAGGCCGACGGGCCCCGTCGGCCCACCGGTCCCGCCGACGGCAGCCGGCCCCGTGGCCCGGCCGTCGGCGACGGCCGGGCCGGTACGTACGTCCTCGGCCGCGGCCGGCGCGCTGCCGGCCGTCGCCGCTCCCCCGTCCGGCACGTCACCCGTGGTGGCGCCGGCGTTCTCCCGGCCCCGCCGGAACCGGTCGAGCATTCCCATCAGCGTTCCGCCTCCGCGCGCGTCACCAGCGTGGCGATCTGCTCCACGTAACGGCGGCGGTCCCGGTGTTCAAGGTCCAGGATCTCCGCCAGACTCCAGTGGAAGTGGTACGCGACGTACGCGATCTCCTCATGCATGCGGTCGGTCGCGTACGTCACGATTCCCCCAGGCGGCTCCCGCCGAGTTCGACCTCGAACGGCTGCTCACAGTGCGGGCACGACACCCCGGCCCGCGTGTGGCCCTCGGCGTTGATCTGCCGGTAGAAGTCCTGGAGGAAGGCGAGGTCGGAGGCGAACATGTTCTCCACCACCCCGTCGTGCACCAGCGGCAGCGTCCCCAGCCGGGTGATGACCCGGCCGAGCAGCACCACCGAGAGGTAGGCGGGGTTCTCCTGCACCCGCAGGTCCCGCAGCGGTACGAGTTCGTCCTTGGCGGTGGCCAGGCGCATCACCCCGTGCCGGTGCACGGTCCCCGACTCGTCGACGTAGCCGCGCGGCAGCTCGAAAGCGAACTCGGTGCTCAGGGTGGGCTGCGGCGCCGCCGCCGGAGCGGCGGCCGGGGCCGCGGGGGCGGCGGCCGCGGCCCCGGTCTCCGCCCCGGCTTCCGGCGCGGTTTCGGCGCCGGAAGCCGCCGGTGCCGGCGAGGCCGGCGTCCTGGGAGCGGTACGGCGCATTACTCGATGACCAGTTCTTCGAACGTGATGGTTACGGTCTCGGTGAGGGCCGACGCCTCACCGGCCTTCACGGTGCTGGTGTCGACCTTGCTGCACCAGGCGTTGCGCATGTTGTAACGCTTGACCGGGTTGTTCTGGTAGTCCATCACCATGATGGTGGCGTTCTTACGGGCCGTGGCCATGACGCCCGCCACCGACTCGGTGATCCACTGGTTGAACGCCGCCGACTGGGTCATACCGCGTACGACCGTGCAGGTGCCGGCCTTCTTCACGCCGGGCAGCTTCTTCGTGACGGGCTTGCCCTGCGCGGAGACCTGCTGGTACTCGATGACGTCCTGCTCGATGGTGAGGCCGTTGACCTCCTGGAGGTACTCGACCATCACACCGTCGATCTGCAGGCCGAAATTGTGTGAAGTGAGCGCGTCACCTGGCTGGAGACTCATGAACTGTCGGGTGTCCTTTGCTGATTACTGACCGACGGGAGAGAAAGGCGAGGGAGGGGAGGGCGGCCGGTGGGCCGCCCTCGCCGCTACTCCTCCAGTTCGCCGCTGCCGCTGGAGAACTGGGCCAGGCGGAAGATCACGAATTCCGCCGGCTTGACGGGCGCGATGCCGATCTCGCAGATGACCCGGCCGAGGTCGACCGACTCCTGCGGGTTGGTCTCGGCGTCACACTTGACGTAGAAGGCCTCCTCCGGCCGGGAGCCGAAGAGGGCGCCCTCGCGCCACTCCGTGACGAGGAAGGCGGAGACGTTGCGCCGGATCCGGGCCCACAGCTGCTGGTCGTTCGGCTCGAACACCACCCACTGGGTGCCGATCAGGATCGACTCCTCCAGGTAGTTGAAGTACCGGCGGATGTTCAGGTAGCGCCAGGCCGGGTCGGAGGCGAGGGTGCGGGCGCCCCAGACGCGGATGCCGCGGCCGGGGAAGGCACGGATGCAGTTGACGCCGATCGGGTTGAGCAGGTCCTGCTCACCGCGGGTGATCTGCATCTCCAGGTCCACGGCGCCGCGGACGATCTCGTTGGCGGGCGCCTTGTGCACGCCGCGCTCGGAGTCGTTGCGGGCCCAGATGCCGGAGATGTGACCGCTCGGCGGGACGACCTTCGACTCGCCGGTAGCGGGGTCGAAGACCTTGATCCAGGGGTAGTAGAGCGCCGCGTACTTGGAGTCGTAGCCGGCGGTCTCCTGACGCCAGACGCGGATGCCGCGGGCGTTCAGGCCGGGGGGCGGGTCGATGACCGCGACGCGGTCGCCCATCAGCTCGCAGTGCGCGATCAGGCCGAGCTGAACGGCCTTGACGGCCTCCAGGTCGATCGCACCGCGCTGGTAGGCGGCCATCAGGTCGGGCACGGCCACCATCGAGATCTCGTCGACCGCTTCCAGGCCACCGAAGCCGGTGCGGTCGGCGGAGTCGCCGAGGTACTGGGCCGGGCCGGGGTGGCCGGCGGTCGCGGCGGCGGGCGCCGGAGCGGCGGCGGGCGCGGGGGCCGGCGCGGGCAGGGCCACGGTCTGGTTCTCGGGCCGGGCCAGCTGTGCGGCGGGCGCCGCCTCCTGCACGGAGATCAGCTTGGAGCGGTCCTTGACCTGCGTGACGACGTAGTTGCGGCCGCCCTTCTTGGCGGTGACGTCGAAGGTCTCGGCGGCCTTGCCGCCGTCCTTGACGACCAGCCGGAAGCGTTCGGCCGGCCCCTCGCCCTCGGCGTCCGTGACCTCGACGGAGAGGCCGTCGCCGCTGCCGGGCGTGAGGGCCATGACCTTGAACGTGCCGAGCTGCTGCGGCTCGCCGGACGGCAGCGCCGCCGGGGCCGTGCCCTGCTCGACCGCGGCGGGCGCCTGGCCGTTGTCGCCGCCCGGGGCACCGCCGACGCGCACGATGTACGCGGCGGAGCCGCCGTTGTTGAAGAAGCCGTAGACGGAGTGCGCGAGGTAGTACCCGTCGGTGAATTCACCGAACTCCGCGACGTACTGGGTCCAGTTGGTGACCAGGGTCGGCTGGTTCAGTGGTCCACTCGGCGCGAGTCCGACGAAGGCGGCGACGGAGGTGCCCACCCCCTCGATCGGGCGCGAGCCGCCGGCCACCTCCTCGACGTAGACGCCCGGCGACAGGTACGACGACATGCTTTGGCTCTCCTCGGGGTACTGGACACAGGATCCGGAATTCACCCTCCGGGACCAGCAGTGGGAGAGGAAACGTCCTTCGGTACCTAACTGGGGGCACCACGCGTGCCCGAGCGGGCAGCCGCACACATCCCCGCGGTGCGCCGTCGGCCACCCACCGGCGCACCGGAGCGCCCGGCGGCCGGGCCAACGGGGCAGCCGGTCGCGCGCGTTCGGGCATCAGGCGTGCCCTGTGGCCTCATGACCCCACACACGCCCCTGCCGTAGCGTCGCGGGCGTGAGCATCTGGACCTCCCTCGAACCTTCGTCCGCCACCGTGGATCCCGGCAGCACCGCATCCGTACGACTGAGACTCCGCAACACCGGAGACGTCGTCGATGAGTACCGCTTCGTGCCGGTCGGTGACATCGCGCCGTACACGACGGTGGAACCCGCATCGGTACGGCTGTACCCGGGGACGACGGGGACGGTGGAGCTGACGTTCGCACCGCCGCGCACCCCCGACGCCACGGCCGGCCCGCATCCCTTCGGCGTCCAGGTCGTCCCCACCGAACACCCGGAAGCCACCACCGTCATCGAGGGCAACGTCACGGTCACGCCCTTCACGGAGGTGCGTGCCGAGCTGGTCCCGCACACCGTCAAGGGCCGGTTCCGTGGCCGCCCGAAGCTGGCCGTGGACAACCTCGGCAACACCAAGCTCACCGCGTCGATCGCGGGCGCCGACCGCAGCGACGAGCTGTCGTACGACATCCGGCCGGCCAATGTGCAGGTCGAGCCGGGCCGCGCCGCGTTCGTGGACGCGATACTCAAGCCCCGCCAGATCACCTGGGCGGGGACGAAGCAGCAGCGGCCCTTCAGCCTGGCGGTGCGGCGCTCGGGCAGCGAGCCGGTGTCGGTCGACGGCACGTACGTGCAGCGCAGTGTCTTTCCGTACTGGCTGATGACGGTGCTGGGCCTGCTGCTCGCGCTCACCATCACCGGGCTCATCCTGTGGTTCTCCTTCCAGCCGAACGTCAACAGCCTCGCCCAGGAGAAGCCGACGGACGACGCGGCCGTCACGCTCCCGAAGCAGCCCCCCGCCCAGCCCACGCAGGACCCCCAGCCGGAGAAGACGCAGGAGCAGCCCCAGACGCCGGAGAAGCCGGCCGACGACAAGCCGGCCGACAACGGCGGCGGGGGCGGGGGCGGCGCGCCGGATGACGGCATGCCGGTGAACCGCTCGAAGATCCTCATCAAGAACTGGACCAACGGGACCTGCGCCGACCTCCCCACGTTCGAGGCCAAGGACGGCGGCCCGGTGCACCAGTCGGGCTGTAACAACAGCCCGGACGACAACCAGCTGTGGACCCTGGACAAGAAGTTCGACAACGGCGGGCCGAACGGCGCGGCGCTCTTCGTCATCCGCAACGAGAAGGACAACCTCTGCATGGACCTGCCCGGCAAGGGCGGGGCCCCCGCCGCCTCGCGGGTGGATGAGTGGCGGTGCGACGGCTCGAAGGACGACAACCAGCTGTGGTGGGTGGAGAAGCGGACGGAGAACCGCTGGTGGATCCACAACTTCGCCAGCGGCAACATGTGCCTGGACTCGCAGGACAAGGACAACGAGGACCGCAACCTCAGCGTCTGGCACTGCCAGACGGAGGACAAGAACAACCACCAGTGGCTCTTCACGCCCCACTAGTCGGCCCTGCGCCCGGTACCCGCGGCTACGCGTGGTGCCGGGCGTAGTGCTGTGCGATCTCATCACTCGTCGTGAGCCACACTTCGGGGTGCCCGGCGACGTATTCGAGCGCCTGGTCCAGGTACGTGCTCCGGAACGGCTGCCCGACGACGAACGGATGCAGGGCCGGCGCCATCACCCGGCCACTGTCCGCCGAGTCCTCGTACAGCTGGTCCAGCTGGTCCTTCACGATCCGCGCGAAGTCCGGACCGCTGAGGCTCTTCCCGACGAACTGGCTGGAAGGCGGAGTTGTTCTTCCCGTGCGCGAGCCAGGCCCACGCCGGTCCAGACTCTTCAGCATCCGCCAGAACCCCACCCGGGAGGCGCTCGGGTCGCGTTCTGCGTGGGGATGAACGTCGAGCACTATCAGGTGGACTGCCCGTCGACGAGTAGGTCTCCCCCTTCGCTCCGCGACGTCCCGTAACCCGTGGCTACGCTCAGACCTTCACATTGATGTGAAGGTCAATGCGGGCACATGCGGATCGGTGAGCTGTCGGAGCGGACGGGTACGCCGCGTCGGCTGCTGCGTTACTACGAGGAGCAGGGGCTGATCGTCGCGGACCGCTGTGCCAACGGCTACCGCACGTACGACGAGCGCTTCGTGGACCGGGTCCGCCAGATCAGAGGGCTGCTGGACGCCGGGCTGCCCACCCGGATCATCAAACAGGTCCTCCCCTGCCTGGACCAGCCGCGGACCATCCACTTCTCCGACGCCACACCGGAGATGCTCGCCACGCTGGAGCGGGAGAAGGACCGCATGACCGACCGCATCAGGTGCCTGACGCGCAATCGGGACGCGCTGGCCGAGTACCTCGACGCGGTGCGGGGCGGGGGTCCTCCGTAGCGCTCAGAAAGGAATTAGCGCACCGCGACCAGGACGTGGTCCGTGCTGCACTGCCAGACGGTGTCCGCGTCCCGGAAGCCTGCCGTGCGGAGCAGGGCGAGGTGGCGGGCCAGGGTGAGGCCGTTGTGGGGGCTGTGCGGCGGGTGGTGCTGACGGCGGCGGGCGGCGAGGAGGTCCGTGAGGGCCGGGTCGCGCGCCGCCGCCGCCCACCACGACTCCCAGTCCTCGTGGGACGGCGTGCCCAGCCGTTCGGCCCGGCGGCGGCGCACATGCTGGGCGATCCGGGCGGTGGTGCCGTGGTCCGCGCCGGCCGTGTCGCTGTTGACGAGGACGCCGCCGGGCCGCAGCAGCGCGGCGAGGTCCTCGTACGTGCGTCGCAGCGCGTCCTCGGGGAGGCAGTGCAGCGCGGTGGTGGAGACGGCGGCGTCCAGCGGCCCGGGGAGTGCCAGCGCCGCGGTCCAGCCCGGTTCTCCGATGGCCGCGCGGACGAACCGGGCGGCGTCCGCGTGGTGCGTGCGGCCCAGTTCCAGCAGCAGCGGGTCGCTGTCCACGGCCACGATGCCGGCGTGCGGCAGCCGCCGGGCCAGCCGGGCGGCCAGCGATCCCGGGCCGCAGCCGAGGTCGGCGACGAGCGGCCGGGCGCGCCCGGCGAGTACGTGCTCGACCACGTCGGCGACCACCGTGAACCGCTCCTCGCGGTCGATCGCGTACCGCTGCTGCTGGCGCTCCCAGCGCTCCACCCACCGCTCGGCCGTCGCCGTGCCCAGTCCCATCGGGGCCGCGCCACCTTCACCGTCTCGCACCGTCTTCCGGACCAGCCCGAAGATACAGGTGAAAATGGTTCCCCTTGGCGCAATTCACTGGAGCGTCGTCAGGACGGCGAGCAGCCGGTCGACCTCCTCCGGGGTGTTGTAGACGTGCAGGCTCACCCGCACCGCGTGCTCGCGCTCGCCCGCGCTGCCCTGGCAGAGCCCGTCGGAGCGGACCATGAAGCCGTGGCTGAAGAGGACGAAGCCCAGGTCGCCGGAGTCCACGGCGCGGTGCCGGAAGGTGACGATGCCCTGGCGCCGCTGGACGTCGGAGTCCGCGGCCAGGCTGCGCCGGCAACCGAGCACGTCGTACGCCGGCAGCCGGCGCAGCCCGTCGGTCAGCCGGGCGGCCAGGGCGAGGGTCCAGCGCTCGACACGGTGCTGGCCCGCCGCGTCGAGCCAGTCCAGTGCCGCCCGCAGGCTCACGGCACCGGTGGTGTCGGGGCTGCCGTCCCAGCCGCCGGGCGCGAAGCGGGGACCGCGCGCGTTGCGGGCCCAGAGGGCTCCCGAGCCGGGCAGGGCCAGGGCCTTGTGACCGGAGAAGGCCAGGAAGTCCACGTCCAGTTCGGCGAGGGAGACGGGGAGGTGGCCGACGCTCTGCGCGGCGTCCAGGCAGATCACCACGTCCGGGCCGACGGCCCGGCGGATCCGGTGCACGTTCATGTTACCGCCGTAGACGTGGTGGACGTGGGTGGCCGCGACGAACCGGGTGCGCGGGGTGACCGAGCGGGCCAGCGCCGCGGGGTCGTAGTCGCCGGATTCCGGCTGGTAGGGCATCGGCCGGACATGGATGCGGATGCCCTGCCGGGCCAGCAGGTCGCGAGCCTCCAGCCAGGGCGCGAGGTTGGCCCGGTGGTCGGCGAACGGTACGACGATCTCGTCCTGGTCGGCGAGGTACCCGGTGAGCCAGTCCCGGGCCACGGTGCGCAGCGCGTCGGTGGTGCCGCCGGTCAGGTGCACGCCGGAGCGGTCCGGATCCGGGTCGGCCAGGAACTCCTTGATACGGTCCCGGGTCTCGCGCACGATCGCGGTCGTGCGATTGGCCCAGGTGTAGGTCCCCCGCCCGGCGTTGGCGTTGCTGGTGGTGAGGTAGGTGTGGACGGCGTCCAGCACGGCTCGCGGTTTCTGCGCGGTGGCCGCGCTGTCCAAGTAGGCCAGTTCCGGGTGCCCGGTGACGATGGGGAACTGGGCACGGAGCGCGGCCTGCCACTCCCCCAGCTCGGCCAGGGCGGCGGTGCCCGTGGCGCCGGCGGTCACGGCGGCCTCACTCCCGTACGAGCGGGGCACCCGCGTCGCGCCAGGCGATGATGCCGCCGGTCAGACTGCGGACGTCGGGGTGGCCCATGCGGGTCAGCAGCGCGGCGTACCGGGCCGACTGCTCGCCCACCGGGCAGGCGAGCAGGACGGCGCGCCGCTTGCTGAACGGCAGCCCGCCGTGCAGGAGTTCCGCGAAGAGTTCGTCGACGATGTTCACCGAGCCCTCGATGTGCAGCGCCGCGTACGAGAAGGGGCTGCGCAGGTCGATGACGAGGGGGTCGTCCCGGGCGATCCAGCGCTCGGCGGCCGCCGCGTCGATGCCGGTGGCGGCCGCGGCCTCGGCGTCGGTGAGGGTGGCGAGCGAGTTGCGGTGGGCCGGCCTTCCCAGGAGGTCGGGCCGCCGGTGGCGCACGTAGCTCAGGTAACTCTCGATGCGGTCGCAGACGATGAAGACCGCTGTCCGGCGCTCCGTCAGCTCCGCGTCGAGGGTGCGGAGGTGGCGTACGGCTCCGGCGTAGGCGGCGCCGCCGGTCGGTCCGGCCGGCATCGCGCACCGCCGGGCCAGCGTCACCATGCCGTCGATGGCCTCGTCCGCGGTGACGGTCGCGATCGTGTCGTACACGTCCGGATCGAAGAGACCGACGCTCTGCACCTCGTCGATGGTGCGGATGCCGGGGATGAAGTCGGCCTTGTGCGCGACGAGGCCGAGGACGTGGACGCCGGGGTCGTACGCGCGCAGCACGCGGGCGACGCCGGTGGAGGAGCCGGCGGTGCCCACACACGCGACGAAGTGGTCGGGGGCCCGGCCGTCCAGGTCGGCGACGATCTCCGGGCCGGTGCCCGTCGCGTGCGCCTCGGTGTTGCGGGCGTTGTAGTACTGGTCGGTGTAGACGTAGCCGTCGGGCGAGCCGGTGAGCTCCTGGTGGAAGCGGGTGAGCGGGTCGTCCGTACTGGAGGGGTCCAGGCACTCCGTCTGCCCCGGCAGCTCCTCGACCTCGGCGCCGAGCAACAGCAGCAGGTCCCGCATTTCCGGGACCCGGATCCGGTTGGTGACGGTCTTGAACGGCACGCCGTGCAGCCCCGCGAGCAGGGACAGGGCCTTGGCGGTGTTGCCGCTCGACAGCTCGACGACCGTGCGGTGGCCGTCCGCCGCCGCCGTCAGACCGGGCCGGACCATGTGCCAGGCGGCCCGGTCCTTGACCGAGCCGAAGGGGTTCAGCATCTCCAGCTTGGCGTACAGGTCGATGTGGCGCAGGCCGTGCACGGCCGGGTCCACACGGACCAGCGGGGTGTCGCCGATGGCGTCGGTGATGCTGTCGAGTCTCATGCGCCTCCTCCTGCGTGCCCGCCCGGCCGGGCGGCGGTGTGGTGCGGTGCGTCCTGGGCGACCGGCCAGTACTCCTCGTCGAGGCACCAGCGCCACGGAGCCTCGCCGGACCCGTGCCGACCGTCCTCTTCGCGGCCGTCCCCGTTGTCCTGCCAGGCGGCGACCTTGCGGGCCACGGGCTGGCGCTGTGCCTCGCCGGCCCGGAAGTCCATGCAGTATCCGGCGGTGTTCGCGAAGGCCAGCAGGTCACCGGGGTGCGGCAGGCGCGGCAGGAAGACCGTCCGCCGCGTGATCATGTCGGCCTCCAGACACAGGTTGCCGGCGAGCAGGACCCCGACCGGCCCGTCGGCGGCCGGCGGCCGCCCGCCCTCCGCCGGTACGAGGACGGGGTCCATCAGCACCCCGTGTTCCTCCAGCGCCACGTCGTCGGCGTTGGCCGCGAGCCGCACCAGCCGCTCGCCGGTCTCCGTACGCCGCACCTCAAGGACCCGCGCCAGGGTGACCCCGCACTGGTCGGCGAGGGCGCGCCCCGGTTCGGTGTAGAGGTCGTACAGCCCCTCCAGGAGGAGCGTGGCGAGCGGCCGGCCCAGGGTCGGCGCCGGCCGGGACAGCAGCGCGTCGAGGTACTGCTCGGCGGCGACGGGGCGGTGTGCCGGGTAGAGGGCGAGGGAGCCGCGCAGCGTCCCGGCTTCGTGCCGCAGGCCGTAGCCGTGCCGGCGCCAGGTCAGGGCCGGGCGCCGGCCCATGACCGCCCGGGTCAGCTCCGTCGTGTACCGCTCCCACTGCTCGCCGTCGGCGAGGTAGCTGACCCCGAAGCCGCCTCCGATGTCGATGATCCGGGGGTCCAGCCCGCGGCTGCGGCACTCGTCCATCGCCCGTACGCACCCTTCGAGAGCGACGGCCTTCTCGTCGAGGCTGGTGGTGTCGAGGTGGTACCCGATGCCGACCGGGCGCAGCTCGACCGGGTACCGCTCCAGCGCGGCCAGCGCTTCGCCCAGTTCACCGGCCGGCGTGCCGAACCGGCTGGGGCGGGTGAGGAGCCGACTGCCCTCGGAGGCGAACCCCGAGAGCCGGAGCAGCACTCTGGCGGGCGGGAGTGCGTACCGTCGTACCAGGGCGGCGAGTTCGTCCAGTTCCGCGCGCCCGTCGACGTGCACGAGGACGCCGGTGCGGGCCGCGAGCCAGAGGAATTCCGGGTTCTTGGGGCCGGTGGCCATGATCCGGTCCGGGGTGAAGCCGGCGCCGAGGGCGTGCCGCAGTTCGCCGAGCGAGGCGACGTCGAGTCCGGCGTCGGTGGCGGCGAGCCGCCGTACGAGGGCGCTGGAGCGGTTGGCCTTGTGGGCGAAGAAGATCTGGCCGGACAGCCGGTGGGTACGGTAGACGGAGCGGAAGCGGGCGAGGTTGCCGGCGATCCGGTCCGGGAGCACCACGTTGAGCGGCGAGCCGAGCCCGGCGACGAGGGTGTGCAGGAACCGGCCGGACGCCAGCAGCGACACGAGCCGGGGCGTCAGCCGTGGCTCCAGGTACAAGGGGACGCCCATCCCAGGCTCCTCCTGATGCGGACCGCAGTGCGGCTGCCCCGTTCGGCGGCGCCGGGCCGCAGGCGGCGACCGCGACAGTTTCCGCGGGTCCCTTTTCCCTGCCGCCGTCGCGCTACGCCCGATGCCGCGCCGGGCCCGGCGCACGACTAAGGCGTCCACACCGCGCGGGCCGCCGCCCGGTACGCGGCCGGCGCCGCCACCCGCCCTGGAAGCGCCGCGCCGGCCGGCCTCCGCCGCGGCGCCGCGGGCCGGCGGGACGGTCGCCCCGGTCTCATGCGCAGCCTGGACACGGCAGGTCCGTCCGGCGTACAGCGCCTACCGCCGTCCGCCGACGGCCGCTCCCCCGCACCGGGCATCCGCGGCCGGTCCCGGCCGCCACGCACTCCGGGAGGGGCCGACATCAGCGGTAAAATGGGACGACTGATCTAGCATTCGGACGGATTGCAGGCATTTCCGGAAAAGCACGCAATGGTCATTTCACTGCGCGGCAGATCAGGAGGAAGTCATGACGACGGCCACGCACACCACCCACCAGAGCCACACCCATGAGCACGGAGCCGGCTGCGGGCATGTCGCCGTCCCGCACGGCGACCACGTCGACTACGTGCACGACGGCTGTCTGCACCGCCCCCACCAGGACCACGTCGACGAGTGCGAGCCCGCCGGGCACGCCGAGCACCAGGGCCACACCCATCAGCACGGCGAGGGCTGCGGCCACGTCGCGGTCCCGCACGGCGACCACGTGGACTACATCCACGACGGCCACCGGCACGCTCCGCACAACGGCCACTGGGACGACCACTGACCGGAGCGCCCGGCCCGGGAGCCGGGCGCGTGCGGTGCCGGGCGGTCAGGTGACCGTCAGCGTGACCTTCTCCTTCGCGGTCGAGCCGGTGCCGACGTACAGGTCGAAGGCGCCCGGCTCCAGGGTGAAACGGCCCCGGGTGTCGTTGGTCCAGAAGCCGAGGTCCGCGGCGCCGAGGCGGAAGCGCACCGTGGTCCGCCCGCCCGGTTCGAGGGTCACCCGGCGGAAGCCGCGGAGCCTGCGGACCGGCTGGGTGAGCGAGGCCGCCCTGTCGTGGACGTAAAGCTGCACGACCTCGTCACCGGCCCGCTTCCCGGTGTTGCGTACGGAGACCGAGACCTCCAGCGTGTCGCCCTTGTCCAGGGCCTGCGCGGTGACGCGCGGGCGGCTGAGCTCCGGCGCGCCGAGGGCGAACTCGGTGTAGCTGAGCCCGTGGCCGAAGGCGAACTGCGGTCCTTCGGGGAGGTCCAGGTACTTGGACGTGTACTTGTTGTCCGGGTCGTACGGACGCCCCGTGGACTCGTGGTTGTAGTGGATCGGGATCTGGCCGACCGTGCGGGGGAAGGAGACCGGGAGCTTTCCGCCGGGGTTCACGGTGCCGAAGAGGACGTCCGCTACGGCGTGCCCGGCCTCGGTACCCGGGTGCCAGGCCTCCAGTACGGCCGGAGCCTTGTCCAGCCAGCCGCCCACGGTCAGCGGGCGGCCGTTGACGAGTACCACGACGAACGGCTTACCGGTGGCGGCGACCGCCTCGATCAGCTTCTCCTGTGCGCCCGGCAGTGAGATGTCGCTGCGCGCCGCGGCCTCGCCGCTGATCGACGGGGGCTCGCCGACGACCACCACGGTCACGTCGGCGGCCTTGGCGGCGGCCACCGCCGCGGGGATGCCGGAGGTGTCCTCGCCCGCGGCGTCCACCCCCTTGGCGTACGTGACCTTCGCCTTCGGCGCGGCCTTCCTGACCGCGTCCACCACCTTCACCGCGGGGAACTTCTCCTGGGAGGCCGGGATCACCCAGGTACCGAGGAGGTCACCGGAGTCGCCGAACGGGCCGACCACCGCGATGGAGGAGGCCCCGGAGGACAGCGGCAGCACCGACTTCTCGTTCTTGAGCAGCACCATGGAGCGGGCCGCCGCCGCGCGGGCCGCCTTGCGGGCGGCGGCCGACGGTTCGGTGATCTCGTCCTTCTCCTCGACGTAGGGGTGGTCGAAGAGGCCCAGCCGGAACTTCAGCTGCAGCACCCGGTACACCGCGTCGTCCAGCCGACTTTCCTCGATCTTCCCGGCGCGCAGCAGCTTCTTGCCGTTGTCGACGAAGTGCGTGCTGGTCATCTCCATGTCGACGCCGGCGTTCAGGGAGAGCCGCGCGGCGTCCGCGCCGTCCTCGGCGAAGCCGTGCGCGATGAGTTCCTGGATGCCGGTGAAGTCGCTGACCACCAGGCCGTCGAAGCCCCACTCCTCCTTGAGGATGTCGGTGAGGGTGTGGGCGTTGCCGTGTGCGGGGACGCCGCTGATGGTGTTGAACGAGGCCATCACGGTCGCCGCGCCGGCGTCCAGCGCGGCCTTGAACGGCGGCAGGTAGAGGTTGCGCAGCCGGGACTCGGAGACGTCGACCGTGTTGTAGTCGCGGCCGCCCTCCGCGCCGCCGTACGCGACGAAGTGCTTGGCGCAGGCGGCCAGCCGGTCCTTGTCCTTGAGGCCCTTGGCGTCCTTGCCCTGGTACCCGCGTACCTTGGCGGCGGCGAACGCCGAGGTGAGGTACGGGTCCTCGCCGTTGCCCTCCGCGATGCGGCCCCAGCGCGGCTCGTGGGTGACGTCCATCATGGGCGCGAACGTCCAGTGCACGCCGCTGGATCGGGCCTCCTTCGCGGACACCTCGGCGTCCGACGCGGTGACCTCGGGGTCGAAGCTCGCCGCCTGGGCGAGCGGGATCGGGAAGTTGGTCCACATGCCGTGGATCACGTCCAGGCCGAAGACCAGCGGGATGCCGAGCCGGGACTCCTCGACGGCGATCTTCTGCAGGGCGTTGGTGGTCTTCGCGCCGAAGATGCTGAAGACGGAGCCGAGCATGCCCTTGCGTGCGGCGTCCTCGACCGCCTTGGTCTCGCCGCCGCCGGGGCCGGTGTCCCAGGTCCACGGCAGCTGCTGGAGCTGGCCGAACTTCTCGTCGACCGTCATCCGGCCCAGCAGTTCCCGGATCTTCCGGTCGTACGGCCCGGACGCCCTGGGGCCGTCCGCCGCAGCGCCCAATGCCGTGTCCGCCGCGGCCGTTCCTCCCTCGGCCGGGGCGGCGGCCTGCGCGCTCCCCGCCCCGAGCAGCCCGCCGGCAACGGCCGTACCACCGGCCGCACTCAGAAGCGTGCGTCGTCGCATCCCCTGCATGGGTTCACCTCTTCGGCAATGGGCAGGCCTCATCGCCTGCCCTGAATTCAGAAGGTGAATGGACGTTAAAATCTGGTGACGGACGGGTCAAGAGGTGCGACGGAAGCGGTCGCGGCGTGTCAGAGGCCGAACGGACGCGGGTTCCCCGTCCTTCGTCGCCCTGCCGGGCCGGCCGGGCGACGAAGGAGCCTGGAGCCCCTACTCGTCCGACAGCTTCAGGTTCGGCACCCGCCAGGCCGCGATGACGAACGCCAGCAGGGTCACCGCGGCGCCGGTCAGGAAGACGACCCGCATGGCGGCGACGTAGCCCTCCAGGAAGGGTGCGGCCAGGCGCGGGTCGAGGGTGTGGAGGAAGGCGGAGTCCTCCAGGTTCAGGCCGCCGTGCGGGCGCAGTACGCCGCTCAGGGCGCGCGCGTTGTCCGGCTCCGCCGCGAGCCGGTGCAGCGACGGGTCGCGGAACGCCGCGTCGAGCCGTTCGCCGATGCGCGAGCCGGCCAGGGAGAAGAGGATCGAGAGGAAGGCGGCGGCGCCGACCGTGCCGCCGTTGGAGCGGAAGAAGTTCACCGAGGCGGTCGCCGCGCCCATGTCCGTGCGCGGCACCTCGGACTGGGCCAGCGTCGTCATGGTCTGCATCGCCGCACCCAGCCCCGCGCCCATGAAGAGCATGCCGATGGCGACGTACCAGAGCGGGCTGTCGGCCCGCAGCGTGGCGTAGACGAGCATGGCGGCGGTGAAGCAGCCGACGCCGGTCACCAGGTGCACCTTCAGACGTCCGGTACGGGATATCAGCCGGCCGACGGTGAGGGTGACCGCGACGTTGGCGACCGTGGTCGGCAGCATCGCGAGGCCCGCCGCCATCGGACTCATGCCCTGGGCCAGCTGGAGGTAGAGCGGCAGCGTCGTCATCGCCCCGAACATGCCGATGCCGACGATGAAGTGCAGGAGCGTGCCGAGCCGGAAGCTGCGGACCCGGAAGAGGCGGAGCGGCAGCAGCGCCGCCTCGCCCATACGCCGTTCGATCAGCACGAAGGCGACGAGTCCGGCCACGCCGGTCGCGTACAGGACGAGCGCCGGCGGCGAGGCCCAGCCCCAGGCGCGGCCCTGTTCGGCGACGACGAGCAGCGGTACGACGCCGAGGGCCAGGGTCAGCGCGCCGCCGTAGTCCAGGCGGTGCCGTACGGGCCGGTGCGGCACCCGGCGCAGTACGCGCATGATGACGGTCAGGGCCAGCGCCGCCAGCGGCACGTTGACCAGGAAGATCCACCGCCAGCCGGTGATGCCGAGCACGCTGCCGGCGCCCGCGAAGACCCCGCCGACGACGGGCCCGACGATGCTGGACCCGGCGAAGACCGCCATGAACCAGCCCTGGTAGCGGCCCCGTTCGCGCGGCGAGGTGATATCCGCGATCACGGTCATGGCGAGCGACATCAGCCCGCCGCCGCCCAGCCCCTGGACCGCGCGGAACACCGCGAGCTGGTGGATGGAGGCGGCGCATCCGCACAGCAGCGACCCGACGGCGAAGAGCACGATCGCGACGAGGTAGACCGGCCGGCGGCCGTGGATGTCGGACAGCTTGCCGTACAGCGGGGTGGCGATGGTGCCGGTCACGAGGTACGCGGTGGTCACCCACGCCTGCGCGGTCAGCCCGTGCAGATCGTCGGCGATGGTACGCAGGGCCGAGGAGACCACGGTCTGGTCCAGCGCGCCGAGGAACATCCCGAGCATCAGGCCGGACAGGACGGTGACGATCTCGCGGTGCGACAGCCGCGCGGGCGGCCCGGCCTGCTCGGCCGGTCCGCCCGCGGGCTGCGACTCCCCCTTGTGGAGCGCGTCGGAAGAAGTCACGCGTGGTCCCCGACGAGCCTTTCCAGGTCGGCCACCGCGTGCCCGACCTCGGGCAGCGCCAGCATCTCCAGCCGTGCCCGGCGGGCGGTGGCGGCGGCACGGGAGTCGGCCAGCACCTCCCGGCAGACCGTGGCGATGCCGTCCGGAGTGGGGTCGGTGACCCCCCGGCCCAGGCCCAGCTCTTCTACGCGCTGCGCGTTGGGGTGCTGGTCGCCGAACTGCGGCAGGACCGCCAGCGGGGTGGCCGTCCGCATCGCCTCACGGATGCTGTTGAAGCCGCCGTGGGTGAGGAACAGGTCGGCGCACTCCAGGAGCAGCGGCTGCGGCAGCCGCTCGGTGAGGTGCACGTGCGGGGGCAGCTCCGTGGTGTCCACCTGGATGCCCGCGGTCGCGACGACGACGGTGCACTCGTCCAGCTTCGCCGCCGCCTCGATGATGCTCTGCAGCGTCTTGACGGGGTCGGGCAACTCGATCGGCGAATCCTGCGGCTGCTCGTCCCGCTCCAGCCGCTCCTGCATCATGGGCAGTGCCGTACCGATGGCGGCCCACACCAGCGGCCGGTCGGTGGGCAGTTCGGCGAACCAGCGGGGCAGTGCGGCGTCGCGGTCGACGTCCACCGTCTGACGGTACGCCAGGGGGGCCGGCACGTGCCGGGCGAAGGAGAAGGCGGCCGGTACGTAGTCGACGCGGCCGTGCCGGACGAGGGACAGCGGGTCCTCGCTCCGCGGCAGGCCGAACTTCTCGCGGGTGGCGTTGAGGCCTTCGTGGAGGTCCGCCGGGTCGAGGACGTTGCTGGCGCCGGAGGGGGTGGGCAGCTGGGGGATGCCGAGCTCTTCGGCGACCAGACAGGCGCCGAGGTCCATGCCGTCACGGAGGATGAGGTGGGGACGGAACTCCAGCGCCACGGGGCGCAGCTTCTCGCGGAGCTGCTCGGCCATCGGCCCGGCGAGCACCCGCGTCATGAAGCGCATGATGACGGCCTGCTGCTGCTCGGGGTCCGCCTCCGCGCCGGGCGCACCACGGGGGAAATCGCGTTCCGGGTCGGCGAACGACTGCGGCGAGAAGACCGGCAAGCAGGTCACGACGTGGTGGCCGTCCGGTTCGAAGAGCGGGGCGAGTTCCGTGGTGGTCGCCACCCGTACCTCGTGTCCGGCAGCCGCGAGGGCCCGGAGCAGAGGCAGCTGGGCGCGGCCGTGCGAGGGACTGCCGGTGGTGGTGCACAAGACTCGCATGGGAGACCTTTCCGGTCGGTCAAGGGTGGGGGGTGGAGCGCGGACGCCGGGGCGGTGGCCCCCGGTCAGCCCGCCAGCGTGTACGGGCTGCCGATGCTCTGCCGGACCAGCCCGGCACGGTCCAGCCGGTCGTGTTCGAGGAAGTTGCGGAAGTCGTGGACGATCCGGCCGTCGAGGCGGGCGGCGACCGCGTCCCAGTCGAGTTCGAGGAACTCCGGCCATTCGGTGAGCACGAGGCAGGCCGCGGCACCGTCGGCCGCCTTCAGCGGGTCGTCGGTGAGGGTGAGCAGGTCGCTGAGGTCGGGCCGGGTCTCGCACAGCGCCGGGTCGTAGGCGTACAGCTCGGCGCCGCGCTCGCGCAGCTGCCGCGCGATGGCCAGTGCGGGCGAGTCGCGCAGGTCGGAGGTGCCGGCCTTGAACGCCAGGCCGTACAGGGCCAGCCGTACGCCGTCGAGCGAGCCGTCGCCCGCGCCGGACTGTGCCGCGACGCGCTCCACGAGGCGGTGCTGGTGCTCGACGTTGGTCTCGATGGTGGCGCGCAGCAGCGGGAAGTCGATGCCGGCGGCCTCGCAGACGGAGAGCAGGGCGTGGGTGTCCTTGGGCAGGCAGGAGCCGCCCCAGCCGGGTCCGGGCTGGAGGAAGGCGGCGCCGATCCGCGGGTCGTGGCCGATGCCCGCGGTCACGTCGCCGATGTCGGCGCCGAAGCGCTCGCAGAGCGTCGCCAGGTTGTTGGCGAAGGACAGCTTCATGGCGAGGAAGAAGTTGGCCGCGTACTTGGTGAGTTCGGCGCTGGCGGCGTCGGTGACCACCAGCGGGGCCGCGAGGTCGGCGTACAGCTCCGCCACCCGCCGCGCGGCCTCGGCGTGCGCGCTCCCGACCACGATGCGGTCCGGGTGCAGGAAGTCGTGCACGGCGCGTCCCTCGCGGAGGAACTCCGGGTTGCTGACCACGGCCACGTCCGGCCGGGCGAGCAGCGCGGCGACCCGCTCGGCGGTCCCGACCGGCACCGTCGACTTGTTGACGACGACCGCGCGGTGCGGCAGTTCGGTACGGATCTCCCCCGCGACGGCCTCGACGGCGGCCAGGTCGGCGGCGCCGCCCGCGCCCATCGGCGTCGGCAGGCAGAGGAACACCACGTCGGCGTCGCGCACCGCGGCGGGGGTGTCCCCGACGAAGGTGAGACGGTCCGATTCCAGCCCGTCCTGGACGAGTTCCGGCAGACCCGGCTCCAGGATGTCGACCTCCGCCCGCCGGAGCCGTTCGACCTTCCCCGGGTCGGCGTCCGCGCACACCACCCGGTGCCCGAGAGAGGCCAGACAGGCCCCGGTGGTCAGCCCCACATATCCGGTCCCGATGACCGCGACGCGCCTCACACTCACTGATAATCACCTTTTCGAATGATCGTCGGCGATTCGACCCTACGACACGCAGGCCCGCAGCGGTCAACGATTGATGACAACGAACGATGACTTCCGGACACGCGCCGGAACCTGGACCATGTGCTCCTGAACGACGAGCCGAAGAAGGTACGAACACGTGGACGGATCGACAGCGAAGGCAACGGACGAGACCGGCGGGCGGCCCGCGCGGACGCGCAAGCACTGCGCCACCGCCACCCGCGGTGCCCTGCTGGAGGCGGCGGCGCTGCGCTTCGGGAGGTACGGCTACGACGGCGCCAGCATCCGGGACATCGCCAAGGACGCCGGGGTGGACGCGGCCCTGGTGTACCGCTATTTCGGCTCCAAGGAAGCCCTGTTCGCCGCGGTCTCCATCGACACCGCGATATTCGACCCGCTGCTGCAGGTGCCGCTCGACGAGGTCGCGGCCTGGATGTGCGACTTCGTCACCAACGGGCCGACGGACGAGGAGGTGCCGCACCCGGTGCTGTCGGCACTCCGCTCCTCCAGCCGCGGGGAGACGGTGGAGCAGTTCCGCGAGGGTGTGGCCGAAGTATTCTCCCGCAACTTCGCCGAGCGCCTGGAGGGGCCGGACGCCGCGCTCCGCGCCGAACTGCTCGCCGCGTGGCTGCTCGGCACGAGCCTGATGCGCAAGGCCTTCCGCACCCCGGCGCTGGACTCCGCTTCGGAAGCCTCGCTCCACACCCATCTCCGCGCCGGCGTCGCCCGGCTGCTCCATCCGGACCGGGGCGACTGCGGCTGCGAGTGCTCCTGCCCCTGCGGGCTCTGAGCCCCCACTCCCCCGCCCCACCACCACACGGGTCACGGCCGAACCAACGGCCGTGACCCGTCGGCGTTTTCCGGCACCCCTCGCCGCATCTCCGTCTCCCTTCCCCCACCTCGATAGTTCTGATAGGAGTATTTCTATTAGAACTACTTCGGAGACACTCGATGAGGAGGAGCCCGTCGTGAAGTTCTCGATGATCTTCGAGGCCCAGATGGCCGACCCGTCCCCCGCGCACGAGCGCCAGGTGATCCAGGACTGCGTCCAACAAGCGGTGTACGCCGAGGAGATGGGCTTTGACCGGATCTGGGCGGTCGAACACCACTCGCTGACGCAGTACGCGCACATGAGCGCGTCCGAGGTCTTCCTCTCCTGGGTGGCGGCGAAGACCTCCCGCATCCGGATCGGCCACGGCGTGGTCACCATGCCGTTCGGCTACCAGCACCCGATACGGGTGGCCGAACGCGCCGCCATGCTCGACGTCCTCTCCGGCGGCCGCGTCGACATCGGCTCCGGACGAGGCGCCACCAAGCAGGAGATGTCCATGTACGGCGTGCGGCCGGAGGACACCTATCCGCAGATGGAGGAGGCGCTGCGCATCGTCAGCAACGTCTGGCGCGAGGAGACCTTCGAGTGGCACGGGTCCCTCGACATCGGCCCCGGCGCGGTGCTGCCCCGCCCCGTCCAGGCCCCGCACCCGCCGCTGTTCATGGCGTGCAGCAAGCACGACACGCTCAAGCTCGCCGCTGAACTGGGCATCGGTGCGCTGGTGCTGGGCTTCGCGGGCGCCGACGACATCCGCGAGATGCGCAAGGTCTACGACGAGGCCATCGCCGTACGGGGCACCGAGCGGTTCGTCTCCACCGAGGTCAACAACCATTTCTCCGCGCTCTGTCCCACGATCGTCCTGGACGACGCGGACGCCGCCTATCGCATCGGCACCCGCGGGCAGCGCTTCTTCGCCGAGTCCATCGCCCACTGGTACGGCAACGGCCCCGAGCCCACCGTGGTCTACGAGGACGACGAGGACCACGCCGCGGCGATGTCCCGCCGCCGGGACGAGCTGGTCGCCAAGCTGCACGAGGCCGACATCCCCGCGCGGCCCGCCGACACCGGCACCTACAACGCCGAGCACGCCTACGGCACCGCCGAGACCGCGATCGACTACGTCGAGCAGCTGCGCAGGATCGGCGTCGACGAGGTGATGTGCCTGATCCAGATGGGCACCGTGCCGCAGGAGGCGTGCATGGAGACCATCCGGCAGTGGGGCGAGAAGGTCATCCCGCGCTTCCGCGCCCTCGAAGCGGCGGCGGGCTGATGTCCGCGCGGCTGGCGGGCCGGACCGTCCTCGTCACGGGAGCGGGCCGGGGTCAGGGCGCCGCCGAGGCGCGGCTGTTCGCGGAGCACGGCGCGCGCGTCGTGCTCACGGACATCACGGAGGAGGCGGGCCGGGAGACCGCAGCACAGCTCGGGGACCAGGGGCTGTTCGTCCCGCACGACGTGACCGACACGGCCGGCTGGCAGCGGGTCGTGGCGGCGGCGCTGGACGCCTTCGGGCGGGTCGACGCGCTGGTGAACAACGCGGCCCTGTGGCGCACCGCGCCGATCGAGGAGGAGACCGAGGCAAATCTCCAACGGCTCCTCCAGGTCAATCTCATCGGCCCGTTCCTCGGCATCCAGGCGGTGGTGCCGGCGATGCGCGCGACCGGCGACGGCGGCTCGATCGTCAACATCTCCTCCACCGCGGGCCTGGTCGGCATCCAGGGCCATGCGTCGTACGGGGCGACCAAGTTCGGGCTGCGAGGGCTCACCAAATCCGCCGCGCTCGACCTGGCCCGGCACCGTATCCGGGTCAACTCGGTGCACCCGGGCATGGTGGACACCCCGATGGTCGCCGGCGCGCTCGGCGCGGACGCCGGGGAGCGGGAGTGGCCGAACGTGCCGCTGCGGCGGATGGGCCGCCCGGAGGAGGTGGCGGAGCTGGTGCTGTACCTGGTGTCGGACGCCTCGGCGTACGTGACGGGCGCCGAGTTCGCCGTCGACGGCGGGCTCACCGCCCAGTAGGCGGCACACGAAGAAGCCCGCCGGTCGCCGCCGGCGGGCTCCTTCGTGCGTCGTACGGCGGTCAGCGCGTCGTACGGTGCTCAGCGCGCGTCCATCGCCTCCGCGATGGCGTTCACCGCGATCCAGCTGAACGTCATCGCGGGCCCGATGGTCGCGCCCGGCCCCGGATAGGTCTCCCCCATCACCGCCGCCGAGGCGTTGCCTGAGGCGTACAGGCCCTCGATGACCGAGCCGTCAGCGCGCAGCACGCGGGCCGACGCGTCGGTGACCGGGCCGCCCTTGGTGCCGATGTCCCCGGGGTGGACGGGGACCGCGTAGAACGGGGGTTTTTCGAGCGGGGCCAGGTTGGGGTTGGGCAGGGTGGGGTCGCCGTAGTAGCGGTCGTACACGCTCGCGCCGCGCCGGAAGTCGGCGTCCTGGCCCGCGCGGGCGAAGCCGTTGAAGCGGTCGAGCGTGGCCCGCAGCCGCTCGGCGGGGAGACCGGTCAGCGCGGCGAGTTCCGCCACCGTGCCGGCCTTCTTCACGAAGCCGCTCGCGAGCCACTTCCTGGGGAACGGCTGTCCCGGCAGCAGGCCCATGAAGACGTAGCGGGCCTTGGAGGTGGCGTCGAGGATCAGCCAGGACGGCACGGTGGAGGCGTCCGGCCGGTGGTGCGCGTACATGGCGTCCACGAACTCGTGGTACGGCGCGGCCTCGTTGGCGTACCGCTGGCCCGCCCGGTCCACGATCACCATGCCCGGGATGCCGCGGTCCGCGACCAGGAAGAACGGCTTCTCGCCCGGCGCCACCACGGACGGCGCGCCCCACACCTTGTCCATCAGATCGGTGGCGGCGCCCACCGCGACGGCCGCTTCGAGAGCGTCGCCGGTCTGTCCCTCGGCCGCCGCCGACCACTCCGGGGAGGTCGGCGCCGGGAGGTACTTCTCGCGCAGCCGGGTGCTGTGCGAGAAGCCGCCGGAGGCCAGGACGACACCGCCGGTAGCCCGTACGGTGACTTCTCCCCCGCCGCGGTCGACGCGTACGCCCGTCACCCGGCCGTCCTCTGCCACGAGGGAGGTGAGCGGCGCGGAGAGCCACAGGTCCGCGCCGAGCCGGTCGAGCGAGTGGCGCATGCGGGCGATCAGCGCCTCCCCGAGCGCGACCGGCTTGCGGCCCGTGGCCCGGTCCCGCAGCGCCTGGAGGCCCACCTTCAGCGAGGTCCGCCGGCCCGCCCAGGTGCGGGCCGCCATGTTCAGGAAGCGGAAGTCGTAGGAGGTGATGGTGAGGCCGTAGGTGGGCAGCCCGGCGCGCCGCAGGGTGCGGAGCTGTTCCGGGGTCAGCCGCTTGAGGTCGAAGACCTCCGGTTCGACGGAGCGGCCCTGCGGGGCACCGCCGAGCCGCTCCGGGTAGTAGTCGCTGTAGCCGGGGGTGTACCGGAACCGGACGGCGGTGCGGTCGTGGAACTCGCGCAGCATCGCCGGGCCGTACTCCAGGTACGCCTCCTTGCGCTCGGCGGGCACCCGGTCCCCGACGGTCGCGTCGAGGTAGGCGCGCGCCTTCTCCCTCGTGTCGCCGACTCCCGCGGCGTCCAGATGGAAGTTGCCCGGTATCCAGACGGCGCCGCCGGACAGCGCCGTGGAGCCGCCGTACCGGTCGGTCTTCTCGGCCACCAGCACGGTGAGGCCGCGCAGCCGGGCGGTGAGCGCCGCGGCCAGCCCCGCGGCACCGGACCCGATCACCACGACGTCGTAGGTGTGGTCCCAGGAAACGGAAGCGTGGCTCGTCATCGGAATGCCCCCACGGCGTAGCGGCTGCGGAAGTACAGGAGTGGCCGGCCGTCCTCCCGGGCGTCGAGGGCCAGGACGCGCGCGGTGACCAGGTGGTGGTCGCCCGCCTCGTACACGGCCTCCAGCTCGCACTCCACGAAGGCGAGCGCGCCCTCGATGCGTACGGTGCCGTGGTCGCCGGTGCTCCAGGGCACACCGGCGAACTTGTCGGGACCGCTGCGGCCGAACGCCGCGCAGGTCTCGCGCTGGTGCTCGGCGAGGATGTTGACGCAGAACCGGCCGGTCCGCTCGATCACCGGCCAGCTGGTGGATGCCCTGCCCACCGCCAGCATGACCAGCGGCGGGTCGAGGGAGAGCGAGGCGAAGGACTGACAGGCGAAGCCCGCGGGCCGCCCGTCGGGCCCGAGCCCCGCCACGATCGTGATCCCGGTCGCGAAGCGCCCCAGGACGTCCCGGAAGCCGGCCGCGTCCACGGCACGCTCGCTCAGCCGTTCCATCGGTGTCCCCAGAAGCTGTCGGCGGTGATCTCCTTGGCCACCCAGGTCGCCGGGTCCACGACCAGGCCGTCCCAGCCGTACTCGACCTGGAAGCCGCCGGGCGCCTGGGCGTAGAAGGAGACCATTTGGTCGTTGGTGTGCCGGCCGAGGGTGGAGGCGATGGGGATGTCGGCGGCGTGCATGCGGTCCAGGCCGCGGCCCACGTCGTCCAGGGTCTCCAGCTCCACCATGAAGTGCACGATGCCCGGGGGCAGCGCGCCGGGGTACAGGCCCAGGCTGTGGTGGCGGCGGTTGGGGCTCAGGAAGTGCATCCAGTGGAATTCCCGCTGCTCGGCGGCGGTCGGTACGCCCTCGGGCGGCAGCCTCATCGAGTCGCGCAGCTGGAAGCCGAGCAGGTTCTCGTAGAAGTCCAGCGCCGCCTCGATGTCCGGTACCGGCAGGACGACGTGGCCCAGACCGAGGTCGCCGGTGACGAAGCGGTTGCCGTACGGGGTGCCGAGCGGGGTGTGGTCCTGCGCCTGCCCCCAGAAGAGCTCCAGGGGGTTGCCGCACGGGTCGGCGCACTGGATGAGTCCTTGGACGCGTCGTTCGGCGAGCAGCGCGTCGTCGGCGTGCTTGACGGTGACGCCCGCCGCCTCCAGCTCCCGTGCCGCCTGCGCGAGCGCGGCGGCGTTCGCCACCTCCCAGCCGGCCGCCTGCAGCCGGTCGGTGGTGGAGCGGACGACGGCGATGCGGTGGGCGCGGTCGTCCATCCGCAGGCAGAGCGTGTCGTCGTCGGTGCCGGTGGCCGCCACCATGCCGAGGAGGTCCAGCGCATAGGTGCGCCACTCCTCGAACCGGGTGGTCTCCACGCGCAGATACCCCAGTGCGCGGATGTCCATGATCGGTCTCCTTCGGAGCGTCGGTGCGAGAAGCTGCTGTTCAATGGGTGAAGAAGTCGACGGCGAGCCGGTTGAACTCGTCCGCCTGCTCGGTCTGCGCCCAGTGGCCGCAGTGCGGGAAGACGTGCAGCCGGGCGTCGGGGATCGTCTTGAGGGCCACCAGCGCGCCGTCGAGCGGATTGGTGCGGTCCTCGCGGCCCCAGGTGAGGAGGACGGGCTGAGTGATCCGGTGGGCCTCGCGCCAGAGCATCCAGTCCTGCGCCCAGGCGGGGTTGGCGAAGGCGGCGGCCATCCGCGCGTTGCCGAGCTTCGTCTCGGGGTCGGTGGCCGAGGCCCAGCGCTCCTCGACCAGCTCGTCGGTGACGATGGACTGGTCGTACGCCATGACGCTCAGGAAGGCGCGCAGCTGCTCCTTGCTCGGCTCGGGTGCCGACTGGAACTCGAAGAGCCGCTTGATGCCTTCGGTCGGGTCGGGCGCGAAGAGGTTGAGGGAGATCCCGCCGGGGCCCATCAGCAGCAGCTTGCCGACCTTGTCCGGATGGTTCAGCGCCATGCGGACGGAGGTGCCGCCGCCGAGCGAGTTGCCGATGAAGTGCGCCCGTTCGATGCCCAGTTCGTCCATCAGGGCGGCAACGGCGCCGGCGCTGTAGCTGAAGTAGTCCCGGTCGGGCTCGGGCTTGGCGGACCGGCCGAAGCAGGGCTGGTCGACCAGGAGAGTACGGAAGGTACGGGCGAACACCGGGAGGTTGCCGCCGAAGTTGCTCCAGCCGGAGGCGCCGGGGCCACCGCCGTGCAGCATGATCACGACCGGTGCGTCCGGCCGGTCGGCGGGCCCCGCCTCGTGGTAGTGCAGCGCGATCCCGGCCGCCTCGGCCGTCCGCGACGTCGACTCGTACGTGAGCTGCGCGGTCATCCCATCCCCCATCAGAGCATCGTGTCCTGGATCTCGATGCCGAGCGCCGCCTGCCCGAAGAGGACCAGCGCCCGCTCGGGGTCGTTGGCGGCGTGCCCCCGGCCGGTGTGGACGTCGCGCCAGGCGCGCTGCACGGGGCTCGGGCCGGTCCGCATCGCACCGCCGCCGGCGTTCTCCACCAACAGGTCCACCGCCGACACGGCCCGTTCGGTGGCCATCACCTGGTCGCGGCGGACGCGGGCGCGCAGCTCCGGCGTCGGGTCCGCGCCGCGCTCGGCGCACCCGTACAGCTCGCTCATGTTGCGGCGCAGCTGGAGCCAGGCGGCGTCGATGTCGCCGGCCGCGCGGGCGATCCGGACCTGCGCGAAGGGGTCCTCGGCGACCTTCTGGCCGTAGGAGACCCGGATGCGCTCCCGGGTGACCGCCGCGTACGCCTCGTACGCGCCCTCGGCGATCCCGACGAGCGGGGTGGAGATCGCGGTGGTGAAGACGGAGGCGTACGGCAGCCGGAACAGCGGCTCGGGGTTCAGTGCCCGGCCCGGTGTCCGCAGCGCGCTGACCGGGCCGAAGCTGAGCGCCCGGTGCTCGGGCACGAAGGCGTCCTCGATGACGATGTCGTTGCTGCCGGTGCCGCGCAGGCCCACGGTGTCCCAGACCCGGTCGACGGTGTACTGGGTACGCGGCACGAGGAAGGTCCGCATGTCGACGGGTGCGCCGTCCTCGCCGAGGACCAGTCCGCCGAGCAGTGCCCAGTCGGCGTGGTCGCAGCCGGAGGAGAAGTGCCAGCGGCCGGAGATCCGGAAGCCGCCGTCGGCGACGGTGACCCTGCCGGTGGGGGCGTAGGAGGAGGCGATACGGGTGCCGCGGCCGACGCCCCAGACCTCTTCCTGGGCCCTGGGGTCGTACAGGCCGACGTGCCAGGGGTGGACGCCGAGTACGGAGGCGACCCATCCGGTGGAGCCGCACGCCTTGGCGATCTCCTTGACCGCTTCGTAGAAGAGCGCCGGGTTCGCCGCGTGGCCGCCGTACGCCCGGGGCTGGAGCAGCCGGAAGAAGCCGGTCTCCTCCAGCTCCTTGATCGAGGCGTCCGGCACCCGGCAGAGCTGCTCGGCCTCGGGGGCGCGCTCCCGGAGCACAGGGGCGAGTTCCCGGACGGCGGCGAGGACCGCGTGCGCGCTCATGGCGTCTTCGCTCATGGCGTCCCCTCTCAGGTCGTGTCTCGGGCCGTGAGTGCGGCCGTGTGATGCGGAGGTGCGAAGGTGCCGCGAATCTACGGCCGACTATTTCTTTTAGAAATAGTGGGTTCCCGCTCAGCGGGAACCGTGGCAGGCTCTCGGCACCCCTCCCCCGCTCCTCACAGGAGTCGCCGATGACCGTGCAAGCGCCGTCGCTTCTGGAGAAAGCCGCACTCGTCCTGGGCGCCTTCAAGGGCGCCACGCCCCGGCTGACGCTCACCGAGGTGGTGCGCCGGTCCGGGCTGCCCCGCTCCTCCGTGCACCGGATACTGGACCAACTGGTGCGGCTGGGCTGGCTGGAACGGGACGGCCGGGACTACCGGCTGGGCATGGGGATGCTGGAGCTGGGCGCGACGGCCGCGCACCACAACCGGCTGCGCCGGGCCGCGCTGCCGCATCTGCACGCGCTGCACGAGAGGACCGGGCACGTGGTGCACCTCGCGGTCCTCGACGGCCCCGAAGTGGTGTACCTGGAGCGGCTCGGCGGCACGGCGGACGCCTCGGTGCCGTCCCGGATCGGCGGCCGGCAGCCGGCGTACTGCACGGGGACCGGCAAGGCGATCCTGGCGTTCAGCGAGGAGGCGCTGGTCGCCGAGGTGCTGCGGGCCGGGCTGCGGGCGCGTACGCCGCAGACGCTCGTCCGGCCGCGGTCCTTCCGCGCGGAACTGGCGCGCGTCCGCGAACGCGGCGTGGCCTACGACCGGGAGGAGGCGTTCCGCGGCGTGGCGTGCGTGGCGGCACCGCTGCGGGGCGCCGGGCGCGCGGTCGCCGCGGTCTCGGTGTGCGGCAACGGCATCCACCGCGAACTGGAGCGGCTGGCGCCCATGGTGCTCGGGACGGCGCGGTCGGTGTGGGCAGCTCTGTACGGGCCGGGGCGGGCGGTGCAGCCGCGTGCGGCCGAGGAGGCGGCCCCGCCCCTGGACCCGGGCCAGATGGACACGCTGATGTCGTGGCTGCGATTCGCCGAGTGGATGTGAGCCGCGGGGATGTGAGCCGTGTGGAGGTGAACCGTGTCGATGTGGGCCGCGGGGCCGGCGCCGGGGTCAGGAGTAGCTGATCCCGACCCGGTCGGTGACGGGCAGGGCCTGACAGGCCAGGACGTATCCGTCGGTGAGGTCCTGCTCGTCGAGGACGTCGTTGCGGGCCATCTTCACCTCGCCGGAGACGACCCGGCAGGCACAGGCACCGCAGGCCGCCTCCCGGCAGGAGTACGGCGCGTCGACGCCGGCGGCGAGCAGGGCGTCGAGCAGCGGCGTCCGCTCGGGCCAGCCGACGACGTGCGTCTCGCCGTCCAGTTCCACTTCGGCCGTGCGGTGTTCCTCGTCGGTCCCGGTCTCCGGCGCCCCGTCCGGCGCGGCGAAGACGTCGGTACCGAGGGAGAAGAACCGCTCCCGGTGCACCCGCCCGCCGCCGACCGCGGTCTCCACCGCGTCCATCAGCGGTCCCGGTCCGCAGACGTACGTGTCCCGGTCCGCGTACGGCGCGACCAGGCCGGCCAACCGGCTCGCGGCCGGCAGGCCCTGGAGCGAGGCCAGCCAGTGGAGCACCACCAGCCGGTCCGGGTACTCCTCTGCCAGCTCCCGCAGTTCGTCACGGAAGATGACGGCGTCCTCGTCCCGGTTGGCGTAGAGCAGCGTCACCCGGCCCCGCCCCCGCACCAGCGCCGACTTGGCGATGGCGATGACGGGCGTGATGCCGCTCCCGCCCGCGACCAGCAGCAGGTCCCGGTCGAGGGAGTCCGGCGTGAAGGTACCGGCCGGGGGCAGGACCTCCAGCTCGTCCCCGGCCGTCACGCGGTCGCAGAGCCAGTGCGAGCCGTACCCCCCGGCCACCCGCTTGACGGTGATCCTCAGCGGCTCGCCGGTGTCCGGTGAACTGGCGAGGGAGTAGCAGCGCGCCACGGCCGCCGCACCGTCGCCCGGACCCGGCAACCGCACCGTCAGGAACTGCCCGGGCCGGTAGGCGAACCGGTCCGCCGCCCCCGCCGGTGGCCGGAGCACGAAGGAACGGGCGTCGGCCGTCTCGTCGATCACCTCGGTGACGCGCAGCCGGTACGTACGCGGCTCAGGCATCGGCGGCCTCCGGACCCGCGTCGTCCCGGCGGGTGACGGTCAGCACGCCCGCCGCCACCGCTCTGCCGATGCTGTCGCGCAGCGCCGGGCAGGTGCGGATCCGGGCGCCGGTCTCGCCCGCCGCGACCCGGCTGCCGAACTCCGGGCAGACGGCCGCCGCTTCGGCCGTCCACTGCACGGACGTGTGGGCGTGGCTGAACTTCTCGCAGCGGACCTGATTGCCGCAGGCCGCGCACTCCACCGGCTGCACGTCAGGCTCCGCTCGCGGTCCGCGTTCCCGCGGCGTCACCGGGCGCGGTCGCCGCCCGTCGCGCCAGGTTCTCGTCGACCTCGGCGCGCCACGCCTTGTTGGCCCGTTCGGTGTCGACCTCGAACTCGAACCGCTGGACCATCTCGTCCCGCACCTCCCCCGCGTCCACGTAGAACTGCTCGTACCAGCGGCGCAGCTGGTACACCGGACCGTCCTCCTCGGTCAGCAGCGGGTTGTCGATCCGGGTCTTGTTCCGCCAGATCTCGACATCCTGCTCGAACCCGGTCGCCAGGCCCTCCACGGTGAGCCGGGCAGCCTCGGCGGCCTCCGCGTCCGTCATGCCGGGCAACTTCTTCACAATGGCGCCGTACTGCAGCTGGAAGCTGTCCGCGTCGATCGGGTAGTGGCAGTTGATCAGCACCATCTCCGTCTCGACGCCCTCTGCCACCGGCGTCCAGAGATAGTCGATCATGTAGGAGGGGCCGTAGTAGGAGGCGTCGGAGCGGAGCGGGGCGCTCAGCCCGCCGAGAGCGACGTCCTCGCGCGGGGAACTCTCCATGTACTGGGTGGCGATGTGCCCCTCGAAGACGTTCTTGAAGTACGTCGGGAAGGAGTAGTGCACGTAGTAGAAGTGCGCCATGTCCACGATGTTGTCCACGATCTCGCGGCAGTTGGCGCCCTCCACCCGGATCGTGTGCCAGGTCCAGTCGCTCCACTCATCGCTGAAGGCGCCCTCGATGCGCGGGATGGTCACCTCGGGCGGCGGCGGATTGCCCTCGGGGTCGTACCAGACGAACAGCTGGCGGTTCTCCTCCAGCGTGGTCCACGCGCGGGTGCGGGCGCGCGGCGGCACCCGGCGCGCGTACGGCACCCCGGCGCACCGGCCATTGCCGGACCAGCGCCAGTCGTGAAAGGGACAGGCAACGGCGTCGCCCTTCACCGAACCGTGGGCCAGGTTGCCGCCCATGTGCGGGCAGTAGGCGTTGAGCACATGCAGCGCGCCGTCGTTCTCCCCCTGGAACACCACCAGCCTGGTGCCGAACGCCTCGACCTCGTGCGGCACACCGTCCTTGAAGGCATCGGCGAGACCGAGACAGTGCCAGCCGCGAGCGAAACGGGCGGGCGGGCGGCCCGCGTCGATGACGCGGACCTCGTCATGGGGAGCAGTCATCTTCTCGTCCTCCTGCACGGCGACGGGCTGTCCGGGGAGGCTAGGCCGCCCCGGGACCGCCGTGGGAGGCGCTTTTCCCGGTGAGCGGGAAAGCGGTCCGGGCGCTTTCGGCGGCACCGGCCCGCCCCCGCTCGCCGCGTCAGCGCGCCCCGTACACCGGCTGCGGCGGCTCGGCCTCCGCGAGGAGTTTGCGGGCTGCCTCGCCTGCTTCCGTGGGGGTCCAGCGGGCGTTCTTGTCGGCGGTGGGGCCGGGGCGCCAGCCCTCCATGACGGTGATGCGGCCGCCCTCCGCCTCGAAGACCCGGCCGGTCACTCCGGTGGAGTCGGTGGAGCCGAGCCAGACGACGAGCGGGGAGACGTTCTCCGGGGCCATCGCGTCGAAGGCGCCCTCGCGCGGCGCTGCCATGGTGTCGGCGAAGGTCTGCTCGGTCATCCGGGTACGGGCGGCCGGGGCGATCGCGTTGACCTGGACGCCGTACCGGGCCATCTCCGCCGCGGCGACGAGGGTGAGCCCCACGATGCCGGCCTTGGCGGCCGCGTAGTTGCCCTGGCCGACGCTGCCGAGCAGGCCGGCGCCCGAGCTGGTGTTGATCACCCGGGCCGCGGGGGTACGGCCGGCCTTGGCCTCCCCGCGCCAGTGCGCCGCGGCGTGCCGCAGCGTCAGGAAGTGGCCCTTGAGATGGACCCGCAGCACCGCGTCCCAGTCATCCTCGTCGAGGTTGACCAGCATCCGGTCGCGAAGGAACCCGGCGTTGTTGACGAGGGTGTCGAGCCGGCCGTACGTGTCGAGCGCGGCGGCGACGAGCGAGGCGGCGCCGTCCGTAGTGGCGATGTCGCCGCCGTGTGCGACCGCCTCGCCGCCGCGGGCCCGGATCCCGTCGACGACCTCCTGGGCGGGGCCTGCGGCGCCACCGCTGCCGTCCAGGCCGACGCCGAGGTCGTTGACGACGACCCGGGCGCCCTCGGCGGCCAGGGCGAGGGCGTGCGCACGGCCCAGGCCGCGGCCCGCTCCGGTGACGACGGCGACGCGTCCGGTGCACAGTCCGGTCATGGTGATCCTGCCTTTCGAGGCGGGGGCGGGGCTTTCAGAGAAACGGGGGCGGCGGTCCGTAGCGGGGGCGGTCAGTTGTTGGCGGTGGCGGCGTCGAGGAAGGCCGGGCGTTCGCCGCCGCCGTGGGCGTGCAGGCTCGCGCCGCTGATGTACGCGGCCCGGTCCGAGGCGAGGAAGACACAGGCGTCGCCGATCTCGGTGGGTTCGGCGAGCCTGCCGAGGGGGACGGTGCGGCCGACCGCGGCCACGCCGGCCTCGTCCCCGTAGTGCAGGTGGGACAGTTCGGTGCGGACCATGCCGACGACGACGGTGTTGACCCGTACCGCCGGGGCCCACTCCACGGCCATGGAGCGGGCCAGGTTCTCCAGGCCCGCCTTGGCGGCGCCGTACGCCGCGGTCCCCGGTGAGGGGCGGGTACCGCTGACGCTGCCGATCATGGTGATCGAGCCGCCCGTACCCGTCGCGCGCATCACGTCGTACGCGGCGAGCGAGGCGGTCAGGGGGGCGAGCAGGTTCAGTTCGACGACCCGGGCGGCATGCCGGGCACCGCCGTCGGCGAGGGTGCGGAACGGGGTGCCCCCGGCGTTGTTGACCAGGGTGTCCAGCCGGCCGTACTCGTCGCCGACCCGCTGGAGGAAGGCGCCGACGGCGTCGGGGTCGCGCAGGTCGACGGGGAGGAAGCGGGCGGTGCGCCCGGCCGCCCGTACGGGTTCGTCGGGAGGCCGCCGGGCGCAGGTCACCACCTCGGCCCCGGCCTCCAGCAGGGCGCGGCCGATTCCCGCGCCGACGCCTCGTGTTCCACCCGTCACGACGGCGACGGCCCCGGTGAGATCGATGATCGCTGGCATTGAGCACCTCCCGCGGCGCGCCGACCGCTGCTACCTTGCCTGCACGCGCCCTAACAAACGTTTGGTGGAAAGGTAGCTGATCTGCTCATGGGTGTCTCCACCTCCACGCCCGAAGAGGGCATCGCGGTCGTCACCGTGGACTTCCCACCGGTGAACGCCCTTCCCGTACAAGGCTGGTACGACCTGGCCGCTGCGGTCCGCGCGGCGGGCGCGGACCCGAAGGTGCGCTGTGTCGTCCTCGCCGCCGCCGGACGCGGCTTCAACGCCGGTGTGGACATCAAGGAGATGCAGCGCACGCCCGGTCACGACGCACTACTCGGCGCCAACCGGGGCTGTTACGAAGCATTCGCCGCCGTGTACGACTGCGAAGTACCGGTGGTCGCGGCCGTACAGGGCTTCTGCCTGGGCGGCGGCATCGGACTGGTGGGCAACGCGGACGCCGTCGTGGCGAGCGACGACGCGACGTTCGGCCTGCCCGAGCTGGACCGGGGCGCGCTGGGTGCGGCCACCCATCTCGCCCGGCTGGTCCCGCAGCACCTGATGCGGACGCTGTACTACACCTCGCGCACCGTCACCGCCGAGGAGCTGCGGCAGCACGGCTCCGTCTGGCGCGTCGTGCCACGCGAGCAACTGGACCACGCAGCACGGGAGTTGGCGGGCGAGATCGCCGCCAAGGACGGCACCCTGATCCGCCTCGCCAAGGCCGCCATCAACGGCATCGACCCGGTCGACGTACGCCGCAGCTACCGCTTCGAGCAGGGCTTCACCTTTGAGGCCAACCTCAGCGGCATCGCCGACCGCGTACGCGACACCTTCGGCGGCGACACCGGAACCAGTACGGCCAGGGGCACGGAATCCAGTACGGCAAGGGAGCAGCGGTCATGAGCGCGGACAAGACGATGACCGCCGACGAGGTGGTCGGCCGCCTCTCCAGCGGCATGACCCTCGGCATCGGCGGCTGGGGGTCCCGGCGCAAGCCGATGGCGCTGGTGCGCGCACTGCTGCGCTCGGACGTCACCGACCTGACCGTGGTGTCCTACGGCGGCCCGGACGTCGGGCTGCTCGCGGCCGCCGGGAAGATCCGCAGGCTGGTCACCGCCTTCGGCACCCTGGACTCCGTCCCGCTGGAGCCGCACTTCTGCGCGGCCCGGCAGCGCGGCGGCCTCGAACTGACCGAGCTGGACGAGGCGATGGTCATGTGGGGGCTCACCGCCGCCGCGCACCGGCTGCCGTTCATGCCGATCCGGGCCGGGCTCGGCTCCGACGTGATGACGGTCAACCCGTCGCTGCGCACGGTCACCTCGCCGTACGAGGACGGCGAGGAGCTGGTCGCCGTGCCGGCGCTGCGGCTGGACGCCGCGCTGGTGCACCTCGACCGGGCCGACGCGCGTGGCAACGGCCAGTACCTCGGCCCCGATCCGTACTTCGACGACCTGTTCTGCCAGGCGGCGGACGCCGCGTACCTGTCCTGCGAGCGCATCGTCGACACCGCGGAGCTGCTCAAGGCCGCCGGGCCGCAGTCGCTGCTGGTCAAGCGGGCGTTCGTGACCGGGGTGACCGAGACCCCGAACGGCGCGCACTTCACGTCCTGCGAGCCCGACTACAAACGCGACGAGGCGTTCCAGCGGGAGTACGTACGGGCAGCCAAGGACCCGGAGGCCTGGCAAGGCTTCGTCCGGCGGTTCCTGTCCGGTGACGAGCACGCGTACCAGGCCGCGGTCGCGGCGTTCCACGAGGAGGGGTCCGCATGACCACGGTGAACGCGACCCGGGCCGAGTACTGCGTACTGGCCTGCGCGGAGGTCTGGCGCGACGCGGGCGAGGTGCTCGCCAGCCCGATGGGCACCGTCCCGTCGATCGGCGCCCGGCTGGCGAGGCTCACCTTCTCCCCCGGCCTGCTGCTGACGGACGGGGAAGCGCTGCTGATGGCGGACGTGCCGGCGGTCGGGTCACGGTCGGAGGTGACCGAGGGCTGGCTGCCCTACCGGCAGCACCTGGCGCTGGTGGCCACCGGGCGGCGGCACGTGATGATGGGCGCGAGCCAGCTCGACCGGTACGGCAACCAGAACATCAGCTGCATCGGCGACTGGGACCGGCCGAAGCGACAGCTGCTGGGGGTGCGCGGTGCGCCGGTCAATACGCTGAACAATCCGACCAGTTACTGGGTGCCGCGGCATTCGCGCCGGGTGTTCGTGGAGCGGGTCGACATGGTCAGCGGCGTCGGCTACGACCGGGCCGCGGCGGCCGGTACCACCGCCACCCGGTACCACCGCATCCCGGAGGTCGTCACCGACCTGGGCGTCTTCGACTTCGAGACGCCGGACCGCACGATGCGGCTGCGCTCTCTGCACCCCGGCGTCACGGTCGAGCAGGTCCGCGAGGCCACCGGTTTCCCGCTCGACGTCCCCGCACCGGTGCCGTACACCCGCGAGCCCACGGCCACCGAACTGCGCCTGATCCGCGAGGTCATCGACCCCGACGGACTGCGGGACCGGGAGGTCCCCGCATGACGGCACCGGAGCGCCCCCGCGCGGCGGACGCCACGCTCGCCACGCCGTTCACGCGGCTGGTCGGTGTGCGGCACCCCGTCGTGCAGACCGGCATGGGCTGGGTGGCGGGCCCCCGGCTCGTCTCGGCCGCGGCGAACGCGGGCGCGCTGGGCATCCTGGCGTCGGCCACCATGACCGTGGACCAGTTGCGCGCCGCCGTCCGGGAGGTCGCCTCGCGTACGCAGGCGCCGTTCGGGGTGAACCTGCGCGCGGACGCGGGCGACGCGGCCGACCGCGTCCGGATCATCATCGAGGAGGGCGTACGGGTCGCCTCCTTCGCCCTCGCCCCTTCCCAGGAGCTGATCGCCCGGCTCAAGGACGCCGGGGTGATCGTCATGCCGTCCGTCGGCGCCCGGCGGCACGCCGAGAAAGTCGCCGCCTGGGGCGCCGACGCCGTCATCGTGCAGGGCGGCGAGGGCGGTGGTCACACCGGGGAGGTCGCCACCGGCGTACTGCTGCCGCAGGTCGTGGACGCGGTGGACATCCCGGTGGTGGCGGCCGGTGGTTTCCGGGACGGGCGGGGGCTGGTGGCGGCGCTGGCGTACGGCGCCGCCGGCATCGCCATGGGCACCCGCTTCCTCCTCACCTCCGACAGCACCGTCCCGGACGCCGTCAAGGCCCGGTACCTCGCCGCGACCGTCAAGGACGTCACCGTCACCACCGCCGTCGACGGCCTCCCCCACCGGATGCTGCGCAGCGAACTGGTCGACGCGCTGGAGCGCTCGGGCCGGGCCGCCGCGCTGCTGCGCGCGGTGCGCCACGCCGCGGCCTTCAAGCGCGAGTCCGGCACGAGCTGGCGCCGGATGGTCCGCGACGGCCTGGCCATGAAGCACGGCAAGGACCTGACGTGGAGCCAGGTCCTGCTGGCCGCCAACACCCCGATGCTACTCAAGGGCTCCATGGTGGACGGCCGTACGGACCTGGGCGTGATGGCGGCCGGGCAGGTCGCGGGGCTCATCGACGACCTGCCGTCCTGTGCCGAGCTGGTCGCCCGCGTCATGGCGGAGGCCCACGCCACGCTCCGCGCCCTGCCACCGGCGGACTGACCCCGGCCGGCGCTCCGCCCGAGGAACTTCCGGCACACCGCACCCCGGACACCCCCTCTCCCCCTTGGAGTGACCCATGCGCGCCACTCACCTCCGCCGTACGGCGGCAGCGCTGCTCACCGCCGCCCTCGGCTTCCTCCCCGCCTGCGCGGCGGACCCGGCCCCCGAGCGGTCCGCCGCCTCCCCGGCCACGTCCCCCGGCCCGGCCGCCGGCACCGTCCACCGCGTCGAGCTGCGGGGCGCGGTCAACGTGCGCGACCTCGGCGGCTACCGCACCCGCGACGGCCGGCACGTCCGGTACGGCCGGGTGTTCCGGGCCGACGGGCTAGGAAAGCTGACCCCCGCGGACGGCAGAAAACTCACCGGCCTGGGCCTGCGCACCGTCGTGGACCTGCGCGTCCCCGCGGAGACCGCGCGCGACGGCGCCGACCGGCTGCCACGCGGCCTGAAGCTGATCTCCCGGCCGGTGCCGGACCGCCGGCTGAACGACACGACCAACGAGGCACTGGGCAGCAAGGACCCGGACACACAGCGGAGGCTGCTCGGGGGCGGCCGGGCGGAGCGGCTGATGCGCGCCACGTACCGGTCGTTCGTCACCGACGCGCAGAGCCGCCGCCAGTTCGCGGCGACCGTGCGCGACCTCGCGGACGGCAGGGGCACCCCGCTGCTCTTCCACTGCACCGCCGGCAAGGACCGCACCGGCTGGCTGAGCTACGTACTGCTCCGCGCGGTCGGCGTACCGGACGCCACCGCGACCGGTGACTACCTCCTCTCCAACGACCTGCGGGCCGCGGCCGACCGCCGGACCCGCGCGGGGCTGGAGAAGAGCGGGCGGATGCGGGACGCGGACCTGCTCACCCCGCTGCTGGCCGTCCGCGAGGACTACCTCCGGGCCGCCGTCGACCAGGCCCGGCGGGACTACGGCGGCCTCGACGGCTACCTCACCGAGGGGCTGGACCTGGACTCCCGGACCCTGGCGCGGCTCCGCTCCCGCCTGGTGGACTGAACCACGCGGCCGAGAGCGTGGACCGAACCGCGCGGCCGAGGGCTCAGCGCCGGCCCGTGCGTACCGCTCCCGCACTCGCCGCGACCACCATCCCGATCGCGGCGCACTGCGGCAGCGTCAGCCCCTGGTCCAGTACGAAGTAGCCGGCCGCCGCCCCGACGGCCGGCGCCAGGCTGGTGAGCACCGCGAACGTGGCGGCGGGCAGCCGGCGCAGGGCGAGCAGCTCCAGGGCGTAGGGCACGCCCGAGCTCATCACCGCGATCACCACGCCCATGCCGAGGACCGCCGGGTCCAGCAGCTTCCCGCCCGAGGCGCCGATGCCCAGCGGCAGGGCTACCAGCGCGGCGACGGTCATGGCGATGGCCAGGCCGTCCAGCCGCGGGAAGCGGGCGCCGGCGCGGGCGTTGAGCACGATGTACGCCGCCCACAGCGCCCCGGCGGCCAGCGCGAAGGCCACGCCCGAGGGGGCGAGCCCGTGGAAGCCGCCGTCGCTCAGCAGGTAGACCCCGGCGAGCGCGAGTCCGGCCCACAGCAGCCCGGCGACGCGGCGCGAGGCGACGACGGACAGCAGCAGCGGTCCGAGCACTTCGAGGGTGACCGCCGCGCCCAGCGGGATCCGGGCGAGCGCCTGGTAGAAGAGGATGTTCATGCCGCCGAGCGCCAGGCCGTAGCCGACGACGACGGCCCAGTCGGCGCGCTTGTGGCCGCGCAGCCGGGGCCGGGTGACGAGCAGGAGGAGCACGGCGGCGAGCGCGATGCGCAGGGCGACCGTGCCGAGCGCACCGGCCCGGGGGAACAGCAGCGCGGCGACGGCCGACCCGAACTGGACGGACAGCGTCCCGACCAGCACCAGGCCGACGCCGGCGAGGCTGCCGCGCCCGGGAGCCCCGCGTACATGACCGGGCGCGGTGGTCGTCGCGGAAGAGGTGCGTGCCGTGGAGGACATGGCCTTCACGCTAGGAGCCTGGCCGCCGCGCGTGAAATGCCGATTCCCCAGTGGTTATGCTCCTGTGTAATGACCATTGAGCTGCGGCACCTGCGCGCCTTCCTCGCCATCGCCGAGGAGGGCAACATCACCCGGGCCGCCGCCCGCCTCCATCTGGGCCAGCCCGCGCTCTCCCGCACCCTGCGGCGGCTGGAGGAGCACCTGGGCAGCCGCCTCGTGGACCGCTCCACGCACCACCTGGAACTGACTCCGGCGGGGCGTACGTTCCGCGACAAGACCGCAGCGGCGCTCGCCGCGGTCGACGCGGCGCTCGATCCCCGGGGACTGACGTCCTGGCCGCTGCGGGTCGGCCACACCTGGGCGGCGTTCGGCGACCACACCGTCCCGCTGCTGCGCCGCTGGGACGAGACGCATCCGGACGTCCCGCTGGAGCTGCGCCGTATCGACGAGCGCACGGCCGGTCTCACCCAGGGCAGGGTGGACGCGGCCGTGCTGCGCGGCGCCGTCACCGCTCCCGGGCTCGTCACGGAGCTGCTGCTGTGGGAGGAGCGGGTGGTGGTCATGCCGTCCGACAGTCCGCTGGCGGGGCTCGCCCGGGTCACCCTGGCGGATCTCGCCCGTCATCCGGTCGCCCTCAACACCGTTTCCGGCACCACCACGCTGGACATGTGGCCGCCGACGGCCCGCCCGGTGGGGACCATCGAGGTGAGCAACACCGACGAGTGGCTCGTGGCGATCGCCGCGGGCCGTGCCGTGGGGATCTCCACGACAGCCACCCCGCGCAACCACACCCATCCGTCGGTGATCTACCGCCCGCTCGCGGACGTCCCGCCGGTCCCCGTCGTCTTCGCGCGCCGCGAAGGCCCGGGCCATCCGGCCATCCCGGACCTGCTGGCGCTGGCCCGCGAGGTCGTGGCGTCCGCAGAGGGCTGAGGCCGCACGCGTGCCCTCGCCCCCCGGCCCGGGTCAGAGCCGCTCGATCACGGTCACGTTGGCCTGGCCGCCGCCCTCGCACATGGTCTGGAGGCCGTAGCGGCCGCCGGTGCGCTCCAGTTCGTGGAGGAGGGTGGTCATGAGCTTGGTGCCGGTGGCGCCGAGGGGGTGGCCGAGGGCGATGGCGCCGCCGTTGACGTTGACCTTCTCCGGGTCGGCGCCGGTCTCCTTCAGCCACGCCAGTACGACCGGCGCGAACGCCTCGTTGATCTCGACCAGGTCGATGTCGTCGATGGTCAGACCGGTCTTCTTCAGGGCGTGTGCGGTGGCCGGGATCGGCGCGGAGAGCATCCGGATCGGGTCCTCGCCCCGTACGGAGAGGTGGTGGACGCGGGCGCGCGGGGTCAGGCCGTGCTCCCGTACGGCCCGTTCGGAGGCCAGCAGCATCGCCGAGGCGCCGTCGGAGACCTGCGAGGAGACGGCCGCGGTCAGCCGGCCGTCCTCGACCACCGGCTTGAGCCCGGCCATCTTCTCCAGTGAGGTGTCCCGGCGCGGCCCTTCGTCGGCGGTGACGGTCCCGTACGGGACGAGTTCGCGCTCGAAGCGGCCCTCGTCGATGGCGCGGACGGCCCGCTGGTGGGAGCGGTACGCGAACTCCTCCATGGCCTCGCGGGTGATGCCCCACTTCTCCGCGATCAGTTCGGCGCCGTGGAACTGGTTGACCGGCGCGTCGCCGTAGCGGGCCCGCCAGCCCTCACTGCCCGCGTACGGCCCTGCGGTCAGCCCGAGCGGCTCGGCGGCCTGCCGGCCGGCGAAGGCGATCGGGATCATCGACATGTTCTGCGTGCCGCCCGCGACGACCAGGTCCTGCGTGCCGGAGAGCACCCCCTGCGCGGCGAAGTGGATCGCCTGCTGCGAGGAACCGCACTGCCGGTCGACGGTGACGCCGGGCACCTCTTCGGGAAGCCCGGCGGCCAGCCAGCACGTGCGGGCGATGTCACCGGCCTGCGGCCCGACGGTGTCCAGGCAGCCGAAAACGACGTCCTCGACGGCGGCGGGGTCAATGCCGGTGCGCGTCATGAGGTCCTTGAGCACATGGGCCCCGAGGTCGGCCGGGTGGACGGCGGCGAGCCCGCCGTTCCGCCGTCCGACGGGCGTGCGTATCGCGTCGATGATGTAGGCCTCGGCCATGGCTGCTGCTCCTCGGTCGGTTCACAGGGGCGCGTGGGGGTTACGTGCGTACGGCGACGCCGTCCAGGACCATGGACAGGTACTGGCGGGCGATCTCCTCCGGGCTGTGCTGTCCGCCCGGGCGGTACCAGCTCACCGCGACCCAGACGGTGTCGCGGATGAAGCGGTAGGTGAGCCGGATGTCGAGGTCGGCGCGGAACACTCCGGCGGCCACCCCGCGCTCCAGCGTGCCCAGCCACGCCTTCTCGAACTTCACCTGCGAATCGGCGAGGTAGGAGAAGCGCGGCTGCGCGGCGAGGGCCCGGGCCTCCTTCTGGTAGATGGCGACCGCGGCGCGGTGCCGGTCGATCTCCCGGAAGGACTCGGTGACCAGGGCCTCGATGGTTTCCCGGGGGCCGAGGCCGGCGTCGAGCACGGTGTCGTAGCCGGTCCACAGCTCGTCCAGGAAGGTGGCGAGGATCTCGTCCAGCATCGATTCCTTGGAATCGAAGTGGTAGTAGAGGCTGCCGGCCAGCATGCCGGCCGCGTCCGCGATCTTCCGTACGGTGGTGGCGTTGTAACCCTGCTCGGCGAACACCTCGGCGGCCGTTTCCAGCAGCTCGCGGCGGCGCTCGGGGGACGGGCTCACGTTCGACTTCTTCTTGGCGGTTGGCACCGCACCATTGTCGCCCGCCCCTCACGCGCGCTGGCTGCTGACCGGCACGACCTCGCCGGTCATGTACGACGCGTAGTCGCTGGCCAGGAAGACGATCACGTTGGCGACCTCCCAGGGCTCCGCGTACCGTCCGAACGCCTCCCGCTCGGTCAGCTCCGCCAGCAGTTCGGGGGTGGTGACCTTCGCCAGGTGCGGGTGCATGGCCAGGCTCGGCGACACGGCGTTGACCCGGACGCCGTACTCGGCCGCCTCCACCGCGGCGCAGCGGGTCAGCGCCATCACGCCCGCCTTGGCGGCGGCGTAGTGGGCCTGGCCGCGCTGGGCGCGCCAGCCGACGACCGAGGCGTTGTTGACGACGGCACCGCCCTGTCCGGCGGCCTTCATACGGCGCAGCGCGGCGCGGGTGCAGCGGAAGGTGCCGTTGAGGGTGACGTCGAGGACGCGGTCCCACTGCTCGTCGGCCATGTCGACCAGGTCGGCGGTGCCGCCGAGCCCGGCGTTGTTCACCACGATGTCGAGGCGGCCGTGGCGTTCCTCGGCGAGGTCGAGGAGCGCGGTGACCTGGTCCTCGTCGGTGACGTCGCAGGGCAGCGCGGCGACCCGGTCCGCGCCGAACTCCGCGGCGAGCGCCGCCTCGGATTCCTTGAGCCGGCGGGCGTGCGCGTCGGAGACGACGACACTGGCGCCTTCCTCCAGGAGGCGGCGGGCCGTGGCGCCGCCGATGCCCGCACCCGCCGCGGCGGTGACCACGGCGGTGCGGCCGGCGAGGAGTGCGTGGCCGGGGACGTACGGGGGCGGCGGGGTCACGGGCGTGCCTCCTTGGGCAGGCCGAGGACGCGCTCGGCGATGACGTTGCGCTGGATCTCGTTGGAGCCGGCGTAGAGGGTGTCGGCGCGGGAGAAGAGGAACAGCCGCTGCCAGTCGGTGAGGTCGTACGGTTCCCCGGCCGCGAGCATGCCGTCGGCGCCGCAGATGTCCATGGCGAGTTCGCCCAGCTCCCGGTGCCAGGTCGCCCAGAAGATCTTGCCGATGGAGGCCTCGGGTCCGGGCGCCCCGGCAGCGACGCCGTCGAGCATCCGCAGGGCGTTGCAGCGGATGGTCTCCAGTCCGGTCCAGGCACGGGCGATCCGGTCGCGGATCAGCGGGTCGGCGGCGGCGCCGTTGGCCTTGGCCAGTTCGGTGACGGCCGTCAGTTCGCGGCGGAAGCCGACCTGCTGGCCGAGGGTGGAGACGCCGCGTTCGAAGCCGAGGGTGGCCATGGCGACGCGCCAGCCGTCGCCCGGCGCGCCGACGAGGTGCGCGGCGTCCGTGCGCGCCCCGTCGAAGAAGACCTCGTTGAACTCCGAGGTGCCGGTGAGCTGGGTGATGGGCCGGACCTCGACGCCGGGCTGGTCGAGCGGCACCAGCAGGTACGACAGGCCGTGGTGGCGGGTCGAGCCGGGCTCGGTGCGGGCGAGGACGAAGCACCAGTCGGACTCGTGCGCGAGCGAGGTCCAGATCTTCTGCCCGGTGACGACCCAGCCCTTGTCGTCCCGCTCGGCCCGGGTCCGTACGTTGGCCAGGTCCGAGCCGGCGTCCGGCTCGCTGTAGCCCTGGCACCACAGCTCCTCGGCCGAGACGATCCGCGGGAGGAAGCGGTCCCGCTGCGCGGGGGTGCCGAAGGCGATGAGGGTGGGGCCGAGCAGCTGCTCGCCGATGTGGTTGACGCGTGCGGGGGCGTCGGCGAGGGCGTACTCCTCGTGGAAGGCGACCTGTTGGGCGAGGGTCGCGCCGCGGCCGCCGTACTCCTCGGGCCAGCCGACGCAGGTCCAGCCCTCGGCCGCCATGTGCCGTTCCCAGGCGAGGCGTTCGGCGAAGGCCTCGTGTTCCCTCCCCGGGCCGCCGCGGCCGCGCAGGTCCGCGAACTCGCCGGTGAGGTGGGCCCGCAGCCAGGAGCGGACCTCGGTGCGGAACTCCTCGACGCTGCTCATGCCGCTAAGTTAACCTACCAAACACTTGTTAGGGAAGGAGTCGCAGATGCCCGCTGTGCCCGACGACGAGCCCGTACGCTACGAGCGGCAGGGACCGGTGGCGACGGTCACCATGAACCGCCCCGCCTACCGCAACGCCCAGAACTCCGCGATGACGTACGCCCTGGACCGCGCCTTCTACCGCGCGGCCGACGACGACGAGGTCAAGGCCGTGGTCCTCGCGGGCGACGGCAAGCACTTCTCCGCCGGCCACGACATCGGCACCCCCGAGCGCGACGCGCACCTGCCCTTCGACCGCAAGGCCGGCCTGTGGTGGGACCACAGCGACAAGGAGGGCGCGGAGAGCCGCTTCGCCCGCGAGTCCGAGGTCTACCTCGGGATGTGCCGCCGCTGGCGCGAACTGCCCAAGCCGGTGATCGCGAGCGTGCAGGGCGCCTGCGTGGCCGGCGGCCTGATGCTCGCCTGGATCTGCGACCTGATCGTGGCCTCCGAGGACGCCTTCTTCGCCGATCCCGTGGTCCGCATGGGCATACCGGGCGTGGAGTACTTCGCCCACCCCTGGGTCATGCCACCCCGCATCGCCAAGGAATTCCTCTACACCGGCGACCGGATGACGGCACAGCGCGCCTACGAGATCGGCATGATCAACCGCGTCGTGCCGCGCGAGGAACTGGCCGGCACCACACAGCAGTTGGCCCGTCGGATCGCCGAGATGCCACGGATGGGGCTCGCCCTCACCAAGCGCGCGGTCAACCAGGCGGAGGACCTCCAGGGCCTGCACACCGGCCTCGACTCCGTCTTCGGCCTGCACCACCTCGCCCACGCGCACAACGCCGAGACCGCGCGGGACTCCCTCGGCGGCATGGACATCCGGGGCATGAAGGAGGCGTCCTCCTGATGGACCTGGACCTCTCCCCCGCGGACGAGGCCTTCCGCGCGGAGGCCCGCGCCTGGCTCGCCGCGCACGTGCCGCGCACCCCGCTGCCCTCCCTGGAGACGGCGGAGGGCTTCGCCGCCCACCGGGAGTGGGAGCGCGAACTGTCCGACGGGCGCTGGTCGGTGGTCTCCTGGCCCGAGGAGTACGGCGGCCGGGGCGCGTCCCTGCTGCGCTGGCTGCTCTTCGAGGAGGAGTACTACGCCGCCGGGGCGCCCGGCCGGGTCGCCCAGAACGGCATCAACCTGCTGGCCCCGACGCTCTTCGCGCACGGGACACCCGAGCAGCTGGCGCGCGTGCTGCCCGCCATGGCGAGCGGCGAGACCGTCTGGGCCCAGGCGTGGTCCGAGCCGGAGGCGGGCTCGGACCTGGCGTCGCTGCGCTCGACGGCGGTGCGGACCGACGGGGGGTGGCTGATCGGCGGACAGAAGACCTGGTCGTCCCGGGCCGCCTTCGCCGACCGGGCCTTCGGCCTCTTCCGCAGCGACCCGTCCGGCGCCGCCGCGGGCAAGCCGCACCGAGGACTGACGTACCTGATGTTCCCGCTGGACGCACCCGGGGTGACCGTGCGCCCCATCGGACGGCTCGACGGCAAGCCGGCCTTCGCCGAACTCTTCCTCGACGAGGTGTTCGTGCCGGACGCGGACGTGATCGGGGAGCCGGGGCAGGGCTGGCGGGTGGCGATGAGCACCGCGGGCAACGAGCGCGGGCTGACGCTGCGCAGTCCGGGCCGCTTCAGCGCGGCGGCCGACCGGCTGGTGGCGCTGTGGCGCGAGCGGGCCGGCCCGGCCGACACCGCGCTCCGCGACCGGGTGGCCGACGCGGTGATCGGCGCCCGCGCCTACCAGCTCTTCACGTACCGCAACGCGTCCCGCATCGCGGCCGGAGGAGATCTGGGGGCGGAGTCCAGCCTGAACAAAATCTTCTGGTCCGAGTACGACATCGCGCTGCACGAAACGGCGCTCGACCTGCTCGGCCCGTACGGCGAACTGGCCGACACCGCGGCGGACGCGCCCGCGCACGGCGGCTGGGCCGAGGGCTACACCTTCTCCCTCGCCGGGCCGGTCTACGCCGGCACCAACGAGATCCAGCGCGACATCATCGCCGAGCGGCTGCTCGGTCTGCCGAAAGGACGCCGGTGATGCGGTTCCTCCTCGACGAAGCGCAGCGGGACTTCGCCCGTTCCCTGGACGCCCTGCTCACGGCGGCCGGCACGCCCGCGGTGGTCCGGGCCTGGTCGGCCGGGGACACCGGTCCCGGCCGCGCGCTGTGGTCCCGGCTCGCCGACGCCGGTGTCTTCGCCCTCGCCGTACCGGAGAAGCACGGCGGCGTGGGCCCTCTACCGGTCGAACTTGCCGTGTCTTTCACGGAGTTGGGCCGTCATGCGGTGCCCGGTCCGGTCGTGGAGACGGTAGCGGCGGCGGCCTTCCTGGACCGGCTGGGCGACGAGCCGACGGCAGCGGAGCTGCTGCCCGGCATCGCCTCGGGCGCGACCGTCGCCTCGTTCTGCCTGCTCTCCCCCGCCGGCGGCATCGGCGGCGGCCCGTACGCGCTGGACGCCGACGCCGCTGACCTGGTGCTCGCCGTGTCCGGGGAGACCGTGCGGCAGGCCGGGACGACGGGGCCCGTCCAGCAGTCCGCCGATCCGGCGCGCCGGCTGGCCGAGCCGGCCGGCGGGACCGTCCTGGCGCACGGGCCCGAGGTGGCCGCGGCGGCCGCGTACGCCGCCGACGTCGCCGCGCTCGCCACGGCGGCGCAGGCGCTGGGCCTGGCCCGTGCGCTGCTGGTGCGCACCGTCGCCCACGTCCGGCAGCGGACCCAGTTCGGGGTCGCCGTCGGGTCGTTCCAGGCGGTGAAGCACCGGCTGGCGGACACGCTGACCGACGTGGAGTTCGCCGAGCCCCTGCTGTACGGAGCGGCACTGGGCATGGCCGCCGGCGATCCGGCGGACGTGCCCGCGGCGAAGGTCACCGCCTGCGAAGCCGCGTACGCCGCGGCCCGCACCGCCCTCCAGCTGCACGGCGCGGTCGGCTACACCGAGGAACTCGACCTCTCCCTCTGGATCCGCAAGGCCAGGGCCCTGCGCTCGGCCTGGGGCACCCCCGCCGCCTGCCGCGCCCGGGTCCTCGCCGCCGCGGCCGCCGCGCCGACGCACGCGCCGGAAGGGGCCGGGGCATGAGGGAACTGACCCTGACCGAGGAGCAGGAGGAGCTGCGGTCCGCGGTGCGGGCACTGCTCGCGCGCCACGAGGGCGCGGCGGCCTGGCGCCCGCTGACGGCGCAGATCGGCGTCGCGGGGCTCGCCGTTCCCGAGGAGTACGGCGGGGCCGGGTACGGGGCGCGCGAGGTCCACGTCGTCATGGCCGAGCTGGGCCGGGCGCTGTCCCCCGTGCCGTACCTCGGGTCGGCGGTGCTCACCGTCCAGGCCCTGCTGGCCTCCGGCGACCGGGCGGCCTGCAAGGAGCTGCTGCCGCGGCTGGACGAGGGCCGGGCCGTCGGGGCGCTGGCGTGGGCCGAGCGGGGGTCCTGGGACCCGGCGGCGGTCCGGGCACGGGCCGAGCGGGGGCCGGACGGGGCGTGGGCCCTCACCGGGACCAAGGAGTACGTGCTGGACGGCGCCGCGGCCGAGGTGCTGCTCGTGGCGGCGCGTACCGAAGCCGGGGTGTCGCTCTTCGAGGTGGCGGCGGACGGCGCGGGCGTGCTGCGCGAGGCAGCGGTGACGATGGATCAGACGCGGGCGCTGGCGCGCGTGGTCCTCGACGGTGCGCGGGGGCGGCTGCTCGGCGCGGCGGACGACGGTGAGCGGGTCCTGCGGCAGGTACGGGACGCGGCCTGTACTGCGCTGGCCGCCGAGCAGGTCGGCGCGGCCGAGCGCTGCCTGGAACTGACCGTCGCACACGCCGAGGACCGCGTGCAGTTCGGCCGTCCCATCGGCTCCTTCCAGGCGGTCAAGCACCGGCTGGCGGACGCGTACGTGCTGGTGGAGTCGGCGCGGTCGGCCGCGCTGGGGGCGGCGTTCGCGGCGGACGCGGGGGCGCCGGAAGCCGGCCGGGCAGCGGCCGTCGCGAAGTCGGTCTGCTCGGAGGCGTTCTCGGCGGTGGCGGCCGAGATGATCCAGCTGCACGGCGGCATCGGCATCACCTGGGAACACGAAGCGCACCGGTACTTCAAGCGCGCGCACGCCACCGGACAGCTCTTCGGCCCGCCGGCCGAGCACCGCGCCCGGCTCGCCGCCGAACTGGGACTGTGACGTTGATCGCTGACAGCGGCGGAGAGGGAGACGGTTCACGGCCCGCCGCCCTCCTCCCGCTCCCGCAGCTCCGCCAGGTCGGCGAGCATCGCGGCGGTCCGGTCGCGCTCCGCGGCGTAGTACCGCTCGGCCCATTTCAGGGTGAGCGCGGTGTAGGCCCAGGCGTCCTCGGTGCCGGCGCCCTCGGCGTCCGCCGCGGCCCGCCGCCGCATGGTCTCCGCGTACTCCTCGTGCCGGCCGAGCACGTCGCGCATCCGGTCCGGGCCCGTCAGATGCCCGAGCCAGAGGCGCAGCATGACGCCGTGCTTCAGTACGGGCGGTTCGACCGGTGCCTCCCGCGTCCAGGCGCTGACCGCCGCGCTGCCCTCCGCCGTGATGCGGTAGACGCGCTTGCCGCGCCCGCCGTTCTCCGGCACCACCGTCCGCGAGGCCGCGTAACCGGCCTTCTCCAGCCGCTTGAGCTCACCGTAGATCTGGCTGTACGACGGGCTCCAGTAGAAGAACCCCAGCGACCAGTCCGACCAGTTCTTCAGGTCGTAGCCGGACAGCTCCTCGCCGAAGGAGAGCAGTCCGAGCACTGCCCAGCTCGTCGCCGGGAGCCGCCGCGCCGCACCGTCGTCTCGCTCTTCCGCCACCCCGGCAGTCTAGGGAGCGGCCGTCCCGCTTCTCCCACTGGACGGGACTTCGCGGTAGCCACTCCCGGCGGGCGCCGTGTGTGATGGCCCGCACGACAGCGGCGGACGCCGCGGAACGCGGCGGAGCGGGAGGGCGTGAGCGTGATCGAGGTCGAGGCGGACAGCCCCCGAGGACAGCAGCCGGACCCGGCAGGGCCCGGCACGGTCGCGCGGCTGGTGGACCGTGCGGCGGACGCCTTCGGCGCGGCCGAGGCGCTGGCGGACGGCGAGGTGCGGTGGAGCTTCACGCGGCTGCGGGACGAGGTGCACACGGCCGCGCGGGCCGCCATGGCCCACGGTGTGACGCCCGGCGACCGGGTGGCCGTCTGGGCGCCGAACAGCCGGCAGTGGATCGTGGCGGCGCTCGGCGCGGTCGCGGCGGGTGCCGTGCTGGTGCCGGTGAACACCCGCTACAAGGCGGCCGAGGCCGCCGACATCATCCGCCGCAGCGGTGCCCGACTCCTCTTCACCGAGCGCGACTTCCTCGGTACGGACTACGTGGCGATGCTGCACGGCTCGGGCGCGGACCTCGGCGCGCTGCGGCACACCGTCGTGCTGCGCGAGGCCGCCGCGCCCACCGGTCCGGCGTACGGCGCGTTGCCGTGGGACGCCTACCTCACCGCGGGCACGGCGGTACCGGACGCCGAACGGGCCGCGCGCACCGCCGCCGTACGCCCCGGCGACCTCTCCGACATCCTCTACACCTCCGGCACGACGGGCCGGCCCAAGGGCGTGATGATCACGCACGGGCAGACCGTCCGGGTCTACGAGACCTGGTCCCGCACCGTGACGCTCCGCCCCGGCGACCGCTATCTGCTGGTCAACCCCTTCTTCCACACGATGGGTTACAAGGCGGGGGTGCTCGGCTGCCTGCTGCGGGGCGTGACGATGCTCCCCGAGCCGGTCTTCGACACCGGCCGCGTCCTGCGCCGGATGGCGGCGGAGCGGGTGAGCGTGCTGCTCGGCCCGCCGACCGTCTTCCACAGCCTCGTACGGCACCCCGAGCGCGACCGGTACGACCTGTCGGCGCTGCGGCTGGCCGGTACCGGCGCCGCCATGATCCCCACCACGCTGATCGAGGAGATCCGCCGGGACCTGGGCGCCACGGACGTGTTCACCGCGTACGGGCTCAGCGAGTCGACCGGGGTGGCCTCGATCTGTCCCGCCGACGCCGACGCCGCGACGGTGGCCCGGACGGTCGGCGTCGCGCTCCCCGGCACCGAGCTGCGGGTCGTCGCCCCGGACGGACAGGCGCTGCCGCCGGGCCGGCCCGGCGAGGTCGTCACCCGCGGCTACCACGTCATGGCCGGCTACCTCGACGACCCGGAGGCCACCGCGCGCGCCGTCGACGCCGACGGCTGGCTGCACACCGGCGATGTCGGCGTGCTGGACGCGCGTGGCTACCTGACCCTCACCGACCGGCTCAAGGACATGTACGTCGTCGGGGGCTTCAACGCCTACCCGGCGGAGGTGGAGAACGTCCTCGGCACCCATCCCGGCATCGCCGAGGCCGCCGTCGTCGGGGCGCCTGACGAGCGGCTGGGCGAGGTCGGCGTCGCCTTCGTCGTCCCCGATCCCGCGCAGCGACCGCCAGCCCCGGAGGCGCTCACGGCCTGGGCCCGCGAGCGGCTCGCCAACTTCAAGGTCCCGCGCCGCTTCCACCTCGTACCGGAACTCCCGCGCAACGCGAGCGGCAAGGTCCTGAAGACCGAACTGCGCCGGGCGGCCCGGGAGGAGCCGGGGGACGAGGCCGGTTCCGGTTGACGCACCGCCGCCCACCTGCGGCATCGGTCCTATACTCGCGCCCGTGACCGAGTCCACCGCACCCTTCGACCCCGCCGGACTGCCGCCCACCAGCTGGGCGGTGCTGGGGCTGCTCTCCTTCGGGGAGGAGCTGTCCGGCTACGACCTGAAGAAGTGGGCCGACGCGAGCCTGCACTTCTTCTACTGGAGCCCGTCGGCCAGCCAGGTCTACGGCGAGCTCAAGCGCCTGGAGAAGCACGGTTACGTCACGTCACGGACGGTGTCCCAGGACGACGGCGTGCGCGGCAAGCGCATGTACAGCATCACCGCCAGCGGCAAGGAGGCCGCCGCCCGGTGGGTGAGCGAGGCGCCGGTCGAGCCGCCCGTGCTCAAGCACGGGGTGATGCTGCGGCTGTGGCTCGGCCACATGACGGAGCCCGAGCAGCTGCGGGACATCCTGGAACAGCACCGCGCCTACGCCGAGAAGATGACGCACCGGGCCCGCGCCACGGCCGAGGGCTCGGCCAAGGAGCCGTCCTGGGCGTACACCGAGCTGGTCCTGCGGTGGTCGGAGAAGTACTACGAAGCGGAGCGGGAGTTCGCGGAGTCGGCGCTGCGCGACCTCGACGAGGTGGCGGCGACGGTACGCGCGGCCGAGGAGCCCGCGTCCGGGTCGGGCCCGCGCAGGCACGGCAGGAAGACGGACTGACGCCCGCCGAGAGGGCGTTGGTCACGGCACGACACGGCACGGCGCGACTCCGGAAGCATTGACAATTCGATCAGCACTATTTCTAATCGAAATACTGCTGCCGGACACCGCTTCCGGCTCGACCGCGACGACGAGGTGAGAGCGCACGTGCCGTTGGATCCCGTGGCCAAGGCAATCATCGAACTGACCGAGGCGCATTTCCCGCGCCTGGGCACCGAGGTGTTCGACGCCGCCGAGGCACGCCGCATCCTCGCCGCCCAGCCGGCCCCGCCGGCCGAGCCCGTGCCGGTCGCGCGCGTCGAGGACCGGCGACTGCCCGGCCCGGCCGGCGCCCCCGAGGTCCCGGTACGCCTGTACTGGCCGCGGGCGGCGGACGGCGTACCCCTGCCCGTGGTGGTGTTCTGCCACGGCGGCGGCTTCGTGATCTGCGACCTGGACTCGCACGACCGGATGTGCCGCGAGATGGCCAACGCGACGGGCGCGCTCGTCGTCTCCGTGGACTACCGGCGGGCGCCCGAAGACCGCTTCCCGGCAGCGGCCGAGGACGCGTACGCGGTGCTGTGCTGGACCGCCGCGCACGCCGCGGACCTGGGCGGCGACCCCGCCCGCATCGCCGTGGCCGGCGACAGCGCCGGCGGCAACCTCGCCGCCGTGCTCCCGCTGATGGCCCGCGACCGCGGCGGCCCGATGCCCCTCTTCCAGCTGCTGGTCTACCCGATGCTCGACCCCGCGCAGAACACCCCGTCCTACCGCGACAACGCCCACGGCTACTTCGTCACCGCCGACCACCTCCGCTGGTACTGGCAGCAGTACCTGGGCGACCGGGCCGACGGCGCCCACCCCTACGCCTCGCCCCTCGCCGCCCCCGACCTCACCGGCCTCCCACCGGCCCACCTCCTCACCGCCGAGTACGACCCGCTGCGCGACGAGGGCGAGACATACGCACAGCGCCTGCGAGAGGCCGGCGTCCCGGTGGACATCCGGCGCTACGACGGCGTCTTCCACGGCTTCTTCGGGATGTCGGGCCACCTCACCGCCGCCACCGAGGCGAACGACGCGGCGTACTCAGCGCTGCGCGCCGCACTGAAGGACTGACGCGCGGGCTCGTGGACCGCCTTACGCGGCGTGTGCGCCTCACCCCTGCAATCGGGACTTGCGCGTTCGCTCAACGCTTCAGGCCGCCGACGAAGAACTCCCAGGCTCCCGGCCCCACCACGAAGCCAGGGCGGCTGGTGTCCTTGGAATCTCGGACGTGGACGACACCGGCGGGCCCCAGAGCGATCTCCACACAGGAGCTGTCCCAGCCCTGTGGCGAGCCTGAACGGCTCGACTTGTGCCAGACGAGGCCCCGGGTGCGGTCACTGGCCACAGCAACTCCTCTTCACGTTGGATCGGCCGCCGGCCCGGCGGGAGCCGGCGCTGTGTGAGCTGGGCTTGCCTCGACACGTCGATCGCCGCGCGGCGAGCCCCGGTGGTCACTCGACCGTAGTGTCCCGCTGCCCGGACGCCGGGCGAGGATCGGCCGCCCGTATGCATTCCGCCAGCCCGCTGTACGGAACGCTGTCCCCCGCGTGTCGGCGTACCGTCGAATAGCTCATGCTCTTCTGGCCCAGCCGCTCCACCGCCGGGCGGCCGAGGACGGAGAACTCCCACTGGGTGACGTCCAGTGGCGCCGTCCAGCCCCACGAAGGGCTCATGGCCACCGAGCGCCGGCGGCACCGGCGGGGTCCGCCATGTCTCCTCGGGCGAATCGCCTGATGGCGTCCCGCACATCCGCGCCCCCACTGCTCACACTGGAATTGATGGGATGGTCTGAACTGGTCGGCCGGTGAAGCCGGACTCGCGGCTCGGTCGGCAGGCTAGGCAGGCGCCTGTGCTCGCAGGGCCGTCAGGAGCAGGTCCATGGTGTGTTCGACGGCAGGGGTCGCCATGGTGGGGAGGTGGGCGCGTACCGCGTGGAGGTGGGGGTAGTCGTCGGCGGGCAGGTCGGCGTATGCCTCGCTCCAGGCCTGTGCGTCGCCGGCCCGTTGGTCCGGCGGGAGGCGCAGCACTGCCGCGTCCAGCGCCGCGTGGCCCAGCACGGTGTCGATGAAGGCGTGGTAGTGGCGTACGGCGGTGGCGTCGTCGAAGCCGGCCCGGCGCAGTAGGCCGATGCCCGTCTCCACGGCGCGCTGTTCGTTGGGGCGGCGGGTGACGCGGTAGGTGCTGAGGACGGCCACGCGCGGGTGGCGCAGCGCAGCGCGGTAGGCGCACCGGCCGAATTCCCGCAGGGCTTCGGCCCAGTCCCCGTGGTCGTCGGACCGGAAGGCGTCGAGGGCCTCGCCGATGAGCCGGTCCCCCAGGGCCAGCAGCAGGTCCTCGGCGCCGCGGTAGTAGCGGTAGACCGCGCTGGGGTCGGCGCCGAGGGCGGTGCCGAGCCTGCGGATGGTGAGGGCCTCGGTGCCGTGTTCGTCGAGGAGTTCCCGCGCCTTGTCGAGGATCATCTCCGCCGACAGGACCACGCCGCTCTTGGTGGGGCGCCGGCGCCGGCGTTCGGCGGTGACGCGGTCGGGTGGTGCCACGGTCGGCCCTTCGTCGTCGGAGCCGGGCGGTGCCCGGGTGCGCGGCCCAGTCAATCACCTCCCTCGTCGCCGCCTTGCGGGCAGCTTACGTCAACAGCATTGACATACGACTGGCGGCGGCTGTTTCATCGGCGCACGCGGTGCTCCGCCGCGCCGGGCCCCGGTCGCCGGGTGCCCCTCCCTCCCCCGCCCAAGGAGCGTGTCCCCGTGCCTTCAGCTGTGCCGCCCGCTCCGCCGGGCACCCGCATGCGCCGCTCGCTCGGCGTCAAGGACGGCGTGGCCATCGCCGCCTCCAGCACCGCCGCGACCACCAGCATCGGCATCGGGATGGGCACCCTCGCCGTGTACGCGGGCCGGCAGACGCCCGCCCTGCTGACCCTGGCGTTCCTGCCGATCCTGGGCATCGCCCTCTCGTACGCCCGCCTCAACCGCTCCGAGCCCAACTGCGGCAATGGCTACACCTGGGTCGGCCGCTCCATCGGCCCCTGGCCGGGCTTCCTCACCGGCTGGGTCGTCATGGTCGGCAACGTCGTCTTCATGGCGTACACGGGGGCGATCACCGGCTCGGTGATCCTGCAGTTTCTCGCCAAGCTGGGCGTGCACGCCGTGTTCGGCGTCGCGCTGAACCCCAACTCCACGGCGACGAGTACCGTCATCGGCCTCGTCGCGCTGGTCGTCGTGACGGTCACCGCCGTCACCGGCGTCCGCTCCGCCACCCGGCTGCAACTCTGGCTGCTGGTCTTCGAGTACGCGGTACTGCTGGCCTTCTGCGCCTGGGGGCTGGCCGTCGGCGACCAGCCCTTCTCCTTCTCCTGGCTGAACCCGTTCGAGATCGGCTCGGCCACCTCACTCGCCCAGGGCCTGATCCTCGCCGTCTTCGTCTACTGGGGCTGGGACGCGGCGTTCACCGTGAACGAGGAGACGAAGAGCGCCGGCGACGCGGCACGCGGCGGCCTGATCGCCCTCACCGTGATGCTGGCGCTGTTCGTCTTCGCCGCCGTCTCCTTCCAGCGCGTCATGAGCGACGGCGAGCTGGTGCGCAACGGCCCGCAGGCGCTCACCTTCCTCGGCGCGCGCCTGGCCCCCGAACCCTGGGCGTCGCTGCCGCTGGCCGCCCTGATGTGCTCCGCCTTCGCCTCCTTGCAGTCCAGCATCATCCCCACCGCGCGCGGCGCGCTCGCCATGGGCCGCGACCGCACCCTCGGCGGCGTCTGGACGAAGGTCAGCCCCCGCTTCGGCACGCCCGCCGTGGGTACGGTCCTCATCATGGCCATCGCCGCGGCCGCCGCCGTCCTCGCCCTCGGCATCCCCAAGCTGAACGAAATGATCCTCGCCGCGGTCAACTCGATCGGGCTGGTCGTCTCCCTCTACTACGGCCTGACCGCACTGGCCTGCGCGCTGCGCTTCCGCGCCGACCTGCGCGCCGGCGGGCGCGCCGCGCTGACCGGCGTGGTGATCCCCGCCGTCAGCGGGCTGACGCTCTTCGGGCTGGGCGGCTACCTCGCCCACCACTACGCGACCATGAGCGACCACTTCGAGGCCCGCCCGGACAACGGCTGGTTCATGCTCCTCGTGCCCGGCCTGATCGTCGCCTCCGGGCTGGTGGTCGCGGCGCGGGCCAAGTGGGGGCGGCGCTCGCCGTACTTCCTCACCGGGCGCGGCACGGACGCGGAAGCGATCGACCTGGCCGGGGACCGGGGCGGAACCGGACCGGCCGGACCCGCCGCGGCACCGGCCGAACCTGCCCGCTGATCCCCCGCCCCCCCCCCGCTGTTCTCCCCCGTACGACATCACCGCCCCACCGACCCAGGAGCCCGGTCATGCCCCACTCGCACCCCGCCGACCTCGTCTTCACCGGCGGCCCCGTGCACACCGTGGACCCGGCGCGCAGCCGCGCCACCACCGTCGCCGTACGCGGCGAACGCATCGTCGCCGTCGGCCACGACGAGGTGCGCGCGCTCATCGGCCCGCGCACCGAGGTCGTAAACCTGCGCGGACGGCTGCTCATACCCGGCTTCCAGGACGCGCACGTCCACCCGGTGGGCGGCGGCGTCGAACTGGGGCAGTGCGACCTGAGCGGCGCGGTCACCGCCGAGGACTACCGGCGCCGCATCCGCGCGTACGCCGACGCGCACCCGGACGCCGAGTGGATCACCGGCGGCGGCTGGTCCATGGAGGCGTTCCCCGGCGGCACGCCCACCCGCCAGTTCCTCGACGCGCTGGTGCCCGACCGCCCCGTCTACCTGGTCAACCGCGACCACCACGGCGGCTGGGCCAACACCCGCGCGCTGGAACGCGCCGGGCTCGACGCCCGGACTCCCGACCCGGCGGACGGACGCCTGGAGCGGGAGAACGACGGGCACCCCACCGGAATGCTCCAGGAAGGCGCCATGACACTGGTCGCGGCCGTCGTGCCGGAGCCGTCCCTCGACACGCTCACCGAGGGCCTGCTGCGGGCGCAGGCGCTGCTGCACTCGTACGGCATCACCGCCTGGCAGGACGCGCTGCTCGGCAACCACGCCGGGATGGCCGACCCGGCCCCCGCCTACGCGGCCGCCGGCAGCGCCGGCCGGCTGACCGCCCGGGTGACCGGCTCGCTGTGGTGGGACCGGGCCCGCGGCACCGAGCAGCTCCCCGAACTCCTGGAGAAGCGCGAGGAGTTGACGGCCGGGCGGCTGCGCGCCACGACTGTGAAGATCATGCAGGACGGCATCGCCGAGAACCACACGGCCGCCCTCCTCCACCCCTACCTCACCGCCTGCGGCTGCGCCTCCGACAACAGCGGCATCTCGTTCATCGAGCCCGAAGCGCTGCGCCGTTACGTCACCGAACTGGACGCGCACGGCTTCCAGGTCCACTTCCACGCCCTCGGCGACCGCGCCGTCCGGGAATCCCTCGACGCCGTCGCGGCGGCGCGTGCGGCCAACGGCTGGACCGACACCCGGCCGCACCTCGCGCACCTGCAGATCGTCCACCCCGACGACGTGCCGCGCTTCCGCCGGCTCGGCGCCACCGCCAACATCCAGGCGCTCTGGGCCGCCCACGAACCGCAGATGGACGACCTGACCATCCCCTTCCTGGGCGCGGAGCGGGCCGCCCTGCAGTACCCCTTCGGCGACCTGCACCGCTCCGGCGCGACGCTCGCCGCCGGCAGCGACTGGCCGGTCAGCAGCCCCGACCCGATGGCCGCGCTGCACACCGCCGTCCACCGCCGCCAGCCGGGCGCCGGGCCCGACGCCCCGGCGTTCCTCCCCGAGCAGCGCCTCGACCTCGGGGCCGCGCTCGCCGCGTACACCGCCGGCAGCGCCCATGTGAACCACCTCGACGACACCGGCACGATCCGCGCCGGCCACCTCGCCGACCTCGCCGTCCTCGACCGCGATCCCTTCGAGGATCCGGCGGAGATCGCGGCGACCCGGGTCCTCCAGACGTACGTCGGAGGTGTCCGCGTGCACGCGGCCGACGACGCCTGAGGACCGCGCCGCACCAGGGGCCTGCGTCAGGGACGCCCGGCCGGCGGGACCTCCTCGCCGGGCGGCACCGGCCCCGGCGGGGTGCCGTCGCCGAAGGGCCGGCCGCCCAGCTGCTCGCGGTGGTGCGGGGTGAGCCAGCCGGCGAGGTCGGGGCCGCGGGGCACGACCTGCGTCGGGTTGATCCCCGTGTGCACCTGGTAGTAGTGCCGCTTGATGTGGTCGAAGTCGACGGTGTCGCCGAACCCGGGCGTCTGGTAGAGGTCGCGCACGTAGGCCCGGAGCACCGGGTCCTCGGCCAGCTTGTAGCGGTTGCACTTGAAGTGGCCGTGGTAGACGGCGTCGAACCGCACCAGCGTGGTGAAGAGCCGGATGTCCGCCTCGGTGAGGGTGTCCCCGACGAGGTAGCGGCGGTCGGCGAGCCGCCGCGACAGCCACTCCAGGCGGCGGAAGACGTCCTCGTACGCCGCCTCGTACTCGCGCTGCCCGGTCGCGAACCCGGCCCGGTACACCCCGTTGTTGACGTCCCGGTAGACGCCGTCCATGACCTCGTCGATCTCGTCGCGCAGCGGCTCCGGGTAGAGGTCGGGCGCGCCGGGGCGGTGCAGCGCGGTCCACTCGGTCGCGAGATCGAGGGTGATCTGCTGGAAGTCGTTGGTGACCAGCTTGCCGCTGGGCACGTCCACGATCGCGGGCACGCTGACGCCGCCGGGGTAGCCGGTCTCGCGCGCGTCGTACGCCTCGCTGAGGTAGCGGATGCCCAGTACGGGGTCGCGGCCGTCCGGGTCCAGGGTGAAGCGCCAGCTGCGGTCGTCCTGGATCGGGTCGGTGACGGCCAGCGAGAGCGCGTCCTCCAGCCCCAGCAGCCGGCGAGAGACCAGGGCGCGGCTGGCCCAGGGGCAGGCGCGGCTGACCACCAGGCGGTAGCGGCCGGGCTCGACGGGCCAGCCGTCCCGGCCGTCGGCGGTGATGCGGTCGGCGAAGTGGCTCCGGGACCGCTTGAAGGACTTCCTGCCGTACTCGGTGTTGCCGTCCGATGCGCTCCCTGGTGCTTCGTCGTCCTGGTGTGTGCTGGCGTCGGCGGAACGGTGCGCGGTCATCGCGGTCCGTCTCCTTCCCGTGTGCGGGTGGCCGGTTTCTGGAGGGAGGGTTCCCGCCATGATCCGATCCTCACCGCACGCCGGCCCGGTGTGGCACGACCGGGCGCGTCGGCCGCGCCGCGGGACACCGGACGCTCAGCCGGCGGGGGTGCCGATGACGACGGTCGCGTACTGCTCCGCCGACGTGACCACCCGCGGTGCCAGGCCGCTATGGCGGAACACCCCGGCCGCCGACGCCGCCTGGCGTGCGCTCGTCTCGACGAGGAGGTGGCCGCCCGGCGCCAGCCAGCCCGGCGCCCCGGCCGTCACCCGGCGCAGGATGTCCAGCCCGTCGGCGCCGCCGTCCAGGGCCACCAGCGGCTCGTGGTCCCGGGCCTCCGGCGGCAGCAGCCCGACCTCGTCCGTGGGGACGTAGGGGACGTTGGCGACGAGGACGTCGATCCGGCCACGCACGGTGCCCGGCAGCGCGTCGTACAGATCGCCCCGGCTCACCGTGCCCACGGTGCCGGGGATGTTGCGGCGGGCGCAGCGGACCGCGGCCGGGTCGATGTCCGCCGCGTACAGCTCCACGCCGGGGGCCGGGACCGCGGCGGCCAGCGCGGCGCCCACGGCGCCGGAGCCGCAGCACAGGTCGGCCACGACCGCGCGCGCACCGGGCGGCGCCGCGGTGGCGAGCGCGACGGCCCGCTCGGCGAGGAACTCGGTACGTCTGCGGGGCACGAAAACGCCGGGTGTCACGGCCACCCGCAGGCCGCAGAACTCCGCCCAGCCCAGCACCTGTTCGAGCGGCAGGCCGGCGGCGCGCCGCTCCACCATGGCATCGAGGTCGGCGGGGGTGGCGGCGGTGGCGAGCAGCAGGTCCGCCTCGTCCTCGGCGAAGACCGAGCCGGTTTCGCGAAGGCGGCTGACGGCGGCGGAACGGAGGGAGTGCATACGGGGAGAAACGAGAAGCGACACGGGAAGCCTTTCGGGTGCCTGGCGGATGCCGGGCGGGCTCCCTCCTCCGGTCGCTACGGCAGGAGTGCCGCGGGGACCGTGCGGACGCGAGCAGGGAGGACCCGTCCTGTTACTGCGGTAATGGGTCTCACCTCCTCGGTCCTGGGCCGGCATGATCACCGGCGTCGGCCAGATTACCCGATTCCGGCCCGCCCGCACGACGAATTCCGGCCGTCGCAGGGGGACCTGACGGGCAGGCGGGGCGGGGGTGGCCGACGGGCCGCGCGGCCACCTGGCTACGGGGTCTCGGTGGCGTGGTGGTGCGGCGGCCCGCCGGCCCGGTCTCCGGTGTCGCGACACTGTGAGACACGGTGTCACCACTGCCCAGGTATCCATGGCTGCATACCAAGGGGCACGAACGCGGACACGCCGACGAACGGCGCGGACACGCCGATGAACGGGTGAATAGGACAGGACAGTACGTGCATGGGGATGTACTGGGGCCTTCCTCCCTTCCTTATGTTGTCCATAGGAGAGAAATGCGCATCCGTGCCACCCTGGCCGCCCTGACCTTCGCGACCGCCGGCCTCGCCGCCAGTGCGGGCAGTGCCGTCGCCCTCGGTCACGACGACGGGGCCACCAACGCGAGCGGCAACGGCGCCTCGACGTCGTACGGCAACTCGGCCACCGGCGGTAACCTCAGCCCGCAGGCGGGTCTGGTGCAGAACTCGCTGAACGACCTGTGCGTCGGCCTTCCGGTGAAGGCCAACGTCGGTGCGCTGGTCGGCCTCGTGCCGATCGCCGTGCAGGACGTCAACGTGCTGTCGAACCCGCAGAACCAGCAGTGCACCAAGAACTCCACGCAGAACAAGGGCGACGAGCCGCTGTCGCACATCGTGGACGACGTGCCGATCCTGTCCGGGAACGGCAACGGCAACGGCTGAGCCGCGTCCGGCAACACCCCGCGGGGCACCACCGTCACGGCGACGGAGGTGCCCCGCGGGGCGTTCCGGTCCGTACGGCCCGCGGCCCCGGCGCACCGTCCCCGTGCGGACATGCGGGGGCGCCGGCCGGCGACGAGAATGGGAGGGCCGGGACCTGCGGCGCGTCCGGCGTCGCGCCGGCCGTCCGGCATGGGAGGTACCTCCATGACCACTGCCGGAGACATCATGCATCCCGGCGCCCAGTGGATCCCCGAGGACGTGACCCTGGACCGCGCGGCGCAGCTGATGCGGGAGCTCGATGTGGGCGCCCTGCCGATCAGCGACGCGGACGAGCGGCTGTGCGGCATCCTCACCGACCGCGACATCGTGGTCGGCTGCGTGGCCATGGGCCACGATCCGACCCGGGTCACCGCGGGCGAGATGGCGCAGGGCACGCCCCGCTGGATCGACGCGAACGCCGACGTCACCGAGGTGCTGGACGAGATGCGGGGCCACCGGATCCGCCGGCTCCCGGTGATCGAGAACAAGCGGCTGGTCGGCATGATCAGCGAGGCCGATCTGGCCGGTCACCTCACCGACGACCAGCTGGCCGACTGGACCCAGAGCATCACGGCACAGCGCTGACCCGCTCCCCTTTCCGCACCGTCCCCCGCTCGCCGTGGACCCGTACCGCGGGTCCACGGCCCTGCCGCGCCGCACGGCTGTCCGGGGGGGGCCCGGGGTCTTGCCGGTACACGGGACACGACCGGGTCCGATGGGCGTACGGTGGTCACCGGCGCGACGAAGGTCGCGCGAGGAGGTCGGCCGTGGAAGCGACGTTGAAGACGGTGATCGGCGGCGAGGTAGTGGAGCTGCCCGGCACCATTGCCGGCATCCGGGCCGTCCTCGACGAGGAGCAGGCCCGCGCGTTCGACCAGGAGATCCCGCACGTCCCGGCCGCCGAGCTGCCCGCCCGGCTGGCCCGCTGGGCCCTGGGCGGCACCGGCGCCGACCTGGAGGACCAGGAGCTCTTCGAGCGTCTGGAGCGGGGCGAGGACATCGGTGCCGTACCGGCCGACGACAGCCGGCCGGAGGTGGCGTGAGCCGTCGCCGCCTGCAGTACGCGCCGCCGGCCGACCAAGCCCGCGACGCCATGGACACCTCCTTACGGACCCGCTTCGACGCGGGGATGCGCCGGCTCGCCGACGATCCCTACGGGCACGGCTCCGGGGCGATCGACAAGGAGCGGGAGCGGCGGGAGGCGACCGTCGCCGGCGTGGTGATCCGCTATTACGTGAGCGAGAGCGTGCTGACCGTCACGGTCGTCCGCATCGTCTACTTCTGAGCCCCTTCCGGCGCCGGGTACGCGCACGGTCCCCCGCCCTCCAGCAGTCGCGCCACCTCGTCGTGGGCCTCGTCGACGATGCGGACGACGGCTTGCGCGGCGTCGGCGGCACGGCCCTCGGCGACCGCCTCGGCGACCTCCTGGTGGCGGCGGACGGCGGCGGTGTCGAGGTCCGGCGGCAGCAGCTCCAGCTCCCGGCGGGACACGAACAGCTCCTCGGTCACTTCGGCGAGTTGAGCGAACATGCCGTTGCCCGACGCGGTCAGCAGCGCGCGGTGGAAGGCCGCGTCGGCGGCGACGAAGGCCGCGCGGTCGCCGGTCCGGGCGGCGTCCGCCATGGCGCGGGCGTGCCCGGTCAGCTCGGAGCGGACGGCGGGGGCCGCGCCGGAGGCGGCGAGGGCGGCGGCGGACGGCTCGACGGCGGCCCGCAGTTCGGCCAGTTCGCGCAGCTGGGCCGCGCGCCGGGGCGAGGCCAGCCGCCAGCGGATGATCTGCGGGTCGTAGAGGTTCCACTCGGCGAGCGGGCGTACGGTGATGCCGACGCGGGGGCGGCTGGTGACCACCCGCTTGGACTCCAGGACGCGGACCGATTCACGCGCCACCGTGCGCGAGACGCCGTACCGTTCCTGTACGTCCTCCAGGCGCAGGACCTCGCCCGCGCGGACCTCGTCCGCGGCGAGCGACCGGCCGATGAGGTCGACCACCTGCCCGTGCAAGCCCTGAAGTTCCACGCCGTTCCCCGTTTTCTCGTGTGCCCGCCGCGGGACGGCCGGCCGGTGGCCGCCCCGCAGATTGTCACACCTTCCGCGGCTCCCGGCGGGCCGGGGTCAGAACGCCTGGCGGGGCGGCGCCGATTCGCTGGCCCCGCGCAGGAAGTCCAGGTCGACGCCGGTGTCGGCCTGGGTGACGTGCCGGTCGTAGAGGTAGCGCCAGCCGCGCTCGGCGTGCGCGCGCGGCGGCTGCCAGGCGGCGCGGCGGCGCTCCAGCTCGGCGTCCTCGACCAGGACGTCGAGCCGGCGTGCCGGCACGTCCAGGCGTACCGGGTCGCCGGTGCGGACGAGGGCGAGCGGGCCGCCCACGGCCGCCTCGGGAGCGACGTGCAGGACGCAGGTGCCGTACGCGGTGCCGGACATGCGGGCGTCGGAGATCCGCACCATGTCGCGCACGCCCTCGTCGAGCAGCTTCTTCGGCAGCTGCACGTTGCCCACCTCGGGCATGCCGGGGTAGCCCTTCGGCCCGTTGTTGCGGACGACCAGGACGGTGTCGGCGGTGACGTCGAGCGCCGGGTCCTCGGCGACGGCGAGGTAGTCCTCCAGCGAGTCGAAGACCAGCGCGGGCCCGGTGTGGACGAGCAGCTCGGGGTCGGCGGCGGACTGCTTGATGACGGCGCCGCCGGGCGCGAGGTTGCCGCGCAGTACGGCCGTGCCGTTGCCGGCGGGCTGGACGGGCCGGTCGAGCGGGCGGATGACCTCACGGTCGTACACCTCGGCGCCGGCGCAGTTGTCCAGCAGGCAGCGGCCGGTGACGGTGACGGTGTCGCGGTGCAGGTGGCCGGCGATGTCGTTGATGAGGGCCGGCAGTCCGCCCGCGTACGCGAACTCCTCCATCAGGAAGCGGCCGGAGGGCATCAGGTCGACGAGCAGCGGGAGTTCGGCCCCGAGCCGGTCGAAGTCGTCCAGGGCGAGGGGGACGTCGAGGCGTCCGGCGAGGGCGAGGAGGTGGAGGACGGCGTTGGTGGAGCCGCCGATGGCGGCGTTGACGCGGATGGCGTTCTCGAAGGCGGCGCGGGTCATGATGCGCCGCGGGGTGAGGTCGCTGCCGGCCAGCGCGACGGCACGGACGCCGGTCTCCTCGGCGAGGGTGCCGCGGCGGGAGTCGACGGCCGGCAGCCCGGAGCCGCCGGGGAGCATCATGCCGAGCGCTTCGGTGAGACAGGCCATGGTGGAGGCGGTACCCATGGTCATGCAGTGGCCCGCACTGCGGTTCAGCGAGCTCTCGAACTCGGTGAACTCCTCCTGGCTGATGGTGCCCGCGCGCAGCTCCTCGGTCATCCGCCACACATCCGTACCGGAGCCCACGTCACGCCCCCGGAAGCGGCCGTTGAGCATCGGGCCGCCGGTGAAGACGATGGCGGGCACACCGGCGCTCGCGGCACCCATGAGCGCTGCGGGTGTCGTCTTGTCGCAGCCGGTGAGGAGGACGACGGCATCCATCGGGTTGGCGCGGATCTGCTCCTCGATCTCCATGGCCGCGAGGTTGCGGTAGAGCATGGTGGTGGGCCGCATGATCGGCTCGCCCAGCGACATGGCGGGGAACTCCAGCGGAAAGCCGCCGGCCTGGAGCACGCCGCGCTTGACGGCATCCGCGATGAGCTGCAAGTGGCCGTTGCAGGGGTTCAGTTCGGAGTAGGTGTTGCAGATGCCGATGACCGGCCGGCCGTCGAAGTTGTGCCCGCCGCGGCCCATGCCGCGCAGCGCGTGCCGGGTGATGAAGCCGTTCTTGCCACCGTCCCCGAACCAGGCGCGGGAGCGGAGCGGGGCTGCTGCGGGCTGCTGCCGGTCGTGCACGGTCATGTGACGTCCTTCCGACGCGGTCCGGGGTGGCCGCGGCCGAGTCGCCCCCTCACCACCCGTCCAATGGTGCTATCAAAGCACGATAGAACCCGGCCGCGTCCATACCCGTGCACCGCCCCGTCCCGGCCGCCGACGGCTCTCTGGCGGCCCGTCAGCCGCCCGCCGCCCGCCGTTCTCCGGCGGGCCGCCGCCGCAGACCGTGCCGCACCCACACGTTGGGTTCGACGTAGACGGCGTGGTCCTGCGCGGTGTCGCAGTGGACGGGGGTCAGCGCCCCGGGGACGTCGACGTCGCCGTCGCGGTCGAAGGGCAGCCCGGTCCACTGCCGCCACTGGGCCAGCGAGCCGCTGACGGTCATCGAGGCGGGGGCGATCCGCTCGATCGTGCCGCCGGCCTTGACGTGGACGCGCAGCCACGGGTCGGCGGGCAGGCCGTCCGCACGCCGCCGGCCGACGTACTCGGCCATGGGGACGCGGGGCTCCAGATGCTTGGCCGTCGGGCGGACCGGGGCCATCAATACGTCGTGTCCCTGCCGGACGGCAGCGTCGCGCAGCGCGGCCAGCATCCGGTACGACAGGCGGCGGCCGAGGTACCCGGTGTCCACCGTGATCTCCAGGGCACTGGCCATCGTCGGGGCGCGGCCGTGCCGCCGGTCCTCGAAGGCCCACCCCAGCACCCGGTCCCACCCCTGGTCCGGCGCCGCCGCACGCCCCTCGCCCGCCGCGTCGAAGGGCACGGCGAGCCCCCGCGCCACGATCCGGCCGCCGTCCGTGGCCACCACGCAGTACTCGGGGAAGTCCACCAGGACCCGGCTCAGCAACGCGCCCACGACCGGCTCGTGCGCGGTGAACACCGGCCAGGTCTCGGCTATTTCGTCAACCCGGGCGCCCAGCGACGGGCGCTCCGCGAGCGGGGTGATCCGGATGTCGTCGATGTCTGTCACGGCCGGACCTTCGCACACCGCGGCGAGGGTGACCACGGGTTTTCCGCCGCGGCGCGCGGATCTGCTCAGCCGCCTTCCGGACGCCGGAGGGCGTGCCCGGGTGGCCGGGGAGCCGTTCCTGACGCTCGCCGCCGCGGGCCCGGCGATCCGGGTCGCGCCGCCCCCGGCGCGACCGTCGGACACCGTGCGCACCACGGCCGCCGGACTCTCCCGGCGGCCGGGCGGATCCCTTGCGCACCCCCTGCCACCAGGCCCGATGCTTATAGGCCGTTTGGGGGCCGCTTTGCGACACGCGGCCGTGAAAACTCATAGAGTCACAATTAGCGTCATATTCTCCAGTTCTGTGCAGAAGCGTGACGACGTGGTCGTGTCAGGCATGGTTCCGGAAACGGCGGCGTGTGCAGCGCCCCCCGTATGGGCAGCACGCCGGCTGAAGGTGTGCTTCCTCCTTTTCAACCTCTACGGCATCGGCGGCACCATCCGCTCCACCGTCAACCTCTCCGGCGCGCTGGCGGAGGCCGGGCACGACGTCGAGATCGTCTCGATGATCCGGAGCCGGTCGGCGCCGGCTCTGCCGGTCCACCCGCGGGTACGGGTCGTGCCGCTGGTCGAGGCCCGCCGGGACCAGCCCGGCTTCGATCCCGCGCACGACCCCAAGGGCAACCCCTCACGCGTCTATCCCGCCAGCGACGGCCCGTACAAGCTGTGCAGCGCGCTGGTCGACGAGCGGATCGAGAACCACCTCGGCCGCACCGACGCGGACGTGATCATCGGGACCCGACCCGGCATCAACGTGTACCTGGCCCGCTTCGGGCCCGCCCGGGCCCTCCTCGTCGGCCAGGAACACCTCACCCACGACATGCACCGGCCGGACCAGCGCGCGGCGCAGAACGCGGCGGTGGCGCACCTGGACGCGTTCATCACGGTCTCCCGGCAGGACGCCCGGATCTACCGCGAGGCGCTGCCCGACGTCGCCACGGAGATCCGCTGCATCCCCAACGCGGTGCCGCAGCCGGACGTCTCGCCCTCCTCCGGGCGGAACAAGCTCGTGGTCGCGGCCGGCCGGCTCATCCGGATCAAGAACTACCGGCTGCTGATCGACGCCTTCGCGCGCGTCGTGGAGCACCGGCCGGACTGGAAGCTGCGGCTGTACGGGCGCGGCCCGGAGGCCCGGGCGCTGCGGGCGCGCATCCACGAACTGGGGCTGTGCGAGCAGGTGACGATGATGGGCGCGCACGCGCCGATCGAACCGGAGTGGGCCAAGGGCTCGATCGCGGCCGTCTCCTCGGACGGCGAGTCCTTCGGCATGACGATCGTGGAGGCGATGCACGCGGGGCTGCCGGTGGTCTCCACGGACTGCCCGTTCGGGCCCGGCGAGATCATCGCCGACGGGGTGGACGGGCTGCTCGTGCGGCCGGGGAACGCCGACGAGTTCGCGGCCGCGCTGCTGGACCTGATCGCGGACGACGAGCGGCGGGCCGCGATGGCCGCGGCCGCCCGCGCCAAGGCGCTGGACTACGCGCCCTCGGCGATCGCGCACGCCTACGTCAAGCTCTTCGAGGACCTCGCCGCGCGCACCGGCAAGGGCGGCGGCGCACCGCAGGCACGGCAGAAGCCCCACGGCTCGCACGCGCTGCGCGGAGGCGCCGGACCGGCGGCGCACGACCGGCTGCTGCGCGCCGGCAGGGAGCTCGCCGGGCGCGCGGTACGCCCCCTCCTCCAGCGGCCCGCCACGGCCGGACCGCTGCTCGGTGTGGTGCGGCGGATCTCCCCCGCCGCTGCCGCGCGGGCCGACGGCACGGCGCGCAAGCTGCGTCCCGTGGCGCGCTGCGCGGCGGCCGAGGACGGTGCGCTGGAACTGACCTTCCCCGCCACGGGGCTGGCCGGCCCCGCCGACCTCGTGCTGCGCCGCCGCGACTCCGCCGAGGAGATCCGGGTCCCGCTGCCGCCGCCCGCCCGGGAGGGCCGGGGCGGCCCGTACCGGACCAGGCTGCGGCTGCCCCGCATGTCACTCGCCGAGGGGTACTGGGAGGTGTGGGTGCGGCGGCGCGCCGACGGGGTGCAGCGGCACGTGCGCACGCCGATGGTCGAGCGGGCCGCGCTGGTCGGCCGGGCCCCGGAGGTGACCGCCGATGCCGTGCGGTCCTGGATCCCGTACGCCACCGACAGCGGCCGGCTGGTGCTGCGCGTGTGGCGGCGCGCCGCGCACGCGGAGGCGGTGTGGGTCGCGGTAGGGCCCTCGGTCACGTACGTCGAGGCGGAGCTGCTGGGCGCCGTGCTGCGGCCGGGCGCTGTGGTGACGGCGACGCGCCGCGGTGACCGGCCCACGGTGCTGCGGCTGCCCGCGACGGAGCTGGGCGCCGGCCGGTTCTGCTGCCTGCTGCCGCACGTGGACTTCACCGGGCACGTGACCGGGGCGACGCCGCGGGACCGGGAGTTCTGGGACCTGCGGCTGGTGCTGCCGGACGGCATGGCCGTACGGATCGGGCGGATCGGCGGGGACATCGTCGCCCGCAAGGACATCGACACCCATCCGTCGGTGTACCGCGGCGAGGGCGCGGCCCGCGCGCGGGTCCGCCCCTACTTCACCGACGCCAACGACCTGGCCCTGGTCACCGCGCCGGCCCCGGGCCCGGACACCGCGGCCGCCCACGCGGCGGCACCCCGGTGCACGCATCTGCAGGAGGTCGGCGACCTGCCGGCCGGGGACACCGCCTGACGGCCCGTAGGAACGGTGCCCCGACGGCCGCGGCCCCGACCGTGCCGGCGCCGGGCCGGCCGGCGGGTGTCCCGCCGGCCTGCCTCACCGTACGGGCGACCGGGTCGCGCCGGCGAAGACGGACCAGGTCACCGGGCGGGTCGTGAAGGGGCCGAAGGTACGGACGCGCGGGCTCGGCGCGCTGCCCCGGCGGGCGGCGCGGTGCCCGGCCCCGCCGGTCTGCTCGGCGCCGTCGGCCGTGGCCGGGAAGGGCGCCCCGAACACGCCGTGCCAGACGCGGATCGCGCCCTCGTGGTCACCGGACCGTTCCCGGCGGCGGGCCTCGGCGGCCTGCGCGGCGAGCGCGGCCAGTACCTCGGCGCGGGCCCGGCGCTGCTCCTGCGACCAGCCCTCGGTCAGGTCCGTGGAGCCGGTGGGGTCCAGGACGGGGCCGGAGACGGCCTGCGCGCCGTGCGTGAGCGCCGTGGCGACCGCGTCGGTGTGCTGCCGCGGCCCCGAGACCGCCTCGTACGCGAGCGCCTCCCACAGCAGGCCGCGCGTCTCGCGCAGCGCCGGGTGGCCGTTCCTTAACGCCTTCAGCATCCGGACCTGGTGGACGAAGCGGCCGTCGGTGGCGTGGTCGTGCCTGCCTATGACGCGGTTGAGCGTGCGGACGGCCGACCGCTCCCAGGAGTCCCGCTCCCAGTCGGCGGTGAGCAGGTCGGTGCAGCGCGGGTCGGCGAGCGCGGGGGTCAGGCCGAAGGTGACGTCCAGGTCGGCGAAGGTGACCTGGAGGGCGCGGGAGGTGCGGTCCTCGTCGCCGAACCGGGAGCCGGGGAACGCCTCGGTGACCGCGTCGCAGAGCATCGCCATGGCGTCGGCGGCGCCGCCGGGGCGCTTGACGAGGCGGGCGAAGCGCCGGTGGAAGACCATCACCATGCCGACGTCGTCCAGCGGGGCGATACGGGTCTTGCGGGCGAAGCTGCCCTGCAGGCAACTGCTCTCGATCAGGCCCGCGTTCTTCAGCGCCGCGGTGATCTGGCGGTGCCGGCGCCGGGCCCTCTCGTAGCGGCCGGGTTCCAGGGCAAGAGCCTGGTCGAAGTAGCCGAAGGCGGTCCTGGCGGTGTGCGTCATCGCGCGGGGCTCGTTTCTCTCGACGTCAACGGGACGAGGGGGCATTCCGGTTGGGCGCCGACGGCCGGGCCGGCGGCGTCCGGGGACCAGCGAGCGTAGCGGGGAATCGTTTCAGCGGAAGGGGTCGAACGTGTCACATCATGCACGGGAAAAATCGTTCCTCTCCGCGCCCGGCCGACGACCGGGCAGACCGCCGCAGTTGTCTCGCGCCACTCCACGTCACTTCCGCCCGACGGGTTCCGGTTCCCCGCGCGCACGCCGGTCCGACCGGACGGCTGCGCGCCTCCCGGCGAGCGGTGTGACGCTCTATTCAACTACGCATATATCTGTCGCGGCGCACCGCGAAACAGCCCGTCCTGATCGATGATGAACTTAATCCCCCTTCCTTCGACCGAAGTCGACAGCGCATATTTCACACCCTGTCGCCATCTCGACTGCTTCCGACCGCCAGTCGAGGCCTTCCGGCATATGCCGGAGACCTGGGGCGAACTACCCCTCCGGACGATCGACGACACCGTTCAGCCCGTCAGATCGTCGGCCAGCAGATCCATCAGAAGCGAGTCGTGCCAGGTGCCGTCGGGTCCGCGCTCGTACCGGCGCATGATCCCGACCGGCTGGAACCCCACCTTCCGGTAACTCCGGATGGCCGCCCCGTTGTCCGCCGCCGGATCGATGGTGATCCGGTGATGACCACGCTCCGTCAACAGGTGGCGCGCGAGCGTGCGCACGGCGTCCGTCCCCAGCCCCCGGCCGTGCAGCGCGGACGTCAGATAGATGTCGATATTCGCATGCCGATAGTCCGGATCCGACTCCTGGGACCACTGGATCGCGCCAATGATCCGGGCTCCGTACTCGATCGCGTACGCGAACTCGTCGGACGAGGCGAGATCGTCGGCGACCGCGGCCGCCAGATCGCTCCCGCCACGCCACCACGCGTACACCTGGGGTTCGGCCCGGATCGCGGCCAGGGCCGGGATGTCGTCCGATGTGGCGGGACGCAGCACCACGTCGGCGCCGTACAGAGTCGTCTGCATACGCCATGACGCTAGCGGCCGGGCACCGCCGCCGCACCGGTGCCGACCGGTCGCCGTGATCTTCACGGCACGGAGTCCGGCACGGGTCTACTCGGCGCTCCGGGCGGCATGCCGCTCCCGCAAAGTGGTCTTGAGCACCTTGCCCGCCGCCGACACCGGCAGCGCGTCGGTGAAGTGCACCTCGCGCACCCGCTGGTACGGCGCGACGCGCTCGGCGACGTACGCCATCAGCTCTTCCGCCGTGGCCGTCGCGCCGTTCCGCAGCACCACGTAGGCGGCCGGTATCTCGCCCGCGTCCGCCGCCGGCGCGCCGATCACGGCGACCGCCGCCACCGCGGGATGCCCGGCCAGGATGTCCTCCAGATGCAGCGGATAGACGTTGTATCCCTTGTAGATGAGCATGTCCTTGGCGCGCCCCGACAGGAAGAGGTGGCCCCGCTCGTCCAGCCGGCCGATGTCGCCGGTACGCAGCCAGCCGTCGGCGTACTGCTCGGCGGTGAGTTCCGGGTGCCCCTCGTACCCGTCGGTGATCTGCGGGCCGCGCGCCCACAGCTCACCGGTCTCCCCCACCGGCAGCTCGCGCGCCGGGTCGAGCAGATCGCGGATGGACAGCCGGGTGTCGGGGAGCGCGACGCCGACCGTGCCGTGCGGGGTCCCGGCCTCGGCGTCCAGCGGCCACATGGCCAGCGCCATGGTGGCCTCGGTCAGCCCGTACCCCTCGGTGAACAGCGCTTCCGGGAAGAGCCCGGCGAGCCGCCGCCGGGTCTCCGGGTCCATCGGCGCGGCCCCGGAATTGATGTGGCGTACGCACTTCAGGCGCCGCCCGGTGCTCGCCGGAGAGGCCAGCAGGGCCCGGTACATCGTGGGTGAGCCGCCCACCGAACCCACCTGGTGCGCCTCGATGTCGTCCAGGTAGCGCACGGGGTCGAAGCGGTCGTGCAGCACGGCCGTGGTGCCGATGGCGGTGTGGGCGGCCATGCCTATCAGGCCCATCGCATGGAAGAGCGGAGCCACGGAGAGCGTCGTGTCGGCGCCGTGCACGGAGTGGTGGGGTGTGGCCGCCGCCTCGTCGCGGAGGACGCCGACCACTCCGCCGTCGTCGTACAGCCGCCCGGCGGCCCGTACCCACACGGTCTGCGCGACGTTGGCGATCACATTGCGGTGCAGCACGCGGACGGCCTTCGACCGGCCGGTGGTACCGCCGGTGAACGCCAGGTGCGCCAGATCCTCGGGGGCCCGGCGCACGGGCTCGGCCGTCCCGTGCGCCAGGAGGTCGTCGACGGCCAGCACGGTCCGGCCCGCCGGGGCTTCGGGAGCAGCGGCCGGTAGCCCGGTGCTGGCCGGCCCCCCGGTGTCACCCGGGCCCGGCACGGCGGCGGTGAAGCGCACGCCCGGCGCGTCGGCGGCGTACACGGACGGCAGTGCACCGGCGTACGCGATCACGGCGCGGGCGCCCGAGTCGGCGAGCTGCGCGGCGAGCGGGACCGCGGGCTGGGCGGGGTTGGCCGGGCTGACGACCGCGCCGGCCAGCAGCGTGCCCCAGTACGCCACCGGGAACCACGAGCAGTTGGGAATCATCAGCAGCACGGTCTCGCCCGGCGCCACGCCGTGCTCGCGCAGCCCGCGCGCGAACCGCAACGCCCGGTCGTACAGCTCGGCATACGTCAGGTCCGCCCGCCCGTCGGTCAGCGCGAGCCGGTCGGGGAAGCGCCGCGCGGCCCCGGCGAGTACGGCTCCGGCGGGCAGGGGCGGGTAGGCCAGTGCGGTACGCGACACGGTGCGACTCCTCTGGGGTGTCGGTCTCTGCGGGCGGCTGCTACGGGCGGCGGTACTCAGCGGCTCGGCCGTCTCAGCGCCCAGTCCAGCGCGGCGGGCGCTTCTCGGCGAACGCGCGGGCGCCTTCCTTGGCGTCCTGCGAGGCGAACACCGGCTCGACGAGGGCCCGCTGCCGCTCCGCCGTCCCGTCCGCCGGCCAGGACGGCGCCCCGGCGATCACCTGCTTGGAGACCCGGACGGCCAGCGGCCCGTTGGCGGCGACTTCCCGGGCCAGTTCCAGCGCGCCGGCCAGCGCCCCGCCGGGCTCGGTGAGCCGGTTGACCAGTCCGTACGCGTGGGCCTTCGGAGCGGGCAGGAAGGCGCCGGTCAGGGCGAGTTCCATGGCGACCTGGTACGGGAGGCGCTGCGGCAGCCGCAGCAGTCCACCGGCAGCGGCGACCAGCCCGCGCTTGACCTCGGGAAGCCCGAAGCGGGCGTCCTCGGCGGCCACCACGAGGTCGCAGGCGAGGACCACCTCGCAGCCGCCCGCCAGCGCGTACCCCTCGACCGCGGCGATCAGCGGCTTGCGGGGCGGCGCGTCGGTGAGCCCGGCGAAGCCCCGCCCCTCGATGCCGGGCCGCTCACCGGCCAGGAACGCCTTGAGGTCCATTCCGGCGCAGAAGGTACCGCCCGCGCCCGTGAGGACACCGACGGCGAGGTCGTCCCGGGCGTCCAGCTCGTCCAGGGCCGCGGCGACGCCTTCGGAGACGGCCAGGTTCACCGCGTTGCGGGCCTCCGGGCGGTCGATCGTGATGACGGCGATGCCGTCGGCGTACTCGGTGCGGACCACATCGGACATGAGGGCTCCTGACGGCACGGCGGGCACGGAGATCACACGCAGACGAACGATCGTTAAGCTAAGACGGCGTACCCGGCCCTGTCCAGGTCCCGTCGGAGAGCTATCAGGGAACCTCTGGCCGCCCACCGGAGGGGCAACAGCCGTGACCCGCCCGCATTTCCTCCGTGACCGAGCCGCATACCCTCCGCGACCGAGATCATCATTCCCCTGTCCGGCCAGATGCTTGGCTTGTAAACTTAACGTTCGTTCGCCATCGTTGGGGTACGTCGAAGGGACCGGACTGCTGTGACAGCCGACGCAACAGCCGAGATCACCGGCACCGCGCAGTGGCGGGCCTGGCAGGACGGAGTGCTGCCGCCCGTCGAACGTGTCCGGGACGGCCTGTGGTCCCTGCCCGTACCCATTCCCGACAACCCGCTGCGCTACGTCCTGGTCTACGCCCTCGAACTCCGCGACGGACTCGCGCTGATCGACGCGGGCTGGGACGCCGACATCTCCTGGCAGGCCCTCAACGACGGCCTGGCGAGCATCGGCCACGACGTGCGCGACGTCCGGGCCGTCCTCGTCACGCACAACCACGCCGACCATCTCGGACTGGCCGGCCGGGTGCGCGAGGCCTCCGGCGCGTACGTCGCCCTGCACGAACTGGACGCCCGTACGGTCGGACCGGAGCTGGACACGTACGACAAGTGGCGGCGCGGCTACGTCGGCCACCTCGTCCGGCACGGCATGCCGGGCACCGACGCCCATGCCACCGCCGACGCGATCGACCCCGACCGGCTGCTCCGCGCCCCGCGTCCGGACGTCCTCCTCCAGGACGGCGAGCGCATCACCCTCCCCGGCCTCGACCTGCGGGTCGTCTGGACGCCTGGCCACAGCCCGGGGCACTCCTGCTTCTACGCGCCCGACCGGCAGCTGCTGTTCTCGGGCGATCACGTGCTGCCGCGGATCACGCCCTCGATCGGCTATCTCCTGCAGAGCGTCGGCGATCCCCTCGCGGACTTCCTCCGCTCACTGGACAAGCTGACCGGGTACGACGTGGCCGAGGTCCTGCCCGCGCACGAGTACCGGTTCCGGCAGCTGGACCACCGGCTCGCGCACATCGCCCGGCACCACACCGAACGCCTGGCGGAGACCCTGGCCGCGGTCACCGCGTCCCCCGGCGCCACCGCCTGGCAGCTCGCCGCGGACCTGAAGTGGTCCCGCAGCTGGCAGGAGTTCGGCCTCCAGCAACGCCGCTTCGCCCTCGCCGAGACCCTGGCCCACCTCAAGCTCCTGGCGAACCGGGGCGAGATCACCGAACACCCCGCCGCTCCGGAACATCCGGCCCACTGGACGCCGGTGGAGCCGGCGGCCTGACCGGCCGTCGGCCCCGCGACGCCCGCCTCGGAGCGGTTCGCGCACCGTCCTCAGAGCAGTTCGAGCACCGTGGCGTTGGCCATGCCGCCGCCCTCGCACATCGACTGGAGGCCGTAGCGGATGCCCTGGTCACGCATGTGGTGGACGAGCGTGGTCATCAGGCGGGCGCCGGAGCCGCCGAGCGGGTGGCCGAGCGCGATGGCGCCGCCGTTGACGTTCAGCCGCTCGTAGTCGGCGCCGACGGTGCGCTGCCAGCCGAGCGACACCGAAGCGAACGCCTCGTTGATCTCGAAGGCGCCGATGTCGCCGATCGACAGGCCGGAGCGCTTCAGCGCCTTCTCCGTCGCCGGGATCGGGCCCTTGAGCATCGTGACCGGGTCGACGCCGGCCAGTACGGCGGTGTGGATCCGGGCCATCGGGGTCCAGCCGTGCTCTCGCGCGATCTCGCCGGTGGTGATCAGCAGCGCGGCCGAGCCGTCGGATATCTGCGAGGCGTTCCCCGCGGAGATGACGCCGTTCTCCTTGAACGGGGTGGTGAGGCCGGCCAGCTTGTCCAGGCTGCCACCGCGGCGCACCCCCTCGTCGGTGTCGACGACCCGCTCGCCGCCGTCGCCGTCCGGGACCGTGACGGGCGCGAGCTGCCCGGCGAAGCGGCCCTCGTCGATGGCGCGGGCGGCCTTGGCGTGCGAGTCCAGGGCGTGCTGGTCCAGTTCGGTACGGGACAGCCCGAACTCCTCGGCGATCATCTCGGCGCCGACGCCCTGGTGGAAGCGGACGTGGTCGTAGCGCTCGGCGACCAGCGGCCCGAACGGCCTGCCGTACTCGTTGCCGGCCCGCGCTGCGCCCATCGGGACCCGCGACATCGCCTCCACGCCGCCCGCCACCGCGATGTCGTACTGCCCCGCGATGACGCCGGCGGCGGCCTGGTGCACGGCCTGCTGCGAGGACCCGCACTGACGGTCCACGGTCAACCCCGGCACCGACTCGGGCCAGCCGGCCGCGAGCACGGAGTACCGGCCGACGCACCCCGCCTGCTCGCCGACCTGGGAGACACAGCCCCAGACCACGTCGTCCACCAGTGCCGGGTCCAGCCCGGTGCGCCGGGCCAGCGCGTCGAGGACATGGGCCGACAGGTCGACGGGGTGGACGCCGGAGAGGGCGCCGCCCGGCTTGCCCTTGCCGATGGGGGTACGTACGGCGTCGACGATGACGGCATCGCGCATGGGGAAGCTCCGTCCTGGAGGAGGAAGGGGGAAGGGACTGCGGGAGCGGCTACTTGGGGGACATGCGGATCGCGCCGTCCAGGCGGATGACCTCGCCGTTGAGCATCGGATTGGCGATGATCGCCTCGGCGAGCCGTGCGTACTCGCCGGCCGTGCCGAGCCGCCGCGGATGCGGCACCTGCTTGCCCAGCGCCTCCCTGACGTGCTCCGGCGCGCGGCCGAGCAGCGGGGTGTCGAAGAGCCCCGGCGCGATGGTCATCACCCGGATCGCGCGCGCCGCGAGGTCGCGGGCGAGCGGCAGGGTCATGCCGACGATGCCCCCCTTGGAGGCGGAGTACGCGTGCTGGCCGATCTGGCCTTCGTACGCGGCGACGGAGGCGGTGTTGATGATGACGCCGCGCTCGCCGTCGACCGGTTCGGTCCGCGCCATCTCGGCGGCGGCCAGGCGCAGGACGTTGAACGTGCCGACGAGGTTGACGTGGACGATCCGGGTGAAGCGTTCGAGGGTGTCGACCGTGCCGTCCTTGCCGACGACGCGTACGGAGCCGCCGATGCCGGCGCAGTTGACGGTGACGCGCAGCGGGGCGCGCGCGGCGGCCGCGGCGACGGCTTCGGCGGCACTGTCCTCGCTGGTCACGTCGCCGGGGACGAAGACCGCGCCGATCTCCTTGGCGACGGATTCGCCGTCGGAGGACGGCAGGTCGAGCAGGACGACCTCGGCGCCGCCGGCCCGCAGGCGCCGGGCGGTGGCCAGGCCCAGGCCCGAGGCGCCGCCGGTGACGACGGCGGAGATTCCGGTGGTCTGCATGCGGGGTGCCTTTCTGAACGCCCTTCGCGGCCGGAAGGGGGCGGGCTCGTGGTCCGGGAGGGAGGCGGCGGGGAGGGGCCGGCGGTCAGAGGCCGAGCGACTTGGCGATGATCGTCTTCATGACCTCGCTGGTGCCGCCGTAGATGCGCGAGACCCTGGTGTCCGCGTACAGCCGGGCGATCGGGTACTCGGTCATGTAGCCGTAGCCGCCGTGCAGCTGAAGGCACTTGTCGATCACCCGGCCGGCCACCTCGGTGCAGAACCGCTTGGCCTTGGCGGCGTCGGCGACGCTCAGCTCGCCCGCGTCGTTCAGCTCCAGCGCCCGGTCGGCGAAGGTCTGCGCGGCCTCGGTCTCGGCGGCGCACTCCGCGAGCACGAACTTGGTGTTCTGGAAGGAGGCGACGGGCTTCCCGAAGACGGTGCGGTCCTTGACGTACTCGGTCGCGAAGCGCACCGCCGCCGTCGCCGCGGCGGTGCTGCCGAGGGCGATGGTCAGGCGTTCCTGCGGGAGGTTGTGGGTGAGGTAGGCGAAGCCCCGCCCCTCCTCGCCGAGCAGGTTCTCCGCCGGGACCCGCACGTCGGTGAAGGAGAGTTCGGCGGTGTCGGAGGACTTCAGGCCGATCTTGTCCAGCTTGCGGCCGACGGCGAAGCCCTCGCTCGCGGACTCCACGCACAGGATGGACAGGCCGGCCCTGCGGTCGTCGGGGTCGGGCGGCGAGGTGCGGCAGACCACCAGGACCAGATCGGCGAGGGCGCCGCCGGTGATGAAGGTCTTGGCGCCGTTGAGCACGTAGTGACCGCCGTCGGCGGAGAGCGCGGCCGTGGTCCGCATGCCCGCGAGGTCCGAGCCGGTGCCGGGTTCGGTCATGGCGATGGCGGTCATCATGTCGCCGGCGGCGAAGCCGGGCAGCCAGCGGCGCTTCTGCTCCTCGGTGGCGTACGCGAGGAGGTACGGCAGGATGAGGTTGGAGTGCACGGAGTGGCCGCCGAAGGAGACTCCGGCGCGGGCGGCCTCCTCCATCACGACCGCGTTGAACTTGAAGCTCGCCTCGCCTCCGCCGCCGTACTCCTCGGGCACCTGGACGCCGAGCACACCCAGCTCGCCGAGGCGGCGGTAGAAGTCCCGGTCGGGGTGGCCCTGTTGCTCCCAGGCAGGGAAGACGGGGACCACTTCCTTCGCGATGAAGCTCCGCAGAGTCTCCCGAAAAGCCTCGTGGTCCTCGTTGAACACCGTCCGCCGCACCCCTGGGCCCCTTCCGTCGCACCTCCGTGGTGCGCCCGTGTCCCGGGCGCGCCCCGCTGACGAACGATCGTTAAGTTACGGCTGCACGGAAGTCCTGTCCAGGGCGCGGACGGAAGCCCCGTCGGTCCTGCCCGGCGCGGGCGGCAGCGCTGCCGCCGTACGGCGCCCCGGCCCGGCACCTCCGCAGGCCGGCCGCTGTACCACGTCCGCCGCGCCCCGGGCCGCTGCGGACCAACCGCACCATGCGTCACACAGCTTCCCGCTGCGGCGCTCGCACATCCGCGGCCGCTGCCGTACCCGGCACACGTGGCCCGGCCGGGACCCGGCCCGCGGCCCGGTCACGGGGCAACGTCGCTGGTGGGCGCGGGTTAACGGCGGGTTGACGGGCCTGGACGGTACGGTCGGCCGGGCAGCGGGCCGCCACGGCCGCGCCGGAAAACCGACCGGGAAGTCGACGCAAAGAGACCGCTAAAGGTCCGAGACCGATCGGCCGGCCCTCGCCCGCCACCGGCTCACCGCAGCCCCGTCAGCGCCTCGAAGGAGGCTCACCAGAGCCATCTCTCCAGGAACTCGACCCAGATGTAGCCGACGAACCCGTCGAAGGCCGGCGGGTCGATGGCCTTCAGCTGCACGGCCAGCCGGCCCAGCTCGGCCACCGCGGCGTTCTCCTCGCCGTGCGGGTCGTTCAGGATCGCCGACCTGCTGACGTGCAGCCCGTAGTGGTGCAGCGTACGAAGCCACAGCTCTATCGAGGAGTTGGCGAACCACGCCTCACCGTCGGGCAGTACGTAGTACACCGCGCCGGAATCGGGATCGACACCGAACGCCCAGGTCAGCGCGGACGAACGACTGCCGTGCGTGTTCTGCGTCAGCCGGTACAGCAGCCGGCCGTCACGGGTGCGCAGCTGCGGTTCGGGCTCGTACTGGAAGGACGCCGTACCGATGAGGTTGTCCACCACCGGTATGCCGGTGGTCACCAGTAACTCCTTCTGCCGCTCAGGTATCCGCCACCCCGCCACGGCGTCCGGCTCGGCACGGACGACATGCCCGGCACCGGCCCACGCCACCAGCTCTTCATATTTCGGCACAGGAGCCCCTCCCCCACGGCTGATCGCACGCGGCGGGACTCTACCGGGAACAACCGTCCGGCGAGTCGGACATCTGACCAGTCGGCACGGCGCGAAGGAGCAGATTGGGGCGGGAAAGAGAGTTGAACGGTCGTTAAGCGGGGGCCCGCGGAGGGTCAGCGGGACCTGCGCGGCAGGCTGCCCGCCGGCCGGTACTCGACCAGGACGAGCGCCAACTCCACGTACCGTTCGGCGAGTTCGTCCACTCCGACATCGCCGCCCTCGTGATACCACTGTGCCACCGCGTTGCACATGGCGATCACGCCGCGCCGGGCGTCCTCCGGATGCGGCGTACGGAAAACTCCTTGCGACACGCCGGCGTCGACCACTTCGTGAAAGAGCCGCGAGCCGTCGTACTGCCGCTGCCGCGCCTCCTTCAGCCGGTCCTCGGACAGGTGACGCCACTCGGTGAGCAGCAGACTGCTCTCCAGCCGGCGTTCGGCGCGGTAGCGGACGGTCGCCCGGACCAGCGCCGCCAGCCGCTCCCCCGCGTCCTCGCCGGTCCGCGCCAGCTCCTCGTCGCAGGAGGCGAAGTACCGCAGGCTGCTCTCGTGCAGCAGGGCGTGCAGCAGCTCCTGCTTGCCGGAGTAGTAGTGGTACATCGCGGAGAGGCTGACGCCGGCCCGCCGGGCGATGTCGCGGATGGACGCCGCGCCGTATCCGCGCCCGGCGAACTCGTGCCGCGCGGCGTCGAGAATGGCCCTCTGACCGGCAGGCTGCACCGTCGCCCCCCTCAGGACTTAACGAACGTTGCCTCAGTGTACGGGGCGGAGGGCACGCCCATCCGCACACAGGAGAACGCCGCCCGGTGGCGCTACCGGGCGGCGTTCCGTCAGATGTCCCCGCGGGTCAGCCCTGGGTGGGGAGGCCGGAGAGGCGTTCGACGCCGCGGAGGAGGGCGGAGTGGTCCAGGCCGCCGTCGCCCTGGGCGCGCAGGGAGGCCACCAGGTTGGCGACGACGGAGCCGACGGGGAGGGCGGCGCCGACGGTGCGGGCGGCGTCGGTGACGATGCCCATGTCCTTGTGGTGGAGGTCGATGCGGAAGCCGGGCTTGAAGTCGCGGTTCTTGAAGTTGTCCTTCTTGCGGGTCAGGACAGTGGAGCCGGCGAGGCCGCCGTTGAGGACGTCCAGGGCGGCGGGCAGGTCCACGCCGGACTTCTCCAGGAAGACCACGGCCTCGGCGCAGGCCTG